>CAWEZB010000021.1:0-96698 GCA_963813425.1 uncultured Bacteroidota bacterium
ATTTCAAACGACGGCAACATAAAGTGTCACCTTTCAAAATCTTAATTCAGCATGTTCTCTGTACAACGGCCCTAGAGTTTCCCTAAGCTTTTTAAAAAATGCGTAGCGCTTATCATGTACGGCTGTTGCTGTTTTATCCGGCTCTATTCTTTTACCTCCTTTCAGCATTTTCTCAGAAGCCTCATTCAGGTCTTTAAAAACACCTCCTGCAGTCAATGCCAGCATGGTACTGCCCACCAATGCCACTTCGTTTGCAGCAGAGATAATTACAGGAACACCTAAAACATCTGCGAAGATTTGCGGCCAGGCTTTAATGTTTACTCCACCACCGCCCATTCTTATCTCCTTAACCTGCAGGTTATTTTCTTTCAACGCATCGTAGATATAGCGCATCGAATAAGCGACCCCCTCTAGCACGGAGCGGGTAAAGTCGATTGGCGCATGGTAAGGACGGATACCAAAGAACACTCCCGAAGCATAGGGCCCTACTTTTGAATCGCGCTCTCCTGTTAGATAAGGCAATGAGAATAGCGGTGGTTCATGGGTAATTTTACGCAGGTCTTCGGTTTGCACCTCTACATTAAAAAGTGTTTTTTGCATCCAATCCAAAGGAAGTGCGGCATTGTTAAGCGCTCCTCCATTTAAAAAGAAATTTTTTTTCAGGGCATAGGGTTGAATGCGTTTGTTTTCATTCTGGTCAAGCGCGGGCTGATCACCTGGCACACGCAACATGGCAGTGGTACCCAGGTTGATAATGCCCACACCTTGTTGAAGACCACTAAGGCCGACAGCTAGTGCTGCACCGTCGTAAAGACCCAGCAATACTTTTACATTTTCTTTCAGTCCCCATGCGGCACACAATTTTTTTTTCAGAGGCGCCAGGTATGTTGCGCCTTCCTCCACCCGGGGAAACTGGTCAGTTAAAAGATTAAGTCTTGAAAGCAGTTCTTCATCCCATTGGAAATTATCCATATTGAAAAGCTGCGTAGAGGCTGCCGTACTCATGTCGGTCACCCATTCTCCGGTTAGCCATTCAAATAAAAATGATTTGCTATCGACGAAATATTTTGCCCGTTTAAAAAGCGACGATTTCTGTCTGGCAAAATAAAATAGTCGCGGCAGCACATACTGAACGATCAGCGGACAACCTGTCTTTCGGTATAAGTCTACATCGCCAAACGCAGTCATAAATTCGGAAAAAACTTCTTGCGAACGGATATCTGTCAAAAGGGTGATATGCGTAATTGGTTTTCTTTGCTCATCCAGCATCATTATACCAAACTGATACGTGGACGAAACTATGTGGCCTATCTGATCTTTATTAACATCTTTCAGCAGCTCTTCGCACATAACTGATAACAGCCTTGTCACTTCGTCGGGATTATGTTCCGCCGCTCCGGGCTCACTGCTGTAGGTATGCATGGGAGATGATCTTACGGAAAGAATATCGCCTTGTTCATTTACCAACCCCACCTTCAAATTTGTTGTACCCAGATCGATTGCTATTGTCAATGCCATTTGTTATCGACGGTTTTTCAATACTTCCGGGTTAGCTAATTCGCCCCCAATGCCGTTGTTTTGAAATACGGAAACCATATCGTCTACACAGGTTTGCCCCATTCCATATAGTGATTCCCAGGAGTAGCCACCGAGGTGCGGTGTGATGATTGTATTATCTAATTTGGCCAGGCGGTGGTTGCCATCAATGGGCTCACCTTCCACCACATCCGTAGCATAAGCACCTAAGGGACCATGCTGCAGCGCCGCATATAAATCATCTTCAGCCACCAACTCGCCTCGGCAGGTGTTTACAATCACGACGCTTTTTTGCATGTTATCAAACTGCGCTTTACCTAACATCCTTTTGGTCTCGTTGGTGAGAGGGCAATGAAAAAGGATTGCGTTGGATCTGGTGATCAATTCTTCCAGCGATACATCTGCGGCATTAAATTGCTTGAACCGTCCTTTATCAATATAGGGATCGGACGCAATGATATTGGCTTTAAAACCGTATGATAAAATTTCTGCGGAACGAGAACCAATATTTCCAAGACCGATGATGCCAATCGTTTTTCCCCGAAGTTCCATACCTACCATGTGCGAGCGACTTGCCCACTGGCTGTTTTTTACTGCCTGTGATCCCTGCGGAAGTAGTCTTGATGCAGCCATCAGCAATCCCACTGCATACTCTGCCACTGCTTCTCTTTCCACAATTCCTTTCACCCTCGAAACCTGAATACCCAGTTCGGTCGCTGCCATCAGATCTACATTGTCGCAACCGATACCGTGCCTGGCCAACAGTTTAAGTTTAGTACACTGTTCCAATGTTTTTCGTCTAAACCTGGGTGTGACACTGGCGATAATGCCGTCAGAATCTTTAATTTTTTCCGCAAGTGCATCGGCATCTATGTCGGCTGGAACAGTAACATGCCGTATATCTGCAAATTTTTCGAGCGTGCTGATATGTTCTATAAAATGCTTGCCGAACGTGCTGGAGTTGACAATCGAAATAAGTGGTCTGTTCATTTATCCTGATCTTTAAAACGTCGATGCCTTGCGGTTTAATAACAAGGTGCCGCTGCTATCGCTCCTAAAAATAACGAAACCTGAAGAAAGAAATCTATTCTATTTTAAAGTAGATTACCGTGTATGCGCTACGCTGCACTAAGCACTGCAGGCTCCGTCAATACCTCATTCCCCGAAATACTTTTATTTTAGCCTAGCTTACGCGTTAATTACTTTATGTATCGGAAAGTAATAAACATAATTTGACCGGCTGCCCCTTACTATTGCAATGTCCTATTGCCTGCAAAGTTCAGCTATCATTTCATCAAGTTTTTCATTGGTATTTAAATCTGTGGGCCAATTGGATTTCAAATGATGCGGATTTATGATTTTCAACGTTTCATTTACGACGATAGTTGGATGTATTAACATGCCTTGCCGCATTACATCGCGCGGTAACGTGTCATGATGATATTGACAGATACCACACAACTCCTTTCTCCTGTGAAACATTTCTTCAAGCCCTAATTCATACTCCATTAATTTGGAAAAATCTTTTTCCGGTCCGAATTCCCATGTCATGTCTCCGGAGGCCCACAGCCCTTTATAACCATCCTTAATCGCCTGATCCAGCAAATCTTCCAGTTTGCCCAGCATTACCTCACTAGAGAAATTTCCGCCTGGTGATACCGTGTCAGAAGATAAGATCAGGCTATCTTTTACAAGTTCTGCTACGTCATTATCCATGGCAGCAAGGGTGGACCGCATGCCCGCAACCATAGGTGGGCTATTGAGATACAAGCAGCGATACCCTTCAACCAATTTATCCTTTAAGGCTCCCGCCAATAAAGAAAGTTTTAGAGATGGTGCGCCCTTATAAATCAGGCATTGGTGTCGAGATTCACTTCCATGAGTATGTATTAGTGTCGAGTAATCGGCCATAATGATCACCTGTTTTTTGGAGTCGTTTTAATTATTAGTTGTCAGCGTACGCTTAGGCTACATAAAGTAACGTATTGCGGTATTTTCATAGGATAAATATAATAAACCGAAACAATTAATAAACTTTATAAAATCAATCCAAACTCTTCGACGACTTTAGGGATGTTATAGCTTTCAAATCGACTTATCTGACTTTATTTTCTTCCAAGCAATAAACGAACCTGCGATCCCCAGCCACCAATCATCAAATCCAGTACAGCATCACCGTTTACATCTCCTACAGCAATACCCCAGCCGCGACAAACCGTTATGCCCGGAATTACTTTGCTGGTTACATTGGTAAATACGCCCTTTCCATCGTTCTGCAATGCCTGTACCTGAGCGGCTTCGAAGGGCGGTGTTTTAACAGTACTTAGAATAATATCGGCGTAACCATCGTGGTTAAAATCCAGAATAGTGCCCGAATAACTGGATAATTTCTGTGCTGGAATTCTTTTGGACTGTTTCATCTTTAAAATTTCCCTTGCCATCATTGATCAGCAAACGCGCTGTAGGATCTTTATCCCATTGACCACCGTTACTGGTAAGGTTGACGAATAAAATATCCACATGTCCGTCTCGGTTAGCATCAAACATCAACACGTCGCGGGTATGCAATGGTACCAATAGTTCAAGTTTTTCCGGGTGTTCCGTAAACTTTCCTTTACCATCGTTGAAAAACAAACGATTCGGCGGCACCTCATTACCAACGACCAAATCCAGTGTAACGTCACCATCTAAATCAGCCAGTTTTACCGCCTGGGTTTGGTCTTCAATGGCGGGTAGACATTCAGTTGTATGATCAATAAAGTACCCGGGTTTTTCGGGGTTGTTGATCCATAAAAAATCCTGCGCTTTGGAACCGGAATTGCCTATAATAATATCGGGTAGTCCATCGCCGTTCACATCACCCACGTCCAGGCCATTACCTTCACTCTTAGCAGGCAGGCGGTCGCTTACGTCAATAAAAGTACCGTCGTCTTTGCCCAGGTAATACTCGTGTGTCTGGTCGTCTTCTGCTACAAAAATAATGTCGGCTATACTATCCTTATTAAAATCGGTTATACGTACATGTTCTGAATCGTGATTCTTATCTGCAAAGGCGCCTTTTTTCCATGTAAATTTTCCTTTACCATCATTCAGGTATAAGCGGTTGGGTTCAGATTCCAGTGCCAGTATCGCATCCAGGTCATGATCACCGTCCACATCCAGGAAAACTACATCCAGGGCATGCTCTCTGCCGTCAATAGGTACATTCGTTGCCGTAACATCTTTAAACCAGGCAGTTTCATTTTGTTGTGCTTGTAAGGCTAATGGTGCTGCACATATCAGGCAACTACTCAATCCCGTTAGTAACAAATTTCTAAACATTTCTACTCATTGCAATTTAAGTAACACCATTACCGAAAATCAAAAACAGTTCCTATCGTGTCCACCGCCCCCGTTATAAACTTACTTTCTGTATCGGGAAAATTATTTTTCAACTCTGTGTAAATCAAACCAATACAAAATCATGCTTATCCCTACTTTGTCAAGTTACGATTTTAAATATATCAGGCATTGTCGATTAACCAATTCATGATCCTACGAAATGGAGACCAATCTTGATGTGGCCTGTACGTTGATTTTCAAATGTTGTTTTATTATAGAGACCCCTTTGCATCTATAGCTGACGGAAGCCAACGCACTTTGTCGGTTTTGGAAGTGCCTGGTTTAACTAAGCCGTAGGTCTTTACTTGTCGGTAACTTCGATAACGCTTGTAGGCTCCAAATGACGGACCGCTAGGGCGATGGGAATCCGAGTAGGGTACCGTAAGACAAAGTTCTGCCCCTTTCGTGAAATAGATTTTTGAGTTATATAGAAGTCACCGGCACGGAGGAATCAGGAACCTTTCCTACGAAGGACTTATCGACCCACGGCTTGGCCGTCTCAGCGTTCTCGTGTCGAGTAGATTTGCCCGAGTAGTTTGCAAGCGGAGTGAGCAATTTTGTTGGACACGTTCTCAGCGTAGCTCGGCGTTAAAATTTCGATGAAATACTTCAAATTAATAGTCGAGATTTGTTTGGGCGGCTATAAGTCCATTTTCCTAATTTGACAAAGTAGGATTGTACAATGTATATTATTCCTGTTTCAACTTCTCCATCTCAGCAATTGTTTCTTCGAGTTTCCGGAATACCCTTCCGTATATCAAACCTACATCCCATCTATAGATTCTGTCGGAAAAATAAAGCATCAGCAGGGTTGCCACTCCCGCGATGATCAGTGCAAATAATGGAACACTCCCAATAAATATTACGTCCGGGAATTTTTGATACATTTTCGAGGTTAGTTCGCCTTTATTCCATGCAGACCATATAGTACTCATGGCAATTAGAAAATAGAGTGGGTAAGTAAAACGTAATATTTTCTCACCCCCCAAGCAGGGCATCTTTAAGCAATCGGTCGAACGACTTGAGATAGTCAAGACTGGTTGCTCCGTGATCCAGTGTTTTGATGCTTCGCTTTTCCCGTATGCTGTACCATGCCGTAAGAAGGAGCAGTATAGAAGTGGCAACTCCCTGCCAAATGACATCCAGGAAGTAATACAGAATGGGAAAAACAATCGACATGCTGACAATAGCAATTAAGTTGTTCCTGTACATCCTTTTCATTTTATCAACCAGGTCCTTTGATTTTTGGTTGTACAAGTCATTAATTTTTGGGGCAACTAAGCTCTTTTCATTCAAAAAGCCTTCTTTCCAAATTACTTCAATTGAATTTTTCATCGAGTATTTTTTTTAAACGTTCTTTAATTCTGTTCACACGGACACCAATGTTATTCGCATTTGTACCAAGGATATCGGCAATTTCCTGATAAGATTTTTCTTCCAAATACAGGAGGATCAATGCCCTGTCGACTTCTGACAAGTGCCTGATGGCAACATACAATTGGTTCAGAGACTCGTCTTCAAAGGCCCTGTTTTCAGTTATTATCACATCAGGTAAAACATCCGAAGTGAAATACGTTTGTCCATTACTTTTCTTTTTTTTGAGTAGCGTCAGGCACACGTTTAGAGAAATACGATAAACCCATGTTGACCATTTGCATTGCTCGCGAAAATTATCTTTGCTTCTCCAGATTTGCAGACAAACCTCCTGGTAGTAGTCCTCAAAATCTTCCTGCGAATTGGTATATGCCCTACAGATCTTGATGATGATTGGTGCAAAAGGTAAAATCGATATCTGGTAAAAATCTTGACTCACTTTGTTTGTTTTAGCACCCAACCAGAAATTTCCTCAAGCACCAAAGGTCTCTTGTTTGCTCGATGGTTGCGTATTCGTCCATTGCCCCGTTTCGAAGTAAGATTAATTTCTTTATAATTCTGTTCTTTCCCTTATTTAGTGGCTAAATTCTAAGAACATTACACCTCTCCCGAATTTTTTTAGTAAGGGGGACTTTATTAATAATAAATGAACCTTATTCTTTGTAGATAGGCAAGCACTAATAACACGGTTTGTTTCTTAGCTATTTCAGCAGGGAAAGGTATTGGTGATCGCGAAGACAAGGGAGGAACACGGAAAACAAAATAGATAAGTCTGCAGATATGACCGTCCGATCATCGATCTCCTTTTATTGCTTTTGCAATTGCCTCGAGGTGGTCGTTAAATGAACTCAATTGTATCAACATCTGACCCGAGGTGTCGCTTTCGCTCAGCATTCCAAATTTATTATTCTTCACAAAGATCTCTTTTATTTGCTGCCAGCGCCTCCCCTCCTGTTCGTTGAGGAAACCCGCAATTTCTTTTAGTCGAAGTAAATTAGCTTCTGCATCCGATGTCAAGGTTTGAGATTCACCTTCGTAATGGGAAAGAATCAACGTATTCACTTCTTCGGGGTTCATAAGAGGCACAACTTTGCCAACCATCTTATTCATATTCCGGTATGAACCCTGTAACTTGAAGGCAGGTTCGGTACGATATGCATCCTTCATAGCGGCACTCGCAATATATTGTTGGTTCACGAGCATCACCACATCACGAATCCGGATGATGCTCTTGAGCACTGCAATGGCGTCATCAATTTCCTGCCGGTTATAATTTCCTTCGAGCTCGGGCAGCAGGTCGCTGTTTGTTTCGACATAGCTGATGAGTTTGTACAGGTCATCAAAACTGCGATTACTGATACGTTGCAGGTACCGATTCTCAGCTACACAGTTTTCGATCAGACTGAGTTTGAAAAGTTGATCGGAACTACCGATTACATCTCCCAGGTTATAGACATCGGCACGATTCGCCAACATGTCCGGGATCTTAAATTGCTCTCCACTCTCCGTATACGGGTTGCCGGCCATCACAACGCAGAAGCGTTTTCCGCGCAGATCATACGTTTTGCTTTCGCCTTCAAAAATTCCATCCATTTTACGCTGACCATCGGCAAGCGATATGAACTTCTGAAGAAACTCCGGACTACAATGCTGGATGTCGTCAATATACAACATCACATTATCGGCCATTTCAAAGGAAAGGTTTATTTTTTTGAGTTCTGCCCGTGCACCTGAAGTTGTTGCTTCCTGCGGATCAATTGATGTGATACCGTGCCCAATGGTGGGACCGTTGATTTTTACAAAGTGAAGCCCCATGGTTTTTGCCAGGTACTCCATCAACGTTGTTTTTCCATAGCCGGGTGGTGATACCAGTAACAACATCCCCATGCGCGCAGTGCGTTTGTCGTTGCCTGCAGCACCGATCTGTTTCGCAAGATTGGCACCGATCAAAGGAAAATATACTTCATTGATTAAACGATTACGAACAAACGAACTCAATACTTTTGGTTCTAGTTCGCCGATCTTTAATTGCTGGCGATAGTCCTTTACCAATTGTTCTTTGAGTTGGTTGAAAGAAGTGAATGCAGGAACAATCGTGTCAAAATAGCTTCGCATCTTCTTCATGAAGTGATGAAAGTTCAACACGTATTTCCCTTCACCCTGTATCACTGCATGCGTGCCCTTTAAGCCGGTAAGATCAATTGAATCTGCGGCCGCTCTTTCTCTGTAAGCATGGTCTTTGAAAAGAAGCATGCAAGCTGTTTCATCAATATATAGTTTATCGGCTGCAATAGATCGAGTTTGAAGAAATGCGTGTAGCCAGCTTTGGATTATATAAAATCGTTCTGGCGTAGCAAAACCCAGTATTATTGATCTCTTGTAAGAACAATGCAGTCCTTCTTTGTGCGTGTATATATTCATCGAACGCTTTTTTGAGGTGCATCGCCTGTTGGCTGGAGGTAAAATATTTACCGGTCGAAAGTTCTAAATATAAATACTGCGCCACATCATTGGGATCTGCTGATTCGTATGCAATATTCGACTGCAGGAACCGTGACGATAATTCTTTTCCTACGAAACTTGCACGCTTGCTTTGAGGAAAACTTTCCTGTATGGAATAAGCCGCCGTAATCAATTGCTGAAGCTTGCTGCGTGAAGCCTCATCCAATCCAAACCAGAATAGTTGAGCAGCTACACGAACTGCAGGAGAAAATTGAAGGATGCCAAGTTCTGCCTGTAGTTTTTTCAGTCCCTGGTAGATAGCCGCAGCATCCGTATTATGAACCCCTTTGAGATAGGCAGCGGCATAATCACGCTCGGTCCGATCATTCAGGAAAATTTCATAATTCCATTGCTCATTATGCTGAAGACTTTCGAGATAAGTTTGATAGGCGAGATATTCGGAACGATAGATCTCTGTATTTTCAGATATCAACTCCTGTTCCCAGATGGTGCGATGCTGATACAATGATTCAGCAGTTACCTGTTTATAGAAGCTCGTTCCCAGAAGATGGAAAAACAGGTTCTCGTTTCTGCGAATGATCGTCAGATCCAGCACTTGTTTATTGACAGCGAACTTGTAAGTGCCTAGCGAAATTATATTTTGACCATCGACAAAAAGATCAGTCTTATCTTTAAGATTTCGCAACGCAGTTTCCTGTGCGACTTTCACGAGGTTCTCCAGATTTTCTGCCTTCGCTACATCGCCGAGATCTTTTAACTCATCCATCAGGTTACGCACCTTGTCCACCATCAGGTCCGTGGAAAAAAATGCGTAGATACTTTCCTTATCGTTAAACGACTGCGCTTTATTTTCAATGTTTTTCAGAACCCGCAAACCGATCTGTTCCAGTGCTGTCGTGCGTTTGTTCAGTTGCGCGATCAGCATTTCTTTTTTGGTGTTGAAGGCTTTGATTACCTCGTCACGCTTGTCTGCTATCTTAAGGACAAACTCATCAAAATCAGCGAACTTGCTTTCGAGTTCCTCCACCTGTATACCCACCTTAGTGAAATACTCTTCACACTTTTCAGGTGTCGTGGAAAGGTCAAGGAAGTTTACGATGGTTTGATCAAGTAAAGTAAGTTGCGCATAAAACTGACCGGTCGATTCCTTAGCTCTCAGCGCGGTAATGATCCGTACCAGTTCTGCTTTCACCTCATTCAGTGATGCGAAGATCAGTGAGATCTTTTCAATGATGCGCGTGGTTTGCGTAGCGTCGTCAATTTTCAGGCTATTCAGAATATCGATAAGCATTTCCAGGCCAGTGGAAATTTCTTTTATCGTTTGCTCTACCGGTTGAGCGTCGATCACTTTTGTCACACGGCCTGCTGCTTTCTTAAGATCAGCAACCTTGGCTTCATAGGGCGCAAGCGCTTCTTCTTTTAATAAAAAAGTGACAGTGTCCTGTGAAAGTGAGGTGTTATATTGCGCGAGTGTTTCTTTTAGTGCATTGGTCGCATTATTATCGATATACCGGATATTCTGCAGATCGATAACAGCGCCCTGCATGCTCCTCGTTGCTGCAAGGAGGTTTACAAGTTGATCCAGCGACGTGATGGTCGCACTTTTTACATCGATCACCAGCTGGTCCACTCGCTTTTGCATCGCGACGAGATTGTCCTTTGCGTGCTTGCGCTGAGCCTGCACCTTTGCAAATTCATCTATTGCCGTGTTGGCAATATTCCTGATCTGGGTCAGCGGAGTAGCGAGATCGAATGTGCCTTCATCCTTCAACCAGAAATAAGAGTCGACAATATCATTCGTGCGTTTATTGATGTCCTCGTAAAGATCTTCGTAGCTGTCTTCTTTTTGCAAAAGGTGTATCACTTCCTGGCTTTCGCTCATCGCGCTCACGATATCCTTGTTACCGATCTTGTACAGTACATTGTTACTCATCGCTGTATTTTCCTGCGAGCGTCGCGGTGTAGGGTGTTTGCCAGATTTGCACCTGATGATGTCTTACCGCTTCATTCTCGGACCGGAAATAGACCAGCATTCCATCATTAAATACCGTAAAGCCGTTGCACACGATCGGTGTTTCTACCTGTTGAGCGATCATGTTGTATGATATCAGCACATAGGTATTCGTGAGTTTCTGATAGAACACATACAAAAAATCCTCACCGTTAGGAGAAGCAACACTGCTGCTGAATTCCAGGTCGGATATGTGGAGGTCGAATATCTTGTGTTCTCCGCTTTGGAGATAATAGCCATTTGGAAAAATGATCCCCTGGTTGTCTGGCAACAATACGCCAGCGTCGAGCAGACTATTAATGGGAAGAACTTGCTTCGTGCGCACATTGAAAATATAGGCGCGAAAGTTCTCTCCATACGGTTTTACCTTGATCGGTATAAGATTTCCAAGATCCGCATAATGATATTGGGCATCATCCAGTTGCTGATCTTTGTTTACTACAGGCTCAGAATAAATTCCTTTGCCTGAATCAGTATTGTTTTCAATTTTGAATGTAATATCACCATGGACCGCCTCTATAAAGACTTTGTCTAAAATCGAAATATGCGGATGTAAACCAAGGCGACGATTATTGAGATCCGTTTTAATCCAATCGAATTCGTGCTGTGACGCTCGTTTTATTTCATGAATACTTCTGTCATCGACATAGGATAGCGTCGCGTCTTTAATCAACCACTTAAAAGCCTTTCGGTCATCAATGCTCTTGCCGGTTTGAAAGATCATGTACAGATAGTTCTCTGTCTTTACGAACTTGGCAAAGATGGAATCCCTGTAGTATTTGTAAAGATTACTGAAGTCTATAATAAAATTCTCGTCTTCAATCAGCGCAAGGGGTTCCGGATTGAAGTGGTCACCGGTAAATTTATAGATGCTGAAAACATCGCTGAGCTTGATATTTTCACGCAAACCAAAGTGAACGTTGTAGCCAAAGATCGTGAGATCGCCGAGGGCAATAATACCACGCGCCACGCCGCTGTTGATCGTCGTGATGCGTTGATTGCTGACCAGTTGAAATCCTGTGGAATTGAATATTTCCTTCCGGGCGCTATTCAGTTTGCCCAGTCTTTCCAGTAAATTCAACCGCTGTTCTTCCAGCCGCTTCCGGATGATCTCATATGTCCCGGAATCCAATACAGTATTTGTGTTTTCAGTACCTGCCATTACAAAAAAAGATAAACGCTACATCCGTGTAAATTACTGTTGTCTGATCCGATGAAATGAGACCGTTGTCAACTCCCTGATTCCCCGCGTGTTGCAACGGCTTGGATAGGGATCATTGACAACGGATCTACTACAGTTTCCTATTGGATAACCCCAAACTATTTGCCAGGTTCGCGAGGTTGACCAGCATCGGACGATCATCGTCAGAGCTTTTCTGCTGCAATTTCAGGATCAAACTTGAAATGGTCAGGTTTTTGATATCGTTCGTGGTTATATTATACTTCGCAGCGAAGTCACGGATACGCGTTAACAGATCGCCGCCATTTTCACCATCCCCCAATAAGGCAGTCTTGATCTGCGTGGCGTTTTCACTTTCGTTGATCAAGCGATCGAAACCTTTCGCAGTCGACACCTGGTTGATGATATTCTGGAAGAACATCGTTTCACCACCGACAATATCAATCCTGGCAGATTTCAGCGCCTCTCCCAATACCATCGCCTGCGCTTCGGCGATATCCTTCTGAATGTTGATCTGAGCGAGTCCGATTTCTTTTTCTTTTGCAAGCAACAACTTGAACTCTTCGTGATCTTTTCCAACAGCGTCCAGTTTCTTCATTGCTTCCGCTTTTTCCTGGATGCCTGAAGCTTCCGCTGAAGCTTTTTCTTTTGTGACTTCCGCCTGTGACAATCCTTCTTTGCGTTTCGCTTCAGCCATTTTTTCAACCACGGTCGCGTCAACGATACCTTGTCTTTCTGCAGCTTCTGCTTTTGCCATCATAACCTCTGCTTCGGACAGACCTAACGTTGCTTCCTCACGGGCCTGAGCTTCAGCAAGTATTTTACGTGCTTCCGCCTGTTTCACCGCCGCTTCTTTCTTTGCATCCGCGTCAATGATCAACTGCTTCGCTTTTTCTTCTGCGGCTTTCTTTTCCGCCTCAGCAGCTTTCACGATATAGATCAGTTTTTCTTCAGCCTGTTGGCTCGCTTGTGTGAGACCTACTGATTTATTACGCTCCACCTGACGGAAAGCTTCCAGGTCCTTTAATCCCTGTTGTTCTTCTACAACACCTTTTTCAAGTCGCACGCGGTCGCGAATCACATCCTGGATGTTCTTACGTTCTACTTCCAGTGTTTTCTCCTTTTCAATTTGAGCCAGTGTTACGATCTTCTCACGCTCGGTAACTTCCAATGCGCGGTCCTTTTCTACACGCTCTGTCTCTACGGCATCCGTACGTTGTTTATTTTTTTCAGCGATGATGATCTGACGTAATTTATTTTCTTGCTGTATCGCAAGGGATTCTTCCGTCTTGATCCGAACTGTTTCCGATTTAAGCCTTTCTTCCTCTCTTACTTTGAGTATTTCGGCTTGTTCTCGTGCGTGTACGTTATCAATCTCTCTGCGCTGTTTTTCTTCTTTTTCCGCCATCTGTCGATCCAATTCCAGGATGGCTTCGCGCGCCTCAACATTTTGCTTCTTGATTACTTTTTCTTCTTCTCGTTTGATAAAATTGGCTTTTATGTTTTGCGCTGCAGTAAGCTCGGTGATCTTCTTGATGCCCTGTGAGTCGAGGATGTTTTGCGGGCTGAGGAATTTCATTTCTGTCTGCTCGAGAAAATCAATAGCGCAGTCGTCGAGGATATAACCGTTAAGGTCAGTTCCAATGATGTTCAGGATTTCAGTTCTGAACTCGCGACGTGCTTCATACAGTTCGATAAAATCGAATTTTTTACCTACTGTTTTTAAGGCTTCGGAGAATTTTGCTTCGAAGAGGTTGCAAAGTGTTTCAATGTCGCTGGCTCTTTCTGTACCGATGATCTGAGCTACGTTCAATACGTCGTCAGCGTTTTTATTTACGCGAACGAAAAATGCCACCTTGATGTCAGCACGGATATTGTCTTTACAAATAAGGCCATCCTGTTCAAGACGGTCGATCTGCAATTTTTTTACCGAAATATCCATGATCTCCATTTGGTGGAGAATAGGAATTACATACATACCTCTGTTGAAGGCGACTTTACCGCCACCAACACCCGTACGCACAATTGCTTTGCCCTGCGGAATCTTTTTGTAGAAATTCGCAAAGGCAAAGAGGATAATAAAAATGAGGAATACAATTCCACCAATAAGCAATAAACTAATGCCGCCAAGTACGTCCATGGTTATAAGGAGATTTAAGGTTTAACGATTGTGATACAATATGAGTGTTATAAAGTCAAACGATGTTGGAGAGGTTTACTTCAGGAACCACCAGGTAAAATTTTTTATCAGCTGATTCGTCGGCAATCATTACTTCTGCATCATAACCGATGGATTCACCTGTTTTGCTCTTTACGTTGATGCGGATGATATCGCTTTGAATTTTCACTTCGGCAGCGCCGATCATATCGCCGGAAATTGTACTTCTCATCCTGCCGATCCTTCCTAATAGTTCCTGCGATTCTTCTCCGTTATAGCCCATAGCTTGATAAACTTTGATCAGCGGTTTTGTAGCATACCTGGTGATAACATAAGCTACAACGAAAGCAGGTATGAGGATGATCACAGATTTCCATCCCCAGGTGGCCAATCCCAGAACCACCGATGATGCTAACGTAATAATCCATGCAAGGAACTTAAAAACAGAATACACCATCATGAATGGCACTTTCCCAACGTTTACAAATTCTAATGCTTTTTGAAGGAAAGGTTTGTCTGCAGTTACATCATCACTGTCGCCAGCAACATCAGTATCTACGTCAGCACCGTGCACGCGAAAATCGCCGTCACCTCCGGCATCTCCAAACAGATCGCCTGCTATGAAGGTGGTTATCCAGTAAAGAGCGGTCACTCCCGTGAGAACGGTCATGATCGCATTACTCAATGGATGAAAAAGCAGCTCTATTATACCCGACATCGGAAAGTTGTGTGGTTAACGGTTTAAGATATACCTAATTTTTCTTTGATGGCCTGAAGATCTTTTTCAATAGATAATGAATCATCTTTTAGCAGGCTGTTCAATTCTTCTTTCCTGCTGTGCTTATCACGAGATATTTCACCATATGCCTGGGCGAGTGCTTCCTGGTCTTCCACTTTTGATTTCATACGCTCGAGCATGGTGATTATTCCGTTGTCATCGACCTGGGCAAGTTGTTTGTTTACTTGTTCTGTTGCTTTGCTAACTTTCACTCTAGCCTTCAACGTTCGTAACTCCTTCTCCCATTTATCCATATTATCTTTCAGGATTTCGGTGTTGCGCAGCATATCCCGGGAAGATTGCTGTAATGCAACAGCCTGTTGCCCGAGATCTTCTGATTCAATATAATATTTTTTATGGAGTGACAACGCTTCACGTGCAAGCTCTTCAGCCTTGATCATGTCGACCTGTCCGGACTGTGCTTTTTGCATGATCAATATAGCTTTTTCACCATAATTTCTTGACTCCTGCTGACAGTGAACCTGATCATTTCCTGTGCGGATTGCGAGCGCTTTTACCTTGGCATAGGCTTCTGTTGCTTCCGCAAGGTCAGTCCGCAGCTCGCGAATGCCTTGTTCTGTCATTTTAATGGGATCTTCCATTTTATCAACGGCGGCGTGGATCTCTGCCTGGCCTATTCTGAAAAGTCTTTTGAAGATATTCATGACTGATAATTTTTAGGTTTTAAAACAATCGTCTCATTTAAGTTATCGCTTCGAAAAATCAATGATCTGCTGCGAGAACTCACTCAGTAATAATCCGAGAGAGTTCAAGGCACTTTCAAATTCATTGAAGTCGATATTCTGAAGCTGCATGGTATACCGGAACAATACACGGTCACCTTCTTCATTGATGACAAAGCCTCCGTGAAGTGTGTCCCTGTTTTTTTGCAGCAGTTTTTTGAACATGTCCAGGTTGTCTTCCCGGAAGGAAAAGAGAAACTGCTCCATAATAAGAATGGGAGGCGCGACGCCAAGAATCAAATTATGAATACCATCGGGTTGATTGTCTATCTTCAGAATGCCGTTCCGCTCATTCTTATAAAGAATTCTGCAGTTAAGCCTGAGTGCAAAATCTTCGATGGTCTGAAAGTGATTCATACGCGTAATTTCTGCTGACATAACAAATCTAGGAAAGTCTTTTTACAATTGCAAAAATATTTAGCATTGTGATAATCAAAATTACAATTATCTTTGGCGACATGACCATGATCGGCTCCAATATTAAAAAGATCAGAACGACCAAAGGGCTTAGCCAGCAAGCGTTTGCGGAATTGTTTGCGTTAACACGGGGGAATATCTCTTCTTACGAGGAAAGCAGAGCTGAACCCCGGATCGAAACCGTCATGCAAATTGCCAATTATTTTAGCATACCGCTGCATCAATTTATAACGGAGAACCTGTCAATACATAAGATCCTGAAATATAACGGCGATAAGCTGATTGAGGATGAAAACCATCTCATCAATCTTCAGCTGAGGCAAGTTCCCTTCATTAACGATGCTATTTATATGAAATGTTGCTATCAGGAATTGTCATTTAACGATTGGGATAGTTTTCCGAAGTTGATCTTGCCTGAAGTAAACAATCACCACATGCTTGCCTTGAGCTTTAATCCTAATATTTCCCACCACGAATCGCTTCCTCAATATCAAATGAGTGACGTGTTGATTTTCGAAGAGGTGACACAACAGAATATTCATCTCTGCCAGCACAAGACCGGCCTATTTACTACCGAGCGCGAGATCATGATTGGTCAGTATGAAATGAAGGACGAAAAAATTGATCTTGTGTTAAATGATTTCAAGAAAGAGAGATTCGATTTCAAATTTGCACAGCGGTTTTGGAAACTCTTTGCATTGTATCAGCACGAGAAATAAAAGATTTTCAAAGAATGAGGATCAATTTCTTTCTAAAAGAGGGCCTTACGTTGTGAAATGATAATAACGCTAACCGAATTTTTCAACCTCGCTAAACCGAATAAAACTTAGAGCTTTTTACACAGGGAGTTTGACGAAAAAGAAGCTCCCTGACAAAATCGACTCAACACTTTAAGAATCAGGGGCACTACCAAAACTGATTAAAATCAGCTTACAACCCAATAGTTTATCATGCTTATCGGAATGCATATTTGGTACATTTATCAAAACATAAAAAACTAAAACATGACAAAAGCAAAAGATCTAGGTATTTGGATGGATCATTCGAATGCTACATTAATGGAATTTACTTCGGACCCAATTGAAATTAAAACGATTCCATCACAAAATGAATCAAAACAGAATAGCCAAGGCAGCAGTGAGAATGTAACGAATAATAAAGAGCAACACCGGCAATCAGATTTTTATAAGCGACTTGGTGAAACAATCCGGAACTATGAGTCCATAGTTCTATTTGGTCCGACTAATGCAAAAGTAGAATTATATAACATTTTAAAAGACGATCACCGCTTCGAAAATATAAAAATAGAAGTAAAGTCTGCAGATAAAATGACAGAGAACCAACAGCATGCTTTTGTTAAAGAATATTTTTCCAAAAATTAATTGTCATTATTAAAGCGGATTGCTTCGAACTTACCCTGAAAGATAACTTCGAAGTAATCCGCTTTATCAATTTAGAGCTGCTCCAGTTCAACGGCACTGTGTCCGATTATCATATCCAAGCCGCGCGTTGTCATAGCTCACCGTAACCACCGCGCAGCATAAGAGCTTGAAGCTTTTAAACGTTTCCATAGTTATGCATTTGAGGGAACTGCATCCTAAATTTTCGCAGCACAATTAGTCATGTTCTTTTCTAATAACATTCCACAACACAACTTTTTCAAGTTTTGAAGGGTGCACGATTTTTATCTTACCACTTTCGATTTCAATAAGTCCTTCATCCTTGAATTCAGAAAGAACCCGAATAATAGATTCAGAAGCGGTACCTACCATTTTCGCCAAATCTTCTCTTGAGATAGCGATATTAGAATTTAAATCCTTTATTATGTCTGATTTCAGTAATGCTTCAGCTGTGCGTTGCCTGATCGAGTTGTAAGCTAACCGCAGCAGTTGCTCTTCGCGTTCTGCTACTTTTTTGCATAATAAATTAATGAAGCTTTTGGATATATTAGGATGACTCTGAATGAGCAGCATGAAATCGTATCTCGGTATAAGTATCAACTCGGAATCCTGCATAGCAAGGGCGGACTCATTATAGTTAACATTTTCCAGAATAGCTTCGTAGCCAAAAAAATCATTGGCTGTATAGAGGTTCAAGATTAATTCTTTATTGTCCTGATTTGATTTGAAGGTTTTGATATTCCCAGATTTGACAAGGAATACGTTTAATGGCAAATCACCTTCAGTGAAAATTTCAGATTTCTTTTTAAAGGTCTTGACTTTTTTATCCTTACCGAGATCTTTTATATTTAAAATATGCTGAGCATCACTTATTAGATTATCAAGCCCTTCCGGAGTTACGTCATATTGCTTTTGATGAATTTCAAATTTTTTCAGACGTGCCTCGATGGCATTTAACAGATCAGTGTCATCAAACGGTTTTGTCAAATAATCATCAGCGCCCAAATCCATTCCCTTTCGTACATCGGATTTCTCCGCCTTTGCACTAAGAAAAATAAACGGAATACCGCTGTCTCTTCAATTTTACTCAAGATGTGTAACACTCCGTAACCATCCAGCTCCGGCATCATAATATCACATATAATAAGGTCCGGCCTTTCATGCTGAGCCACGTCAACACCTATCTTTCCACTTTCTGCTGAAACCACATCGTAGTTCGCGAGCGAAAGAATTTCCTTTGTGTTTTCCCGCACTTCTAAATTATCCTCAATAATTAAGATCTTTTTCATTTATGCATTTGTTCAAATGGAATTGCCACTGTGAAAACGCTGCCAACACCGTATTCACTTGTAAAAGAGATCGAGCCTCCCAACAAGTCCGTGTACCGTTTGACGATATTAAGCCCAAGGCCCGTCCCCTGAACATTTCCAGAATTGCTAGCGCGAAAGAATCGTTCGAATAAATTTTTAAAATCTTCAGGTGGTATTCCAATCCCTTCATCGCTAATAGCAAAAGAGATTCCGTTACTACCACCAGAACAACCAATACAAATTGATTTGTTCAGATCAGAATATTTGCTGGCGTTAGAGATAAGATTAAACAGAATGTTTTTAAGAACATGCGGATCGGAATGAATGTGTTCAATATCACAATCACCACCGATTTTTAGTTTTTGCCCAGCTCTAAGCATCGGAGTTATTTCTCCGCTAATTTCCTTAAGAAACTCATGCAGGTTAATCGATTTTTTATTGACGTCAATCCTTCCTTCTTCCAGTTTTCCAAGAGAAAGGAAATCGTTTAGAATCGATGTGAGATTATTGACAGACGATTTAATCCGTAGGACATGCTTATTGACCTCATTGGTATCGCTTCTTTTGCTGTACTGTTTAATTAAAGAAGCAGAACTTAAAATGGTCGTAAGCGGTGTCCTGAATTCATGGGAGGCTATGGTCACAAATTTTGATTTCAGTTCATTAAGCTCACGTTCTCGATCCAACGCTTTTTTTGCATCATCTTCTGCTCTCTTTCTTATGGAAACTTCTTTCTCCAAAATTTGAATAGTTGAATTCAGATCTTCTGTACGCGATTGTACTTTTTTTTCCAATTCAGAAGCATAGACTAACAATTGCTCTTCGCTCTTTCTGACATTTTCTTCCGATCGCTTCCTTTCTGTAATGTCACTTATAAAAGCCATCACCAGAATCTCACCGTCAATATTAGTATAAGTCAAACTAACAGCAACCGGAAATTCGGAGCCGTCCTTACGTCTTGCTACCAGATCCCTCCCCATTCCCATTGGCCGTGGTTCAGGATGGGCAACAAAACCCCTTCGGTGGTTGACGTGCTTAAGATGCAAATGCTCAGGTAGTAGATCCTCTACGACAACTCCGATCAACGAATTTTTTTCAAATGCAAACATTCTTTCACTCACCGGATTAGCAAGCAAAATCTTACCATCCTTATCAACTATGATGATTGCCTCAGCCGAGCTTTGAAAAATTTGACGGAACGACTCATTTGAAATAGTTGCCATGATATAACACTTAACAATAAAGAACGGGTAGCGACTGATTTATATCAGGCCCTTTAGTGATTTCCACTCCCATTCTCAGGCCAAGAGAATGTTAAGTTTGACAATTATTAGCTATGAGACCAATATTGTGCATTATCGACCTTACAGATTCATCAGCAACCGTCCTGGACACGGCTGTAAGAATGGCGAGCGCCCTAAAAACGCACTTAATTGTGTTATTCCCATATCGCCTCATAGATTATACATATACGGGCAACTTGTCATCATTAAACTCCAAACTAGTCGATCACGCCAACACGAAATTCAATGAGTTGAAACAACAAGGGGAGAATATTGCCCACTTTGTCTATGAATTTCGTCCAGAAATAGGATTCACCTCCGACAGGATCACAGCTTTCTTAAAGGCAGGAGAAGCCGAGATGATCGTGATTGGTCAGCAACAGGCAAATGGAATGAATGAGCTTAATAAAACTGGACTGCAGGATCTGATTAAAAATTCAAAATTGCCCTTCACCATAGTCCCCGAAGCTCATCAGTTCGTGAATTGCTCCTGATTTAAATCACTTAGCGCAACCCGATTAAGTCAGGCTTCTCTCAATAACGAAGCGATACCTTTACATCATAATAAAGAAAGCAGAATGCAAATCAAGAAAATTACAACCCTATTAATAATTACAACACTTTTTGCTTATTCAAAATATTCGAATGCACAAGTATATAATGTAAGTGACTATAAAGTTACAGTACAGGGAACTTCAACAATGCATGACTGGGAATCGAACGTTGAAAAACTAGAAAGCCATGCTGCTTACGAGTTGAAAGGCAATGAGCTAGTCAACATTGACGATGCTATGTTAAAAGTGACTGTAAGAAGCATCAAGAGTACAAAGGGGAAAATAATGGATAATAAAACCTACGATGCTTTCGATTCCGAAAAACATCCTTTCATCATTTTTACACTAAAAAGTGAGAAAATTAATTCGTCAAACTTAACAGTGAACTTGACTGGAACTCTTGAAATGGCAGGTGCAACACAACCGATCGATCTGGTAGCTAATTACAAGATACTTGCCAACGGTGATTTCCAAATCATTGGAAACAAAAAAGTAAAGATGTCAGAATTTAAGATGAAGCCACCAAAGGCAATGATGGGAACCATCAAAGTTGGAGATGAAGTGGACATCCATTTTGACGTCACTTATTCAGATACTCCATCAATATTATAACATTCCAAAAAACTATATTATGATATGCAGCAGGGTGGTTTATAACGCAAAACATTTTGATGAAAGCAGAGTATGTAACGCAGCGGTACAAGGATTTTCCTTCAACAGATACACGGTCAAATGGAAAATTTGATGGTTGGGTTATTGAGGGAATTATAGGGTTCTGAGTAAAACTACATCAGTATTAATCCTCTGATAAATTGGCATTATTAAATGCTTATAAATACGATGATGATACTGATAATTATTCTGTTTTTTATTGCCCTGTTACTTTCTGCAGTCATCACAGGAAAGGCAGTTCTAAATCAAAAATTTAAACGGCAATCAAATCTATTACTGGCAAACTCAAAGGATATTTCTTCTAAACTATTTAAGTACGATCAACTGGAAGGGTTACCTCCTCCTCTCCAACGATATTTTAAACACGTATTAAACGATGGCCAACCCTACATCAGCAATGTGAGTTTCAAACACAATGGTCAATTTAAAACCGGATTGGACAAGGATTGGATAGACATAACAGGAGAACACTTTGCTACCATGGAAAAACCTGGTTTTATCTGGAAGGGTACAACAGCTATGTTTACGGCACGTGATATGTATATCGAAGATAAAGGTCGATTAGTTGTTGCGCTTTTTTCATTGTACAATATCGTAGATGCAAAAGGTGAAAGTTATAATCAGGGCGAACTGCTCCGATGGCTTGGTGAAAGTGTTCTATACCCAACTAATTTATTACCCTGCGACCGACTAGAATGGTCTCCCATTGACGCTCAACATGCAAAACTCACATTTACTTACAAAGGGATGTCAATGTCTTTCATAATAACGTTTAATCAAGCTGGGGAAATAGCACAGATGGAGACTAAGCGATACATGGACGAAAATCATTTAGAAACTTGGGTCATTAATGCGACAGATTACAAAACAATGAATGGCATTAATATTCCATCAAGCTTCGAAGTACTGTGGAGACTAGAAAAAGGAGATTTCAGCTACGCCAGGTTCAACATTCAGCAGCTTACTTACAACCTGTAAAAGTGTAGGGCTTGTCTATTTAATCATTATCTTCTTAAAGTTCAGAACTAATATTGACGATCGCCATTACAATATCCAAGTTTTGGTTGATCAACAACACCTAAAATCTCTTTCGGGATGTTTAGCTTTTTTTAGCGATGATCAGGTGATTTTGTGGCTAGTTTGTCCTTAGGACTCCTTCGGAGTTACGCGACGGCTCCTAGTTGCTTATCCTACTCGTTCTTAACAGCAGCACCCAATCGCTTTCGCCACCATGATTTTTACCGGGGGGAGTAAACTCCCTGATACCTGTATTACTTACCGGCGACGCTTCCAGGGGAATGTATCGCCCATCTGTAGGATCGAACCAGTAAACGAAGCCAGGTCTGCTCAATACACTTAAGTCCACCTTTACTCCACCCTTGTGGGCCGGCGGAATGTAGGCTACGAGAAGTGATCCGTCCCTGGCCGCTGCAGCTGAAACATAAGAGGCAGTGGTGTCTATGTTTACAGGATCGACTATGATGTTTTTCATTCCATTCAATCCTGCAGGAACAAGTTTCCACCATTCCACGGAATTAATAAACTTGTTGAGTCTTATCATATCCTGAGCACCCTGCGTCTCCAGATGGTCCTGCCATATAGGATCAACAAACTGCCAGATGTACGCATTGCCGGAGATATATCCGCCGATCGTGCTCAGCCAGCCCCACCACTGAAAACGGCGTACGGGTTGAGTGGCATTCGGATTGTAGTTATTTCCATCGGGTCCTTCTTCATCATAGGGCTCCTCGAGCAAAAACGCCGGCATCGTAGGTTTGTGCGAATAGCCCTTACGTGACAAGTAAGGGACCGAAACTTTTAGTTCCCATGTATAGACGCCATTCAATGTCATCTCATGACCGAAGTGAGGATTGTCTGCCGCGTTTTCTCCGCTATGTGATTCCGCCGTGTATTCAGTGGACTGCTGATTCTTAACACTTTTAAGTCCATCGATTAGCGCCTGCTCGGCAATTTTTTGTTCGTCATTAAATTTTCCCATATCACCCATCAACATCCACACAATATTTTTTTGCTGTTTATAACGATTTGCTATCCAGGCGCCATACGCCATCGACTTGTCTTTACCGTTAGCGACAAGCTCTTTCATCCAGCCTTGCTCCTCCCCATTGTATCCCACATAAGCTGGAAACATAAAAACCAACAGTCCCTTAGCCTCACAGTACGCAAGGAACTTGTCGACAAAACGCCAGTATTTTTCATTGGGTGTTGTAAGATCGGGTGCCTCCTGAATCAATGAATTGTATTTTAGTTTGCCGTCCCAATCAGATCCGTCAAGTCTTTTCAGAAACGGTAACTCCCCTTCCCCGTTGAACGGTGCATGATTTCCGATCGGCCAATGCGTGATCACCGCGAACTCTATGGCGTTGTGTCCATGCGCCAAAGTGTTCTCTACGAATTTCTGATAGCCTTTTTCGGGCTGAGATATGATGAACCATGCCGTGCGGCCCAGTATCGGGAATGGTTTATTTTGCTGATCCACGAGATAGCGCTTGTCATCGCTGATGCGAAGTGGAAAAGCTGTCTGCGCGTTTGTGTAGTGAAAAACAATCGCTAAAAAAGTTGAAACCAGAAAATGCCTGAGCATAGCTTACGTGAATTTATTCACATAAATATCAACAGAATCATCAATCCAAACAGCGTTGCTGGAAACGAGAACGGCCCCACTGTTCGCCTCTTGAAGCGTAATACCAGGTTTGGCAGGCTTGATACAGAAGTTTTGTTCAACCGTAGGTGCAGCGTTATAGTTATCGTTCCCCGCCTGGACGGCCTTGATGGTTTCGCGCCCCGCGCTAACCGGTGTGACTACGTTACCACTTATTTCCACCCTGCCATTGACAGATGAGTATTCTATTGTCTGACCAGAACTTGATGAAGCCGGCAGGGTAAAAGGACCGTCCACTACCGTTATAGAAGACAATGCGTGAAAAGTTATAGTTTGATCGGCTTTGTTGACGATCACGGTTTGTTCTTCTTCTACCGCAGCAATAACAATTGTTCCCGCTTGTCGCGCTGTAATTGTCGCTGATCCGCTCCCGATGATTTTAACTATGTGGCCATCGACGGTAGCCGCTGCGGGATTGCTGCTGTGAAAAGTGATAGGAAGCCCCAATGATGACGATGCTGACAGCGCAAAATCGGCATCCCCCACTTTCTTCCCGGCAATTGGTTCAAAAGTTAATTCTTGCGGTTGCTTTTGTGCAGCAAGCAAGCCTGCATAAGGCATTCCTCTATCAAACGGATTCACATCAAACAAACTAGTAAATGTTTTTGTCGTTATATTAAATCGGAAAATATTTGCAACATTGGTTCCGAAAAGCTCGCCCCCGGGAAGTTCGATCAGGTCGCCCATGGAATTTGTTCCCTTGGCATTTTTGTAAGCGTTGAATTCAAGACCCACCGGATCCAATGAATAAACTGACTGATTGAAAAAGCCAGTGCCATATAATAAACCATTCGAAGCTTGCAGAGGAACATTTCTTGACGCAAGACTAAAATAACTGTATTCCAGGTCAGCAAGTTTCTGCAAGTTCAGCCCATCATTTTTAACCCTGAAAATTGTTCCGAAAGAATTTTGTCCGCCTTGAGAAGTTGCACCGTAGATGTAACCATCAGACCCAAAACGGATGCCGACTGGCTGGGTCCCTACAATAGCCGACACGTTGTTGAAATCAAGAATAACTGAAAAAGATGAACCATCAGGAAGTATTTTATAGAGTGTACCGGGCCTGTCTGGAAATTCTTTATAGGTTACTCCGTACAAGTACCCATCCGTACCTAAAATAATGTTACCAAATGGATTGCCTTCAAAAAACGTGAATGATTTTATAGTTGAAAAATCTGTACCGTCTAACTTTATCTTATAAATATTTCCCGAGTATTCGGCTCCGCCTCTCTTCGTTATGCCGCATAGATAGCCATTGGGAAGTTGTATCAAGCCTCCTTTTGGTTCCATTCCTTTGACGTGGTCGAATTCGAATAATTTAGTATAACCCGTTCCGTCTTTCTTAATCTTGAAAATTACGCCCTGCCCATAATTACCACCCCGTGTCGTCACGCCATAGAGGTCTCCATCCGACGCCTGCATAAGGGCGCATTCCGGGTCGGCTCCTTCCTGGTAAAAATCTTTAAGTTTGGTATAAGACCCTCCGAAGTAACCGATAAAAAAGAAAACACTATTGCCTATTGCTCCCATTTGGGGAAACGATGGGACGAGAAAATTGATCATAAACGTTTATGCGAGTGTTGTTAACTTTGTGACGAACAAAACACAATAACATTTCTTTAGGGGCAAATTCTGCATCGGTAATAACCGCTTCAGGCTGCTGGCCAGAACTTTTGGATTCGTGTAAACAGAAAAATTTCTCAACATAGCATAAAGCTTTAGATATGAAAGTCATAGTAATTGGAGGTACAGGGCATATAGGCACATTTTTAATTCCACGTTTGATTGAAGCAGGTCATCAAGTGACAGTAGTTAGTCGACGAAAGAATTCTCCCTACGTCAAAAACGCTGCATGGAAGGATGTCAAATGGGAAACGCTAGACCGCATTCAACTTGAAAAAGAGGGTGCATTTGGTCAAGCAATAGCCGGGTTAGCACCTGAAATTGTTATAGATCTGATTTGCTTCAAACTTGACAGCGCGCGTCAAATAGTCACCGCGTTGCAGGATCACGTAAAGCATTTTCTTCATTGTGGTACACTTTGGGTGCACGGATATAAAATCGAAACTCCTTCAGAAGAATCTCACTCAAGACATCCTTTTGGAGAATATGGCATTCAGAAAGCAGCGATCGAGGACTATCTATTAAACCAGGTGGACCAGAAGCGTCTTCCTGTAACAGTATTACATCCTGGACATATTGTTGGTCCAGGATGGGCTCCCCTTAATCCTGTAGGAAACTTCAACCGTGAAATCTTTTCTCGGCTAGCCAATGGTCAGGAAGTACTCATGCCTCATTTAGGATTAGAGACCTTGCATCATGTTCATGCTGACGATGTAGCTGCTGGCTTTATGCAAGCCTTAACAAATAAAAAGAACGCTGTCGGTGAAAGCTTTCATTTACTTTCAGAAAAAGCGTTGACGTGGCGTGGCTATGCAGAAGCCATAGCCGAATGGTACAGTCAAAAACCAAACCTCCGTTTTGTTACCTGGGAAGAATTCCGTCAACCATTGTCAGAAGAGGATGCACTTTGTTCCTGGGATCACTTAATGCACAGTTCAAGTGGCAGTATTGAAAAAGCACGACAACGCTTGGAATACAAACCCAGATATACTTCATTGCAAGCAATACAGGAATCACTAAGCTGGCTTAAGGAGAATACGTGAAAAGTATTGCTCACTAGAAACGAAAAGCAAAACCGCCAGACCTAAACCTGAATAAGAATGCACCTTCGACTCAATTTCAGGGCTCAGATAATTTTACCCGGTGATCGTCGGGTTCCAAATGCATGATTGAAATTATTACCAGGCACATCTTCTACCGACGGTGAAATCGGAACCTTATTTTTCAGTGACACCATGCTCATTTTTATTTTCCTCTTTATCAGCAGCCACATAAGCATGCAACGCTTCATCCTTGTGCAGTGGACCCATAACAAACAGAACAATGAAAACCCCTATTAATGCAAGAAGGCCATAGCCAATAAAAAGATAGTTATAGGCCGTGGTGTAATCCAGGCTTTCTGAAATCGATTTGACCGTACGTCCCGACAAGAATTGAAAAACCGCGGGAGAAGAGATTGTATCCAAAGTTCTTTCCTTATCTTCAAGAAAGCCGTCGAAGATGTCTCATTATTGTCTGATATTCTTAGTTTGCTTTTCGGGTTGCCAAACTCTGATCGCTCAGCCACCTGTTGGAAAGGTGAACTCCTCAGCAGCAAACATCAGTTCTCGTATTGCCGGCAAAAATACCTCCGAGTCGGTTTCATCCAACCGCGATTCCCTCTGGCTTAATTTACTGCCCTCCTTCCCGGCATATGCACAAAGCAACAATCCGAAATTCAAGCGGCTGACGACCAACGAAGGACTTTCCCAGGGTCACGTAACAGCGATCCTCAAAGATCATCAGGGCTTTATGTGGTTTGCGACGGATGAAGGTCTCAACAAATATGACGGTTATACTTTTACAGCTTATAAACATGACGCCGAAAGACCGGATAGCCTCAGGCGATAATTTAGTACGTGACGTAATGGAAGACCATGCAGGCAATGTATGGGTGGCAACGACCAGCGGACTCGATAAATTTAACCGAAAAGAAGATGCTTTTATTCACTATACCCCTACTGGAAAAAGTATCTATATCGAAGGTATCTTCGAGGACAGCCAAAAAAGAATTTGGATTGGTTCTAATCAGGGCCTATACTTATTCTATCCCGACAAAGGAACATTTTATCATTATCGTCACCAGGAGGAAGATACCAATAGTATAAGCCACAATTCAATTTATCAGATCGTGGAAGATAATGAAGGTGACTTGTGGATCGGTACGCAGGATGGGTTAAACCGATTTAATCCCAAAACTCAGCGATTTATCCGCTATCGCCATGATCCCAGTGACAGTAGAAGCATTAGTTCCAATTGGATCATAACGCTCTATAAAGATTCTAAAGGACGAATTTGGGCAGGCACACTAGGGGGTGGAATCGCCTTATTTGACAGTAACAAAAACTTCTTTATTAATTTCCGCCACGACCCGGCCAACCCAAACAGCGTGGCTCACAATGATGTTCTCTCACTGGTGGAAGGCAATGATGGCAGACTCTGGATAGGCACCGAGAACGGGGGCCTCTCTGTCTTTGACTATGAGAAAAACAGGTTTGTCACTTATCAAAACGATGCCAGCGACAATACCAGCCTGAGCAACAATTCCATCCACAGCCTCTACAAAGACGACATTGGCAATATCTGGGCGGGTACCTGGTCCGGTGGAGTCAATTTTCTGCCCCGCTTCGGTGATAAGTTTGCCCACTATAAGCATGTTCCCAATAATCCCGGTAGCCTCAGTCATAATATTGTAACGACCATTACCGGAGACAGTGATGGCAATATCTGGATGGGCACCGATGGTGGAGGACTCAACTTATTGGACCGCAAGAGAAAGACTTTCATACATTACCAAAACGATCCCAACGATCGGAACAGCATCAAGAGCAACTACATCCTTACGACCGCGAATGTCAGTAAGGATGTCCTGGCGCTGGGTTATCACCGGTTGGGCTTCGACTTACTCAATCGAAAAACCGGCAACATTACTCACCTTCCGGAGGACGCCGAAGACAACCAGGGCGCACCTCTCGCCAGCACCAGTGGTACGGTGGTGCACAAAGATTTGTGGCTGGGTACTTACTATGGTTTTGGCTTATTCCACTATGACCGCGCAACCAAACAATTTACCCGCTATCAGCACGATCCACTCGATAAAAACAGTATCAGTGACGGGTCGATTTTGTCCTTGCTTGAAGACCGGGAAGGGAATGTCTGGGTGGGGATGGGGCTGAACAGTGGACTAGACTTCTTTGACAGAAAGAACAACCGTTTTATTCACCATCGCCACGATCCGAAAGACAAGCACAGCATCAGTAATGATATCGTTTATTCGATCATGGAAGACCGCGAGGGTAAGGTGTGGATAGGCACTGGCAACGGTTTGAATTGCTTCGATAAGAAGAACCCAACACTTCAGGTCTTATACCGAAAAAGATGGTTTGGCCAATAATGTAGTCTATGGGATTCTGGAAGATCGCCATGGCAATCTCTGGCTTAGTTCTAACAAAGGCATTTCCAAATTCAACCCCATCACGAAAGCTTGCCGCAATTATGATGTTAGTGATGGCCTTCAGGACAATAGCTTTAATCAAAACGCATGGTATCAGACCGCACAAGGTGAAATGTTTTTCGGTGGTATCAATGGCTTCAATGTGTTTCATCCCGACAGTATTAGGGACAATCCCTTCATTCCTCCAGTGCGGATTACAGATTTGCAAATCTTCAATAAATCTGTTGCCATTGGTAAGAATTCTCCCCTCCGACAGCACATCACAGAGACAAAAGAAATTACGCTTTCCTATCAGCAATCGGTGTTCACTTTTGCGTTTGCCGCGCTGAATTACACACAGCCCGAGAAGAATCAGTACGCTTACAAACTGGAAGGTTTTGACAAGGACTGGAACTATGTGGGTGCCAGGCGCACCGCCACCTATACCAATCTCGATGCGGGAGACTACACTTTTAGGGTGAAGGCTTCTAATAATGACGGAATATGGAATGAACAAGGCACCTCGTTAATTATCCACATCTTGCCGCCCTGGTGGGAGACCTCGTGGTTCAGGATGTTAGCTGGTGTCGCGATACTGGGCTTGGGAGCAGGCTTGTATTGGCTTAGAGTACGCACTATAGAAATTCAGAACAGGAAACTGGAAAAATTGGTAGACACACGGACCAGAGAACTTCAAATTGCAAACCTCGAAATTCAAAAGAGCAACCAGGAATTGGTTTCAATGGAAAAGATGAAGGAAAACATGCTGGCCGTGATGAGCCATGAGATACGAACGCCATTAAACTCAATGATCGGCCTTACTCACGTTCTTAAACGACGAGCCCCGCGCCCTGATCAGATTGAAATCATTGACACGCTGAAAACTTCAGGCGACCACTTGCTTCACCTTGTCAATGATGTTTTAGACTATAACAGGATACAAGCGAGAAAGCTAGACCTCGAGGTCTTGCGTTTCAACCTGATTGATCTCCTTAAACAACTGCATTCCATGTTCGCCCGCGTCGCCGAGGAGAAGAACATTCATTTCAGCGTTCAAATCAGTACCTCTCTGCCTACACTTTTGATAGGTGATCCAACGAGGTTGCTTCAGATCCTGAGCAACCTTGTAAGCAACGCTATAAAGTTTACAAATGAAGGGTCGGTGACATTGCACGCAAGAACAATGGAGCAGTCGGAACAAATGTGCACAATCGAGTTCAAGGTTGAGGGATACAGGTATCGGAATCCCAGCAGATAAGCTCAATCTACTTTATGAACCGTTCAGTCAGCTTCGCCCCGAAACGCATCGACAATACGGCGGCAGTGGTCTTGGTCTTTTGATTGTGAAAAATCTTGTTGAAGCAATGAAGGGATCTGTTGCTTTCGAAAGCATTCCCGGCAAAACTACAACCGTTACCGTGACTATTCCATTTACGATTGAACATGACCCCGAACGATCACGATCAGAACATCAATCAGGCAAAACTCCAGACGCTCAAAGGTCTTCAAATCCTGTACACCGAAGATGTTAAATCAAATCAATTTTTAGTAAAAACGCTTCTCGCTGATCACGAAATTGACTGCGACATCGCAAATGACGGTAACGAGACAATTGCTAAAACTTCGGAAAAAGAATTTGATGTGATCCTGCTCGACGTACAGTTGCCCGATATGGACGGCTTTGAAGTAACGGCAAAGATCCGGAGCAATGAACAGTCGAAGAATAAGAAGACGCCAATCGTGTTGTTTTCTGCTCATACAGGCATTAATGACGAGAAGATAAAAGGTTGTGGCGCGAATGACATTATTGGAAAACCGTTTCAGCCCGAGGATCTACTGCTCAAAATTGAACGAAATGTAAAAAGGAATCAATGATCTTTCGAGGAAGCAGGTAGCGGTCGATAAGGCAATTCTTAAATTGCACAAGCAATTTCGTTAACGCCTTAAAATCACCCTTGTATAGTTTGCCAGTTAGGCTGATTTGTCTTGATTTTCTTCTGGATGCCAGCTCCATCCAGGTCAAGCTTTCCATTTTTCGATTTAGTTACCATATAGTTAAGTTGGTTATCGCTATCTATTTCGAGTAGATTCCGGTTGTTGCGTTGATCGTTTATGCAGTCTTCCGTCCTTCATCAAAATTCCGTGTTGTTGCGTTTGGAAATTGGACTTTCACAAGGGTACCAAGATTCAATTCAGAGCTGATGTCAATGCTTCCGCCCAGACGGACAATGGCCTCGCGTGCCAGATAAAGCCCAAGGCCGGAGCCTTTGGATAGTCTTGAAGCCCTGTAGAACATTTGAAAAATTGTCGGTATACAGTTCTTGTCGATGCCTATGCCATTGTCCAGCACTTCAATAAGAACTTTCTCTCTTTGAATCTCTGCCTTTATCAAAAGAAGACCACTGCATTTTGAAGGATCATGATAATCGAAAGCGTTCCTGATAATATGAGAAAGGGTCGTATACAACTTGTTGAAATCCGAATACACCTGGCAATCTTCTGGGAACATACATTCGATTTCAACGCTGGGTCTATTGTCATGTTCTTGAAGCTCATCGAGAATGGACATCACTATCTTTCTCAGGTCAACCGGTTCGACTAAGACCGGTTCGTTCGAATTTTTACTAAACACAACCAGTTTGGAAATGAATGCTTCAAGCTTATTGAGGCATTCGGTCATCATATCTAGAAATTGGTCCTGCGCGAGCGTTTCGGGATTCCTTTTGAAAAGGGATGTCAAACCTTTCATACTGCTGACGGGGGAACGTAAATCGTGCGATGCGCTGTAGATAAAGCGATCAAGTTCCCCTGCAACCTTTTCGAGCAGGTGTCCTTTCTCTCGCAACTTGTGTTCATTTCTTACCTGGTCGGACACATCGACGATAATCTCGTCGTAACACAGGTCTCCATTAAATTCATAGGATTTGCTGGTCAATGATCCCCAAAAGTTCGTACGATCCTTGCGCATGAATAATACGCGTTCATTGGTAAGGACTCCATACGATTTTTGCTTTTCCGTAAGATGATGATACGAGTCACGATCCGCGAACAACATCTTGCGGCAATAAGAATTTGCATCTACCAGTGACCTAAATCCAAACAGTTCGAGGGCATGTTGATTCATATATAAGAACTTCGTATTCGACGCTCTTATAACTGCAAGCTTCAAGCTTCTCCGCAGATTACCTATAATTTCAATATCAGTATCCATTTGTGTGTTCTTGTCGCCGATATAAAGGTGCGGTAACAAGCAATCGGGGGAAATGCAGTTTTCACATGCAACGTCTCAGTATAAATACTGAGATGTGTCTGGTGTTTTCCCATAGATTGTGGAAGATGTTGGTCCAACGCTTTACTTTGATAACACTGCAGTATGGTGGAGTTCAATATCAAAGAAACCGGAAATGACTTGCTAAGGATTCTTGAAAAAGTACCTGGATCAAGGAATACATGTCAACTCACGATCGATGTTCTGATCCCCGAGATACTCAAGGGTGACAAACGCGGTCTCTGCAACTCAGTCGTATTGATTTGTCAATACTTGAATCGAAAAGTAATAAGCTTGTTGGTGGATATCGAATTATTGAAAGGAGGCCAATCTGGTAGTTCTGTCAAACTAAACATTGACGTAAAAGGTCTCAGCCCTGCCGGAGGATTGATCCCATCGCTAAATACCTTCAGGGAATCGGACATTGAAGTATTGCATGCATCCCTGCCATACAAGACGGTATTCTCCCGAAACGAGTCATACGTACGCTTTAGTTTCAGTATGATATTTCAGTGTACGGAAACCAGCAAACGCCCCTTTTATCTGTTCGAAAATAAAAGGGTCCTCCTGGTGGAAGATGATGATGTCAGTGCTTCAGTATTTGTTTCGTTTTTGGAAGAATGGGGATGTATCGTAGAAAAAGTTTCCAACGGGATTTTAAGTGTCCAGGCCGTTAAATCTACATCGTATGACCTTATCTTGATGGATATCTATTTACCTGAAATGTCTGGGCGTGAAGCCATCAAAAAGATTCGAGAATTTGATCAAAAGGTACCGATCGTAGCCCTGATTTCATGCTTGGCGGAAAAAAATGTTTTTAATGCATATGAAGCAGGGGCGAATGACAGTATTGTAAAACCGGTCAGCAGTGCCGAATTACGCCGAATACTCACGAAATATTCTTAGGCGTGCAGAGCGCTCGAGATCAAAGTTTTATTTTGTGTTCAAGTATCTTTTTAATGAGCTCAGTTGTGTTCCTAAGATTGAACTTATTTAGGACATTCGCTCTGTGCGTTTCAATAGTCCGAGGACTAATGTCCATTTTATCGGCGATCTCTTTATTTGAATATCCTTCGACAACATACCGTATAACCTCCTTTTCCTTCGCTGTGAGAAAAGGCAGATGTCGCGGCCGATTATACGCACTACTGATCAATAGCCCGGAAATGTCCGACGAATAAAATGATTCCCCCTTTAAGACCTTGTAAACTCCTTTCACCAATTCGACAGGCTCGACATTTTTATGAACGTAACCATCCACCCCAGTTTCCAGCGCATTGATCACATAAAACTCTTCCTTGTGAGAACTGAGAATAATTACTTTGAGTTTGGGATTAACGTGTTTGATGTATTTGGCTACATCGAGTCCACTCTCGTCTTCTAGAGATATGTCAACAAAAACAAGATCGGCAGATAATGTAGGGATTAGCGGTTTGAATTGCGAAAAATTGCTGTATTCACCCACAACCTCAAAACCCTCGTTTTTCAAAATCTCACTGAAACCAACTCGGAAAAGGGTGTGATCATCTAAAATTACGATTCGTGCCATTGCCGTTGTTTGCTACTAAATTTAAAACTTTGGAGGAGAAATCCGAAGGCATATTTAGTATCTTTAATAAAGTCTACTCACACTTTCGTAACAGCCGATGCTACGGTACCTGATATTATTTAGCGTTTGTGGAATATTTTCTTGTTCAAACGAAAGGCCCCCGCTTAGCGAGAATGCTTTGAGAAAACAAATGTACCATTTCTTCTCAACGGCCGAGCACAAAGATAAATTTACACTTCAATTCGTCACGTCCGACCTCAATCCAAGCCGTAGTGAATATAGCAACCTTGACATCCTTTCAGGATATTTAACCCTATCTATTCATGACAAAAATGACCGGCCGGTCTATACGCACAAATGGGCTGTAAGCAATTGCTTCTCCATGGCCGATAATCACTATCTGAGTGAAGATCAAAAAATAGAGAAATTTCTGCACGTTGTTGAGCATTTCTTTGATAGTACGCATTTCAGCACCTTAAGGGAAATTAAGATAACTGGGGTTCTCGATTCAAAACATCTTCAATTGAAAGACGAAATTGAAAGCGACCCGGCCAGTATCGGATTTTCATTTATCCAAGAGGATTTTTGTGTCATGTATGCACGTAACTCGCAACAGGCTGTCCTACTTCGCGCGCTTAAAAAAGATTTGTTAAAAAGATACAATCTTCTCTGATGGACCATCAGGTACTACAAAACATAAATAGTAAGTTCTCTAAGAACGTATTTGAAAAGCTTAACATTAGCGGATTACTTTATAGCCTCATCGGCCTACTCGTAATTTGTGTTATTGCAATGTTTGGCGCGCGGTTCATCATGAATAAAAGTCTCGAACAACAAAAGATGGCTGAGCACGTGATGTTCGAAATCACCTACGGTCATAATTTTATAGTAAGAGACGTAGACGTGACCATGCGCGGCTTCGGAATCATTGACAACGAGCGATACCTCTATCGCAGCAATGAATACATCACAATAGACCTTGAAAACAACTTCAGTCGCTTGGACAGTTTATTGATAAATCAAAACTATTCTGATCGCCCTGGTTTAGAAGCAATTGAAAACTATAAATATTACATCCGCTCTTTCGTAAAGTATCACCGGCAGATGATCCAGTTGTTGCGCGATGGTAAACATGACAATTTTATCGAAAGTTTTTCCAGGGACTCCAGTGCTACCATGTGGCCCGTGTTTACACGAGCGGTGGAAGCAGTAAGTAAACATGAAAGAACGTTGTCTTCTCAGGCTCTTAAACGATATAACTTCTTCTCCCTGGCTGTGGTTTATATTCAAGGCTTCACATTGATTTTGAGCATTCCCTTGGTCTTATTAATCTTTGCGAGATTGAGAAATGAAAGAAGAACGACCCGGATTTTGGAAGAGCGAAAACTCATTGATGAGCGAAATAAAATCAAAGAAAAGATGCTTGCTGTGATGAGCCATGAAATAAGAACACCCCTAAACTCAATGATCGGTCTAACACATGTTCTTAAACGACGAAATCCGCGGCTTGATCAAATTGAGATCATTGACACTTTAAAAACTTCGGGTGACCACCTCCTTCACCTCGTCAATGATGTTCTTGACTATAACAAAATTCAAGCAAAGAAGTTAGATCTCGAAGTGTTGAGCTTCAACTTGATCGACACCCTTAAGCAGGTGCATGCTATGTTCACGCGTTCCGCAGAGGATAAAGGTCTTAGTTTCAGTGTTCAAATAAGCGCCTCCTTGCCTACGATTGTAAAAGGTGACCCCACAAGGTTACTTCAGATACTCAGCAACCTCGTAAGCAACGCAATAAAGTTCACAACGAATGGGTTAGTCGCACTGTACGCGAGAAAAATAGAGCAAACGGACGAAATATGCACTATTGAATTTAAGGTTGAGGATACAGGCATCGGAATCCCTCGCGAAAAACTATATCTCCTCTATGAGCCATTCACACAGCTTGAATCGGAAATTCATCGGAAATACGGCGGGAGTGGTCTTGGGCTTCTCATCGTAAAAAACCTTGTTGAAGCGATGAAGGGCACCGTCGTGGTCGACAGCGTTCCAGAAGAAACAACAACGGTTAGGGTAACCATTCCATTTACAGTCGAACAGGACATCCAGGAGAACAGTCAAAGCATTGATCAACACAGATTGGATGAATTGAAAGGACTTCGCATTTTGTATGCAGAAGACGTTATATCGAATCAGTTTTTATTGACTACGGTACTCGCGGATTACCAAATTGACTGCATCATTGCTTCAGACGGCAAAGAAACATTGACCAAAGTATCAGAAGAAAAATTCGATATTATTTTACTCGACGTTCAGTTACCCGATACGGATGGTTACGAATTGACAAGAAGGATTCGGACGGATAGCTGTTCGAAAAATCACGTGACCCCAATAGTGCTCTTCTCTGCTCATACGGGCATGACCGATGAGACAACAAGAAGTTGTGGGGCAAATGATTTTCTCGGGAAACCTTTTTTGCCGCAGGAGTTGTTGCTAAAAATCCAAAGGAATGTCAAGAGAAGATAAATTTTGTTCAACGCTCCTCCAGCATTGCATAGATTTGCGACAAACAGGTCTTAAGGTCGTCATGCAGTTTACTCATCTCCTCAGGATCATTGGTATAATGACGATACTTTTCAAGGAGATCTAACATTCCGGCAAACTTCAGATTTGAAACGATCGGAGACATCTTATGTAATTCTGCCTTCATCGTCGCGAGGTCATTGTTCTCTGCAGCGGCAAAGAATCGTGACTCCATTGATCTAAAATCCGCAAGAAGAAGCGCTTTGATGTTCAGGATCAATTTGGGGTTATTCCGGAAAATCGACACATAGTAGTCCAAAGAAGGTTGACTCATAGATCGTTAATTAACAAGTAAGCATGAAGGATCAGATACTTCGCCTTGCCTAACTTGTACGTTTTGTATCGATGGCGATGGCCCCGCATTCAACATGTCTACCAAATAGCTGACACATTTTATTTACTCACTGATTTCATATCACTGGCGCGTGCATGAACGTTATCCAACTTTATATAGACTCAATGCTCGGTGCACCCGGACCTCCGTTCTACGAATCTTCATGCCTCGAGGCGTCAGTATTTGTTGTAAAACATATTTGAATAGAGAAACAGGCAACTTGCACAGTTGACTTCCAATGTGATTTTTCAGTAAATAGATTGTATCGATAAAATTTTACGCTTACGAAAAATGCTTCGTTCGCGCTTTAAATCCCGCCACTCAAATGAACTAATTTTTAATGAGGTACAAAAATGGATTTTTAATGGATTTTTCAATGCTTCCTCTACTCAGGAATAACCGGCTTTGCATTGACCTTGTTAAATATCCCGAACAGAAATCGTAGCTCGGCGCCTCGTACCGCACGTAGGTTAAAATTTCGATGAAGCCTCTTGACCAGAATCCACATAAGCGTGCAACGCTTCATCCTTGTGCAATGGACCCATAACAAACAGAACAATGAAAACACCGATTAATGCAAGAAGGCCATAGCCTATAAAAAGATAATTATAAGCGGTGGTGTAATCCAGGCTTTCGGAAAGTGATTTGACAGTGCGTCCCGACAAGAATTGAAAAACCGCGCCGCCAAGACCCGCTCCCACACACGCGAGACCCCAGACGGAGGCTGCCGAAGTTTTGGGCACAACATCAGCAGGGAATGCCAGCGAGTTCGCGTTATATGCTGTAAATCCGAAACCCGAGAGTCCGAAAATAATTAAGGCAGACATGGGCGTTGTAACCACAAAAGGAGCAAGTAAAAGTGAACCTCCCATGATGATTCCCGAAATGGCTACTGCAAGCTTCCTTGCCTTAGGTATTGACACACCCTGTTGAATGATGAATTGTGTGAAATAACCGCCAATGATGTTCCCTACATCGGCGATGACGAACGGAATGATGGCATACCAGCCGATCTGTTTCAGGTTCCAATGATGGACATCAGCAAGGTATCTTCCGAGCCAAAAGGTAACAAAATACCAGACAGGATCGAGGAACACTTTGGAAAGCGTGAATGACAGAACAAATCGCGTTTTTAAAAGTCTGAGCGGTGGAATGATTTTTCTTTTTACAACTTCTGCAGAGCCTCCGGGAGTATAATAGGTAAACCAAAAAACAAGTAACCATAAATAACCAAATGCTGCCAGGATAATAAAAGTGGATTGCCATCCATAGCGCAAGCCGAGATAAGCAACCAGTGGAGGAACGATAATGGCTCCGAGTGCAGCTCCGCTGTTAAAGATGCCGGAGGCGGTTGAGCGTTCATGAGGAGGAAACCACTCAGTTGTAAGCCGTATGGCTGCGGGCCAGTTGCCGGCTTCGCCGATACCCAGCAGAAACCGGCAGATGCCAAATTGAAATGGCGTTACCACAAATGCATGGAGCAGTCCTGCTGTGGTCCAGAAGGCCATGCACAGAGCGTAACCAACCCGTGTTCCTAACCGGTCGATTACGAAACCTGAAACGGCATTTGATATCATGTAGGCTACAAAAAAAGCGGTGCCTAAATACCCAAAGGCATCGTCCGGGATCAGCTCGCGCAACGGACCGTCTGCACTCAGGTAATTGAAAGATAACCGGTGAACATAGTTTAATACTGTGGCCAGGAAGGCAAGCCCAACCATCACCCATCGCATGCGTAACGGTTTGACAAGATGTAAGGGTTCGGAGATATCGCTCATGCGTAGATCAATTTAATTATTGTACTGTCCATCCACCGTCAACTGCATAGATACCACTAATTTGAACACCGAATATCGAACACCGAACCAGGAATGATGAAGTGTCGTTCTTAGCATTTGCACGCTTTCGGCGAAGCACAAGCCAGTGAAATATTTTAAAAGATAAATCTCCATCCAAGTAGGATCCGATCATTGTTCGATATTCGATATTCCTTGTTCGGCGTTCAACCAGGGTAGTCTTCCCGTGGAGCTTAAAGAGGGGAACTATACTCTTCATTGTTTTATTAAGGGTTAACGCGTTCTAACTTATTTAGGGGCCGCCGAAAAGTAAAAGTTCTATAGAAGTCGGTGAAAATAAATGCGTTCAGCACTTATTTTTGATGATATCAAAATTAAGTGCAAAGAAAAATAAGGCACTCCTTAGATACCTTGCACTTCAAAAACCTTATTACCTTAATAACAGGAGGAGTGTTATGTATCAACCTTATTAGCTTATTATTACGCAGTGATTTATCGGTCACTTCGATTTTTGTAAATCAATAAGGTAATAAGGTAGCACGTAAACTATGTAGTCTGTTACTAAGGTAATAAGGTTTGTCTCTCCAACTTTTTCAGCAGACCCTATTTATGTCTTGATTAACACGTTTCACTCGATGATATCAAAATTTTCAAGCCCGCTTGTTTTCAATGTCAATCCTACTCCGGGTTTGTTGTCATCCAGCTGAAGCCTTCCGTTTTTCGCGACAGCTTCTCCGTCGAAGATATACCAGAACATTTCGTTTCCTACTTCAATTTCGGTTTGCGGGAAATACTCTGCCATGGGTGAGGAAAATGAACTCATGACTACATGCAGGTTGTGCATCTGACCGCCGTGTGGGATAACTTCAACCCCATGAAGCCCTGCCATTGTACAGATTTTTTGTGCTTCAGTAAATCCGCCAACCCTGTTGGTATCGAACTGAAAAATATCCAGGGCCTTTGCCTGCAACAGGTCGTGGAATCCGAAACGCGTGTATTCATGTTCTCCTCCCGAGAGCGGGATTGCCGTACCTTGTTTTAGTTTGGCAAAATTGTGGATCTCATCCGGCAGCAGAAGCTCCTCTGCCCAGCGCAGGTTAAAAGGTTCAAGGAGTTTAAGGAATTGTCTTGCATAGGCATAGTTAAATCCCATGTAAGCTTCCAGCATGATGTTTACTTCATCACCTACTGTATCGCGAACAACCTTAACCATTTCTACATTTTTTTTCATTCCCTTCATTCCCTCCGTGAGCGGGTAACCGCAGCGAAGTTTCATTCCTGAAAACCCTTCAGCTTTATATTTCGCAGCTTCGGCCTGCAGGCTTTCCAGGTTGCGCGTGTAAAGACGACTATAATATGTTTCAATATCGGATTTAGTACGTCCACCCAGTAACATAAAGACAGGTTGATTAAGCACCTTGCCCTTGATATCCCACAGCGCAATGTCCAGGGCGCTGATGGCTGCGAGCACTGCCCCCTTTCTCCCGAAAGCCACGCTTGACCTATACATCTTTTCGTACAGATACTCAGTATTCAGGGGATTTTCATTGACTAGCAATGATGCGAGCTTTGTGTCGATTATTTTTTTTGTGACATCCGGACAGAGACCTGCGTTGCCGATGCCTGTGTCGCCCTGGTCGGTTTCGATCTCAATTACGAGCCAGCTAAAAAACCTGAACGGCGCCTGCGAATCCTCCTGAAAGGGCAGCAGGCTTAATGGAGTGGCAAAGATTGTATCAGTGGTTTTTACCGGGCCTTTCCAAGTGTAGAGTTTCGTCCTGACTTTGGTTATTTTCATAAAAATGGATGGGGAGTTGTACAGTTTATGCAATATGTAAAAAAATATAGTCTGCAGAAATACGGGCAATGTTGATCAATGCTGTGAGGTTGCCAATTCCAAAAGGGAATGGTGGATCAAACCCACCTTTGCTTATATTAGTATTTCATGATCAAATTCGTCACCCCTGCCCTTGCGTTGTTTGCAATTGTTTCCCTATTCGCCTCGTGTACAAGTCCCCCTAAAAACGATGAACAAGACGGGAGCCATAATGCAACCGACTCCATCATTGAATATACTACCAATCGCCAGGTACAAGCCGGCGCATTGCTGTATGAGGGTAGCTGCGAGTCGTGTCACGGAAAGGATCTTCGGGGAACGGAAGGTGGCACAGCATTGATCGGCGAACTGTTTGTGGACAAGTGGAAAGACAAACACATCGGCGAACTGTTCAACCTCACCAAAACCACCATGCCTAAGACCAGTCCGAACAGTCTGGATGAGAATTCTTATGCCGCATTACTTGCCTACATATTGGATGCGAACGGTTACCCGGAAGAGACCATCTCGATGTTAGGCAGCGATGATAAAGTGGGGACAATTGAAGTCGGGGTGCCTGCATTCCCCTCGAAAAATAGGTCGCAACTAGCCGGCGCAGAGGGCACCACCATGCAATCTATCGAAGGGGATTGGCGACAGCATCGCGGTGATTATGCGAGCACCAATTATTCGCCGCTGGATCAGATAAACAGAACCAATGTGAAAGATCTCAAGGTCGTGTGGCGATGGAAGGCCGATAATTTTGGACCGCAGCCGGAGTTCTATTTCAAGTCTACCCCAATCATGGCCAAAGGCGTATTGTTTACAACTGCCGGGCGTAGCAGGTCCGTGGCAGCCATTGATTGTGTGACGGGTGAAACATTGTGGACGTTCAGATTCGATGAAAAAGAACGGCTTCCCTATGTGCCACGGCAAAATTCGGGACGCGGCGTGGCGTATTGGTCGGCCCCTCAAGACGAAAGCGATCGCGTTATATACATAACACCAGGATTTCAACTTATTGCAATCGACGCTAAGTCAGGACATCTCGTTCCGGATTTCGGTAGTCATGGCGTTGTGGACCTTAAGAAAAGTCTTGGGCTAAAAAAAACAGATGAATTGAAATCAACGATCGGTTCTACTTCGCCGCCAATCATTGTCAATGGTGTGATCGTAGTCGGGTCGTGCTTCCCGGTCGGACTTGCTCCGGTTTCAAAAAGTCAGGTGAGAGGTGATATCATGGGGTTCGATGTCATAACCGGGAAACATCTGTGGACTTTCCACACAATTCCACAACAAGGTGAGGAAGGCAATGAAACATGGGAGAAGGAGAGTTGGAAGTACACTGGTAATACAGGTGCGTGGTCACCGCTGACTGCCGACGCGGGGTTGGGATATGTTTATCTTCCGATTGAAGCAGCAACAGGTGATTTCTACGGCGGGCACAGACCAGGAAACAACTTGTTCTCTCAAAGCCTGGTGTGTCTTGATGTGAAGACCGGCAGAAAAGTTTGGCATTATCAGTTGACCCATCACGATATCTGGGACTACGATTTGCCCGCACCTCCGATACTTGCCGACATCAACGTCGGAGGAAAAGCCATCAAGGCAGTCGTACAGGTTACCAAACAATCCTTTGCGTTTGTCTTTGACCGCGTCACCGGCAAACCCGTGTGGCCAATTGAGGAACGACCTGTTCCCAAAAGCGATGTCAAGGGAGAATGGACGTCACCCACACAACCCTTCCCTACACGTCCGGCGGCCTTTGACAGACAAGGTTACTCAGATGACATACTGGTTGACTTTACACCGGCGATCAAAAAGGAAGCTTTAAAGATCGCCAGCCATTATAAAAAGGGTCCGCTATACACGCCTGTAAGCGTCTATGATCCACCAAAAACACTTGGGACATTGATCTTACCTGACGCCGTTGGTGGGGCCAACTGGCAGGGCGGCGTACTCGATCCGGAGACCGGAGTGCTTTACGTTTCGTCAAGCACAGTATTAAGGCCAATGAATTTGGAAGCTTCTCCGGAAACATCAGACATGGATTACATCGCGCTCATGGGTTCAGCTGCAATTGGTCCCTTCGGTTTACCTTTAGTCAAACCGCCGTACGGCAGAATTACGGCGATCGATCTCAATACGGGTGAACACAAATGGATGGTTGCCAACGCCGACACGCCACAATGGATAAAAGATCTACCGGCATTAAAAGGTGTCAGAATTCCGCGCACAGGTCTGCCTGACCGCGTCGGAATGCTGGTCACAAAGACGTTGCTCTTTGCCGGCGAAGGCTCGGGACTATACGGCACCGATGGCGCTGGCGGAAACAAGTTCAGATCCTACGACAAGGCGACCGGAGAGATCATCTCAACGCTGGAGCTACCTGCCAATCAATGTGGCTTGCCAATGACATACTCGGTGAACGGCAAACAATACATTGTGGTCGCTGTCGGCGCGGCGGATCATCCGGGTGAACTTGTCGCACTATCACTTTGAAGCTATCTCTACGCGCGAACCTGAGGTTACAATAATGAGTTTAAAAATTGATAAGATTACAGGTCCAACGCTCGCAATCGCTCTATTCCAATGTTGCGATATGATTTTGACTCCAAAGTTCGTCCGCCTAGTACAAAAATTACTTCAGAACCTTGCTAATATTTTCTCTGAAAGTTTCGCTTATTGGAATCTCAGTTGCACCAATGCAAACAAAGTCTCGTTTGATTGTTGTAATCTTAGCTATTGCCACAAGGTAGGATTTGTGCGTGCGTACAAAAGTACCAGCGGGAAGTTTTGCCTCAATGGATTTTAATGACATGCGGGTGAGAATAGGTTTTGTTCTTGAGGAAAGATATATCTTAATATAATCTTTAAGGCCTTCTATGTAATCGATCTCGGCTGCAACGATCTTCACATGCGTATATTCAACATTCACAAAGAAATCATAGTTTTTTACTGCTTGAGATGACATTGTGGAGTTCTTCATACGGAACAATTCCGCGGCCCGGTTGCATGCTTTTAGGAATCTGTCAAAGCTGAAAGGTTTTACTATATAATCTGCCACCTGCAGGTTAAAACCTTCCACTGCATATTTATCATAAGCCGTGACCATAATGACCAGCGGTGGATGATCCAATGATTGCAGAAATTGAAGACCGTTTAGTCGCGGCATTTGGATATCCAGGAACATGATGTCAATCTGCTCTTCCTGCAATGTCTCCAATGCTTCCAGCGCATTTTTACATGATTTTACCAGTTCCAAAAAAGGTACCTGACTTACATTATCTTCCAGTAATTCACGAACCAACGGTTCATCATCAACAATAATACATCGCATCATAGTAGCTTCAGTGTTAGATTAATACTGAACAGGTTCTTGTCAGTGTGTATAACCAGATTATGTCTCTCTGGATAAAGTAGTGCTAGTCTGGAGCGAACGTTATTCAATCCAATACCAGAACTTTCGTCTTTGCTTGTATCCGTCTCCCGATCAAATTTGTTCTTTACCTGAAAAATCAGTTCTCTTTCCTTGACCGTTAAGTTGATATCTATAGCGGGCTGATCCATGTAACCTGTCCCATGCTTAAAAGCATTCTCAACAAAAGGAATCAGTAACATCGGCTCAATGCAGTAGCTTGTTTGTTCATGTGATAACGCGATGTTGAACACAATTTTTACATCACGCCCGAATCTTAATTGTTGTAACGCAATAAAGCTTTCCAGGTACTCCACTTCCTGCTTCAGAGATATTTTTTTATCTGCATCATAAAGCATATATCGCATTAAACCGGAAAGCATTAAAAGCGATGCTTCGAGATGGTCGGACTTCTTTCTGGCGAGCGAAGCAAGGTTTGTTAATATATTAAACAGGAAATGAGGGCTGATCTGAGAACGGAGGAACTTTAGCTCCATCCCCAATTGCATTGCCTCGTTTTCTTTTTGCAGTTTTTCAGCACGAATTCTATCGACTGCTATGCTGTAGAAAACACTGACAGTGAATACTACGACAGAAGGAAAGAGTACATGGGATCTTGCGTCCGGCGAATCGGAAAACCACCAGTCAAGTATATAGAATTTCACTCTAACAGAGAAAACAATAAGCAAGATGGCGGAGACAATGTACAACCACCAGTAAGACCTGTTAAGAAATTTTGGATAGAGAAAAAGAGCGTTCCCATAAAAGATGATCATATGGATAATGCCTGACAATGTAAAAAACAACCCGGGAATCGGACCTATTTTGTACTGGTTGTTAGCATCGGAAACCAGATATGGCAAAAAGAGCACGATACTCCATACCAGGATATGGAGTATAAAATTCGTATATCTGAAGTCGACGACTTTCATCACTAACCAAACGGAGAACTTTAGTTGTCAACGTCCATTTCAAATTTAATGTTTTAAAGTTGGCTACGATTTAACACAGACTAGTTAAGTGAAGCATGTACTTGCAACGTCACTTACTAAATCTTTTACTGACATTTATCAAACACTCGTACATGTATATGCTGCGAACCACTTCCACCGAATCTATAGCTCGAATCCGTGTCACTTCAGAAACGAAGTCTTCACATTTTCTGACATTGTCGCAAGATTTACCGGGGTTATCTATTCGTCAGGAAACGTTGGGATCGTCACTGCTAGTATTGCGTATCATCCTGTAAACAGTCGCAGATCACGAATAAATTCAAACGAAAGAAATATGAATTCTGGACAATTATTACACTTCAGTCTTGTATTCCATATTATAGGATTGACCATAGTCGGCGGTTCGACTCTAGTGGCGTTTGTCGTGCAAAATCAGTTCTGGAAACAATATGAACAAGACACGGGCAAAGCTATAGGCGTTATGGTTGCTACTGCAAAAGTGCCCAGGATCACAATGATCGGTCTATTGTTGTTAATACTTTCCGGTATGTCCATGATGATAATTACTCAGGGAGCATTTGGCGCGCAGCTATGGTTCAAGGTCAAGATGATCGTTCTGTTGATTATCATTATCAACGCAGTGATCTTAGGTAGAAAGATCGGTGTAATGTTGAAGAGGCTGATCACTGAAGACACCAATGGTAAAGAGACGAAACCTGAACTTACATCGGCCAAATGGAAGATAAGAATTTTTTACTTAATCCAGTTGTCTCTCATCGTGACGATATTTGTGCTGAGTGTTTTTAAGTTCAATTAGGTTGTAGCATGTCGTCTTGAATTCGCTATGCCGCCCGGGCAGACTCAAAGCAAAAAGGGCGGTGTGATGTGACCAGCCATTATCAATATTTCCTTAATACCAAGGGAAGCGTTGACACGCGTATTAAATGGAATAGATTCCGGCTAACGCAGATTTTTTGGCATATATATATGCCTCAATCGTTGCACTACCGCGGGAAGGATTGTGGACATGACACAACGGACAACCTCACAACGCATTGGCTAGCTACATGGCGCTTTTTGCATTATGAAATGTTTATTTCAACTATTTCTTCTTCAAAAAGAACGGTCGACCATACCCGATCAGCGTGGTGCTCAGTTGGTCCGTGGCCACTTGCTTTTTATCCCTGAAAAACTGAATTGTATTTCTTTCGGAGCTTACCCGCAGGCTATCGCCTTTAAGAACCAGCTTACCATTAGGAACCAGGAAAATGACTGAATCCCCTGACCGGTGAAAGATCAGGTATAACATGTCGTGTTGCTTAAACAATCGTTTCAAGCTGTCTTCGCGGTGGATCTGTGGATCTCCCGAGGTAAGCCGACACCAAATTTTGCCTGTATTTTGGTTAAGCATCCACACACTATCGACTTGAGCAGAAAATTCATAACGCAACGCCTCGGTAAACCATTCGCGCTCTTCGCTCATGCCACTGCGTTGCTTAAAAACCAGACGAACAACGAGCAGGACACACAACAACCCGATACCGCCAAGAATAAGCAACGTTTTTTTCATTGACCGCTAAGATAATCAGATGGGAAAGATATGCCGGCTTTCTCCATGGGCTTTTTGTTAAATGCTTCCCTCCCTGCCGACCGCGTGCGCTAAAGTTATAGGTGCCTACGCTAAAGCTATGGCGGTGACGCAAGCGGCAGCAATTTCACAACAATATTATCTCGAATTTTTCCGTTCAGATCCACGGAAGTATACCTGTGCGCTGTTGGGAATGCATGAGTGGGAAGCACCCGAGTACTCGACGTCTCTTTACCAGTTCTTACTGTGCATGAAAATATTTCTGTTGTCAGTTTTTCTATTCGGTTTCATTTATGCCGAAGCTCAATATGTCGGACCGCCCAATAACGTTGGTCGTGAATATGGCAATCCGAAAATGCCCTTGATGGTTTCTCACCTGGCAGGTGCGAACAAGGAAAGACTGAAGCGCGCAAACAAGAATTCACGTCACTCCATCTTCGGCAAAATACTGTGCTTCCGCAAGCTATGTCGGATACAGTCAGGTCATTCTGCATCACTGCGTGCCATCAGTTTTAAGAAATTTAGAAAGAAGGTGGCAAGGAATGCAAAGAAAGGCGAATACAAAAACATCCATACTGATTCAACGCGCAAGGCGAAGCCAGTCGTGCGTGAAGCGATACCACCGAGGACGGACACAACCAATATCCACCCAACGGTTTCGGCTCCGGGATTGAAGGCAGACAGCCTCATCGTACTGAGTGCCGAACTATTGTTTGAAACAAACAAATCAACCTTGCGAAGCGAACATTTCGAAACACTCAATTCAATTGTCGATTATCTACGCGCGCATCCGGAACGGTCGGTGAGAATATCTGGTCACACTGACAATATTGGAAACGAAGCACACAATCTTAGCTTGTCGAAACAACGGGCGGATGTAGTAGCAGAATACCTGATGAGCAACGGTATTGATAGAGTTCGGGTAGAAACTGTCGGACTGGGTAGTGCAAAACCCATAGCGGTAAACTCAACCGATGCAGGAAGAAAGAAAAACAGGCGTGTCGAGTTGTTGATCCATGACGGAGGCTAATTTCTTTTTCCTTCTCCATTCAATCACGAATCCGTTGTTAGGGGTTGTTGTACATCGTAGCGACAGCGCTGTCAGTATTGGAGGTTTGTTGGTGGAGCTTTCGCCATTCCTTATGCGCAACCAACACAGGCAGAAATTGCATTTGTTTTTATCAAAAAATTATAGTCCAGACTTACCTCTTTGAACGTCCAGAGAAATGATTAAATTAAAAACATGATTTCAAGAATCTGGCAACATGCTTTGCGACATGCAATAAAATTCAAGACCTACTCCTTCATCAATATAGGAGGGTTAGCATTGGGATTTGCTTCATCCATCGCGATCCTTCATTTTGTATCTGGCGAATTTTCTTACGACAAGTTTCACCATCTTTCGGACAACGTTTATCGCCTCAACACGATAACTCAGACCCTAACAGGAGTCCAGGTGCAGGCTGCGGGAACGCCTCTGCTTGCTCCAATGCTCATGTCGGATATCCCGGAAGTTGAAGCCGCAGTCCGATTGCGGCATGCCGACGATGTGCTTGTAGAAATCGGTGAAGAAAAATTCCACGAAACGAAAGTGTTCTATGCCGATTCAAATTTTTTCAAGGTCCTGACGTTTCCTCTCGCAAAAGGAAATCCAAACACAGCACTAAAAGAAGTCAACACCGCCGTCATCACAACCGAATTGGCCGAGAAATATTTCGGAAACCAAGATCCAATTAACAAAACGATTAAAGTTAATAACCTTCTGGTTGAGGTCCGCGGTGTAACTCATCCAACTAGTAAATCCCACTTCGAATTTGACATTCTGATCTCATTTGAAACATTCACGCCACCAACAGGCGTTCCAGTGAGCCTGAAAAGCTGGGCCTGGACTTCCTTTCCAACGTATGTGAGGCTGCGTGAAGGTTCTGACGTTGTAAATGTTGAAAAAAAATTTCCGGCCTTTATCAATAAATATCGACCGCCAGAGGATGCCCGGAAAATCAATTATCAATTGCAGCCAATCAAAGACGTATACCTGCATTCACGCAACATCCTCGAGCGCGATGGTATCTCCACAAAAGGAGATTATACATATACGATCAGTCTTGCTGCGATCGCCGCCGTTATCATCCTCATTGCATGTTTCAATTTTGCCAACATATCTACCGCTCTCTCCATCCATCGTGTAAGAGAAACCGGAATCAAACGGTCGTTGGGTTCAAGTCGGTCGGAAATTTTTTCACAATTTATCTTCGAATCTATACTCAACGCTGCCGTTAGCTTATTGTTGGGATTGGTTATTCTTCAGGCGGGAATTTCAAAGCTTGAAAATCTGCTTAATATAAATTGGTCATTGACGCTCATCACTCATTTTAAAAGCCTTCCCCTATATATTGTTCTTGTTATCGTCGTTGGTTTCATTGGCGGCCTATATCCTGCCATTTTTCTGTCGGGACTGAAACCGCAGCTGGCTCTGAAAACAAAAAACGCTTTTCGTCCCGGAGGCGGCAAGCTGTCGATTAAGAAAGCTATTATTGTATTTCAATTTTTTGTCACTGCTGCGCTAATTGCAACGAGCCTGTGCATCAAAAGACAAATGGACTTTGTTTTGTCAAAAGATCTTGGATATAACAAAGAGGGAATCTTTATATTCCACGTGCCTGACGACCACATGCGGAAGAATTATTCGTTATTAAGAAATAAGTTTTCGGAAAATCCACTTGTTCTGGGCGTTTCTGCCAGCAGAGATCTATTTGATGGTCAGCAAGGAATTACGGATGCCAATGAAGTCGGGAGGTCAGAAGATTCTCACATGATAAATATGTTCCGAATGTACCCGAATTTCGTGGAAACAATGGGAATCGAACTGGTTGCTGGAAGGACATTCACAGAGCCTCTAACGGACAGTAGTTCATTTATAGTGAATGAAGCTGCTGTAAAAACATTTGGCTGGAATATAAATGAGGCGATAGGAAAAAAGTTGAGGGCCTACATGCAAACCGGAGAAGTTATCGGTGTAGTGAAAGATTTTCATTTCTCAAGCCTTCACACACAGATAGCTCCGTTAATCATGCTCGTTCCAAAATCCAAGATTGAATATTTATATGTAAGAGTCGCCGCCGGGGATGTAAATCAAACGCTCGCCTCTCTTGAGTCAGCCTGGAAGACAATAGCGCCTGAGCTACCGTTCGACTTTATAATTTTGGATGAACACGTCGATCAAATGTATCGTCAGGACAAAAGACTTTCCAAGCTAATATTTATCGCCTGCGGATTGTCAGTTTCTCTTGCCTGTCTCGGACTGTACGGAATTATTTCATTGCTGGCGGAAGCCCGGACCAAGGAAATTGGAATACGAAAAGTTCTCGGCGCATCTGTATCGAGAATCACAGTTTTGTTGTCGGGAGAATTTATGCTATTGGTACTTATTGCTGCTATTATTGCTTTCCCCCTCTCGTATTACTTTTTAGACCAATGGCTCAATGATTTCGTCTATCGGATCAACGTTCCAATTGACATCCTCATACTTTCAGTGCTGTTATCGACAGCACTGGCAGGCCTCGCCGTGAGCTTTAGATCGATAAAAGCAGCTATGGCAAATCCTGTTGATTCTATCAAAAGCGAGTAAATATAATCGGACGGGAGGTGTTCACGCCTTTCTCAGATTATTCGTATTTAATCGCGAACTTGAAACCGGACGCAAATATATCACTGACAAAAAACAAAGCTCATGAAAACTATGACCTGCAGAGAATTAGGCGGCGCATGCAATCAGACCTTTAGCGCCGATACATTTGACGAGATTGCTAAAATGGTCAGCATGCATGCTCGTGAAATGGTTCAACAGGGCGATGCGGCCCATATCGAGGCAATGAATGAAATGCGTCGAAACATGACGTCGCCGGATGCGATGAATGCATGGATGGATGAAAAGCGAAAAGCATTTAACGAGTCGCCGAATGACAACGGGTGAATAACCCTAATTTGTCAAGTTAGAGGCTAACACAAAGCCGTTCGATCCGCCCAATGCTAATTATACACACATGCACCTAAGCGCATTCATCAACCTTATTACCTTAGTAACTATAGTACCCAGTACCCATGCATCGGACCTTATTACCTTATTGAACTTTTATCAAGCTACTTGATAAGGTAATAAGGTCAGCCAGAGTTTATTTCCTGATCTTACTAAGGTAATAAGGTAGCGTTTATCTGGGATCCAATTTCACTAGCGACTTTGAGAGGATGGAACCCGCCCTGGCATTTACACTTCAGTCCAGAATAATCCTGCTACTTGCCGATTTCTAACTTGACAAAATAAGGATAAGTACAACGTGCCGATCAAAAACTTTTTCGCAATCCGTTCAGGCAAAAATCTCCCTTGCTTACACGTGATGGGTGTAAATTGGTGGTAGCGTTTGAACGAGTTCCAAAGTTTTAATCTTCCACTTCAGCGAGATATTTCCTTGTAAGCGCTTCATAGGGCAATGCAATTGCAATTCGCCCAAGATTCCCATGACCTACTTCGGTTAATTCCCAGGGATCATCTCCCCAAACCTCTTCTTTATCACTCAGTCTTCTGCCTACTTCGAAAAGTCGCTCAGTCGCAATTTCCTTAAGCACCATCCCTGTGTTGATGGTGACTTCTGATGTAATTGGCACGAACATATTGATAGATGTATTTGTGACAAATCTCTAGCCCTTTAACAAAACAAACGTCAACATGAGAGAGTTTGTTCTGATCCATTTTATGTGAATCGTTTTGTCAATCAATTGAACCAAACTGCATAACCTTGCCTCCTCAGGTCCCACGCAAGTTTTTCTTCCATTATCAGAGCTTCTTCCCTTGTCATCGCCTTCAGGTTGATATGCTCGTATAGACTCGGACGCAAGTAGGTTCCGTATTTCAACACAATATTGGCAGAAAGCTTGTGACCTTTTTTGTTAACATATCCCGTTCGATGTTGCTTAAATCGTTCCGCCGGAGTCTTACTCGTCATGCCCACATAAAGGCATTGAAGTACACCATTGAATTGCGGATTGGCGACTCGGAATTTTGTGCTTTCCGTAAAAACCTTTTTTGAAAGCTCAATCACGTAAACGCGATACCTCATGTTATAAAAAATGGGTTACCAGCTTAGATTTTCGCAACAATATCTACTTTTTTTCGGCAACAAACTCTAAAATATCCTTCGGCATGTTTAGGTTTTTCTAGCGACGATAGGATACTTTTGTTTCTGGTTAGGTACTGGAACAATCACGCTCATATCTTCCCTCAACAGATGAATTATCAGACCTTTCAGCCTCATCCCGATTTAGATGCCCTGATAAAATGTTATTGGTCATTGGAAGTACCTGCCGAAAAGGAATCCAGTAAGCAGCGCATTGTACCCGACGGATGTCTTGAAATGATCTTTATTCTTGGTGATGACATCAAAAGGTATACATCAGAACACGAATTTATAATTCAGCCTCGTGCAGTAATTATTGGCCAAATTACCGAGCCTTTTTTTATCGAGCCAACAGGTTATGTCAATTGCTTTGCTGTACGCTTTTATCCATACGGTTTTGCAAACTTTGCAGCAACAGCGATTAAAACCTTAGCAAACAAAGAAACTCCAATCAACTTACTATTTGGAGACGAACCAGCCAGCAAACTGGAACATAAAATAATCAACGCAACAAATACGAAACACAGAATAGAGATCGTAGAAGACTTTCTTTTACATAAGTTGAAGGATAAGACAACGATTGACAGCATTGTAAAAGCAACTGTCGACACGATCTTCTTAACAGAAGGAAGCGAACCTATAAATTCGATTCTCAAAAATCATTTATCAAAGCGGAGGCAACTTGAACGAAAATTCTTTAACCAGGTAGGCATTAGTCCAAAGCAATTGGGTAAGGTCATCAGGCTGCAAACAGCCTTAAAAATGTTGCTCAACCAACAACACGAAAGTTTGACAAAAATCGCCTATGACAGCAACTATTACGACCAGGCACATTTTATAAAAGATTTTAAAGAATTTACCGGAACAAATCCCAAAGATTTTTTAGCAGATGAACAACTGCTTCTTTCTACGATTTTCTATTCCGAAGACTAGCACGTCGCATTTTTACAATTTTCGATTTCTTCAGCTCATTAGGTTTGCTCCATAACCAAAAACAAACTGCGTATGAAGAATTTAATTTCCATTGTTGAGATTCCTACCATTGAATTCCCCAGGGCTGTCAAGTTTTATCAAACAATACTGAACACCAGTATTGAAGAAATAAATATGGATGGAGCACTAATGGGCTTGTTCCCTAGCGACGGAGAAACCGTTTCTGTAGCGTTGATTAATAGCGCTCAGAATAAAACTTCAATGGATGGTGCTGTGGTTTACTTCAATGCCGGAGATGATTTACAAATAGTACTGGACAAAATAAAAGCAAACGGCGGCAAAATAATCGTGCCCAAAACGGACATCGGGTCCGGAATCGGCTTTTATGCAATGTTTAAGGATACGGAGGGAAACAAGTTGGGACTACATTCAAAAAATTGAAATGACTCTGAAATTAAAGCACCATGCAATTTTCGAGGATGCATATCCCTAATGATTTAGTCAAGACCCGGTAGTCCGTCCGAAGGACTCCTTTAGAGAACACTTCCGGTTTGTTGGTGGAGCTTTCGAACGTTCCTTGCGCACAACACCAACAAAGGCAGCGTTGGGACTACATTCTAAAAATTGAAATCATTCCAAAGGGATAAAAGCTCCTTTGAATCAATACCACTTGAACGCCCGTAGCCCAGCGGTGAATGTAACCAGTCCGATCGCGCATAAAATTATAACAGGTCGCAGCACTTCCATAAACCCAGCGCCTTCTATAAATATTGACCGGATGGAATCAGCGACAAGCGTTAGCGGCAGTGCCTGAATAATCGGTATAGCCCAGTCGGGAAAATTATGGTAATTAAAAAATATTCCGGAGAGGATCATCATAGGAAGCGTCACAGCATTGACGAGGCCGTTGGCCACCTCCGTCTTTGACGTTCGTGATGCCATCAGAATGGCGATGCCAGCGAAAGCAAAGATACCAGCCAGAAACACCGTAATGAATGCAGAAATACTGCCAGTAATTCGGGTTCCAAAGTAGAGATAACTGAATAAGATCAGAAGGATAGTTTCAAGTGTTCCAAGAACGATTCGCACGATCATGTGTGAAGTAAAAAAAACAGGTTTTTTAAGAGGAGTTGCGACCATTCTTCTCAACAGTTTTTTCATCCGGCTTTCCACCAGGCTCCAACCGATGCCCCAGATGCATGAGTTCATAATACCCAAAGCTATCATTCCCGGAATTAAGAAGTCGATGTATCGAGTGCCTGTAGTTTGCAGTGGATCGATGGTCGTGTTCTTTGTACTTACCTCAGCAATACTTCTTTCCAGGATAAGGTGCGTGAGCTGCGCATCTGCATTATGCGGATCAAAATGATAGATCAATGAATCACCTTTGACCTCAATGAAGAGCGTGATCAAACCTCGTTTGACGGCCCGGATAGCTTCAGGTTCTGATGCTTTCTGAAATTTGATTCTGTACACATTGCCCGTTTCCTTGCCCAATACTTTTTCGCCCGTAATTTTTTCAGGGATAGCCGATTCGCCCGTTACATAAACCGTTCTCAACGATTCGCCCTTATTCGAAAAAGCGACACCCAGCACCCACACCATAACAATGGGAAAAAGCACAGCCCAGAATAAAATAGCAGGCTCCCTGAAAAAGGTTTTGAAATGGACGAGGATAAGTTGAATGAGACTTTTATTCATTGAGATGTCGTCCGGTCATTGAAATAAACAGATCATCGAGGGTCATCTTCCTGGAAGAGAGTTCAGAAACTTTTATATTCTTCGCTTTAGCCGCACTGATAACAGACGGGAGTACTTCTGCAATATTGTCCACAAAGATCTCAGCTCTCGACTGGCCAGTGAGCCATTTCAGTTTCTTAATTCCGGGAAGGTTCAAGATTGAAATATCAAAATCGTTTTCAAATGCAATCTCGATCAGGTCTCCTTCTCCATGCCGGGCGTTCAGTTCATCAAGGGTGCCCGCAGCAATAAATTTTCCCTTGTCCATAATCAGTATTCTTTCACACAGATACTCTGCCTCTTCCATATAATGCGTCGTGAGTATCATGGTAGTATTGAAATCGCTGCGAAGTTTTTCAAGGATCTTCCAGATCTCACGCCTCGCTCCCGGATCCAGGCCTGTAGTTGGCTCGTCAAGCAAGAGTATTTTTGGGTTGTTCAGGAGCGCGATGCCTATAGCAAGACGTTGTCTCTGTCCTCCTGACAAATTAACGGTATAGGCTTTCCGTTTTTCCTGGAGGTCTATCAGCTCCAGTATTTCCTCAGTTCTTTTTTTATCCAGCCGGTAAAAGCTGCCAAAAAGATTCAATGTTTCTTCTGTCGTGATTTTGTCAATGAACTTTGTTTCCTGCAGTGATAACCCGATCAGGTGATGAAGGCTATGCTCATGTTCTTTCCAGTTCATGCCCAGTATGGAAATAGTCCCTCGATCCGGCTTCTGGATACCTTCAATCATTTCGATCAGCGTAGTTTTGCCAGCCCCGTTGGGCCCAAGCAACGCCACGAATTCACCTTCATATATGGTGAGGCTGAGGTTATTAACCGCAGTAATATCCTTAAAAGTCTTGGTGACTTCTGTGATCTCTATCGTGGGTGTTTTCGCCATTTACGTTTCAATATAGTCATGGGAAATAAAGGCATCAAGACCTGTCTTTGCCTGCCAGGTGCCCGACATTAATTCCGAATAAAAGTGAAATATCCGTTTATCAACCATCATAATTAAAAAAATAGGGCCTGGAGACATAAAATGGCGGTTACCATTTCGTTACTTGGCGTACTCAACGTAATAACTATCCAATAAAGGCACATTTTGTAGGTAAACTAGTTAACTTTTTATCTGGGCACTCCCAACGTTATGCGATTAGCTTCTCTGCTTTTATTGATCTCAATCAATGCTATTAGCCAGAATATTGAAGGCCTGCGATTTATCCAGAACAAAGGCCAATGGAATGAGGGAATTGATTTTCAAGCCCAGGTACCGGGCGGCCGTTTAGGTGTTTCAGCTAAAGGTTTTTCGGTTTTGCTCCTCGACATGGAGGAAATGGAACACCGCCACCTGGCAGGCATGAGGCAATTAATGAATCGACTGGGCAATCGGCAACTGAACCACTCGATGGGCATTATTTCCAGATAAATCTTTTAGGGTCGAACCAGCAATCAAAGGCAATTGTGGAGATGCCGTTGGATGGTCACTACAATTATTTTCTTGGCAATGATTCTTGCCGGTGGGCTACCAATGCGTTGGCATTTGCATCTATCGTGTATCAAGGATGTTTATGATGGAATTGATTTCCGTGTATCATCAATCGGGAATAATCTAAAATACGATTTCATCGTAAAGCCAGGTGCCGATCCATCACAAATCAAAATTGAATACGCAGGAGTAGACGGCATTGAAAAATCTGATGACGAATTGGAAATTCGAACGGCTGTAGGATCACTTACTGAACAAAAACCGTTTTCGTACCAGGTCAATGGCGATAACAAACAAACCGTTCCAAGCGAATACCGGCTTAACGACAACATCGTTTCATTTTCTTTTCCTGCTGACTACGATGAGTGCCGTGACATTGGTCATAGACCCGCTCTTGATTTTTTCAACCTACTCCGGCTCCACTGCCGACAATTGGGGAAGTACCGCAACCCCTGGTGAACATGGCACACTTTATTCGGCTGGCGTAACGCATCAAGATCTGGGCGGATTTTTCCCTGCTACCACAGGCGCGTTTCAGACTGACCAACCACGGAAGTTTTGACATGGCCATCATTAAATATGATTCGGCAGGAACGAGATTTTTGTACGCCACGCACCTGGGTGGTGTCCAATAACGATTCTCCCCGAAAGTCTTGTGGTTGATAAAACGTCAGGCGATTTGATTGTGCTGGGTATTTCCAGTTCGCCAGACTATCCGACAAGCGCTAACGCTTTCGACAATACATTTAATCTCGGCACCACCATTTTTAATCGTGTACTTAATACCAACGACCAGTGGGATATAGTACTTACCCGATTGTCGCCCAACGGAGGTCAATTGGTTGGGTCAACATTTCTCGGGGGATCGGGCAATGACGGCTTGAACGTTCCCAAACAATCAGGCGGTCCGTTGGTGGTAAATTATGGTGATGAGATGCGAGGCGATGTAATTACCGATGAGACCGGGCATGTGTACATAAGTTCTGTTACTTCATCCAATGATTTTCCGATCGTTAACGGATTCGACAATTCTTTTAATGGTAGCACTACCGATGGGCTTATCGTTAAACTGGCCCCGGATTTATCATCCATCGTTTGGTCGAGCTACCTGGGTGGATCAGGTTTCGATGCTGCCTATTCTATAAAATTTGATAACGATAAAAACATTGTGCTGGCCGGAGGAACTACCAGCGCCAGATTTTCCGGTAACGGCCGGCTCCTATCAAACGGTTTTCAACGGCATTGTAGACGGTTGGATTGCCCGACTGGCTGCCGATGGAAGCGCAATCATGAATGCCACATTCACCGGCACCGTATCGTTCGACCAGGTTTACTTTGTAGACCTGAATGCCAATGGAAATGTGTTTTGTTATGGACAGACAGCCGGCCACATGCCAATAACATCAGGGGTTTACAGAAATGTAAACAGCGGACAGTTTTTGCAAAAATTTTCTCCTGATCTAAGCGCGTTAGAATTCTCAACCGTCTTTGGTTCGGGGTCAACCAGCGGACTGGTAATACCGAATATTTCTCCAACGGCTTTTTTAGTGAACGACTGCGATAACATCTACATGGCAGGTTGGGGAGGCTTTGTTAACTCGAGCCCTCAGTACAGGTTTTTGGCAAAGCACCACCAACGGTATGCCTATTACCAGCGATGCCTATCAAAAAACCACATCGGGTTCTGATTTTTATTTTATGGTGCTTAACGGAGATGCCACTGAACTGGTGTATTCAACTTACCTGGGCGGCAATTCTTCAAAAACGCATGTAGACGGAGGAACCTCGCGTTTCGATAAGTACGGCATAGTGTATCATGCCGTATGTTCAGGTTGCCAGTTTGGTAATGCAACCGGCCAGGCAACTTCAGATTTTCCAACCACAGCGGAATGCCAAATCGCGGCTAAACCGCAGTCCAAATTGTAACAATGCGGCATTCAAATTCGATTTGTCTTCCCTCAGGGCGATGTTCGATACGAATAATTTAGCTTTAACAATGCCCGGGTTTAACAATGTTTGTTATCCTGATTCGATCGTTTTTCAAAATCTCAGCACCGGCGGAAAAACTATTAGCTGGGATTTTGATGACGGAACGGTTGTTGTCCAACAGAACACAGACCCAAGATCGCTCATCCATCAATACAAACAAGCGGGCCAGTATCATGTAAAGCTTAAAATCACCGACCTGAGCACGTGTAGTCAGACCGATTCGATAACCAAGGTCATTAATTATTTTAAACCCAATATCACAGTAGGTGAAGACACAATCGTGTGTGAAGGAACCAGTTTTCAACTCACAGCAAATGGCGGTGTCAACTACAACTGGACCAGCGCGATGGAACATTTTCTTCGTCGCAACAGTCTCCCATCGTTCGGCCGACCAGCCGAAACGTCTTACTTTGTTACGGTTGTAGATGCTAATGGCTGCTCTAAAAAAGATACACTAACTGTAGGCATAACGCCAAATGTTCATGCTTCTTTTCAAACCTATGACCTGGACTTTTCTAAACCGGGTTACAACAATGTTTGCTTTCCTGAGGCAATGGGATTTAAGAACCTAAGTGTGCACGGTGAATATTTTATTTGGGATTTTGGTGATGGCACCGTGCCCATCCAACTGAACGATACCGTGTTCCATGATTCATGCATTTAAACAACAAGGTGTCTACCGGGTAAAATTGAAAGCCATCAACCCCAATACCTGCAATAAGACTGATTTTGCAATAAAAACAATCAACTATTTTAAGGATCAAATCGAGGTGGGCGATGATGGCGAAATCTGCGAAGGCACAACATTCCAATTAAGCGCCACAGGTGGAAGCGTATATGCATGGTCTAGTGAAGACCATACATTTAGTTCATCCAATCCTTCGCCCGTTGTGCAGCCGGCATCACACCACGAAATATTTTGTTACTGTAACCGATACAGAATAATTGTGTCAGGAAAGACACGGTACAAGTAGCCGTGGTGGATAGTGTCGATTTGAAATGGCAGCATCGTCTCGAAGGAAATTGTATTGATCGTCCTTCCGTCTTTGTTCAAAATCTAACATCCCCCGCGGATGATGTAACCTTTCGCTTCGACTTTGGTGATGGAACAACTTCCGAGGAAACAGAAGTTGAACATATCTATGAAAAAGACGGCACGTATTCCCTGAAGTTTATTGCGCAGAAAAACTTCTGCTCTTATGAAGAGACCGTACAACTTCCGGTCTATAAGCTATTGGTTCCAAATGTATTTACCCCTGATGGCTCGCCCGGCTACAACGATAATTTTGAGATAGGCTTTGGCTCCGACGCGATCGCTCCGGCCAATGTTGGCATACCAGTACAATTGATTGTGGTTGATCGGTGGGGTAAAAAAGTTTTTGAATCTCAAGACTACAAAAATGATTGGAATGCGCAAGACCTGGTAGGCGGTGTATATTATGTTCATCTAAAGGTTGGAGACCTGGCTACTTGTAAAAGCTGGTTGCATATAGTGAAATGATATTCTGAAGCTGCAAAGCAAGCAAGCCGCAAGCAACAGGCTTAAGCTGCGAGAAGCAACAACAGAAGCTTGAAGACTGTAGTTCTTGAAGCATGTTAGATTTCATAAAAGGCAAAGGCATATTAACCACCATACAGATTCGATAAAATAGTATGTCCAATGCGTAGGCGAATTTTACTCTTCATTCTACTTGGGTTTTCTGTTGGCCACATCATGGCGCAGCAAAGCTTAAGCGTGACCCCTAACGCGTAAGCGTATCGAACACGGGCACAGGTAAATTTTACTATGCTAACCGGAATGAGCCGCCCCGTGCCATAGAATTTAAAGAGAGAACCGTTAGCTGCCTCATACTTCCTGGCCAACATCAATCACTATTTTAATATACCTGCCGAATTTACTTTCATAGAAGCAGAATCAAATACAGATAATCTTGGGATGCGGCATCGCCTTTTGCACCAATATTATAAAGGCATTCCACTGGAGGGTATGGGCTACCGGGTTCATGAGAAGGATGGCTTTATTACATCGGCAAACGGTAAGGCTGTACGAAATATTAAACTGGATACACAAACTACAGTCAGCGAAGAACTGGCTTTCCAACTGGCCTTAAACTATCTTAATACAAAGGATACCGTCTTCAGGCATGGCAAGAAGTTGATTGTCTCCAAAGGATTCACCTTCACGCCCGAAAGTTTTTCCATCGCTTTTCAGTTCGATATTGATGTATCGCTTATCGAACAGTGGAGAATTTCCATTGATGCGCGCAACGGGCAAGTGATCAACAAAGTAAGTCTTGTAAACAGTTGCCTGGAAGAAAAGAACCACCTCTCCCCTATGGTACGGGAACCGGATTGACAAACTATTATGGAAACAAAACTATTCGAGTTGAAAAATTTGAAAATGGTTCTTCGCGGTTGATAGGACAAACAGAAAATGGCGGAAAAATCGGGACTTACGATTTTCGGAATGTTAGCGTTCTATCGTTAACTCTTTTTTTTGAGTTTCATGAATGTGTATGAGTTTTATTCCTCAAATAATACGTACAACGATCCCTATCATAAACCTGCTGTATCCGCTCAATGGGCGGCAGAGCAGGCTTATGAATACTATTTTAAAAAACACAACCGCAATAGCTTTGACAACAATGGAACTGCCATCACATCTTATGTACATGTTGATCAGAATCTGAATAACGCCTTCTGGACCCATAACCTAATGGCCTTTGGAGACGGCAGCAACAACAATCCGCTGGTTGAACTGGATGTGGTGGCCCATGAACTGACGCATGGCGTAACGCAATACGAAGCAGGCCTTCAATATTATTATGAGTCTGGAGCGCTCAACGAATCGTTCTCAGATATTTTCGGTAAAGCTGTTGAGTTCGATACATTCGGTGATACTGCTACCTGGCAAATGGCCAAACATTATCGTGATGGTGGCCTACGTGATATGAGCAACCCTAATCTCAAAAATCAACCAGATACATACGCTGGAGATATGTGGTATACGGGTAATGAAGATAGCGGTGGTGTGCATTACAATTCAGGCGTACAAAATTTTTGGTTTTATCTTTTATGTGAAGGCGGCAGCGGAGTAAACGACCATGAGCTAAGTTACTCGGTAAATGCGATCGGCATGGATGCCGCAGTCAAGATTGCTTACAGGAATCTTACGGAGTACTTGAGTTACAATTCCGATTATCTCGATAGCCGAATAGGCTCTTTGTTGGCCACAGCTGATTTGTATGGTAAAAACTCTACTATTTATCAGGAAGTGGACAAAGCCTGGGATGCTGTTGGTGTGATCGACGAGCCAATTATCAACAGCCTGGAAGTTTATGATATTACTGCCACCACGGTAAAGATTAAAGGCAGCCTGCAGCCAAGGGGCGACGCCGTTACGTACCATTTTGAATATGGAACTACACCGGCTTTCGGAAGTTCATCCTCGATCTATGGATACACGGGCACAGTTGAAGGAGTCTTAACTGGATTGCAAAGTGAGACCAAGTACTATTTGCGACTTGTGGCAACAAACGAAAATGGAAACTCATATACCACTACTGAATTCACGACGATTTCTCTGGCACCCTTGGTAAAAATAAAACAGACGGTCGACGTGACCGAAACCACAGCAACACTTTATGGCCAGGTAAATCCCAACAGCTTACCTACTTCATTTTATTTTGAATATGGTACAACGCCGGCTTTCGGTTTGGTCACGCCAACGTACCCACTAAACAATGCCACAGAGTTTCTAAATGTTTCCGCAACTGTTACCGGTCTTCAGCCGCGGCAGACCTATTATTACCGGTTAGTAGCCACCAATGGTTTTGCATCGTCTGAGACCGGGTCAGTAAGTTTTTTCACGGCAGTGAAACCGGTTATCAGTTCTTACACGCCGGTAACGGCACCATAGACGCAGAGGTAACTATTACCGGGCAGAACTTTAATTCATTACCAGAAAAGAATTTAGTAAGCTTTGGTGCCACGCGTGCTACTGTGCTGTCTTCAAGTTCAACAGAAATAAAAGTAAAAGTGCCCGCCGGCGCATCCCTTGGACCGATATCCTTGTTTGATGCCGAGTCAGGCCTGACCGCTGAATCAGTGCAGGAATTTGTGCCCACATATACGGGTGAGTTTAAGAAAGACGATCTGCAACTAATGATAGGGCATCAATGATACCGGCATCTATAAGACGTTGGTGCAAGATATGGATGGCGATAATAAACCTGATATCGTTGCCAGCCATTACCACGGATTTTTCGGTTTTTCAGAATGTAAATCAGGGTGGTGATATCACAGAGGAATCCTTTATTAGAAACACTCAAAATGATCCTGATCTCTCTAGTGCTGATTTATACGTAGTTGACATTGATGGTAATGGTCTGAAAGACGTAATCGGACGATATCGATATGGGGTACGAATATATCCGAATCTCTCCGTACCCGGTTTTATTTTTTTCGGAGTTCCCGTGGATTTTCCTATCAGTGGATCTATACAGGATTTTACAGTGAACGACTTCGACATGGACGGCCACGCAGATATTGCCTACACTTCTTCTCTCCCTGGCGGTAACAGCATGTTTGCGATAGTCCGGAATCAAAACCCGAAGGGATCGTTATCGGCAAACAACTTCGAGCAGCGAGACATCAAGGCTTTACCTTACTATTCCGATTTTTTGACTGCTGATGATTTGAACAATGATGGTAAGCCCGATTTAATGGTGGGCACAGATACTGATGATTTTTTGTCGATACTAAAGAATAATAGTCATCCGGGAGATATTACGTTTGAAGAAAACATTATTCAGGATCCAACCAGGGGAAGGTTTGTCCGGTATGATGCTAACGATTTAAATCAGGATGGTTGGAAAGACATTGTCTCACATTCGCCACATCAAATCGGAAACCTGGCATTATTTGAAAACAAAGGCACTTCACCAAACATCACGCTGGCAATGCCTGTAATTACGTTAAGTGAGAATGAGCAGTCAATGATTCGGCCGGCCGATATAAATGGTGATGGGAAGGTCGATCTGCTGGTTGGTACCGGCGATAGGACATTTATTTTTCTCGAAAACAAAGCGGGAGCCGGTGAGCACTTTTCAAATTCGTCTTTTGTAAAATTCGAAGAATATGGTGTACGCGTGCCGACTTCGAACTCAGGCGATGTTACGGCGAGACTGACCGTTAATGATTTAAACGGAGACGGCAGACCCGACGTCATTGCCTCGTATTCTTATAGTTATGGTCCTCATGATGGTTACAAGATGGAAATCTGGGAGAACTCACCCAGGCAATTGCCTTGACCCATCACTCATAAAGCTCAACGTATCAAGAATACTCGGCAACTATTGTGCTGCCGCCCAATACAACCCTGGATCAATTCGAAATTGAATATGCTCTTACCGATGGCAGCTTTAGTATTGGTGGAAAGTCTCTTCCACATCTATAACTGAGCTATCGGCTGGTAGGCGTTATCAACTCAGGGCCCGGGCCAAGTGTTATCTTGGCTTTACCAATTATTACTATATAAACTTCACAACGGACTGTGTGGATCTAAACAGTTTTTCTGTAAGCAGCATAGGGGTCAATAGCGCCTCACTGAGTGCATACAACCTTAGTTCTATTGAAGTGCAATATTCACCTGCCGGCAAAGACCAATGGACAATAGTTCCGCAGATATTCCAAACAGATTACAAATTTATTGGCAGGTACCACATACGATCTGCGCCTTAGGGGTCGGTGTTATCCACCCACTCAATTTCAGTATAAACAGTTTACTACCCTTTGCCCTAAATTATCCACGCTCACCATCACAGACTTGACCTTCAACAAGGCAATGGTAAATTGGACGAGCAGTGTAACCGGCAATGCCATTCTTGAGTACACTGCTGCAGATGATATTGCCTGGACTTTAATCGATGAAACCCGGACAATGTTCCCGCTTATCCCTGCAAAACAGTATTTTGTAAGGGGAAGTTTGGCGTGCACGGACATCAATTCTGATTTTATCTCCACAGCGTTTACAACGCCATGTCCTAAGGTTTCGACGTTGTATGTTGATACCGTTACGCCATTCAGCGCGAAGGTAAATTGGACTGATGAATCCGATACCAACAACTATACTTTAACATATTCTTTGAGCCCAGGTGGCGCGGTCAAAACGGTGGAGACTGGTTCAACTTCTATCACCCTGCACGGGCTGAATCCAGGTACGCAGTATAGCGTTTCTGTTGCTCCAAAATGTACTATCGGCAACGTCTTTACCTCTACAATTTTTAGCACAGTTTGTTACGTACCTTTTAATCTATCTGCTAACAACATAACATACACGACAGCGGAATTATCGTGGAGCGATAATTTCAGTGGCCTCCCCTATTCTGTAGATTATTCAATTGCTGGCAGCAATAAATGGTTAACAGTCGAGGCCGCATCAACGAATTTACCATTGACCGAATTAAGACCCGGCACAAAGTATGAAGCAAGAGTTCATATCACCTGCCTGAGCGAAATGGCTCCATATGTTTCTCTTCATTTTGAAACCGACCTTTATGAAGAAACTGCGTTTGCGCCAAATCCAACGGATGGCAAAATAACTATATACCCATCAAAAAATATAATTGGAAACCGTTTCAGCATTCACGATAACACGGGTAGGATTGTATCTCATGGCGAGCTTCTCAGCTACACGTTCGACTTATCTGGCTTTTCTGCCGGTGTCTATACCTTAAAAGTTGAGGGTGAAAAACCCGTAAAGATTGTTAAGCATTAAATCCCTAAGCGATTTACCAGGAGCGTTCGAGCCTACCTACATTTATTTGTTACCCGAACCACCTAACGCGCGGACTACCTGTAAAAGCCACACCTTTATTGGGAAGCGAACAAGAATGGAAACATACGGCGGTAGCCCGGAGTTTCAACCTGAAAGCTCAGTGGAAGCTGGATGGTCGCCTGATGGCTCAACTATTGTTTTTTGGGCTGAGATAGAAGGTAATCCTGAGCCAAGATCCGGGACTTTTACTGTAATAATTGATGGTACGGATCTTAAAATGCTAACCCCCATACGAATGCATTTCCGTCCTGAAGCCCAGCAAAATAACGACATACTTGACTTGGCAAGCAGCTATAATTCCTTTGTCGTCAGGCAGTGTAATTTTTAGCGCAGAGAGAATACCGAGTTAAATGTAGGGAGGTCGCTGGGCAGGGATTTTTGTTCTTTCTGGATTGCTCCTTTAGTCACGTTCGAAATTGCGATTCAAAAGACGAAGATCATTTCTCCCCTCTACGTGTAAATACTGATTTGCACGAGGTTAAATTTCGTAACTTTGAAGCAATGCTATACTTGCCTCAAATGAAGAAAATTTCCTGGCTGTTGATTGCTATTCTGGCCGTTGCATGCGATGATGACGAGCCAAAAGATCCAGTGGTAAACCATAGCAAGGTTGCCGAATTTCTTGGCGAATATCAGGGCATTCACCGACTGGAATGTAACGATACTCCGAATTGTGCTTTATGGCTTCGAGATGGTGTGGTCTTGGTTACTGAGGGGAAAACGGATTCAACTATTGCCATCATAACGGATTCAACTGTTACCATCATGGATTATGAAGTTCAGATAGATAAGGATGGAAAATTTTTCTGTTGTGAAAATTTCGATATGACCATTGAAAATGATACGCTTAAGATAAGTAAAAACGTCAGGATTACGTCAGGTACATATGGCATCGAAAGGTTTATCGGTGTAAAAAACGCGAAATCTCCGCTGAAGGTCGGATCAGTGGGCTTCCATTCAGCGACGTCTGAAGTATCGGAAAACGGTCCGTATGCTACACTTGTCTTTGATATTGAGGGCGCGAAACTTGGGGCAGCAATACTGCTTGAAATCTCGAATACTTCTACGGCTGTTCCGGGCAAGGACTACTTAATCGATAATAAAAGCATTCTTACCGTGGGGCCAAACATCACTTCGGCGACTCTGGTGTTAACGTTTTTAAATGATTTTGTACCAACAGGCTCGCGAACCATACATCTCCAAATTTCGGCTGAGAGCGTAGGGGTCATCCCATCAGAAAAGAAAAATCATTCCATCACTATTTTAGAAGATGATGTTGCAGAGTCGTCGATAAATAAGATTTTGTTCCGGCGACACCCTGAAAATCAATTGTTCGACATCAATTCAGACGGTACTGGTGTCCGGCAACGAACCGATCTCCCCGGCGGTGTAGGAGATGCAAGTTTTTCGCCAGATGGCAACAGCTTTGTTTTTTCAAGCGTTAAAGATGATGGCAAATATGGAATCTATACTATGAATTTTAATGGCGGCGAAATGCAACGACTCACAAAAAATGACTGGGGTGAGGGTAGTCCATCATTTTCACCGCAGGGTGACAAAATACTTTTTGTGAGAGATCTACAAAACTACCCTTGGCGTTCTCAAATTTTCACGATGAACCTCGATGGCTCAGAAGCAACGCAAATATCACACGTGGACAATGGCGCAGGAACGGTGGCTATCGAGGACCCCTCATGGTCTCCGGACGGCAAACAAATCATATACACCTGCGACAAGGATAATGAAGGCATGGGCTACCGCATTTACATCATGAATGCTGACGGCTCAAATACCAGGCGGTTGACCGATAAGTTTAGATGGGAACGACGACCCCGGTTCTCACCCGATGGAAAAAAAATCATTTTCACTATTTTTGAGCCGGGTATCGGTGTGTATCTTTTTTTGATAAATTCCGACGGCACTGGAGAGGAGAAACTCTTTAGTGGAATTCCAGGACTAATACGTTCGGAGGATGCTGCATGGTCACCTGATGGCTCGACAGTCGTTTTTTGGGCTGAGATAGAAGGTAACCCTGAGCTCACATCCGGCACTTATACTGCAAGAATTGATGGCGCGGATTTTAAAATGCTAACCCCTATACGAATGCATTTCCCGTCCTGGAGCCCAGCAAAGTAGCGACATACTTGATCTGGCAAGCAGCATATTTGCTTTGTCGTCAAGCAGCGTAATTTAAGCGCAGAGAGAATACCGAGTTAAATGCAAGGAGGTCGCTCAGCATGGATTTGGTTCTCTCTGGACTTTCTTTCGTCACGCTCGAATTGTCATTGGTGACCAATGAACAAAAACGGTAACCAACGGAGTAGCTATGCTGTAAAAACCTTAAAGAACAATAGGTCGAGACTTTAATGCAAAGCGTCAAGGAACGCCAAGTTTCGCAGAGCGATTAAATCTCATCGCGAACCATTGCGCCTTCGCGGCCCCGTGTAAAATGCCACAAAGAAAGCAGACATAGATAATTTATCCTACCTATCTTTACCATCAGGCCGTCACGGCAACGCTACCTGATGAACAATAAGCTGCGGATTAATTCACTCCTATTTTCAGTATCCTATTGGATGCTGGCGGGATTCTATTTGGTGACGGTCAGGTACTTTGGACTGGGTGAATTTGCACCTCCCGATCTGAACTATGGAGATCTGGCTGCCTACGCCGGGTTGGGCGGTTGTTCCATCGGTTTACTATTTGGCTTAATACCATTAAACAACCTTTTACGATTCCAGAGACGAAGATCATTTCTAAGTGTAGTGCTGCTTAGCACAAGTTGTTATGTTCTGTTCTTTGTGACTGTTATTTTTATATCAAGTTCGTTGGGAAACTCTGTTCAGTTCGCCTTGTCTTATGTTTTTTCTCCTGATGGTCTGATCGTGTTGTTTCACCTTTCGATGTCCAGTGCGTTGTATCATTTCATCCTTCAGATAAACAAGAAATTTGGTCCGGGTGTACTTCTCGAGTACGCCACGGGGAGATACTTCGCGCCGAAAGTGGAGGACCGTGCTTTTATGTTCCTGGACCTTAAATCCTCAACACATCTGGCAGAGAAACTGGAACATGTCTCCTATAGTAGACTGGTCCAGGACTGCTATGCAGAACTAACCACGCCACTGATTCAGTATAATGCTGAGGTCTATCAATACGTCGGGGATGAAGTGGTTCTGTCCTGGCGAATGAATGGGTCCTTTTCCGCGTCTTACTGTCATGAATTCGCTTACGCCTTCCAGGACCGACTTGAAGCTAAGAAAGATTATTTTATTTCAAACTACGGCGTCAGACCTCAATTCAAAGCAGGTGCACATTGCGGCAAGGTGACAGTCGCTGAGGTGGGTGAGATCAAAACAGAAATCGCATATCATGGTGATGTTTTGAATACTGCATCTCGAATTCAAAATCTTTGTAACCAATATGAAAAGCAGCTGCTGCTGTCCGAATCACTTGTTGCACGTTTGGGGGAGAAAGATCGTGCAAGGGCAAGCTTCGTTGCAGAAGCGGAGCTCAAAGGAAAAGAAAGTCCCACAAAAATATTTACCATCGCGAAATCCTCGTGAGCATTATCATGCCAACCGGTCAGAGCTGGTTGAGAGTACCCGGCCGAATAGAATTTGTTTCCCTTTCCGAAGTTCCTGCAATTAATAGTGCTATACCTGTAAACGCCAGACATTGACAACATGCAGTAGCGTTTTCCCCGTTATTCCACTCGGGATACTTTATTGCAAGCACGAGGTGTATTGTAAGCAGCCATATAAAAAGCATTATGGCTGCGAGCTGGAAAACTAATTTTGTTTTAAAATTAATAAAGCCAGATATGCCTGCACCGAGCAAAGCGATTCCTGTAAAATAGCTCCAAAATATCGGAAATGGAATCCACTTTGGTACCAGGCCACTCACAAAGTCAACATAGATAAAATGGTCTATCCCAAACGCGATGAACATTATGCAAAAAAAATACTTCCCATAAGGTGCTGGTTTTCCAAGCTTCGAAATGTAATTATTTGATACGTTCTCTGAACTAGTCGTCGAAACTAAAAAAGCTCCTCCAATGAATGCAAGCAATTTTAGAGTGTTTGTCCACTCGCCCAGTTCGCCCGGATCATTCATGATCCTCATGGGTAAATGGCTAAATACTAAAAATAGAATTAGGACATAAGCCAATATTATTGAGGTGGTTTTTAATTTTTTTCCGAATACGATGAATAGTCCAGATAAAACCAAATAGAGCCCAAAAATGTAGGCTATAATAGTAATATCTTCAGGGTTTTCAGGCTTAAATCCCAAAATCATTTGCCTAAAACCTTTGCGAATAAAATGCAAAACACCTATTCCAGTTATTGCTAAACCATAAAATATTCTACCCGTAGTTATCATCCGGCTCATCATGTTCTTAAAAATTTACGTTGTTAGTTCTAAACGACAAGCCACAAAGAACCGGTAGAAACGAATAATTTTGGTCTTTAAAAGCAAAGCAAAAACCTACAAAAGCCTACAAAAACATAACAAATCACCATTAGGGTATGGAAGAAGAAAAAATCATTAAAAAGAGCCTTTTAAAAATTTTCACCTTGAACGGTTATACCGACTGTTCAAAGATGACCCAAAGAGATTTTGAACATATCAGCACCGAAATAGAAAAAAAGGCGCGAATTGTTATTAGTAGCACCACCATAAAAAGGCTTTCAAAAGGCGAGTTTAGCAGGCTTCCACAAATAGCAACGCTGAATGCAATTGCCAATTATTTCGGGTTCACAAATTGGCAGGAATACAAAGCATCAGAGTCTGGACGAGAAGAAACAACATTAGAAAAGGCAACATTAAATGAGGTAGCAAAAGCACCTAAACGATCTTTGCCACGATTTATATTGGCATTATTAATTATCCCAATTTTAGCGGCAGCATTCTTTATGAGCAGGAAAAAAACTGATTTCGGGGACCTGGATAAAGTCGTTTTCACCGCTCAAAAAAACACTGACAACAAAATACCCAACACGGTAGTATTCAACTATAATATCGATAACCTAAATGCAGACAGTTTTTTTATACAACAGTCGTGGGACGACGCTAGAAGAGTCCGTATCCATAAAAATCATTATACGCTTACTGACATCTACTATGAGCCTGGGTATCATATTGCCAAGTTAATAGCCAACGATTCAATTATTAAGACAATAGAAGTCAGCATACCCACAGACAAATGGTTTCTTTACGCAAATGAAAGCAAATACAAATATGCGACCGAGTATATTAAAGTTGAAAACCCTATATCAAAAGGAACACTCGGCATATCAAAGGAAATTTTACTGCAAAACAATATTGATATAAGTAAAAACATGTTTTATATCTATGCTTACTTTCCTGGCAAACAAGAAGTATCTGGCGACAATTTTATCTTGAAAACAAGGGTTCGAATGAAGGAAGTAAAGAATAATCTATGCCCGTTCTTGACACTGGAAATTTTTTGCCAAAGAAACTATATGATCATAAAAAGTACAGAAAAGGGTTGTGCTTCGGTAGCCCGGGTCCAGTTTGGAAATAAAGTGCTGGATGGCAAAGAGAACGATTTAGGAAATATTTCATTTGATGTCAGGGAATGGAATGATGTTGAGTTGCTGGTGAAAAATAAAAATGTCACCGTTAAGATCAACGACAAAGTCGCTTACGAAACCAGTTATGAAAATACCACAAAAAATATCGCCGGTTTAGCCTTTATTTCAAATGGTTTGTGTGAAGTTGAAAGGGTCGACTTAACAGGAAATGATGGAGTCGTTGTGTACCGGAATGAATTTGAGAACGCTGACAACGAACTTTACAAAACAGCAAATTAACCGCGATCAAGAACTATATTAGGCAATCAACAACCTTCGAAAAATGGAAATAAAAAGGATAGGTACTCAGGCGTCAAATAAAGGACCCACTGACTGGTTTACAGGAACTGTGCGTATAGATCCCCTTTTCCAACCCAGCGCACCTGCGCGAACGGCGGCAGCCATAGTCACCTTTGAACCTTGCGCAAGAACGGCCTGGCACACGCATCCACTGGGACAAACGCTGATCGTAACTGCCGGGCTAGGCTGGGCACAAAAGGAAGGCGGTGCCATTGAGGAAATTAGACCTGGTGATGTTGTGTGGTTTGCTCCAGGCGAAAAGCACTGGCACGGGGCTTCGTCGACCATCGCAATGACGCACATCGCCATTCAGGAGCAACTCGATGGAAAAGCTGTGGAGTGGTTGGAGAAAGTTAGCGATGATCAATACTAAATTGTAGATTTTAGATTGACGATTTTAGATTGGGTATCACAAAATCGGTTCTGCGAAAGACTAGGGCTTCTAAAAAAATCCATTTCACACAGAGGGCCGCAAAAATGAATTCGCAAAGGCCGCAAAATCACAGCTTTGTGAACCTTCGTGTCTTGCGTCTTTGTGGCTAACGCTTCGTCCGCGCCCCGCAGCGATCCGTCATGTTGAGCCTACAATCGTTTCTCGAAGTTACAGAACCTCCCGCGAAACATCCCGAATTGTGAGACTGCAAAAGTAAAGACCTGCACCCTAAGCAAACCACACGCTTCCAGAATCCCGCCAGTAATCGGGCGCGGCTGAATGACGGGTTGTCTGTCGGAGGCTATGTGTCTTTTGGAGCCCGGCAGGCAGGCATTGTGGCGAATGTCCGCTATACTTTATTTGGCGTGTCGATACCCTTGTTACTTTTCATTCCCATTCCAGATGTCGTGCGTTGTTAACCATGAACCGTCATCCTGTCGCTGAAGGATGTTGATATACTTTGCTGTTGATACAAGTGTATCGCCTCCGTTGTGCGCAACAAGCTTCACCTTGGCATAGCCCACGCCATAGGCAAGGTTGCCCGAAACCATTACTTCCTTATAGCCGCTCTCTAGAAAGGTCTTGTATTGATCAAAGATGCGCTGATAATATCCGCGCACAGCTTCCCTTCCTGTCATTGATATCATGTCGGGAGCCATGAGGTTCCCTCCTTCTGTAAACGCGGCCGCGATATCATCAGCATTTCCCTCGTTGAATGCTTTCGCGCGTGTCGCGCTGAGCGCTTTGATATCAGCAATATCACGGGCGTCATCCTGTGTACCGGTCTTATCGCAGCAGGTTAAGCCGATTATCAGGAGCATCATCGCGGCGTTCTGTATTTTTTGCATCGTTGGATTTTAATTTGGGGGAACGATTGCAATTTAATGAATTGATTAAAATTTTGGCGTGATTGGAAAAATGAACCGCAAAGGCGCAGAGGCGCAAAGAATATAAATGAGCTCTAGTTGAGCAACGTCTAATTTCAAAATTCATCTTTGCGTCTTAGCGCCTTTGCGGTTTAAAATTTATTAAGCGAAAAACCTGATCGGAAGAAATTGAAAGTCAATGTAATTAAGCTTCCGTTTGTTCTGCGCGCAAATTTGCATCGTCGGATTGTAATTGGGGGAATATTGTAATTTAGTGAATTGGTCAAATTTTAGCATGATTGGAAAAATGAACCGCAAAGGCGCAGAGACGCAAAGAATATAAATGAGCTCCAGTTGAGCAACGTCTAATTTCAAAATTCATCTTTGCGTCTTAGCGCCTCTGCGGTTTAAAATTTAATACGCTAAAAACATGATTTCAAGAAAATTGAAAGGACAATGCAGTCAAGGTTCCGTCTGGTATGCTCGCAACTATATATTGTCGACATGAATAGAACCAGCACTAAAAAAATATCGCTAGCGCTACGTTTGTGGCACTCCTTTTTTTAGCGTCAATATGATCCAAAACACAATGATGCTCAATATCCCAGCAAAAAAACACCAGACTGAAATCAGATGATCCGTAAAATAAATTTTGCTAAAAACAAAGGATATTAGTACAGCCAATCCAAGGAGCTGAACTCTTTTGACACTTGAAATAAAAAGCGTGACTACGGTTGGAACAAAATAAAATACGCTCGTTATCCAGGTATAAGCCGCCGGAAAGCTCAGCGTATACAAAATATGTTCTGAGTGTATCTCCGCTTTCACATCATAAACAAGCATACAATACAACAGGTAGAGCGATGTGCAGCCTCCCACGCCCAATATCGCTTTAATTATTGTCCTGCGGGTTCGGTCATTTTCAAGCCGTAAAACGGAAAAAGGTATCCAGACGGGCCAGACAAGCTGGGCTGATATCAGAAAGATGTAAACCGGGAAATGTGTCCATGATTCATTATTGGCACCAGATAAACCAATCCATATCGTCCCCTCAGCTGCTTGCTGACCGGCAAATAATAAAGGAATCGATGCAAACGGAATTTCATTGGTGGTTTTTGCCTTTTTTAGCGTTATGATTCCTATCGTACCGATAATTGCGCTCGCCGCAAAACTTGCTCCCGCTGAAAAACACATAACATCTTATTTGATGATATTCTACCACGTTTATGTGTCACAGAAGTCCTGACGGAAGAGATCGGCAGCACAGGCACAAATAACAATATGTCGCCTTTAACTAGGATGGGACAATTGAGCGACTAAAATTGGAAAGATTGACCGTATATGTAAGGTAGGATTAAACGCCAGATATACAAGAGAAAATTCCGTTATGATCGTAAGCAAGCGCCATTTGAAAGAATAGCCCGCAAAAGTCATAATGTCTGTTGAGCGACAGCATAACGTATAGACTATCCGTTTGATCGCATTTCCCATGGGAAAAATGAATATAGGATGAAAGATTGCTTCTGATTTCCTGTCAATTTACACAAAAGGTAACGCGCCTCATTCAATATTTCCTCATCTTCATAGTGTAACCACGGCCAGCCGAATACTATGAAACGCCTGTCACTCTTTACTCTAAGTCTCGTCCTCCTTTCCATAACCTTCAGCTTCGACGCACCACCCCCCGAAGCCTCGATCTCCAACGGACTGATCAAAGCCAAGCTCTATCTTCCCGACGCAGTCAATGGTTATTACCGCGGTGCGCGGTTCGACTGGGGCGGCGTAATTTATGACCTCGAGTACAACAACCACCATTATTTCGGGAAATGGTTCGACCGTTATGAACCGACCTTGCACGATGCCATCATGGGTCCTGTTGATTCTTTTAACCCCATCGGCTACGACGAAGCAAAAACCGGTGAAAGTTTTCTCCGCATTGGCGTAGGCATTCTCGAAAAACCGAACGAGCCCAAGTACGCATTCAGCACTCCCTATAAAATACTGAACAACGGCACCTGGAAAGTCAAGAAAAAATCCTCAGGTATTACGTTCATCCACGAGCTGAAGAGTGAGAAGTATCAATATGAATACACCAAAAGCGTTAGCCTCACCAAGGGTAAAGCGGAACTCGTCCTTGAACATACATTAGAAAACAAGGGAACGTCAACCCTTGAAACCGATGTATACAACCATAATTTCTTTGTCATGGACCAGCAGCCCACGGGCCCTGACTTCATCGTGAAATTTCCGTTTGCTCCACAGGGTGAATTCAAAGGCAAAACGGACAAAGGCGCCATCGATGGCAAGAACATTGTCTATAAAGATGTGATTTCCAAAGGTGAATTTTTCGCGCTGTCGCCAATGACGGGCTACGGTACCGAGAAAAGTGATAATGATTTCCGCATAGAAAATAAGAAGACGGGATCGGGGGTTCGAATTATCGGCGACCAGCCTATTGTAAGGTTTGTTTACTGGTCAGCCGCAGCTACTCTTTGTCCCGAACCATACATCAAAGTGAAAGTCGATCCCGGCAAAAAAATGACCTGGAGTATTCGTTATGAGTTCTACTCCACATTTTAAAAGGCCGCTATCTTTATCGTCAATCTCGAGCTTTTCGACTCGCCGTCAACGCTGCGTGACTTTCAAATCTTTGAAATATCCCACCGTTCCAATATCCACCCACAATGCCACTGATCCATTCCTTGTCGATCCTTTCATTTTTTCTACAATGAACGAAGGATACTTCTGATTATTAATAAAGAGTCTCGCCTTACCACCATCCAATTCAATCCGGAAGGTTATCCATTCATCTAAGCCTACGTCGGCATAAGTTTCGTATAGCCCTGGAGATTCTTTTCTCAATCGATCAAACTTGTAATCCGGATAGGAGTAATATTGAACCACATGATTTCTGCCCAATTGGTTTTCAGATCTGGCTACTTTGGGCCTAAGATAAATTGATTCGTATGCTGAGTCTTGTTCTGAGATTCTAAAGGCAAGTCCAATAAATCCCTGAGCGGCCTCGAATGGAGAGGGATTTTGTACCCTGCTCAACATCTTTACCTCAATGATCCCATTTTCAAGACTGACATTTTTTAATTTGACATACGTAGGCTCATCCACTGTCGCAGACAGGTTTTTTACATCGAAGGGCAATGCCTTTAAGTCTCGTTCAACTTTTAAAACCTGTTCTCCATTGAGCTGAACAACTTCAGCCTTTACGGCATTAATTTCAAATTTTTGATTTTGAAAAACGATTTCCTGAGCCAAGGAACACAGTGCGCAAAAAGTCAACGAGACAGATACAAAATATGTCTTCATCATGTAATTCGTTTAAATACTTTTACAGTTTAGTTTAAGCAGGCTGTTTCAATTCAGATTTTGTAACGGGTTTGCCAAGCGCCCCAAATTCGTGCAACTCTCCAAAGACTTCAATACGAATTGACTGATCGATCCCGCCAACGCGAACGGGTTCGAAGCCATTGTCCTTGATTAACTCTTCGACCTTCTCATTGACGGCGTTATCGTCAGTGGCATAAAATAAAACAGCGCCTTCAGGTTTTTTATACGCCGCACTCTCCAACGAACCTGCACCTAACGTACCTAAAGCCTTTGCGAACTTTACACCTTTAGGAACTAAGCTCGCATTGATCTGCCCCGCCGATTCTTCAGCACCAATGATCTTTTTGAATCCACCATTGCCATCAGGAGCAATTGGATTTGAAGGATCAATTACAATTTTTCCTTGTAACTCAGATGCATATTTTGCGAGGAGCTCTTTCATAGTGCTGAACCATACGGCCAATACAATGATTTCAGCTTCTTCAATTGCAGCTGCTACTTCTGCGGGCTTTGCCAGACTGCCAAGTTGTTGCGCTACCGCCTTGGCATCTTCGAATTTGTGGCTAGCAACAATTACCTCGCGATTTCCCTTCACGAGATTTGAGGCAACTACCTTTCCGATGTTTCCTAAGCCGATTACGGCTACTTTTGATTTGTTTGTTGACATATACTTTTTCTTTTTTATCCGCCATAGCTTTAGCGAAGCGGGTTGTTGACGAATTATTTTGTTGATACAAAGCAACATCAAACGACCACGTCGTACCAATGACCTGGGTTAAGAAAAAGTATTGATCTAGTTTAAGATTTATCTTAATAACTATCGGGACTCGGTGGGCCTTTTATCCTTCGGGTCGGATACCTTTTGCCATCCTCCCTCGAATGCGGCTCAAAAATTCAGGTGTAATCCCCAGGTAAGAAGCAATTTGCACCTGCGAAAGGCGATTGAGCAAGTGGGGATAGGTTTCCAGAAAAAGCTGATAACGTTCCTCGGCTGTCGAGCTAAACAACTGTCCCATCCGCTGCTGCTGAAGCATAAAATGATTTTCCAACAACACGCGAAAAATGCGGTCGAACTTTGGCGCCTTTATGTACAGATCAATTAGGTCACTATGATTTACGCGCAACACTACTGTGTCTTCCAACGCATCGATGTCGAGTAACGCAGGCTGTTTCTTATGAAAACTGGTCAGATCAAGTATCCAATAGTTCTCAGTTGCGAACTGAAGAATGTGATAAACACCATCGCTACCTACCTTGTATAGACGAAGGCATCCGCGAACAACAAAGTTGAAATACTCACACACATCACCATGTTGAAGCGCGAATTGTTTCTTAAGAAAAAGGTGCGGATGAAACTTTGCTTTGATAAGTTCCTTTTCTTCATTGCTCAATGGAATTAACCGTTCAAAATATTCTAATAATGGCTGTACATTGGTCGTAGTAGTATCCTGCATCGTTCAAGTCTTAATGGTAAAGTTACTAATTCTGAGAAAACCCGCGCTTTGAAAAAATTAACAGGACCAAATTATCTAGGTTCTTATCTTTAACGTTAAACTTTCCAAAAACACTTACTCGTTATCCGATGAAATCCAAGCCATCAAATGCCTTTTGGGCCAGTATGTCTGTGATCCGAAATCTGATCTTACTGGGTTCAAGAAATGAAAAGGAAATAGGTACTGTTTGCAAAGCGGGCAACATCGATTCTCAGGACCTAAACAATCTCGACATAAAGGTTTCACTCGAATCCAAAATTGCGGTAATTCAAAAGTTGCTTGAGCTTTCGGGCGATAAAGACCTGGGCCTCCATCTTGGCGAAAAGGCAGCTCCTCCCATGCTGGGTCATGCCGGGCACCTTCAACAAAGTAGTAAGGACGTACTTATAGCGTTTACAAAAACATTTCACTTTAGCCGGACATTTTCCACTGTGTACGATGCGCGCATTAGTGAAAAGAACGGCGAGTCTTGGATGTATTACGAACCTGTAAAAGCCTGGTGCGATGCCTCTCCGGAAACTGCTAGCCATGGGGTGAATATTCCGTTCGCAGCAACCATGAACTTCATCAGACTGTTGTCAGGGCGAAGTGTGTATCCCCTACGGGTAATGTATCGGCAGGACCGGGTGAGAGACACTTCAGAACATGAACGAATATTCAGATGCAATCCTTCCTTTAATCAAGATGCTAACTGCATGGTGTTTAGGACTGTCGATTTGGAAATCCCAATCCTTGGATATAATCCGCAGTTAAGTTCAATGATTGAAAAATTGTTGCAACAGCGACAACGAGAATCGGAAGAAGGAGTTCGTTTTACAATGAAGGTAAAGGAAGCCATATCCACGAACTATCAATTTGACTTTCCCCAACTTGAAAACATTGCACTGTCGTTGAACATTACTCCTCGAACGTTACAGCGAAAACTCCAGGATGAAAATACGACCTATCGGGAACTAAGCGATTCAATCCGATACGAATTAGCCTCCACGCTTTTGAAATACAAAGACCTTACCATCTCCGAAATTGCCTATAAATTAGGGTACGCTGAATTGAAGGCTTTTCGCAGAGCCTTTAAACAATGGTCAGGAGTAACGCCAATCGGCTACCGTTCAGGACATACCAATTCATAAACCTGGATGGCGACAATTATTCGCCGTTTTTAAAAAAAATCTCAAAAAATATTTGCGCAGTTAAATGACTGCATATATATTTGCAGTCAAATGACTGCGTAAAATGGAACTTAAGAAGAGACGTATTTCAGGCCATAGCCGACCCTACAAGAAGGGCGATAATTACGCTAGTGGCGCTTCACGCAATGACACCGAGTGCCATAGCTGAAAATTTTGACTCCTCCCGGCAAACAATTTCCAAGCACATACAAATCCTCACCGAGTGCGAATTGCTTGGACAAGAACAAAACGGCAGGGAAATTTACTATCACGTGAATGCAAAAAAAATGAAAGAAGTAGCTGACTTTATCGAACCATTCCGCAAAATGTGGGATGACAGGTTTAATAAATTGGAAACCATAATGAAAAAATACCTGCCCGTGCCGGGACGGACGGGTAAACCAAAAAAATAAAATAAAAACTTATGAACAAGGGCATCAAAACTGTTATTTATCCTGTTAAGGACGTAACCCAGGCAAAGACACTATTTCGTAAACTTTTAGGGGTTGAGCCGTATGCAGACCAACCGTATTATGTTGGTTTCAAGATTGGCGACCAGGATATTGGATTAATCCCTAACGGCCATAACGCCGGCATGACAGCATTTTATCATGTTGACGACATTAAGGCCAATCTGCAAATCCTTCTTGATGCCGGTGCGCGAAATCATTCAAGACATAAAAGATGTCGGAGGAGGAAGATTAATTGCAAGTGCAAAAGACAAGGACGGTAACATCATCGGACTTATTGAAAATTAACGAAAGACAAAACACCACTGCCAACAATAACATGGAACGAAAAACAAAAATCAATGCCGAAGACGGCAAACAGGAATTAGTGATCACAAGGGAATTTGATTTGCCATTGGAATTACTTTTTAAAGCGTATGAAGATCCCGAAATTGTTGAGCAATGGATGGGAACGAAAGTGCTGAAACTTGAAAATAAAAAGCACGGCAGTTACCAATTTGAAACAACCGATCCTAAGGGAAACAAACACGGGTTCAATGGGGTAATCCATGAGTTTAGTCCCTAACCAGAAAATCACACGGACATTTGAAATGGAGAATACGCCTTTTGGCGTCCAGCTTGAGTTCTTGGAATTTGAAAAACTCACTGACGACACCAGCAAACTCAATATGCATATAGTATACAGATCAGTCGCACATCAGAGACCAAATACTGCAGTTACCCTTTGCTCAAGGCATAAATATGGCACATAACCGATTACAGGAAATCGTAAGCAAATTAAAATAACATAACTATGACAAAGAGAAATAAAATCATCTATTGGGTTGCTACCCTTTGGCTAGCATTGGGAATGACATCAACCGGAATAGTACAGTTTATAAAAATGAAAGAGGAGGTAGATCTATTTTAATCGTCTGGGTTATCCTATCTATTTTCTAACAATATTAGGTATTTGGAAAATATTGGGAGTTGTGGCAGTGCTTATTCCTAGATTTCCCTTACTAAAGGAATGGGCTTATGCAGGCTTTTTCTTTGCTATGTCGGGTGCTGTCTTTTCTCACTTAGCCAGTGGAAGTGGCGCCATGGATTATTTTGGGCCAGTATTGTTAATAGTCCTGACTGTAACATCGTGGTATTTCAGACCTGAAGACAGAAAGGTCGTTTCGACTCACCCAGAAACGGGCAACAGAAAATCACATGTCGTACAGACGACCGTTTGATAAAAGACAACGTCGTTGAGCAAACGTATATTCACAAATAACGGATAAATGAAGACAGACACGTTCAAAGTAACGATACATATGGTTTCAAGTCTTGATGGCATTATTGCCAAGAAAGACAATAGCGTATCGTGGTTTGAAACGGCAGACCACTATGAGAAAGGGGTTGCAGAAGGAAACGCTGAGGAATTCATGAAAACAATAGACTGCTTCGTGATGGGTTCCCGAACGTATGAACTCGCGCTGGAGCTTTCAAAGGAATTTGGGTGGGCGTATGGAGACGTGCCAACCATTGTGGTAACCCACAGAAAACTGCCGATTGATCGAAATAATATTGAAATCTATTCGGGTGATCTTAACAAGCTTGTACGTGAACGGCTAAAGCCACATCATAAAAATGTTTGGCTTGTAGGCGGAGCGATGCTTGCGGAAGATTTTATTCGTTTAAAATTAGCGGACGAAATAAGACTGTCAATTTTGCCAATTATTTTAGGGGACGGAAAAGCGTTTTTTAACGGCATCGCACAGGAACAACGCATTACACCTGAAAGACGTAACAGCCTATAAGAGCGGAATGGTGGAACTATGCTACGAAATAAAGAAAGATTAGAAAATGGTTTCAAAAGCGAAAAGTCAAAAATAAAATATCAATGACAATGAAGGCAATGAATCCTAAGGTTGACTGGTTCTTTAATAAAGCCACAAAGTGGCAGGAAGAATATGACAGATTGAGAATGATTGTTCTTGACTGCGGGCTTACCGAAGAATTGAAGTGGGGTTGTCCTTGCTACACCGTTGAGAGATAGTAATATCGTTTTAATTCACGGCTTTAAAGAATACTGTGCACTTCTGTTTATGAAAGGCGCCTTGTTAAAAGATACAAAGGGTATTCTCATTCAACAAACGGAGAATGTACAGGCAGCTCGCCAGATTCGGTTCACCAATATTGAGGAGATCGTTAAGATGGAATCCACCCTGAAAGCCTATATCAAGGAAGCCATTAAAGTGGAAAAAGCCGGTTTGAAAGTGCCCTTAAAAAAGGCTTCGGAATTTTCTATGCCTGAGGAATTTAAAAATGTATTGGATGCAACGCCTAAGTTGAAGAAAGCATTTTATGCACTGACACCAGGACGACAAAGAGGATACCTTCTTTATTTTTCTTCAGCCAAACAACCCAAGACCCGGGAGTCAAGGGTTGAAAAATATGTGAAGAAAATTCTGGATGGAAAGGGCTTAGAGGATTAGGATCAGGATAGGATTAAAGGATTAAGGATTATGGGATTAGAGGATTAGATGGATTAGATAATTAAAACTACTTGTTGCTTTAACAAAAAAAACAATGTCAAAAAAAACTATCGCAAAAAAAACGTTGTCAGCAGAACAACGCGAAGAGCTACTCTTAGCATTGGAAGTCCGCTTTGAAAAAAACATGAAGCGCCATAAAGGTCTTGAATGGGCTAAGGTGCACGCGAAGCTGACAGCCAATCGCGATAGCTATCGGGAAGAAAAACTGTGGTCGCTTAACGAAATGGAAACTAACCGGCGGTGAACCAGATGTTGTCGGTTATGATAAAAAGACGGGCGAATATATTTTTTATGATTGTTCCGCGGAAAGTCCCAAAGGTCGCAGAAGTCTTTGTTACGACCGTGAAGCGCTGGATTCAAGGAAAGAAAATAAACCGAAAGATAGCGCGATGGATATGGCAGCCGCCATGGGCATTGAGCTTTTGACAGAAGAACAATATCGGGAATTGCAGGAACTTGGAGAGTTCGATACGAAAACGTCGAGCTGGGTGAAAACTCCTGCGGCTATTCGAGAACTCGGCGGTGCTATCTTTTGTGATCGCCGCTACGACCATGTCTTCATGTATCACAACGGTGCGGAATCTTACTATGCAGCCAGGGCATTCCGCGGCTCGCTAAGGGTCTAGATTTTTTACTTGTAGTTCTGTTTTGAGCAAGGGAGTTTTTGCTTCCAGTTGTTACACGACAAAAAACAAAATTAATCGGGACGTCTTATTTACGCGTGCGGCGTTTTAATATTTCCAAATTTCCCTGAGATTGCGGGCTGTTACCTCTTAACAAAAAGACATTCTATTATGCCTACAAACAAAACCTTTGCCGCGTACTTGTAGTCGGTTGCGGAAATATGGGTGCCTCGCACGCACTGGCGTATCATACAATGGATGACATGGAGATATGCGGCCTTGTCTCCCCTGGAAAAAGTAAAACGGTATTGAATGAGAAACTGGGCAATGGCTATCCTTTATTTGACAATTTCGAAGAAGCATTAAGCAAAACCAGCCCGGATGCAGTGTGCATTTCAACCTACCCAGATACGCACGAACAGTTTGCCATAGAATCTTTGGAGAAGGGGTGTCATGTCGTTCATAGAAAAGCCGCTCGCAGACACCGTGGATGGAGCTGTGCGTGTAGCCGAAGCGGCGAAGAAGGCCAAGAAAAAGCTGGTAGTCGGTTATATCCTGCGACATCATCCTTCATGGGAACGTTTTGTTCAGATTGCACAGGAACTAGGCAAACCGTTGGTGATGCGCATGAATCTCAACCAGCAGAGCCATGGGTACATGTGGACTGTTCATCGTAACCTTATGGACAGTCTTAGTCCGATTGTTGACTGTGGCGTGCATTATATTGATGTAATGTGCCAGATGACGCGCGCAACGCCGGTGCAGGTAAGCGCGATCGGCGCACGGCTCACGGAGGAGATCCCGAAAGGAAACTATAATTATGGACAGCTGCAGATCCGTTTTGACGATGGGTCTGTAGGTTGGTATGAGGCTGGCTGGGGACCAATGATGAGCGAAACAGCTTTTTTTGTCAAAGATGTTATAGGTCCAAAGGGATGTGTGTCGATCGTAGCGAAAGACGCAGGTGGTACAGGAAAATCCGATTCCATAGAATCACACACCAAAACTGAATCGCTGCGGTATCATCATGCCGCCCTTGACAAGAATGACAATTTTATAAAAGCTGATGAATGGATAAACCTGAAGGATGAGCCGGACCACCAGGAGCTCTGCAACCGTGAGCAACGTTACTTCCTGCGAGCGATCGTTGAGGATATTGACTTGACCGAGCACGTCCAGGACGCAGTGAACAGTTTGCGGATAGCCTTTGCCTGCGATGAGTCTGTTCGCACCGGGAAGGTTGTGTACCCTATAAGTCCAATAACACATTCCATTTTACCACGGAGGCACAGAGGTGCGGAGATTTCACAAAGAATAGTTTTAAAATTTCCTTTGTGAACCTCTGTGTTCTTTGTGGCTTTGTGGTAACATTCTCCTTTCGATCTCACTTGTTCGACTCTCTGATAATAAAGAAGTTTGCCAGCCATTGAAATGCGACGAAGGCGAACATAAAGATGACACTGTACGAATTGAAGAGCTCGCCGGAAGAGAACGTCTCGCCGATGGCAACTATCCCGATGACTGCCATTGCTATCCCATAGACAACCATAGCGTACTTATATTTTGAAGGATTAAATATCACACTCAAAGGCACCATCATTCCAAAACCATAGGCTCCGATCACAAGCAGCCGATCATCAGAAGTGAATACATATCCCAACAATCCGACGACAAATAACGCAAACGCCACGGCTACTAAGTTAGAGCTCATCTTTTCATGCTTGTCAAGCAGGAATTGTCCGTAGCGGTTGAAACGCAAGAACAGGTTACTGATTGGGTCGATCACCCACGTTGAAAAAGCTATGATTGAAAGGGCAATGATCAATGGGACCAGGAATGGTTGCAGCTGTTCATTCGATTGGGCGATACTTCGTAAAAAACGCACACCAAAATAAAACCCGATGATAACAGCCCATTGATATTTTGCAGTCAGGTTTTGCATGAAGAACGCATACTTCAAAAAGAGCTTATATACTGGGTTGGAAGCCTTTAACGCTTCAGCCATGCCCGCGCGGGCATAATTATGCGAAGGATCATTCTTCAATGCCTCTCTGAAATGCTCCAGTGCTTTCTTGTGATCACCTTTTTCCAACAGGTTCCAGCCGTAGTTAGCGTGCGTGTAGGCGTTATTCGGGTCTTCACGCAACGCACCATGAATTGTTTGAAAAGAATCTTCGTGCCGGTCTAGCTTGAGCAATGCTGTACTGCGCGTATTCAACGCCAACAGATTCTCCGAATCTATTCCGAGTGCGCGATCTGCCAGACTCAATGATTCCTTAAAATCCTTTCGCTCCAGTCGAATGTGTGCAAGCAGCGCAAAGAAATCTGCATCGTTCGCATCGAGTTCGATAGCAGTCCTCACACTTTTCTCGGCCTCATTGTAATCATGAAGGCCTAAAGCAATCCTCGATTTCGTGTGATACAGATATGCAGCATCCGGTGCAATTCCGATCGCATTGTTGATCAGACTGTGGGCGTTGCCTAAACGGTCTTGTTGCAGGTTCAGCTCCGAAAGAAGGGCAAGAAATCCCACGTTGTTGGAATCCTGCGCAAGAAGGTCCTTGAGTATCCGTTCTGCTTCGGCGTACTTCTTTTGTTGCATTAGAATTTCGACTTTGGAGATCCTGTGATCGTCGCTCATGCTATTTCTTGATTTTAAGGTAGGTCAGTATATCGTCATATAGTCCGGCATCATTGGCGAACATCGCGAAGTTCTTTGCTGTTGTAAACCATTCCTGCGTGCTCGGCTTGTGCTTCTTTGCAGCATCAAGAATGTCTTTAGTATCGAGGGGCCTAGGCATCCCATCCGCAAAGGATGATTCAAGCTTTGATTCGATGGCGATGTCGATCATTGCGTCAATGTCGGCACCTGAGAAATTTTCCGTCTTTTTGGCCACCTGATCGTAGTCTATCGCTTCCGTTGGTTTGTTGTGAAGCTTCAATCTGAGAATGGACTCGCGGCTCGCCTTGTCCGGAGGAGGTACGAAAACGATCCGATCGAATCGCCCAGGGCGACGAAACGCCGGGTCCAGGTTCCATGGAGTGTTGGTAGCGCCGAGGACCAGCACACCTTCATTGGTATTCGATATACCATCCAGTTCCTGCAGGAACTGGTTGATGAGGTGACGTCCACTGGATTGTTTCATATCACTTCTGCTTGCGCCAAGGGCGTCGATCTCATCGATGAAAAGTACACATGGTGTATTGTGTCTTGCCAACTCGAAAATGTCGTGAAGGTTCTTCTCACTATTGCCTATCCACATATCGAGGATATCATTAAGGCTGACATTTATGAAACGTGCTTTCACCTGCCCTGCCGTTGCTTTGGCAATGAACGTTTTTCCACATCCGGGAGGGCCATAAAGCAGGATACCCCCTCCGACCTTTTTTCCATATGCTTTGTAAAGATCAGGATGCATCAGGGGCTTGATGATCTTCATCTCAATCTCTTTCTTAACTACGTCCATTCCGCCAACATCCTCGAAAGTTACAGAAGGCTTTTCGAGAAACCGGCTGTCAGTCGCCAGGGCTTGCTCCGGGATATTATCGGCGCCTCTCATTCTTAGCTGACTGTCGAGTTCGTCGTCAGTATAGTTTGGATCGATGGAGAGCACCTTGCTGTAAATGTCCCGTGCTTTGCTGATGGAATTTTCCTTCAGCAGCGCTTTCGCATACAGGACGAATAAATCAATATCGCTATTCCCTTCATCGATAACCTCTTCAAGTATTACATTACAAGCGGAGTAGTTGCCTTTTCTAAAGTAAACCTTGGCCAAACCTTGCTTAGCCCTCAGGTCGCTGCTCGTTTTAAGAATGGTGGTATATTCGGCTTCAGCTTCTTCGAGCCTGTTCAATGCCAGGAGATTTTCGGCCAAAAGCATTCGCAGGGGAATATTGTCGGGAGAATGCTTTAAGGCTTCCCGTATACCTTGGATGGTGTTTTCGTTCATGTTTAAGTCAGTGGATACGTATTTACCGAAAATCGATACAACGACACCAGCGCGCAAAATAACAAAAAATGGGAAAAACACGCGCAGGGCCGGCGGTGGATCCCCTTATCTTTCTCGACGAAATAATGCTTAGTTCCAGGTATTTTAAAAGTATTTTCGATGATCTGCCCCTATGGCATAGTCATCCGCAATTCGGTGCGTTAGCTTATCATTTTTGCTGCCGATATATCTAACGTATTGGCTATGCCACAAGCGAGTAATTTCAGAAAAATGAGTTGTCGTTGCCGACAAAAGCTTACAAAGGCATACCCAAGTTCGTCTGGAATTCCCTTCTTTTCCGTAGCCTTTTGTGATAAAAAAAATAGGAACCGCTCACGAATAATATCGCGATGACGGGAAAGAACAAGTTCGTCAAAGGTTGACCTGTAGCAACCTGAGAATAAATCGCACCGATAATATCAAACGCAAGTCCTGCATATGCCCATTCTTTCAGACGGGGGTATTTAGGAATAACGATGACAATCAGCGCTAGAATTCTGGCTACTCCCAGAAAGGGAGCCAGGTAAACAGGATACCCAAGACGGACAAACTGTTCTGTAGAACCTGGGTGTAATATGATGCCATAGATAGATCCGATCCCTAACCCGGGAATAAGATTGCCCGTGCAAATCCAATAGAAAATATTAATTTTTTTCATCGCTTATTTTTTTGCCTCATAGGTGACCATCCATTGTATGCCGAACTTATCTGTCAGAAAGCCAACATAGGCACCCCAAAAAGCTTTGTTCATGGCCATGGTTATTTGGCCGCCCTGAGCCAGTCCATTAAAAATTTTATCAGCTTCCTTTTCGGATTCAGTAACTACGGTAAGCGTAAAATTTGTACCCATCTTCAACGTCTGACCCATCGACTCGACAATGTCGGATGCCAACAATTGATTGGTGCTACCGATTGGAAGGGACATGTGCATTATTTTTTGCTGATCATCTTCTCCGATCTTAGTTTCCGCCAGGCATATCCTTGAATTTTTGGACAACATTGAATTCACCTCCGAAAATTGATTTGTAAAATGTCATAGCTTTTTCGGTGTTTCCCGAAAAGTTCAAATAAGGATTGATTGTTACCATTTTGTTGAATTTTATTGTGTTAATGAGACAAAATTATAGTCGCAAATGGAATATTGAATCATGTAAATACGACAAAGCATCATGGTGATCGCGACAATGTTTTTTCTGAAATTGCGTCCCATGAAAGAAATAGCCATAATTATCCCTCACAAAACGCTTATATCGTCCCTGGAAGACACGAGGAATATGTTTTCAAAAGTAAACGAGTATCTCCGCCAACAAGGGAGGAAGATTTTGTTCAATATCAAGTTAGTAGGACTAACCAGGGAAGTGAATTTGGCCAATGGGCTATACGTGGTAAAAGCAGATGCCGTGATCGAGGACGTGGTGAAACCTGATTTGATAATCATACCTTCAATCAATGAAGAAATCATTCCGCTGCTCACCTTCAACCTAAGATTCAATCCGTGGATCATTCAGAATTACCTTCAGGGGTGCGAGATCGCGAGCCTCTGCACCGGGTCTTTTCTGTTGGCGTCAACCGGATTATTGAAAGAACATCATTGCGCAACTCACTGGCAATACGCCAATGAATTCAGAGCATATTTCCCGGACGTAAAACTGGTGGATGACAAAATCATTACAGAACAAAACGGTATTTACACCAGTGGTGGCTCAACTTCTTATTGGAATCTTCTTTTACACCTTGTTGAAAAGCATACTGACAAGGAAACAGCAATATGGGCATCAAAATATTTTTCCCTAGACATCAGCAGAAACAGTCAATCACAGTTTGCCATTTTTTATGGACAAAAAAAACATAACGATTCTGAAGTATTACATATCCAGGAATATATTGAAATGAATTATGCGGAAAAACTTACAGTGGAATCCTTAGCAAGCCGGGTAAATATGGGCAGAAGAACTTTTGAAAGAAGATTCAGAAAAGCCACCAATAATTCGGTTCTTGAATATTGCCAGCGGGTAAAGATAGAGGTTGCCAAGAAGCAGCTTGAAGCTGGAAGAAAAACCGTAAATGAAGTGATGCACGACGTGGGATATGGAGATATAAACGCATTCAGGGAAGTATTTTATAAAATTACAGGAGTGACGCCGGTGGAGTATCGGCAAAAATATAATCGGTGACATAACGATGACCAGCTTGTGATCAACCTTTGGCAAGCAGGCATTGATTCACGTAAACCAAGATGTTTTTAAAAAATGATAGGACACTATTCACCCAAGTCACGTGATGGACATCACGTTTAAAAATTACAATTTGGGAGTCTGATGACTACCGAAGACATGACACTGTACATTTTCACTCTTTATTGTTTTAGTACTCACAGCCCTTGATTTCATTCGCACAGGATTCGTACGCCATCAAAAATGTTTCTGTCATCACCATGACCAGAGAGGAAGTGCTTCCGGATCAAACGGTGGTAGTGGAAAAAGGAATCATCAAGAACATTTCACCTTCTGCAAAAACCAAACTAAGCAAAGGCGTAAAGGTCAATTGATGGCACAGGCAAATTTCTTATCCCCGGGTTGTTTGACATGCATGCCCACTTCTTTTACGAGCAGGGAGAGCACATCAATACCAACGAAACGGAACTTAAGCTCATGCTTGCTAACGGTATCACCACCGCGCGTATTCTGGCCGGACATCCCTCCTACCTCGAAGCGAAAGCCAACGTGAAGAATGGAAAATGGATCGGCCCTGAGCTAAGTGTGGCCAGTCCGCAGCTTGTTGGCAAGTGGCCTTTCTCGACTGAATTCAAAAACTATGAGATGGTGGCTTCCGAAGCAAAAGCAAATGAAGCCGTCACCGCATTCAAACAACAAGGATACGATGCCATCAAGATCACTTTCATGGTGAACCATGCCGATCTACAAGGCAATTGTTGCCGCAGCTGCCCGAGAGAAGATCAAGGTTGTCGGACATGTTGGGCCATTGGTGATGCTGCCTGCCGCACTCGAAGCAAAACAACAGATCGAACACATGGACATGTTCATCGAGACATTGCTTCCTGACACTTCTTACAATCACGGGCAAAGTGTTTCCGACTTCAATATCTATAGCAAAGCTGCGTGGGAGACCGTGCCACATTTGATGGAATCAAAAATTCCTGCACTCGCCAAAAGTGTAAAAGATGCTGGCATCTATGTAACACCTACCAACTACTTTTTCATTTCCAATGCAGGACTTCCGCTGACAGATGAAGAAATAAAGAACAAGCCCGACTACAATTACATTCCGTCCAACCTGAAACAGGAAAAATGGAAATATCGCGAAAGCTATATTAAAAAAATGGCGCCTCTGGCCAGTCGTGAAAAATACGTTCACATCCGGAAGCAGATGGTAAATGAACTTTGGAATGCCGGTGTGCCACTGATGGCCGGATCAGATTCACCAGAATTTTTCGTGGTAGCCGGCTTCGCATTACATGACGAATTAAAAACCATGGTTGATGCCGGACTTACACCTTATGCTGCGCTGCAAACAGCAACTGTCAATCCTGCAACTTTCCTGGAAATGAACAACAGAACCGGAACCATTGCAGTCGGCAAAGAAGCTGATCTGGTGCTGCTCAACAAAAATCCCCTCGAAGACATCAACAATACGCGCAACATTGCCGGCGTTTCTTCGGGAAATTCCTGGCTCACAAGCAGCGACATCCAGAAACTTCTCGAAGAAACCAAAAACATTCTCGGCAAATGAAACTGAAAAAACTTCCGAATGGCACTTAGTCGTAATTACCATCCTGCTGTCAACCGCGCAGTTCCAACCTGCACAAACTAACTTATGAAATACTTACTGATACTACTCGCATGCATTTCCACACCTTGCCTCAGTCAGCAGGCAGACCTGTGGGACGGTCTTACAGCGGGTCCATACGCTGTCGGCTTTAAAGTATTCTATGGATTCGACAAGACGCGTCCCGCATTGAAAGAGCAGCAACAGCAAACGAAATCCTCAGGACGCAGCATGCAGGTGAGCGTCTGGTATCCGGCAAGCGCATCGTCAGCCAATATAACAATGGGTGATTACCTTACACTCAAAGGCAACGAAGTAAATTTTACCTCAGAAAAAAAAGTTAATGAAAATGCAGCGCTGAAAATTCTCGCAACTGATTTCAGCTCAACCGAAAAACAGATAATGGAATCATTGTTTCCGATCAAAATGAAATCAGCCGACAACATTGCAGCGAAAACAGAAAAATTTCCTGTGGTGATCATGACACACAACAATGCCGCCGGGTATTCATTGCTTGCAGAACTGCTTGCAAGTCACGGCTTCATCGTTGCGCTCAGTCCGATGACGGGGACACTCTCAAAGGAGTTTGACTGGCAAACAACTTCAGGTGTAGAGACTGAAGTTGCCGACCTTGAATTTGTTTACAAAACCGTTCAACAAAGTTTCAGCAATGCCAACCTTAATTCCATCGGTGTTGTTGGCTACAGCTATGGCGCCATGGCTGCCGTTGCTTTTTCCATGCGCCACAACAACGTCAAAGCAGTGGTCAGTCTTGATGGTGGCATCGGCAGTCTCTGGGGCGGACATCTTCTCTCGACCCTGAAAGATTACGAACTCACAAAAATTAATAAACCTTTGCTCCACTTGTGGTCTGACCTGGAAATAGGATTTGATCTGCATTATGTGCGTAGCTACACCGCAGCCGATCGCTACATTGTGAAAGCAGGCGGTCTCGAACACAACAGCTTCGTAACCGATGGCGCACTCAGCGCTGTAGTTCAAAACAAACCCGACATGCAAAAACGTATTCGCGAACACCAGGAGGTCTGTAAAACAACTGTGCTGTTCCTCAATCAGCAGCTTAACAATAAAAATGCAAACTGGAGTGCAGTATCAAATGCTGAAGTACTGAAGAAGGAGTGTAAGAATTGTTAGAGACAGAGAATTATGCAGGAGACAAACAATAACAGGCACAGGATGAAATAATGAATTTGTAGTAAGAATTTAAAGAGTTATTGATCCAGCCGGTCGAGCTTAAAAACGGTAGAAACAGAGATTATGTAAATACGCTGAGCAAGTTCAGCAACAAATGAAAAATAAATATTGTTAATTTTTAAATTATCAATTAAACCATCTGACCAGGTCACTTCATTTTCAGAGTGACAGACAAGGGAATTCCCGCGTTGCCAAGATACAAGCGTTGGGTTTTAATTATGTTCCAAATAGAGCTTTGATGATAGGTGATTCTGCTGCTACTTGCGCCGCCATCCTAACGTACTGAGTATCCGTTGTGAGCACATTTTGTATTGTGAAGTGAGGTTTGTAAATACAACTGTCGGTATGTTTTTGCAACAGATGGTCGAATATTAAAAATTTTCAATCTTAAATTTAAAAATCTATTCTATAGCTAAATACGATATATCGGTTTGGCTGAACACTATCTTCCTCGTTGAAAGAATACTCCTGTATTTGGGCAGGAAGTCCACCCTTGGGTTGAACGTACCTGATTCCATACACGTTTTGCTCAAAGAGATTCAGAATATCAATCTTCAGCTGGTGAGAAGTTTTTTTTCTATCCCATTTATAATATAGGCTAAAATCAACGCGGTAGTAGTCCTTTAATGTTTTGGTGTAAGCAAGCTCCGATATTTCTACCTGATAACCCATAGCGATGGATTGTGCAAGGTCAATTGGCGTTACTTTTTTACCGCCCGTAAAAGCTCCGCGAACATTAAGACCAAGAGCTCTGTTTTTTTCTCTTTTCTTACCGAGGTTAAATTCCTTACCTCCTATAACGTTTGCCGCGTAGTTCACATTATAACGCGTATTTCTCCATATTTCATCCAGCCCTTTATACTTTGCGTCAAATAATGAGCCGGTAATGAGAAAATAAAATTGCCTTTCATAATTTTTTTCCAAGGTAAGCTCAACGCCGTAGTTTTTGGCAACGCCTTTATTCACAAGATCTTTCGTTGTAAAAGAAACGTCGTTATTAATGGAGGAGTATGAGCTATAAATGTCATTTTCCACCGGCACATCAAATTGGCACTGTATATAGGCTTCGGTTTTCAGATGAAAGTTGTTGAAAAGTGCAACGTTATAGGCCATCACAAAATGAGCCGCCCGGCTTAGATGAAGATCTTGGTTAGGACGGATTGTTTGTCCATTTAAGTTATATTCTCCATAATAAGTGGCGATACTTTCATGCCTGCTATGCAATCCTGCTCCAAGACTCACCGATTGATTATCGGTAATGGTCCGTTCTATACCTATTCTTGGTTCGGCCAATACCTGGTTGCTTAAAGAAAAATACGTTACATGCAGACCGCTATTGAAAACCCAATAATCCGATGGTTTGAACTGCCAGGATAAAAAACCCTGAACCAAGTTTACGCTTCCTCCTTTATCAAGGGTCTTGGTAATGACTCCATCAGGTAATCCGTTTTCTGACACAAGGTCATACCTGATCAGGTTCAATTTCAGTCCTCCTGCAATCAAGTTACTTGCGTTTACTTTGTGATTCAATGTACTGGCCAGCCTATACGCACTGTTGATATATTTCCCCCGTTCTTTAATGTACGGCTTCAAAAGGGCATAGTTAAAATCAGAGCTGGAAGGCTTATTCGCTGTGGCGCTTATTGCAATTACGGTTTCAAGAAAAGTCTTGTTGTTTTTAAAGGATATAGCATGTTTAGCGCCTATAATGCCCAGATCATAGTGTTGTTTGTCATAATAAGTCTTAATAACAATACCTTGATTAGGATCATCAAAACCTACCCTGCTTTCCTCATCCCATTTGCCCGTACCCCCAAGACCGAAAAGAGAAAAAATACCCATCTTTTTGGTGGGCAGATTCAGTTTCAATGTAACATCTTGAAAAATAGGATAATCAAATCCTGGTCTGATTTTACCAAGTAGGCCTAGCGTAGAATATCTGTAATTCAGCAGGTATGATCCTCGGTTTTTTCCTATGGGGCCCTCTGTAGATGCCCTAAGTCCAAGCGTCGCCATCTCCAACGTATGTTCTCTCATATCTGTATTTCCTTTTCTCATCTTAAGGTCAAAAATTCCGGAACTGGCATTACCAAATTCAGCCGGAAAAGCACTCACAAAAAAATCGGATCGTGCCATATTGCTACTGTTTAATATGTTGATAAACCCTCCTGAGCTACCTTCAACTGCATAGTGGTTTGGATTAGGAATTTCTATTCCTTCGAGCCTCCATAATAATCCGCGGGGAGAATTACCTCTCACAATGATCTCATTGGAATATCCGTTGCTACTTGTAACACCTGCGTAAGAAAGAGCCATTCTTGCAGGATCACCAAGGCTTCCGGCAAATCGCTGAGTCTCTTCATCGGAAATAGATCGCGCGCTTACCACCGCCATCTGGTTGGTAGGGACCACCCTGTCTTTATATCCAGATACAACTACTTCTTTAAGGTTGCTGACTTCCTCGATCATGCCTATACTCAAAATAACTTCTTTGGCTGATCCAAGAATAATATTCTGATGGATCCTACTTTGATAGCCGACAAAACTTATTTCAAGATCGTATCTGCCGATCGGCAAATTCTCTAGTACAAATGTGCCATCATCTTCAGCCGACGTAGCTATAATCGGATCAGAGCCAAGTACCCTTATAATGGCACCCGGTAATCCAACGTGGGAATGTTCATCGTAAACGGTGCCTTTGATTTTTTGACGAAGCTTGCTATCAACGTGGGCTTGAGAAAAGCAGAACGAACCATGCAATATTAAGGTTAAAGTAAGCCATGTTCTTATATTCATTTCTATGAGGTCAATGGGGAAACACGATACCCAAGGGTACGATGCATAATTTTTTCATTTATTATAAGATGATCAGCGAGCAAAACTAGACGCGCTCATAGCCTGAAGAAGAATGAGATGTTGGAATTTTCCCGAACGGGCTTATAAACCGGCACTAAAGGGATAAAGGAAACTGAATGTGCTTAATTTTATGCTGAATGACCTTTGTTTCTACTTATTAGAAATCCACTTTTTAAATTTTGGCGCATTATATTTACTGATCATGACATCTTCTAAAGCAGTTCTTTCATTTTTAACAAAGTCAACCTGGATTTTTTGATTTGTAGAAGGCGAATATCCTTGGATTACTTGCTTTGATAAAATCAATTGCCTGTTAATTCTAAAAAACTGCGATGAATCTAGTATCGTCTCCAACTCAGTAAGAGTATGATCAATAATATATAATGAGCCTTGAGATGTACTTAGCCAAACAAGCTTATCCTTGGTGAAGAAATAACTAAATTCCTGTTCCGGTACAATAATCTTCTTATCTCCTTTTGATACTATAAGCTCTTTCAATATGGGCGAAGAAGAATTCGTTATGTTCGATTGAACGGCAATGTGGTAATTTGAATTATAAAAATAGATCGCCAGAAAACCAAGAATCAGGATAATCATAGGTACGCCGTTATAAAAAAATGAAGTTTCAGTTAACGGTTCCTGATAATAAAAAGTGCTATAAACTAAATAGATCAGTGTTTCCCATAGCAAAACTAGCAATCCACCAATTATAAAACGGAAGAGAATTTTAACTTTACCATTTTTTACAAGTTTTTCCTTCCTATATAAGGATATGAATCGGAAAAAATAAAAAAGTGTAATCGCAGCAAAATATGTCATGATAAAGTCGACCACATCCTCAAGCACTATATTCCGTAAAAGCATTCTTCGTTCACCCTGTATCACCCAATCAATATAAGATGCAACGAAAAGCAATAAACATTCTTTTATAACTTGCTTTATTTTGTCCCTTTTCACAATATTTCAACTTATTAACAAAGATCGCTAAATGACAACTATGATGTAACCTGGTCTTAGTAACAAAATTGACAACATTTCTTAAGGGATTTTTGAAGATGTTGAGTGCTAGTAAGTTAATTTTTGTTGCTGGTTTGTTGCGCGTAGCATCTAACGTCTTGATACTCTTTTTAGAGAAGATTTGTGTCGAGAAGTGATATCCCTAAACATCTCAAAGAAAAACCCTTATCACAAATCGGTCTTAAATTCCTAGCATCCGACGTGAAGATGTGTCACAGATCTACGCATGATTTTTTCTTGATTTGAAATACCAATACAGCGGAATGCCCGAAGCGGTGAGCAAAACTCCCAGAAGAGAATTTATCAACATTGATTTTCCTGATTGATAGAGATAAATATCACTCACCAATGTTGCTACGAGAAAAAAGAATGTAAAGCCCACAAAAATTGCCGGCACCACCGGATAGCCCCAAACTTTATAAGGTCTTTCGCGATCTCGCATTTTTCTTCTGAGCACAAAAACGCCCAACGCGCTCATTCCATAAAAAAACCAGCTTACGAAAATCAGCATGTCAGTAAGCATATCAAATGAACCGCTCGTAACCAGGATGGCGGTCCAGATCCCCTGTAGCAAAAGTGCGTTGCCTGGCGTTTGAAATCGTGGGTGAACCTTTCCGGCAAAGGCAAAAAATTGTTTATCCTGTGCCATCGCGAATGTTACGCGCGACGTTGCCAAAATATTCGCGTTGGTTGCTCCAAATGTTGAGATGATTACCATCAATGCAATGATACCACCACCAGCAGCACCCATTACCAGCATGGCTGCATCGGAGGCAACCATCGCAGACGTTGCGAGCTTGTCGATGGACAACACATATTCATACGCGAGCGTGATCAAAGCGTACGTGATAATGCAGACTAAAAGTCCCAGCAGTAAGCCTTTAGGAATATTTCGCTGGGGCTGCTTTATTTCACCTGCTACAAACGTAATGTTATTCCACCCATCATAGCCCCAGAAAGCCCCTGAGGTCGCAGCAACCATGGCAGTAATGAAACCCCAGCCCTCGGGTACGATCACCTTTGAATCTTCAAAGAGATTTGACAAATGGCCTTTGCCAGAAAAAAGTAGTCCAATTACGACTATGGCTATTGCCATAATTTTCAGGAACGTAAAAATCACTTGCACATTTCCACCTGAGCGTGTGCTGCGGTAGTTGATAAACGTAAGCAAAGCAACGATAAAAATGGTGATGGACTTGACTCCAAAATTCTGGAGCGGAAAAATTCTGCCAATAAATGGAATCGTGAGACTAACACTCTTTTCGACGTCAGGGTCAAATCGGGGAAGTGTAATAAAATACTCTGTATACGTTCCAAGCACGTATGCTACAGAAGCATTCCCTGCTGTGTTAAAAACAGCAAATGCCGCCCAACCGTAAAGGAACGCAAAGAAGTCGCCATACATCGCTTTGAAAAAAATAAACTGCCCGCCAGTTTCAGGCATCATTGCGGCAACTTCACAGTTGCTTAACGCGCCAAATAAAGTAATGATGCCCGCGCCAACCCACACCGCCAAAAGCAGCTCCGGAGAACCGAGATAACTCGCCATGACTGCAGGCTTCATAAAAATGCCAGAGCCAATAACACCACCCACTACAAGCGAAACGCAAGTCCAGAGGCCGAGCGAAGGAACGAGTTTCGTTTTCGACATTACTCATTGATGAATTTGGCGAGCAGCCGGTGGAAATGGTGGGTCCCGGTTTCTCGTGTCACCGAATATCTTCCATGCTTATAAAAGCGCGATCGAATTCCTTTTTGCACATTTTGAACAACGTCCTCATCTTCCATTTCTACCTGGTGAAGGTCGGCGCCGGCGCCTTGCCGAAGTTTGTTTTCATCGAAAACGTAAGAGATGAACGACACTTTCGTCCTGGATATTCCCAAAGGCTGAACATAATTGATGGAAAGTCCCCACGGATAAAAATTAAACATCATGTTCGGGAAAATCCAAAAATAATAACCAGCGATCTTCTTTCCGAAGTCAGGAGATTCTGTAGGAAGATCAAAGACGAAATCATCATCCTTGGAAAATCCGATTTGCAGAATCGAATTCGAATAAACTTCGGTGGTGTAGTTGCCATAGTCGATCACTGCATTCAATCCTGCATGAACAAACGGAATGTGAAAGCCTTCCAGATAATTTTCGCAATACAATGCCCAGTTTGCTTCGATCATATAGTCACGCGAAAATTCTGGTCTGAACGTAAATTTATCCAACGGCATCCATCCGATCCGGTCAATCATCTCCTTAAAAAAAGGGTGTGGATCAATTGACTTGCTCAAACTGGTGAACAGCCATTTGCCCCATTGAAAAAGGGGAAGGTTTGTTAGGTTGTCGGATTCGGCTGGAAAATTTTTTACTTCTTTAAATTCAGGCATCGACAGGAACGACCCATCGAGATTAAATCTTCTTCCGTGGTATTTGCAGCGGATGTCGTTTAGCTTACACGGTTTTTCAACAAGCAAATTTCCTCTGTGAGTACACACATTCGAGAGGCAGTGAATCGTTCCAGATTTATCCCGGGACAAAAT
>CAWEZB010000022.1:0-223181 GCA_963813425.1 uncultured Bacteroidota bacterium
CATTCTTAGTCTCAATCGTATGGCCATTGGCTAGTCTCGTGCCTTTAAAGGTGGCGAATGTATATTCAGTTTCTTTGTCAGTATCCTTCTCCAATTCGGAGAGTAGATCATCCTGAGCATAGGCGAGGCTTGGAAGAATTGCAAAAAGTATAAGAATTTTTTTCATGGCGGTTAGATTTTTTTCTGTACTGGAATTAGTTCGTCGGCGTTCATTGGAAAACATCTTGTTGCTAACAGTTATTTTCGAGATTCAAGATGTAACGTATGAGCTATTCATAATCAATTTGTTACAGGTCTGTATGAAAAGTGAACATTCACCTCAACCTCCTGTGCAATGTTTTGCCACACTATCTGAGGTACTTTGATGTTATAGTCCAGCAGTTTGACTATAAACTTTGCTCGTAACGTGACAGTGTTGCCTTCGATATGCAGCGTCCCAGGAATGTCGACATCGCGGGTAACACCGTGAATACTTAATTGGCCAACTGCTTTGACTTGTTGCAAGGATGTAATAGAAGCGTCAAGGCCTACAATTTTTCCTTTGAAAGTGGATCTTGGAAACTTTTCCGTTTCCATGTACTTTTCATTGAAGTGAACTTGCATCAATTTTTTTTCGAACTGAAAATCTTTTGGACTCAATAGGTATGCAACATCACCCGTCAAAAGGTCCAAAATGCTTGTTACCTTCGTATTATTAGCTTTGATTTCTTCGATGACTCCCGCTGAGAAAAAAGTAATGTTTGACTTTTCAGAGAAGAACCGCTTTTGGGAAAACCCATTAAAGTGAAGAAATAAAATAAGGACAAATGATAAATTTCTTATCATTCAAGTTTGGTTTAGGTTATCAAAAAGGCTATTGCGGCTTGAAAGTAAAATCGACTGTTACCTCAACTTGCTCGGCAATGTTTTGCCATAGCAGCTGAGGTATTGCAATTTTATAATCTTCCAATTTTACAATAAACTTTGATTTCATTAGCAACTTTTCGCCTTGCTTTTCAATCGTGCCTGGAATTTCCACTTCCTTCGTTTCACCATGAATAGTAAGCTTGCCTTTTGAGGAAACATTCTGCGGACCAGCAGCATTAGGATCATATCCTGAAACCTTTCCTTGGAAGGTTGACTTGGGATATTTTTCCGTCTCCATATATTTTTCGTTGAAGTGTTCCTTCATGAGTGATTTTTCGAACTCATAGTCTTTTATCGGTACAGAAAATGCGATGTCGCCAGTGGCAGAATTAAAAGCACCCGCAGTTTTTTTGTTGTCGGCCTTAATGTCTTCGATAGCAGCATCAGAAAAAAAGGTTACGTAGGTTTGTTCTGTGGAATACTTTTGAGCAGTGGCTGCAACCGTCAAGCATCCAAATCCCAGGACAAGAACTAAAAATTTGTTGTACATCATATTCGTTTGTTAAATGCCTAGTTATTCTGACCACCTTGATCTACCCAGCAGACGATCGTTTGAATCTGTTCCTCTGTGATCGATCCTGCCGCTGGCATATGTCCAGGCGTGCCTGGTGGTCTCGTGATTCTATCTTTGACATCATCCTTGTTTGATTGGAAATTGCTAAAAACAGTCCAATTTTTATCGGCACCATTGTCTCCATTGTGACATCCCGGAATCGCGCACGAAGTGTTGATAATGGGGTTCACTTCATCCGCAAAACTCACAGTAACAGAACAGGCTTCAATTTCAGGCTCAGGTAAATAGTGATCTACACAGGATTGAGATACGATAGTAACCAAGCACACAGCAGATGCCCACAATTTAATATTCATAGAAAGCGGAGCGTTTAGTTTTGGGAATTAATACGGTAAAGATGGTATCTGAGTAAATATATTCAAGGAAATTATGCGTCACAAATAAGGTAACAAACAACATGCTAATAATTACCAGAAGGATACAGATGGGCTAAAAATGAAAATCCCCAGATGTCCTTGACTTCCGGGGATAATCATTGTCTATAGTTGGCTTTCGAGTACTAATATAAGAGCGCACTCGACAATTGCCCATCCTAAATCGTTTACTGTAATATATAGGAGATGAATTGCATTATAGAGAGTTGAATGACCAAAACGGGATGTATCGGAAGGTTTTTTGCGGTATAAGTGATTGCGGGGCCGGGTCCTAAAAAAAGAAGAATTCGGTTCGCAGTCTTCCACTAGTCATAAAATGAAAATCCCCCGAAGTTCTAGACTAAGGGGGATTGTCATGTCTATAGTTGGCTTTAATCTGATCGAAAGATAAAAAGAAATCATTGGCAAAACAACCGATTGCGAAATAAAAATGAAGAAAAAGTTAATTTTTCTCATTTTCAGTTAAGGAATCCGCCATCACAGAATCGGGGGAGCTATACTTTTCCTTTAACCTTTCCTTTAGTTGTGACTTAGATCCAGGGAATGAAGTTCGCCGGCTGATATCATAACTTATATAAATCAATGCCGCAAAAAAAATCCCCAGACCAACAAAGAAAATTTTTTTTGACCGTGACATGTTAAATGAATTCCAGTACTCGATCCGCCAACTTAACATTGTCTGCTACCAATTCATAGAACTGGTCTTTGTTAAATTTTAGGACCACTACTTTAGACTTGGCGATCACCAAATTGGTGCTCACAAAATTCGGAACTGCGAGCATTTCTCCTATGAACTGGCCATCCTCAAAATTCGAAACGTGATTGCCTTTTTGATAAAACTCGACGGCGCCTGTCACGATTATGAAAAAGTTATTGTTTAGTTTTTCATCCAGTGAGAGGGAATCATTTTCCTTCAAGTGAATTTCTTCACTGATATCAGCCAAATAAGAAAGGGTAAGACCCGGAACGTTTTCAAAAAATGCCAACTTTTGAAAAAATAAAACTCTTTCGAAACGTGTCATTCTTTTAGATTGAATGATCAACGCATCGAGTTGTCGTTTCACCTCCTCGCCAAGTCTCTTTGCATTTTGCTCGTAGGAATCGGGATGAATTTTATGAAGCGCCCAAGCTGAAACTTCGCGCAACAACCAATCAGGATTAAATAGTTGCGCGATCAAGTCTAATTTGAAATCTGCAATTCCGAGAATTCCGATCTGAAACAAAACACAAGCCTTCGTCCATCGGTTGGACTGAGCGAAATCGCGATTGATCATGAACTTGAGCACCAGCGCTTCATCCAGTTTTACACGCGGATAAAACTCTTCAAGCCTGTTGGTTCGCTCGGCAATTGTCAAATCATCGAGTATGGGAATCACGCGCTTTTTAAGTTGCTCGGACAAAAACACATCTAAGAGTTCAATCGCATACGTTATACCCTCTGCCGTACCGCTGTCGATATTTTCTTTGACAAGTTGTATAGAACGTGTGTCGTAAAGCATGGTGAGCAACATATAAATGTGCTCTATGTCATTTTGAATTTCCCACCGTAAAGACGACTTAATCTGGGCGCCAAATCCGTCGTCGCCTACTTCTTGCATGGCGCTCAGGTTCCAGCTAATGTCAGCGATATCGGATTCGATCGCATACTTGATCCGGGTAATCTGAGATATACCAGCCTTAAATCCGCATTCACCAAGGGACAATAACACTTGTGATACAACAATTTTATTGGGATAATCGATTTTACTCCAAAGGATTTCGCGTGCGCGAATTCCACCGATTCTTCCAATTACCTGTACGACGCGCAGCATCATTTGTGTGCTCTGCCTGCTTCGGTAAAATGACGCGTCCAATGTCGTTAGCGTGTCAGCGCCGATCAGCACCAGGGCATTCATAGCCTGGTTACTAAAAACAGGATTTCCTAAACTCTCGATAATGGCATTAATAACTTCGGTATTGTATTTCTTAACAGAAGTTTTGAGCGCTGCATTGCGAACTTTAGGTTCTGAGTCGTTCAACAACTCCATCAAAAATGAAGTACACTCATCCTTGGATATGTGCTGCAATAATTCAGCAGCATAATGCCTGTCACTTGGATTGGTAGATCTTGTTAATTTTTGTACCCGAGTTTTGGTAATATCTCCGTCGCTGTCGAGAATTGACTGTAAATCCAATTTACTTAAGATATTTTTACCCGATCCCTCGACCTTGTTGGTATCCATCCTGATAACAAATTGATCAGAGGCCGCGAGACCCTTGAGTTCGTTGAGTTTTTCTTGCGCATAGCCGCGCGCTGATTCGTCTTCGTTCTTCATCAAAATATTGATCCAACTTGGCGCCTGTGCGGCGTTGATTTTTTCCAAAAGCTTGAATGAAAAAATCGCCTTACCAGGTGATGGAAGATTCAACATTGATTCGAGCCGGCTTGTAACCTGAGTATATCCTTTTTCAAGCTTCTCAAGTTGCCCATCGCCGCTTTCAAGTTTCATCCGTAGCTTATTTCGGTAACCATTGTAAAGCTTTGTAACAACCAGGAAATACAACCCAGAAAGGACCACCAGAAAAATAGAGATGTGGATGATCTTGAAAAAAGGTAAAAAAGCCAAACCAAAAATTAAAAGCCCTGCTATAAAACGCGCACTTTCGTTTACCAACCCTTCAACCTTGGATTGAATATTGAATCGCAGGCGGTTATCCAGCGGAATAAAAAAAAGTTTGAAGACTGGATTTTCGAGTGAGTCTCTCAAGGTCCAGTTGAATAACCGACTTAATGAAACGAACAGAAAGAAATAAATAAATCCGGCCGGGGCAATACTTTTTTCAAACCCTAAAAAACTGCCCGTCGTAATGGATGCAATCGAAAAAATAATCATCACCAGCGGCAAGATGAAGAGTGAAACCCGGAGGCCATAATTGCTTATGATGCGTGGATTAACAAATGTCTGAAGGATCAAGCTTATGCCATACACCGCGCCAATAAAAAACGAATTGAAGTTGGTCAGGTCACGCTCGTCCGGATATTGTTCTTTGACCAATATCTGAAACGAATACTGACTAAATACAAACATGATCATCGAAACCAAAAGGAAAACGGAAAGCAAGACTATGTAAGGATCGGTGAAAAGTTTTATGAGCCGGGTCTCTTGCCGTACAGCGACCCCAAATTCCTTCGGGTCGTTTTTCGACAACGTAAATGTAGAAGCAATGCTAAACAGCAGTATACAAACAACGGCCATGCTAATGGCGCAAAGCAAAAGATAATTGGACGTATCCTGAATTAATTCTGTTGTAAATGGGATGACAATCAAGGTAGCTAGAATGGATGCAATGAGTTGTCCCGTGTCTATCCAACCGATGAGTCTCTTTGATTGTCTGAAATTGAAAAGCCTGCCAAAGATCCCCCAAAAGCTCAACAAGAGGACTGCCGTAATCGGCCCTGTCATGCAATACAGGGCAAAGATAAACTGATCTTGATAGGCAGTATTGCCATAATGAATTAACCAGTAAGCGCTCAGCGTAAATAGAAAGATAAGCCCGACTGAACCCAACGCGAGGCTGGTGAATTTCAGACGGCTTTGAAACATGGAAAAAATGGCTGTTGTCAACATTCCCATCGCTCCGGCAACTAGAAAGGCTTTGTCCAGCTGATCCCCCATCCTGTTCAAGAAAAGGGAATCTGCGGTTACCTGGTACGTTGCCAGGAACACTCCCATAAAAAATCCGGTGCAGAGCATTAAAACAATTTGTTTCTGCTCTTGAGTCTGAAGTTGAAATGCCCCAAAAAATCTGTTCAACATAAGGCAAAATCAAATATAAAAATAAAAAACCGGCCTAAAGACCGGTTTTTTGAGGATAATGGTACACCATTACTTTTTAGTCGTAGTATCTTTTTTAACTGTAGCGGTACCTGATTTTTCTACCTGATATTCCGCATTTAAGCCACTTATAACATCCTGTGATACGTCCAACGCATCACCTGCAAACAACAGGTCGCTGGTCGGATCATACTTTAACACCACATGAAGATCTTTATCCTTTGCATATTTCTTCAGGTATGCTGTCACTCGGTCATACAATTCTTTATTCAGTTTAGATTCTTCCTCCATTAGCTGCTGGCTAAGACTTTGTTGATACATCTGGAGGTTTTGTTGTTTTTTACCTAAATCCTCTTCTACGGCTTTCACCTGTCCCAACGTCATGCTCGACACATTCCGCTGATAGGCAGTGATTTCATTTTGCAGGCCTTGAGCTCTGTTGCGGTATTCCAGCTCCATTTTTTTAGTCTTTGCTTCCATTGTTACCCGATTGGCCTTCAAATACTCGTAATGCTTCAAAACAGAATCTGAATTAATGTAGGCAATTTTCAAATCGCCGGTAATTGACGATGTTGCTGAATCGGACCCGCTTGTGGCGGTTTTATTGCTGGAAAAATGCAGGAAAAACAAAACGCCAACAGCCACCAGCAGTACGGCATTTAAGATAAGGGACAAATTCTTCATTCCAATTTTATAGTTTGGCGCAAATATGAAGAGAATTTAAGAATTGACCGCCACCCCGTAAGATAAAAACTATGAAGCGCGTTTTTTAGGCTTCCTGGTCCTGGGTCTGAAAAGAATATAAGGTGTCGTCTAGCCGCAGATTATCTTCGTTGAAATCTTTGATAAATTTCTCAATTACTTTGGGGGTAATCTTTTCGACGTGCAATCCCACATCCAGGCTAATTCCAAAATCAGTATTGCTATCTAAATCAACGTGCTCTTTTACTTTTACAGACTCTTCTTCCTCCAGCGTCATAATTACTTCTGCCATGTAAAGTCCAATCTCCTCCTCCAGCGGATCTAACGCAGCAAGATTTCCATTTTCATCCTCCTCATAGTTTATCTTTTTATACTCCGGAAAATGTTGGGCAGCGCGATGCTCAGCGATTTCATAGAGCTCACTTTCATGATGAAGCCTGAGTGTGTAAATAGCCGTATCGTAGATTACGTCCTTACCTTCAAACTTTCCAATAAAATAAAAGTGCGCATATTCATCCGTGCTCTCGTCCTCTTCATCCGACACATACTCCAAGCCAACGGCTTTCATCTTAAGAGCGTAATCTCTTATCACATCGATGTCAAAACCTTTGTTCTCATCCAAGATCATACAACTGAGGTGTCTTTATTTTTAAGTTAACAAAAAAATATCAAAACGTTCTAATTTTTTTTCATTGTTTGAAGGTTACTCTTCGGTAAACCACGAAGCATACATCGGATAATTTTTCGCAGTACGCTGAATGACTTCTTTCATTTCGTCAGAAATATCTTTTACTTTTTTTGCAGGCATGCCCGCGTATATACTGTTCGGCTCCACGATGGTTCCTGGCAACACAACGGCTCCTGCAGCAATTACAGAATGTGAACCTATTACTGCTCCATCCATTATGATTGCCCCCATGCCAATAAGAACATTGTCCTCTACTTTACAACCATGTACCACGGCGTTGTGGGCAATGGATACATTACTTCCAATTATCGTATTGCTTTTTTGATACGTTCCATGAATCACTGCTCCGTCCTGAATGTTGGTATTGTCTCCAATTAAAATAGAATGAACATCGCCCCTAACGACAGCATTGAACCAGACGGTGCAATTTTCGCCCATTTCAACTTCTCCAACAACGGTCGCATTTTCTGCCAGAAAACAATTCTTCCCAAATTTTGGAGTGTGTCCTCGTACTGATTTTATTAGCGCCATTCCCTCCAATTTTAAATATTAGTGAACTAAATTTTTATTCAACTGACAAGATGTCATTTGAAAAGCTAAAGTTATTATTTTTGCGTCTTGGAAACGAAGTCATGGAGAATTTGATAAGCTGAATTAGATATTTTAAGGGAGAATGAGGAAACATGTGAGGTCGTTCGTGTTTCCAAGACTACGGAATCAGGGAATGGCCGAAAGCTTTACATTGAAAGCTATGGCTGCCAAATGAATTTTTCAGATAGTGAGATCGTGGCCTCCATTCTAAAGAAGGATGGTTTTGATACCACTTCGGATATTCTGCAAGCGGACGTTATTTTTCTTAATACTTGCTCCATCCGTGAAAAGGCCGAACAAACTGTTAGAAACAGGCTCACCTACATCAACAGTCTGAAGAAAAACAATCCAGCGCTGTTGGTTGGTGTACTGGGCTGCATGGCTGAGCGCTTGAAATCGAAACTGCTTGAAGAAGAAAAGATCGTTGATCTAGTCGCGGGCCCCGATGCGTACCGGGATTTGCCGAACCTAATAAATCAGGTCGATGACGGTGACAGGGCCGTCAACACCTTCCTGTCCCGGGAAGAAACCTATGCTGACATTAGTCCTGTGCGCCTCAATTCAAACGGCGTTTCGGCTTTCATTTCTATCATGCGTGGTTGCGACAATATGTGCACGTTTTGCGTCGTGCCGTTTACACGAGGCCGCGAAAGAAGCAGGGATCCTCATTCGATCGTGCAGGAAGCGCGCGATCTCTTTAGCAACGGTTTTCGCGAAGTGACATTGCTAGGTCAAAATGTGGATTCGTATAAATGGTCAGCAGAAGAAAACAACAAAGCCTGGATCGAAAAAAAGAATGCATTCAACGTCGTAAGCTTTGCAAACTTACTCGAAATGGTCGCCCAGGTCTCCCCGGACCTGCGGATACGGTTTTCAACGTCCCACCCAAAAGATATCACCGATGATGTGCTGCATGTGATGGCAAAGTATGACAACATCTGCAAGTCCATCCATCTTCCGGTTCAAAGTGGAAATACTCGCATCCTCGAGCTTATGAACCGTGGATATTCACGTGAATGGTACCTAGATAAAGCTAAGAGGATCAGGCAGATATTGGGTTTTGAGTGTAGTATTTCTTCGGACATGATTACGGGCTTTTGTACCGAATCAGAAGAAGAGCATCAGGAGACATTATCACTGATGGATGAAGTCCAATTTGATTTTGCCTACATGTTTTTTTATTCGGAACGTCCGGGAACACTGGCGGCAAAGAAATGGAAAGACGATGTCTCGTTAGACGTTAAGAAGGCAAGGCTCGATCAAATTATCAGTAAACAGCGAGAACATTCATTGCTGCGCAATAAGGCAGATGTCGGAAAAGTGCACCAGGTACTCGTCGAAGGAGTTTTCAAAGCGCTCCGAAAAGTTTCTTCAGGGCAGGAACACTCACAATAAGGTGATTGTTTTTCCGCAGGAGGATTTTCAAAAAGGTGAGTATGTCAATGTACTCGTTGAAGAATGCACTGGGGGTACGTTGGTAGGTAAAGCAGTTGGCCGTTAAATATTTGAATACCTAATAAAATGGCAATTTCAGATTTAGAAATACAAACCGTAAAACAGCGATTCGGCATTATCGGCAATTCGCCTCTGCTGAACAATGCCGTTAGCGTAGCCATTCAGGTTGCACCAACGGATATGTCGGTTCTCATAACCGGTGAAAGCGGAAGCGGTAAGGAATCTTTCTCAAAAATCATTCACCACCTCAGTTCCCGTAAGCATGGTCAGTTTATCGCGATCAACTGTGGCTCGATTCCAGAGGGCACCATTGACTCAGAATTGTTTGGCCATGAAAAGGGCTCCTTTACCGGCGCTCATGAGGCTCGCAAAGGATACTTCGAAGTAACAAATGGAGGTACGATCTTCCTTGACGAGATCGGCGAAATGCCTCTTGAGCACCCAGGCTCGACTGTTGCGAGTATTGGAGAATGGAGAGTTTATTAAAGTGGGATCTTCCAAGGTTTTAAAAACCGATGTAAGGGTAGTTGCTGCGACGAACGTGAATCTGATGAAGAATGTGGAGGAGGGAAAATTCCGGGAGGATCTCTATTATCGTTTAAGCACAGTGCCAATTTATGTTCCGCCTTTACGCGAAAGAGGAAAGGATATTGAACTGCTGTTCAGGAAATTTGCCGGCGATTTTGCGGACAAATACAAAGTGAAACCCATTGTTCTGACCGAAGAAGCAAAGGAAATTCTGTTGGCGTATCGGTTTCCCGGAAATATCAGACAGTTAAAAAATCTGGTGGAGCAAATTTCGGTGTTGTCATCTGACCATAAGGATATTGATCCTGACCAGCTCCAGCATTACCTTCCCAAACAATCCACGCTGCCTGCATTGTATAGAAACGCTGCGGTGGAAAAAGACGGACTTTCTGAACGGGACATTTTATACAAGGTCCTTTTCGATATGAAGAAGGACTTTAACGAATTAAAAAAACTGGTTCTGGAAACAGTGCCCAACCAGTCCAAAGTAACTCAGTTGGTCAAGGATCATCCCGAATTGTTTGATGGAATTGAGACTGAACAAAATGGCACGGACCAGTGAACATGTTGTGTTAAATCTGCCAACGCAGTCCGACTGAACCACACGACGAAGAAATTCATGATATTTCCCATGTCACTGAGGACGAGTCGTTATCGATCGAAAAGAAGGAGAAGGAACTAATTATCAGGGCGCTGCGGAAGAATAACAACAAACGGAAATATGCGGCACGCGATTTGGGAATTTCCGAACGCACCCTTTATCGGAAAATAAAACAATACGATCTTGAAGATTAGCATTTTCGAGCTGTTATCTCGTTGCAGGCAACTTCTAACCATCTTCGGCCCATTCTTCCTGGTAGGCTCCATCACCTCTTGTGGTGTCGGGATAAACTATTCAATGACAGGTACTTCGACCACTGCGAAAACAATTTCCATAAGCTGAATTTTATAATAACACCGATCTTGGGCAGGCCAACATGGGTCAGACCTTTACTAACCAACTCAAGAATTATATTATCCAAAATTCCAATCTCGCTGTCGTTGCCGGACGAAGGCGAACTGCAGATGGAAGGAGAAATCGTAGGCTATGCTCCATTGCCAATAGCGCCTACGGCTACCGGGAACCCGGATGATATCAATCGCGCGTCATCTACCCGGTTGACGATTACCGTCAGGGCCACTTACGTCAATACATTAGATGAAACGATGTCCTTTAAGGATAAAACTTTCTCCTTTTACAAGGACTTTCCTAACGATCAGAACCTCGCTGATGTCGAAGAACAGTACACTCGGCAGATATTTGAGCGGATCGTCAACGACATCTTCAATGCCTCAATTGCCAATTGGTAAATTTTGCTATTTTTACCATAGCCAAATATCCTTCTTGTGGAAAAAGACTTACTAAAAAAAATCCTTCAGAATTACCCGTCTAGCTCGGTTGAAGAGGCTAAAGACCTGCATTCTTTACGCGAGACCTATCCCTACAGCCAGCTTTTGCATGTGTTGACAGCACGAACCAGCAAAGATCACGGTTTCGTCGACCAGCAAATGGAGCTTCAATTGGCAGCCGTATATTCTGCTGATCGGGCGATTCTGAAAGACCATGATGGGCGCAGCTGACGGAACAACCTGCGACAATGGAGGAAGTAATGTCGCCACCGGTGAGCCCTCAAACATCCCGTTAGTTCCTAATGTTGATATCCTAGAGCCCGTTAACAAGGAAAAAAATTCCATTCTGCCCGACACTGCCGGCCAAATCCTCTGATGAATCAGATGACCTGGCAGAAAAAGTAATAAGAGACGTGACAGAGCTTTATAACACCCGGCATAATTTTGAAATGATGTTTGTTGATAATCCGGGGGCTGACCTTAAATCGGCAGGCTCAGGCAGACGAAACGCTGAAATCGAAGCGAGAACGAATAATTGAGTTGAGCAAGGCTTTGAACGCACAGCAGATGGATAGTGAGGAACCGAAGAATCCGAAAAAAAAGTCAGGACGGCCGAAAGGACATCATTGAGGAAATCGCTCATACAAAAAGCAAAATTGAACCAGCAAACGAAAAGCAAAAGGAACAACTGGAAATTATCGAACATTTCATAAAGACCCAGCCTTCCATTTCAAATGCCAAGGAAAAACCAGCCAGTACTCAGGAAGGGGACCTTTCCTCAATAAAAACAGGCGAATTTGGCGACAATATTGTTTCAGAAACATTGGTTGAATTGCTGCTCAAACAGGGCAAAAAAGACAAAGCCATCGAAGTCTTGAAGAAGCTGATTTGGAAGTTTCCACAAAAAAAGGCTTACTTTGCGGCTCAAATTGAAGAACTGAAGAAGTAAGGACCTATGTATACACTTGTTATCGCTCTGATCATCTTGTTTGCAGTACTTTTGGTATTGGTGATTCTAGCTCAAAATTCAAAAGGCGGTGGACTTACCAGCCAGTTCGGAGGATCTTCTGCCAGCAATATTATCGGTGTAAAGAAAACAGGTGATTTGCTGGAAAAGCTGACCTGGGGATTTATCATCGCCATCATGGTTCTTTGTTTGACCACGAATTTTGTTTCTCCTAACCGCGGCGGTGCTGGTAATGATGTTTTGGAAAGAGCAGGTGAACAAGCTCCCGCAAACGTACCACCAAGCCTAAATCTGGAGCCGGATAGCGCTGCTCCTGCCGATACCGCTAAATAACAGATTTTATCGATTTAAGCAGCTTGTGAAATATGCTTCACAAAGAGCCTCTTTGCCACAGGCATTAACGTCTCCGTAAAAGGAAATTTCATTTTCGCCAGAATAAGATATGCCGCCGGATTGGGCAGATCCTGAAATTTTCGAATCAACGCGAGTTTGAGATTCTCGTAAGTGTTCATCGGATTTTTTTCCACCCTCTCAATAAATTCTGTGTTTAGGCTTCTCAATTGTTCCTGGCTCCCTTCAAAAATACTGACCTGGTACCGGTAAATCGTTGTCTCTTTTTCCGGGGGTTGTGTTACAAAAAGGTATCCCTCCTTGGCATATAGGGGAGTAACCCCGACCGGAGAAATTTCACACTTGGATTCAACATACTCATAAATAACAGATCCTTCGTTAAGGGACCCTTTTATTTGAGGCAACGCAAAATCAATAATTGACTCCAGTTCACTCATGACACCATCATCTTCAATCATTTGGCGGTAGCTGAGCTCCAGTTTCTTGAAATCTTCAAGGGAAAGTTCCTTTGGAAATGACTCGCGAATTAAGGTCTTGTTTTCCTTGAGGGTTAAAAGGTTTCGGTAGTGAAAAACCAGGTCAGCCATGAATGGGTAAAACTCAATTCTCTCAAAAGAGGTTTTAACGCGTTTGCAAATACGCCATTAAAACATATTTCTTGTACTCAAAATCAATTAGCCCCTGAGTAAGCCAGTCTTTTGATAATTTTTCCATGTTCGCAAGTTTTCTACAGTAACTAATTTAACAGTTTTATTGCGGTTTGAACAAAGTCAAAATTCAGGCCGGTCAGCAATAAAACGTAATATTTTACGATGTTCTTTTAATTTCCCTGTCAAAAATGAAACTCTGCCATGTCTGACAGCGTGGCTCTACCAATTGAAATCGATGCCAGTGAAAATATTAAAAACGGCCAAAAACCTGACACTATGTAAAAAATTTCCCTTAATTCGCATCTCTTTTCGCATTGGCATAATAGCTGAGGCGGGGATTGTGAAAATTGTTAACCTTTAAATCATTATAACATATGGCAAAAATCAACTTCAAACCAAATGAGGACCGGGTACTAGTTGAACCCGCTGAAGCTGAAACAAAAACTGCATCTGGAATCATCATTCCTGATACTGCAAAAGAAAAACCTCAAAAAGGCAAAATCATTGCCGTAGGTGAAGGCGTAAAAGACAAGCCTGTAACTGTAAAAGTTGGTGATAATGTACTTTATGGAAAATATTCCGGTACAGAGATCAACATCGACGGAAAAGAGTACCTCATCATGAGAAACTCTGATATTTTCGGAATCATTTAATCAACTAACCGAAAACATTAAAAAATTATGGCTAAAGAAATAACCTTTGAAACCACCGCGAGAGATAAGATAAAAAAGGGTGTTGATAAACTTGCTGACGCAGTAAAAGTTACCCTCGGTCCTAAAGGACGTAACGTTATCCTCGACAAAAAATTCGGTGCTCCTACCGTTACAAAAGACGGTGTTTCCGTTGCAAAAGAAATCGAATTGAAAGATGCTATCGAAAACATGGGTGCACAACTCGTGAAAGAAGTAGCTTCTAAAACTGCTGATGCTGCCGGTGATGGTACTACTACTGCTACTGTATTGGCACAATCAATCTATGCTCACGGTATTAAAAACGTAGCAGCTGGTGCAAATCCTATGGATCTGAAACGCGGTATCGACAAAGCTGTTGATGCTGTTGTTGAACACCTGAAAAAACAATCCAAAAAAATTAAAGACTCAAGCGAAATAGCTCAGGTCGCTACCATCTCTTCCAACAGCGACGAAACCATCGGAAAGATGATTGCTGATGCAATGGATAAAGTAGGTAAAGACGGTGTTATCACTGTTGAAGAAGCTAAAGGAACTGAAACTGAAGTGAAGACTGTAGAAGGTATGCAATTCGACAGAGGTTATCTCTCTCCTTACTTCGTAACCAACACGGAGAAAATGGAAGTTGATCTCGATCAGCCTTACATTCTTATTTACGACAAGAAAATCAGCAGCATGAAAGAATTGCTTCCTGTACTGGAGCAATCTGCTCAAACCGGCAAACCCCTTGTTGATCATTGCTGAAGAAGTTGAAGGCGAAGCTCTTGCTACATTGGTAGTAAACAAAATCCGTGGTGCTTTACGCGTTGCCGCTGTTAAAGCTCCTGGCTTTGGTGACAGAAGAAAAGCAATGTTGGAAGATATCGCTGTTCTCACTGGTGGCAAAGTGATTTCTGAAGAACAAGGTTTCAAACTGGAGAATGCTACTTTGGATATGCTTGGCCGTGCTGAAAAAATTAACATCGATAAAGACAATACTACGATCGTTAATGGTGCCGGCAAGAAAAACGAAATCCAAGGTCGCGTAGCACAAATCAAAGCACAGATTGAAACAACAACTTCTGATTACGATAAAGAAAAATTGCAAGAACGTCTTGCTAAACTTTCAGGTGGTGTTGCTATCCTTTATGTTGGTGCTGCTACTGAAGTTGAAATGAAAGAAAAGAAAGACCGTGTTGACGATGCATTGCATGCAACACGCGCTGCTGTTCAGGAAGGTATCGTTCCTGGTGGTGGTGTTGCTTATATCCGTGCAATCGACGCGCTTAAGAATCTGCAGACCTTGGTGTTACCAACGAAGATCAGGCTACAGGTGTGAATATCGTTCGCCTTGCACTTGAGTCTCCTTTGAGAACTATCGCTGAAAATGCTGGTCAGGAAGGTTCTGTGATCGTGAACAAAGTTCGCGATGGCAAAAAGGATTTTGGATACAATGCACGCGATAACAAGTTCGAAAACTTCTTTGATGCAGGTATCATTGATCCTACGAAAGTAACTCGTCTTGCACTTGAGAATGCAGCATCTATTGCAGGTCTCCTGTTAACTACTGAAGCAGTGGTATCTGAGATTGCCTGAAGATAATCCAGCTCCTGCAATGCCACATGGCGGCGGTGGAATGGGCGGAATGATGTAATTGCCAAAGACTAAATAATTTATTAAAAAAGGCTTCATCAAAAGATGAAGCCTTTTTTCGTTATTTTCGTTTTCATCACTAAGTCGGAATCGTATGGTTATTCATTCTACGTTCAAGGATTTCATTCTTTTTCTTTATGTCCATATGTCCAGAGCGGATGAAAATTATGATCCGAATGAAATGGCTACCATCAAAAAAAAGATCGGTGGACTTTTCGAAAAGGACATCGACATTGAAAAAAAACTTTATGCGGCTATACGGGAATATAATTCCTTTGACCATTCGAAATTACCGGCTTTGTTTAGTGCCAGCTTCAAACACTTCGATCAGGATCAAAGCGTTTTGAAAAATAATTTCTATAGCGATTTGAACGAAATCATTGCAGCGGATGGCAAAGTTGAACTGGCAGAGTCCAAGGCCCTGGAAGCGCTGAAAGAAATCATCGAACTAAACTCCAGCAAAGGTTTGCAATGAGAATATTGTTAACCATTCCATTAGTCCTTTTTTTGGCATTGGGCGCCTGCAAAAAGCCAGTGCTTGAGATCCCTTTGGATTATATTCCTCCCCTTGTACTGTCAACATCGATTCAAGATTCGCTTCCTTCTGCTGCTATCAAAGTTTTAAAGCTCGATGGGGTTTCAGGCTTGAAAATCAAACATCACAACGGGATGTATGCTAGCTATTTTGAATACGAGGCGGACAAAGATGTACTCCTAAATACAATCTCGAGCTTGCCCTTTTCAATGGATGCCACGAAGGCGGATACGCGGTGCCATCTTATTTCTCTTCAACAAATTGATATACAACGGCAAAATCTTTTGCCCGGAGAATTTGAAAACACTACGTTCTTTTGGAATGTGGATCGCTCAAATATAAAAGTGTTCGAATGTATCAAACCACCCTACAGACATACGATTCAGATGTCAGAAAATTCAAATCGAATCCTACACAGGATTGAATTGCTTGGTTAGGCCATCTTAGACTTCTTTAATTTTTCTTAACCGCCAATCGGTAGAGAATAGTCATCATTGCGATAAAGAAGGCTGTTCCCAGCAGGTTATATCCACCCGTTCCTAAACTTCCCACGAAATGATGTTCGAGATTGACCGACTCCATCATGTCGGGTAAAAAGACCGCCATGATCGCCACGATGACACCGGTAAGTGCACCTCCCGCGATAAGGCCTGTAGCAAATAAGCTTCCTCTTCCGAGTTCATCATCGTCCATCCTTTCGTGTTTCTTTTCTGCACGCCAGTCGATGTAACCTTTGATCGCTCCTCCCGCAAAAATGGGCAACGTTGTTGAAAGTGGTAAATACAATCCAATCGCGAATGCAAGCGCCTTAATTCCGCATAACTCCAGCGTGATCGCAATGAAGACCCCAACAATTACGAACTGCCAATCAAGATTGAAAGAAAGAATTCCTTTTGCTAACGTCGCCATTAACGTGGCCTGAGGCGCAGGATAACGATCGCTGCCAATAGCATGTGTAAGTCCCTGCGAAATCATTGCAGGTGTCGGCGTATCTAATATACTCACGACGACACCAATGGCTACTGAAGAGACGATGGCACCAATAAAAAGTGAAAGCTGCTGATATCTAGGTGTGGCTCCCACAATATAACCCGTCTTTAAATCCTGCGATGTTCCCCCCGCGTTGGCGGCAGCAATACAGATCATCCCTCCCACTACCAGTGCAAGCGGTTCGTAAAACTTACCAGACCAGCCAATGCTGGTAAAAATCAGACACGTTCCCATCAAGGTGGCGATCGTCATTCCAGAGATCGGGTTATTGCTGGTCCCAACCAATCCAACGATACGGCTGGATACAGTAACGAAGAAAAAACCAAAAACTACGATAAGGATTCCGATCAGCAACTTTTGCAAGACATTATCACCAGGAATAATGCTGCTGGGCAGAAATGCTACTAATAAAATCAGCGCTACACTTCCTATAATTACGACTTTGAAAGAAAGATCACGTTCGGTGCGCGACACACTTTCAATATTTTTTTCCTTCATGGATCCAATGCTTTCCTTAAAAGAAGATACAATGGTGGGAATCGTTTTTATCAGCGTGATAAATCCACCTGCTGCCACCGAGCCGGCACCAATTTGCCGGATGTATGCGCGATAAATGGCGTCGGCATAACTTCCGAAGGTATGTGTTTCCGCATTCCATGCGCCAGGACCGCCGGATTTACCGATCTCCGCCAGATATCCTAATTTTACGAGCTGCAGGGCAATGGTATCAGGGTCCACAAGCGTTGTCAAAAGGGGAATCAATGCCCACCAGGCCAGCACCGATCCTGCGACCAATACGCCCGAAATTCGCGGACCGATAATGTATCCAACACCTAAATATTCCGGTGTAATTTCGCCACGTGTTGCCCCTGCGGGCCAATATTTGTTAACATGGGAAGTCGCGATCGCTGGAATTTCAGCAATGACATGGAACACCTTTTGGAGAACTGCATAGCCCATTGCCACGCCCATGCCGACAAAGGCTGTTTGCGCAAATACTCCACCCTTTTCGCCCGCCTGCAATACTGATGCGCAAGCTGTTCCCTCGGGATAGGGAAGCACGCCGTGCTCCTTCACAATCAACGACCTTCTCAACGGTATCATCATCAACGTTCCCAACATACCGCCAAAGGCAGCCAATATTAATATCGTGAGGTAATCAAAATACGCTTCGCCAATACTCACTCCGTTGGATCCGGGAGAGAGGAACAAAAATCCAGGAAGCGTGAACACCACGCCTGCCGCGATCGACTCACCAGCCGATCCTGTTGTTTGGATAATATTGTTTTCTAGAATAGTTGTCTTTAGAAATTTCCGTCCCAACGTGATGGCTATTACGGCGATTGGAATGGACGCCGTAACTGTAAGGCCTGCCTTTAAAGCCAGGTACACAGTTGAAGAACCAAAAAGAATTCCAAACAGCGAACCGAGGAGAATTGATTTTAATGTAAACTCCGCCATGTTCTGATCCGGCGAAACGTAGGGTTTAAAGGCTTTAGGTTCTTCCATAGATATTACAAATTGAATGCAGTTTATCGAACATCCCCCATTAGTTTCCGGATTGGCTTACTGAAGATCACGACAACGATACCTGCGATTATGGTTATTTTTGCTACCAAGCCAAAAAGGTCCACCAGCAAACCAGGGTCTGCCGCGATCGATTCATTATCAAACTCTCCGGCGTATAGACCCGCGATTAAATTTCCCAAGGCCAACGACATAAAAAAGACGCCCATCATCTGGCCCACCAATCTCGTCGGCGAAAGCTTTGTCACTGCGCTCAGACCAATTGGATATAAACAAATCTCTCCAAAAGTAAGGAACATATACGTGAAGATAAGCCAGGTCGGCAGCGGCTTGTCGCCTTGAATAACGATCATAGATGCACCCATCATTACCAAATACCCGAGTCCTAAAAAAATCAATCCCATTGAGAGTTTGATAGGTGTTGGTGGGTTCATATTTCGTTTAGCAAGCCAAACCCAAAGCCACGCAAAAATCGGAACAAAAATAACAACGAATATCGGAGGCGCTGACTGCATCCAACTCGCTGGCATTTCAAAGCTTCCGATAAACATATTGGTATATCGCTCCGCAAATAAATTCAATGATGATCCTTGCCCCTCGTAGCCGGCGTAAAAGGTTGTCGTAATAACGAACATAGCGCATATCGCTAAGATTTTTTTCTTTTCAAAATGGTCTAATTTTTCAACCGCGAAAACGTAGATAAAATAGATGAGCACACAGGTCAGAAGAACAACACCGGAACCTCGTGCAAAAGATATGGGGTCAATATTAATTACCCGCATCAAAAGTAATCCAATAAAAATGGTGAGGATCAGGAGAACACACCATAAACCAATCCACAATTTTCGTTCTCGATTCTTTTCATCTTCATTTAATATACGATTCGATTTGAGCCCAGCTTCTCCTAAATTTTTCTCGGTAAGCTTGTAATAAACAACTCCTACAACCATCCCGATTCCTGCTGCTGCGAAACCGTAATGCCAATTCACATTTTCTCCCAAATACCCCGTGATAAATGGAGAAATAAAGGCGCCGATATTAATGCCCATGTAGAATATTGAAAAACCAGAGTCACGTCGGGCTGGATCGTTGGCAGGATACAATTCGCCGATCAAGGCACTGATGTTTGGTTTAAGCAAACCGGTACCTGTTACAATGAGTAAGAGTCCGAAAAAGAATGTTTCGTTAAAAGGAAACGCAAGGCAAAAATGGCCCAAGGCAATGATACAACCTCCGTAAAAAATTGATTTTCGCAAACCAAAAAGTTTATCTGCGAGCCAGCCGCCGGGAAGCGCGAGCAAATAAACAAACATAGTATAAAGGCCATAGATAGCACCACCAGTCTTATCGTCGAAGCCCATGCCGCCTTCTTCCACGGAAGCCACCATGAACAATAGCAACAGTGCGCGCATGCCATAATAGCTAAAACGCTCCCACATTTCGGTAAAAAATAATGTGGCCAATCCTGGTGGATGACCAAAAAAAGTTCTTTCAGAATTCATTAACCGAAAGGGTGATGCTGGAAATGGACTAGGCCTAAGTTTGGTAAAACCTAGCCAAAGTATGCCGATAAATCCATTTTAGCAACTAGGGTGTGCCTTAAAACTATTTCACAAATGGTTGGTTATAGAATTTTAGATTACAAGTTGGTCCGAATTAACCCTGCGCTGTAAAATTTTCATAACATTTTACAGCGTCGATGGTTATTTTATAAGAGGTTAATATCAAAAAACAAAAAAAATTGAAACATGAAAAATTATCTTTTTTTAATTGCATTATTCTTTGGAGTACACGCGATGCAAGCGCAAAGCGACACTACTCAAAAGGAAAGTGCCCCAAGCGAAAATGCGCAGGCCGAAAGTGCAGAGATTACCGATGACGAGCTTGAGAAATACGCAGTCACGATGGATTCCGTTAACGATATGAAGGCAACTCTTTTGAAAGACATCGAAGCGATGGTCAAGGACAATGAAAAAATGACGAACGCACGCTACAACGAACTTTCAAAAATTGTGGATGATGAAGCAGCACTTGCAAAAGCCAAGGCAACACCTGCAGAGATTGCTTTCATGAAAGAAGTCGCTGCCAAAAAGGAAGAAGGCACAGTAAAGATTCAGGAAACATTTCAATCGATGGCGAAAGAATATGTTGGTGCAAGTGCGTACAATAAAATCAAAAAAGCATTAGCAACAGATCCGGAATTGCAAAAGCGATATCAGACGCACCTGGACAAACTGGGTGGCAGTTAATTAATCCCTAAAAGTAAGGGTCATCAAAAGTGACCCTTATTTTTTTGCATAAATAATACCTGCCTTATGAAAGACATAAAAAAAATGCTTGCACCCGTTTTTTGATGTCCGCTAATTCATTAAAAATCATATATTTGCCTTCTTATACAAGTTCCAGAAATGCGTTATTTTCTCAAGGTAGGTCTCTCGATAGTGTTGTCGCTTCTTTTCGTTCAAACACACGCTCAGTTTAATGTTAATTCTCTTTTTACGCCCGTTGACTTACGCCTTCCGGTGGAAGTTTTCCGTGTCGTCTCCGAATCACAGCGAATTGTGATCGATTCCATTAACTTCGAAGACCCTGCGTTCACTTTCGGAGATTCGCTCAATACCTGGAAAACCTGGAGCTTTGTTGAAAATTATGCTTTTGGGAAAGACCGCGGCGATTTGCCGATGATCACCGACTTAAATTCGCTTGCATCCTTTTTTCCGCGACCAAATTTTGAACTTGATTGCAAAATGTAAAGCAAAAGGAATTGATTTGGTTATCGTCGAAACATATCGTACCCACGCCAAGCAACATGAATATAAGACGATGGGAAAAAAATACACGAACTCTGGCGCAGGGCACTCGAAGCACCAATACGGACTTGCAGTTGATGTCGTTCCTGTGCGTAGATTCCGTGGCTGTTTGGAATAATACTTTGCTGTGGCGGAAAATCGGTGCCGTTGGTGAAAAGCTCGGACTTCGTTGGGGAGGAAGGTGGAGAAAACCATACGATCCCGGACATTTTGAGTGGACAGGAGGGTTGACCTCTTCTCACCTTGTGAAAGGTAGCCTCCCAGATGCTCCCGAATTTCGTTGACCGCTATCCTTGTCTTGAAGAAGATATACAAGTTTTAAGAAGGTATTGGAATGAATGGGAAACTTCCCAAAGCGCGATGACCCGTAAATAATGAAACTTACGTTCCCCGATAATTTTATCTTCGGAACAAGTACCGCAGCGGCTCAAATAGAAACTGCGTTTGAACATGACTGGCAAGGGGTGAAAGCCAGAAATGGTGCCCTGTTCGAGCGAACTACCGATCACGAAAAAAGATTTAAGGAAGACGCAGCGATTATCGCATCCGTTGCACCCAATTATAGAATGGGCCTTATGTGGAGCAAACTTCAACGCGCTCCCTTTTCAACGTTTGATGCACAAACTGCTCAAGAGTATCATCTTTTTATTCGGGACTTAAAGGAAAAAAATATCGGCATCATGATGGTGCTGCACCACTTTACGAATCCCCTTTGGTTTTCAAAATTCGGCGGCTGGGAAAAAATCGAAAACATTCCGATGTGGATTGACTTTGCAAAAAAAGTTGTTGATGAATATGGGTGTTATGTTTCCTTCTGGAATACTTTCAATGAACCCAATGTCTACGCCAGCTACGGATGGATTACTGGATTCTTCCCGCCTTTTAAAATCAATCCTTTAACTGCGGGGAAGGTCGTGAAAAATATGGGTCATTGCTCACAATCAGTCTATGACTACATCAAGGCAAAATTCCCAGACCAGCCGGTCGGAATTTCGCACAACGCAACCGTGTTTTCAGCAGAAAATTTACTTGGATGGTTTCCAGCCCGGCTTATCAGACTGGTGGTTTATGGAGTACGTTCCAAGCCATTTTGAAAAAGTAGATTTCTTTGGCATGAGTTACTATGGAAGGATACCGCACGATCCTCTGCCTATTACTTATTTGGAGACTCCGCGAAAAAATGAAAGCATTGGGTAGGCGCCACGATGACATCTGGGAATATCACCCGGAAGGGCTACGCACCTGCCTGGATCGGTATTGGGCTAAGTATAAAAAGCCGATTATTATCACTGAAAATGGAGTGTGCGACGAGAGCGATTTTCTCAGACTTCAAGCGATCCAGGATTATGCTTATATTGTTCACAAGGCTATCAAGGATGGCATTGACATTCGGGGTTATTACTTCTGGAGTACCTGGGATAATTTTGAATGGCACCTGGGACCAGACATGCGCTTCGGTTTATATGAGTGCGACTTCGAGACGATGCATAGGATGAGAAGACCAAGCGGCGCCTTATATGCTTCGCTGGCCTATTCGAGAAAAATAACCATCGCAAACCCTGAAAAGGAAGCCTTTGCCTAAATAGTCCTTTCGCGCCAGGCAAAAAGAAATGTGCAAAGGCCGGAAAAATTCAGTTGTGAGTTGAATTATAACCTCAGATTCTAAAACCTTCTACCCGATGAAAACATTTTTACTTGTAGTTTCAATCATACTCTTTTGGAGTTCTGTTGATGGGCAGTCCAAAAAAGAAATACTATACGTAGGAACATATTCGGTTCGGGGAAGCCAGGGTATCTACGCCTACACCTTTAACAGAGCCAAGCAAACTTTAACCCTCCTTCAAGCTATTCCAAGTTTGGAGAGTCCGTCATTTATCGCCATACACCCAACTCAGAAATATCTGTACTCGGTAAATCGAGGAAAGGCCGATATCGCTGATCAAGGTGGTTCGGTTAGCGCTTATGGCATTGACCCTGCAACTGGGAGGCTAAGCGGTCTAAACAACAAGTCATCCTATGGCGATGGACCATGCTATGTCGAAGTCGATAAAACCGGTAAATACGTTTTTATTTCACACTATGGCGAAGGAAATCTCACGGTACTTTCCTTATTCAAAGAGGGGATGGTTGGAAGTGTTTCCGATGCAAAAAAATACACAGGTAGCAGCGTTAACCCCGAAAGACAGACAAGCCCGCACATTCATTCTACCGTAATTTCCCCGGATAATAAATTCCTCTACGTGATGGACCTCGGAACCGACAAAATTTACATCTATGAATTCAATTCGGATGAGGGGACGGTTCATCCCGCTACAACTCCGGAGATCAGCGTGATTCCCGGCGGTGGTCCACGCCACCTTACCCTCCATCCCTCTGGAAATTTTGCCTATTTGGTGGAGGAGTTAACCTCAACGGTAGGGGTATTCTCAGTCGACAAGACAAACGGCTCGTTAACAGTTTTACAAGATTCCGTTAAGTCACTCCCGGAAAATTATGCAGAAAAAAATACCAGCGCAGATATTCACACCGATATGTCGGGAAAATATCTGTACATGTCTAACCGGGGCGCAGACGTCCTGAGCATCTATACAATTGGGGAAGATGGTAAGATTACATTAATTGGTCATCAAAGTACTGGCGGGAAAGTGCCTAGAAACTTTTTGGTGGATCCGAAGGGGCAATATTTGTTTGCCGCGAATCAGGATTCTGATACCATCAATATTTTCAAAATTAATGCTAAAACCGGTAAGCTCACTGAAGTAGGTAAACCTGTTCAGGTACCTTCTCCGGTTTGCTTAAAATTGGTGAGTTTGAATTAAATATGCCTGACGAGGTCGTTTCGAAGTCACCGAACGTCGTGACTTTTCTCACCTCCTTTTTTTCGCTTCCCATATCAAAGCATAACTGTTTGTCCCGGCAGAAAGGGCAAAAGTCAATTCTAATTGAAAAATGGCAACATTTACGGCCTTGACATTCACCTGTGTTGGCCATAATTTTATGGGCCATTGACCGATGGAGGGAAATGACTCGGACAGATCATAGTCATCGGGCCCGGAAAAGTGTTAAGGATTTTTATCTGACCAAATGTTTACATCCAAATTACCTCAAAACAAATTCACCTTATTTATAGGTTGCTTGATATTGCTATTGTACACATCGGCGGTAGCACAGGAAAAAAATCTAAAATTTGAGCACCTGGGTATTCGCGAAGGCCTATCACATAGCAACGTGCGCGGTATACTTCAAGATCATGAGGGATTTATGTGGTTCTCCACGCACGATGGACTAAATAAATACGATGGTTATAAATTCACAGTCTACAAGAATTTACCCAATGATAGGAACAGTCTAAGTCATAACAATCTATGGCGAATTATCGAAGATAGGCGTGGCAATATCTGGATTGCCACGTGGGGTGGTGGTCTGAACATGTTTGATCGCGCGACAGAACATTTTATCCACTACCGGCATGATCCCAATAATCCCAATTCATTATCAGATGATTTTATCTACACCCTATTGGAAGACGACGCCGGAAATATCTGGATTGGAACAAATAATGGAGGCTTAAACGTGCTGAATGTCAACACCAAACAAATCGTGCGTTTCACTTACGACAAGAACAATCCAAAAGGAATTAGCGATAACGAAATCCGCGATATATACGAAGACCAACAAAACAACATTTGGATAGCGACAGGAAACGGAGGTTTGAATTTATTTAACAGAAATGACAAAACATTTAAATCGTTTAAACACAACTCCAATGACGCAAGCTCCATTTCAAGCAACAATGTACGCACGATTACACAAAGTAATGAAGGGACATTTTGGATCGGCACCTACGGCGGCGGCGTCGATTTATTTTTACCTGACCTTGGAGAATTCAAGCACTATAGACATGATCCAAAAAATCCCAACAGCTTGTCTCATAATTCCATTCAGGACATTCGTGTGGGACCAAAAGGGAATTTATGGATAGCTACAGAAAATGGCGGACTAAGTGTTTACAATCCGAATACCAATACTTTTAGCAACTATCAACATGATGATATTGATCGTGGAAGCATTAACGATAACTCACTCTATATTTTATTCGATGATAAAGAAGGGAACATGTGGATCGGTACTTTTAATGATGGCGTCAATTTCGTTAAAACCGATAACAAGTTTACACATTACCGGCATAACTCCTCCCCTAACAGTCTTAGCAACAACCTTGTACTCGCCATCTACGAAGACGTGAACGAGAATTTGTGGATTGGCACTGATGGAGGAGGATTGAATAAACTGGAAAGAAAAGATGGAAAGTTCACGCACTATCGCCATGATCCCAATCAATCTAATTCAATCGGAGGCGATTATGTCTTAACTGTGACGGAAGATCGCCGTGGCAACATTTGGATTGGAACCTGGGGAAATGGCTTATCTATTTTTGATCGCAAAAGAAATACCTATAAACATTTTAAAGCGACACCGGCCAACGTCCCTGGGCTGAGCAATAACAACGTCTGGAAAATTTTTGAAGATAGTGATGAGAAAATTTGGATCGGCACGTATGGCGGCGGTGTTAACGTTTACGACCCAGATACGGGAAATTTCACGCGGTATTTATCACAGTCCGATGATCCAGAAAGTCTTAGCCTGAATAATGTTTACTACATTATGGAAGACAGCCGGGGATACATCTGGGTGGCAACCGATGGTGGTGGCATAAACCGTTTTGACAAGAAGACGAACAAATTCAAACGTTACGTGCATGATCAAACGAAAAACAGTCTAAGTCACAACCGCGTGATCAGCATTCATGAAGATCAAGACCGGAACCTATGGATCGGTACAAACCATGGCCTAAATCACTTCGATGTCAACCAGGAGCTATTCACCACCTATGAAATAAAAGATGGTCTTCCGGCTGATGCCATCTTGGGTATTTTGCAGGACGGCGAAGGATTTTTATGGATCAGCACTAACAAAGGCGTTTCAAAATTCGATCCTGCAACCAAACGCGTTCAAAATTTTACAACGGCCGATGGCTTGCAACCGGGCGACCTCAGTCAGGCCTTTTGCAAAAGCAGAACGGGAGCCATGTACTTTGGCGGCAAAAGCGGATTTAGTGAGTTTTTTCCTGATAGCATTATATCCTATCCTTATGAGCCACCTTTGGTTTTTACTGGATTCGATATCTTTAATAAGCCAGTCTTTACGTCATCGGATCAAAAGATCAAATCCATTCTTTCGAAACCAATTTCCCAGACGAAAGAAATAGATCTCTCTTATCAACATTCCGTGTTTTCAATTCAGTTCGCATCGCTGAATTACGCTAATCCTCAGCACAGACAATATTCGTACATGCTGCAAGGTTTTGACAAGGACTGGAACGTAGGTGACCTCCATACCGCTACTTATACTAATCTTGATGCAGGCGTGTACACTTTTAAAGTGAAAGGCCTCAATAATGAAGGCAAATGGTCGGATAAAATAACAGCGCTTACGATAAACATCGCTCCGCCTTTTTGGAGAACATGGTGGTTTAGAATTCTTGTGGTCTCCAGCATCGTTGGTGGAATCGGCTATGTCTATAAGGCACGGGTTGATACGATGGAAAAACAGAAAGATGAATTGGAGGGACAGGTTAAGTTACGAACCGAAGAAGTAATTCGTCAAAAAGAAACCCTGCAGAAACAATCGGAAGATGTCCAGGTTTTAAATCAGCAGCTTCAGGCACAAACAGATTTTCTGCAAGGTATGAATATTGAGCTTGAGCGGCAGAAAGAGGAAGCGGAAAAAGCGCGACAGGAAGCTGAGCGGGCAAATCAGGCGAAAAGTATTTTTCTTGCAACCATGAGCCATGAAATTCGCACTCCGATGAATGGCGTTATTGGGATGGCTTCCCTCCTGCGAGAAACGGAACTAGATCCCGAGCAAGAAACTTATGCTGAAACCATCCGAAGTTCCAGCGAGAGTTTGCTTTCAATCATCAACGATATCCTGGACTTTTCTAAAATCGAGTCTGGTAAAATGGAGCTCGACGTTGACGATATTGATTTGCGTTTGAGCATTGAAGAAGTTCTTGATCTTTTCGCAACCAGGGCGGCTTCAATCGGGGTGGATTTGTTGTATCAAATCGATCACGACGTTCCTTCCATGATCCTTGGCGATGGACTTCGGATAAAACAAGTGCTTATTAATCTGGTTGGTAACGGTATAAAATTTACGAAAGAGGGCGAAGTCTTCGTTGGGGTGCGAGTTAAGGAACACGATCAGGAGCGATACGAACTCGAATTTCAAATTCGCGACACAGGTATTGGAATTCCGCCTGATAAAATCGATAGAATTTTCAAGGCCTTTTCACAAGTAGATTCGTCCACCACTCGAAAATACGGTGGTACAGGACTTGGGTTGGTCATTTGTGAAAAACTTGTGACGCTGATGGGAGGATCAATTTCTGTTCAGAGCATTCCTGATTCAGGCACTACATTTATTTTTACCATTCAGACGAAAGCAAGTAAAAATTCTGTCATCAACTACATCCATTTCAACGCCGATGGACTCCACGGCAAGAAAGTTTTGATCGTCGATGATAATCAAACGAATTGCAACATCTTAAAATCACAACTGACTGACTGGCATTTTGCTCCTACATTGGCTTCATCTGCGCAACACGCTCTAAAAATTTTATCTGCTGATACCGGGTTTGAACTTGTGATCACCGATATGCAAATGCCGGATATGGATGGTGTAGCGCTTGCCTTAGCCATTCGAAAAGTAAATCCCGCGCTGCAAATAATACTTTTAAGTTCTATTGGCCACGATCAACGAAAACAATATGATCACCTTTTTTCACACATCCTGACAAAGCCTGTAAAGCAAAAAGTTTTATCGAATGCCATAACAACAGCGTTGCGCAAACTTGGAAAGCCAGCTACATCGTTGGAAGCACCTGTTACAAAACTTTCCCATGAGTTCGCCACACGCTATCCGCTTCAAATCTTGATCGCAGAAGACAACCCTGTAAATCAAACGCTCGCTGTGCGAATGTTAAAAAAACTTGGTTACGATCCGACGCTATCTGAAAATGGAATTCTCGCGCTAGAAGAAACCCAACGCATACCCTACGACCTTATATTAATGGATATACAAATGCCAGAAATGGATGGTCTCGAGGCTACACGGCTCATCAGAAAGGGTAATATTAAACAACCCATTATCATCGCCATGACGGCAAATGTCCTGCCGGAGGACAAGGAAGCCTGCTTCAACGCGGGAATGGACGATTATATCAGCAAACCAATTCCAGTTAGCGAGCTGGTGAAAAATCTGGAAAAATGGGCCTTGTTTCTCCAAAACAAAAAGAAGCTGTTGCCTTAGCGTAGACGAAAAAGAAACCCACGTCTCGTAATGCTTGGCGCTTATTTTCTCTGAATAAAAAGCAAATCAGTTCCGTGCAATATCTCCCACTTAAAAGCAATGTTTTTACCTGCAAAGGTTTGTTACCTTCATGAAAACTCGCTCGAAATATGGGTTTACTACACCTAATACCTAAGCCATGAAATTCATCAGATTCATTTTGTTGGCTGTTACTTTACACATTGCTACTGTCACCTGGGGCCAAAAAATCGGATTGCTCATGGATAGTTATGTAATCGATCGTTGGTATATCGATCAAAAACTCTTTACTGATCGAATAAAAGAGCTTGGAGGAGAATGCATTGTTGAAATGCCTCACGGAGATCCTGACGAGCAAGTAAAGCTCGGCAAAAAATTAATTGCCAGTAAAGTTGATGTCCTGGTTATCGTGCCGACTGATCGAATAAAAGCAGCTGGAATTGTACAGGCTGCAAAAGAAGCCAATATTCCGGTGATAGCGTATGACAGAATGATAGATACCAACGACCTTACGCTCTATGTTTCATACAACAATCTGAATGTCGGAAAATTGCAGGCACAATATGCAGTCAATAAAATGCCCCAAGGTAATTACCTGTTAATGAATGGACCTGAATCTGATATGAATGCCATTTCATTCAGAGAGGGTCAGCGACTTGTTTTACAGCCATACATTAAAGATGGAAAGATAAAAATCATAGGTGACTATGTTTTGGGAAGTTGGAGTGAGCTCGAATCCTTAATGAAGATGGACGAATTTTTAACCTCCCATTCTGAAAAACCCGATGTAGTTATCGCTGCAAATGATGCCCTTGCCACAGGCGCTATTCAATCATTGCCGAAAGAGCTGCTGGGTAAAGTGGTTGTGACCGGGCAAGATGCCGAGAAAACGTCTCTAAAACACATCATAGCCGGAACTCAAACAATGACCGTCTATAAACCAATAAAAGCGTTAGCACATCAAGCGGCAGAATCAGCGATGAAAATTGCAAAAAATGAAAAGGTCTCTTCTATAAAAACCAAAATTGGAACCCACGAAGTGAACGCCATTTTGTTAGAGCCAATAGTCGTTGATAAAACCAACTATAAAGAAACAGTAGTTAAGGACGGCCACGTTAATTTATCAGAAGTACTGGAAAAAAATTAAATCGGATTTTTACCTACATGGTTGAAATAATGGTCGTTGCGTGGAAGCGCGACGGCCATTTTTGTTTGGAAATATTGGATAGCTTTATTTTTATAGATCTGTTACATTTGAGCAACACCTTTGTCATGAAAAGAGTACTTCTGCCGATCTTATTGTTTTCAGCCATATCAGGTTGCAAACACGAACGTGAATTGAATCAGGATGAGTTACAAGTTCCTTCCGCGGGATACTCAACTCCCGAAAATTATAGTGGGATGAAAATGGTGTGGCGCGATGAATTCGAAGGAGACAACCTAAATCTTTCGGATTGGAAGCATGAGGTCGGAGGCAATGGATGGGGCAACAACGAATTAGAATACTATCAGGAAAAAAACACGACGGTGCATGACGGATACCTGGTCATTACCGCTAAACAAGAAAACGTTGGTGGAAAGAATTATACTTCTTCACGAATCATAACGCTAGGAAAAAAAGAATTCCAGTATGGCCGCGTTGACATCCGTGCTCTTATGCCAAAGGGTCAGGGAATTTGGCCAGCACTATGGATGCTTGGTAGTAATGTTTCAACTGTAGACTGGCCCGCATGCGGAGAAATCGATATCATGGAAATGATCGGTGGCCCTGGCAAAGACAACACAGTTCATGGCACTGCACATTGGGATCACGCCGGGGGCCATGCTTCCTATGGAGGAAAACTTTCCTTAGACCCTCCCAAAATTTTGGCAGATGAGTTTCATGTCTTTTCAATTGTGTGGACCCCTAACGCAATTACGTGGTACATTGATGATGTACAGTTTGAAGTAATAGACATAACGCCATCTGAACTGAGTGAACTCCAAAATAAGTTTTACTTTATTTTCAATGTAGCAGTGGGTGGCAACTGGCCTGGCAATCCTGATGCAACAACGACATTTCCCCAGCGAATGGTGGTTGATTATATCCGTGTATTTCAGAATAACTAATTCGAGTTGCTTTCTTGTCGGGTTAGCGCCTTAGAAAACCTGTAAATAGGGTAACCAAACTCGCGTGTTTCTCCACTGAGCACAAATCCATTTCGATTCATGCGTTGTATGAAAGGTTCATACTGCAGCACGTAATGACCACATTTTTTGGATCCGCATTTTTTTAATTCACCATTGTAAACGAACTCATCTCGAATGTAAATACTTCCGTCGGTCTTTAGATTCTGATACAAATCAGTAAGAATTGAATCGGGTTGGTCAATTACATGCATGGTGGCATTACTGAAGATCACATCGAAGGTATTCTCTGGCAAATTTGTTCGGGTTGGCGTTCCGATGATATAGTGAAAAGAGTTTGTATTTTGAATTGAGCTTCCTTTAAGTTTAGAGTAATAACGTAAGACTTTATTCAAGTTCCGTTCGTTGAGGCAATGCTGATCAATGTCATTAAGGTAGAAGGTAACACTGTCGAGAAAGACAGCCATTGCAGCATCATAATATCCGCTTGACGCCCCGATGTCTGCGAATACGACACCGGATTTTAATCCTAAAAATTCGTTTTGCCTCTTGAAGACCTGAATCGCTTCTTTATCCAAAACCGGGCCGCAAGGATACGGGCGGAAAATTGAAGAGCAACTCAGGCATAAAAAAGCAACCAGGAAAGTAAAAATCGCTTTCATGCCACAATAAACGAATATGTGATTGATTTCGTATTCCGATATGACTTAATAGTACGGCCGAGCCGTTTTAATTCGCTGACGGAACTGTAAAATAGAAGACCGAGCCTTTACCCTCTTCACTCTCCACCCAAAGTCTACCGCCATTTTTTTCAACAAAGTCCTTACATAGAATAAGTCCTAGGCCTGTGCCTTTTTCTTCAGCTGTACCTTTTGTCGTATGCTTGGCATCGATTCGAAAAAGCTTATCGATCACATCACGGCTCATACCCACCCCAGTGTCAGCAATGGAAACCAGAACATGATCGTCCTTTTGCTTCGCAGCCAGTTTTATTAGACCACCTTCCGGTGTAAATTTTATAGAATTGGAAATCAAGTTACGAACAACGGTACTAAGCGATTGTCGATGTGCGATTACCCGCACCGATGCAGAGTCATCAAGGATACGAATTTTTTTATTTTGCGCCTGGGTACCGAGCAGTCCTTTGTTCTCCTTTATCAAGGCATTTAAGTCAAAGTCCTCGGGCGTAAACTCAATATTGCCGGTCTGTGATCTTGACCATTCCAGTAAATTGTTTAGCAACGCCAGGAGGTTTTTTAAAGACTTGTCAAAATCCTTGGCAAGCATTTGAATTTCTTCTTTGCTAAGGCTGTCGGTGTGATTGATCAGGAGCCCGGAAAAGGATGTGAGGGAGTTGAGAGGCCCCTTCAAGTCGTGACCAATAATCGAAAAAAACTTATCCTTAGTAGCATTGAGCGCCTGAAGCTGTGTGTTCTGCTCATTTACTTTTTCATTTATCTCCTGCAATTTATTGTGGGCTCGCTGTTTCACCTTGTATAAATTAAGAATCAGGGCTACGATTACTAAACCAAAGCCGAGCAGACTTATCAGTAGATTTCTAAGATTTTTCTGCGCTGTCAACTGCCGTTCACGTCGACCGCGCTCCTCTTCAAGAACTTCGATTTGAGATTCTTTCGTGTCAATGACATAGCGGCTTTGAGATTCCAGCAGACGCTGATCATTTTTTTGATTTTGAACGAAGTCACTTACAACAACAAATCGTTCTCTGTTTTTTAATGCTTCATCGAACTCACCAAGTGACTTGTAACACAAGCTCAAATAATCATAACTTTTTTGCTGCTGCTCCAGGCTTTGAGATTTTAGCGCCGACTGCAAACCGGAATTCAAGTTGGCGATCGCTTCGTTAAACTTTTTCTCCTGATAGTACAGGAATCCGATGTTGTTAAAAGTTTCAGCCATGCCGTTTTCATCATTGAGGCTCTGGCGAATTTTTAAAGCCAGTCTATGGTTGACCAATGCTCTACCGTCATTTTTCATCCGACGGTATAACTCACCAATTTCATTGAGAGAAACTGCTTCCTTGGCTTTGTCCTTTAGCGACCGGCGTATAGCAAGGGCGCGACGATGGGTTTGGAGGGCGCGATTGTAAATTCCCTGTGTGCTGTAAATATGAGCTATATTGAATAATGCCTGGGCTTCCGCTTTTGGATTCTCAATCACATCTTTTTTCTGTAATACCTGTTCATAGTCCTTAAATGCATCTAACATTTTCCCCTCGGAAGCTTTGATTTCCCCAAGTTCATTCAAGATCAGCACCTCAACAAATGGATTTTTTAAGCTGGCATTAAATGCCAACGCTTGCTCTAACAATTGTTGGCTTTTGTTATAATTTCCAACTTCTTCAAAGACTTGGGCCATCGCCAGGTACGTAAAGACACGTTGTTCTTGTAAGTCAAGGGAATCTTCAATGGCAAGGCACCGGATCAGAAAATCCATAGCCACCTCGTAGTCATTCGTGCGGGTCAGGTGAATGAGGGCCAGTTCCTTTAATGACTTTGCTTGCTGTTCAGCATCTTTGGACTTAATTGCCCGGTTCAGGCTGGAAGTTTTTTGCTTCAATATTTCGTCAACCGACCTGCCTTTCTTGTTTTCAAAGAATTCTTCGTACCAGGCAACGTTTGGGTCCTGCGTCGCCATAGCTGGAATAATAGCTATCGTAAGAATAACGAATATGAAATACAACTTTGCAGCAAACGACATCAACAGGTTTTTTGCAAAAATCTGTAAATAACCCCTGTTTTAAATGCTCGTTTCTGTTTGTCCCCTATTGGGGCTGCGAGATTACATTAGGCAATTTTAACGGTAATTGCCCGGAAAAGCGTTGGCCGAAATCTTTGAATCAGCCTGAATTTCGCAGAAAACTACGCTATTTCAACGAAATTTTAATCAGTACCAGAACTTTCAAGATCCCGTAATATTTTGTTAACGTCTTCCTCTGTTGTTGTTAGTTTCAATTTGCAGATCCGGATGAGTTGGGTCGCGCGTTTAACCTTTTCTGATAACTCATCAACAGAAATTTCGCCGTTTTCAATTTCAGAAACGATGCGTTGAAGTTCTTCATACGCCTCCGTATAATTAATTGCATCATTCATTTGTATTCGATTTACCAGACGTGTTGACTTCACTTTCTAATCGTCCGTCCGCTAAAAGTGTTGTGATCTTATCTGTAGGTCTGACTTGTGTGTAGCTTTTTAATGCCTTTCCCTCGTACAATGTAATGGAAAATCCTCGCTTCAATACGTTAAGTGGATCGAGCATACGGACATTTTTTTCGATCGCGATCGACTTTTCCATTTTCAATTTCCAGCGTTTGGACGGGAAAGGATTTTATTTCTTCGATAAGATCCGCAAGGTGCATTTTGTTGGTCGACAAAGTGTGGCTACCGCCTTTAAAACGTCCTGCTTCGTCCCATTTAACAATTGACTCTTTCCTTTAATCAGGAATCTGGATTGTCGCAAAATCGTTTCGGATTGACTTTTAATTTCGACCTTGCTTCTTAATAGTTTGCTATTCGTAACAGAACGAAAATATTTCATGAAATTTTGAAATCTCAGTTTCTCATCTGACAATATTCGCTTGGCACGATCAACAATAATTTCTTCACCCTTTTTTATCGGCACTGAAAAATCGTGAAACTTCTGAATTAAAAAATCGGCTAGTTCAGTTGGGGTAATTGCATTTTTATAGGAGACCATTTCAGCCACTGTTTCATTTGTAGAATGGCCAATGCCTGTCAAAACTGGAATTGGAAATAGCGCGATCTCCTTTGCCAACTCATAATTGTTGTAGGACGATAATCCAACATCTCCCCCACCGCCCCTTATGATCGCCACCACATCGAAATGTTTTATGATTTTTTTTATGCGCTTAAGCTGATTGCAAATTGAAACAATGGATTTGTCACCTTGAAGCAGAGACGGAAATAACAATCTAAAGAATTTGTAACCCCATTGATTGTTTTCAATCACGTTTATGAAATCTGAATAGCCTTTACTCGTTTCCACCGATATAATAGCAATTCGTTGGGGAAGTATAGGCAGTTTTAAACCTTTATTTGAATTGAATATGCCTTCCCGTCGCAACCTTTCCAATGTATCCTGCTTTTCTCTTTCAAGTTCACCAAGCGAAAAGCTGGGATCAATGTCGAGAATCCGGAGGCTCAAGCCATGCGATGAGTCAAAACTTATGGTGGCGGAGAAGAGTATTTTTATTCCGTCCTTCAAAGGTTCTTTTAATACTCTTAAAAAATTATGATTAATTCGATCGAAATCGCTTTTCCATATATTCGCTTTCATCTGTGCGATCACTTTTCCGTTGGTTTTCTCCACTAACTCCGGATAACAATGTCCAGAATGCGAATAGTGATTTAACTTATTCATCTCAGCTTTAACCCAGAACACGCTGGTATAACGTTCTTCAATTGTCTTACGGATGCTCGTCGTAACTTCTATGAGTGAAAATACTTTTCGTTGATTAATGGTTTCGGGCATTGTTTAGAACTTAGTTTTTTGAATGAACATCTTTCGTGAATCTACAAATTTAAGGATTGTCAAATTTTTGCGGGACCTTAAATTTCACCACTACTAATCTTGTCGCGAAAGGCCGGTATACACGCACAATGTTGTCACAAGTTCATTAAAAATGTGATGGTACAGACTTATTTATCAGTGTTGGCAACCGAAGTCAATTTGGATCAGAAGCGTACTGCCCATCCGTATTTGAGTCACCCTCAAGGTTTTGCCTTGTCCCCGTAATGCGTGGCGGAAAATTCCAGATAAATAAAGAAATTCGATCCAGGCGCGCAGACTGAAATTTTTTTGTTCAAACTTGGAGGTACCTTGTAAGAAAAGGAATCAAATAGCTGGAAAAAGGATTTTAAAATACTCCGTTTTTAGCTTATTTTAGCGCCTATGTAACTCCGATTTTACCTCGGTGTTGTCATAGATAGCCACCTTTAACATTTAAATTTTTATTATGAACATTGATTTTTTAAGACCTTATTGTGTTGACTCGAAGGTCCGTGTCGGGAGGATTTATGATGGTGGGTATGTTTTGGAAGATAAATCCCTAAATGATTTTGAAATATTATACGGGTATGGTGTGGGATGGGACGTTTCTTTCGAAAAAGCTTTGCATAACCGGCACAAAAAACCTAGTCGGATATTTGATCCAACCTTGTTTGATGTTGAAAACATTCCGACCCTTGCTAAGAGGCGTTTGCTCTCCCTTGGTAAGTATTTTGCGAAAGTGATGCTATGGGCACCTTATCTGTCGATTCTAAAAAGCACGCATCAAATTTCTTTTTATAACGAGGGATTAGGGACATCCAAAAAATACAAGTATGATTCGTTTCCAAACCATTTAAAGCGATTTGGTGATGAAGGAAAAAAGATCTTATTGAAAATAGATATCGAGGGTGGTGAATACGAGGTCCTTAAGGATGAAAAATTTCTTAAATCGTTGGACAACGTTGTGCAGATCGCGCTTGAATTTCATGATGCAGACACTAGATTCTCCGAGTTAAAAAATGTAATTGAACTGCTCAATAAAAAATTTACAATTGTTCATATTCACGGCAACAACTACGGCGGAGTCTTTGAATTAGAGGGAAAACAGATTCCGAAGGTACTTGAGCTTACTTTTTTAAACAATTCGTACTTGAAAACCAAACAAGTGGATTTATCACCGATGCCAGTTCCGGAAATAGATTATCCAAATCATCCCACGCTACCTGATATTAACATATCTAAAATATTTGCTTAATTATTCAAGATTCAAGCTGCGCTTGTGAATTAGGAAAATGAAGCTTCCGAATTTTATGAAAAGACAACATGCCTAACGCATTGTTGTCTTTTCATTTCCATCCGGTGGGGCAATACTTTCGTCCGTCACTTTTTATTTTCAGGGCATCTTTTCATCGCGTGTCAGGTGAAAATTTTCTTACGCAAATCACGATCGCTGGTAAACATTCACTGATTGCAAATGTTTTTTTAGAAGTCGATTACTTAAATTTTTAAGACTATGGACCGTCCCGGTTTTATAGCGGTGATCGGAACCTCATCAGGAGGAGTAGCAGCGCTTGCTGAATTTGTAAGCCAGCTTGATGCGAAAATGGACGCAGCATTCTTTATTGTAATGCATTTGTCCAATACGGCGCTCAGCGACTTTCTTGTCCAACGGCTGCAACCCGCTACCAATCTTAAATGCCTGGTCGCAAAAGATGCTGCGCCCATTGAGAAGGGGCATATTTACATTGCGCCGCCGAATGAACATCTTGTTGTGACCAACAATCAAATTGTGGTCGGCTACGGCCCAAGGGAAAATTCCTGGAGACCCTCCATTGATGTATTATTTCGTTCCGCCGCTGCTGCTTATAATTCTCGGGTCATCGGTATAATCCTTACGGGATTTTTATACGATGGAACCTCTGGCATGATGGCGGTAAAGCGAAGCGGAGGTGTGGCAATCGTTCAGGATCCCAATGAAGCTGAGGTACCTGATATGCCGCTGAGCGTCATGAATAATATGGAAGTCGACCATTGTGTCGGGCTAAACCGGTTGGGTGAAACCTTGCGCAATGTGATGGCGCATAACCCAGAACCAGTCGAGCCTCCGACTGAAATAATTGCCGAAGCACAGCTTGCTGCCCGCATGGCAGTGGGCATTGACAATGTAAGCCGCCTTGGAAATCGGAGCATTTACAGTTGCCCTGATTGCGGTGGCGGTTTATGGAAAGTCGAGGACGAAGGGTTAACACGATACAGGTGTTATACAGGACACACCTATGATGAAGCTGAATTATTGACGAAACAAGGAGAAGGCGTAGAGGCTACATTATGGGTGGCCGTGCGCATGATGGAGGAGCGAAGTACATTATACATGAAAATTGCGAAGGAGCACCAAAAGCGCGGTATTCAGCGCATCGCAGCTTCATATCAGCAACAGGTTGGTGAACTAAAATATCACATCGACACGCTTAAAAAAATATTGATTCAAATTCAACAGAGTCGAAGCGGAAGTTAACGTCTATTTTTCCGTCTCCTTTTTTGAGGATTTGACCGGAAGGATAACATAAAATTCCGCGCCCTCGTTTTCTTTCGCGGTGGCATAAATCTCACCGCCGTGATTCGCCACAATTTTACTGCAGAGCGCTAGACCAATTCCGGTTCCTGGATAAAGCTTCTTATCATTGAGCCGTTGAAAAATAACAAAAATCTGGTCAGCAAATTCTGGTGGAAATCCAATGCCATTATCTTTTACCAGGATCTCCACATACGTATTTTCTTTTGATAGGGTCCTCCGTTTAATAACTTCTTCCCGATCCAGACGGCGACACGCAATGGTTATTTCTGGCGCGCCATCTTCCTTTGTAAATTTAAAAGCATTGCTTAACAAATTGTGAAACAGCTGTTCCATCTGCAATGGAATAGCCGACATGATGGGTAATTTATCTATTTTGACTTTTGCTTTTTTCTGATTCATCAAAACGTCAAAATCAAGCATTACCTCTTCCACAATTTTATTCAAATCCGTTTTAACAAAATTTCCTCCTGTCCGTGAAATCCGGGAATAGTCAAGAAGATCGTCGATAAGCTTTGTCATACGCTTAGACGATTCATTAATTTTTCCAAGGTATACTTTTGCTTGGTCCGGCAACGGCCCTTTGAGGGGTTCCAGGCGATCTGAAAAGGTCATGATTTTTCTCAATGGCTCCTGCAAATCGTGGCTTGCCACATATGCAAATTGTTGAAGTTCACCGTTTGAACGCTGCAGTTCTTTATTCAAGTCTTCCAGTTCTCTCGTTCGCTGTATCACGCGTTTTTCAAGGTCATCATGCAACAATTTTTTATCATGCAATTCTGTCGAGGAGCCGATGTAGCCTAAGAATACATTCATTGGAGAATATGATGGTTTTGCGATATCCAACATCCAGCGATACTCCCCGTCCTGCCGCCTCAGCCTATACTCAACCTGAAATGTTTCGCGCTGTATAAAACTTGAATCATAAATTGCTTCGTAGGTACGTAAATCTTCCGGATGGATGGCTTCTTTCCAGCTATCTCTTCTCCCTGCAATTTGGTCCTGACCTGTAAATTCCAGCCATGTTTTGTTAACGAAATTTCTTTTTTTGTCAAGGCCAGCAAGCCAGATCATAACGGGAGCGTTATCCGCCATATTTTTAAACCATAATTCCCGTTCTAACAACATTTTTTGCGCCTGCCGATGTTCCGTGATGTCTTCAATCGCGAGCAAGATCAGCTGTTTGCGATGAACTTTTTGCGTAATCCGGCGCGCATTCAGCACTAAGACTTTCTCGCCGATGTTGGCAAATTCGTGTTGCATTTCAAAGCCATTGAACGTTATGTGGTTGGGAACTACTTCGTACAAAAACTTTCTAAGATCCTGAATATCCCATTGCCTGTTACCCAATTCAAAAACAATCATTCCTTCAGTCTCCTCTTCTTTGAGTCGGAATATTCGATAAAATGCCTTGTTTGCAGACCTCACCCTGAGATCATGGTCGAGGACAAGAACAGCTTCCCGGATAGTATCGAGAATTTCCTGGGAATATTCATACGACTCAGCCAATTGTTCGTTGCGGACCTGAAGCTCATTGTTGATTGTCATGAGTTCTTCGTTGGTCGATTCAACCTCCTCCTTTGACGTTTCAAGTTCTTCGTTGATACTTTGAAGTTCTTCGTTGCTCGACACTACCTCTTCATTGGCAGACTGTAATTCTTCTACGCTCGCTTCCTGTTCCTCCAGGATGGATCGCATATCGTCCTTCAGACTATTTAGTTCGAGCTGGAGTTGGTTGACAATTTTGTCTTTAGAAGATGAGGGTTTTACTTCATAGGGGACTGAATTCTCAATACGTTTGAAAAGAATCAAAAAAACTTTTTCTTCTCCGTCAAGGGAGATTGGCAGCACTTCAATGCCAGCGTGAAATGAATCGCCGTTGTTTTTAACCTCAATTCCAACTTTCGATTCTGCCTTGCCTGATTTTGTAGCCTTATGAATGATGCTTCTCAATTCAAAGGAAAGTCCCGGGCGCGCCATTTTCAGCAGGTTAAGACTTGCCTTTCCCGGTGAAGGTTCAAGAAATAAACCAATAGATCCTTTAAACTGAAGTATTTCAAGGTCTTGATTAACCACAACGGATGGAGGTACAAATTTCTCCAAAAGAATAGTATCAATCGTTTCTTCCAGGTTATCCCGAATGGTACCGTTGGTGCTGGTAAGCTTCAGATTTTTCGCAACTTCGGACTTATCGAGGTCAGGGAGACGATAGGTCATTTCGAACTTGGCACGTTCGGTTCCGTCGCTTTTTCGCCCATAAACCTTGAATTTTTTTTCCACTTGAGAAAAGAGGTGGCCTGAAGTTCCTATAGTCTCTGACTTCCCGAGAAGCAGATACCCTGTTTTGTTTAATGCGTAGTGAAAGGTGGCGATGATTTTCCTTTGCAAAACCAAATCCAGATAGATCAGCAGGTTGCAGCAACTTATTAAATCGATCCTTGAAAATGGCGGATCCTTAAAAATATTATGCGGAGCGAACACACAAAGATCCCTGATCGATTTCACGATTCTATAGCTTCCATCGATCTTCGTAAAGAAACGCTGAAGTCTTTTCGGTTGGACCCCCGTCAAATCATTTTTGGAATAAAGACCCAATCGCGCCTTTGCGATGGAAATTTCGCTAAGGTCGGTTGCGAAAATCTGCACGGGTATAGTCAGCCCCAGGTCGCTCATGAGTTCCACTAAGGTAATGGCCAGGGAATAAGCTTCTTCGCCGGTTGAGCAGGCCGGTATCCAGATTCGGATGGGATCATTGGGGAGTTTACTTCTAATTATTTTTGGAAGTAGGGATTTTCTTAAAAATTCTAATGAATCACCATCTCTGAAGAAAGCCGTTACATTAATCAAAAGGTCTTGATACAACACATTAATCTCATGGGCATGCTGTTTGAGATATGTAGTGTATTCCTTCAACGTCTCGAGTTTGTAAAGTAACATCCGGCGAATCACTCGTCTTTTGATGGTGTTTACCTTATAATGTTTGAAGTCCACACCAGTAGATTTTTTTAACAATTGGATAATGGCTATCAGGTCCTCGTCGTTCAGATCCGCCTCGGAGGGTTCCTTCATTACCTCTTCAATGACTTCTCTTTTGCTTCCGATCCGGGCAAGTTCGTCCGCAATTTCCTTGGGAGACAAGACCTTATCTACCAGCCCTTCCGCAATCGCCGATTTAGGCATACTTTTGAATAGTGCAGAATCATCTTGTGCAAAGGTTAATCCGCCAGCGGTTTTGATCGCTTTCAACCCCGCAGTGCCATCATGCGCCGTGCCCGAAAGTAAGACTCCGATTGATCCCTCCCGTTGATGTTCTGCCAACGAAGAGAAAAAAGTATCGATCGGCAAATGGGGTTGCTGCTTTGGATCTCTGCTACTCAGTTTCAAGAAGCCCTTCGCCAACATCATGTCTTTGTTGGGCGGAATGATATACAATTTATTCCGTTCGACCTGGACATCGTTCTTGACTTGTTCAACGCTTATGTTTGCCGATTTTGAAATAATCTCAGCAAGTCTGCTTTTGTAATCGCGGTCAAGATGTTGAATATAGACGTAGGCCATGCCGGTGTCCGATGGAATGTGTTTGAACAGTTCGCTCGCAGCTTCAAGGCCACCAGCAGAAGCGCCTATGGCAACAATTGGAAATAGTTTACCGTTTAGATTTTTATTTTTTGAGACGGAGATTTTTTTTTTCATAAATTTAACTTCCCAAGCAAGGAATGGTCCAGCGGCGTAGCGCTATAAATATAACAATTGGATTCGGAAACGGTTAAACGATACCTGACTATGGTTTACGTATTAATTGTCGATGATGATGAGGATGACAGAGACCTGTTTTGTGATGCCGTGAATATGGTAGACTCCTCTATTAATTGTTTCATGGCCCGCAACGGAGAAGAAGCTTTGGAAGGTTTAAAAAGCCGAGTCTTTCACCGCCCCGACATAATTTTTTTGGATCTAAATATGCCACGGCTAAACGGCATGCAATGTTTGAATGCGCTAAAACAAGATCCGATATTGAAGCACATACCGATCGTGATTTATACAACTTCAAAATTGAAAGAAGACAAAAAAGCAGCCATGCAATCAGGAGCGGTAGATTTTGTTACCAAGCCTACGAGTCTCAAAGAGTTGTGCGAAATGATTTCCGGCGTCCTGGTCAATCAAGGTATGCTAGCCAATAGTTCGCCTGATTGTTGATCTTTTATTTATTAGTCTTGTAAATTCTCTTAAGCAGCGATTTTTTTCCGTGCGCGTCACCGAGCACTTGCCAGATCATTACCCCTGAAGCTTTCGTCATTGCAAGTTTAGTTTTCCGTTCAATGGTAGGCATACCGTTATAATAGAGGATCATCCCATCCGGCATTGTCCATTGATCAACGGCTTCGGATCCTTTAAATGTTTCCACAATTTTGCCATAATTCATACTGATCGCCTTTGACGTAAGTTCAGGGCCGTAGCCATATCCATAGAATGGAAGACCCAGCGTCATTTTATCCTTCGGCATTTTTCGGACACTGCCAAAATATTCCAGGTCGTCGACTGCGTGTTCATAGGCTGCATGCGGGCCGGGTTTATCGGGCCGCCATGGACCCGTGCGATCATAACTCATAACATTTACGAAATCGTATTGCGCCAGGGCAACGTCGGTGAATTGATCTTTATAATAAACAGCTACGGCAGCTGTTATTAATTTTTTGTGTACACGAAGCGCTGATGCTAACGCAACAACGAATCTTTCATAGTATAAATCGATGTCGCTTCCTTCCAGATCAACGTCAATCCCGTCAAGATTGTATTTCAGGACTTCACCGACTAAATTTTCAATCAGCTTACCACGGTGATCGTCGTTGAGGAGATATTTATATTGAGGCTGTTTGCTTCCGCCGCCAATGGAAAACAACACCTTTATATTTCTTTGATGTGCCGCCGAGACAAAACGCGCCAGGCCTGAAAGGTCACGGGTAAAATTTCCCAGTGAGTCGGGGTTAAGGAACCATAAGTTAACGTGAGTGAGTCTCTTCAATGTCGATTTATCAACATCAGACATAGCGGCATTTAACGAGTAATATCCTACAACCTTAAATGATGTTTTCTGAGCTTCTCCCCTGGCGATCGCTATTGCATAAATGCAAACGAGGAAAAATAATTTTACGCGCATTGATAGTAATTATAGTTTGAGCCGAATGCCCAAGCGTATCAGACCGCCGGTAATAACAGCACAAAGAATGGCAAATAAAAATGACTTAATTAACCCTATACCTCCCGTTAGCAGGACATCGGGATGATGAAAGCCAATCAATCGTGTAAAGGCATAGGCGAAGTACGGAATAAGGTAACAAAGCAGCGTGCCTGTACCGGCCGGCCTGATGATACTAAACCAGTTTTCCTTTTTATAAACATCAGCGATCCAGTAAACAACCAGGAAAGTTAAAATCGTAAAGGCACTGCAAAGAAACAGCCACGCAGGTGTTGCACCAAGTTTGGCCAATCCCCAATACGGCCGGGTAAGAATGGAGAGGATAATCAATGCAGCTGAAAAAAGAAGCAGTACAATAGTAAGGCGCTTGTTGTCATTTTTACCCGTGAAATATTGAAAGACCATGGAGGTTAACACTCCTCCCATGGTAAGACCTGTAAGGGTACCTCCTATGATTGCTCCTGGAATAAAATTTAGAATTTCAGGTACGTAGCCTGCATGGTACACCATACTTAATAACGCGAAGAAGATCCACCCACTTAGGACTATGTAAAAATTATTGCGCGCAAAAACCGTGACTAATCCACTGGCGAGATAAGCCCAGCCAATAAGCCCGAGAATACCCCACCATTGAGGGCTAAACGTATAAATGGATTCGTCAGGACCACCACGGTAGAGAAATGCCAAACAAATCAAGGTAGTCACTGCGGCACCTCTCAGTATGTTAATGAAAATCTTATTAGAAGATTTAGGATAAGTATTCCAGATCAAAATAAAGCACAGGCAGCAGATAGAATTCCAAAGCGGCCGTACCATACCAGTAGCCTCAGCGTTAATTGACTCCCCGTTGACCAAAAATACCCCCATCACCAGAAGGGCGATGCTTCGAACCAAAACATGTTTTACCAGTTGCCAGTCGGTATCACCCTTTTTTCTCCTGTTGTTGATCGCATAGGGCAATGAAAGGCCCACTATAAAAAGGAACGCAGGAAAGACCACATCTGCTAATCCTATTCCGTCTACGCCACGCTCAACATGTCCTAGCCATGCAGGAATGTCCTTCAACGACCAAAGGTCGTTGACAAAGATCATGAGGATCATATTCAACGCTCTTAAAATATCGATCGAGGCGATATGCAACTTCTTTGTATCCAGCGTTGTTGGAATCGGCGTAACGTCGACAGATTTTAGTTCAGCTTGCGGTATCATTTCGGTTTTGCAGCATTGGTCGTTGTGCTCGGCGCATCCCATGCAGGCCGTGAAATTCCATTTAGGTCATAAACAACTTTCCCATCCCGAATGGTAAGCTCACACTGTAATTTCTGATCCCCCTGCATGCTAAATCCACCTGAATCGATATATCCGAATTTCCCCTTGAGCAAGGAAAAAATTGCCACGTCAGCCACTGCTCCGGTCGAAATATGACCGAGGTCTTCCTTGTGAATTACCTTCGCGGGAAGCCAGGTAGAAGCTGCAATCACCTGCTGAAGGTTCATGCCTATGTTCAAAAACTTTGACATAACGTTTAGCTGATCCTTCATTCCTGCGTTCATGCTGCCGGTATGTAGATCTGTACTGATGGTGTTCGGAATGAAACCACTTTTTAAAGCTGGGATAGCCTGAGAGAAGCGAAAACTTCCACCGCCATGCCCTACATCGAAAACAATTCCATTTTTTTGCGCTTCGATAACAAAGGGACGAATTTTTCCCTGAGAATCTACAATCGGTTCTCGGCTCCCTAATTCGGCAAACGCGTGGGTAAAGATATCCCCCGGCCGAAGGTGTTTTGTAAATAATTCCTGAATCGACAATGGTGGGTTGTTACCACCAAAGTCAATCATTACAGGAACGTTAGCAATTTTTGCAGCTGCTACTGCACGATCTACCGGATCCCATTCTCCCCCCACATAATGCGCGACTTTAATTCCTACAATTATTTCCTTATGCTGCTTAACCGCCATCGCGGTCATTTTTGAATCCATGTCACTTAGATTCTGCTCATAGGGACCGCCTCGCATTCCCTCACCCACAATATTCAAAAAAGAGAGTACCCGCGTTTTTGCATGATCAATAGTCTGTGTCTTAAAGGCATCAAATGTTTTCCAACCGGCGCCGCCCGCGTCGACCACCGTTGTAACACCGGCCTTAAACGTAAAGCCATCAGGCGGCAAGGCTTCCAATCCGTTTCCCAAATAATGATCTGGCTCGGTTCCAAAAAAGTTATGTGAATGTATATCGATAATTCCGGGCGTCACATACATTCCCTTAGCATCAACTACCTGGACTGCTTTTTTTGGGTCGATATTTTTTGCAACGGCCACAACTTTAGCATCCAGAATGGCCACATCCATGACTTCATTGATGTTGTTCTTCGGATCGATCACATGTCCTCCTTTTATAAGAATGGAATATTCCTGTGCGTTAGTTAATACTGAAAAAATCAGAAGAAATGAGAGTAAGACCAGCTTTGTCATGAGAAAAGGTTTAAGTTTTGACGCCCGCATAGGCAGGCGAGTTTAATATTATCAACATCTATGGACTATAAACGAGCACTAGACGTACGCGATACAATCTATCTCTACCAGTGAATCACCTGGCACGCCACCGTATACTGCAACCGTGGTACGCACAGGAGGTTTACTGCCGAAGCGACCTTTATAAGCTTCGTTCATTGCTTTGTAGTCATTTAGGTCATGAAGAAACACGCTGCATTTTAATACCTTCTCCATGGAAGATCCGGCTTTTACCAGTTCCTTTTCGAGTTCGTCCAACACGTGTTTGGTATGGGAGGTGATATCACCATCAAAATGCGCTCCTTTGCCTGCTATAAATACAAGGTTCCCTAACCTTGTTGAGCCTGAAAACAGCGGCACATCCTGATCGTCCTTTACTACATTGAAGACTTCCTTTTCAACCGCAGTACTGGCCTTCGCTTGTGTGGCGACGCCTATTCCGGTAAAGGCGGCAATAGAGGCAAACATCTTTTTTAGCGTTGATCTTCTTTGTTCTTTCATGAGATAAAATTTAGAGTTTAGAGTTTTATTTGGTTTCTAGTTTGGGGTTTTACGAACTTGCTCGGGCGAAATTTTACTGCCCTTATTACCAAGTTCTGCGTCGTTTTAGACATCAGTATCAAGTGTCACACAGCTGCCTTGCTTAACTCCTCCTTAAGCCGGGCTGCTACAATTTTTTCCTGCCCAGGCTTTAGCATAAAGACCGTGACATTGACCATATTCTCCTTTCCGCCGCCCACTTCAATGGAAGGATTTGCATTTCGCAGGGATTCCCTTAATTCTTTATCCGATACTTTTACCTTGCTGGCATCCCAAGAAATGCGAAGCGTTGGCGTATGATTGCCCAGCGGTGGAACATGTACTTCAGTTGTTACACCGGGTATTTTTTTTACGGCGTTTTCTATATAAGCAATGTTGGTCTCCCACGCTGCCCATTCCTTATCATGATCCTGGTTGATATATTTTTCCAGCGCCACATACATTCCAAAAATTTCCTCTTTATTTATTTTCATGCCGCGACCAATGTTGAATCCGCGTGGAGGCATGTGTAACCTTGCCGCAGCAACGATATCCTTTTTGCCCATCAGCAGACCAGCGCTTTGTGGGCCCCGCATTGCTTTACCTCCTGATATCACGACAAAATCAAATCCCATGTCATTAAATCTCCAAAGATTGGAAACCGGTGGAACGTCAGCGGCAACGTCAATGGACGTGGGTATGCCGTGTTTTTTCCCAAGCGCAACCCATTCCTCGTGCTGAATTTTCCCTTTGTCCGATTCGATGTGAAGAAAATGCATGAGCGCAGTTCTTTCATTCACAGCTTTTTCAAGTTCTTCCGCCGTTTCAATCGTCACAACTTTGCATCCGGTGTTGGTTAACGCCTGGTTGTAAACAATGTCATGGCTTTTCTGACATATAACCTCCGACTTCATTAATGTAAATGCAAGGTGAGGCAGCGCCTTCACTTTTTTTTCATCCATACCGGTAAGGATACCCGCCAATCCCAACGTCATTGCTGAGAAAGCCCCGGACGTTACGACGGCCGCCTCCGAATGCACAAGTTTGGCAATCCTCTCCCCCACTTTGTCTTGAACTTCATCCAGCAAACAAAAATCTTTTGATGTTGAATTGATGGCTTCCAGTACTTCGTCGTGCATGAGCGACCCTGTCATATAAGTAAGCGTGCCCGCAGCATTGATGAATGTTCGTACACCCAGTTCTTTGAACAAATCACGCTTCGGTGTTTTAGTTGATGCAAAGGCAGCTGTAAGGGGAACCGCACTCGCCAGACCTCCCAGCAAAGGGAATGCAGTTAAGCGTTGGATTAACTTTCTTCGGTTAAGCATAAACGTTGTGATCAATGATGGATGAAATATGAACAGTTTAAGTTATTATTTTCGGACGACTTGTAAAGGAATAATTTCCTTTTTTGGATGAAAGGTTTGTGCAGACCAGCACACGGCACACAGTCTTCCGTAAAATTTTCGATTGCTTACTTATGATAGCCATTTGGAAAAAAATGGAAATTTGATGAAATCACGTTTGCATCGAATCTAAGCAACCACATGAAAAGAATTTTCACAGTTATAGTGTTAGCCGTTACGTGCGCCGTGGCACACGCTCAAAAAGGAAAAACGATTGATCAGGAGGCAACACTGCAAACCAAGGCTTTATATGAAAACCTTAGCAGACTTTCCCAGCATTATACACTATTTGGACATCAGCATGCCACGGAATATGGACATGGATGGGCTGGCGATGCAAATCGTTCGGACGTAAAATCCGTGACAGGATCACACCCAGCCGTGATTGGCGTCGATTTCAGTGGGTTTTCCGGCAGGCCGGATGAAGCAGTCAGGAGGGCAAAAGAAGAACTTAAGAAAAATGTTATTGACACCTATAACCGCGGTGGCGTTACCACTGTAGCCTGGCATTTCTCAAATCCGGTTTCCAAGGGAGGATTCTATTGGGTAGATTCTCTTTCATTACCCGCCGTAAAATATATTATTCCAGGAGGCGAAGCCCATGAAAAATATAAACAGATCCTCAAAGGCATTGGTGAATGGGCTAACAATGTGAAAGGCGCTGATGGTAACCTCGTTCCTATGATTTTTCGTCCGTATCATGAATTTGACGGGGGCTGGTTCTGGTGGGGAAAACCACATTGCTCCAAAGAGGAGTTTATTTCGCTATGGCGTTTTACAGTATCCTACTTAAGAGACAGTCTGAATGTTCACAATTTTATTTATGCTTTTTCGCCGGACAATAAATTTATCAGCGAGGCGCAATTTTTAGAACGTTATCCGGGAGATGAGTGGGTTGATATGGTAGGAATGGACAACTATGGAGATATGGGCAGAAATCGTTATAGCCTGGATACTGCCACCTTGAAGCTTAAAATCGTTTCTGATTATGCATTGAAAGCGGGAAAGCTTGCAGCCTTTACTGAGACAGGATTGGAATCGATTCCAAATCCAACGTGGTGGACCGAAACGCTGTTAAAAGTGATGAAAGGCGATCCTACCATTCGCCTTAGTTATGTTCTAGTCTGGCGCAACGACCAACGGAGCGCGACGCATTACTATGCACCATATCCCGGCCATAGTAGCGTCCCTGATTTCATGAAATTCTACGATGACCCCTATACCTTGTTTGAAAAAGATCTCAAAGGAATCTATAAGAAAAAAAGGTAATTTAAACTGACGCCTCGCAGGACAACATCAACACAACGAACTCAACACTCCAACACATCCAACATGAAAATCAAGAACTATACCTTGTATCAAGTACCACCACGGTGGCTATTTCTAAAAATTGAAACCGACGAAGGTATAATTGGTTGGGGCGAGCCAGTAATCGAAGGCAAGGCTTCCACCGTTAAGACTGCCGTCGATGAAATGATGGAATATCTCATTGGAAAAGATCCTATGAATATTGAAGATCATTGGAATGTACTTTACCGCGGTGGTTTTTATCGCGGTGGACCCATATTGATGAGCGCCATCGCAGGAATAGATCAGGCGTTATGGGATATCAAAGGTAAATTTTACAATGCTCCGATCCATCAGCTAATTGGCGGAAAAGCCAGAGATAACATGAAAGTGTATTCATGGATTGGCGGAGACCGACCTGCAGAAGTTGGCCAGGCTGCGAAACAAATTGTAAGCCATGGCTTTAAAGCAGTTAAAATGAATGCGACAGAGGAATTACAATATGTGGATTCCTATAAAAAAATTGATGAGGCGATAAAAAGAATTGCCGCTGTTAGGGATGCCGTTGGACCTGATGTCGGCATCGGCATCGACTTTCACGGAAGAGTTCACAAACCGATGGCAAAGGTGTTGGCAAAAGAGCTTGAGTCATTTCATCCGATGTTTATCGAGGAACCTGTGCTTCCGGAAAATAATGAAGCCCTTCGGGAAATCGCCAATCACGTCTCTATTCCCATAGCAACCGGTGAGAGAATGTTTTCGCGTTGGCAATTCAAGAGTCTTTTGACCGATGGATACGTTGACATTATTCAACCTGATTTGTCGCACGCGGGTGGAATCACAGAATGCAAAAAAATAATTTCTATGGCCGAGGCCTTTGACGTCGCAGCAGCACCACACTGTCCATTGGGGCCTATTGCATTGGCCGCCTGCTTGCAAGTTGACGCCACCTGCCACAATGCTTTCATTCAGGAACAAAGTTTAGGGATACACTATAATCAAGGAAGTGACTTATTGGATTATCTCTCTGACAAAACGGTTTTCAAATTTAATGATGGGTTCGTCAAAATCCCTGAAGGCCCGGGACTTGGACTAAACATCGATGAAGAGCATGTCAAAAAAATGGCTGCGATCGGACACAACTGGAGAAATCCAGTCTGGAGGCACACAGACAATAGCGTGGCAGAGTGGTAATAGATTCACCCAATGCATTGGATCGAGCTTGAATCTTACTCGTATCTCAAAGATTGCGCAGGGTTTGTACGTGCTGCCTTTAATGTGTGAATGCTCACCGTTAGAAGCGCGATTGCGATTACCCCAAGACTGGGAGCCGCGAATATCCACCACGTTAATGGAATACGATAAGCAAAGTCCGCAAGCCAGGCATCCATGATCCACCAGGCTGCCGGTACCGACAAAACGATGGCGATCAGCATGAGTAGAATATAATCTTTGCTGACCAAGGTAAGAATGCTTGTTACGGAAGCGCCCAACACCTTGCGCACACCGATCTCCTTCGTGCGCTGTATCGCAGTCAGTGATGATAATCCAAAAAGTCCGAGACAAGCGATAAATATCGCGAGTGACGAAAATATGCCGAAGACTTTCCCAAATTGTTGATCGGCCTGATATTGCTGATTATAACGATCGTCAAGAAAATAATGGATGAAGGGATTACCAGGGAACACAGCTTTCCAGGTTTCTTCGAATTTAACCAAGGATTCTTTGACATGATCTGGATCAAACTTGATGGAGTACAGACCACCAGGGGCCTCGTTGTAGCGGAATATAAGAGGCTCGAAGGCTTTCTTAAGGGATTCCTGGTGATAATTTTTGACAACACCCACAATTCGAAAAGTATCGCCCCAGAAAAAAATCTGATCGTTTAATGCATCCTCCGGCTTCTTAAAGCCCATTAAGCGATACGCAGATTCATTGATCAGAACGTTGTCGTATTCATTTGTGCTCTCGCCTGAGAAGGCACGTCCGGCTATTGCTTTCAAACCATATAGCGGCATAAAATCATGGTCCATCATTATTATACGATACTGTTTAGCCTCCGCCTCTGATTGACTTAGGCGACGTATGCCGCCAGCATTCCAACCGGGTTGGCGCCCTGGGACTTCTGTTGATGCCGTCACGGCATCAACTTCCGGATGTTGTTGAATCTGTCGCTTAAATACTTGAAACTTTTGTTGATAGGTGGAGTCAGTGACAGAAGGCGATTGAATGATTAAAGTCTGTTCTATATTAACGCCCAGCGACTGGTCCTGCATGAACCGTATCTGCCGATAAACAGTAAACGTTCCGACTATTAAGGTAATAGAGCAGATAAACTGGACAATCACCATGCCCTTCCTAAAGTTTACGCCAGCGTTGGTATTTTTGAATCTTCCTTTTAAAACATCCACAGGTCGGTAGGATGACAACACAAATGCTGGATAAATTCCGGACAGCAATGCTCCACCAAAAATCAGCACACCAATCCATACCCAAAATAAATTTTGTTGGAATAACAGGTAACCCAGTTGCCTACCGGTTAAGTCACTAAAAGAAGGCGTCAACATAACGACCAGCATTATAGAAATTAAGACTGCTATGGTATTCAGCAACACTGACTCAAAGAGAAACTGCCTGATCAACTGTCCCCGAAAACCACCCATCACTTTGCGTACGCCGACTTCGCGCGCACGCTCAATAGATTTTGCTGTAGATAAATTAATGTAATTGATCCAGGCAATGAATAAAATCAGGACAGCAACGATCGACAAAAAATAGGCAGACTGGCGACTACCATTTGGCTTGAATTCAAACATAAAATTCGAGTCCAGGTGAATGTCGGTGATGGGTTGCATTTGAAATTTAATGCCGGCATTGAAACGTTTCATTTCCTCCCCAGCTTGTTTTTCAGCAAGCGCCGGAATTTTAGCTTCGACATCTTTTACATTGGCATTCTCATGCAACAACACGTAGGTCATAAAACCATCCCAGGACCACGACAACATAGGATCGTTCTGCAATTTCGTCAGCGACTCAAAAGACATTAATGCACTGATCTGCATGTGTGTATTGGCTGGTAAATCTTCGAATACACCAGTAACTTGATATTCCTCCCTACCATTGTTCTTTAAAGTTTTGCCAATAGGATCTTCGTTACCAAAGTATTTTTTGGCCAGCGACTGAGACAGCACGATTTTGAATGGGTCCTTTAGGACGGTTGAATCCTCTCCTGCCAACAACTTGACGGAAAATATTTTGAAGAAATCCTCAGAAGAGAAGTATACATTTTCTTCCTTAAAATACACGTCGCCAGTTGATAACATTGCCCCTGTCCCACTGAGGCGTACATACCTTTCAATCTCCGGAAAATTTGCTTTCATGTCAGGACCGATGCCTGCACAGCCCGCGGCCCAGCGCGTAGCAAGTTCACCATTCTCATAGCGATCCTGTTGCATTCTAAATATTCGCGCCTTCTTTTCATGAAAATCATCGTAGCTAAACTCGTGCATTACATACTGCGTGATCAGCATGCATGCCATCATGCCTATAGCAAGCCCTAGTACGTTGATGAATGTGAATACTTTGTTACGGGAGATGTAACGCAACACGGAGGTTAAGTAGTTTTTCAGCATGGTATAATCTTAAGACAATTAAAATACTCTCGCAAATCAAAAGGGTTACAAAAAGGATGCAGCGAAAACAAATTTAGTTGCATCCATGGCTAAATTATTCATAACGCAATGATTTCACTGGATTTGCTACTGCGGCAGAAATTGATTGATAACTCACAGTAATCAGTGCAATTAAGATCGTTATGACTGCAGCAATTATAAAAATCCAAAAGGTGATGTGAACATGAAATGCAAAAAGGCTTAGCCATTCATTCATTAATACCCACACGACAGGTATAGCGATCAGGTTAGCGATCAGCACTAATTTTAGAAAATCCTTTGAGAGCAGCAAAAATATATTGGAAACGGAGGACCCAAGCACTTTTCGGATCCCAATTTCCTTTGTGCGTTGTGCCGCTGTAAAGGAAGCTAAACCGAAGAGGCCCAACGAAGCCACAAAAATGGCAAGCATTGCAAAAAATCCAAATACCTGGCCAAATTGGCGATCCCCTTGGTATTGCCGATTGAAAAAAGTATCCAGAAAAAAATAATCGAACGGATTACCTGGAAAAACCTGTGAATATTTGTCTTTCGCATATGCCAGGGTTTGCGCCAGGTCTGACGTCTCAACCTTTACGCTATAGTACGAATGAGAACGTGGTGTCAATTGGAAGGCAGTTTGCCGGAAATCAGTCTTCAAACCTTCCTGGTGGTAATTTTCCACCACACCAACAACGGTCAGGGTATCACCGCCAATCCTTACAAAACCGCCAACCGCTTCTTCAGGGTTTTTAAATCCTAATACTTCCACTGACCTTCTGTTCAGGACTACGCTAGCGCTATCGGCTGTAAACTGAGGTGAAAATACCCTGCCAGCAATAAGCTTATTTCCATAAGTATTAAAAAAATCATAGTCGATTCCCATCCTGTACATAATGATCGCGGGAATCTCCTGGTCCCCGCCAATGCGTTTTGCTCCGTTTGTCCAGTAAATTAAATTACCTGGCACCTCAGACGATCCTGCCATTTTTTTGACGGAGGGGTGGCGCACCAGTTCATTCTTAAATGTTGTGAATTTATCAACATAGGATGTTTGATCATCGATCACGCCTGGAGAATGAATCACCAACATTTGATCAATATCAATTCCCAAAGATCGGTTTTGCATGAAGTGCAATTGTTGGTAGACAATCAATGTTCCAGCAATCAAAGCAACCGACGCGACAAACTGAAATACTACCAAACTTCTTCTCAACACTAACCCCTCCTTCGAACCCTTCATCGCCCCTTTCAATACTTTTGCAGGCTGAAAGGAAGACAATACCAACGCAGGATAAATTCCTGAAAGCATAGAACCAACAAAATACAAAATGGATAGCACAGACCAGAAATACGTGTCACTCAAAATACTATTCGTCAAAGATTTTCCTGACAGCTGGTTAAAAAATGGGATGGCGATCACTAACAAACAAATCGAAACGAATACAGCCAAAACATTTATGATAAACGCTTCACTGACAAATTGAAATGCCAGCTGCGCACGTGCTGCTCCGATGGACTTTCGCACACCAACTTCTTTAGCCCGTTCCACTGCACGCGCGGTGGCCAGATTGATATAATTAACCCAGGCAATCAGGAGAATTCCAAGGGCAATGATCATTAAAAAGTAAACCGACTGTCCATCGCCATTGACGCCTGCTTCTTGAATTAAATCTGAATAAAGGTGTATGTCGGGCAAGTGTTGAAGTGATAATTTAATTTTCGCTGAATCGCCTTCCTCCCCGTGTTTCTTTACAAACTGCGGAAACTTCCCTTCCAACTGTTTTGCATCAGTACCAGGTTTAAGCTGGATATAGTTGAAGAAGTCATACCATCCCCAATTTTCTTCCCAATCTTTGTTGGTCATTTCAGGCCACAATTTTGGATAGGAAGTATACGAAAACAGGAAGTTAATTTTGAGGTGAGAATTCTCCGGAGATCGGAGAACACCCGTGATTTCATATTCTTCGTTGTTACCGAATCTTATCCGCTTACCGATCGGACTTTCTGATCCAAAATATTTCTGCGCAGTTTTCTCTTCGACGACTGCGGTATTAGGTTCCTTCAACGCCGTCTGCCTGTCTCCGGCGACCAGTGGGTATGAGAACATTTCAAAAAAACTCTGATCTGCGTTAAAAATATTATCTTCCTTGATGCTGATGTCTTCATACCTAATAACACCTCCTCCATACCTTATATATATACGGCAGAAATTTTCTACTTCCCCATAATCTGCCTTCAGGGCGGGACCTACTTTATTAAAGACCGATGCACATTGAAATATAAGGTCGCGGTCGCGGTAACGATCATACTGTACGCGATAGATGTCTTGAGCATGTTCGTGAAAATCGTCATAGCTTAATTCATCCTTTACATATTGAACAATGAGCAGGCTTGCTGCAAGCCCAATGGATAACCCAAGAATATTTAACAGCGTAAAGCCCTTGCGTTTTAAGATACTGCGGAAGGTCGTTAGCAGATAATTTTTTAACATAGGCTTGGTGTCCCTCTAGAATGAACAATCTGAATGCCATTGGAGGAAACAGCGCTTTTGCTAAAATTTTGAAGAAAGACCCTTCGGAATTATCTGAAATCGAACGCCACCGACCGCTGGCGGACGATACGTTTAGTTTGAGGTGTGATTTGTATGATTGGTCCTTTCAAGTTTTCGGCTGACTTCACGAATGATATCGTCCAACTCCCGTGCGGAGACCTGAAGCCGTGAAATGATCTCTTCACGCTCGTGATTTAACTCTTTTACTTTTACTAAGTCTACCAGTCCAAGAATTCTAGCTAACGGTCCCCGTACCTCATGCGCGGTAAAGAAGGCATACTCTACGAGCTTTTGATTTTGCATTCTAATTTCCTCGGTTCGTTGCTGCACCTTTTCTTCCAGATTCTCGTTGAGCTTGTTGATCTCAAGATTTAATGCTTGCAAAGTTTTCCTTGCGCTCTTGTTGTTTTCATTAAGCCCATAAAGCTTATACCCGAAAAGTGTGACCAAAATCAACACCATTGAAACACCAATGATGGCTACATACTGTCGCTGAATTTGATCTTCTTTAAAGGAGAGCATCTGCTCCTTCTTTTCAAATTCGTACAACATTTGTGTGGTTGCGATTTGTTGGGACTTCTGACTGTCAAAAATTTCCCGTTCCAGACACACTAGCTTCTTTAGTATAATAAAGAGAGGAGTCCAGGTTTTCAACTGCCGAAAAATATTCTGCCAGATATCTGCTGGCTTCCATTTCGTTTATTTTGTTATTCTTTCCTTCTGCTAACACCAATGCCCTTCTTAAATAAAGATAGGACGAATCAAGCCGGTTTGCTTCGAGGTAAAGCCTCCCGAGATGTTTATTGGCTTCAATAATCTGAATATGGTCATTTGCCTTCGCCGCAGTTCGGATGGTTTCGTAATAGTACCCTGAAGCATATGGCCAGTTCCTTAGCTGATGATACATTTTTCCCAGTTGCAGCATCGCATGACTGATACCCCAATAGTCATTTAAGAGGCGATATCGGTTCAGTGCATCTTTTCCAAACTCCAATCCTTTTTTCACGACCTTTTGCTTCATGTAAATTTCGGCGAGGGCCAAAATAACTTTAGCAACGCCAAGGCTATCTCCGATTTCGCGTTTTAGATTTAATGATTTGTTAGAAAGGGTATAGGCCTTGTCGATCTCTTCACGCGCGGTAAAAACGATCGCCATGTTGTTCAGAACATCTGATTGTCCAATTTTGTCATCAGTAGCTTCGTATAGCCTCAACGCTTCATACAGGTACTCAATGGCCTTGTCATGTTCACCTTTAACGTAGTAGGTTGACCCCAGGATCTTATAGCCTTCGGCCAGCCCGGACCGATAGTTTTCTTCGCGTGAGTGGCCAATTGCCTGTGTGGCATATTTTTCAGCTTCGTCTATGGAAATTAATGTATAGGCTGACGCCAGGTTGTTAAGCAAATCAATACGTCGCGGACCTGTCTCGATTGACGGGAGGGCATGCAAAAGCGAATCTAGCTCACGGTGTAGCTTGAGCCTGCGACACAGAAAACCAAAAGACAATAGACCAAAAAAATATGGCAGTTCTTTCCATTCTAAAAAGTAAGCCAACATAGCCAAAATGGTATCGTTTGCCTAAAATAATTCTTTGGCTATACGGTAAATCGGGTCGGATTTCCCCATGCTATAAAAATGCAACGTCGGCACATTGTGCTTTACCAGCTCCTTTGACTGTTTTATGCACCATTCAATGCCTACTTCCTTTGCTGCCGCGTTATCCTTGCATTTTTCAACCTCTTCCGACAATTCCTCAGGAATGTCAATATGAAACGTCTTGGGCAAAATGGTTAGCTGCCCCTTCCCCGTCAGCGGCTTTATTCCTGGAATAATTGGAACATTGATACCCGCTTTCCTGCATTCATCCACAAATTCAAAATATTTTTGATTATTAAAAAACATTTGTGTCACAATATATTCTGCACCTAGATCCACTTTCAGCTTAAGATATTTCAAATCAGCCTTTAAGTTCGGGGCAGAAAAATGCTTTTCAGGGTACCCCGCAACTCCCACACAAAAATCAGTCGGCGACGTATTCTGCAACTCGTCGTCTAGATAAAGCCCTTTATTCATTTTTACAACCTGTTCAAGCAGCTCTGAAGCGAACTTATATCCATCTGGTTCGGGAACAAACCTGGATTCGGTTTTTATAGCGTCACCCTGAAGAACTAATATATTATCGATTCCAAGAAAATGAAGGTCTATTAAAGCATTTTCGGTTTCTTCTCGCGAAAACCCCCCGCAGATAATGTGCGGCACGGTATCGATCTTATAGTTGTTTTGTATTGCTGCACAAATTCCAACCGTCCCAGGCCTTTTCCGTGTCGTTCTTTTTTCGAGGAGGCCACTTGGCATTTTTTTATAAACATATTCCTCGCGATGATAAGTTACATCAATAAAAGGAGGCTTGAATTCCATTAACGGATCGATATTGTCAAATAACGATCTGATATTTTCTCCTTTTAAAGGCGGAAGAATTTCAATGGTAAATAATGTTTTGCCGTTTGCTTGTTTAAGATGTTCGCAGACTTTCATGTGTGTTGAAGTGTTGATGTTCTAGGTGTTGATGTTAGTCCGAAATTCCAAGTTAGGTAATCAGAATTACTAAGTCCTTAATTTCCTTACTTCGTAAGTATTTAATCAATGCAAGAGTCAAACTTCGTGGTCTCATCAATTAGTTGATGAAGCTCATTAATTTTTTCTTCCATTAAATAATTCAAATCTAGCAATACATATAAAATGCTTTTGACTTCAAGTGCAGAACTCTGTGCAATATCCAGATAGCGAATAAATTCCTTGTTGCTGAATTTTCCAAAGCCTTCAGCAATGTTACTCATAGAAGATAGAGCTGCACGCTTAATTTGACTTTTCGTGTCATAGTCCTTCATCAGCTTTCCTGTTTCGGCCATTCCGTAAATTTCATCTTACCAGTTTCCGCGATGCTTGCCAACATCTTAAATCTTCAAAACGATTAATTTTACTCATAACACAACATTTTAGTTTTATATCAAATTACCATATCAATTGCTGCTTACCAAACCCCAACACATCGAACACACACTCAACACTCTAAACATCATAGGACAAATTCGGGCCTAACCATTTCTCGACTTCCTCCACGGTCATGCCTTTGCGTTCTGCGTATTCCTTGACTTGGTCTTTTTCAATTTTCCCCAGGCCAAAATATTTTGAATCGTGGTTTGCAAAATAAAAACCACTGACGGAAGAAGCGGGATACATGGCAAAGGATTCTGTCAATTTGATTCCCGCTTTCTCAGCATCAAGAATGTTGAACAAAATTCCTTTCTCAGTATGATCAGGACAAGCCGGATATCCTGGCGCTGGACGGATGCCGATATATTTCTCTGAGATCAACTCGTCGTTATTTAACTTTTCATCCACGGCGTAACCCCATAATTCCTGACGTACCTTGGCATGTAAACATTCTGCGAAAGCTTCGGCCAAGCGGTCGGCGAGAGCTTTCACCATGATATCGGAATAGTCATCTTGTTTTTCTTTGTATTTGGCCAAGAGTTTTTCGATACCAACTCCAGCGGTAACAGCAAACATCCCCATGTAATCCTGACGGCCAGACGTTGCCGGAGCAATGAAATCAGCGAGACAAAAGTTAGGTAGATTTTGGGCTTTCTTATTTTGCTGACGAAGGAAATGGAATGTTGCAAAAGGTGCATCACCTTCATGTCTTGGATAATTTTACATCGTCTCTCTCGGTTCTGGAAGCAGCATAAAATCCCATGACGCCATTTGCCTGAAGGCTGCGTGCTTGAATGATCTGATCCAACATTTTTTGTGCATCGTCAAACAACCGTTGTGCTTCGCTGCCAACAACTGGATCTTTGAAGATTCCAGGGTAGCGACCCGCTAACATCCACGTCTGAAAGAAGGGAGTCCAGTCGATGTATTTTCGAATTTCCTCGAGCGGATAATTGATGAAGGACTTGTTGCCTAAAAACTTTGGTTTCACAATGGCCGTTTCCTTCCAGTCAATTTTGACCTGGTTGGCGCGGGCTTCCGACAACGATATGTAATGCTTCTTGTTCTTTACGTTTTTCATAGTCATCCCTCAATTTTGCGTACTCCGTCTTAAACCTTCCCTTAATATTTTTAAACGTATCGGGATTGATAAACTCGCTTGCAACAGGGACACTTCGGGAAGCATCGAGTACATGCACAACAGGTCCATCATAGACAGGGTCAATTTTAACCGCGGTGTGAATACGCGAAGTGGTCGCACCACCAATTAATAAGGGCATTACCATTTTTTCACGTTGCATTTCCTTGGCCATGTGAACCATTTCGTCCAGCGAAGGCGTGATGAGCCCACTGAGCCCAATCATGTCTACCTTTTCCCGTTTGGCTGCTTCGATAATTTTTTCGGAAGGGACCATCACCCCCAAGTCAACCACGTCATAGTTATTGCAAGCGAGCACCACTCCGACAATATTTTTTCCAATGTCATGAACATCGCCCTTCACAGTGGCCATTAAAATTTTAGCGTTCGGCTTCTCAACTCCACCCTTCCTCTTTTTTTCTTCTTCTAAAAAAGGCGTCAGATAGGCCACGGATTTTTTCATCACCCGCGCGCTTTTTACCACCTGTGGCAAGAACATTTTACCCGCTCCAAATAAATCACCCACCACATTCATACCTGCCATCAAAGGTCCTTCGATAACCGTCAACGGACTTCCATATTTCTGACGCGCTTCTTCCGTATCGTGATCGATAAAGTCGATAACGCCTTTTACCAACGCGTGGGTAATCCGTTCTTCTATTGTTCCTTTTCTCCACTCATCATCCAATTCTTTTCTCTTCGCCGATCCTTTTACGGTTTCTGCAAATTCAAGCAAACGTTCCGTAGCATCATCCCTTCTGTTCAGCAAGACATCCTCAACACGTTCAAGCAAATTCTTATCGATGTCATCGTATACCTCCAGCATGCTCGGGTTCACAATACCCATATCCATTCCTTCCTTGATGGCATGATATAAAAATGCCGTGTGCATTGCCTCGCGGACTTTTTGATTTCCACGAAAACTGAACGACACATTACTAACGCCACCACTAACATGCGCATGGGGAAGATTTTCCCGGATCCATCTGGTGGCACGGAAAAAATCGATAGCATAGTTCCGATGTTCTTCAATTCCAGTCGCCACCGGAAAAATATTTGGATCGAAGATGATGTCTTCAGGGGCAAACTTGACTTCGTTGACAAGAATATCATACGCGCGTTTGCAAATAGATATTCTACGTTCATATGTATCGGCCTGGCCGTCCTCGTCAAACGCCATTACCACAACGGCAGCTCCATACCGTTTTACCAACTTAGCCTGGCGGACAAATTCTTCAACACCGCCCTTCATGCTGATTGAATTTACAATTCCTTTTCCCTGGAGACATTTGAGCCCTGCTTCAATCACATGCCATTTGGAAGAGTCCACCATGACTGGTACTCGAGCGATTTCCGGTTCGGAAGCCATTAGATTTAAAAATCTCACCATGGCTGCCTCGAGAGTCGAGCATCCCCTCGTCCATATTCACGTCGATGACCTGAGCACCACCACGCACCTGATCCAGTGCCACCTCTAGGGCCTCATCGAACTTATCCTCTTTTATAAGTTTCAGGAATCTGGCAGAACCCGTAACGTTGGTTCGTTCTCCAATATTGACAAAATTTGATTGCTTTGTTATTTCAACGGCTTCGAGGCCGCTTAGAAGTAAATGTTTGCTTGTTCTCATATATAGGTCCACAGTCCCACGGTTAGATGTCAACGGTGGCAATTTATCTGCTTAGGTATTCTTTGAATTTATTTAAAATTATATAAATGATGACGCCAAAATGACCTTAAACCTCGCTAATATGAGTTTGGGTCAACAACTTTTTGCGCCACTTCAAAATTTTCTAATTCAATAGCCATTGCTCAACTTACAGTTGCCAACGTGCTGTCTACTGTCGACAACTTTCTTGGCTGATACTTTGCCACCAAAGTCGCGATAACTTTTATGTGTTCAGGCGTAGTGCCACAGCATCCTCCGAGCATGTTGACCAAACCTTCTTTCAAGAATTCCTCAACTTGTGCGCCCATTTGTTCCGGCGTTTCATCGTATTGACCGAATTCATTAGGCAGACCCGCGTTTGGATAGGCGCTTACAAAAAACGGAGCCTTTTCACTTAGCACCTGTAAGTAGGGACGTAGCATTGACGCTCCTAGTGCACAATTCAATCCAATGCTTAGCAGCGGCACGTGTGAAACAGAAATTAAAAATGCTTCGGTTGTTTGGCCAGACAGCGTTCTTCCACTGGCATCGGTAATGGTGCCAGATACCATGACCGGTAACGATTTTCCGGTTTCTTCAAACAATTCCTGGATCGCAAACAAAGCTGCCTTGGCATTTAAGGTGTCAATGATGGTTTCCAGCAGTAAGATGTCAACGCCGCCGTCGAGCAACGCCTGGGCTTGTTGTTTGAAAGCTAGTTTAAGTTGATCGAATGTGATCGCGCGGTATCCTGGATTATTAACATCGGGCGAAAGAGAGGCTGTCTTATTGGTCGGGCCCATTGCACCCGCAACAAACCGAGGTTTGTTGGGCTCTTGCAACGTAAATTCGTCGGCTACTTCTTTGGCAATTTTAGCCGACAGATAATTCAGGTCATAAACAGCATCTTCGAGATGATAATCGGCCTGCGCTATGGTAGTTCCACTAAAAGTGTTTGTTTCCACGATATCGGCCCCAGCGGCGAAGTACTGACGGTGAATATCTTTGATAATATCCGGACGCGTAATCGAAAGAATATCATTATTACCTTTTAACGGGTATCGATGATCTTTAAATCGCTCGCCGCGAAAATCGTCTTCTGTTAACGTGTGTCGCTGAATCATCGTGCCCATGGCACCATCAATCACGAGAATTCTCTCTTTTAATATGTTTTCAATTTTCATATAGACTCTCTTTTCTAAGATGTGCTTCCAGAGAGCCCGGTGTATGGGGTTACTTATCTTTCCGCCATCTGGCGAATGGGATTTAGCACAACACCCCTGTCGAAAATGGGATAGGATGCTAAGACGTCATGGGGCCCAAACCCTCGGTCTTTCTGGATAAGCACTACAAATAAAACTAATAGAACTGAAATATAAAAATGGCTGCGATCAGATTGAAGAATTGAGGACTGGAAAATAGGTAAGATTGAATCTCGGTGGCGAATCACCCTGATGCAAACGAATTAAAAGCCACAAAAAGCCGGTAGCCTTCGAAGTTACGAAAGTTTGAACAAACTTTGATAGTTTTGTACTATGCTGGACCCGTTCGAAACACCTTGTTCACTAAAATGTTAAGACGCTATTGAAACTCGCTGCAATAGACATCGGCTCAAACGCAATCCGCTTCCAGATATCTACGGTGCTCGACAATTCCCCTCAAGTGCTGTTTAAAAAACTAGAGTACGTTCGCTTTCCACTTCGATTGGGGCATGATGTGTTCAGCACAGGACGTATCAGCACGAAGAGCGCTGAGAAGTTCAAGAAACTGATGAAAGCATTTCGCTTGCTGATTGAATTGTACGAAGTAGATGATTACATGTTTTGTGCGACATCTGCCATGCGCGAGTCAGAAAACGGTTTAGAGCTGGTAACAGAAGTTCAAGAGCAAATCGGTGTATCCATCAATGTCATCGACGGCAACAGGGAGGCGGAATTTATTAATCGCGCAATTAGTTCTTACTTGTCCACAAAAACATACTTACATATTGATGTAGGTGGCGGAAGTACGGAACTCAACTTATACTTTAACGGAAAAAAAATAAGGACGCGCTCTTTTAAGATCGGCTCCGTGAGGGTGCTGGAACATAACGACTCCCCTATCATGTGGGAGGATATGGAACATTGGGTTCGAGAAAATGTTAAAAAGAGCTATGGAAAGGTGACTGCAGTGGGTACCGGCGGAAACATCAGTAAAATATTTGACCTCGCGTTATCCAAACCTGGCAAAACAATTTCGATCAAGAAGGTCAAGCAAATTCGGGACATGATCGACAGCTATTCGATTGAGCAACGGATCTACAAGTTGCAAATGAATCCTGACCGCGCCGACGTTATTATTCCAGCCGCCAATATTTATCTTAAGGTAATGGAGTGGGCACACGCAGCCAGCATACTAGTACCGGAAGTGGGCTTAAAGGATGGAATTATTTTTCATCTGTACGAAAAAAATGTACTTCAGAAAAAAATAGAATTCTAACGCTTGTTTAATTTTCTTTTGTCAACCGTGCTCTTACCTTTCTTTCTTTCTTCCGTCTTGAGATCCACAAGGTAGGCAAGTGAAATTCTAAAACCCTGATTTCTCGATTTGAGCGGATCGTAGAAATACGTATTTAAAAAGTTACCATCCGATTTCGCCAGGTAGGTATGACCTAATTCATAACGAATTGAAAACATAAATCGTTGTTTGTACCATGGCTCGAAAACCATTCCTGCCATTAGATTTAATCCAAGCTGAAGTCTGTTCGGGTGCTCAACACGCATCTCATCTGGAGCCTGTTCGCCATCCGATTCTCCAAACTTTATTTTATACGATAATTCACCAAGATTATTTTCTTCCAATTCAGAATTATAAAGTTTACCTTTTCCGCCTAACCAATAGCTGATATTTGGTCCAATTCCTAAAAAATATTTAAACTCTTTACTCTTACCAATTTTTCCTCTGAAGTCAACGGTGTAGTTAATGGGCATGTCGATATAATTATAACGAGAAGAGTTTTTTAGCAAACCATCTAACTTGCCGTTCAGGATTCTTCCCTTGGTAGAATATAGCAATGAGGTATGAAGAAAAAATCGGTTCCGTACTTTAAAAGCAAGATGACCACCGACATGAAATCCCGGGACGGCACTCATTTTATAAACCTCTTTCAAGTCTTTGTCACGAAACGAAGCCCATGAATAGTTCACACCTACTTCCGGCCCGACAAGTAATTGAGAAAATGTGGGAACCTTAATAATTAAAAGTAATCCAAGCGTGAGGTAAAGAGTTTTCACAAAAAAATGTTAAAGAGTCTAAAAAATTACATCACTATTAATTCACTCCGATCAAGTTAGGTAAGCACGTAAGACGATAAAAATAAAAAACGACGTATATTCGGCAGTTCCTGTAAAATGACTTTTTAAACGGGACAATTGTTTAATGGCAGACTGTTGCAATTTTTTAACGATAAGGTGTGAAAACACCTGTGGTTAGAGTCACTTTTAGCCTTGAGTTGTAATTAATGCGTGTTAATGCGCTATTTTTTTAACTTCATTATATCATCCATTCTATTTTCGTGCTGCATTGCATCTACGGCATCGCATGCTCAAAATTTTCCTGTTTACAATAGTTTCTACGTTAATCCATTTCTATACAATCCTGCCGAAGCATTAACCGAATATGCCCAAATTTTTGCATTACACCGACAACAATGGATGAATATCGAAGGAGCTCCTACAGTCTCCGCATTAACATTTAATACTTTAATGAATGATTCACGCGCCGGCGTGGGTGGAAAATTTTCCAACTATAAGCGAGGTCTATTGAATACATCGGACGTTACTTTATCCTACGCCTATGGCATTCCAATGGGTCAAAAAAACTGGCTTTTTCTAGGGCTTTCCGGCGGTGCAATCACCAATTCGATTGATGTAACGAAGATAACTGACCCCAACGATCCCGCCATCGCAAATTACTTATCTAACAATATACAACCCGCGGCAGGTTTCGGTGCACTTTACCGATCGGGCTCAGGTTTGAACTCTAGGCTTCTCATTTCCGCAACTATTCCCGAACGTTTATAACGCCGAGGCTAGCTTTACGAACACGACAGTGTCACCAGCCGACAATGTATTTGTAACAATTTATTACAAGCGAAAAGTTGAGAGCAAAATAGTAAATCGCAAGCAAGGTGGGCTTGAAACGGAAGGTAAAAACGCAGGAAGCTATTGCACCACTCGAATTTTACTTTAATTATAAGTATTCGAAATACGGCAATAGTCAATTCGAATTCCTCGGTAAACTCAATCTCACGCAAAATTTCTGGCTGGGTGGCTCATACCGGTTACCCTATGGGTTTACTGGAAATTTAGGCATTAATACGCAGCGATTTATATTGGGATATTCCTACGAGCCTGGTAATCAGCCACAGAATGGCTTTTCGCAAGGCTCTCATGAAGTTATTCTCGGACTTAAATTAGGAAGTCTGAAAAAATTCAAACGCGCGGCACCTGTTCTACGTTCAACGCTGACCAAGGCCCCAACAGAAAAGCATACAGCCCGTTTCCAGGATACTGTTGAAGATCCTGACCAAATTAACAAGGACCAAAGCGCCGGCAAGAAAAAGTATTTCGTGGTAATCAAGATGTTCAATGATTTTACAGCAGGCCGATAACTTCAAGAAGAAATTGATCGTGGAAAAATTCAACGCAGAGATCTTTTATAATCCTCAGGATAAAAAATATTATGTGCACGTCCTGGAAACAACGAAGGCCTCAGAAGCGCAAGAGGAGATCAGGAATCTAAAAACCTATACCAAATTAAAAGACGCGCGTCTGCTGGTTGTTACAACCGACAAGTAACCTTAAAACTGGGTTACATTGATCCGGACTTAACGGATTTAGTACTATGAACCGAATACAACTATCTACTATGCGCGCAACTGTGCATTTTTACTTTCATGATAAGCACGGTGTTGGTCTCATGGGCGCAAAAACCTGAAATTAATTCGGTTGACAAACGGGACGGCCACATGGATGAAGTTGTCACTATCAAAGGCGCCTTCTTCGGAACAGATGCAACCAAACTAGCTGTGACATTCGGAGCAGCAAAAGCACAAATAATTTCCCTGACAGATCAAATCATCGAAGTAAAAGTACCCACGGGAACAACCTACAATAATATCGTGGTAACAAATCTCATCAACAGGCCTTTCGGGATATTCAGAAAATCAATTTTTGTTGAACTACAACGGAACAGCTGGATTTGATCTCACCAATCTCCAAGGACAGTTCAATTTTCCGGCAGGCGCTCCAGCATCAGAAGGACTTTACGACCTCTGCATGTGTGATTTTGATGGTGATAAAAAAGTAGACGTCGCAACCGCAAACGACAACTATAAATATATCAATATTTATCCCAACGGGTCGACTGTTGGAACTGTGGCGTTTCCGAGTAAGATCGCAACGAACATAGCGTCCCTTTCGCTGCACATTAAGTGCGGGGATTTAAACGGAGATGGCAAACCAGATCTAATAGCTACAGAAAGCGGAGCCACAGACAAAGTATTTATATTAAAGAATGGGAGCACTGGAATTGGAAATTTTACGTTTTCCCCGCCAACAACGGTCACACTAACAGGAAAGCGACCGAAGCGTATTGAGATTGCAGATCTAGATCTGGATGGCAAACCGGAAGTATTAATCACTTCCCAGGGAGGCAACGTTGTTACTGCATTAGTGAACCAAAGTACTTTGGCTTCCATATCGTTTTCGCCGGCACCCCCTATAGACATTTTTATACCGGGGGCTGTGAGCACAGAAGGACTGGCCGCGGAAGATCTTAATGGAGATGGTTTGCCCGAGATAGTGACGAGTCAATTTCAGACAAATTCAAACCTTTATGTCGTTGAAAATAAAAGTTCACCTGGGTCAATTTTGATTGGTGAAATAAAGACATTAACAGTAGGTACACCTATTAAAAACATCCGAATTGGAGACCTTGATGGTGATGAGAAGCCCGACATTGCATTTACACAACTTATATCATCCAGCATTGGTACCTTCTTAAATCAAAGCTCAACAACGCTTGCTTTTAGTAGTCTGAAAACTTTTGAAACAGATGTTACGCCCTGGGGAATCGACTTTGGAGATCTGGATGGCGATGGAAAAATCGATATAGCTGCGGCATCGTTAACAAAAAAATCACTGACCATTTTAAACAATAAGAGCACCGCTGGAAATCTGGCTTTTACCAAAATGATCCAGCCAACAACCTTTATCAACCGACATATTGCCGTCGTTGATGTCGACACGGATGGTAAACCGGATATCGTTTTTACCAGTATTGACGATAACAATCTGAATATTCCGTCCTCTAAAGTATCTGTATTCAGAAATAAATCATGTATGGTCCCTGAGATCACCCCAACGGGGCCATTGCATGTCTGCGCGGGGCTTCCTTTTGTGCTCAAAGCCACGGTCGGAGGCGGCGTCACCTACGAGTGGACTAATACCACTACCAGTACGACAGTAACTGGCACGGCTGACTACACACCTACCGCTTCCGGTGACTATGTTGTCAAGGCAATTTCCGAAAGCACATGCAGTAAAATTTCCAATACTGTAAAAGTAACAATATCACCCGGCACTGCCGGCGATCCGCTCCCTATTAACGATGGGCCTGTCTGTGTCGGTCAGACATTGAACCTCAAAATTTCAAATGACCTTGGTGCGGGGTTTACATACGAATGGTCGGGCCCGGATAATTATTCTGGCTCAGGAATAACACCACCACCTGTTACAAATTTCAGGTTGCTAAATGCAGGAAAATATTTTGTCGATGTAAAAGCAGCCAGTGGGTGCGTTGCCAGACGAGAATCAACGTTGGTAGCAGCGATCGACATGCCGGAATTCAAAGTGGGATTCACGGGTTCTGACGCTATCTGTTCCGGCAACCTTAAACAACTTAATGTTGTACCAAATTCGCCCGGATTTACATATCAATGGTACGAAAAGACTTCAGGCCTCATTTCAGGAGCTACCGGCACATCGCATACCATTGGTGCTTCGGGAGAATACTACTATACGGCGACCTCGACCACACCAAGCTGTTCAAGTGTAACATCTGCAAGTGCCAAACTCAATGTCGTTACTTTACCGGTGGCGGCATTCACCATGCCGACTTCAGCGTGTAAGGGCTCTGAAGTAAGCTTCACTAATCAATCTACCTTTGATAATCAGGCTACACCAAATTATTCGTGGAATTTTGGCGATGGTGCCGTATCCAACGAAAAAGATCCAAAGCATATTTATACAAGCACCGGATCCTTTTCTGTAAAACTCACCGTAAGCTACAGCGGCAATGCTTGCCCAATCACCGTTACAAATCCTCCATTGACGATCACAGATGCACCAGCCGCAGTGATTACCACTGACCTGAACAAATCTGAAATATGTCCTGACGAAACATTAGTGCTGCTCGTTAGCGGAACGTTTACATCATATCTATGGAGTACCGGTGCGACTACATCTACACTACCAATCGAGGAAGCTGGTGAATATAGCGTTACTGTTAAGGCGACAAATGGATGCGAATTGAAAGCGTCAAAGACGATTACAGGTCTTCCTGGGCCGGAGATCACAATTCAGGCAAAGCCGGAAGTCATTGATGAAGGACAAAGCGTTCAACTGGAAGCGTCTGGCCTGGAAACTTATAGCTGGACACCAGCTGAAACATTGACTGATGCTTCTCTATCAAATCCAGTGGCCGTTCCGTTGACGTCGATCACTTACACAGTAACCGGAAAAGATAATAATAACTGCAAAGGCACGGCTAGTGTCGATGTAAAAGTGCGGGGAGAAGCTATTGTTAAAAAATTAAAACCTGAAAACTTCTTTTCTCCCAATGAAGATCTCTATCAGCCCGTACTGGAAAGTTGAAAAAATTGATGAGTATCCCCAGTGTGAAGTCGCGGTTTACGACGACAAAGGAGTCAGAGTTTTCGACTGCTAAACCCTATATGAATGACTGGGATGGATCCTTCAACGGAAAGCGATTGCCTGATGGAGTTTACTACTACATCATACGTTGTGAAGGTGAAGAAAGCGCGCCCAGATCGGGAAGCATAACGCTGTTACGTTGAAATTAACTTCAAAAACGAATATTTTTTAATTGGTATATGTTTTGTAACACCGAAGATTTTTTCGAACGTAAGTCAAAACTTACACGTAAGGTTACAAACGTTTATCACATAAAATAAAACCCTTGAATAGTATCAACTTGTCTGCAGTTGCTTTACTCTAACTAGACTTGATTTATGAAAAGGTTTCTTTACGCTATCCTACTACTGTGCGCAACCATAGGCGCAACGGTACCTTCCTACGCGCAGGTAACGGAAATTTGTGCCAATAGCATAGATGATGATGGCGATGGTTTTATAGATTGCTTTGACGGAGAATGCGCGAAAGAAGTAGTTTGTACCGGTGGGTACATTGGAAATGACCTTAATTGTGAAGCAAAACCTTCTGAGTTTCCTAAATTTTCATTAGCACTTGAATCAGCGTCAGAGAATGGAACAGCCAATCACTTAGGACGCGCTGTTGTTGGTGACTTAGATCGAGATGGTGTCCCAGAGATGGTCACTATAAACCGTTATTCAAAGAAAATCTTCATCCTAAATGGCGAGAATATTGCCGGGGTAAATACAATTCAAAAACAACTTACAGTAAGCTACTCTCCGGCATATGAGGATATTGCAATCGCAAACATTGATAATGATAATTGTGCCGAAATATTTGTCTTAAGCACGTCTTGGAAACTTTACTCTTATGACTGCAATCTGACCAAGAACTGGGAGGTTCAATTGAGCGGTGACCCAGGTACCATAGGACTTGCCGACTTTAACGCGGATGGAAAAGTCGAAATATACGCGCGCAATGCTATTTACAATGCGCATGATGGAACTGCAATAGTGGCCCCTACAGCGACTTGGAAAGATTACAACGGTGGGCCTGTTGCTGTTGATATCCTTAGTGATGCTACAAAAAATGCACACTTACCTTCAGACGTTATCAAGGATGATAATTTAGAATTAGTTTGTGGTGGTACAATTTTTAGTGTAAACATCGCTGCAGGAACCATCAACGCAGAGAAGACAATTCCAAACTATGGTAAAAAAGTAGACATAGACGCGACCAGCATCGCTGACATGAATTTGGACGGATCCCTTGACGTAGTGGCTTCCGGAAGAAATACAACAAATAATAATACCACGATTTTCTTTTGGGATGTAAAAACTGGCGTCGTAAACACCTATTCGGATCCAATGCCAGGGGACTTTACCATCCAAGCGTGTCCTACCAAGACTGGGAAATATTATCAGAACGGTTGGCACCAGGGAACGGGTAGAGTCAACATTGCTGACCTGGACGGTGATGGAAAGCTCAACCTGGCTTATGTCTCGGGTAAATTCTTATATGCTTTAAAAGAGGATATGACTTTGCTCTGGAAGGTAACGGTGAACGAGGAAACGTCAGGTAATACCGGTTGTACGCTTTTCGATTTCAATGGTGATGGTCAATCCGAAATTGTATACCGCGATGAGAAGTTCATTTATATCATCAACGGTACCAATGGATCTGTGTTTACACAGCAACCATGCGTTTCCCGTACGAACCGCGAGTATCCAATCGTCGCCGACGTGGATGCAGATGGTAATACGGAACTTTGCGTCACGTGCCGTACGGTGGATTTCATACAAAATGGAACAATCACTGATCCGACAGATCCCAACTATTTGGTTGCAGACCAATCAAACTTCTGCGACATCAACAATGCAGAATTCTCGCAGGTACGAGTATTCAGATCAGGTGCCGAACCCTGGGTTCCCGCACGACGTGTTTGGAATCAACACGGTTACTTTAACGTCAATGTTAATGACAACTTAACAATTCCGAAAATCCAGCAAAAACACCACGTCGTGTTTTCTGAAAATGTCTGTACGACCGGGAAAAATCGTCCACTGAACAGTTTCTTAAATCAATCGCCTTACCTGAATTCATTAGGATGTCCTAAATATGCTTCACCAGATTTGGCCTACGTTCCGAACTCCCTTACCGTTCAACCACCTACGTGTCCTGGTCAGGATTTTACGATTTCATTTCAGATCACCAACCTGGGTGACGTTTCGCTCAGCGGAACCGTGCCGATTACTTTTTACAACGGAGACCCTACTAAAGTACGGCGCTACAAAACTAAATACGATAAATGTTGTTCTGAATACCTTTAAAGTCGGCAATGTACAGTCTATAACCAATGCCACAGTAAATGGCCCTGGTTCTCCATTTACATTATATATAGTATTGAACGATGGTGGTACAACGGTACCGACACCAATCAAGCTTCCGAACACGAACTTTATAGAATGTAACTATGCTAACAATATTCTGTCAAGTCCGATAAATCCCCTGCCAGTCACGCTCACGGCGCTAAAGGTGCAGGATAATTATAAGTGTTCCCCAAGCGCCTCTCCCGACAATGGAGCCGTTCGTGCATTTATACCAAACGGGTCTGTTGAAAATGTAACTGATTACAATTTTTACTGGTCAATTGGAAGTACTGCAAAGCCAGTTGCCTCAGCTGATCATATTGGTGCAACTTATACGGGTCGCCCTGCCGGCACTTATACTGTTTTTGCTATCCATAAAACAGCAAACTGTGCGTCTGACACAAAATCGGTTGTAGTGAGCAATGTAACTTCGACTGTCGATGTTGATATTGTTCTTGACAATCCATACGACAATTGTAAGAATCCGAATGCAAAACTACGTGCCGAAGTAAATGGAGATAAAGCTGGCAATAACGTAGGTCAATATACCTTCACGTGGTACAAGGGTAATGATATTTTCGGAGAGCTCGTGGGAAATAGCCATGTAAAGACAGGTCTTGATCCATTGCCTTACACCGTGTTGGTAAAAGACAAAGTCACAGGTTGTCAGACTATCGAGTCTTTCACCATTCCTGATCAAACGGTAAAACCTGTTGTCACGGTTACAAAGACAGATGCTACGTGTTTGGCAACCGCACTTGGAAGTGCATCAGCGAGCGTCGGCGGAGTAACAGCTGGATATACTTTTGAATGGTTTGATGGCGCCACAGTGTAAAGGCCGTTGCGAATTCTACAGGTGCAACATATAGTAACCTGCCAGCCGGACAATACACGGTAGTTGCTACACGCAATTCTACTAAATGTAGCTCCGCTCCTGTTACAGTCACAATCACGACCACAGCTCCACCGGTTGTTGCTACAACCATTGTAGCTCCTCAGACTTCATGTGATCCGAATCAATCCAATGGCGCAGCTTCGGCCGCAGTCGGTGGAGTAACAGCGGGTTATACTTTTGAATGGTTCAAGGGACAAAATACATTGCTTGCTAATCGTATTTCAACAACAAGTGCGGCTACTGGCTTAAAATCGGGAACTCCCTATACCGTTAAGGCCACCAGCGTGGCGACCGGATGTTCTGACACCGAAGAAATAACCATTCCTTTTGCTGTGGTCACTCCTACCATCGCGCTTGCTTCGTCATCACATTCGACTCAATGCGTGCCTGCTAACGGATCCATCACAGTTTCTGTAAGTCCGGGAACACCAGCAGACTACACATTCTCCTGGTATAACGGCAATGGCGTCAAAGTAACACCGGACTTTTCGGACACGGATGAAACCCTTAGCGGATTACCAGCCGGAACCTATACAGTTAAAGGAATCTTCAATACACGTCATTGTGAAACTGCTCCATTAACGATTACTATCAATGACAATTCACCCAAGATAACCTTTAATCCAACGAACATGATCCGACCCAGTGATTGTAATGACAATCACGGGGAAATAACGGTTGCAGTATCCGCTCCCGGAAACATAACAGGATTCGATTTTGAATGGCGAGTCGGCCAGGAACCTTTTTCCGCACCGGCACTTACAACGGTGTCGCACACCGCAAACACAAGCACGGCTACATCATTAACGACCGGCATTTATACCTTGATCGCCACAAATAGACAAACGGGCTGTTCAGCTTCAGAAATCTTCAGTCTTCCATTTGATGATGCGCAAGTATTAACTTTCCAAAGCAAGCTGAACGTCGACAATTGCGTACCCGGTAACAATGGATTTATTGAAGTTAGACTTACACCTACGGCTGGCTATGTCGATAGTGACTATCGCATTGATGTTTTTGAAGGCAAGAACGATCTCGGCGCGTCAGCTCCGGTATTTTCCTCGGCCAACGGTGTCGGCAGTCAGGCACTTTATAATTGGTCGAATTTGGAACCAAAGTTCTATACGTTCGTTGCTGTAACCACTAATCCCGCGCGTGCTACCTTCAATTGCCGGTCAGTACCCGTAACTGTAGAAGTAGAGCAGCAAACTGTAAATCCGGTATTTACCGCTAACCCATCCGTTAACAACGTGAACTGTGTGGGTGCGACAGGTACTGGTCAGCTTTCAGTAAACATTACAAGTCCTGCAAACTACACATTTGCATGGCATGTGGGTCCCGATGCATCTACACCTGTTTTTTCAACAGCGGCCACAGCCACAAACCTTGTAGCGGGAAAATACACAGTTGTTGTAACGAAAAATTCAGGAACGTCAGCAGGATGTTTTTCAACCGCTACCTATGAGGTATTTGATGATCTTCCGGTTATATCGATAGCTTCTACAGACATCACGGTCACGGACATTGTTGCTTGTAACGCTATGAATGCGGGTACAGCAACCGTGAACTTTGTTACTGAATCGGGCGTCCATGCGCCGATTGCAAACTACGACTTCGAGTGGTACGCTTCTAGCGGGACGGGGCCACAACTTATCGGAGGCATGACAACCAATGTGCTGTCAAACCAACCGGCCGGTACCTATTATGTCAAAGCCATTAACAAGGTGAGTCAGTGTAGTGCAGGCGAATTAATAGAATTTAATATTCTCGATAAAACAATGAACACCGTTGGTGTCGACTTAATTTCTTTTGTCATCCCAACACAGTGTTTGAAACCTTCCAACATTACCGGTTCCTTTGAAGTTTTGGCTAACGGAAACGGGGCAAGCTATACTTATACCTGGTATTCCGGACAAGCAGTAGCCGGTCCGTCGTTAACGACAGGTGCGCTCGCACAAAACCTCACCGCTGGTTTCTACACGGTGAATGTATTAAACAATACTACACAATGCGATGTAACAGAAACGTATGAATTGCCGCTGGACATCATGCCCATTTCAATGACCGCGTCCGCAGAGCCGCTAACTGTATGTATCGACACACAAAAGGACGGAAGTGTGTTTGCTACTGTAACAAATGGAAGCAAAAACGACTATACCTATAACTGGTATTTTCAAACTGTAAAGGCCACAGAAGATTTTACAAGCACACCACTCGCACCAGTCAGCGGCCTAGGAATCGGAAACTACATTGTAAAAATCACTGACCTGATGGACGCCGGTTGCGTAACTTCAGATACCGTTCGTGTCGATGACGGAAGAATTTCTCCCATTGCTAGTGCTGTGCCCCTTGCTCCGGTTACCATTTGCGATCCGGCACGTCCTGATGGCGTAGCCTCAGCCAATGTCGGTGGGGACATCGTTTATCATCAATTTGATTGGTTCAATAACGCACCTCCTACTGGAGTGCCTGTTCTTCACCGGATCACATGCCTCAAGCCTGCAAGCAGGATTATACTCCATCATTGCAACTAATATCAGTGAGTGGATGTTCGGATACGACACAGGTAAACATTGATGTCAAGCAAGTCCCGGTTCCGATGCCTCAAATTGAAATTCTATCTATGGTAACGAGCTGTATCTCGGACAATGGAGCACTTTCGGCGTCCGTAGATGGCAACACCAGTGACTATGTCTTTAATTGGTACATTGGAACTGTCGAAAAAAGCACTCCTGATTTTGTTGGAGAAATCTATGATAGCCTTGCAGTAGGCCCTTATTCTGTTACTGCGACAAGCAGAATCACAGGTTGTAAATCGCCGCTGGCAACAGAAGAAATTATTGACGATCCTAAATATCCTGAGTTCAGTATCACAACGGTACCTACAGTGTGCCGTGAAGATTCAAGTGAACCAGGAACCGGTTTTGCGGCCCTCTTCATGACAAATAGCGTGGACACAGATTCGATCATCTGGAGAATGGATGGCGCTGTAATTGCCACTGGTCCACTTGTCACAGGTCTTGACGCTGGAATGTATGATGTCACTGTCATTTCTTCCTTGGGTTGTGAGACCACAAAGACCTTCGAAGTCAAAACCGAAATCCGTCCTTTCAACGGGTGTCTAGAAACGACGATGGACAAAATGATATTTTCCACATCAACTGTATTGAAAGCTTCCCTTCCAACATGGTGAAGATCTTTAACCGCGCAGGTACGATGGTTTATGAAGCGGAAGGGTATGATAACAACGGAACTTACTTTGATGGACAATCGAACAAGGGTATAAGCCTGATGGGCAACTGACTGCCCGGCGGAACTTACTTCTTACATCATTGATAAACGCGATGGATCTAAACCGATCGCTGGCTACCTGGAAATTGTAAACTAAAAGTCATATGACTACGACTCGCAAGAGCATTTTTTTAACTGCATTTCTCACACTGGTGATTGTTGTGCATGGGCTTGCACAACAATACCCGGTGTTTACCCAGTACTACTTTAATGAACTTGTAATGAATCCCGCGTACGCTGGTAGCCAGGTTCAACTAAGTCTCACTGCGATGTATCGAAATCAATGGGTGAATTTCCCTGGAGCACCCAAAACATTTAGTGTCAGTGGACATACTGCATTGGCAAAAAACAAAGTTGGCGTCGGACTTTTGATCAATCACGATGAGATCGGTAGTTACAAGAATGAACACATCTACGCGAACTATGCATATAAAATTCATTTTCAGAATGCAACGCTGGCCATGGGCCTTCAGGCGGGAATTAATTTACTAGGTGCCGATTACAGTAAACTGGATTTGCAAAGCCCAGGCGATGCCGCATTCTACAATATCTTGAATGTTGTAAAACCGAATTTTGGAGCGGGTGTGTTTTACAGCAAAAAGAATTTCTTTGTCGGATTTTCTGTTCCCTTTCTTCTTAATAATAAGATCGCTAACAACGTCGAGGGCTTATTGGGCCAATTAAAGGAAGCTCGTTATTATTTCCTGCGAAGCGGTGTAGTGTTACCATTGGACAGATTCAATAAAGTAAAGATCAATCCTTCTATTTTAATGCGTCAGCAGGAAGGTCAGCCGTTGAGCGTCGACATTAACACTGCATTTATTTTCTACGATGTATTCAGCGCAGGAGTCTCATATCGCACGGGCGATTCATTCATTTCCTTTATCGACTTAAAGATCAGTGAGAAGTTTCACTTTGGATACTCTTACGACTGGACTCAATCGGATCTGAATCGTTTTTCAAATGGAACACATGAGTTCATGCTCAATTACCGTACGCGCATCCGAGGAGTACATAAGAATCCGGAATGCCCTAGCTACTATACCTACAGGTAGTTTTAAATGGTAATCGGTGGTATGGTAATCGGTGATCGGTACCTGTCATCCAATTGCGCAATTCTGATTGTATGTGGCTTAGATTGTACGAGGTAAGAGGTAAGGTGTAGTTGGTGCGCATGAATCGCAATGCTACGAAGACACCACGTTAAAAATCCATAGCCACAAAGGCGCTAAGACACAAGGTTTCACAAAGCGAAAAATCTCCGACCACAGCTAACACCAAATACTAACTACAACTTACCAACACGATTTCCTACGGAGGGCCACCGATTACCGATTACCGATTACCGATTTCCGATCACTGATTGCTGATTACGGATTACGGACTAAAGCAACTTAGCCTCCATTACAATCTCTCTCGTCACGTGATAAAACTCTTTGTGAATATTAAAGGGCGGTTCTCCGTCCTGCTTTTTGACATAGGTGCCATCTTCCCTTAAGATGTAGGCATTCTGATTGTCCTTCAAGTTGTAACGAAGGTTATTGATTGCTTGCTTCTTTAATATTTCTTCGTCCAGTAAAAAAAGCGATTCAATCCTGCGGTCAAAGCTACGAACCATGGCATCTGCGCTGCCGATATACACCTTGGGATTGCCGGCGTTATGGAAATAATAAATTCGTGAATGCTCAAGATATTCCCCAACAATTGAAATCACTTCGATGTTTTCACTCAGTCCTTTTCTTCCTGGCCGCAGGCAACACATGCCGCGCACTACAAGTTTAACCTTTACGCCGGCCTGTGAAGCTTCGTAAAGCTCATCGATAAATTCTTTGTCCTGAAACGAATTCAATTTGATGACGACACCCGATGGGATTCCATTACGCGCGTTTTCTGCTTCACGTTTTACAAGATTACAAAGCTGTATTCTCATATCCCGCGGAGATGTGATCAGATTCCTGTACGTGGAGGGTTGCGAATGACCTGTGATAACATTAAAAAATTCCGAAACATCATTGGCATAAACCTCTTTAGTGGTCAGGAGGCCGATGTCGACATACAACCTTGATGTCGATTCGTTGTAATTTCCGCTCGAAAGGTGAACATACCGGTATACTTTGTCCTCTTCCTCTTTTCGAACTATTAGAAGTAGTTTCGTATGGGTTTTTAAACTGCTAACGCCATAAATGACAAAACATCCTGCTTTCTGCAGTCGCTGAGCTTCGCGTAAATTGTTTTCCTCATCGAAGCGTGCCTTCACTTCAAACAATACCGAAACGTGCTTTCCATTTTCGGCAGCTTTGAGCAACGCAGAGGTTATCCGCGATTCTTTGGCAACGCGATATATGGTTATTTTAATTGATAAGACGTCAGGATCATCGGCTGCTTTTTCAACCAGCTCAAGCACAGGCTCCATGGAATTGTATGGATGATGCAATAAGATATCCCTTTCCTTCAGCACTTCAAAAAGGTCACGCGTACCATGCTCAGGAAAATTCAATGGCTTGATGGGCTCAGGCAAATGTGCGCGTTTGGCTTTGAATTCCTTATGATTAATGATCTGGATCAGCCCAGAAAAATCGATCAAACTCTCGGACGGTGTGTAGAATATATTGTGTTCGTCAAGATCCCATTGAATGCGTAGAAGGCGCATCATCCATGGGTCTGGATTCTCTTCCACCTCCATCCGCACTACCCGTCCGGTTCTTCTTGTTTTTAATTTAACGCGTAGGTCTTCCAAAAAATTTGATTCGATATCTTCGCTCTCTTCCAGTGTAAAATCTCCGTTGCGGTTGATTCGAAATAAATTTGTGCTAATGATTTCGACATTGCGGAAAAGCGAATGCACATTGTTCCTGATAATTTCTTCTATTGGTACAAATTGAAGTGTCTCATCGTCCCACAATTCATAAAATCGCGGAAGATTTTGCGGAACCTGAATAAAAGAAACTTTTTGCTGATTTTGGTTTTCCGTTGGATTTCTGGACACTACACCCAGCAAAAGCCGGTTGTTCATTAAAATCGGAAAAGTATGGTAGCTATCAAAGACCATCGGCGTCAACATCGGAAAGATGGTCTTGTTAAAATAATCGTTGACCTTTTGCGTATTCTCGACCGACAACTCATCGTAACAAACAATAGCAAAGCCGTTATTCAGGAATAAGGGGCGCAAGTGATTTATGTAGTATTCACTTTGCGCGCGGCAAAAGTTCCTGGTCTCGTTTAGCAACAATATTCTAAACGGTTCTTCGCGCAATCCATTGTAATCAAATCGCTCTTTGCCGTAGTCAAGGTAGTTATACAGACTTCCTAACCGGATCGTACAAAATTCATCTAGATTTGAAGATGTTATGGACAGGAATTTCAACCGGTCGAATATGCTTCGATCAGTATGCATAGCCTGATCCAGCACGCGATAATTAAACTTGATCCAGCTCAAATCGCGGCTTATATAATTGCTTTCCCCAATCAGGTGAGCAATTTTTTCTTCTGCTAATACATCCTCCATAGACTCCGCTAAAAATAAAAACTAAATATCAACGCGGGCGTACTTTGCGTTTTTCTCGATGAACTCTCTCCGAGGCGCAACCTCGTCGCCCATAAGCATGGAAAATAAGTGATCTGCCTCTGCTGCGGATTCTATACTGACTTGCTTTAATGAACGTTTAGCGGGATCCATCGTGGTTGTCCACAGTTGTTCGGGATTCATTTCTCCTAAACCTTTGTAACGTTGCACACCGACGGAATCCTGCTTTCCCGCTGCTAACTCCTTCACAATAGCTTCACGTTCTTCTTCTGTCCAGCAATAGCGTTCTTCACGGCCCTTTTTAACCAAATAAAGCGGTGGAAGAGCGATATACACGTAACCATTCTCAATTAAGTCTTTCATGTACCGAAAGAAAAAAGTAAGGATCAAAGTACGAATATGACTTCCGTCCACGTCAGCATCAGTCATAATAATAATTTTATGATACCGAAGTTTGTTCATGTTGAGGGCTTTATCATCTTCCGGCGTTCCAAAACTCACGCCTAAAGCCGTGATCATGTTCTTGATTTCTTCGTTATCGTAAATCCGATGTTCCTGTGCTTTTTCAACATTTAAGATTTTACCACGGAGTGGAAGTATGGCTTGAAAGTTCCTGTCCCTTCCCTGTTTCGCTGAGCCGCCTGCGGAATCACCTTCCACCAAATACAACTCACAAATACTAGGATCAGCGCTGGAGCAATCAGCAAGTTTTCCAGGAAGTCCGGTACCCGACAAAACATTTTTCCGCTGCACCATTTCACGCGCTTTCCGCGCTGCATGGCGTGCCTGTGCAGCGAGTATCACCTTATTGACAATAAGCTTGGCCTCGCGAGGATTTTCCTCAAGATAATTTTGCAACGCTTCACCTACTGCCTGGTCAACTGCCCCCATAACATCGGAATTCCCAAGTTTGGTTTTGGTTTGACCCTCAAACTGAGGTTCTGCCACCTTGACTGAGATAACTGATGTGAGTCCTTCGCGAAAATCATCACCACTGATATCAATTTTTACTTTGTCGAGCAGGCCCGATTTATCGGCATAGGTTTTTAATGTCCGTGTCAATGCCCGGCGAAAGCCAGCAACGTGCGTTCCACCTTCGTGCGTGTTGATATTGTTTACATATGAAACAAGATTTTCGGTAAATGAGGTGTTATAGCTCATTGCTACCTGAATAGGGATCTCCCCTTTATCATTTTCAATGTAGATCGGATTCTGGATAAGTTTCTCACGGGTAGCATCAATGTATTCCACAAATTCCCGCAGACCACCCTCGGAGAAAAATTCATCTCGCCGCGGGTCGCCCTTCTCATCCTTCTCGCGAAGGTCCGTAAGGGAAATTCGGATCCTGGTGTTTAGGAACGCCAACTCACGGAGGCGTGTCGCGATCGTCTCGTAATTGTACAACGTGACTGGGAAAATCTGTTTGTCAGGCAAAAAATGGACGGTCGTACCCTTCTTGTCTGACGGTCCGACCACTCGAACCGAATATTTTGGAACGCCACGTTCATATTCCTGCTCCGATGTTTTACCGTCTCGGAAAACGGTAACATGAAGCATTTCGGATAATGCATTCACACACGAAACACCAACGCCGTGCAGACCCCCGGAAACTTTGTAGGTATTTTTATCAAATTTACCACCCGCGTGCAATACAGTCATTACCACTTCCAGGGCTGAACGTTTTTCCTTTTCGTGCATGTCGGTAGGAATACCCCGGCCGTTATCTTCTACACGTATGGAATCGCCCTCCAGAATAGTCACTTTAATATCATCACAATAACCGCCTAACGCTTCGTCAATTGAATTATCAACGACCTCCCAAACAAGGTGATGCAAACCCCTTACACTAACGTCTCCGATATACATCGCAGGCCTTTTGCGCACTGCTTCCAACCCTTCTAGAACCTGGATATTATTGGCTGAATAATCAGCCGGAACTTTACTTGTATTTTCACTCATGTTAACTGTTTAGAACCGTCAAAAATAATGCTTTTGGGGTTATAAAAAGAGAATATTTTGGACAAATATTGAGGGGAATTTGAAGGTGTTCCGAGCTGTGGTAAGCTATGTGTGGAGCCTGTAAACGGTCTGAGGATGTTCGAATTTTTCATTCCTAATGAGCCCTAGAAAATCATTCTTTCGTCAGTAGCGCTCTTCCCTTGATTAAATCAGCCCGGAGCTCTTCACTGACTGCCGGATGATCAATTTTCAAAGCGGTCAATTGCTGGTAGATGATGCCCGCGATAGCGAGGCGCGTATACCATTTATCATCGGCAGGAATGATGTACCACGGCGCGTGCAAAGTAGAAGTGGCCTCAATTGCTTCCTCATAAGCCAGGTGATAGTCGTCCCAGCGCGCACGTTCGCCCAAATCGTCGATTGAAAACTTCCAGTGCTTGTCAGGTTCGTCAATGCGTTCTAAGAAACGTTTTTTTTGCTCGGCTTTAGATAGATGGAGGAAAAACTTAAGAATGATAGTTCCGTTTTGCCAGATATTTTTTTCAAATCGATTGATCTGCTTGAATCGTTGCTTCCAGAATTTTCCGCCAATCTTTTCAACTGAGTCCATTCCAGGCAACTGTTCTTTGAGAATTAATTCCGGATGTACACGCGTGATCAGTACATTTTCGTAATGCGACCGGTTATGAATGGCAATTTCTCCACGCCCTGGCAGCGCTATGTTGTGGCGCCACAAATAATGATGATCCAGTTCCTGGGGTGTGGGAGCTTTGAAACTAAAAACCTTCACCCCCAAAGGATTAAACCCTGACATGATATGTTTTACTGCACTGTCTTTTCCGGCCGCGTCCATCGCCTGCAGAATAACGAGGACACTGTATTGATTTTGCGCATAGAGCTTTTCTTGAATCTCGGCCAGGTGCTGACGACCTGTTTCAAGTAATTCTCCTGCCTGTGATTTATTCAACCTTTTCCCTTCATAATCAGTTGGATAATTATTCAGGTTGACTTGTGCCCCAGGCGCAACTTTGAGCTTATTGATCTCAATAAAATCTTCCTCTGATAGCATAATCTTGGATATACATTCTAAAATATGAAATCGATATTAATTATTCTGCGATTACATGTCCATTACAAATTAAAATTTGAAGAAAATCACATGGTGATTTAAACTTCCCGTCACCGAATTTTAAGTTAAAATAAAAGCCCTCGAAATCGATTGAATAGCAAGAATTTTCAAGTAAATTGTTATATCCAACAAAACCCAAATGCCATGAAAACAATCGCCCGAATTTTCTGTGTATGCATCCTGGTTTGCATTGTGGTTTCGACGTCTGCTCAAAAAAATGAAATTGATGCAATAAAGAGTTTAATCGAAAGAGAAACCCTAGCCTTTAACGAAATCGATTATAAAACATGGGCCTCGACTTGGTCACAAACTCCCTATGCTTTTTGGTCGTTTGCGGATACCACCGACGTTAATTCCTTTTCCGGATGGCAAACTATCAATGCTGCATTCACTGAATATTTTCAGACCGCTAAACCCGCGAAGGTCACGATTGATCGGAAGTGGTTGGAAGTAAAAGTCTGGGGTAACGCTGCCTATGCTCGCTATACGCAAATTGTTCATGATAACACTGCCCGCCCACCTCAAGCTCAGGTTCGCGTCCTGGAAAAAGTAAAAGGTGACTGGAAGATTGTTGTCGTAACTGTTATAGCCATCGAAAAAGACAACGAGCCTAAACTTTAAAACAAGAATCTAGTATTGTCTGGATCGCAGCATTACCAAAGTACATGCTTCAAGAACTTCGACGCCTTGTCGACGAGCAAGACTTTCAAATTCTTCATTTTCCGTTCCGGGATTAAAAATGATACGCTTGGGTTTTAGACTGAGCAAGTACTCATACCATTCAGGCTGGCGGTGGGGTCCAATATAAAGCGTAATCGTATCGACATTTTCAATTGCAGGCTTCTCGCGAATATTTAGAATTTTATTACCGTCAATTTCGCCCTTGTGTATACCTAACAATACGGTATCATGTTTGTACTCTGCCAGCATTGTTGCCGCTAAATACGCATATCGCGATTGATTAGGACTCGCTCCTACCAGTGCTGTTTTTTTCAACGCCACGTTTTTATGATTTCAAAAATCTTATTACCAAAGCTGTGTTATTGAACCAATAGCTTAATAAAACATCCCAATTCAAATAAAGTGCCTACTTTTACCGCTTTATTTCATTTTATGAAAAAATATCACGCGATTCTCTTCCTCCTTATCACGGGCATTGCACTACCTGCATTAGGGCAATCCAAAAAAGCGGGCAACTATCAGTATACCGTTGACTTAACCCATGTCGTAGATGACAAAGTAAAAGTCGACCTGCTTGCTCCTCGCATTTCATCAACCGAGATAACGTTTTTCTTGCCCAAAATTGTCCCTGGCACCTACGCCATCGCCGACTACGGGCGCTATGTTTCCGATTTTAAGGCCGTCGACAAGAAGGGAAAGGCCCTTCCTTTTGAAAAGATAAATGACAACGCCTGGAAAATCAAAAACGCAAATCGCCTTCATAAAATCAGCTATTGGGTTAACGACTCTTATGATACTGAAATGAGTGGTCCTAAAATCTTCGAACCCGCAGGTACCAACATCGAAGAAAATAAAAATTTTCTTATCAATAGCGCCGGGTACTTCGGATACTTTGAAAACATGAAAGAAACGCCTGTTGTTTTAAATGTTATCCGTTCAAAAGATTTTTACGGGTCCACAGGCCTAATTCCTCAGAAGGCGGGTGAGCCGGTAACTTCAATCAAACTCGAAAAGGGATCAACGACACCAGATCAACGCGTTGACACTTATGTGGCCAGCGACTATAGTGAACTTATCGACTCTCCTCTGATGTACAGCAAGCCTGATACAGCGATCATAAAAGTTGGAAACACGGAGGTGTTAATCGGGTCCTATTCTCCAACGCAAATTATAAAAGCAAAAGATATCGCAAACAGTGTGCGCGAAGTATTGCTCGCACAAAAAGAATATCTTGGCGGTAACCTACCCGTTAACAAATACGCATTTATATTTTATTTTACAGATCAACCCGTCTACTCTTATGGGGCACTGGAGCATTCCGGTTCCTCTTTTTATTTTATGCCTGAACGCCCAATCGAAGAGATGAATCAACAACTGCGCGATTTTGCAGCGCATGAATTTTTTCACATTGTCACACCGTTGACTATCCATTCTGAGGAGATCGACAATTTCGATTATAATGATCCCAAAATGTCTCAACATTTGTGGTTGTACGAAGGCGTTACCGAATATTTTGCCGGCAATATGCAAGTGAAGTACGGCTTGATTAAGCCTGCGCAATATCTGGATGTCGTACGTGAAAAAATTCTGACTGCCGAGACCTTTTACGATACAGTTCCTTTTACAGATATCAGCAAATTTACCCTGACTGAATATAAGGAGCAATATTATAACGTGTATCAAAAGGGAGCGCTCATCGGAATGTGCCTCGATATCAAGCTGAGGCAACTTTCGGAAGGCAAATATGGTCTTCAAGATCTAGTTGCTGATCTCTCTAAAAAGTATGGAAAATCAAAGCCCTTTGAAGACGCAAAACTTTTTGATGAGATTACTGCACTAACGAAGCCGGAAATTGGAGAATTTTTAAAGAAGTATGTTGGCGGTCCCGATAGACTTCCTTTGCAGGAAATTTTTGGGTTAGTGGGTGTGAAATACATCGAAAAAATGACGAGCCCTGAGCTGACATTGGGATTGGAAAGCAACGCTGTGACTATCACAGAGGAAGGCGGCACACCCAAACTTGCAATTGCAAACGCAAAGCTTCTCAATGCCCAAGGCAAGGCACTCGGGTTTGCGGACGGCGATGTCCTGATCAAAATGAATGGAGAGCTTATACCTTACAACGATCAATTCAAGGCATTCTTTGAACGCCAGCAGAAAGGTCTGGAGCAGGGAAAAAAACTTTCCTACACGGTCCTCAGGAAAAACGAAGGCGGTGCCGCTCAGGAGGTAGAACTTTCAGCAGATATCATCGTTGTCGACCGGGAAGTGAAACATTTGCTAGGCTTCGACGACCAGGCAACCCCTGCCCAATTAGCGTTGAGAAATTCCTGGATCAGCAAATAACGTCAGGTAGAACTTACTTTCCGCGAAACGGCGTCGGCACATCGTTCTCCGTCCATCGCGGCAGATACAATACCTCCAGCGTAACCAGCACCTTCGCCGCAGGGAAACAACCTGCTTATCTGAGGATGCTCCAATGTTGCTGCATCTCGCGGTATTTTTACTGGTGAAGACGTGCGGCTTTCAACACCGACTACCTGTGCCTCGTTCGTCAGGTACCCTTTCATTTTTGATCCGAAATCTTTAAAGCCCTGCTGAAGCGCACTGAGAATGTTTCGAGGTAAAACGTCTTTGAGGTCGGCAGCACTCAATCCAGGTTGATAAGATGTTTCAAGTAACGAGGAGGATATCCTGTTCTCGACAAAGTCTACAAGCCGCTGTGCCGGCGCTGCTTGGGTTCCTCCAGCTACCTGGCAGGCTTTCTGCTCGATGGCGGCCTGAAAATACAATCCTGCAAGCGCACCGTGATGTTTATAATCGGTAAAGTCATGGTGATCTACCGACACCACAATTCCTGAGTTGGCAAATTTCGAGTCTCTGCGGGAAGGGCTCATTCCGTTTACAACGATCTCACCAGGCGCAGTCGCAGCCGGCACGATGAATCCGCCCGGACACATACAGAAAGAAAATACGCCACGTTCCTGGCCTTTTATGGTGGCCTGGTGTACAAGTGCATAGGATGAGGCAGGCAGGTATTCGCCCCTATCGGGAAAACAATGATACTGAACCTGATCAATCAGATTTTGTTGATGTTCAACCCGAACGCCCAAAGCAAAGGGCTTGGCTTCAAGCAAAATATTTTTGCGATGTAACAGTTCAAATATGTCGCGGGCCGAATGGCCAGTTGCAAGAATGACGGCTTCACCTTCAATGTTATTACCAACCTCTGTAATAACTCCTTTGATAATGTCCCTTTGTAAAATAAGGTCAGTCACCTTGGTATTAAAATGAATTTCGCCACCTGCGTCCAAAATGCTTTGCCGCAATGCTGTTACAACCCGCGGCAATTTATTGGTTCCGATATGGGGATGTGCATCGAACAAAATGTCGTCCGGGGCTCCGTGCGCAACAAGAATTTCCAGGATGCGCCTAACATCTCCCCTTTTTTTCGAGCGCGTATACAGTTTGCCATCCGAATACGTGCCGGCGCCTCCTTCGCCAAAACAATAATTGGAATCGGGGTTAACTAAGTGGTCTTTATTTATTGCGGCAAGGTCCCTTCTTCGAGCCTGCACATCGTTGCCACGTTCTAATACAATTGGCTTAAACCCTAATTCAACGAGTCGCAAGGCCCCAAAAAGTCCTGCCGGCCCGCTGCCGACGACGACAACGGGTTTGCTATTGCTTACATTCTTAAATATTTTTTCGTAGGATAATTGACGGGTGACCTCTTCGGGCCTCAGGATTTCACATTGAATACGAACAACAACATTTTTCGATCGCGCATCTATAGAGCGTTTAACGGGCCGCACGAAAACACTTCCATCTTGCTTGAATCCAAGTTTACTATAAAGGAGGGCATTAAATTTTACCTCATCGAAAGCCTCTTCTGGCTTTAGGACGAGTTCTACGATTTTCATTCCTTAGTTTCGTAGTTTCGAGTTTATAGTTTATAGTTTCCGAAGTTCCAAACGCGCAACACTTTCAAGTCGCACAACTCGAAACTTCAAACTCGAAACTTGAAACTAAATTACCTGAAGGAAAAAACATTTCCTAAGTTAAGACCGAAGTGAAATGTTTTTGAGAATTTATCCTGGTTAACATCTTCAAAATGCGAAGCAAAATTTGGATCGACGTCAAATCCGCGATACCCGATATCTCCAGAAACGAATACGTCAATTGTGAATCCCGTTGAATTGTTTCGTCGCATGATTCTGTAACCTAACAACAGGCCCCACTCAATCCGTTGTTCTATCGCATTAAACGTGTAAACATCATCTGGATATTGGCCACCCATATGCTTTTCGTTTTCGAAATGACCCACATTTGTGAATCTAACCTCGTGACCAAAATACCACATGCCCGTCTTCAGAGGATTGTAAAATTTTTGCTTAATGGCGATGCTGTAGCCCCTTTCGTAATTTTTTCCAGTTGCAACGTTTGGGTCCGCTGTGAAAAATGGATCCCGTATTCCGACAAACTCAAACTCATGACCGATCCGTTCTTCCAGATAAAATTCAATGCCAATGGGTAGTTGGCCGGCCGCGAGCCACAACGGATTTGTGCCGAATATTACACCCTGGAATTCGTTTACCCGGGCGTCAAAATAACCAAAGTGTTTTCCATGGGTAACCTTCTTATCAATACTACTCTTACCAGCAAGATCGGTGATCTCCTGACTTAGTTTCTTATCGTCATAGAAGGGTTTATAATAGCCTGATAATTTCCCATCATTTTCGTAGATCTCCCACGTGCCCGTCTTTAAATCGTCCTCCAATGTTCCCTTAGTCTGAAGATTTCCGTTGGGGAAATATCCGAAATACGTCCCTTTTCCTTTTTCAAATTGGCAACTACCTTCAAGCTTTCCATCTTCATAATAATACTCCCATTTTCCCTGACGTTTTTCGTCCAGGATATTCCCTTTCCGTCTAAGTTTTCCACTGCTATAATATTCGCGAAATTCGCCAGAGCCCTTGTCGTACGTGATTTCACTCTGAAGGGTGCCGGAAGCGTTAAAAGTTTTCCAGTGACCTTTCCGCTTGCCGTCTTCAAATTGACCAGAGGAATTTAGTTTACCATCTTCAAAATAATATTCCCATTGACCAATAGGCTGATCGTTGCTATAGCTTCCGCGCGAGGATATTTTGCCTGAGGGGTAATAATTCGTCCAAACGCCATTTTTTTTACCGTCCCTAAATTCACCTTCATCTTTTAACGTTCCATCCTCGGCAAAATATCGCCAGTATCCTACGTTACGCACTCCTGATTTAGGCCCCTCTCCCAACACCTTACCAGAGTGGAAGAACTCTGTATATCTGCCAAAGTCGTCCACATAGTCAATCTCACCTTTTAAAACACCGTCTTCAAAATAGGCCTTCCAATGGCCAATCCGCTTGTTGTTTTTGTATTCGCCGATTTCTTTTACCTGACCATTCTCATAGAACGTCTTCCATTCTCCTTCCCGGTTTCGTCCGTAGATAATACCTTCCATACTTTTTTGGCCGCTTTCAAAAAAGTACTCCCACAACCCGTAATTCGCACTTTTAAAAAGGATACCCCTCATTTTAAGTTTGCCGGTCTCATAAAAGAATTCCCAGATGCCCGAGGTCTCGTTGTCGGTAAACTGGCCCTGCGATTCGATGTTTCCGTTGAGGTAATAGGATATATAGCGGCCATGAAGGATATTTTTGATGGTATCCTTTACCTGATAGACCTCCTTGATGTTTTTCCTTTCAGGATCGTGGTAGGTCTGGCGCATGAAGCCTTGTGCAAAAATCTGCGAGGCGGCAGCACTAAAAAATAAAAAACTGAGTAAAAAACTTCTCACTACCAGTGTCTTAGCCTAGGTGTAAAGGTAGCTAATTTTGGTGAGTCTTCGGGGTAAGTAGTAAGTGGTAAGATGTAAGAAGTAGGCGAGGTAAGCGGTATTTGGCGACTAATTTAGCGGGTGGTCGACGAAGCGCCAATGCAATCGGCGCAAGCACACGAACGGGGCGTTTACAAACTACTAACCACCTCTTACAACTTACATTATAAGACACTCAATGAACAGCGGCCAACACGCCCTTCCCCCAATCAGCGATCTCCTGGTTGCTCCATAGTTCAGGGAAGAATATCACCTTTTGAATGCGGGAAGGAAGGTATTTTTGCCAATTTGTACCCCCGGTCGCCTTGATTTCCTTTTGATTCTTCTGCAGATAATGCCCCGCAGATTTCAAATGTGCAAAGCGCCATTCGACGTTGGCTAGCGTATCGAAAAGTCGCAAGCGTTCAACGATCTCGTCGCGTTGCTCGCTCTGGGTAAAATGTTGTCGGAAAATTTGCAATAGGTTTTTGTCTTTGTATTTGACGCCGGCATCGTAGAACGTGGCGTTGTACTTGGCTTCAAACTGCTGAAGTGTAAGTGTTTTTTTGCCTGAGGCCAGTTCGGTCGCACCACTACGCCAATAGAGTTTATCAAGCAACCGTTCAAGTTCCCCTTGCTGCAGCCCTTCGCGTTCGTGGATATTTACCAGGTTAATCATGTCGGTGGATGCAATTTCAATAAGCCTGTATTGAGCAGATTGAAAGCCACTTGCTGGCAGCAGCGCCATCCGGAATTTCAGGAATTGCTCCTTCTCCATGCCTACAACCATGATTTCAAAGGAGTTTACCAGGTTTTGAAAGTAGCGAATGATCCTATTGATCCTTTCAATAAAAAAAGTGGCGTCGATATTCGGTTTGGTTGAGATCTGTTCTAACTCTAACATTATCATTCGAAAATACAATTCCGTAATCTGGTGATAAAGTATGAACACTTTTTCATCTGGAAAACTCGTTTCCGGCGTTTGAAGGCTTAGTAAGGTATCCAGGTGAATGTAATCCCAATAAGTCAGATAATCGGAATATAACAAGCCATCCAGGTAGGAAGACAAATCCTGACCCATTACATCATATTTTGCCTGCAGCTTTCTTAATTGTTCAAGCAGGTTCGCATCAACATTTTCGCCCATCTTTGATTCAAAATTTTATCCGGAAAAGCCTCTGAACGTTCATGCGAAGCCTGGTAGACAGGATTGCACAGGGACAACCCAAAAGGACACAGACTCGTGTAATCTTCCTGGAATATCCTGTGCGTACTTTGCGTGAAATTTTTTAACATATCAACTTAAAAGGCAGAACAGTATTTTAGTTGTGTAAATTTGGGGCCATAGTTACGAATATTCCAAATCATTTATGTCAGCCAATACTTCATCCACATCCACAAAATCAAAAAAATCGTCAAAACAAGATTTATTTGAACACCCCGATTTTTATGCAATCGACGATTTACTTACCGAGGAACAAAAACTGATACGAAGTTCCATTCGCGATTTTGTGAAACTGGAAATATCACCCTACATCGAAGACTGGGCTCAAACCGCTCATTTTCCAAAAGAGATCGTTAAAAAGTTCGGAGATATCGGTGCCTTTGGTCCAACTATTCCCACAGAATACGGCGGTGGAGGCCTCGACTATATTTCATATGGGATTTTGATGCAAGAAATTGAACGCGGTGATTCTGGTATGCGATCAACTGCTTCGGTGCAAGGATCTTTAGTGATGTACCCGATTTATAAATTTGGCTCTGAGGAGCAACGCAAAAAATACCTGCCGAAGCTAGGTTCAGGTGAATGGCTGGGTTGTTTCGGACTTACAGAGCCCGATCACGGGTCTAACCCTTCTGGGATGGTAACCAATTTTAAAGATGCAGGGGATCATTATATTCTCAATGGCGCGAAGATGTGGATCTCTAACGCACCCTTTGCTGACGTTGCAGTGGTGTGGGCAAAAAGCGAACAAGGTAGAATTCACGGACTTATCGTGGAAAAGGGAATGGCCGGTTTCACTGCCCCCGAGACGCACCACAAGTGGTCGCTGCGAGCGAGTGCTACGGGTGAATTGGTTTTTGATAATGTGAAAGTTCCTAAAGAAAATTTATTGCCCGGCAAAAGCGGTCTGGGTGCGCCGCTCATGTGCCTCGATTCCGCACGATATGGAATTGCCTGGGGTGCTATTGGCGCTGCGATGGATTGTTACGAGTCTGCACGAAAATATGCGGCAGAAAGAATTCAGTTTGGAAAACCTATAGCGTCTTTTCAGCTGGTTCAAAAAAAGTTGGCCGAGATGCTGACGGAAATTACGAAGGCTCAGCTTATTAATTGGCGATTGGGGACATTGATGAATGAAGGCAAGGCAACGACGCCACAAATTTCTATGGCCAAGCGAAACAATGTGCATGTAGCCCTGGAGATAGCGCGGGAGGCTCGTCATATGCATGGTGCGATGGGCATTACGGGAGAATATCCAATCATGCGACACATGATGAATCTTGAATCCGTGATCACCTACGAAGGCACGAATGATATTCACCTATTGATTTTGGGGAATGAGATTACTGGAATACCGGCATTTAGCTGAAAGCGGAAAGCTTAAGGCTTAAAGCCGTTCTCGTAGGTTAGCGTGTGCGTAATTTGTGCTGTCAGCTTACAGCAATCAGCGGAAAGCTTCTTTCTCAGAAATTACGCGATCAAAAATTTGTAGGCGGCAAAAGCTGTCTGCTGAATCCTGAAAGCTCACGGAACTATGCACAAGTTAGCCTACCGGACAAGCTTTAAGCTTTTTGCTTTCTGCTTTCAGCTTACTCCACGTACCCCGAAAAAGTTATTCGTTGCACAGGTTTTTGCGGATCGTTAGAATAGATTGTCAGTGATTTTTGGAGCGCTCCTTTGCGATCCTGAGGATCAAGAGAGATTTTTATCAGACTGCTTTCGCCAGGTTTGATTGAAGTCTTTTCCGATGATGCCGTAACGCAAGTACAATTACCTTGCAATGCCTTAATATCAAGTTCTTTTTTGCCCGTGTTGTAAAATTGAAGCTCACGAACACTTGCCGTGTTGGGTTTCAGTTTTCCAAAGTCGATGGTTGAATATTGCACTCTCAACTGAGGCGCTTTTGCAAGCTCTTCGGCCGTAAGGTGAGGAAACTCGTCTTCCAACGTAGCGTATACTGCAAATGACTTGTTTGGAATCAATTCATCGTCGGTAAAGATTTCAACGTTATCGGACTGAAATCCATACTTGGCTTTCATTTTTCCATTGTAGCTAACTTTGATATTGCCTTTTTCGCCTGGTGCTATCGTTTTGGGTTGAACGTCGATTTTTATGTATGCCGGGCCGACGTATTTTCCTGAAAACGTGATGGCTTTCTCTCCGCCATTTAAAACCTGGTAATCACGCACAGTATACTCGTCTTGGGTAAAGACCTTACCCATATTGAATGACCCCACCTTCAATTTCCAGTTCCCATTTGCTGCCTGAAATTGAACACCTTCGGTCTCCCCTTCAACCGCAACCTGCCCTTTGATTTGGAGGGTAATCGGATTAGAATCAAAGTCGGTCGTGACAGTCAGTGATTTATTAAAATAGCCGGGCCTTCCCACAGGATTAAAACTAGCTTGAATAAAACCCGATTTTCCAGGTGCAATGGCATCCTTTGACCAATCGGGTGTAGTACACCCGCAGGAGGCTTGCACCTTAAGAATTTTTATTGTCCGGCTGCTATTGTTAGTAAACGAAAATTCATGGATTGCCGGACCCCCTTGCTCCTTTATCGACCCGAAATCAAAGATCTCCTCGCGAAACTGCAAGGGCTTGGAAACCTGCCCAAAAACACAATTGCCGACTACGAAACAAAAGCACTAACAATTTCAACCGCATCATTCTAATTTTTAAATCCCACAAAGTTAAAACTAATTCCGTTCTGCTTTATTTTATTTTCTTTGCACTATGGCAAGAATTCTTACAGGAATACAAAGCAGCGGCAGACCCCATCTCGGAAATTTACTTGGCGCTATTATCCCTGCGATTGAGCTTTCGCAAAAAACAGGAAACGAGTCCTTCTTCTTCATCGCAGACCTGCATTCCCTGACCACTATCAAGGATGCGGAAGTACGGTCTGCCAATGTTCGCGCGGTCGCCGCAGCGTGGTTGGCTTTCGGGTTTGATATTGAAAGAAACTTTTTATACCGGCAATCCAGGATTCCAGAAGTGTGCGAGTTAACGTGGTACTTAAACTGCTTCACGCCTTTTCCGATGCTGGCGAATGCACATTCTTTCAAAGATAAGTCATCACGTCTCGCAGATGTGAATGGCGGATTGTTTACCTATCCTGTTTTAATGGCAGCGGATATAATTTTATACGATGCAGAATTTGTGCCTGTGGGAAAAGATCAGCGTCAACACGTGGAAATGGCGCGTGATATTGCCGCCTCATTTAATAGTTCATATGGCGATACCTTTGTTCTTCCCGAAGCGAAAATCGAAGAACAAGTGATGACGATTCCTGGAACCGACGGACAAAAAATGAGCAAGTCTTACAACAATATCATCGACATTTTTCTGCCTGATAAAGAACTATTAAAGCAACTGAAATCCATCAAGACGGATAGCACCCCCATGGAGGCACCGAAAAATCCTGAAGGTGATACTGTATTTTCTATTTATAGTTTATTAGGCACGTCGGAACAAACGGAAACTTTCCGGAAAAAATACCTTGGAGGAAATTTTGGCTATGGCCATGCGAAGCAGGAGCTTTTTGAGCTCATCGTTCAGAAGTTTGCTAAGCAACGCGAAGCTTTTACCTACTACATGAGCAACCCCGAAGAGTTGGAAAAAAAATTAGAAATTGGGGAAGGCAAAGCCCGGGTCATTGCCTTGGATGTGCTTAATCGCGTCAGAAAAAAATTAGGCTTCAGATAGCAAAAACAGCCGCCTGTTTATCAGGCTTTTTCGGAACTCCAGACCACTTGCTTTTTATCTTTGTTTACACTCAGAATAATTCTGGTTGGATTTGGTTCTAATATTAAGCGTGTGTCCTTACCGGGCAATTTATCCACTTCGACTGGGATTCCCTGACCTAAGTACCCTATCGGCATTAACACGTCATTATCCGGACAATATTCGTCGTGCACCTGCTGCAACGCATTTTCCAGGTATTCACCATATTCATCCTGAAAATCATCCTCTAGATCATGCAATTGCTCTTCCAGATTGTCGTACGAAGGATCGTTATAGTTTACTTTGCTCAGCTCGTCGCGCTTCGTTACTATTTCCAAAAGTGCTTTATTCAGGGCTTTGACATCCATATTGGTATTTTTCGTAAAGATTAAAGAAATAGGCGAATTACAAAAGCCTTAAATGAACGCGAAGCAAAGAATAATTCGTAAAAAATTAATGCACAAAAGTTAAATATGATTTTGCCTTCTTTATTTTTGGCAACTATTAAATAGACCGATGGACAATCTTTTACAACTCGTTCAGTCAAAAGCGCAAGCCTGGATCAACAGTCCCGTTATCGATGATGCCACAAAAGCGGAAGTAAAATCGCTTTTGGCCAAAAAAGACTCCAAAGAACTCATTGACAATTTTTATAAAGACCTTGAATTCGGAACAGGAGGTCTCAGAGGCGTTATGGGCGCCGGCTCCAACTGCATGAACCAGTACATGGTCGGTATCGCCACGCAGGGCCTTGCCAACTATTTGAACAAAACTTTTCCAGGGAAAAAAATCAAAGCAGCCATCGCTTATGACAGCCGGAATAACAGCGCTTTTTTTGCACAAGTGTCGGCGAATATTTTTTCCGCGAATGGAATTGAAGTTCACATGTTTTCTGAACTTCGTCCTACACCACTATTGTCTTTTGCGATTCGCTATTTAAAGTGTGACTCTGGCATTGTTATAACTGCTTCTCACAATCCTAAAGAATACAATGGATACAAAGCTTACTGGATTGATGGCGCGCAAGTAGTGCCACCGCATGACAAAAATATAATCAATGAAGTCAAGCTGATTACTTCATTTGAACAGGTGAAGTTCAATCCTGTTAAGTCAAACATTTTCGTGATTGGACCCGAGGTTGAACGCGCTTACTACGAAGAGGTAAAAAAACTGATCCCGAATAAAGACGTTATTTCAAAACACCACAAAATACCCTTGGTCTATACGAGCATTCATGGCGCTGGTATCACCATGGTTCCTGAGTGTCTGAAGCAAATTGGCTTCTCGAATATTCAGGTGGTGGAAGAACAACGCAAGCCGGATGGAAACTTCCCTACGGTGCAATCTCCAAATCCTGAAGAAAAATCAGCAATGGAATTGGTCATACAAAAAGGCAAAGAAGTCGGGGCCACTATGGTGATGGCGACGGATCCAGACACCGACCGTGTAGGCATAGGGGTACGAAAATCAGATGGCGATTTTATTTTGTTGAATGGAAACCAGGCATTCTGTTTAATGATGTACTTCATTCTTAAGAACCTCAAAGACAAAACAGATGCCTATATTGCCAAGACCATTGTTACATCGGAACTGGTCGATACGATGGCGTCAAGATTGAACGTAGAATGCTACAATACGTTGACAGGATTCAAATATATCGCCGAACTGATGGGTAAACTGGAGGGCACTAAACGTTTCGTGGCTGCCGGAGAAGAAAGTTATGGCTATATGGTCGGTGACTTCGTTCGTGATAAAGATGCCGTTTCAGCCTGTGCATTTTTCGCTGCCATGGCCGCCAACGCTACGGATGAAGGCAAATCTATGTACGATTGGCTGATCGACATGTACGTTGAATTTGGATATTATAAGGAAACGCTGCTGAACATCACTAAGAAAGGTCAGCAGGGCGAGCAGGAGATCAAATCCATGATGGAAAAATTCCGGAGCAATCCTCCTGCTGAAATCATCGGAAGTAAAGTCGCACGCCTCCTGGATTACAAATCGCTACAGGAAAAAAATCTGTTGACGGGTGAAATCGCGCGCTTTAGATTTTCCTGCCTCGGACGTGCTGCAGTTTTACCTCGAAGACGGAAGTAAGGTTTCCGTTCGACCTTCCGGTACCGAACCAAAAATTAAATTCTATATGGCAGTACATTCACCTCTGAAATCCAGGGGAGATTTTGATACTGTAACGCAGCAACTGGACAAAAAAATCAAAGGCCTTGAAGAATACTTACTTTCTGTATAAATGCGATTAGACATGATGATCATCATCGAGACATTATTGAAATTATTTGATCGCGATTTACAGCGGTTAGAAGAAGAGATAAATTTATATCCATCCGAAGAAGCCATTTGGAGGTTGGACGGCGAGATAAAAAATACGGCAGGTAATTTATGCCTTCACCTATGCGGGAACCTTCAGCATTATATTGGCGCGAACCTTGGCCATACTTCATATGTGCGCAATCGCGATAATGAATTCGCAGCGAAGGGAATCTCAAAAGCCGACCTGGTAGCTGAAGTTCAAAAGACGAGACAAACGGTTTGGGGCACCTTGGAAAACCTTAAACCTTCTGTTTTAGAAGCAGAGTATCCCGAAAAGGTTTACGATTATCCGATGACTACCGCCTATTTCCTTATTCACTTAACAGCCCATTTAAACTACCATTTGGGACAGGTCAATTACCATAGGAGGATATTACAATAGTTTCAGTGTTGTTTTACCGCAGAGATAAAGGCCGAGATCAATACCTGAGTCCGCAGAGCCGTGTCTCGGCTTTCGAACAGCTATTTGTTGGACGTTCAATAACAATTCCGCGGCCTTTGCGGGTTTTAAACTTTGCGGACTTTGCGTGAAATGGATTTGAACATCCTTTTTGATTTCTCCAATCCCATAATCCTGATTAAATTTGCCCCTTGTCATGAAAAAAGTCGCTTTTTATACACTGGGATGCAAGCTTAACTATTCCGAGACGTCAACTATTGCCCGGCTTTTCGAAGAAAAAGGATATCGCAAAGTGGAGTTTACGGATACTCCGGATATTTTCATTATTAATACGTGTTCGGTAACCGAAAATGCCGACAAGAAATGTCATAAGATTGTCCGGGAAGCACGCAGTATTTCCCCCGACGGGTACGTCGCTATTATTGGATGCTATGCCCAATTAAAGCCGGCTGAAATTGCCTCGATCCCAGGTGTCGATGCCGTGCTGGGTGCCGCCGAAAAATTCAGGTTAGTCGAATTGTTGGACGGGTTTGTGAGGCCGGCTCACGCAAAAGTATTTGCTTCTGATATTGAAAAAGCAAATCGGTTTAACACTTCATATTCGTTACATGACCGGACCAGAACCTTCCTCAAGGTTCAAGACGGATGCGATTATTCTTGTTCTTTTTGCACCATACCATTAGCGCGTGGTGCCAGCCGCAGCGACAGCATTGAGAACATCGTAAGGACAGCCACGGAAATTGCTCAAACGGAGGTCAGAGAAATCGTCTTAACCGGTGTCAACACGGGCGACTTTGGAATTCAGGAAGGAAGGCGCGTTGAACGTTTCATAGATTTAGTTAAGGCATTGGACAACGTAGAGGGTATTGATCGCTTTAGAATTTCTTCTATTGAACCCAATTTGCTTACCAATGAAATTATAGGGTTCGTAGCAGAGTCCAATAAATTTGTCCCTCATTTTCATGTTCCTCTGCAGTCGGGTTCTAATAAAATCCTGAGGTTGATGAAACGTAGATATCTTCGCGAATTGTATGAAGACCGCGTCAGCGAGATAAAATCTGCGATGCCACACGCTTGCATCGGGGTCGATGTGATCGTTGGTTTCCCCGGGGAAACACATGAGGATTTTTTAGAGACCTATCAGTTTTTGAATGCGTTGGATATTTCCTACCTCCATGTATTCACCTATTCAGAACGTGAGAATACTTTGGCTTCTTCCATGCAGGGATCGGTACCAAAGCATCAACGCGCCGATCGGTCCAAGATGCTTCACATCCTTTCCGACAAAAAACGGAGAAGATTTTATGAAGAGAACCTGGGAAGGGAAGCAACCGTCCTTTTTGAAAACGATGTAGAAGCAGGTATGATGCACGGCTTTACTGAAAACTATATCCGTGTAATGGCAAAATATGATCCTGTGTTAGTAAACGATCTCAAAAAAATTCGGCTCAAAAACATTCATGAAAGTGGACTGGTAGAACTCGAAGAAGTTTCAACTGACGTTTTCGTGCATTAGCCCGTTATTTCAGGCCCAAACGTTCGATAGGCTTGAATCATTACATATCAAACCTTTTACAACACACACACATCAAAACTTGAAACATCCGAGCATTCCGGATACACATTACGTTGAAGATCAGCCAAGTACAGGGCTACGTCTAAAATTTTGCCCGTCAAATTCGTAACCAGCGAGTAAAAAATAGCTTCGTGGCAACACCCTGTTTTAATACTAACAAAACTCAAAATCGTGGCGAAGCCATCCATCCTTACATGATTACCATAACGCCGGAGTAAGCAACCTGCCGCAATTTTACGCGTCCTATCTTTGTCTTATTAATTTTAACCCCAAAAAAGATGATAACCGTTTTCTTCGTAGGCGTAATACTGGCAATTTTCAATCGTATTCAAAAAATCAACGCTCGTCCTGTATTTGTTAAGGTGAAGGCTGCCAATGGTAGAAAGAAATAATTACACGCGTTAATAACTTAACTCGCGTTAAACCTTCTCTTCTTTATTTATTATTCCATCCTTAAGTTCAATTCTTCGATCTGCCAATTCTGAAAGGTGTTCGTTGTGCGTCACGACAATAAAGGTTTGTCCTGTGTCCTTTCGTAATTGAAGGAACAAGCCGTGCAGATCCTCAGCATTCTTAGAGTCAAGATTGCCACTGGGCTCATCCGCCAGGATCAAGTCAGGCGCATTGATCATTGCGCGTGCGACAGCTGTACGTTGTTGTTCGCCTCCGGAAAGCTCTGATGGCTTATGATTGATTCTATCAGCAAGACCCAACATAGTCAATAATTCCTGCCCGCGTTTTTTTACTGTTCGTTCATCTTTGTTTCCAATTAACCCCGGAATCATCACGTTTTCCAGCGCCGAGAACTCGGGCAGCAGGTTGTGAAACTGAAAGACAAACCCCAGGCATTTGTTTCTAAAAGCCGCTAATCCTTTTGAGGATTGACCAAATACGTCTTTATCATGAATGAAAACTTTTCCTTTATCAGGATGATCCAACGTTCCCAAAATATGTAGCAGGGTGCTTTTGCCCGCGCCTGACGCACCAACGATGGCAACGATCTCGCCCTTGTGAATTTCCAGATCAATTCCCTTAAGCACAGGCAGGTTACCATAGGATTTCTCAATCTTAGTAGCGCGTAACATTGTTTGAGTTTATCTGTTTCTTGAAATAAAGCCGTAAATAAACTAGTTTCGCCCCAAACAAAAAATTTCATGAATATCCACGAATACCAGGGCAAAGAAATTCTGAAGAAGTTCGGCGTAACGATTCAACGCGGTATTGTAGCAGATACCCCCGATAGTGCTATCCAAGCAGCAAAGGAACTTCAGGCAGAAACAGGAACAAAATGGTTTGTCATTAAGTCTCAGATTCATGCCGGTGGACGTGGTAAGGGTAAGATCAAAGAGACAGGTTCAAACGGTGTTGTATTAGCGAAAAGCATCTCAGAAGTACCCGATAAAGTCAAAGCAATTCTCGGCGGCACACTGGTGACCCACCAGACTGGCGCAGAAGGAAAAAAAGTAAATAAAGTGTTGATTGCCGAGGACGTTTACTATCCCGGTGAAGGACAACCTAAAGAATACTACCTCAGCATTTTACTGGATAGATCCAAAGCATGCCCCGTGATCATGGCCTCCACCGAAGGTGGCATGAACATCGAAGAAGTGGCAGAAGAACATCCCGAAAAAATCATGAAAGAATGGATTGATCCCGTTGTGGGATTGCAACCGTTCCAGGCTCGCAAAATTGCTTTCGCATTAGGATGGGAAGGCAATGCATTCAAAGAGGGTGTGAAGTTCATCAACTCTTTGTATAGTGCATACTTAGGCCTTGATGCCTCCATGTTTGAAATAAACCCGCTCCTAAGAACCTCGGACAATAGAATTTTAGCTGTCGACGCAAAAGTAAACCTGGATGATAATGCTTTGTATAGACACAAAGATTTAGCAGAACTCAGAGATATTACCGAAGAAGATCCATTGGAAGTGGAAGCTGGAAAAGCTGGATTAAACTATGTCAAGTTGGATGGCAACGTGGGATGTATGGTAAATGGAGCAGGTCTTGCAATGGCTACCATGGACATCATTAAACTTTCAGGTGGTGAACCTGCTAACTTCCTGGACGTTGGCGGTGGAGCAAATGCGGAAACTGTGGAAGCGGGTTTTAGGATTATTCTCAAAGATCCCAACGTGAAAGCCATACTCATCAATATTTTTGGCGGCATTGTACGGTGTGACCGTGTAGCCAATGGCGTTGTAGAGGCTTATAAAAAAATTGGCGATATTAAAGTACCGATCATCGTACGTCTGCAGGGGACAAACGCCGAAGAGGGTGCAAAAATTATAGAACAGTCGGGATTGAAAGTATTTTCTGCAATTCTATTAAAAGATGCAGCTCAACGGGTAAAAGAAGTTTTGAAATAAACGACTTTTCAGTACCTTAAATTAACTATATTCACAAAAAACATATCGGCTCGTACTAGGATGAAGAAGCTTGCAATATTCGTTCTGATCGGATTCACAACGATCCCATTTGTAGGTTATACTCAAAGCTTTTTCGCCATGCGCCGAGACCGTAATTTCCTTGTCAGTGTGGGAACGGGTACCGCGACCTATAAAGGAGAAATGGTAAATCCCGGTGACTTCGGAAGGCTGCGACCAAACGTTGCCTTTGGCGCCGAGTACTACATGAATAGCCGGCTAAGTCTACGGGCAGAGTTAACATACTTTCAATTAAGGGGAAGTGACAAGGATGCCGATGATGATCGTTGGGAAAGAAACCTTTCGTTTAAATCCGGGAATGTGGAATTAAGTGTTATGGGTGCAATAAACCTGAGCCCTATGGGCATCAGGTTTTATCAGCGATCCGCCTTAAATTTTCATGCGTTTGCGGGAATTGGTGTTCTGTATTTTAATCCAAAGGCCGAGTTGAACGGAAAGACCTATGCCCTGCAGCCGTTGCAGACAGAGGGTAAAAAATACAGTCGTTTTCAGCCTGTTATTCCCGTTGGACTCGGAGCAAGAATTAGGTTGGATCCGTTCTTTAATATCCTGGTTGAGGGTGGCTTTCGTTTTACTTTCACTGACTATCTGGACGATGCGAGTTCGGAGCGTTACCCAAATCCCGCTACGCTAAAAAGTCCCCTTTCTGTACAGCTCTCGGACAGAAGAGCAGAAATTGAAACAAAGCCGGACAATTATCAGGTGGGTAAGCGTGGAAATCCAAAGGAAAACGATGGTTATTTTATCTCGAATGTCACGCTTCAGTATTACCTACCGAAGATGGTTTTTCAGAATTACAACAAGCTGTATAACGTTAAGCGCAAAGGGTATTATAGGAAACCCAGGAAGAGCTAATCAATTCTGCTAAGATTAAGAGATCAATTTGGGCGTCGGGTAATTGACGTTACATCAACCTTCGCTTATCCCTCCATTAAAATACTTTGGAATTTTTTTGTCTCCCCTAGGGTTGTCGCCATTCCCTTGGAGACCGACAACAAAGGTTGAGAATCGATATGAACAGGCAGCTTAATTTTGCTTCGAATCTTTCCCGTAATCCCCTGAGCATCGAATTGCCACCTGTAATGTGAATTCCATTTTCATAGATATCACCGGCAAGTTCCGGCGGACAAGTCTCTAACGTCTGGACTATACTATGTTCAATAGCGCTGATGGATTTCTCAAGGACATACGCCACTTCGCTGTGATTGATTTTCCGTAACTGGAATACCTTCGATCAGGTCCTTGCCTTTTACGATCAAGTGGTTCCGGTGTCTCCGGAAGCTTGTCCAGGACTGCTCCAACTTTGATCTTTATTTGTTCAGCCGTTTTTAAGCCGATGGCCATGTTGTAACTGCGACGAAAATGGTCCTGAATTTCTTCATCAAAAGAATCGCCAGCAACCTTAAGCGACTGGAACGCAGCAATTCCTGAAAGTGAGATAACGACGATTTCAGTTATACCACCTCCAATATCAATGATCATCTTTCCATCTGGTTCCCTTATGTTCAGTCCGATTCCCAGAGCAGCAGCAACGGGCTCATAGACCATGTACGTCCGTTTCGCGCTAAATTGATCAATGACATCGCGGAAGCGCTCTTCGTTCTACTTCCGTGGTATTAAAAGGAATTCCTGAAATAATACAATCATAGCCACTCATAAATGAGCTTGTGCCATACGCCTGACCCACCATTTCACGAATCATCACCTTGGCTGAATCGTAGTCCGCGATTACCCCACCCTTCAACGGCTTAATAGGTTTTAAATCCTGGTGGTTTTTTTCAAACATGTTATAGGCTTGATTTCCAATAGCCTTTACTTTCTGGCCCATATCAAACACGATGTATGAAGGCTGCGAAAAAAGTACACTTTCTCGGCTACTTAAAACGGTATTGTTATTGCCTAAATCAAGTGCTACGCTTTTGTTTTTGAAAAAATTAAAATTCATGCTTAGAGTGTTGAGTGTTGAAGCCTGCCTTCCGCAAGCCGGTTCCAGGTGTCGAAGTTTAGATCATTAAAAACTCCTCCACCGAAACCTATTCATTTCTATTTAAGTCAGGCTTTTGTCTAGCCGCACGGATCATCTCGTGTTTGTGATTTATGTAAAAGTCGTAACTTCCCAAACTATAAGCAATCCTTAATATTTTATGTCAGACAATTCTCAAAAATCGCGAAGAAATTTTATTAAAAAGGCTCTAGGTAGCGCTATTATTACCGGTGTACCTTCTGGCATCATTGCACAGCCTGAACACTACATTGAAACGCTTAGGGCTCCGAAAAATTTCATGGCGAACGACCAGGTGAATATAGCGGTCATCGGAATGGGTATCATGGGCTTTAGTAACGCGAGAACTTCAACACAGATCCCGGGCGTGAAATTGGTTGCAGCCTGCGATCTATACACCGGCAGACTGGACAGGTCTAAAGAAGTTTTCGGAAAGGATCTATTTGTAACAAAAGACTACCGGGAAATACTTGATCGAAAGGACATAGACGCAGTTATTGTTGCTACCTCCGATCATTGGCACGATCGTATTTCTATTGATGCCATGAACAAGGGAAAGCATGTTTATTGCGAGAAGCCTATGGTTCACAAATTGGAGGAAGGTGCCGAGGTTATAGAAGCGCAAAAGAAGACGGGGAAGGTAATGCAGATCGGAAGTCAGCGGGTAAGTTCTATCGTGACTGAGAAAGCCAGGGAAATTTATGAATCAGGGGTTATTGGCGAACTCGTGTTGGTCGAGACCTGGAACGACCGGCAAGGCGGAAGTGGAGCCTGGCAATATTCAATCCCCACCGATGCCAATGCTGGCACTGTAGATTGGGATAAATTCATGGGTGATGCGCCGAAAGTTGCCTATGATCCGGTGCGTTTTTTCAGGTGGAGAAATTATCAGGATTACGGAACGGGTATCGCTGGCGATCTTTTCGTGCATTTGTTTTCAGGATTACATACTGTGTTAAGCTCAAAAGGTCCCAACCGAGTTTATGCAACCGGGGGTTTACGGTATTGGAAAGACGGACGTGACGTTCCTGATATTATCACCGGCCTGTATGATTACCCGGCCACCGACAAGCATCCAGCCTTTACGTTGCAGATGCGGGTTAATTTTGTCGACGGCGGTGGTGGAGGTCAACGGTTACGCCTTGTGGGAAGCGATGGGGTAATAACCATCAGTTGGACTGATGTAAAAGTAACCGTCAATAAAACTTCCAAAGTTCCGGGATATGGTGGATGGGATTCGTTCGATACATTCACAGTAGCACAGCAAAAAGAATATGAAAAATGGTACAAGGCTCATTACCCGGACGTCGCTCAGGAAGGCCCGAAACCTGGCCCGGAATTCCGCGCCCCCGAGGGTTATAATGCTGACGTGGCCCATCATACTAATTTTTATAAAGGTATTCGCGATAAAGCCCCCATTAAAGAGGATGCCTTATTCGGCATGCGCGCAGCAGGCCCTGCGTTAGCCAGCAACAAAAGTGTATTTGAGAAAAAAATTGTTGACTGGGATCCTGAGACGGCAACTGTCAAAGTTTGAAGTTTCTAGTTTGAAGTTCGAGGTTTGAAGTTCTGAGGTAATTCTCAAGAAAACTGTTAGCTGTGTGCTGTAAGCTGAATGCAATAACTTTACAACCTATCCTAGATGCAGTCGCGTTGAAGTTCATACGCCTGGCTTTCTGCCTTCCGCTTTTAGCTTTCAGCTAATGTCTAAGCTGAAAAAACAAAAAAATGGTTCTCAATCACCCGGGCATCAGATAATTCTGACATAACAAAAGCGTCCGGAACCTACTCAAAGTTTAACGTTTAAGGTTAAATGTTTAACCTTACGTAGACTGTGGGACCTATCATTACATAGCTATGGCCGGAATTCTTAGAACCCTCAGAGTTGGGTTGAGTTTGGAGAAACAGCGTGATTACCGCAATATCGTTGTTGTCCAGGTTATCATCATCGTATTTGGGCTTACCTTGACAGAATTCCTTCAAGGTGGTTCACGAACGGACGTTGCAAAAACCATTATCACGGTTTTCTCCCTATTTGGTGTCACCTATGCATTTCTTCTCTGGGACCTTTTGAAGAATTTCACAAAAAGTAAGTTGCTCATTCAACTATATTTTATCGTTCTGGTAGGCATTACGTTGACAGGCGCGTTGATTGAATTTCCTTACTACGCGGTGCTGGAAGTTCCGGATCGCCAACTTTACCTTCTGGCCATTCATGGGCTGTTGTTTCCCATAGAGGTAACCGTGATTGCGTTCGCAATCGGCGATATTTTCTCAGGCGAGTTTCTCACCCCCGACAAGCTGTGGGGTTCGGCCTGCATTTTTCTCATGACGGGTATTTCATTCGGTAGTTTGTACGACCTTATCTGCATTGTGAGGCCCGGAAGTTTGGGCAAAGAAATTCAATCCGGTTTGCCAAACTATGCGGAATGTGTTACCTATAGTTTGAGTATTTTAGGAGGAACCGACGGGGGATATCCAAATGTAAGCAGGCTCATTCGCAACATCAGCGTCCTCGAAGCTGTATGGGCCAATTTATTCGTAGTTTTGATCATCGGTAAACTCATGGGATTACCGCGGCCTCGTAGGTCCGAATAACAGCCACCAATCAGATTTAAGGTTAAGCGGTTCTGTTTGGGGCTTGTCACGAGGCAAATAAATCACAACAACACAAACTCCAATAACCAACAAATTTTATGAACAACAGAAGACTGCTACCTTTTATTATTGTGGGCGTCATCGCTCTTTTTATTGTCATGGGAATTTCATCCAGTATTTTCTACACCGTTGACGCTACGGAACGCGCTGTTATCTTTTATAAGTTCGGCAGCGGACTAGACAAAGAAAACATCTTTCAACCCGGCTTTCACATGAAAGCGCCGTGGAATGACGTCATTATTTTCGAAGTTTCAGAAATAACCTCCGAAGAGAATATGGACATCAACGACAAGAATGGTTTGCCCATACACGTCGATGTTACAGTCAGATATTCCCCCTATAACGATAAGATCGGTCATCTCTATGAAAAATTCAGAACCGACTATGCTAGTCGCCTTGTTATACCAGAAGTAAGATCCATGACCCGGCAGGTATTGGCCCGATACACTGCAGAGGAAATCTATTCAACAAAAAGAGCTGAAGTAGAAAACACGGTGAAATCAGAGACTGAGAAAGTGCTGAACCTAAACTACGTCGATGCCAAAGCGGTGCTGATCCGTTCTATCAAACTGCCAGACCAGATCCGCACGGCTATTGAGAGCAAACTGCAACAACAACAAGAAGCACTCGCTTATCAATACCGGTTGGATAGAGAGAAAAGCGAAGCGGAAAGAAAAAGAATTGCCGCCGAAGGTGAATCTCGGGCAAATAACATTATCAACAATAGCTTGACAAATAACTTATTGAAAATGAGAGGCATTGAAGCGACCCTGGAACTGTCAAAATCGCCTAACTCAAAGGTTATTGTCATCGGATCAGGAGCAGATGGAATGCCGCTGATCCTCGGCAACAATTAAAAGTTCTTTTTTTAGCTGTAATTTTTCGCTGTCAAAGATCTAGCCTGTATATTTAAAGCCCCTGAAAAACGCTGAAACATGTCTAAAACTGCAAAAACTGCTGAACTGATTATTGATGGAAAGTCGTACACATTACCACTTGTTGAGGGAACCGAGAACGAAGTGGCCATTGATATTAGTGAGCTGCTGGAAAAGACCGGGGCCATTACCCTGGATCTTGGTTATAAGAACACGGGAGCAACCAAAAGCGCCATTACCTTTTTGGATGGCGACAAAGGTATACTTCGCTACCGCGGATATTCCATCGAAGAGCTTGCTGAAAAATCGAACTTTCTTGAGGTTGCCCATCTGCTGATTTTCGGTGAGCTTCCGAATAAGAAACAACTTGATCAATTCAGTCACGATATCAAAACACACACGCTCGTTCACGAAGACATCAAAAAGATTCTCGACGGATTTCCGTCCACTGCCCATCCTATGGGCGTACTGGCTTCCCTGTTTTGTTCTCAGACTGCGTTTTACCCGGAATCACTAGATCCAGGTCGCCCCAGCGACGGAATATATCTAAGCATTGTTCGGTCTATGGCAAAGATGCCAACCTTTGCTGCCTGGGCCTATAAAAATGCGATGGGGCACCCCGTTAACTATCCGGACAACAGATTGGACTATTGTGCCCGTTTCTTGAAAATGGTTTTTGCGTTACCAGCAGAAGAATATGAAGTTGATCCTGTTATCGTTGACGCGTTGGACAAGCTGTTGATCTTACATGCTGATCATGAGCAAAACTGTTCTACTTCGACTGTAAGAATTGTTGGATCATCAAAAGCGAGTATTTATTCTTCCATTTCCGCCGGTATCAATGCACTGTGGGGTCCCCTTCATGGAGGCGCCAATCAGGAAGTGATCGTGATGCTCGAAAACATCAAGAAGGATGGTGGCGACACCGAAAAATGGATTAATAAAGCAAAGGACAAAAACAGTGGCTTCCGCTTGATGGGATTTGGCCACCGTGTGTACAAGAATTTTGATCCTCGAGCAAAAATAATAAAGAAGGCTGCGGATGATGTCCTCATGAAACTTGGTGTAAATGATCCTGTACTGGAAATCGCCCAAAAGCTTGAAGAAGCTGCGTTAAAGGATCCATACTTTGTTGAGCGAAAGCTTTATCCGAATGTTGATTTTTATTCCGGAATCATCTATCGAGCCCTAGGCATACCGGTAGAAATGTTTACGGTAATGTTTGCCATGGGACGGCTTCCCGGATGGATTGCACAGTGGAAAGAAATGCGTGAGAACAAAGAGCCTATTGGTCGGCCGCGACAAGTTTACACTGGCGCAACCGTAAGGCCGTACGTTGAAATGACCAAAAGAGTTTGAGGTAGTTCGAGGTTGCCGAGTGCACCTCGCATCCAAAAACACGAAACCCTTCAAACTTCAAACCTCGAACTTCAAACTTCGAACATAAATGACAGAAGCATTCGAAAGTGCTGTAGCGCGCTCCAAGGAATTTACAAAACGTCCTTCCAATGAAGAGTTGTTGCAGCTATATGCCCTTTACAAACAGGCAACTGAAGGAGATGTCAGCGGTGAGCGCCCGGGCGGTTTTGATTTTAAAGCGATCGCCAAATTCGATGCCTGGGAAGAATTAAAAGGTAAAACCACCGAACAGGCCGAAAAGGAATACATCCAATTGGTCGATACCCTGCAGCAACAATACCGATAAGTCCGTGAATCTTTTCTATCAGCCACTGCTTGCTCAAGGTATTTTACACCTTGATGCAGATGAATCCCGTCATGTGGTTAAAGTGCTCCGGAAGAAACAAGGGGATCGAATTAGCCTCACTGATGGAAACGGATTTTTCTATGAGGCCACAATCAACGATCCAGATCCACGCGAATGCACCTTCGTAATCAACAAGAAGATTCAGGGACCACCCAAAAATTTCATCATTCATATAGCCATCTCCCCTACTAAAAATGCTGACCGAATAGAATGGTTTGTAGAGAAAGCTGTGGAACTCGGGATCGATGAAATCACCCTTCTGGAATGTGATCACACAGAACGGCAACATTTAAAAATTGACCGACTAGAAAAAATGGCCATCAGTGCGATGAAACAATCGCTGAAAGCCAGGCTCCCGTTAATTCATCCATTAACAGGTTTTCGAAATATAATCCATACCGCCGGGTCTGTAGAAAAATACATCGCCCACGTCGACAATGAAAACCCGAGTCAACTTAAAAATCTAATTGCGGCCGGCTCCTCATATCTCGTTTTAATCGGACCCGAAGGAGATTTTTCAGATGAAGAGCTAACGTTAGCAGAGAATCAGGGATTCAAAAAAATAAGTCTGGGACCTTCCCGCCTGAGAACTGAAACCGCAGGACTAGCAGCCTGCCATATTCTGAATTTGGCAAACACACCGTGATGCTTTACATTGTACCTGTAACACGAGCAGCATGGTTTTAAATTACATCTGGGTTTCTTTTTTTATCATTGCCTTCGCAGTAGCGCTCGCCAAATTATTAATCTTCAACGACACCACCGTTTTTCCCGCAATGCTTCAATCGACGTTCGACATGGCAAAAACCGGTTTCGAAATTTCTATCGGACTTGCCGGCGTCATGTCATTGTGGTTAGGACTTATGAAAATCGGCGAGAAAGGTGGCATGGTCCCGTTGCTATCGCGGGTTGTCGGACCATTTTTTTCAAGACTGTTTCCAGAGATACCTAAAGATCATCCTGCGACTGGCTCGATCATCATGAACTTCAGCGCGAATATTTTAGGCCTGGACAATGCAGCGACACCCCTTGGCCTAAAGGCCATGAACGAATTGCAAGAGATTAATCCGGATAAGGAAACAGCATCCAACGCGCAGATTATGTTCCTGGTCTTGAATGCTTCGGGACTTACCATCATTCCAATTTCTATTATGGCAGACCGGGCGATGCTTGGGTCAGCTAATCCTACCAGTATTTTCATTCCAACGTTGATCGCTACTTTTTGCTCTACGTTTGTGGGCTTGCTCTACGTTTGTATCCGGCAAAAAATTAATTTGTTTGATCCCGTCATACTTGCTTACATCATCGGTATGCTGATCTTCATCGTCGGCATTGTATTTTATTTTTCCGGTTTAACACCAGAACAAATACAGACACAATCGTCTCTCTTTACAGGCATTATCATTTTTTCAATAATCGTTTCATTTATTGTACTGGGACTAAGACGAAAGATTCCTGTCTTTGAAACTTTTATCGAAGGTGCTAAAGAAGGATTTGCTACTTCCATTAAAATCATTCCGTTCCTCGTTGGAATCCTGGTAGGCATTGGCGTGTTCAGAGCTTCCGGCGTATTGACGAATATTGAAGAAGGAATTGCCTGGTGCCTTGCCGCTATGGGAGTGAATACTGATTTTGTTCCCGCACTTCCAGTCGCGCTGTTGAAACCGCTTAGTGGACAAGGAGCTCGTTCCATGATGATTGAGGTTTCAAAGGTCTATGGTCCTGACTCTTTTGTTGCCAATATTGCCAGCATTTTCAGAGGTTGCGCAGAAACGACATTGTATTTGCTGGCGCTTTATTTTGGATCTGTTGGCGTACGCAATACAAGGTATGCTGTAACCGGAGGACTCATCGCGGATCTTGCCGGCGTGATCGGCGGAATTTTCGTGGGTTATCTTTTTTTTCATTGAGACGCGCAAGGGTATTTGATCCCGTCATCACAGGACTTGTGTTACGTCGGCTGCAATATGCTCGCAGTGTCTGAATAATTTTATCGCGTTAGGTCTTGCTACTTATAGGTAATCCGTATTAGGGCGATTCATTTCCCATCCTGGATTTATTTCAAAGCCCTGAAAGGGCGCAACCAAGAGCGCAGGGCGCGAGTCCTACGCTGTTGATTACGCCCTTTCAGGGCTGAGATATATATATCTCGTTTCCCTTCTAAATATTTTTTTTAAAAAATTATGTTGGCTAATTCGAGCAATAACAATGCGACCTTTTTGGCCTATCCTTCACGTCAAATTACTGAAGGCAATCAGGTTAGGAAATGGACTAGCACCAATCTTTTCCATTCAAAATCGTCCTGGGTCCAATAGCAATCTGGCCAACGCATACGTCGGGAAAAGGGCTTTAAAATTGAATTTATTGAGGTCGAAATTACGCCTTCATTGCGGGTCGACATTCAACGTAAAAATCCTTTCCTCGTCAGGAGAAATCTACTTCCAGAGGTAACCACCTTGCACCATAATTTTTTTTCAATTATTCTTCCGTTCTGATTTAATTATTTCTTTCATTCTGGCAAAAAAAGCACATTCGTTTGCGTAACTTATACATCAGAACTACATTGTTACCATGGAAAAGAAAGCCGATATTCAAAAGACTATTTACGATAATGCCAAGAGCCACTTTCTTGGGAACTTCCCTGATTCGCTTCCTATTGAACAAGCCTACGTACACATTGGTATTTACCTGGGATGGATCATTGATTCGGGACTTTATTCGGAATATTTTGAAGAAGAAGCTTCTAATCAGATCTTTCGTTTTAAACGTCGTGAAATATCCTGTACAATTCTAAGTGAAATCTGGGACGGCTACCTGGGATTCGAATTGTTCAGCAAACAAGGAAATATGTTCACCTATTACTATTATGGCGGCGGACTTTATCGAAATGACTACGATGAAATCCTCGTCAAATCCCTTCCTTCCATTTACCACGTTACCGACAGTTGGGAAAATTACGAAAAGATGAAAATCCGCATCGACATGCGTCACTCCGACTGGAAAAAACTGGTTGGTGCCTGATCTATTTCAGCTTTCCATTTTTATCTACAATACTTTGCTGAGACTCTCCTCGTAGTGTAAGTTCACCGGTTTCAGGCTTGAATGAAACTTCGCTTGGACTAAATTCCAGTACATAATTTGCGCTCCAGGCCAGACCGTCAGAGCGATAGATTTTTGCCAGGGTCGCAGCAACCTTTTCATCTTTACGTTTTCGCCTGCTTATAAAGCAAAACGAAATAAAGCTGACCACCTGCATCGGAGTAAACGCTACCTCTAAAGTAAACTGAATCAGCCAATTGGAAATGTGTTTTGTCGACGGGGAAGATGATTTTGACATCGGATTCCCGCGTAGGAATTATCGTGGCAAAATATCCTGACACGTCAACAGAGTCCTTGTAATGCAAACCGGCGGTGTATTTTTCCTCTTCCAAAATCAGCGATCTATATTTAGAGGACTTTGCGTCCATCGTCGCGGGAATTGAGTCGCTATCACTGATAATCCATCGCAGGGCATTTTGGGCTTGTTCTGCCTCCGCATTTTTCTTCCGTTTTTCACGATCCGAGTATTCCTTTAATGCTTTAACGTAGCTTTTCAGCACAACGGTATTGCTGTACGTATTGGTAATGAAGTGCGAATAATCTTCAGCCTTCGTTATCAATATTTTCAGCAGTCAGCTTGCCGGCTATGCTATCCAATTTGCCCAGGTATTTAAACTCTTTGTCCAATAACTCTAAACGAAAATGGAGGTCTGCCGAATCCCGATAAGGTTTGTGCTCCAATAACGTTGATCGGTATTCAAGGTCTGAAATCTTTAGGGTAAATATATCCATCGGTAGTGGATCGGGATCGTATTTTTTTAACTTTTCCATTAAGAGCTTATCGATCAGCTTCGTCAGGTCGCTTTTCACGGATAAAGAATCCTTGTTCAGCTTTTCTCGTAACTTATTGATTTCAACATCGTATGAAACCAATAAATCGCGCATTGGAATAATATCTTTCTCGATGGCAACCTTTGCCTTATCGGCGAACTTTTTGTAGTCCCAGACTTCAACGTCGTCCAGAAAGAAATTAGCAGGCGATGCGCCGTCGATCGCGTAATTGTTAATGTCTTTCAATACCAGTGCCTGATCGTAGCCAGTCCGGCCAATCGTAGTTGAACTTGACCGGTAATTCTCAAAGACCTTGACGCAGGAATCAAACCGCACCGACAGTGCAGTCAAACTTTTTATCAAATCAGCATCGGCTCTGAGATAAAGGGATTTTTCCTCGGGATATTTATTCTTGATGGCGGTAAAAAGATGTGTAGATCGTTTATACAACGTATCAGCTAAGGAAAAATAATGCTTTACCATTTTTACACGGTCTATCCGTTCCCGAAGCCCCTCCTTTTTCTTTTCCAGGTCGAATTGAATGTCTGAAAGCTTTACGCCAAATTCGCCCGTACGAAGGTCCCTCCTATTATATGCCTGATAGAATTCATCATTCCTTTTTAGCTCTTTTTCGTTGATCGACTTATACGCCTTATCGTAAAAAAATATGGCAGAATCCATGTTGGCGATGGCCTGATTGGTTTGTTTTAGCACGTCATCTTTTGCTGATTTTTCCTGATAGATAATCCCCATGTATAAAAATGCATTGGGATTGTCGTTTGTTTCTTTCAGGTACCGCTTCAGGAACGGTTCTGCCTCTTCGTATCGCTTGGTATTGAGCAAACCGAAAATGTCCTTATACTTCAGCTTCTGCCCAAAAGACGTAGAAACGATGAAGGACAGCAAAAGGAACTGGATCAGCGTAATTTTTGTCATTATAGGGTCAGATTATCTTCCGAAATTAATTAAAATTAAGAGATTAGCGTAACCAAATCCGATAGACTTCATCAACTGAAAATTGGTATTTATGAATCAAAAACTTATTACCGTCTGGAAAACCATAAGACCGTGGATCATTATGATAGCCTTCTTCCTGGTGTTGCGCTATACGGGGGTACTATCCGGGATATCTTATTTCACGGGCAGTCTATTGTTAAAAACAGGAGCCATGAATGCTGGCATGGAGGCTCCTGCTGGTTGCTAAATCTTTCGATTATAATTTCAAGGTCAAGGACCTAAATGGAACCGTGATCGATTTTAAAACTTTTAAGGGAAAGACATTATTTATTAAATGTTTGGGCAACCTGGTGCGGACCTTGCCGCGTTGAGATGCCTTCAATTCAAAATCTTTACGACAAAGTTAAACAGCGACGAAATCGTTTTCATCATGTTGGCGGTGGACGACCGAAAAAGTTTCGACAAGGTGGTTGAATTTCGTCAAAGAAAAAGAATATACATTTCCTGTGTATGTACCTCATGAATTCTTGCCCGACCAATTAATGGTCAGGACTATTCCCACTACGTTTGTCGTCAATCCCGAGGGAAAAATTGCAACACATGAGACTGGCGCTGCCAACTACGACACCGAAGAATTTAAGACATTCCTGGAAGGCTTAGCTGCACAGGCTAAAGAAAAGAGTTCGCCGTGATTCGCCGATCACATTTTGAAATATTTTAGTTGAAGAAACACTGTCTTGAAGCCATCAAAGTCATGCCCGTTACAGCTTCTCAATTGACCTTTTGCTCGACGCTATCTACGCCTATAACTTTTTGAACGGGCAGGCGTCAAACTTTTATGAATAAAGCAAGGGAGATAGCTTTAACGGCCCGGTAGAGTAGTAGTCCCTCAGTGACTACTCTGAGTGTTCATGGATAATTTTTTTACAAAGTAGATGGCTGTCCAAATTGGCCCATCACAAAGTCCATTTTACACCCTTTACAAGCAACAATTAGACAATACTTTTGCACTGTTCCCATTAGAAATAAAACGCTAACTATGATGCTATTGGACAAAATTGCTATTATTTACGGAGCAGGAGGGGCTATAGGTAGCGCAGTTGCCAAGAACTTTGCCCGCGAAGGAGCAAAGGTTTTCTTAACTGGACGTTCAAAAGCGAACCTGGATAAAGTGGTAAGAGAAATTAACGCCGCTGGCGGGTTTGCCGAGACTGCTCAAGTTGACGCTCTTGACGAGCAGGCTATCGAGCAGCACCTCAAAATGGTAATAGAAAAGGCGGGACGTATTGATATCTCGTTCAACACGGTCGGCGTTCCGAACACAAAGAATATTCTAGGTGTACCGCTAGCCGAGATGGATGTAGACCAGTTCTCCCTGCCAATCGCCACATACACGAGATCGTACTTTCTGACCGCGCGCATCGCCGCAAGATGGATGGTTCCGAATAAATCGGGTGTAATTATGAGAGTCACCGCACTCCCTTCGCGGATGGGCATTCCATTGCTGGGTGGCTATGGTCCCGCGATGGCTGCATTGGAGGCACTCACGCGAGCGCTATCCGCAGAACTCGCACCTCACGGCATTCGCGTAGTCGGTCTGCGACCCCAGGCCATGCCGGAGACACGGACAATCAAAGAAGCCTACGAGCCTCGCGCTCAAGCAACGGGAATGACCTGGGAACAGTGGCAAGCATTCCTGGCAAGCAGGACCCACTCACGACGGCTCATGACACTTACAGAGATAGCTGAGATGGCCGCCTTCATGGCTTCCGACAGGGCAAGCTGCATGACCGGGACCATCCTCAATTTGTCCATGGGCAGCGTGGATGACTAAAGTCATATCACAATCTAATCATAGCTGCGTTGACTCAGGATCCGGGTTCAGCGAAACAGCGTCAACGATCATTGTCTTTTCAAACTGCACGTTATTAAACGGCAATCGCCTGATGCTATCGAGACGCCTGCTTTAATTAACTGCCTTAGTTTCCCAAGCAGCTTACTACTAACGTAGTAGCTATACACAGTTCAACTACTTTTCATATTTGAACTTTTGACCAGCCACGGCCGCTTCATACATGAGCCCTCCCTTTTGCATCGTAAATACCATCACACCATCAACAAACTTTGCAGTGGCGGAAGCGCCTGTTTTAACAGCAACGGCTGATACCTGGGCAGAAAGTTCAACATTGTTTTCTTTAAACTTGTCCATGTTCTCCTTCTTCTCAAAAAAAATGACTTCGCGATAGGCCTGACCTCCCCATTGAAATCCAATGCTCACCTGAGTCATTTTAGCAGTTCCAATCTGGGCATCCTTTTCATAAGCAACTCCATTGCCGGAAGCACCGCCAATCCCGACAGCGCCTTTACCCACGTTCGGGAAAATCACGTAACCATAAGCCTTGGAAAACAGGCCAGACATTTTGGGGTCAGCCTTAATGAATTCAGCTTTTGCCACTTTGGCGTCAGCAACAATTTCTTCTTTTTTCGCGTCCGATTGGCCAAAGCCATTAATAGCAAGCACAAATACCGCGATCAACAACAATGTTCCCGGTAACAGTTTAATTGAATTTTTAGACATAAGAGGTTTTATTTAGGTTAGTAAACGAAATTACAGACAAAAGTCCAATAAGCAAGGAATTGATCCTTGCACATTGGAAATTAATACAAGCAACGATTGAAAAACATGGCATCTTGATATGTGATGCCGGCGCGGGGACATTCCTCTATCTTACATCAAGTATTCTGGACCAAACGCGCATAGTTACTGGGTTGCAAAAAGTCCTTCTTGGCGAATTCAATAAAATTTGGATCTTTGGGACATTGGCTATGAAAAGATTTATTGCAATAGAACTCTCTTTATTGGTGCTCTTATTCTTTGCAGGGGCAAGTAAGACGTCGTTATATGAGGGTGAGTCAGTTGAACCATTGCATGTGCCTCAGAAAACCATATCTATCATTTATCATTCGCTGGACGGAGGAAGAACCTGGATGCCTTTTGACAGGGGCATTCCCACCGATGCGACGGTAAGTTCCTTCCTGGTTATGAATAACGAAATCTTTACAACGACAGACAACCATGGAATTTATTTGATTAAGGATGGTCAAACCGAATGGAAACGGATTGATGAAGATCTACCAAAAGACATAGACATAAATGCGCTTTCCGCTGCGGGTGATTCCTTTGTTATTGGAACTTTAAAGGACGGAATCATGCTATCAAAAAATCGTGGAAAAAATTGGCGCGATCCTAAGATTCAAATTAACAATATCCCAATCAGATGCCTCCATGCAAAAGAAAATATTTTATTTGCTGGTACCGACAACGGTATTTACAAGTCCTTAGACGATGGCGACACGTGGGAATACGTGTGGAAAGGTGTTCAGGTCAATGGGTTTACAGAGGTCAATAGTAGAATTCTTGCTGCATTAATGAATGGGGTGATCATGACAAACGATGACGGCTCAAATTGGAAATATGTTTACAAGCCTCACACATTGCACGACATCTCAACGGATGGGAAAAGAATTTTCGCAATGACTTTGGGTGATGGACTCAAGAGCTCAAGCAATGATGGACTAACTTGGGAAAGGATTAATAATGGATTAGGCACGCTGAATCTTTACACCTTCGAGTTGAAGTGGTTTGATAATAAAATTTTCGCAGCCCAATGGTACGGGATATATACATCACAGGATTTAGGAAAGAGTTGGGCCATAGTCAAAGACGGCCTACCGGACTCAACTGCGTTCACAACACTTGAGACAACAAAAAATGGATTGATCGCAGGCATCGGACTGAGAAAAAAATAAAAACCTGCAACCAGTCGTCAAAAAAATAACGAATTAGTTAATATGGAATCAAACCAGTATGCACGGCGAAAATTTTTGAGCACTATTTCAGAAGATACAGTAGGGGCCATGGTGCTTGATCCATTTTCGACGACACTGGCAGAAGCAAGAAAGATTTGCGTTTGATCCCACGTGCCAGTTGTGAATAAAAAATTTAGGGCCTCTCCAGCTATTGCTACCTGGAGAGGGATTATGAATTTTATCTGACGGTATATTCATGACAGCTGCTCGAAAGGACAACCTCCTCAGTATTTTCCTTAACAATTCTAAAATGAATATCAAACGTAGAGCCTACTGGAATTGCCGCCACGCTGCGAAACAATTCTGCCGAGCCAGAGCCCCAATTGTTGGTGATGATCGATTGGGCATCAAGCCCCTTGCCCAACGTTAGCCACGAAGTACTCGTACAGTTACCATCGAGGACGGTGTCTACTGCGCGCTGGAGCTGGTATCTTGCGTTGGGTTGAAGTCCCAAGACCCAGGTATCGAGGTGAATCATTTGTGGCTCGTTTTTATTCTGCCTGAACTTAACATACCCGAAACCTTTTCCAGGTCCCAGCAAGATAACATCGAGGTTGTAGTTCACGGTATCACGATGCCAGCGCCTGCCGAACTCGGAAGAATTTCCATCCTGCGCTTCGCTAACATTTTGCGAGGAACCAGAAGGATTTTTAGAAGGAACAATATCAGGCTCTGAACACGCAATCGCGAACAAAGCAATACCAAGGGTCCTCAGTACAATAGGTCTAAGGGGTAAGAGTAGTAATGAAGTTTTCATAACATGACGGATTTAGTGTAAAACTGATGGTAAACCTATCGTGTTATTCCACGCTGATCCACGGCGGCAGAGCATATGGTCAATTTGAGTGAATGGTTGACCGTCTGGCTGGGTAATTGCTAATTCTTAGATTGCCAGGATTTTCAGTAAGGCTTCTTTGCGGCTCTTCGAAACATTGACCGTGCTATTGTTGCTCATGATCAGATAACCCCCTTCGCTTCTCATGTACTTTGTTACATCGTAAGATTGACCTGAGCTCGATAAATGCAGGGTCGCTACGCCACTACGCAGGCACAACGACCGCGTGCGCTAAAGCTATAGCGGTGGCGCATCACTACGGAAAGCTCTAAAAATGCATCGTGCTCTTTGTGCTTCTTGGTGGACTTTGTGACGATGTAGGAATGATGAACGTGTAAATTGGTTCCTTTAAGTCGGATGTGAGGGTGCAACAGTTTCCGTTGTATCCGGAGTTGGGATAATTAGTGAATACTTATTCTTATACAGCCGTTCATTGAACGGCTTTTTGATTATTGTTTTATGCACTTACTTCACGGGCCTTGTTTAATCGCCACCACACTAAACCGCCTACTAATACAAGACCAGTTCCAACTAAGATCCATTGCCAATTAAACGATTTTTTTAAATCAATTACTTCTGCTTTTCCAGTAAGGATGGGCGCAGCCCAATAAAATGGAAGGGTTTGATCACTACTTTTTATGAATTCCAGTTTTGCTTTTTGCAAAGCAATATCTGTTGGATTTCCCTCTGAGAGGTACTTATAAAAAAGTTCAGTAACGTCATAAGTCGATTTGCTATCGACGGACCAAAGATTGGTGATTGCAGCAGGAATGCCGATAGCTGCGAATCCGCGATTAAAACTGAAAACACCTTCGCCCTGATATAATTTACCGCTACCTGTTTCACAGGCGGATAATACGATGAGCCTGGTGATCGGTTTATTCCCTCCAATAAGATCCGACAGATATAGTACAGAATCAGCCAGCCAGATAACCGGCTCTCCTTTTACACTGCTATCGGATGCATGAGTATACAATTGGATTATTTTATAATTAAAATATCGGTCCAGAAAATTATTTCTGGAAGCAGCAACACCTATCATCTCATCGACATCGCTGAAATGCCGACCGATACGTTGCAAAGAATGATCACTCCCATCCAATGAAGCTAGACGGGTTTCCAAACCATATTTCACTGGAGCCACGCCCAGAAAAATCGGCAGGGAATCTGCAGCAGCGTTAGAGAATGAATTCGTCAGGTAACGGGCGGAATAAGTATAACTCACGGCATAATTCTCGAGGAAATAGACAGGTCGTCCTTCACGCATTTTCATTACCAATGCCTCAAAAGGAAAATTAGGTCCATCGGGAGAAATAATTATGCGACCAGATGGCAAATTGATATTTTGAAAGATAAGTTTATACAATTCAGCGGATGCGTTGATAAACCCCTGAAAATCATGATTGAGTAAAGATTGATCCGCTATATGTCGAACAAAAGAATTAACAGCCTGATCAAATTCAGACTTGTTAATCCTGTTGTGATAACTTTTCTCCTTTGTAATTATCATAACATACACAGCGCTGTCACCCACAAAAAGTTCTAGTAAAGTGGGATGTGTATTCAAAATCTGCGTTCTAACATCCCCAACACTCAGAAATGCCGAATCAAAAAAACTTTGAAAATACAAAGAGTTCGTAGTTTTCAAGTGGCTGAGATAATCGTTTAATCTTTGTTTTGCCAGAAATAGTTCGTTCTGTGTACTTGTATAATTTGCGGATGAAACAGCTAACGTATCTAAACTTCTTTGTAAATAAAGGATTTGCTTTCTTTCCTGTGCTTGTCTGAGTAGTTCGTTCTCTTTTAAATAATATTGTTCGTTCAGCTGATCATTCAATAATACTGCCCGGCTCTTTTCAAAAAAATAAAAACCCTTTTCGGGTTTACCAGCGAGATAACAGGCTTCAATGGCGTTTTCATATAAACGCCGGTTGTCGGCTCTCCAAAACAATTTGGATTGAAGGTCATATTGTCGGGATTTGATGCGATCCAGAAGTTTGTCGGTAAAGGTATAAATCGAAATGGCTCTGAGTAAGTCGACTGAATCACCAATTGCCTTGTAGCGTCTGATATGAGTATTCCCCCTGCTCAATCATAAATTTTATCAGGTAACGGCTACTTTTATATTGCTCATCTAACAATGAACTTTGCAGAATTTCATCTTCACTGATTCCGGGCTTTATTTGATCAAACGCATATTTATAATATTTAAATGCCGAATCATACTGTTCCTGTTCAACAAAAACGTTAGCGATATTTCCATAAATATTAAATGCTTCCAAAGCCTTTGTTTCAGCAGAAATATTTCCAGTCTGCAGAATTCTTAATGCTCGCTTAAATCAGCTGATGGCTCTTGGAAAATTCTTATACTCTTTATAATAAAGCAAATAAGCTTCATTCGTCAATGTTTGCGCGCATTCTAGATAGTTTACCAGTGTTAAAATTCCATTCATAAGAGAGTTTAAAATAATTTTCTGCTTGCTTGAAGTTTCCTTTACCCATACTTAGCTTCTGCAAGCTGCAATATAACATTCCCAAATATTTATTCAAATTTGGATCCTTATCGAGATTTAATTTCTTATAGTCCTGAACAGCGTTTGTTGCTATTAATCTCCGCCTGGTTGAAATCAAAGGTGCGCAACAAACAATTAATTTTTGTGCCCGAAATACTCATCATATAATCGATACTATCTTCCCCATGCAAGATACTGTTTTATGAGGTTTTCGCCAATGACTGCAAGTTCAATTGCCCTTGGATATTCTCCCGTCTCATAAAAATATTCGGCTCGCTCCCACAATGGAGTACAGGGTACGGGTATCCACTTTTTTATGATGTATTGACAAAGAAATGCAACTATCAATCGCATTCATTTTTTCCGGTATCCGGTTAATGCACCATAAAACAATGAAAGGATATAAGTAGTTTCTTATTAAATGTGTTTCATTGATATCCTTTCGTTTGAGCCCGGAATAAATTACTAGAATTGGACGATTTGATATATTCGATCGCTTTGAAGTAATCTTGCATTCGTGCATACAAAACGCCTATACGCTGCAATAACAAAGCATGGGTGGAATCGAGCCTGTAGGAGCAAGCCATTATTTGCCTTCTCATATTTAAGCAATTCACTTAACTGGTCCGAATCGGTTAACGAACTAATATTGGAATCTCTGAATAATACCAGCCTGTTCCATAAAGAGTCTCTTGGAGGACATTGACTGCAGAGTAGGGTTGTTTTCAATACAAGAAAACCAAGCAGCAATGCCGACTTTAGATGCATAAAAGACTGTTTTAAATATTATCCTGATCAGGGGTTGGGTTGCGGCGGCTTTGGAACTGTTATCTTTGCTGCAGTCTAGGCCCGCCACCGCTTTTTGGTTTTCTAAAAACGTCGGGCTTAAAAAGAAATGTAGTTGATCCTGCTTTTGAACGGTTTTAAGACGTTATTTACAATTGTAAAAGTAATTGCTTTTTTTGCCGAAGTGAAACAATTCCTGCATTGAACCCTTCTAAAAAAGCTTTTAGCGTTTGCTTCGCAATTTTTGTATTGCGCTTAACTTCAGCAGGTGTTTTGCAAACAAACTTCCATGTAACAAATGGAGAATTACCAAACTTGATGTTTCTGCCATGATTTATGATTTAAGGTGATTAATCTATTAAATATTCTGACCTGACTTGATCGCAAACTTCCCTTAGGAACGCATCCCGATTGCTATTTTTACTGCCCTTCCTGCATTCACTTTTCCGATATCCATACCATTTAGAATGACCATTGTTATCATACTTTCCAGCGGTATTATTCTTCCGGTTTAATTTTATCCGCCGTCTCTTTTATGATATCTTTTACCTCTTTTGCTGTTAAAGCGGGATTTGCTGATATTACCAAAGCGGCTATCCCGGCTACAAAGGAGCAGCGCTGGAGGTACCTCCAAATTTATTCGTATAAAGCCTTCTTCCTAAATTACCCATACTTGATGTGGTTGTAACGCTCGGCCAATGATTGCTCCCCTCGGCGTTATATCGTTGCTAGGCGCGCAGACCCAAACTTCTTTACCCCAATTGCTATACAACGCTTTTTTGTTTTTTGCGGTTGATGCTGCAACCGCTATCACTTCTTTATGTGATGCATACGGGTTAATTACTCTAACTGTTTCGAATACCTGTTGCGGTTCCAAATTCACAAAAAATTTCGGATTAGTAACGACCTCGTCTAAAGGTAAATTGCCATTCCCAGCCGCAAAACAAATAACACATCCTTTTCTCCTTCGTCCTTCGGATTTGGCGATTTTTTCAATTAGATTTTCCAGCGTAGCAGTAATTGCCGTAGTACCAAATTCCGGAGCAAAGCTGCAGGAAATAACATCTGCTTTATCCTGTATAGCCCGAAAAATTCTACAGAGTTCAGAAGTTCTAAGACTATCCGGGCAACAAACAGGAAGCAATCTGCAGCCAAACGCGATACCGACTACTCCCGCTCCATTCTTTTCTGCTAATGCGATTCCAGCGCAGGAAGTCCCATGGTCCTCATCTGGACTTTGTGGTTTGGGAAATTTCCGGCCTCCTTCTCTATCTACAAAATCAAATGAAGACAGCTTAGGCTTGACTAATTTGTTTTTAAGGTCAGGATGTTTTAGATCAAATCCAAAATCAACAACTGCAATAACAACATTTGGGTCACCGCCTCCCTTCAATCTATTCCAGGCTTCCCTGGCCTTTACGTCAGCATTTGGAGACACATTGGGTCGATTGCCTGTTTCCAAGTGCCATTGCCTCCGGAAAAATTTATCTACTGGTCTTGCCTGGGTAGCTGTATTTACCAACCGGTGCACAAGATTGGGTTCTGCAATTTCTACTCCCTTTTCATTTTCAATTTTATTAGCAACTTCTATTGGATTGTTCCAGTTGCCTGGCTTCTGAGCAAATACACATATTAACTGATCGTCTGCATATTCATCAATCTTGTTTATATTATACTTTTCTGTCAAACGTTTTATTGAATTGGCTGATGTACCCGCAGAAAACGTGACGATAATTTCATCTGTTATATAAATCAGTCCATATCGGTCCTTTGCTTTGTAAACATTATACGGTATCACGTTTGCCACTTCCGTTCCGAATGCGTAACATCATTTTATTGATTTCTTCATCAGAAGGATTATTTGTGAATTCAATTACATAAACGCTAGAGGAAATTTTTCTCAAACTGGCTTTTAGAGCCATTTTTTTTATTTTGGAAAGCGCTTTTTTAATTGCAACAGGATCCTTTTCTTTCACCAGAATAGTCAGTCCTTTTTCCTGATGTTTCCAATTGAAATTTTTTTTCCTGTTTTCGGATCACGTAAATAATATGTTGTGCCTGGCATAAAAATCTATTTTGAAAATAAAATTTACAATCCACACAATGTCAGTCGCAATAAAATGTGTCTCGAAGTACTTCAGTGGCCCTTTACCTGATATTTAACCAAAAACCACCTTCGGAACTGGAAGGACTGTGCCATCAGGCAATTAAGCTCACAGCGATTTCAACTTATTCCAAAATCACCAATCTTTGTCGTAATTGTTGAGGGTAAAGGAAACAGGAAAAACAAAATTTTCTTAAAATCGAAATGCCACACGCTAAAATCGGACTTAACTAAGTTAATTAATAAGTCATGACTCACAAAACAAATTACGCGTCACGATCATGCTTATCGCCTTATATTTGGCCCATTCACTTGCTGTTCCAAAAAGATAATCGTTGAATGATAGCAGAGATCCATGGCTTATCTTAAATTAGATAATAATCCCTCACCCATCCCTTAACCATCAATTTTATGAAGCGCAGAACTTTCATCAAAGACAGCACATTGACTGCTTTCAGCATAGCGGCCATCGGATCAATTCATTGGAACGGCAAAAGTTTTATTGGTGATAACACAACCACTACCGATATTCTCGGTCCATTCTACAGGCCCGGTGCACCAATACGAAGTAACCTCATTCCCGCTGGATCAAAAGGTGAAGTGCTGCAATTAAGCGGGACTGTGTTTCAAAAAGATGCAAAAACACCAATCGAAAATGTTTTGATCGAAGCCTGGCAATGTGACGAAAATGAAAACTACGACAACACTTCAGACGATTATCTTTTTAGGGGCGCCATAAAATCTGACAAAAACGGAAACTACAGTTTCAAAACTATTGTGCCCGTTCCATACAAAGCGTCACCAACGTCGTGGCGCCCGGCGCACATACATCTTCGGGTGTCAACTCCCAATCATCAAGATCTCATAACACAAATCTATTTTAAAGGTGATGCTCACCTCACGGAAGATACCAGCAGCGCTTCACCACAGTCTGTTAACCGGATCCTGGAGATCACAAAAAATAGTTCCGGTGTAAAAGTTGTAAAGTTTAACATCGTTTTGGCTGACACCTTTCCGCTGAGTGACGAAGGATATAACAAACTTTGTGGCCTCTATGCGCTTGACAAAGACGGCAACGCCGAGTTCTATCGACAAGATGATCTGCTCTTTATTAAATTTAATGGCCAGGTATGGGATGGATTAGCTTATAAAGGAAACAATCTATTCGAGGGCGGCTTAGGCGATCTTCAGACACAATTTGATTTGGGTGCGGACGGGAGCGTGAAGGCAAAAATAACTTCCAAAGGTCGAACTGCCGTCAAATCCTGGGAAGGCACTAAATTTTTGAAGTATTGATATTAAGCTACTTCAAAACGATACGACTTTCCCACCACCATCCAGCAATGAGAATTCTTCAGCGTTCATAGATCTCGCATTTTTTTGTATTGTAGATCATTGGCGACCTGTACGCCAGTGCATCATCAGGCGGAAACGTCTTCTAGGTAAACAATGTTTTGTTTAATGTTTTCCTTGTTATGAGCAAAGTCGCGCGCACAGTCTAAACCTCGAATGCAATTCTGGTAATTTGTGTAACTTTAAATACGCAGGGACTTCGTGTCTGGCGACTAGCCGCGATGCAAATTTTGGCAATAGACGGCATCGTTTAAAATTTATTTCTCCGTTTGTCCTAGATTTAAATATTGATAAAACCTGGATCAAAGGGTTAGTCATTATATACCTGTTTTTTCTCGTTAATCACTCAAACAAAAAAAGTATGAAAAAAACAATGCTGATTTTCGCGTTCTTATTGCTCAACCATGTGTTACTTGCTCAAAGCGATAAGGAAGAAATTGACTTTTTCCAGTCTGTATTTGGAATGGAGAAAAAAGCGCTGGTGGCCGAGTTTATTAAACTGGAAGGGACGCAAAAAGATGCATTCTGGACATCTTATGACGAGTATGAAGCGAAACGAAAGGCGCTGGGTCAGAAGAGGATTTCAGTGTTAAAAAAATACGCCAACAGTTATGCAACGATGGATGATATTACCACCGATGAGATCATCAAAGAGGTGATCTCGTTGCAGGGTAAGAACGATAAGTTAATTGCCGACTATTACAAGAAAATCAAAAAAGGGTCTGGGGCTAAGGCCGCCGCTCAGTTCTATCAGATTGAAGGCTACATCCTTAGTAAAATTCGCTCCACCATAATGGAAAATATTCCACTCATTGGCGAGATGGAGAAAAAATAATGCGTGGTCTATTTTTTTTTGCTTGATTAACAATCCATTGACACCTTGAAGTTCAAAATACAATACCTATATTTTTTTATCCTCGTGCTGCTGGCGAGCTGTTCATCCCCTTCGTCGCAGCAAGAGGATCCGCAAGAAAAAAGTCCTGGCATGAAGCTGATACCAGGAGGAGAATTTATTATGGGTACGGATGAGGAGGAAAGTTATCCCCATGAACAGCCAGCCCATCACGTTAAGGTAAAAGCATTTTGGATCGATGAGACAGAAGTGACGAACCAACAATTCAAGGAGTTCGTTGATGCTACCGACTACATCACGGTTGCTGAAAAAAAACCGACATGGGAAGAACTCAAGAAGCAGGTTCCTCCGGGCACACCGAAACCACCCGACAGCGTCTTGGTGGCCGGTTCTTTGGTGTTTAATCCACCAAAAAACCCAGTTAGCCTGGATGATTACACGCAATGGTGGCAGTGGAGAAAAGGTGTAGACTGGAAACACCCGGAAGGCCCAGCCAGTACGTTGGAAGGGAGGTCAAATCACCCAGTAGTGCATATTGCCTATGACGATGCATTGGCCTACGCAACATGGAAAGGCAAGCGATTGCCCACGGAAGCAGAATGGGAATTTGCGTCACGGGGAGGCAATGAACAACAACGTTACAGCTGGGGGAATGAGGTTACGCCGCAGGGAAAATTAATGGCTAACACTTTCCAGGGAAGTTTCCCGGTTGTGAATTTAACGGAAGACGGTTTCGGCTCGACTTCGCCTGTAAAATCTTTTCCGCCAAACAATTACGGATTATATGATATGATCGGAAATGTATGGGAATGGACCAGCGATTGGTATGATATTAATTATTTTAAAACACTTTCGAGAAATGCTGTGACAGACAACCCCCAGGGACCTGGCAAATCGTTTGATCCCAATGAACCCTATGCGATGAAACGGGTCACAAAGGGTGGGTCGTTCCTGTGTGCCACCGACTATTGCACGAATTACCGCCCAAGTGCACGACAAGGAACCGCTTTCGATAGCGGTCAATCTCACATAGGGTTCCGTTGCGTAAAGGACGTTGAATAATCAGGTTCCACCGTTCATGGATACGCTAAGTTTGCCTTCCATAGGTTTTTTTTCAACTTCAGAGGATGGTACTGCTTCTGGACTACCACCGCTGTTAATCAAAGAAATAAATCCTTTACCAAAGGCCTTGCTGCATTTTTGCAAATCCATGTAATTGACCGGAATGGTTTTTACCTCGCTCTTTTTTGTAACCAGGATCTCAATGTCGCTCATCGTAACGGTTTTAGAAACGAGCAAAGTGATCAAATCGCCTTCCTCTTCGATAATGAAGGCGGCGCAATACTTGTTTTCGTGAAGCAGGATGACGGGCTTCCAGGTATCTTTTGCATTTTGAAGCTCAAGTTTGTCATCCGCCATCGCTTTTAGCTGATAAAGAGAAGGAATAAATTTCAGGACAAGCGATTCCATTTCGGTCCTGATGTTTTCCACTTTTCGAATCCGGGTTAGCAATCCAAGCAAGAGAACGAACAGCATAATAACGCCAAGCGCGAGGACCGTGAGCGTTACCTCTCCCAGAAGGCGTTCTATGCCAATTGCCTCGGCCGCAGGACTGATTAATTTTTCCAGGACAATGAGAATTCGGATAAATACGTACAGAATGACGGCGATGGGAATACCCAACGCCAATCCACGCACGAGGGTTGTTTTAAGTTTAAACTGACTCATCTTTAGGGTGATTAATGATTGATAAAGGTTGCTGATTACGTGTAGACGCATGCGCGTTCATAACGAAGTGGCTATGTAAATTGTCACGTCGTCATAATCATGAAGACAGCTACTCAACACAACTTTCATAGTTGCCGTTAGCGCCATTGAGAATAAAAACAAGTAGATAACCGTTTTGCAAAACAAAACGGATTGCAAGTAGTTTGTTAAACTTCAGTCACGTTCGAAAATTCGTCAATTGACGATACTAATTCACGGCCGACGAGGCCATTCGATATTCCTGAGGGGAATTCTTGTCTGCCCAGCGAGGCATTACGAACACCCGATTAAATCATTTCACCTTGAACACTAACCCACCACCAAGACCAAATTGGTAGATCGTTGAATAACTGCTAACACCGGCGCCAGCACCGCCAGTACCGAAATAAAAACCACCACCCATGGCTTGCGTGGCGGACAAGAGCTGTGTCTGAAGTCTGATGCCAACTTTCTCACTTGCCCAGATTATTCCACCCAGGCGCAAACCCCAGGCAAATTTAGTAGCGCTATCCTCGCCTGTGCCGAGAGCCACCGTCTGGGTTAGACGCCTCCGCAATCACCATTCCCGCCATAAAGCCGGCAAAGCCTTCAAGTTTTTCATTGGAAGAAAGAAAATGCTTCGTAGGTGCGAGCATAATATAATTTATAGCCAGATCGAGGTTCACTTCTCCATCTTTCCGCTTCCTATTACCCCGTAGTACCTTGTTGGTGCATTCGTATCTTGCCGAAGGTATAACAACTCAATACCATATTGCGGCTGCACCATGTACTCCACGCCGATTCCCCATTGAAATCCTCCCTTGATTTTCCCTTCATAATAGGAACTACTGCTGTAGTAGGTATCGAACTTGTCGTCGAAAACATAAGCACCATACAGGTTTATGTTAATCCCCCCCTGCGCATAGGCAATATTGCTTACAACTGTTGACAATAATATTGCAAAACTGACCACCGCGGCCTTGCAGGTTACGGAAAAGAATTTTATACGATTCATTTGGTATCTTTTTTACGATTTAGTTTCAAAACACTCCGGATCTATGATAACGGGTAACTGCATGCATTGTCGCCTGCCCTTTCCTCAACTTCTCACTTTACCCGGCTAACTTTCACCGAATATAATAATATAATGTTGTTCGATATTAAACGGCAACGTCCAATGATTAGTGGTAACGATCAAACCGTGGTTATTAGAAAAATTTCATACCGCTTTTTACCGTTAAATACTGCGAATGCAGACCTTAAGCGAGAAATTAAACGTAGCACAAGCCTCACGTGACGGCACAAATTGTCAGTTTGAATGGTTGGTAGAACAGGCTTCAAGGTCGAAATGCCCAGCAGTTAATAGCGTGAGCCAAAAGGGACTGCAAACAGGCAATGCCAAGACCGATATTAATACGAAAAAAAAAGAAAGCGGAATCATCCGCTTTCTTTTTGTTACTGTTACTGACTTCTAAAAAAAGAATTGCTCCAACACAATTTTTCCATCCTTCACTTCATAAACAGCAACTTCATCCATTTTCATCCTGGGTTGTCCCTTTAAGGTTACATCCATTCCCATAATGCAAACAAAAAAGTTACCAGCAACCTGTGGCTTGTTAGTGTAACCACCATGCATTTCTTCTGTCATGTCTTGCCACTTTTTGGCCTTCTCTCTGACTTTGTCGAAGCCTTGAATATTTTCCCAGTTGGAATGGGACGGTTCGATGCTTTTAACATTTTCATCGTAGAGCTCTTCCTGAATCTCGTCAAACTTGCCTTGTTGTGCAAGTTCATAGAAACGATCAGCAACTTCCTGGGTCGTCATTGTTTTTTCCGCGGTTGTCATGATACTTTTTTTTTGGTGAAACAAATATGCTTTCTAAATTGAAACATATGGGAATCATTAAGGTTCCACCTATAATGACTATCCATTTGTCTTTTTTATAAAGGAAGCATAATGAAGTGACAACCTTATGTCAGCAGGATAACAACCTTCAGGATTAACAAAAAAATAATACAGACATGTAATAAAGAAAATATCCCTTCGCATGGGTGATAAATTTTTTGGTTAATTGAATTTTCTTAGACCTTAAAGCACCTGCACTCTACGGCGTTCGGAACGTAACACATGGAGATGCAACGAGCGCTGTATCCTGCCCTACTAAGTAGCTTGCCATTCCGCAGACCTGATATTCTGTATTTGGTTTGATTTTAGTAATGCGAGCTTTATGAACGTAGGGTCCGCTCACCCTAAAATCTATTGTGTCAACAATAGCCTGTCTGATTTCAGTTGATGCCTTAAGGTCGTTTGTTGCCCAATAGTTAAAAATAAATCCAGTCAAAACAATGATGGAATCAAACCGGATACTGGAGCAAACTTTGTAGATGGATATCGAGTCGTAGAGAATCGAATCCATGTTAAAGATTGGTGAATTTGGAGTCGGAATAGTCAAATTTATCAAAGACCATTTGTATCGGTGACGAAAACAAATTGTTTAGCTCCTTTTCAATCTCACCATCCGTGCATGACGATAATAAAAACACCAGAATCAGGATTGCCAGCGCCAATAATCGAACGTGTCTTTTTGTAGCAAATTGGGTTCTGTTAAAATGCATATACAAAATTTAAAAATGGATTGATGGGAAAGGTGACTTTGAATTCGTCCTTATGAATAAGGCGCATTTTATGAAAGACCGCAATGGCCTCGAGTTTCAAGGTTAGTCTTTGAGACAAAGGAACTGCAACGCCTGCCTGAAGGGTTGTAAAAACGTCAATCAGTGATCCCTCGAGCTCTCCATCATGGCCCATGTCATGATGATCATGATTTTTGTCGAACCACATTTTCATATCGTCGAGGCAATGGTTTTCCATCAGACCAATCCCTGAGTTGAGGCGTATTTTGTTTTTAAGTTTCCATTCGCCGTCAATCACCGCCATTGTTAGAAACCAGGGCATTACGTACTTAGCTTCCCTGTCAAACATGAATCGACCGTCCCGTTCGGGGTAGTACACGCTGAGGAATCGGAACAAGAGTCTTTTGTTTTCAGAACCGGCAATCAGCGTATTGAATTTGATTCCATAAAGTGCCAGGGCTCCTGTCGTGCCCCCGGTAATACCAACGGTTGTCTTGCTGCTAATTCCATAACTGACATCAGCAATGAAAGCGGGAGGCGGCGTAGCGGTCGAATAGGTAATAATGGCACCGACATTGAACCTTCCCTTTCTGGCAAGATTTGGATCATTTTCAAACTGGCTTTTTTGGGCAATTGCGAGCTGAAAACAAAGCACTAGCAGGCAGGCAAATATTGTTTTCATTGGTAGGGGGGTTGGTGATATAAATGTGATTGTCGCGTGAACAAAAGCAAAAGCGACTATCGCCTGCGTCAAAAAAAGGATTTGCAGTTTTTTTTGAGAGGTGTTACTTATCTCGAATGATAACTCAATCTCTTGCGAAAAATCGTTTTAGGAGAAATACCAGTTGCAAATTTTGCAAATCGGGGTTTTTTAATGTAAAATGGGTAAGCCCAAAGCTTCTAAACCTATTCTACATTGGATACCTCCGTACAGGCGCTCTTCTTTGAGCAGGTCCGCAAACGTCTACCACCCCACGTTTCCGTTGTAGATGAACTAGCCGAACTTCTTGATATCAGCCGCGATAGCGCTTACAGAAGAATGCGTGGAGAAACCGTGCTATCCCTGGATGAGGTGAAGAAGCTTTCAGTGCGATTCAAAATTTCAGTTGATGCCATCATTTCCCCTTCGGCCGATAGCGCTCTCTTCCAGTACCGGGCTGTAAACAAGAGCGACTTTACCTTCAAGGAATGGCTGAAAACCATTGACGATAACCTCAGCATGCTCCGCAGTTTTCCCAAGGCGGAACTTTGGTATTTCGCAAAGGACATTCCGGTCTTCTATTACTTCAATTCACCGTTGCTCTCCGCTTTCAAAATGTATTTTTGGATGAGTTCGGTGCTGCGGCACGACGAATATCGCAACGCGAAATTTAGTACATCGAGCGTGCAAAAAGAGCTGACGGCGCTCGGTAAAAAAATTTACGAACAATATACCTCCATTCCTCGAACTGAAATCTGGAGTGAAGAGACACTGAACGTAACACTGCGTCAGATCGAATTTTATAACGACTGCGGGTTCTTTGCAGACCCTTCCTATGGCCTTCAGTTATGTGATGAATACGCAGTATTGTTGAGCAACATCCGCTCATGGGCGGAGATCGGTTACAAAGAGAAAAAAGAAAGCACCTTCGATTTGTATAAAAATGATTTGCTTATAGCTGACAATACCATCCTCTTCAAGATCGGTGACAAGCGAATGGTTTTCCTTCCTTACAATACTTTAAATATTCTCAGCACGACTCATGAAGCCTTCTGTCAGCAAGCGGATGATTACCTGATGAATCTTGTTAGTAAGTCGGATAAAATCAGTACGTCCGGTGAAAAACAACGCAACGCGTTTTTTAATCAGATGGAAGAAAAGATCCGCCTTGTCAAAAAGAAACTACATTAAAAATCGATTCGATATTAATACGATTGACAAGTCTCAATCGTCCCTGATTTTTCCACGGGGTTGCTCTTTGATTTTTTCAGAATGAGAGATCAGACCCTCGCCTGGCGTGTACTGAATTCTCTGATAAGAAAGTGGGATCTCGATGCCCTCTTCATCAAAGCGATTTTTAATTCTTCGCAGCAGCTCTCGCTTGACAGTCCATTGCTTAAGGGGTGCAGTCTTTACAAGAATTTTAACAATGATCGAAGCATCTGCAAAGGAGTCGACGCCCAATAGTTCTGGATCTCTTATAATGAACTTGCCAAATTCAGGATCCTTCCTCAGTGCACGCGCAACCTCCATTATTACTTCCATGACATAATCAACATTTTCTGTGTAAGCAATTTTTATATCGAGCGCCACCTGCGACCAGATATAGCCAAGGTTGCTCACAATTTTGATTTCACCATGGGGAATAAAGTGCGCAACGCCTTCCGAATCTCGGAGGATGGTCATTCGCAGTGTGATATCTTCAACGACGCCCGACACATTGTTGATGTTAACGACATTTCCAACGCGATATTGGTTTTCTGAAATAATCATTACTCCCGAAAAATAATCTCTGATCAAACTTTGTGCTCCAAAAGCGATCGCCAGGGAAAACACGGCTGCCCCTCCCAGCAAGACCGATACGTCTATGCCAAATTCAGATAACAAGGTCAGTACTGCAACAATTAAAATAATTATGGTCATTGCGCTGTGTAACGCGCGGCGTAACGTTTCAATCCTTTCCTGTTGCTCCTCTTTAGATTTATAACTTTTAAAACTGAACTTTGGAAGAATTGCTTTAATCAGCCAACGGAGCGCCAGGTAGGTTAGCAGGAAAATAATCATGAGGAATAAAATACGCGGGCCAGTATTCACTATGAAAGACATTACGCGATGAGGAGCAAGTGGGCTTGTCATGAACTCGAGACGCCGTTTTTTTTTCTCGATATTTTTGCTGGCGTCCTGAACCTTTTCTGCTAATGGCTCTTGGATTGCCTTTAACCGTGCCATACGCAATTCCAGATCGTTGGCCAACAAGGAATCTTGTACTCCTCGATTCTTCATCCTCGCTGCCAATGGCGCAATTTGATGAAGGGACTTACGGAGGTCGTTTCGTAATGCCACTGCGGAGTCTGATTTCATGAGTTCATTTAAGTCATTCTGCATTGATTTAAGGTTTGACTCCCATTTAGACAGTAGAACCGATGATTTCGTTGCCAGGGACTTTGCTAGGAACAAGTCATCCTGATTTAAGGCGAGCAATTCCTCCAGGAACAGCCATGTTTTTTTTGAAAATTCAAATCTCGCCTCCAGTACCTGCAGCTCGCGCTCCATTTCTATAACGGACCAGTTATAATCATCTGCTACAACCTCTTCACGAGGCGCTGCAGTTGTTGTGTCAGTTTTTACATCCGCGTCGTCGGACGATTCTTCTTTTTCTTCGGCTGCCTGAGAATCCCAACCTTTCTGAAGTGTTGCTTCGACAATGGCGAAGGTCTCCCCTTTCATAAAAAAGTCCAATACCTCCTGCTCCTTTTCAATTTTATGTGCTAAAATTTTTCTCTGCAGTTCCATCGTCCTCCTGCGATCAAGCAAAAAGTCTAAGATATCGCGCAGATATTGCCACTGATAATTTAAGGAGGTCACGTCCGCGCGTGAGACGGATTGTTGCTGAAGGGAATCGCGCACCTTATCTATTTCATAAAACCTACTACTTAGTTGTTTAAATAGTGGTTCTAACGTAATGCTATCCTCCTTGAGACTTTGAAGTCTGTCTTTGTCTTTTTCAATAATCTGACTAAGGCCAATTAAGAATTCAATACCAGACCTACGATTGTATCCAGTGGTATCCCCCACAACATCTTCGGCGATAGGTTGGGCTGTACAAACAAAGAATACCGAAGAACTCAGAATTCCAAGCACAAAAAAAATGTACTTCCGAAATGTCATACTGTTAAAATTAATTATGCTGTCGTTTCCGACTCTTAATATAGTTTGTCTTAGGCTGCCTGCTCCAGAAAAAAACTTCTTTTAGCTACACCGACGGAAAATTAAGACCCCTCTGGGATCCGTTCGCCAAACATAAAGTTCGTCAATTTCAGGAATAGGCCTTAAGCGTTATTGTCAATTCGTTTCAATTTTATACAGGCGGGCGGTGACCGGGCACGCGTGATGAGGCCTTATCAATCTCAACGGGCAGCTATAAAAGTACAAAATATAGTCATCGGCGAAAAATTGCGATTCGTGGTGCCCCTTTCCTTCAACAAAATGGTACCAAAGGACTATTTTTTGGCAGGAGCTTTCGCACCTAATTGCATCTTGTTTAATTAACTTTTCACCTGTAGATGCAACCTACTGTCCATTAAACTTTCGAAGAATGGTCCCGGAGCAAAATGGCATATTGAGTACCGACGTGACTGTACAATCTCACGAAAAAAGTGGCGTCAACCTCTTTCCGATCATCGCTTCCGCGTCCATTGGCACGTTAATAGAATTTTATGACCTGATTTTGGCGGTGGTCCTGGCCCCGGTTCTTGCCCAACACTTGTTTCCTCCCGGCGAGGCAAGATTCCTCGAAACGTTGGCCATCGTGGTTACATCTTATTTAATTCGGCCCATAGGCGCATTGATCTTCGGTAGCGTAGGTGACACCAAGGGCCGCAAAAAGCCATTCCTGGTTTCGCTGTTACTGATGGGGGCTGCAACTTTTCTGATCGGTTGTATTCCGACATTCGAAACAATAGGTTGGTTTGCTCCCTTGTCACTTTTAATGCTGCGTCTATTGCAAGGGTTAGCGATCAGCGGTGAATATAGCGGAGCAACTATTTATGTTGCCGAGCATGCGCCCGATCATCAAAGGGGGTACTATACCGGCTTTATTCAATCGACAATTCCGCTGGCATTGTTGATGTGCTTGAGTGTACTTTTTTTAACACAAAAAGTTATGACCACCAGTGCATTTAACTCCTATGGCTGGCGCTTCCCGTTTCTTTTGAGCGCGATACTTGTTATTCTAGGATATTACATCAGGAGAAAACTAACTGAAACGCCTCGATACAAAACCTTAAGGGCAGCGGGAAATATCAGCAAAAAACCCGTCAAAGAGACTTTTACAACAAAGGGAAATCTTAAATCGATGCTTTTGATCGTCTTCGGTGGATGCGCTGCGCAAGCGACATTGATGCAAACCACACATTTTGTAATGATCTTCTATCTTCAGCGAACTGTGTTCCTTTCTTTGGAAACGACATTACTAATTGTCGCCGCAGCCACCCTTTTGGGATTTCCTTTTTTTCAACTTTTCGGCGCATTGAGCGACAAGATCGGGCGGAAAACAGTGATGTTAAGTGGGCTGATTCTTAGTGCTCTGTTGGTACCGTTGGCGTTTTATGTTATCCTTCAGCAGGGAAATCCAGACCACGTAACCGTCGTGCACACGATCGACGGCGTGACAACAGTCAAAATAATATCACTGATTGCGTCACTGCATATTTGTTGTGCTATGGTGTACGGACCCCTTGGGGCCTTTATTCTTGAAGCCTTCCCCACGCGAATACGATTTACCAGTATGGGTTTTGTTTATAATGTTGGAAATGGTGTCTTGGGCGGATCGACGACATTTCTCGCCGAATTATTAAGGAGCATGACCTTACTCACGGCAACCTTTTCTATTTTCACCGGTCTCCTCTATCCTCTTTTTCTAATTCTTTTAGCGATTATAATAAATGCTTTTTTTATTCCGGAGACCTATCAAAGAAAATTATAGCAGAACATCTGTCCCAAAAAAATTAATTACCATAAGCTATGGCAAATGCATTAACGTCGGAAGAAATTCAGGCCAACGCGTCACAAGGCAAGCTGCTGCGGGAACTCATCATGGGGTTTAGAACAACACAAATTATTGCCACCGCTGCCAAACTTGATTTGGCAGCTCATCTGAAAAATGGACCACAATCAGCGACGCAGCTTGCAGCTGCAACGAGAACCGATGAGGGGCGGCTTTACCGTTTACTACGTGCTCTTACCAGTCTTGGAATTTTGGAAACAAAACAGGATGCTACATTCAGTCTTGCAGCCCCGGGAACACTGCTTTGCGAGGAGGTGCCCGGTTCGTTGCGGAATGTCGCCATCTTATATGGTGAAGCCTGGTTGTGGGATGCTTACGCGCAGTTAAGTTACAGTATCGAAAACGTCACACCGGCTTTTGACCACGCACATGGCGTTGGATTGTACGACTATCTGAACCAAAATCCTTCTGCCGCGGAAAAATTTAACAAAGCCATGACCGCCTTTTCGGATCATGAAGCGGAAGCCGTTAAAAAAGCTTATAGCTTTTCAACGGCCAAAACAGTTGTAGACATCGGTGGTGGACAGGGTCATTTTGTTTTGTCTCTGTTGAAGGACCATCCACATCTTGCAGGCGTTGTATTTGATCAACCGCTTGTCATTAACAGCATCAACAACGTAACAGTTTTTGATCGCATGAGCTACGTCCCGGGAGATTTTTTCCACGAGGTATATGGTGGAGGAGATGTATATATACTCAAAAGCGTTTTACATAATTGGGACGATCACGCCTGTGTTACCATTTTACAAAACTGTTATAAGGCTATGCAACCCGCCGCCAGATTGTTGATTATTGAACGTGTTCTACCAATTGGAAACGAGAAGTCTGAAGCGATTTTATTCGATATTAACATGCTTGTGATGACCGAAGGGCAAGAGCGAACGGAAGCAGCATATAAGATATTGCTCGACGCGTCCGGCTTTATCTTAAATCGAATTGTTTGTACCGAATCAGCGGTGAGCATCCTTGAATGTTTTAGAAAAATCTAGCCACCACCTTACTTTGTCGCGGATGAGTGCCTCATCGCGAATAAGATCTTGTCCACCTGTTCTTTTAATTCGAGCTCACCGGTGAGTTTAAGTACGGGACAACTCAATGATTTCATCCACTCCTCATGAATATATTTTGAACGACCCTTAAAATTCTCGTCATCGTACCGCTGCGCCCAGTCGAGAAAGGTCTTGGAACTTTCGCGTGTAGCCTTGTCCGTGATCAGGGAATCACCATATCTTTCGATTTCCCTTTTTTCGAGCCTTTTCATTCTAACTTCCGTTGGCAGGTAAATAAAGACTGCAAAATCGAAAGCCGTTTCCCAATAGGTTCCCCAACTCACCAGCGAACCGCTTATGGTTACGTTTTTATGATTTCGAAAATCACGAAGCAGGGCAGCATTCCTTTGAGTTGATGATATCTTTACTTGAAAAGGCGGTGTCGTTTGTTCCCAATAATAATCATCGACATCCAGGTGAATGAAGTCCAATATTTCAGCAAGTGCTTTTCCGACGGTAGTCGTTCCAGATCCCGACGCTCCAAATACCAATATTTTCATAATCCGTTTTAGCTACAACGATATGGGTACATAAATTTATGATGAAGCATCTAGGAGGTCACTAATAATTCAAAAGGAAAATTTCGATACCAAAAATAAACCATTATATTCATTGTATGGTATTGTTGCCTGCTCGTATTCACCAACGTACTGCTACGATGTTTCAATCAATATCACGGAAGGTAAGCAAAACCTTTATACCATTAATTATTTTCCTATGCTTGTCTTTGATACATGGGGTCAGGTGTCCGAGCCAGATACTTCAAAAAATATCACTGCAAAATATGGAAGCAAAGGCTTTGAATTGCAAACGAAGGACAAACGATTCTCATTGGAAATACAAAGCCGCCTGCAGTTCCGTTTCGCCACGCCGGAAGACCAGAACCCTGTGACTTTTGATGACTTCAGCGAAGAAAAAAAGAAAGCCTTCAAAATTAACCGCGCCAGACTAAAAATAGGTGGCAATGCGTTCCAGCCGTGGTTAAAATATTATTGGGAGTATGAGCTTAGCCAGTCAAACTTACTGGACTTCAGAATCATGATTGAGAAATGGGAGTGGCTCAGTTTTAAGGTAGGTCAATGGAAAGTGGAATATTCAAGAGAGCGACGCATCAGTAGCGGCGAACAGCAAATGGTCGATCGCTCAATCATCAACCGGCCCTTTACAGTTGATCGCCAGCAAGGCGTCGAAGTCTATGGGCGTTTGAAAGGGAAAGGAGTTGCAGACTTTAACTACTGGGCAGCTGTGTTAACAGGAACCGGCCGGGGAAATGTAAACAATGATGACAATCACCTGATGTATTTTGGGAGACTTCAATGGAATTTCCTGGGACGATACCTGGATTTTGAAGGATCTGATTTGGAGAAACATGAAATGCCTGCCGGTATCGTCGCCTTGTCAGGCGTCACGAATCGAAGTCCATACACACGCTTCTCACAAGCCGGCGGCGGGTCTTTGGAAGGCTATGAAAACGGAGAGGCTGGACAATATCGTGTTAATCAAATGAATGTGGAAACTGCATTTATGTACAAAGGCTTCAGCTGGCAATCGGAGCTCCATTGGAAAGAAATTATTGACAAATCGGATAACGATCAAACAGATATTTTACGAGGGTACTACGTGCAGGCAGGTTATTTTTTCCATGAAGCTATTTCCTGGTGGCCAGCGCCTCTGGAGGTCGCCATGCGAAATGCTTTATACCAGCCTAACGCGGAGGCCAGACAAAATAAGGAAAAGGAAACGTCAGTTGCCCTCAACTGGTTTTTCAATGGACACAAGAATAAGTTGACCTTTGAGACAAGTTATTTTAATTATGTGAAATCGGATCTTGACCCTGCAGATGAATGGAGGTTCCGATTGCAGTGGGATATTACGCTTTGAAGTCTGAGACATATATTATCAGAAACCCAAATTTTCGTCCTGCGATGCCTAAAGCTTACGATACATGATGTAGGCGTTCGTTAATCCGTTTTCTTTGTGATTAAAAGCATCGGGTATCTCGCCAATAATCTTAAAACCCAAGTTTTGCCATAGCTGAACAGCTCTGGCATTACTCTTAATTACAATATTGAATTGCATAGCCGTGTACCCAAGTCGTTTTGCCTCCGCTAAAGAAAATTCTCCCATTTTTTTGCCAATGCCTTTGCCGGATGCGGCTTCAGGCACCATGTATGACCCATTAGCAACGTGAGCACCCAAGCCCGGCTGATTGTCTCTAATCATAAAAGTACCCACGATTGTTCCTTTGTCAAGTGCAACATATGTATGCCTATCTGGTCCATACCAATAATTCAACATCGTTTCTTTTGAAGACTTGGGATCAAACACATAGGTATCTCCTTTTGAAATCACCTCTCTGATAATTTTCCATACAGGATGGCCGTCTTCCGCCGTTGCCTTTCTAATTTCAATCACAATGAATACGTTCTAAGTCTTTAATACTTTTATTTACCTGCAGTTCGCCAATCTCATAATCCGCCGATCAATAGAACGACGGCAATCCCCAAGGCCAGGCCAAGAATATTAATACATGAGTGAAGTTTATTGTTCCATTTGCTTCTAAGTCCACCTCTGAAACAGTTGCGTAGCATGACTGTTGGTTCGAAAATTATGGAGTCTGAATTTAGGAAATTTAAATTTCTGATCGATCCGATATGCCATAAACACTTTGACTATTTTCGATTTAATATTCGACACTATGAAAATCCTTTTACGAAATAGCCTGAAGGCCAACTTAGCATTACCTGTATGTATCCTAATGGCCTCCTGTGGCGCGATAAAGGACTCTCCCAAATATCAATTGAGCGACGATGTGTATGAGTATCGCCAGAAAGGGGCAAAATACCAAAAGGTCAATGTTTATGTAAAGGATGACACCATTCAAATCACCTCATTTGACAATCCGGATCAATCAGTTTTAATAACGCCTGCCACAGATCAATTATTTCTCAAAAAAAGTTTCGATGTGGATGTAATCACGATACCTTTCAAATACAGACCGGCAGTTTCCACACTGCCACGACAACTGACCACAGATTTTAATGGAAATGTATTTGTGGGATATCGGTTTGATCGGTTTAAGATTAAATACAACGCAACACCCGTCGGCATCAAAAAGGATTTAATCCATCGAGCTCTTACGTTAGGGTTTTCGGCGGATTAGGCTCGACGTCTGTGACGCCTTCCACCACCAATGGCTTTACAGCGGACGAGTATGATGGGCTAGTGTTGTCGCGCGGAATTGCTTTAATGTTTGGGCTGAAGACCCTCACCGTAGGATTTGGTATCGGGTGGGATTCCCTCACCGATCGCGACAAGGATATTTGGATCTATCAAAATAAGGCATGGTATGGGCTCACACTGGGATTAAATCTCAATTAGGTCAAGAAACAAAAATAGCCAGCGCAGAAACAACGTAATCTCATCCTTCAATAAAAAACATGGGGAACCTTTAACTAAACCATGTTAATTCTTACCAACTACGTGCTCCTGCGCGTGGCTAAGGTTTGCTAATAATTTTAATTAATAGCTTTTAACGCCTCCTTCGCCTTGGCATCACTTGGGACTTAACTCCAATACCTTTTTCCAATATGATTTGGATACTACGGGCTCTTCTTTAAGTAAATGATAGTACCCCAGGTACGAGTACGCTTCCACGAGATCGTTCTTATTTTTCTCTGGTGTCGCAGATGCTTTTTCGATGAGCTTTTCGTAATACGGTTTAGCAAGGCCATTCACCGATTCAGGATCGAGGTTAGACTTTGTACGTGCCTCCCATAGATAACCCACCGTCATGTTTGGCTGAAGCTCTATGAGTTTTTGAAAAATGGAATCTGCCTCTGAAAATTGACTGTTAAAGTAGTAGGCTCGTCCCAACGTATAATAATCCTGTGACGTTGCACGGGACCGGATCGCCATTAAGTTGTTGTAAGCAACAATTGCCTCAGGATATTTTTTTGTCTTGAATAATGTTTCGGCCAGCGACTGCATGACTTCAGGTTGCTTACCGTCCATGCAAGGCTTTTTCGAAGCTGAATGATCGCTAAAGAGTCTTCGTTTTGCTTCAGCAAGAGCTTTGCGTACGTCGCATAGTCATTCGCTTCAATTTCTCCCTGTGGAGATTTGGAAAAATATTGCTCAAATACATTTCTACTCTCTGTATAGTCACCCGCCTCGTAAAGGGAAAAGGCATAAAACCGCAAGGTAATAGGACTGACATTTTCGTTTTTAATCAGGTCTCGAAATATTTCGTTCGCCTTGGCAAAATCCTTAGCCATGAATAAGAAAAAAGCATACCGAAGCTTTCCAATTTCCGGTTTATCCGTGAGAGAAAGATAGGTCTCATAGGCTTTCACGGCTTTCTCCCCGTTCTTCATTTGATAGTAAAGTTCGCCTAGTTCCTTATACGCCAACGTATAGCCTGGATCAATTTCGATGGCTTTGGTAAAAGCCTCCTGAGCTGACGTAAAATTACGCGAACGCAGATAGACCAAACCAATTTTGTAATGAGGCAATGCGAGCTTATTATCCAGCGCAGCGGCACGTTCATAGTTTGTGACCGCCAGTCCGCCGTTGTTTTGGGCCAGGTAGGCATCGCCGAGAACGACGAAAGTTTGCGGATCGTGATCATCAATGGATTTTGCCTTTGTCGCCAATTCAACGGCCTTGGCTGCCAATTTGCTGTCAACGAGATATGCCTCGGCAATCCCTCGCAGAACAGAAACGTTTTTTGATTTACTCATCGATAAAGCCTGATCAAAATCAAGCTGAGCTTTTTGCGCATTATTTTCCAGCATGCTGAGATAACCTCTGCCTACATAGTTCATCGGTTCCTTATTGTCCAACGAAATGCCTTTATCAAGAGAGTTTGCAGCAAGATCCCGTTGGCCATTTTTTATCTGGGCCATTGCCAGATGATACCACACGATTGAATTCGTAGGATATGTCTTGGTCGCGTTGTTCAGAACATTTATTGCTTTTCCCGTTTGATCGACTTCGATCAAACGTTTAGCATCCTTTATTTCTAACGTTTGCCCGGAAACAAATCTTATACTAAGTACGACACAACAGAAAATGATTAGCAACACAAACCAAAATCTCGCTATGATATCGATTATTCTATTTTTCATTTTTTTTATTTAAAAAGGTTCATGGTTAACTTCTATAATTCGAATGGGCATCGTGGCTGGCACGAGGCCCGATTTTAAAACAATGCGCTGGCCCTTGTCACTGGCAACGAAGGCCATGAAGCCGCTGGCTAATCCGCTGCGCGCCTCACGGCTAATCATCACGACATCACGGATCAAAGGATATTTTCCTTGCGCCATGTAAGCTTGATAAGGTTGGTAAAACCCGGAATCGGCGGAGACTCCCAAAACCCGAATTGAATTGAGGAATGAGTTTGCGGTCGAATCATCGCGGTCGCTAATCCAACTCACATCAATTAATCCCAACGCCTTTGGATTTTGAGAGATGTATTCCACAACGGCAGCGTTACTGTTTACCGCAAAGCAATAGCTTGGGAGGTTATCGAACGAAATAAGCGAATCTCTCAGAAACCGGATAATCCCCGAGTTTCGTTGGTCAAAGACAACTTCCGATATAGTCTGTCGACTGCGTTTTCGCGAACTGATTCACAGGGTCGATTCTCCCTGTCAGAATTTTGGTCAGCTCATCAAGGGTCATCGGTACTATCCGCCCGCTGTCGGTTCGAAATCAATGCAATTCCGTCCTTTGCCAATGTGAGCTGCTGCGGAACGATTGTTTGGTCGAGCAACATTTTTTGCTCGCTTTCTACCAAGCGCCGCGTGACAATCGCCAACCGCGCTGAATCTTTTAACAATCCATCAAGCGCTTCACCTTCGCTGGTGTACCGCACGTTAATGTGGGCGTTGTGATAAATTCCTTCGAACGCTTTTATCTCCGCGTCGATCAAAGGCTTGAGCGCTTCATCAGCCGTAATTGTAATCGTGCCCGCCGTCGGCGTATCCAAAACGTTTCCGTTTTTGTCTTTGTCAGCACAGCTTATTAGCAACGCGATAGCTATGCAAAACTGCAGCATCGTTTTCATGATCGCTTTTTGAAGTATTTTTGATAAAGACGATAGCCACGAAAAAATCCATAGGACATCAATCCAATTCCCAGCGGAACAATGTAAGGTTGCGGAATATTAAATAGTTCACGCGACCTATACAGCACCGTGATTCCGGCGGTCACATAAATCAATGCCATCAGCATTCCCAAATACTTCATGACAATTTCAAAAGTTGTCATGTATTGATTTGAATCACTTTTCATACCGCGAGTCTGAATTTAATCGGCAGTACAAAGCGCGATTTCACGGGTTTACCGTTTTGCTTTCCTGGTTTCCAGGGTGGCATTACTTTTACGACACGAATCGCTTCCTTGTCACAGTCGGCGCTAATGCCCTTGATTACCTGAGGATCACTTATGTTCCCTTCCTTATCAACGACAAAGCTTACAAATACAGAACCTTCCACACCCATCCTTCGGGCTTGCGCAGGATACTTCATGTTCTTTGCAATAAATTTTGCCATCGCTTCAAAGCCACCCGTCAAATTCTGCTTGCTGTTCGACGACGGTGAAAATGACATCTTCATCGCTCTCCTCTTTCACCACCTCTTCCACGGGTTCGTCAAAAATTACATCACCGACACCTTCGACTGTCTCAGCACCGGTGTCATTCTCCTTTATCTCTTCGATCGTGGGCATTTCTTCTTCCTCCACAATTTGCTTGTCGGTCACCTTTGGCGGAAGAAACTTTATAATGGTTTTCACCGGCGGAGGTATGTCCAGCTTCGGAGGAGGCGGGGTGTTTTTATCTATCGGCGGCGGCGGTGCCAGGTCGGTATACTTTACCTGCTTCAACCCGACTTCTTCAACGTCCGACTGCGCCTTGAAAAATTCAGCGATCGTTGGAAACGCCAAGATCAAGCCCACGATCGCACTGGCGATCACTACGGCCAGAATAACATGCCGGCTGTAAATATTTCGAATGAAGTAGGCACCATACGCCTTGTTACGATGTTCAAATACAATATCTTCCCATCGTGTTGTATCAACTCCTTCTGCTTTCATAGCTGCGAATCTTTAATGAGTTCTTTATCTACCGGTGTGATATCCACCAATGCAAAACGCGCGATGTTGCTGATGTTCATTTCATCCAGAATGTCCACCACATTTTTATACTTCGATTCATCGGATGGTTTTATAAGAACCACCATTTCCTTGATCTGGGCATTTTGCTGCAGCAACACTTTTCGAATACCATCATTTGAAAAATTTGATAGTTCAACCTTGGGATCCGTGATTCCCAAGGTACCAGTAGACCTTATCGTCCCCACCCAGCACGAGCGTAAGCACACGCTTTTCATTTACCATGGGTTGCTTGTCCTCTGTCTTAGGCTTCTCAGGCATGGTGATTTCCATGGTCTGAGGTTTATTGAGCGTAGTGGTCATCACAAAGAATGTGAGCAAAAGAAAAGCAAGATCTACCATCGGAGTCATATCGATACGGGTAGACGTCTTTTTGCTTCGTACTTTTCCATCCTTTTTTCCACTGCCTTGACTTATTTCTGCCATTGCATTAATATTTTATGATTGAATTATTAACATGCATCATGAACCACTTTCCATGTTCGTGATGAGGTTGAAACGGTTTACCTTCTTGTCGATCAAAGTTGTGATCACATTCTTAACAACAGGGTACTCCGCATCTCTGTCACCTTTTATTGCGATTCGCAATTTCGGATTGGTAGTTCTCGAAAAAATGACCCAGTCCGCGAGTTCATTGTTCAGCGAATCACAGGGGATGCCAGGCTGCTTCACAAGTTTGCGTTCTTCGGGTGCCATGCTTAGAAACTGTTTTAAGTTTCCGAAGGGAACACCCATGCTTGACAGAAGTGAAAACGATCGGACTTCCTGTTCCGAAAACTGCACACCGTACTTCTCTCCCATTTTAGCCAGCAGTTCCTCACGATTGTACTTTCCATCCATGTTGAAAAAGACAACGCCGTCTTTTGAAATGGAAATGGTCAGAATATCCGTATCCGGAAGTTTGATTTCGGAAACAGAAGTCGGCATATCAACGGCCAATGGTTCTTCTGGTGCGAACTTCGTGGTGAGCATAAAAAATGTCACCAGGAGAAACGCCAGGTCAACCATGGGTGTCATGTCAATAGAAGTCGAACTTCTTTGAACTTTTACTTTTCCCATATACAGATCGTTAGCGAGTTAGTCCTTTGTATGGGCAGTAAAATTCTGAATGATGCTATAGCTCGCTTCATCGATGCCGTAGGTAAGTGCGTCGATTTTTGTCGTGAAGTAGTTATATAGAATAATAGCAAGAGCCGAAGTACCAATCCCCAAGGCGGTGTTGATCAACGCTTCGGATATACCATTTGCCAGGGCAACAGCATCTGGAGCACCCGCAGTTGCCAACGCGGCGAAAGCTTTAATCATACCAAGCACAGTACCCAGCAGGCCCAACAACGTGGCAATGGAAGCAATGGTAGCGATGATAACAAGATTCTTTTCGAGCATTGGCATTTCCAATTGTGTAGTTTCTTCAATGTCCTTTTGGATCATCAGAACTTTTTTGTCGGATTCAATTTGACTTGTTTTCGAAAGTTCGCCGTATTTAGTCAAGCCGGCTTTCACTACATTGGCAACTGAACCTTTTTGATGATCGCAAGCAGCAATCGCCTGTCCAAGATTGTTTGCTGACAGCAACGCCCGGATATTTTGTACAAAGTTTTTGATATTCCCCTTTCCTTTTGCGCGGCTGATCGTGAGTATGCGCTCAATGCCAAAAGTCAATACCATCATCAGCAACGAGATAAGTATGGGTACAATAAATCCTCCTTTGTAAACAATGCCCAGATAATTGCCGGGCAGCGGGTGATTCACAGGATCATTGCCTTGAAAGTTGGCAGGATTACCTAAGCACAAAAAGATATATTGCTATTGCCAGTAAAATTTCTACTGGAATAACGACTGCAGCAAAAACAGATTTCAAACTATTGGATAATGACGATGAAGTTTTCATAATTGAAAATGATTGTTAAAAGTTTTTAGTATTAAAAAGACGATCTGGTTCGGACAAGAAAGTGTCCGTTATACTTTGCCTGCAGACAAGTATAAAATGTTAAGGTCGTGTGAAAGTCACACGTTATCTGAAAATTCCGTTAAATGATAAGTCTCCGATGGGCAATGGGGATGGAAGGATGCCACACCGGCGGAAGGGACACTTGATATGTCGAATGGGTGAACCAAACCAACGTCTGGGTCAGTAACAGTATTTTTTCGCGATCGAAGATGCATCCACGAAGTAATTTCTCACCCTGAAGCGTATAGACAAAAGTGTGCTGGTTATTCTCGTCCTTTCCATTCTTATGCGTCAAACTAAAATCATTCGACGACACGAATTCAACGGCAGTAACACTATCTAGATCTCTAGGCACATCAACGTACACTGTGTCAACATTTCTTTTATGCTGACGAAATTGCCAATCAGATAGATTACGATGTAGACTGAAAACACTAAGGACAGCAGCACAGATAACTTATATCGAAAAGCAATACAATTCATTTCTCCAAAATTTGATCCATTGATTTTGAATCCCCGCGCACCAGGTGTGATACCCTGCATTGGACTCACAAATTCCAAAACATTTATTACTCTTTGTTAAATAGAGATAATACAGAAGACGTCAAGACTGAAGTTGGAATTTGACTTATGGAGCTTTCGCTGTGAGGTGAGTATAAAACGCATTGTATAGAGAATGCGAGATGTAAAGACAACTTGTGTTTGCGATTTCCAGAGCAGGAAGATCAATCGTGAAAGGATGTAAATCCTCCTCCTGAAATTTGAATTTTAGAAATAAAATCAAGCAGTGATTTTATGTAAGAGTCGGAATCGCGAAATGCTATTTGTTCAACGGGGGAAGCTTTTAAGACGGCTTCATCTTTGGTTTTTTCGGTAAATTCCGCCTGTGACCAAGAACTACTGAAAACAAAAATTAACACCAGAACCTCTAAAAGAAGTCCACCTATGCGTCTTTTCTTGTCGCTGAAGTTGTTCATTGCTATGCAAAGGTATACATAAATTAAAGTGAAAAAATTCAGGATGTATGATTTTTTTTCGATTGCACAAAAAATCGCAATCGATTATCATATAATAGATGCAATCACGCAACGGCCCATGTTGCTCACGCGACCAGGAAACACTTCATAACCGTTTTTGACTACTAAACAACTGGACTTATCTCATACATAATTGTTTAAAATTGGTCGATTGCGGTTTGTATTATGGTATCGATATGATTTAGTTTGTCTTCATCGGCTATATCCACCTTGATGTCGGGAGGAATTCCATCTTCAATGTTATATCCATCCGGAAGCAGACAAATCGAGGAAGAATAATTGACGTGAAAACCATTTGGCAACTCTGACCCTGCGGGTGCTCCTCCACCACCTCCTGTTTGGTCTCCGATCAGCGTTATTCCATAAACCCGGCAGATCGCCGAAAAGTAATTCGCGGCGCTATAGACCAACCGGTTCGTAAGGACGACAACTTTTTTATCGTATCTTATTCTTTCCATGTCAGGTTCCAGGTAAACATCCTTGAACGATTCGAAATCATTATGGCCAGGTCCGTTCTTGAATGCATGGCGATAGATAACCTTTCTATCCTTGACAATTCGTTCTAATATTTTGAAGCCATTTGCGGGATCACCACCCTCGTTGCCACGAATGTCTATAATAATGCCTTTCGAATTTTTATAGGTCGTGAAAACATAATCCAAATCATCCTCATCAATGATAGACTGAAACGAACCGTACCGTACATACCCAACGCCGTCTATTTCCTTATGAAGAAGGGGACCTGTAATTTTATAATCATTACCGAGGTAGTAATACAATATCATTTCACGTTCAAAGTTGGCAGGATAGTCCAGGAACCAGTTCTCATATTTGGAAATATTAAACTCTGAACGAAGATTGACATGGCCATCCCGCAGTGTATTTATCATGCTAGCCATAACGTTAAATAGCTCCTCGCGAGGTGTGCTGCTGTTTACCTGCGGGCGATAAACATTGTAAACGGAATCCCAATCAATTTTCTTAAAGTCGAAGAACGAATACTTTTGATCTAGCTCCGACCACAGGAAATCAAAGTTTACGAGGGGATCATTTTTTGGGTCAGCGTCAATGAAAACCTCTTCACAGGACGAAAAGATTATTATTAAAAAAAACACAGCTAATTTTTTCATACAAATAATTAAAGGTGAACCAACAGCGAGAAAACAAATGAATGATATGCCGACCTTATCGGCACGGTGAAAGAGGCTCCGTAATATTGCCATTCGTAAGTGAAGCCAACTAAATTATTGCTCCTGATCGGATAGAACAGGGAGTTTCTAAATATGACGCGCACATGTGATCCAAAACTTCGGACAGAAGCACGGTCAAAAGCATCACCAATAGGATCATTCTCATTGGGTGCAATAAAATTAAATACGTTCATGTAAGCGGGACGTGAACCGACTGACACCACTGGAACGCTTAGCCGATGATAGTGCCTCAGCCGTTTTTGTAACCAATTGAATTCATGCTGATAAGCAACGCTGACGCCGAGCGAACTGAAGTAATCATAAATAATCGCACTATTGTCCAACTGCGGCATAAACCTGAAAGACAAAAGGGTATGGAATGAGCCCCCCACGAAAAATGTTCCATCGGTGCTATCTTTTATCAGATTTGTTTGTCTGAGATGGATATAGTCAAAATCCAGTCTGAATAGAGGTCCCTTCATCGAGGGGTACTCTTTGGCAGCCTTTGCGTGAATATTATTATACTGAAGCGTCAGCCTCACTTCGCTCAGCTTTTTGTTGACCTTCGTTTTTATGGTTCCAATTGCGAGGGTGGGTAAAACACCAGTATATCTTACTGGAGACATCGCGTCATCTTTGATGACATGACTCGTGAGACCAACACCGAGATCAAGGTGAATCTCCTTTTGACCAAGGGCATGAAATGCCAGGCAAACGAAAATAAAAAATAAACATTTTCTCATAAACCGTTCTTTACATTTTTACAATGACTTAACCTCACCTGCAATGGGGGAATCCCGCTGACAGGTTTTAAGTCTTCAACAAATAATTCTATCGTCGGGAGTACTTTCCGATCAGATTGAACAAAAATCTTTTTGGGTTCTTATTAATTTATACCGGTGATATCTTAATTCGTTTCCTATGGACAGCATTATTGAAATCATATCATGGGTTGGCGCCTTTCAGGGAATACTGTTGGTGCTTCTGCTCATGACCCGGGACAACAATAAAAATGCAAACAGGATGCTTGCCCTGTTCATTGTTATTATTACGCTGGATTGTCTTGAACCCATCATCTTTAAAAAGGGTGAAGGCGGGTCGCTATTCAAAATATGGGAATTTCTATGGGGTGGTCTGGTATTTCTTCACGGTCCACTGCTGTTTCTTTATGTGAAGAAAATGACGACTGGCTCTTTGATTTTTTTAAAGGCCGATCTAAAGCACTATTCGCTTCCTTTACTTTATTATAGCATCCTTCTTACAACTTTTATCATTCCATGGACAGATAGGGCAATGGAAGTGGGGACGGTAATTATGTATGAACTCTTCTTTTTGCATCTGATGGTTTATTCAGTCGCATCGCTCCGTCGAATAAAAAATTATCAGGCACCCATTCATCAGGCCGATTCGATGTCTAACCAAATTGATCTTCGATGGTTAAAAATGCTACTGGTCACCACGTTGTGTTTGTACGTTACGTCCTTTGTCACTGCGCAGCTTCAAATAATCGACCCCGACCTTGAGACGAAGCCATGGCATCTGACAATTCAATTTATTTTGGTTTTTATCATGTACGCCATCAGCTATAAGTCGATCACCCAACCTCAAATCTTCTTTCCTGCCACGCAGAATACCACCAACGGGATTTCAAAAGAAAAATACCGCAGTTCCTCGCTTGATCTGGAAAATGCGCAGCGTATCCAGGAAAAGCTCAGTATTTATATGAAGGAAAAGAAGCCTTATCTTGATCCAAATCTTTCTTTGGAGACCCTATCAAAGCAAATTGGCGAAAGCCGATATCATGTTTCGCAGGTGATCAATGACAGGTTTAAATTAAAGTTCAGTGATTATGTAAATAATTATAGAGTGGAAGAATTCAAACTACTGATGCTGAAACCAGGAAGAAGAAAACCCACCGTTGAAGCGTTGGCACAACTTTCGGGCTTCAACTCGAAAACTTCCTTCCACGCTGTGTTTAAAAAAATAACAGGGAAAACGCCAAGCAAATTTTACAGAGAAACCGTCGACGCCGTTGACAAAGAGTCGCCTCGATAGGTCATACTTTTTATTTGTCCGTCTATTTGGCAATTCAAGATCATGTCAGCCACCGCTCTTCCTTTGACTCGCATACCCTGACTAATTTATTCAAACTTAATTTTTTGCGATGTTGTTGTTCTTCCGGAAGGTACAAAAATCTTATGACAAAGTCTGTATCAGCAAAAATGGGCATCAAGGAAAATGCGCGTGCTATCTTTATTAACGCACCACCAGATGCCATCAAATCTATTGATCCGCCTAACCTTGATGTTGCTTCAAGTCTCCGGGGTCATTTTGACTACATCCATTTCTTTGCCACCAAACAAACAGCGCTTCATAATAAATTTCCAAACTTAAAAGAACATCTGAATGAAAACGGCATGCTTTGGATCTCGTGGCCAAAAGCGCGGCAAAAAGAAACGGACCTTACGCTAACAGTGGTTATTAAAATAGGCTATGATTACGGTCTTGTCGAAAGCAAAACGTTGAGCATAGATGCAACGTGGTCCGCAATGAAATTTACGCATCCGAAAAAGGGAAAGATCTATAGGAATAGTTATGGAAAACTAAAGGATAGCGCGCACCTCTAACCTCCAATTTGAATCCTCATGATTTTTTCATTTTGTACACCAGAAAAGCACTTGACGTGGATATATGAAAAAGTTGAGTAACTGTCCATCATGTTCTCTTGCCCCAAAATGCCAAACCGATAAGCGTCGAGGCTGATCACCAAACCATTTCGTTTAAATTTATTCAAATCGAAAATTCCACGTATGTCGATTTTTCAATTAATCCATCCAGCGCAAAACACCTGGTGATCAGGTATGAATGAAAGCGTTTCATCGGTTATCGAAAAGATAATTTACTTAACTGACTTGGGAGAATGATTAATTGTGCCTAATCTAGTTTGTTGTTGCTTTGGGCGGGCAAAGTTGAAACGCCAATAAATTTATGCCAGAACGTTACGTATCGAACTTTAAAAAAGGTCTTCGCTCAACGATCATTGGAATTGTCGTGAGCACTAGTACTTGCCATGATCAAAGGCGTCGGTGGCATTGTGGGAAATTCATACGCGCTCGTCGCAGATGCCATCGAATCTACTACGGATATTATTACATCAGGGATGTTATGGATTGGATTAAGATGGTCTTCAAGGCCCGCAGATCAAGATCATCCCTATGGACATGGAAAGGGAGAAGCGCTGATTTCATTGGGAATCAGCCTCGCACTTGTGGCCGCTGCCGTAACAATAGCAGTAAAAAGTATTCAAAACATCATCACGCCCCACAAAACGCCAGAAGCTTTTACTTTGATAATTCTCGTGGTGGTGATTATCACGAAGGAACTGTTGTACAGATTTGTTCTAAAGACCAGTAAAGAAATTAGCAGTGGAGCGGTAAAAGCTGATGCGTTCCACCATCGCAGCGATGCAATCACTTCTGCAGCAGCCTTTATAGGTATTTCAATTGGACTGATCGGCGGACCTGGTTATGAAATTGCAGATGATTTTGCAGCGCTCTTCGCGTCCGTAATAATATTAATCAACGCATACCGAATTGCGCGGCCTGCGATCGGTGAGTTACTGGATGAAGAACTCGACCCGATTTTAACGAAGTGAGATTCGATGTTTGGCGGAAAATGTGGATAACGTGATGGCCGTGGAAAAAATCAAAGTTAGAAAAATGGGGGTATTCAAAGTTGCTGACATGCACATTTGGGTTGACAAAAAGTTGACCGTGGAGGAGGGACACAAAATTGCTCATAAAGTAAAAGACAAGATACAAGACGCATATCCTTTATTTGCTGATGTTATGATCCATATCGAACCAGCAAAGGAATCAGCTTCGAAAAATGGCCTCTCCTAGCGCAAGGAGTTCGCTCAACGATGTAGCAACATGTGAGAGTGCTAAAATGCTGGTCCCACTGGGACCAAATATTGATTGAAAACAAGTTAACACGAGAGCGAATCCCGTGAGGGATGAAATATTTTTTGCGAGCAAAATTATATTTCGTCCCTGACGGGACTTTTGTCGAAGGACGGATTGTTCTACCAACATCATGGGGCTGACTAAAAAGTCGGCCCCTTCCTTTGAGAGAAGAGGCCAGACCCATAATTTAGTTTTGCGAAACAAAAATTATGTATGGGTAAAATTACGAGTAAAGCTTCATTTAAGGAATACAATCAACAGCAAATTCAATTGTTACCTCCCAGCTTGGAGGAACTGAGTCCTAATAATCACCTGGTGCGTATTGTGAATCAAGTTGTTGAGCGACTGGACATAAGTTCGATCATCAATCAATATGAAGGTGGTGGAACAAGCGCCTATCATCCAAAAATGCTAATCAAAGTGTTGCTGTATGGGTATGCGATGAAGATTTACACGGGCCGGAAAATAGCTAAGGCACTTTCACAAGATGTAACTTTTATGTGGTTAGCAGCATATAATCGACCGGATTTCCGTACCCTCAACCTATTTAGAAGCGGGATACTGAAAGAGACCATAGAGGACCTGTTCAAAGAATTGCTTTTGTTTCTCATTGATCATGGATATGTCCAAATAGAAAATTATTTCACTGATGGCTCTACTTTTTCTGCAGATGCAAACCGCCACAAGGTAGTATGGAAAAAAAGTTCGGAACGCTATAAGGCGATAGCCGAAACGAAATGCCAAGAACTATTCAAACAAATCGATGAATTAAATGCTGTAGAAGAGTTACAGTATGGGGATCGGAATTTAGAAGAGATGGGTAGCGAACCGGTTTCCAAAGAGGCCATTGCCACAGGGATAGAAAAACTTAATAAAGTAATTGAAACCACAACTGAAATCAGGAAAAGGCGGAAGGCTGTGTCACTTAAAAAGCAAATTGTTGAACAACAGGAAAAAATTAGTAAGTACGAAGAACAACTTGAAATAGCGCAACAGCGAAGTGGGTACAGTAAAACTGATAATGATGCTTCAGTGATGAAGATGAAAAATGAAGAGTTTTTACCTGCTTATAATGTAGTGGCCAGTAGCGAAAACCAATTTGTCACGGCCATCACTACCCATCAGAATTCTAATGATGCAGCTTGCTTTAAAGAGCACCTTGAAAGTTTTTTATTCAAGCCTGAATCCCTTATGGCTGACAGCATTTTTGGAACTGAAGAAAATTACCAGTTACTGGAAGGAGCAGAAATTGATAGCTATATGAAGTATCCGACTTTTCATAGAGATGAAACTAAAAAATTTAAGGAGGACATTTTTAGAAAAGAGAATTTTACATACGATCCGATTGCTGATGCTTATACTTGTCCGAACTCTCAACGCTTAAGATATACGCATAAAAACGAAGACAGGCACAGAAAAACGGGTTTTATATCTCGGCTAAAGGTATATCAAGCAGATGATTGCAGTGGATGCGAAATGAGAGAGCTCTGTACAAAATCAAAAGAAAGCAATAGGACAATCCTGGTCAATGAACAATTAGATATGTATAAAGAAATATCCAATCAGCACCTTCATAGCGAAAAGGGATTTGAACTGCGACGAAGGCGAGGCTCTGAAATTGAGAGTTGTTTTGGGGATTTTAAACATAATATGGGGTTTAGACGCTTCCATCTCAGGGGCATCAAAAAAGTCAAAACGGAGGCAACCGTTATAGCGATGGCACATAATCTGAGAAAAATCCACCTAATAAAGGCCAAAGAAGCAGCATAATAGCAGGTACTTAATCGATCAAATCGAAAAACGCCATTTTCGAAACTGAAAAAATATATAAACACGCCTCCACCAAGCTTTTTAAAATTTTTCCCTTCAGTCAGCTCCAGCAATGGGCTCTGCAAGGCTAAATCGCACCTTTTGCTCGTGGAGGACATTAATCCCACAAAAAAATAACCTTTCAAAAGCTGTGTTGTTGAAACTATGAATTAATAGAAATGCTATGCACATCGAGGATGACCCTAAGAAACCGACCTTCGAGGTTGGTGACAAAGTTATGCTGCTTCAAGATTCCGACACCGTTTGGATCATAACCAAAGTACATACCGAGGGTGGTGCGGCCCGATATGATATCCGGCCCGATGCACCAAAGCCACTAAAGCAAGTTCCTCAGGATGAATTGACCACGTCTGTATAATGAATACACGTGTTAACTGATATTCGTTTTAGCTCCTGCTTGCTCCGCGAAGAACGCAATATTTTTTTGCCGTATTCCTTCAGCCAAGAAGGTAAGCAACGCGATCCCTATCCTCACATATGAAAATGCTTATTGCTTTGAGTTGGTGGGAAACCCCTCCCCGCTACCGCCAAAGAAGACCTCGATTGCTTTTATTTTTCCATCGCTAAACGTAAAATATTCCATATTGCGGATAATTCTGTTATCGTCGGTCACAACGTGAATGATTGCAAATGCTCCATTGTTGTCTCCCATGATTTTCACGAATTCAAATCTTTGAATATGCGTTGCTTGCACCCAACATTTTTCCTTAAATTTTTCGACGGATATATGGTCGTCGGGAGCCGCGCTGGTAAAAGTAAATCCCTCCGCCAGCTGTCCCTTTACCAAATTCCAGTCTTTCTTTACCCACCCATCAAAATAGTCTTTTGATAATCGTTTCATACGTCGGATTTGCGTTGTTGGCTGTTATATCCTGTGCGTGACAGGAAAATCTGGCCGTAACGAAGAAGATAATTAGGATAAAGTGCTTCATAATATTAGGGTCGAGTTTTTTGCGATTTTAAGGGCTTGTTTTGTAGAAGACACCGTCATCTTTGAATTCCGGACACACACACCGTATTAATTTGTAAAATTTTTGGACCGTTTCCATCGACTGACAAACCACGACGCCAGGCGAAACTGGAACTTCCCGTCAGCTTCGTAATATTTTCCTTTTCTCTTCCATTCTTTTTTAATTACCTTTTCTCCATCGAATCATAGCAATCATGCTTACACAAGAACGGAGAGACAGTACGCACTTTTATTGATGAACTCAAGAACATCAAAGGCGATGTGCTTGTCGATGACTATTCGCTGGGCATGTATTCTACCGACGCCAGCTTTTATCAGATCAAACCGCTGGCCGTCGTCCTGCCCTTGGATGAATCCGATGTTAAGAAAGCTGTCGAAATAGCCAGATCACATAAATTAAAAATTCTTCCCCGTGGAGGCGGAACAAGTCTGGCTGGCCAAACGGTTGGCGAAGCGATCGTCATTGATTTCTCCAAGTACATGAACAAGATACTGGAGTTCAATGAAAAGGAACGATGGGTAAGAGTTCAACCGGGACTGGTCCGTGATGAGCTGAATGAGGAAATGGCAAAATACAAACTGCACTTTGCTCCTGATCCAGCGACTTCCAGCCGGGCAAATGTGGGTGGAATGGTCGGCAATAATTCTTCGGGCACAAAAAGTATTTTGTACGGAAAAACCGTTGATCATGTTCTCGAAGCAAAAGTGTTGCTGGCAGATGGAACAGAACTGTTATTAAAAGAACTTTCGCCAGAAGAGTTTGATCAAAAAGCACATCAGAAAGATCGGGAAGGAGAAATATATCAAAATGTTCAAGAGATCATTCAGCAAAATAAGGAAGAGATAAAAAAACGCTTCCCGAAAGTGATGCGCAGGGTCGGTGGTTACAATCTCGATGAATTTGTTTACACCGACCGTTGGAACCTGGCAAAGCTGATTACCGGAAGTGAAGGAACCTTGGCGGTCACCCTTGAGCTAAAAATCAATCTGGAGCCGCTTCCAAAATTTAAATCGGTAGTCGTTGTGCATTTTGCTGAATTGCTGGAAGCGATTCGTGCGGTGCAGCCGATGCTTCCTTATAAACCATCGGCCATTGAGATCATCGACCGAACGGTTTTGCACTTAAGCGCTGAAAATCTCACCACGAAACAACATTGCCATTTTATCGAGGGTGATCCTGCAGCCATTTTGATCGTGGAATTTTATGGCGACACTTTCGAATCTGTGATGGAACGGCCGCATAGACATGATTCGAAGACTTAAAAAAGCTGAATTTTGGATATGCCTATCCCGCTCTTCCCTTCTGGAAAAGAATATGATGATGTGTGGCAGCCTTGCGGCGAAAGGGATTAGGCCTGATGATGGGAATTAAGGGTGAAAAAAAAGCGCTGAGCTTCATTGAAGACTCTGCAATTCCCACGGAAGTGCTACCTGAATATATTGACCAGGTCCTTAAGATCTGTGCAAATCATAACACGGAAGTTTCCATGTATGCACACGCCAGCGTTGGCGTAATTCACGTTCAGCCGCTGCTGGACTTGAGACAGCAGGAGGACATCGAAAATTTAAAAAAGATAACCGACGAGACCTTTGAGCTAGTGGTAAAGTATGGTGGTTCATGGAGCGGAGAACATGGCGATGGACTGGTAAGAAGTGCTTACAATGAACGCTTTTTTGGAACACAGTTATACCAGGCATTCAGGCACGTAAAGAAATTGTTTGATCCGGAAAACATTATGAATCCGGGAAAGATTGTCGATGCTCAAACGATCGAGCACAACCTTCGCTATGGTACAAAGTATCAGGATCAAGAAGTAAAAGGCACTTTTCAATATCGAGCGGAAAACAGTTTCGGCGAATCTGTCCATATGTGTACCGGCGTGGGTGAATGCCGAAAGATGCTTGGAGGAACGATGTGTCCCAGTTTCAAAGCCACTCGCGATGAAGAACATTCAACACGCGGCAGGGCAAATGCATTACGCCTGGCGATGTCAGGCCAGTTGGACAAAGAGGGTTTAGCAGCAAACGGCTTCATGAGGTGATGGATTTATGTCTTTCCTGCAAGGCTTGTAAATCCGAATGTCCCAGCAATGTTGACATGGCAAAAATGAAAAGCGATGTACTGCAGATGTACTACGATGAGCATGGCATCACGCTCCGCGACCGGCTTATTCGGGATTCGTCAAACGCTGCGTCAAAATTTTCAGGTGCGCTTTCGGGTATCGTCAACTTCGTGCAGGAAACAAAATTGTTCAGAGCGATAATGGAGAAAGTTGCTGGCTTTGATCATCGCAGAGTGTTGCCGGAATATGCTCCTGAACCTTTTTACAAATGGTTTGAAAAGAAGGAGAACAATCCCTTCAAGAACCCATCAGAAGAAAGTTGTGCTTTTTGCCGATACTTATCTGAATTTCCATGAACCTAACGTTGGTATTTCCGCACTGCGAGCTGTTGAACTCCTGTGGTTATGAAGTTATACTGGCAAATGTTGGATGCTGTCAGCGGCCAAAAATTTCGCATGGTTTTTTACGGGATGCGAAAAAAGAAGGTACAAAAACAGCTGAAGGTCTCCGAAAATACCTCGATCAAGGCTTGACCATTGTTGTATGTGAACCCAGTTGTGCATCTGCGTTAAACGATGACCTTCCTGATCTCATCGACGATGAAACGCTGGCAGCACAGTTAAAAAAGCAGGTTATGATGATCGATAAATTTCTGGAGGATGAAATAAGCGCCGGCAAGCTTCATACAACATTTGAGTCCATTGCAGGTAATATTCTTATTCACGGACATTGCCATCAGAAAGCGTTGTATGGAACACAAGGCATGAAGACCATGCTAAGTCAGGGCAAACAGACAGTTTCCGAAATTCCTTCCGGTTGCTGTGGTATGGCAGGATCCTTTGGATATGAAACAGAACACTATGAGCTATCCCGAAAAATCGGCGAAGCTATTTTATTTCCGGCAGTAAAATCCATGAAAGCGGGTACCACCCTCGTTGCTAATGGATTTAGTTGCCGACATCAGATCCATCATTTTACAGGCGTTAAACCAAAACATTGGGTGGAAGTTATCCGGGCAAAACCATCAGCATGAATTGGACTCAACGAATAGACCCACTCGATAACATTGCGCTGTCGGCGCTGGTGGCCGCCATTCCCGTATTCTTTATTTTCTTGTTGCTGATTCGAAAAGTGAAAGGTTACATCGCGAGCCTGCTGACCGTCGTGCTCGCTATTGTTATCGCCATGGCAGTTTACGGCATGCCTCTGAAGCTCGCTTTGTCATCCGGATTACATGGCGCGTTGTATGGGTTATTTCCTATTTGCTGGATCATTATCAGCGCCGTTTTCCTTTTCAATGTCACCGTAGAGAGCGGTCAGTTTGAGATCATCAAAAATTTTATGGCCTCCATTACGCCGGACCGGAGGCTTCAGGCACTTCTTATCGCGTTTTCATTTGGTGCCTTTCTGGAAGGTGCTGCTGGCTTCGGCGCTCCGGTTGCGATATCAGCGGCAATGCTTGTCGGATTGGGGTTTAATCCCTTATATGCTGCCGGTCTTTGTCTGATTGCCAATACCGCACCCGTTGCGTTTGGCTCCGTCGGAACACCCATCATTATGGCTTCGCGCGTATCTGATATTCCGGAGATGGCCATTTCGCAAATGGTAGGAAGAACACTTGCCGATCTTATCGGTGGTAGTACCCTTTTATCTGGTAATACTGATGTCCGGTGTTAAAAAGTCCCTGGAAGTGCTGCCTGCAATCATCGTGTCGGGAGTTTCCTTTGCTTTCTTTCAATGGTTTGCAGCCAATTACTTCGGGCCCATGCTTCCGGATGTGATGGCAGGTATCGCGTCTATTATTTGCTTAGTCGTACTCTTGCGATACTGGAAGCCAAAATCAATCTGGCGATTCAGTGAGGAACCACAACAGACAATCGATGCCAGTAAGAAATATTCGGCAGGTGAGGTTCTCACGGCCTGGTCTCCCTTTATTATCATGACAATGTTCATCATCGCCTGGGGACTTCAGCCGGTAAAGGATGCGTTGAATTCCATCGGTATAATGAAATTCGACATTCCGGGTTTGAACGGTACGATCATGAAAGCCGACGGAAGTCCGCTGGTCATCAAACCATTTGAGTTCAATTATCTGTCTGCACCCGGTACAGCCGTGTTGCTGGCTACCCTTATTTCCATACCGCTGCTGGGCCTAACGTATCGTCAAGGCGCAAATATTTACTGGTCGACCCTCAAGCAATTAAAGTTTCCGGTGATCACCATCGCATCCGTCGTTGGCTTTGCTTTTATTGCCAACAATTCAGGAATGTCAATTACCATGGCGATGGCCCTTGCTGCCACAGGCTCACTGTTTCCTTTCTTTTCTCCGATACTCGGATGGCTTGGGTGTATTTCTTACCGGGTCGGATACATCATCCAATGCTTTGTTCTGCAAATTACAATCTACTTCAGCGGATACCCTTGGCGTTGATCCAGTAGTAACGGTAAGCGCAAATGCCTCTGGTGGTGTTACCGGAAAAATGATTTCACCGCAGTCAATTGCCATTGGCGCTGCCGCCGTCGGACTGGTAGGAAAAGAATCAGATCTATTCCGGTTTACGTAAAGCACAGTTTTATCATGCTGTTCGTTATTTGCATACTTACATGCCTGCAGGCCTATGTTATGCCCTGGATCATTCCAACCTATGAAAAGACCAGCATTGCTGCTGCCGCAGATGTCCAGCACGTAGCGCAGGGGTTTTGGTACCTGGGAATATTAGCGGTGGCTTTGATTATCATGGTCAGCACTGTGCTTTTGTGAATAAGAAAAAGTGATTTGATATCGCGGTCGAATTTGCACGCAGCTACTTTTTCTATCGCCATCGATCAACCAACTCTATCACAGTGTCCTTGGCGTCTGCAAAACCGTTCATAACCCTGAAAACTATGTTTTGCTACTAGTCTGTGAGCTATAATTTTCCAATCTTTAAATCTTTCAATTCCAAACATAAATCGAAATCATGAATTCCGAAATTATCATACATGGCAACCTAAAGGAATTGTATAAAGATATTTATACATCTGAAACGCTTTCCGCTCTCTCCTTTCTTTCCCATTTTAACAACGATATAAAATCGCTCATGAACGCCCGTCTGAAACGAAGGGCGGAACGTCAACAAAAGAAACAAAGAATTACTTTTCTTGATCCCGAAAGTGTTATTCCGCGAACCAACATTAAAGTTAAGGATGCTCGCGAAGGAAAGTTTGAAGGATCGCTCGATCCCCCACGACCTGCAACGGCAATGGATTCAGGGAACTGGACCAGCAGCAAAACCAAATGCACCTGTCGAAAGCAGTATCCGAAATGTAGCCTATGCGTTGCTTTCAGGCGCCGATGGCTGGATGTTTGATGGCGAGGATGCCCTCGGACAAATTAATTCGATGTCCCTCGACAATCAGCGAAATCTAAAACTGGCCATTCACAAGGATCCTGTATTTATGACGACAGCCGAAAAGGTAGCGGCAGAAATGAATACGTGGGCAAAGGGCTTCCTCGGATCGTGAAATTATTTCCGACTGGAAACAACAATTGAATTTTACCACAAAAATATTTCGTGCCACGAGGCCTTCACCTCGATGATCGTCATATTCGCGATGAAAATGGTGTAGCCATGGCCGCCTCAATCGTCGACCTTACGTTGTATGTCGTCAACAATTATAAAGCGCTGCAAACGGCCGGTTCGTCTATTGTGTTGTATCTTCCCAAAATCCAGACCGCAGGAGAAGCTGCGCTTGTGGAATGACATGCTGAGTGCATTGGAATCGCACCTTGGATTGAGCAAGGGTACCATTAAAGTTTATGTACTGGTCGAACAACTGGAAGCAACGTACCAGCTGATGGAAATTCGCGCTGCTCTTGGAAAACATTTCGTCGGATTTAATACCGGACGTTGGGATTACATCAATGCGTCTCCGATGCGATGTCGTGGGAAAAGGCGTTCATCAATCCCAACATTGAAGGTATCGTCATGACGTATGGATATATGCGCAACTATGAAGATCGTGTAAGGCGGGCCGTGAATACGCCGGATATCAACGGCAACTTTGCGCTTTGGCAAGGCGGTATGGAACCTAATATACCGGTCGGGTCTAAAGAAGGAGTTGCTGCCAGCATGGCTAAAGCGGTCGCTGGCGCAGAACGGGAACAGCGGGACGGCGCAAGTGGAAAATGGGTTGCACATTGGAAGATGGTAAACATTGTAAGACCGGTGTGGGAAAAAGCGGGAGCTCCAAATCAACTGGGAAGAAAATTTCCCCCGCTGACCTATACGTCAGCAAGACGCCGATGGGCTGCTCTTGCTTGAGCCCGCCGTCACAAGTATTCGCGGCGCACGCAACTTATTAAGTGTGGCGTTGCAATATGGAAATGCTTTCTTACAAGGCATGCAGGCGGCCGCATTGAAGCCGGCAGATTTTTTTGGCAACGACGATATTTTGTACTTGATGGAAGATATGGCTACCGGCGAAATACGCCTGAGCATACTTTGGGAATGGGTTCACAAAGGAGCTACATTAACCGAAGACGATGCGGAAACGGGAATTAAGAAGGGCGATATTTTTGGTGCCAAATTATTTTCAAAACTGCTGGAAGAGGAATACAAAAAACTTCTCGATGCGAAAAACAAAGATGTCCACGACGATTCCAAAACTACTACCCTTCCGATCTCCCGTGCTATAGCCCACACGTATGTACTCGATGAGATAAAAGCTCCGTGGTTCATTGATTTATTGAATATCAATCTTAATAACACCGATCTAGAGCGTAGCAAAAAAAAGGATTCAATCATTTATGGAACGGTTCAAAAAGGATGGTACGCGGATTACAGAAAATCCTGATTTTACATTGTAAGGCACCAAGAGCAGCCACAAAGGCACTACGACACAAAGGTTCACGAAAAACGGAGTATCCCTTTGGGAACCTTTGTGCCCTTGTGCCTTCGTGGCAAAATTGGCATGACTATGACATCGCCTAAATTATTTATTTGCCTGAAGTTGCCTTGTAAACTGGTCAAGCTCCATTTTCCCTTGTGTCGTTGCGTAAGGCGACAAAAGTTTGACAATAAGCATAAGGTAGTGTGTGATTTGTTGATCGCTAGTCCAATGACGGAATGAAATCGCCGCTTCGGAAATCCAAAATCTTGAAATCAGTCCAATAGACGATACGAGAAATTCGGTCGCACCTTCATCTTCAATTTTCAGATCACCCTTTCTAACCAGGGTCGTCAAATTTGATTTAAGGGTGGAATTTCTGTCGCCTTGGGTTTTTTTGTACCGTGACGCGATAGCTTTGTTCTGTTCCATCAAGTGAACAAAACTTAACAGGAGGCACCGGTAGGTTACGTGGTTATTAAAAACAATGTGAAGCATCTCGAGAAATGACCTGAGGGTTATGTCATTGCTGTTCACGATTACCATTGAGTTCAGTGCGCTAAAATCAAGGGACAGCCGGTTGACTAATTCGTCTTTTGTCGGAAAGTAGTAGGTGATATTGCCCACACGCATCTTGAGGGTGGCCGCCAACTCCCTCAGCCCAACATACTCAATGCCTCTTTCATTAAACATTTCCAGTGCTTTTGAAACAATTCGTTCGTCAGTTCGTATTAGTGTTTTGGACATTGTCCAAATTTAGATAAATTTTTATTCACCATATTCAACGATATGAAATATACCTTCCCCCGTACCATCGAAAATTCCCATGGAGAAAAAATAGTTTTCAAAAGTGTTGAGCCTGGAGAGGGAGGAGAAAAACTTTTGGTAGAGTCGTTTTGCAGGCCAGGATCAGGACCAATCATGCATACGCATTTTAAGCAGGAAGAGGCGTTAACAGTCATCTCGGGCAATATGGCCTATCAGGTACTTGGCCAGGAACCTAAATACGCTTCTCCAGGGGAAACTATTGTATTCCAACGCGGGACACCGCATAAGTTTTGGGCGGTGGGGAATGAAGACCTGCACATGAAAGGTTGGATACAACCGGCAAACTCCATTGTGTTTTTTCTTTCTTCCGTTTTTGCCGCACAGACGAAATCCGGCAAAGGTGAACCCGAGGCCTTTGACGGCGCCTACCTGCTGACCAAATATGCAAGTGAATACGACATGGCCGAAATTCCTTGGTTTGTTAAGAAGGTTATTCTTCCAATTACCTATTTGGTCGGGCGACTAATGGGAAAATATCCACATTTTAAGGACGCGCCGGCACCCCTCAAGTAAATATCCTCCCGCCAGTCATTTATTTATATCCATTTCTTGATCGGCCGAAACCAATGGCTCTTGTACAATGTTTATAGAGGAAAGCATAGGTCGTAGCAATTCTTTGCTCGTCAACGCACATCATAAACCTAATGGACCTCATTGGTACGCTCATGAAAACGGAAAAAGAAAAGATGCTGACGGGCGAATTGTATGACGCCCTTGATAAAGAGCTCTCCCATGAACGATTACAAGCACGACTATTAATCAAACGGCTCAACGATACACGGGAAGACGAAGTTAGCACCAGGATTCGGATTCTAAATGAGCTGATTCCAAATGCAGGAATTGGCTTATGGCTTCAGCCTCCTTTTTATTGCGACTATGGATACAATATCCTGATAGGTGAAAAAGTTTTTTTTAATTTCAATTGCATCGTACTCGACGTAAGCTATGTCACCATCGGAAGCAGGACACTGTTTGGACCCAACGTTCAAATTTACACGGCAACGCATCCTATACACTACGAGGAAAGAGCATCGGGCCTTGAGTATGCCAAACCCATTAACATTGGAGAAGATGTTTGGGTTGGAGGAAGTGTTGTCATTTGTCCCGGTGTAACGATCGGCGACCGATGTATTATCGGTGCCGGAAGTGTGGTGACAAAAAATATTCCATCAGATACTTTTGCAGCTGGTAATCCGTGTCGCGTAATACGAACACTCGAAAGTAAAACGCAACTTAGATAAACCGCAAAAATTTGCTGGCGCAAGGGATTCCATGCGTCAGCTTAGTTTTCTTACTTCGTTAGTATCATACGTTTCGTATCGACAACCCGGCGCCGACATAGTTGTGCTGTTCCAGACCGGTACCTTGGACTGCGTTATCGATGGTAGCAGGGGGTCGTGGTGGAACGGCACTCGCTGACAAAAAAAGGCATAGCATGCCAATCGAGAGTAAAACTTTCTTTTTCATGAGAGGGTTTATTTTTGACGTACTGGTATTACCAACTACTCATCAGCAGATGTCAGGATTCTGTTCAGTCACTACTGGACAACGGTTTTTTAAAGACAACGTACTCAGGCTGAACAAAGGTGGCTAAGAGATACTGAGTGTTGAAATATTAGGACGAAGCAAATAATTTCCGAATTGGGAAGAAATGCCCAATATCATCCTGATTAGAGATTGTTATCTTTTTTCAAAACGGACCAAGTTGCGATTGAACGGGTTCATGACGGCGCTAGATGTGCTAAATAAAAAAATTTCAGGCTCGTAAAAATACTCCTCCATATATTCAGCGAGTTTTTTTTCATGTCCACTTAAAACCTTAAGAATTTCTTTTCACATAATTAATCCTCCATTGAAGCTGCCACGTCACGCCGCCGTCTCTGCTTAGCTCCCAGTCCCAGGTCAATGAATTAAAGTTGATATTGTAGAACACCATCCGCTGAATAATTTTTTCGCCGTTCAGTTCTTTCACCTGCGTTTTGAAAATTCTTTTTTCGCCCTCCACCTGTCCTTCTAAATCATAGTAACCGCCTTTATTGTCGGCCCAGGCCTGATGCCACGTTTTTTTTGTCGGGTTATATACGCTTATGCTTATCCCTTTAAAATTACCCACTGCATCGCTGAAATTTTCCTGAATCACTTTGCCATCCAAAATTTTTGTGATCCGGTTTGTTCCCTTGTCGATTTTGCCTTCGGCATTTGTCCAGGTGAGATCCCACTCCCCGATCCAAAAATCAAACAATGTAGAATCCTGCGCTGTCAGTGATTGTCCGTACAACGAACCGGTGGACCACAATAATATGACGTATAAAATTTTTCTCATGTCCTGGATTTATTTGCACAGGAACTTAAAAAATGATCTATTAAAAATTGTACATCAAGACGTGGGATTTAATTCTTCTGTTTAATACCGAGGATTATTGGTCAGTCAAATGAATTGATAAGCGAGTTTACGTTTTTTAAAAAGGAAATTACTTGGAGTTCTGGTCGTGACAATTTATGCAATGGTCATGATTTAGAATTAAAAAAATAGGAGTCAATTTATTAAGGACAGACGCTGGAGAAAATTTTAAGGTAAGGCAACGATTATCCGACTTGCTTTTCAACAGACTTATAAAAGACTTCTGTCCGGGATTGGCTGACGCCGGCAATTAACTTTGAATGTGCCTGGCAAATATGCGCCACCGACTCGCCTGCATCCTGGGAAAATCCGCTTTGCGGATAAGCGCAAAAGAGACAAAACGCCTGCTTGGAGCAGAACTTGTTCCACAAGTGCTCTAGCCTGACTGTAGCCCCAACGTGGCCTTTTGCCCACAATAGGGCAACCATTTCACCAAATGCCCTAAATTGTTTCACGCCTGATTTTGCTTGCGACAGGAGATCCGTGACCGCCTCATTAAAAAGTTTTTCATCCGGCCAATCATTGATCATGAACTTAGATAGCACCACTTCGGCTTCCAGCCGGAAATAAACCTTCTTAGCTTCTAACTCCGAAATATTGAAACCTGAGGCGACAAGTCGTTGATCAAGGGTTTGTAAATGGGTTGGCGTTGCAACGACAATAACACAATCTCCGGCATCGAATCCTTCACTTACAAAACCGTGGAGCAAATCGAGAAAAACTTTATCGTTTTCATAGATTTGAACGACATGCTCTGATGGTGCTATCTCTCCCCAAAAGTCTTTGCTTGACCGATGCGACCAATCTTTATTTACTGTGAATGAATCCACGTTGGTAGTACTATTCGCGACTTATTTATTTGAAAGCGGAAGCTTAGCAAGCAATGGTTCCCACCCTATCCCACATTGAGTTCGAACTCTAATACCAACATGCACCTATGAATTGCTCGTTTGAAGATACAATTTTTTACAGTGAAGGCAAGTCCATTCCAAGGGCCAGACTGAAATGATTTTTTTCAATGGTCGCGGCACCTTGAAAAAAAAATCTTATAGAGATCAGCGTTTTGACCTATGCGCACTCAGGCGACGAGTGTGCCGGCAAGCTTCTTAAAACCCTGGATGCCTACTCCGATCGTGAAGAATCAACCGGATTCATCGTTCCCGCTTTTAGCATCTGAACCCAACGATCAAGAACGTAATGAAATTCGAGCTAACAGCAACGGCAAAAAAATCCCCAACAAATTGCGTTTACAATCTGGCATTCCCCAGACTCGGGGATCGCTGCAGATGAAAAAGCATGATTGTTACAAATCCACTAAATCTTGTTACAAATAGGATAACCATGCCGATCCCCCTCCCGCTATTTTTGGTCGAAAAAAAGATATGAGTTACTGTAAAAAATCACTATTCCTGTTAGGCGCCTTAGCGATGTTGATGATTATTTCCTGCTCAGACGATTCCGATGATCCGTTGCAAAACCAAAACCAGAATACCAACAACAACATTTCGGTCGGTGGGCCGGTAACCATTACCGAGATACAGAGCGGTGTGTTCTGGGGAGACGAACTGACGATCAAGGGAACCGGGTTCAGCGGTGTAAAAGAAGAAAACATCGTCAAATTTATTAAGCTTCCGCCGTTGAGTTGTTCGTTGCAATATACGTCTGGCACCGGAGGTGATATTGAGATAGTCAGTGCTACTGCCACAGAGATCAAGATCAAAGTCCCACTCAGGCTCATTCAGGGGAATCCAGCATGCGGCCCTCTTCGCGCCGACATTGAAGTGAGCGTAAAAGATAAGAAAGATACGTACGATGGAGTCACATTCGGACCTCTGCCTTACATCGGAGCGTTCAACTACCACTACGGTTGGTTTGATGTCCCGAACGTGACCCGCATCGGTGATTCAGTAATGTTGCGAGGTGGCTTGCTTGCCACTGGGCCTAATGGCTCTGAATATTGGGATGATGTCAGGCTTTCGGTAAATGGAAAAAATACACCGATCAAATTCCGTTCTGTCGGTTTAGAATCTGGCTGGGCCTTTTTTCTTCCTGTCGAGGAATATGCAGAAATGAATTGTTCTGAAGAACCCGACGGATGGGGTGCGCGTGAAATGGATTTTAAATTTCACATACAGGGGACTGAAAAATCTGCGTCGCGCAAACTATTTGTGAAATACTTACCGGATCAGGGAGCAAGTTGCTTTTCATGCCCTTTAAGTGTAAGCCTGGCATCCGGCGAAACTCTGGAGTGGGTGATTCATGGTTTGAATATGAATTATTCGGAGGCGCGCTTTTACCCCATGGCCTGCCCTGGTCCTTCGCAGGGAATATCCCTTGCTGCCGGCAAATGGACTGAGGAGATCAAATTTGAGATACCCCTTAGTATTCTCGCTGCAGGTTGTAAATACGATGTTGCTCTCACCAACGTGTGCGATACATTGTTTATCAATCAAGTAAGTATAATGCCGTAAGCAGAAAGGTTAAAGCAGAAAGCTAGTGGGTGCTGATCAACGTTTTCTACTTTTTCGAAAAAATGAAATTAAAAGTTAAAAGGGTGTCACTGGAGGCTTAGCTCCCTGACGATAGCCTCAATCTGTTTGTCGTAGTTCTCAATTTCAGGTTTATAGTTTTCCGTATTCTCTGCGATCGCCTTGTAGATAAGCTCGTAACATTTTATTCTAAGATCGCAGTATTGGATGAGCTTTTTATTTTTAGCATGTAATACTTCGGGAATACTCAATTTATCAGCCTCGGAAATAATCTTGATACCTTCTTTCCAATAATAGATTCCATGATCTTTGATTTCCTTAAGCAATTCTTCCTTCGGCGCAGAACGATCTTTATTGTAAAATTCAAGCGCCATCGACTCCAAGGATATAAACTGATTTAACTTCTCATCGTACATCCCGATATCATTTGGAGTACGCTGGTAAATGAAAAAAGAATAAGAAAAAACCAGGAGCGTTATCATCGCCAGCGTGATATACTTCAATTTTTCTTTGTCCGGTTTCACAAGGCCGGGATAAAACGCGTAACCGATCACGATTCCGGAAATGAGTCCGCCAATATGGGCTGCGTTGTCGATTCCTCCACGGGCGCCGTTCAACAAATTATAGCCGACGAAAATAGCGATGCTGGTCAGCATAGCCTGTCGCGCTGTTTTTTCGATAAGATTTGTAGTGAGCATGGCCAGAAATAGCCCGTACATTCCAAAGATAGCGCCAGATGCACCTGCGCTCACAGTGAACTCATGCCAGTATAAACTGTTCGCGCTTCCAGCAATTCCAGTAAGCAGGTATGCAGCCAGGAATCGGGTCTTTCCAAGATGAGGTTCCAACTGAATGCCTATATACACCAGCGCATAAAGGTTCATTAATAAATGAATGACGCCGATGTGAAGAAAGCAGCTGGTCAACAACCGCCACCACTCCCCTGCCAGTGTAATCGGTCGGAAGTTTGCGCCCCAGGCAATGAGACTTTCTGTATCCGGAGCCATGATATCCACACCGGTGAGAGCCATGATCACAAATACTAGGATATTGAGATTTAGGATAATTGGTGTGACGAAATACCCTTTGACTGGAATGAAGATGGAAATGAAATCTTGTACTTTATGGCGCGATGTTTTTAACGGCTGATTAATCAAATCGGCTGGTGAAGCGATATCCGCTCCTACTTGCTGGTAGCGGTGGGCAATTTCTTCGGGGGACAGCGTCGCAACGGTTTCCTGGAAGGATTTCAAAAACGCGTCAACGTTCCCTTTATTTTTGCCCCAGTCGATCAGCTGGTTACCGGTACACTCGCTTTTGACTATTAATTTCTCATGCTCAACGTTCACTTTTACCTCTTCACCCCATGAACTCATGGAAAATTTGGTATATGCAATGAAGGCGCGCTGACTGGTAAATCCGATCTTCCAATTCAGTTTTTTTGCCGCCTCCAGCGCTGTTATTAGTATTTCCTCGTAGGTTAAGCTGAGAAAAATTTGCTCCCGAACATGCTTTGGCGATACTCCGAAGGCCATAAAAAATGATGTTTTAGTAATGATAGCAAAGAAATATGGTTAATACCAGTGACAACAACGGTACACAGTGCGAGGTAACAGTTCTTAAATCGCCTATAGGACATTCCAATATTTGAAGCGTGTAGATAGGAAATACCGTATTTGAGAATTATCGAGGTGAAGGCGCCTGCGGAGACGGCAAAATCTTTTGCGCGCAATGCCTGGGTAAGTCATTCGTCGGGCAACAGGATCCTTATTAAGGTAGTTGTGCTGATATGCAGTATTTAAATCATAGAATTCTCCGACAGCTTTTCAACGGAAACCGGACCGGCAATTTGTGACGCAATATGACTTGCGGATTCGCCCACGCCAAGCAAGGAAGCCCGTTCTCTCCGACGGCATCCACGGTATTCCTGCAAAATACAACCCGGGATAGTTCGTCACACCACTTGATTGAATAGGAAATCCATCCTGATCAAATACGGGTAGTTTTATCATGCTGTAGTCAAAGGTATATCCGGTCGCCCAGATGATCGTGCTGACTCCTTCGTTGCTTCAAATCAAGTTCTGTAATGATCTTCTGTGAATAGCCATTCCGTAGTTCCTCCAATATTTCGGCTGGTGCGTCGAGTCCGTGCGCTTCAATATAACCGTCGATCATTTCGCTTACATCACGTTCAAAGGTATCGGCAGTTTCAAGATTTTCATATAAGTCCGGTGCTGCCAAGATCGTATTGTGTTTCGCACCCCGTACATGGCCCAGCAACGTCATACCATCTTGTGCGAACTTATGAAGTTGATGGTGTGTCCGCCATCTCTTCCCGTGAGATGCGGAATGCCGTCAAACTTTCCCATACCAGGCGGTAGTTGCTCCGGGGTCAGATTAAAGAAGCCCGTCAACTCCAGCCACTCAATAATATCCTTTCCTCTATAACGCCGTGGCGCACGTCCAGCCCTGCCGGTACTTAGGAATACTTTTCGTCCCGCATGCAAAAGTTCTTCCGCTATCTGGCAACCAGATTGTCCACTCCCTACAACAAGCACTGAACCTTCAGGAAGGGATTTTGGATTGCGATAGTGACTACTATGTAATTGGTGAATGTCAGGCGACAGGTTGTTCGAAAATCCGGGAATTTTTGGATGCTGAAAAAATCCGGTTGCAATCACCACATTTCTTGACTTGTAATCATTCAAGTTGGTTTGTGTGTGATACATTCCATCCGCCATCTGCGTAACGGAAATTACCTGGGTTTTGTACGTTACCGGTAGGCCAAAGGTGATAGCATAATTTTCAAAGAATTCAATGACCTTATGTCGCGGCATGAAGGCATCACGTTCGACACCATTGTTTTTGGCACCTGGCATTTTAAATGACCAGTTCGGTGTCACGAGCGTGAATGAATCCCAACTTCTGGTTCCGCCACGCTGCTGCTGCTTTTTCTGATTGTTCCAGTACGACATGCCTGTGACCCTGACGGGTAAGGTAATAACTGGTGGCCAGGCCGGCCTGGCCACCACCAATGATTAGGGTATCTATTTCTATTGTTGCCATCGGTCGTATTCTTTATAAAGTCTTTCCGTTTTCCCCATCGCCTGCAACAACACCGAGTTGACGCAACAATCCCAATTCATCCATACTCGGCCAGCACTCCACAACCTTTCCGTCAACAAAGCGATCGATATCGATGGAAGTCATGGTGAACTTTCTGCCGGTAGGTGGTATGCCACGGAAAACACCTTTGTGCGTCCCGCGCGCAGTCCATTGTGTTACAACTTTGTCCGCTTCTGCAATTTGTGAATCAATGGTAAAATGAATGTCAGGAAATGCTTGCCGTAATTCTGTGTAAAATTGTTTGACGCCCTCGATCCCGCGTATTTGCTCGTCCGGGTCAGCAAAGTGAATCGTAAAATCGCGCGTGATAAATTCCTCCAGGTCGTCGTAGTTGCCATCATTCCATATTTCCTTCACAGCACGTCGTACGAGATCTTTGTTTCGCTCTGCAACACTATTTCTCTCCTTTATAATGTCAGGCGCAATTTCTTTTTGTGTTTTCATAGCATTGATTTTTTGAGGTTTATAAATCGACCCAGCTGTCGATACAGGTGGTATACCTGAGAAAATTTCGGGCTTGTTTATAAAATCAAAAATAGCGTGATGGTGTAGGAAGCGGGCAGACTGAAAAGTCTTAAAAGTGTTGCTATGAAGTTCAGATGGATTTTTCCTTGTGAAGGGAAGGCTTTCCCATCCTCAATTTGCCGGGAGACACACCATATTTATTTTTAAACACGCGGCTAAAATGTGTTTGGTTTTCAAAGCCACTCTCCATGCAAATATCATCCACACTTTGATCCGTCGTTTGCAGCAAATAATAGCTGTACTCAAGCCTTTTTTCCATCAGCCATTTTCCAGGGGGTGAGTTGTAGATCTCGGTAAATTCTCTTTTAAAAGTGGAAAGGCTTCTGGCACACAATGCGGGCAAATTCATTCAGCGTCAGATTGCTGAAAAAATTTAGTTCCATGATTTCACGGATAGAAGGTTTGGAAGTTTTGCAAAGTTCCGAGAAATAACCATGGAGTTGTTGCTGGCTGTTATTGGAAAGAATATTTAGCAGAAGCTCTTCGAACTTCAGCTTTAGCAAGGAGCTCGCAGGAGGTGTCGTCTGGAGAAAATGCGTGAGCAAAGATTGGAAATAGGTAAGCAAAACTTCATCCGAAGTCAAGCGAATAACAGTATCGGCGTGGTCAGAAACAGGTTCCGCGGCAGCGAAACTTGGTATTTTTGCGCAACGGTCTTAATAAAATTGTCGGGAACAAAGACCAGCAATTCACAAAAGTTTTCGTGAATATTATTATGCGTTATTATACTTCCTTTTTTCGCAAAGGCGGAGTCACCGGGCTTTAGTACATACTCGCCTTTCGGCGTTTTCAATACGGTCTCACCTGTCAAGCACGTGGGCAAAAAAATTGTTGTGCCACCAGATATTACTTTTCTCCTCATCCAACGGACATTTAAATTCAGCGAAAAGCAATTCATCCACACTAATCTTTTTTGCGAAAGGGCTTTTCTCGATAAATTCCTGCATGTTTATCATAACGCAAATTTTAACAGGCGTCGTGCGACAGATTACGCTCCCAATAAAACGTCGTATGACGTGCGATTATTAGTGTTATGACGGCGCAAATCGTTTGGCATGGCGATGCATCAAAATTAATAAAACTCCGTTATATAGCAGTAACGAATGGGTTTCAGAAAAAGCATTGCATTTTGAGACCAAAAACTTGCATCATGCATGGAAATACCATGCGTACATCAATAGTATCGGATACCACAGGACGAGGAATATTTTTCGAGTAATCTATAAGACTGCCGTAATATAAAACGTTTTCTATTCAGACTTATCGGACGACGATCGCATTGGCAATGGCAAAATAACCGCCATCGGTAATGGGAAGCGACACACCATTTTTCCAGAGTTTGGCGATAGCAACTCCGGCGGCGTTGTATTCATATCCAGCCACGTACACGTCGTCTCCCAGGACATCGATCGCATTCGCTTGAGCCTCGAAGGCCCCATCACTCAGGGCAACCGGAGCGCCGTTTTTCCAGTACTTAGCCACTCCAATATGCTTGATATTGCGTTCGATACCCGCTACATATATATCGTTTCCAACCACAACGATCTCCCTACCGGCGCCTCCATCAAGTCCCGGACTCAAGAGGGTGGCCGTATTATTTTTCCAGGAGGAGACAAAACCAATACCCGGCCCCGTGTTTCTTATTGATCCCGTCGTATAGACATCATTTCCGGAAACAAAAATATCCCACGCAAAAGAGACGCCGCTGGTCAATTGATTGGGAACTCCGTTCTTCCAGAACGTAGCCACAGTATTTCCATTCGTATGCAGGGAATTGCCCACCACAAAAACATCCTGCCCATTGACGGAAATTCCAGAAAGTGAAACATTAGCAGTGCCGTCTGCGATATCGACGGGATCGCCATTCTTCCAATACCTGGCAATTGATTTACCGGCGGAATTCCCTTCATATCCAACTATATATACATCGTTCCCTGCTACCTGAATATCTTCCGCCGATGAGAAATGTTTATCATCACTTACCGGCATCTCCGTACCATTTTTCCACCACCGTGCTACTCCGAATGTACCGATGTGCCGATACCCTGCGACATATACGTCGTCATTCAATACAAAAATTTCATTGGCATATGTATGCTGCCCAGGTTCGGACAAGGTAATCGCAACTCCATTTTTCCATAGCGTCGCCCGCGCGTTGCCTGCTGCATCACCCACGTAACCGACAATAAATACATCGGGTACATACTTGAAGCCAATACCAGCAGCCACACCGTTAACAAGCACAGGTCCCGAACCGGCTCTTGCCGGCACCTTTACTGTAAGACTGGTAGCTGATGCTGCTGTCACCGTTCCAGCCACACCATTAAAGGTGACGACGTTTGCTTCAGGGGTCGCCAAAAAATTCGAACCTGTAATGGTAACTTGAGTATTGTAACCGCCGGACGTCGGCGTAAAATTTGTAATCACGGAAGGAAATGAAAGAACAGTAAAAGCAAGTTGATTCGCAGCTGTCTTACCCCCCACGGTGACAACGACGGGGCCTGTCTCCGCTCCTGCCGGCACGACGACATTTAATTGTGTGGTAGAGGCATTAGAAACCAACGCCTCTTTTCCATTGAAGGTGACTTTGTTTTCACTGAATACAGGGCTAAAGAATTTTCCGGTTATGGAAACCAATGTATTTGGCAACGCCGACGCCGGATTGATAGCCGTAACTTCTGCGACTGGTGGTGGTTCATCATCATCATCACAGCAAAGTAAAAATGGGACAAAAAGCACAATCATCAGGGCATCGCGAAGCCCTGGAAAGAAACGACCAAGGGAATTCATGGTAATAGGAAATTATTGGCGCAAGGTAAGGTGCTTGCGGTCTGGTGGTCAATAACCCTTTTGGGTCACAGTAGTGTTGAAGTGCTGAAGCGTTGGGGTGCTGAAGTTATTCACGCCTTTGCGCAAAGACCCAATCCATCAACTCGGGTGTTTCCTCAACCTTGCCCCAGATACTGTGCCCGGTATAAGGATACTCCGTGTATTTTGGATGTCCGCCGGCTTTCCGTGAAGCTTCAACAATATTCCGGGAGCCACTCACCGGCACATTTCTGTCGAATCGTCCGTGGAATGCCCATACAGGAACATCGACGATATTTTCTGCCAATGTTGCATCTCCTTCTCCCGCCATCGGTACAGCTGCCGCAAACATTTTCGGACGGCTGCAGATAAAGTGCCATGCACCATAGCCACCCAGTGAGTGGCCCATTACGTATAGCCTCCTCGAGTCGATTGCAAACTCGTTCTCCAATGAATCAATGATTTCAAAGACCACAGCGTCCTGCGGTTTAAGGTCGGCGAGCATCCTGCCACCCCAACAAGCGCCCGGAGGACATTGCGGGACAAAAAGAAAGGCAGGATATTTTTTTCGGTTCTCGGGACTTGAAAGAATCTGCGCTTCAAGGGATCCTTCGAGTTGCCTTACGTTATCGGTTCCCCACCCGGCCCCCCCATGAAGGCATACCACTAATGGATATTTTTTTGTTGAATCGTAATCTAGCGGCTTGAGTATCCTGTATGACATTGTTTCCCCGTTACTGTTCACATAGGTTCTGCCTTCAAAAGTTTGAGCAAGCTTTACGGCCGCAGGGCCTAACCCATGGGTTGCCAAGGTTTGGCCAGCCATTCTGAATCCAAAAACGAACGGCAATATTAATGCACCTATTACTGCCAACGCCATCAAACTTTTTGAAAAAGTTATGTTCTTATTCTCCTCTTCCTGCACATTTAAATTCTTCAACTCATCCAAAAAATTCATGATGAACAACATGGGAATAATAGCATGAAGAAATGAATGCCATTCCCAAATATTCAACACGGTTGGACTGTATTTAACTTCCGGCGAAATCGTAAACCAGAGAATAACTGAAATGTAAACCAGGGAATTGAGAATGGTGACGATTCCGGCCACTCTTAACCATTTCCTTTCGCCTGCCTTGGAAAATATCAGGCCAATCCCATAAAAAACGCCAACAACATTAGCAGCTATAATAGATGGATAGAAGACCGTTTCCAATAATCGCATCATGTAAATCATAATCGCGTACCAAAAACCTGCAAGTGCGATAACGATCCCCATTACAAATACAAACTGGTATTTTTTATAGTGATAATATTTTAAAACGAAAATTGAGGCTGCAATTTGGACCAAGCCCGTCACCATAATCCAGTTCAAAAATGAGGGCAATTCTCCCATTCCAGCGCCAAGCCGGAAAAAAATAACGGTCTGAAAAAGGGAGCAAATCGCCGTTATTCCCAAAAAGAAATTCGCAAAAAGGTAGGATTCACGTTTCATGGCAGTTAACTATTTCAATGATTGTTTCGCGGTCAAATATACATAGTCAAGTCAAGAACAATGGTGACGGCAGTCGCCTGCGAAAGTGACTAAAATCATTACATACCTGAAAATGGGTAATCAATCGGGACCTACCCAAGGCCTCGGAGATTCTCTGAGAAGTTAAACCGCAAAGGCGCAGAGACGCAAAGGCGCTGGAGATATGGGGAACCTCTCTGCTCATTTCATTAAAAATGGCAACGACTTATAATCGATAAATTGCTATTCTGATTTTAAAGTTTGAGCCGGATTTGTCAAGGCCGCCTTTATACTCTGGACACTGACCGTCAAAAAGGCGATGGCCAATGCCGACAATGCAGCGATTGCGAACGTCCACAGGTTAATCTCAACACGGTATGCAAATCCCTGAAGCCAGTGACTCATCAACAAGTAGGCCAACGGAGAAGCTATGGCAATGGCTACGATCACCAGGATTGTAAATTTTCCGGAAAGCAGCCCGACAATATGTACTAATGACGCACCGAGTATTTTTCGGATCCCGATTTCCTTGATACGCTGCTGAACCACAAAGGTGGACAAACCAAACAACCCAAGACAAGCCAATAGGATGGCAATACCGGAAAACAAGTTCATTACCGTGCCCAACTGCAATTCCGCCTTATATAACGCATTATAATCATCGTCGAGAAAATGATATTCAAATGGCACAAAAGGCACCAACTGCTTCCATTTTTTTTCGAGAAAGGAAATAGTTTCCGGGAGATTTTTACCATTTACTTTCACCAACAGATTATTCCCTCGTATTTCCGTAAAAAGTACAAGGGGCTTGATACTGTTGTGCATGGATTCAAAATGAAAATCACGGACTATTCCCCGGACAAAACCTTCGCGGTCACCCATAAACATTTTTTTGCCGACCGCTTCTTCCGGTGACCATCCAAGATCTTTGGCCGCGCTTTCATTCAAAATAAAATGATAGATATTATCCTTCCTTTCTTCGTGCGAAACGTCCTTGCTGTCTTGCTCCGTGAGGTCGCTTCCAGCAATAATTTCAAGACCTGTCGTTTTGATATAGTCTTCATCGATCGGCGTTGCTGTTACGGAGTGCTGCTCACTCTCGGCCATCTGGTCAGAACGCATGTTGTAGCCTCCGGGTATCTTGACAGGTGTACTAACGCAACGAGAAACACTTATAATAGCAGGATTTGCCTTCAGCTCTTGCTTGATCACAGAAAGGTCATCGAGCATCTTCTTACGCATTGGCAATACAACAACATGATCCCGATCGTAGCCCAAACTTTTATGTTGTATAAAATAAAGCTGGCTTTGAATGATCAGCGTAGCAACAACAAGAAATATGGAAATGGCAAACTGAAAAACAATTAACGAGGGCTGAATCCATTTTCCTGCGTCCGTCCGGATGATTCCCTTCAAAACTTTTACGGGATGAAAACCCGACAAGATGATCGCAGGATAACTTCCCGCGAGGAAGCTTACTACCAGGGTAACCAGGAATGAAACGCCAATAAACGAAAATGAAAATAAGGAGGAAAACGGCAGTTGTTTTTCTATGAGCTGCGCAAAGTAAGGAAGTGTGAGAAAAATTAATAAGAAGCTCAGCGTAACGGCGATCACACAAATGATAACCGACTCGCTCATAAACTGCCAGAACAATTGCGTTCTTGCCGCGCCAATGGATTTTCGGATGCCGACTTCCTTGGCGCGCTCCACCGAACGTGCCGTGCTAAGGTTGATGTACGTAAAGGAGACTATAACAAGAATGAGCAAGGCAACTCCTGAAAGAATATATAGATAGGTGATGCTGGTGTTTGGTACAAAGCCCGCATATTCGGAATGGAGATGGATTTCATCGAATGGTTCCAGCAAAAAATTGACCGAAGCACCAGAGCCTGCCATTTCCTTTTTCATAAAGGGAGTAATCTTTTCCTGTAGCAAGCGCAAAAGCGTGTTCATCCTTTAGCAAAAGATAGGTCGTAAAATTTGCGTTCCAATATGTCACCTCTTGATTTTCGCCCTTGGAAGAAAAGGAAGCCAAAAAATCAAACCGGAGCTGTGAGTTGGATGGATAATCACGGATGACGCCTGTAACTTCGTAGGGTATTTCATCTGTACCCGTGAGAAGGATCTTGCCCATAGGGTCCTCATTCTCAAAATATTTTCTTGCCGTCGATTCCGTGAGTACCACCTTAAATGGACCATTCAATGCCTCCGCCGGATTACCTTGAACTAAATCAGCGGAAAATATTTTAAAGAAGGTCGAATCAGCAAAAAGGAAATACGGTTCTGTAACGGGGTTGTCTCCATGTTTTACGATCATGTCCCCATTGTCCATCCTTATCGCATATTCTACTTCCGGAAAAGTCCTCGAGAATTCGGGAGCCACTTTGGTGCTGGTATGATTACCTCGCTTCGTCTCGGGGCTACCGTCAAAGCCGTATTCCATAATAACACGTGCAATGCGTTTACCATTCTTCTCGAACGAATCGAAGCTGGCTTCATGCTGAACGTAAAGTGCAATCAATAAACAGGAAGTAAGTCCCACCGTGAGGCCAAATATGTTGATGCCCGAAGCGACCTTGTTCTTCCAAAGGCTTCGAACAGTAACTTTTAGATTATTCCGGATCATGATGCATCGATTTTAAATTACTGACATTAAAACATTGACTTGTATTTCATAATGATGGTTGCATTGAGCAAGGATCTTGTCTGGAAAGCGTTGACGACTCAAAAATAATGATTAGCTCCCCGAATTCCTTACCTCGCTGATCACCAGTTCTGAAAATGCAGCCATGTAGTCTGTTTTGTCTCGGTTCCTCAACGTCGCCAGGTACCATTTGCGATAGAGGCCTTTTTTTGTGACCGGTATAAAACTCAGGTCTTTCGAATTCCTATAGTTTTTCAATATCCAACTATTCATGACCGTTACGCCCAAGCCTGCGCGCACCATTTCAATATTAGCTTCTGTGAGTGGCAGATGGATCACCTTTTTTGGAGCAACCCGGGCCTTAGCGAAAACACTTTCAAACAAAAAACTATGTTGGTGATTCCGGTGATGCAGGATTAATGTCTCGTTCTTGAAGTCTGAAGGAACAACATATTCTTTTTCTGCCCAGGCATGATCGCGGCTCACGACAGCATTGAGTTCGTCATTGAAGATCTCCGTGTATGCAATATTCTCATCTTTCGTCCGTCGGAAAACCAACACAATATCGACCTTGCCCTCTGTGAGTAGCTGCAACGGCTTTACAGGATTCTCCGTGTTGATAACCACTTCAATATTCGGATAACTCAGGTTGAAAGTCTTGATCACGGCGGGTAGCCAGTGGTATGTAGTGTAACATTCCGTGCAAATCCGGATTCGTCCGCTTTCTCCATGCGTCCTCTTTCTGATCTCCTGCCGAACGGCCTCCAATTCCTTGCTGATGTTTCTCGCCGTGTTCAACAGAAGCAGCCCAGTGTCCGTTAATAACAATCTTTTTTTAACACGAAGGAATACGGCCAAACCGAGGGCATCCTCCATACATTTCAACTGGTGACTCAGTGTCGACTGGGTGAGAAAAAGTTTTTCGCCGGCCTTGGTCAGCGTACCAGTTTCCGCTACGGTCTCAATCAGTTTCAGGTGCTTAAGCTCGATCATATATGCGAAATTTGCATGATGTCCATTAAAACGATTCATTTTATTAATGTAAAGTACGGTGTTAGTTTTAGTTTCTGAAACGGTCAATCCAAAATAGTTAACGAGTATTATTATTTAAATGCCACGATATCCTAAAAAACTTTTGCTATGGAATTTAACATTGCTGAATCGGTAGAAATATTACGCCGAACTCCCCTGGTATTGGAGACTCTTTTAAAAGGATTATCAAAAGAATGGATTGAAGGTAATGAGGGTGAAAACACCTGGAGCCCCCACATTGTGCTGGGCCACCTGATTTACTCCGAAGAGAACAACTGGATCCCCAGAGTCAAGAAAATTCTGTCCGTCAGCGACAATCAATTCACATCTTTCGATCGGTTCGCACAGCTTACCTTATACAAAGATATCCCTACAGATGATCTGCTTCGAAAATTTTCCACGCTTAGAACACAATCGCTCACAACGCTCAACACTATACCGCTGTCAAAAGAAAAACTGAATATGAAAGGTATACATCCAGATTTGGGTGACGTAACGCTGAGTCACCTTCTTTCAACGTGGACCGTTCACGACCTTGATCATATTAACCAAATCAGCCGTGTGCTGGCGAAACAGTACTATGAGGCTGTGGGCCCATGGAAAAACTACCTGGGCGTCTTGAAAAGACCTATCTGAAACAATGGAAACGTCGGCATCCGCTTATTAAGAATTTCCTATTGCTTTGCCAGAGGTTTTACAACTATCAATTTCATTTCTCATGAACGTTCCGCATTGCTTGGTCATTAGGCTGACATAAGCTGTAACAAATTTGCACCGTTTGTCTATGCTGGCGCAACTTTTAGGGTGATTCCTTCATCCAAGAAAAGGGATTCTGCGTTTTGTAACTTATGCAAGGCTACCGAGTATTCAAAAGATACAAGGCGCATGTGAACATGGACAATAATTAAAATAACCGTATCTAGGGTATATGCTTCTAAATTACTTTTTACTGGCGTTGCGAAACGTTCGGAAACAACGCGGCTACGCCGTCATCAATACCATGGGCCTTGCCCTCGGACTGGCGTCTGCGCTGTTTATTTTTCTTTATGTACGGCATGAGCGCACGTATGATACCTTCCACCCTTTTGCCGATCATACCTACAGGCTAGGGTATACTATCCAGTTTAAGAACGGGCAAAGCGAGAATTACCCCGCCTCCCCTGCCGGGTGGGACAATTACATTAAAGATTCCTATAGCGGTATAACCGGCATAACTAGTTTTACATCTACGGGCATGCCCACAAGTATTCATTTCGAAGAGGCCGACAAGATCGTATTGACCGAAGACATCATCTGGGCCGAAAGGAATTTTCATTCGATCATTTCTATCCCCCTAATTAAAGGCAATCCCAACGATCCCCTAAAGGAGGTGAACAGTTTGCTGCTATGCGAAAGCGCCGCCAAAGAACTTTTTGGAAATGACGACCCTATCAATAAGATGGTAAACGTCTCGCATATGTTCATGACCAATGGTCAGAAGGCAACCATGCTCGTTACGGGGGTATATAAAGATTTTCCTTCCAATACGCACCTGCGTCCCAAATACATTCTCAATATTTTATCGCTAAAGCCCTTTATCGAAAATTTGGAAACAATGCTCGATGCCTCGATGGCAGATAGCGACCAGCAAAATTTCTGGACACAGTCTTTCCTGGTAGTCGATGATGAAAGTAAAATTCCGCTCATTCAGGAAGACCTGCAAAAACGTGCAAACGCCATCATTGAAAGATTTAAGCTTGACTTTAAATTCAAACCCATCATAAAGAAAATCACGGCCGCACATTTTGACCAGGAAGTAAGTTGGAGTATTTCCAGCAAACCTGCAGACGAAAAATACATTTATGTTTTCATCTCTATTGCGCTGCTGATCCTCCTCGTCGCTTGTATCAATTATGTGAACCTGGCAACAGCCCGATCGGTAACGCGTGCTAAGGAGATAGGATTAAGAAAAACGTTCGGTGGTTTCCGGTGGCAACTCTTCACCCAGTTTATGCTGGAAGCTTTCATCCTGGTTGTAATTGCCGCCGTCGTTGCCCTGATCTTGGTGATCTTATTTATTCCAAAGTTCAATGACCTGACTTCAAGAACCTTCCATGTCAGCGACCTGTTCTCGCTCGACATGCTATTGATTGCAACCGGTGTTGTGATAACGGTATCCCTGCTTGCGGGGAGTTATCCAGCCTTGTTTGTCTCCGGATTCGAGCCTGCCAACGTGCTGAAGGGAAAGTTTGCTTTCCGGAAGGGATCCAATGTTTTCCGACAATTTCTGACCGCCATCCAATTTGTAGTGGCGGTGATGCTGCTGGCCGGTACCGTCATCGTTGTTCGACAGATGGATTTGATGCGCAACTCTAAGCTGAACGAAATGGGAAAACAAATTGTATCCATCCGATACGGAGGTTTTACCGGTATCGCCGACGATCAAAAATACCTGGCCTATAAACAACTGATCTTGCAGGATCCTGAAATAGAGGCGGTCACGCTCGCAAATCATTTGCCAAGACTTGATTTCTTCGGACCGATCAGCATGGAAATGCAATTCCCTGAAATAAGTGAAGATAAACACGAGTGGTTCCAATTGAATGGTGACTATGATTTTCCGAAGACTTTCAACCTAAATCTCCTGGCCGGCCGCGACTTTGACCATAACAATATTCGGGATTCGACAGCGATCCTGTTGAATGAATCGGCGGTGAAGGCATTGAAGTTAACCCCTGAAACAGCCGTCGGAAAAACAGTTGTCCGGCCTGCACACGTGATGGGCTACCAGCAATTGGATTCAACAGCGGCACCGGTTACAGGATTTGTCATTGGAGTCGTCGAAGACTTCCCCTACAAGAGTATGCACCAACGCATAGATCCGCTGGCGATTTCACCCAAACCTCATTCCAACGACCGCATCATTCACATTCGACTCCCGGCCGGAAAGATTGGTGAAAAAATAAAGTCGCTTGAGACAAAGTGGAAACAAGTGTACCCTGGTTTTGGCTTTGATTATTGGTTCATCGACGAGGAATTTGGAAGAATGTACGAGAATGAAACCCAGGTAGCGGAGATCACAGAAAAATTTTCGGCTCTCGCTATATTGATAACCTGTGTCGGTCTTTATGGGCTGGCTGCATTTTTATCACAACAGAGAACAAAAGAGATAGGCATTCGCAAAACCCTTGGTGCCAGCAATGTACAAGTCCTTACTTTACTTCTGAGCATTTTTGGAAGATTGTTGCTCATCGCATGCGTAGTCGGCTTGCCCATCACATACTATTTCGCGTCAGAGTGGCTCGCAGGCTTCTCCTATCAGACCAGTCTCTCGGTGTGGGTATTTGGTGGAGCAATTTTGACGATGGTGATCATAACCTTTGTTACCGTTGGTTTTGAAACACTGAAAGCATCCATGGCGAATCCAGTGGTGGCGTTAAAGCATGAGTGACGTGTTGAAGTGTTGACGTTCGAGGTGTTGAAGTAATGCCGAATCCGTCCGCCGGTGCCAGGAGGCGATCGCGATGTCTTTAAACAAACAGCTGCAATTTTTTGCGTGGGCGCGCGTTGAGTTCTGTGATTCTTTGCTAATTTACTTTTCGTAATCTCCCATCCACACAACCTATCCGACTATGAACAAAATCCTCCAATTAGCTGCTATCGTAACGCTTTTCATTTTTGTATCCTGTCAGAACGAAGGTAAGTACGAACTCAAGACGCAGGAACAAAATGGCTACACCTACGAGTACGTCACCAACGATCCTCTTAACGTAAGGATCTACACCCTCAAGAACGGATTAAAAGTCTACCTCAGCCAATACAAAAACGCGCCGCGAATTCAAACGCAAATAGCTGTGAAGGCTGGTGGAAAAAATGATCCTGCTAAAAATACAGGACTTGCGCATTACCTTGAGCATATCTTGTTCAAGGGCAGTTCAGATTTCGGAACACTGGACTGGAAAAAAGAATCCGCCTACCTCGATAGCATTGAACATATGTTCGCGCATTATGGGACGCTTGCAGATCCAGCCCAACGTACGGACTATTATAAGCTGATCGACAAAGTGTCGAACGACGCTTCACAATTTGCCATACCAAATGAGTACGACAAGATGCTGAGCGAAATGGGTGCGCAGGGCACGAATGCTTATACAACTGAAGATAGGACAGTATACATCAACGACATTCCTGCCAATCAGATCGAAAGCTGGTTGCAGGTAGAGGGAAATCGCTTCAGAACTATTGTCCCGCGCCTCTTTCACACCGAACTGGAAGCCGTTTATGAGGAGAAAAATCGATCGCTGGACAACGACTATTGGAAAACATACGAAACTTTGTACTCAACAATGTTTCCAAAACACCAATATGGTACTCAGACCGTCATCGGCACTATTGAACATTTGAAAAATCCTTCCATCACGGAAATAAAAAAATATTTTGAGACCTATTACCGTCCAAATAATGCGGCGATTTGCCTCAGTGGAGATCTGGACTATGACAAAACCATTGCCTTGATTGAAAAATATTTTGGCGACTGGAAACCAAACGAACAACTGCCGGCCTGGACAAGCATTGAAGAAGATCCTATTACCTCGCCTATCTTAAAAGAAATATACGGACCGGAAGCAGAATGGGTCAATCTCGGATTTCGGTTTAAAGGAAGAAGTAGCGACGACTTTAAATTACTTACCCTTACGGACATGATCCTGGCCAACTCACAGGCAGGACTTATTGACATCAATCTGAAGCAGCAACAAAAGGTCCTTGACCCATACAGTTATGTCAACTTTATGAATGACTACTGCATTCATACATTCAACGGGCGTCCACGCGAAGGACAAAACCTGGATGACGTAAAAAAACTTTTACTGGAACAAATTGAACTTCTTAAAAAAGGCGAGTTCGAGGATTGGCTGATTGAAGCAACCATTAACGACCTGAAGAAATCAAAATTGCAAGGCTCGGAACAAAACTGGTCCAGATCCAATGACTTGGTGCTTGCTTTCACAAATAACATCCCCTGGAACAAATACGTATCCGAAGTCGATGACTTACGGAAGTTTACCAAAGCAGACATTGTCAAGTTTGCCAACGACAATTACAAGGACAACTATGTGGCGGTTTACAAAAGAACAGGCAAGGATACCACCGCACAGAAAGTTGTCAAACCTACCATTACGAAAGTGACGTTGAACAAGGAAAACAAATCTCAGTTCCACGAAACCGTTCTAAAAAACAAAGTCGAAAAGATACAGCCCGTATTTCTTGATTATGATAAGGACATTTCAAAACTGAAGATGAATAAAGATGTTGAGGTTCTCTATACCCCCAACACAGAGAATGACCTGTTTGGCATGTATTACCTTTCAGACGTAGGCTCTAATAATGATCCAATGCTTAAGGTTGCTGTCGAATACCTGCAATATATCGGGACTGAAGAGATGACCGCCGAAGATTTCAAAAAAGAATTCTACAAACTGGGGTGTACCTTTGGTGTATATGCAGCTGAAGATCAAACGTACCTTATGCTAAATGGTCTTAACGAAAATATGGAAAAAGCCCTTCAGCTTTTTGAAAAGCTATTGGCGAACCCCAAACCGGATGATGAAGCCTTGAAGAAAATGGTCGACGGTATATTCAAAAAGCGTGAGGACAGCAAAAAAGACAAAGGGACAATCATGTTTGAAGGTTTGATCAACTATGGACTATATGGTGCCGAATCTCCGTTTACGAATGTTTTAAGCAACAAAGAACTCAGGGAAGTCAAAGCCGCGGAGCTCGTCAAACTCATCACCGACTTTTCAAAAATGGAACACCGGGTATTATACTACGGACCTGAAAAGAACGATCGTTTAATATCACTGCTTAATCAATATCACGCCTTACCAGAGAAACTCAACCCCGTACCGCCGGCAAAGGAATACATAATGCAAGACGTCTCCAAGTCAGCTGTTTATTGGGCAGATTATGATATGGTACAGGAAGAGATCATGTTTCTCTCGAAAGGAGACAGGTATGACAAGGAGCGTATTCCCATCAGCCGGATGTTCAATGAATATTTTGGAGGTAGCATGAGTTCACCAGTATTTCAGGAATTACGCGAAGCGCAGGGTCTCGCCTATTCTGCATTTGCTTATTACGGCACGCCAGATAAACCGACAGAAAACGACTACTTCTATGCTTACATTGGTACACAATCGGACAAGCAACCGGAAGCAATGTCAGCAATGAAAAAACTTCTCATGGACTTTCCAAAGTCCGAGGGTGGATTTGAGATTGCGAGAAATGCTATCCTGAATCAGATCGAAAGCGAACGGATCACAAAGGCGGACATTCTTTTCAATTATGAGTCGGCCCGGAAAAAGGGGGTTACTTACGACTTGCGCAAAGACGTTTATGATAAAACACAGAAATTCACGTTGAACGATGTCACAGCCTTTCAGCAGCAATATGTAAAGGGAAAGAACTTTAATGTAGTATTGATTGGAGACAAGGACAAGATCAATTTCAAAGCACTGCAGCCTTATGGAACTGTTCGAGAGTTAACACTCGATGAAATTTTTGGATACGAGAAGGTTCAGAAGATTGACCTGGAGGCATCGAAGTAACGCGCCTCTTTCGGCGGTCATTTTTTGCAGGGGGCGAGACCTTCTTGTCATTATAGTCCATATTTACCGCAGAGCCGCAGAGAACACTGAGTTTCACAGCGGGGATGTAATTCTCTGTGTAACTTTGTGAACCCCGTGGCTCTGTGGTGAACTTCCAGAATACTAAAAGGAAGATCTTTGCCCGACCGAAAATGGTTTCGGTACATACGTCTCTTTTTATTATTCCCAAGTTGCAACTAACGTTTAAAAATTCCCTCAAAGGGATCATTAACCACCGCAATCCTGTAACGTCCTCGAACTGAATCACCTGCAAAAATGGACGCTACCGTCCCACATCAGAACAAATGAAAGTGTTTTAGGATATGGAATTTTGTCCGATGCAGACTGGAATCGAAAGCAGAAAATCGGAAACAGTATTTCATATATATGATAATCGTGTACAACCAAACCTAAAAGAGGACTTTCACTTCAGTTAATTTTTTTCAGACCAGGTCATTATTTTTTTCGACAACCCCCTGATTTCAGGGATTATAACTTTCGCATATAATTTTTTCGAAAAAAAATGAACATTACATGCCATTTGTTACTTATCTCTTAAATGGGCAATACTGTAAATATTGACCTTTTAGATCATAGCTTTCAGCACTTATTTGAGGAGGCTCCCTTTGCTGCGGCGTTGTACGCCGGCCCGGAATTCATTCTTGAAATGGCAAATGAAACTTCTTTAAATCTCTGGCGCAAGGACAGCAGTATCATTGGCATGCCATTGCTCAAGGCGATGCCGGAAATGGAAAATCAATCCCTGTTTCGGATTTTACAAAAGGTTTACGAATCCGGTACCGTCTACGAAGGAAGGGAAAGAGCAATTATTCAGGACGTTAACGGAAATCCTAAAAAGGTCTATATCAACTACATCTATAAACCGATCCGGGATGATGATAAAAATGTCAGGGGCGTTTTGGCAATCGGTTATTTCGTTACTAAGCAAGTAGCAGAAAAAAAGAAACTTGAAGAGTTGGAAGAACGTGCGCGCATGGCGATTGAGTCGGCGGGCTTGGGGACCTTCGACCTCGACTATAAGACCGGGGTTATCATCACAACCAGAAGATTCGCAAACATTTTTGGATTTGATGCATCAGTTCAGCTAACCGATTACCTTTCCCGAATTCATCCCGATGACCTTCCGATAAGAAATGCGGCAGAGCTCGAAGCTTTTGAAACCGGAAAATTCCAGTATGAAGTTCGTTTGCTAATGCCTGATCACTCCTTTCGGTGGATCCGAGTCAACGGCACTTTAATTTTTGATGACGATAATTTACCTACACGGCTCATAGGCATAGCATTGGATATCACCGATGAAAAAAATGCCATTGAAAAACTGCAGGAAAGTGAGGAAAGATTTAGGACGCTCATTACCGAAACGCCCGAGGTCGGAGCCGGCCTTTACGTTGGACCAGAATTTCGGATACAATATGTAAACGATGTAATGCTACGGGTATGGGGTAAAGATTCTTCCGTCGTTGGCAAAACCCTGCGAGAGGCGTTGCCAGAACTAGAGGGCCAACCTTTTTTTGAACAGCTGAAAAATGTATATCAACAAGGGCATTGAATTTTCAGGAAAAGAAGCAAAAGCATTACTCGAGGTAGATGGCAAACTTCAGACTGGTTATTTTAATTACACTTACAAGGCGTTAAGACGACCGAATGGCGAAATATATGGCATTCACCATATGTCCGTTGATGTCACCGAACAGGTTCTCAATAAATTGAAATTAGTAGAAAGCGAGGCATCCGTACGGCGACTGTTTGAACAAACCCCCGTGGGTATAGGAATCTTTAAGGGTGAATCTTTAATTATCGAAAATGTAAATGCCGCATTGCTTAGCTATGGCGGAAGAAAATATGAGGACGTCATTAATAAACCTCTCTTCAGTGTAATTCCTGAAATTGAAGGGCAGGGATTTAAGGAAATTGCACAGCACGTCTATACCACTGGAGTTCCTTACACATCACCAGAAGCGCGTATCAAGTTATTCCGCAACGGCAAGATGGAAACGATCTATGTTCATTTTGCCTTTCAACCGCGCAGAGACGAATATGGAAAGATCACTGGCTTAATGGTGATCTGCGAACGAGATAACGGACCTGGTAAAGGCAAGAAAACGGGTTGAAAAAAATGAACAGCTTTTCAAAAACCTAGCGAACTCTATGCCACAGGTTGTATGGATCGCTGAAAGCGATGGAATGGTTTCTTACTACAATAACAGAGTTCGTGAGTTTGCCGGCGCAAGAAGACTTGAAAACGGTGGATGGACTTGGGAGTGGATGGTTCATCCTGAGGATATGAAGGCTACAGTGAAGCATGGAAATATTCAGTGAAAACATCTGACGACCTATCAGCAAGAACATCGTGTTCTGATGACTAACGGTTCCTACCGTTGGCATCTAAGTCGTGCATACCCCTATCAGAGCGACGAGGGCATTAAGTGGTATGGAACAGCCACCGATGTACATGACCAAAAAGTTTTGGAAATGGGTTTGGAAAACCTGGTGAGGGAGCGCACCATGGAGCTGGAAAGATCAAACGACGACCTCGAGCAATTCGCACACGTCGCGAGCCACGATCTCAAGGAACCGCTCAGGAAAATCAAAACATTTGCCTACAAACTTAAGGACGAATACCAATCTGCTCTGGACGAAGCCGGAAGCGTGTACTGTAAACAAAATTCTTCACTCAACGGACAGAATGTATGCCATGATCAATGGTGTATTGCATTATTCGTCGATACACTGCGGTTGAACATATACCACATCTCATAGATTTAAACAATGTGATCAAAAATATTCTTCTGGATCTCGAAATTTTAATTCAAGAAAAAAAAGCGACAATACATTTTGAACAATCTGCCGTCGGTCAAAGGCATTTCAGCATTGCTTTACCAGCTGTTTTATAACTTAATTAATAATTCCCTTAAGTTCTCCAAAGAAAATGTTGAGACATTAATTGAAATCAAGAGCAGTGAAATTGACCTCAAAGGCCTCCAATATATGGAGATCATCATCACTGACAATGGAATCGGATTTGACGAAAATTATGCCGAGAAAATCTTTGCGACATTCTTTCGGTTACATCCCAAGGACAAATACGAAGGCACTGGATTAGGACTCGCCTTATGCAAGAAAGATTGTCGAACGACATGACGGATTTATTTTTGCACAAGGTGACAAAAATATCGGAGCCCAATTCACGGTTTTACTCCCCAAGTGAAAATGGGCAAGGTTATACTTTTGGCCGACGACGATAAAGATGATGCGGATATATTTCAGCAAGCCCTTCGCACCGTGGACCCATCAATCGAATTTTTCCACGTCGATACCGGAGCGGGAATTTTTGACTATCTGAATGACGAGAAAAACGCAAGACCCAACGTAGTTTTTCTGGACTTGAATATGCCTGAGATGAATGGGTGGCAATGTCTTGCAAGAATAAAAAACGAAAAGCAATTTGAATCGATTCCGGTAGTCATTTATACAACGTCCTCGAATCCTCGAGAATACGAAATAGCTCAGGACCTTGATGCGCATGGCCTGATAACAAAGCCAACCGACCCCAACGTTTTAAAAAAAGTCCTGAGTATTGTTACTTCCAATCTCGAAACAAAACACTTTAGGGAGGCACTTAAGGAGGCGTATCTTATGACGAGAGAGTGACTATCAGTTATTCGTTATCAGTATCAGTTTTTCGGAAGGGAATGACATTCAGCCAGCCAATCACAACGGACCGATTATTGGCTATTCGAAGATTATCATACCAAATTTTGTAAACTGGTGGAAGTCGGTTTCGACTGGTTTCCAATGCCACTCCACTGTTTTCGCGTTATCATAGTCGACTCTATACAGATTTGCCCGCCAGGTCGTCCCGCTTTTGGGTGGTACGTTTGGCAAAGGACTCATCACCGTGTATGGTATAAAAAACTCGGCGTACCAGGCAGTGATCTTGCTTCCACTTTTCTTTTCGCCGCCCTGCACATGCGTAAGGTGAATGATTTTTCGATCGCCAGTGTATTGCCAGGGAATCCATCCTAAAAATTTTCCTTTCAGGTTTGGAATAATTAAAGGAAGCTCATAGTTCAAAGGAGAAATTTCGTACTCAAAATAAATGGTCTCGGTGGTGTCGGGCCAGAGAAAAACTTCGGCAACATCTTCGAGCCAGAGTTTTTCGAAGTCTGCCGTCTTTGTGGCGGTGAGCACAACATCTTCGTTATGGAACAGAAAATAGATGCCCTTATCGGAATACAAAACCTTAAACTGCGTTTTTCGGGACTCTCCTTTTTCTGATGGCTTCATCAAATTCCAGGATGCCGCCTGCCATGCCTTATTTTTTCCCTCACCAGACAATTCAAAATCATCAGTACGCTTGATCCTAAGCGCTTCACTTGCAGTCTGCGAAACAGCAGAAGACGATATCATTATTAAAATGGGGATAGTCAGAAATAGGTTTTTCATAATGGTGCCACCAGATAATGAATGTAATACTTTGGCCTGATTTTTATGCCCCAGCATTTGTTAGGAGCATACTTTGGCATTTTTTGAAAAAAATTATCCTGTGATTTTGCGACTCTCTGGGTCTTTAAGAAGTTGTTAACACTATATATTTAATAGACTTTGTATATTTACAGCCCAAAAACTAAGAGACGTGAGAGATTCCCATAGTAGAAGCTTCGTAAAAGGTGTGAGCTGGAGAGCATTAGGCACCATTGATACCATTACGCTATCTTATATTGTTACCGGAAGCATTTCCAGTTCGCTAAAGATTGGTTTCACGGAAGTTCTCACAAAGATCGTTTTATACTATTTTCACGAACGGGTTTGGGATACGATCCCCTTTGGCAGAATTCACGGGCAGGGCCCCACGCATGCGCGCAGCTTGGTGAAAGGGGTGAGTTGGAGAACCGTAGGAACTTTGGATACTATGTTCGTGGCCTACCTTATAACTGGAGTTCCCATTAATGCCCTGACTATCGGAGGGTTTGAGGTATTTACGAAAATCGCCTTGTTCTATATTCATGAACGTATCTGGGGCAAGGTCTGGTGGGGACGAATTTCAGACCATCGCGATCCAGTCCCGGCTACCAAGGTTGCCGAAGTCCAAGTTGAAACTCCGCGTGACGAAGTCATGCGTACTCGTAAATCCGATCCTGTCAGATTCTAGTAATAAGAGAATGTAATTCACAAAAGCGCCCACTAGTCGCCAGGTTAACATCCAGAACGCCAGCCTAGGACGATAATTTATGGCGAATCTTTAACGTCACAATTCAAAGCGACCCGTTTTAAGCCGAATTGACGCCATTCGATTTAAAAGAAAGGTTTAAAAAAAATGAACAATTTTTTTTTAAATTCACTTCACATCGTTGTAAAAGTCCCTCCACTTATGAAGACGAGGTTAGAAATGTGGTTTAATCTTGCAATCCTGTTTGTGTTAATGCTTGTGACATTGTACTTCTTTGGCTAGTGTAACACTGCCGTTGTCACTCACTAAAATTGCAAGGACTTAGGCGCGTCAGAACCTTTGACAGTGCGCCTATGTGTGTTCAACGCGACCTTCATGGCCCGCTCATTTACTTTACAATCTCATACGATAACAAATCAGAAGTCGACAAAACTATCGGCCCGTGATCCTTCACAACTCGAAACTTCAAACTAGAAACTAGAAACTACCTGGTCCGTACAAATAGTTCAGGATAGTTGACGACCATACCAGAATCGTCGACATTAATGATGGCTTCGAAATCATTTGGGACATTTTCAAACTTATATTCTGTCTCGGAAAGTTTTGTATAACGTTGTTGCACAGCCAATATCTCCTGGCTCAGGATATCAAGAAACAACACCTTGATTTGTTGCGGTTTGTTTAACCTCCACTGAAGCCGGTTTATGGGCAACGAATTCGTAAACGGTGTTAACGAAATATCAATATCAATACAACCTTTAAATTCATTCACTGGCACTCCATTTTTAGTCCAGTTTCCCCTTGCCATCGCTATGATAATTGATTGCCTCTTTTTTGTCAGACAACTGAGTGGTTACCTCAAAACAAATACATTCCCAGCTACGATTGGTCTTTATCGAATAATCAACCCTATAAATTTTCTCATCATGGGTCCCGACGATCACAGAATTAACCTCTAGACTTTCATCACTAGGAGTCAAAACACACTTCTCGAGAGAATGATATGCTATTCCGGTCCAAAGTATATTCGTCTGCATCAGGCGCTAAGCGGATTAACCATTACTGTCACATTTAACAACGCAATACCTATTGCTGTTTACAAATAGGTTTGAATAATACGGCAGGCGTGAAATTTGATCCGAGGCGTTCGTCAGATACGTGACGCCTTTTGAGAAGAACACAACAAGCTCATTGCACTCACTCCACTTATTTTATAAGGCAACCGCTTCTTCAAACTGCTCCACTAAATCATCGGGCGATAAATTGGTAGTGTCGATTACTTTCGCTCCCAATTCCCGGGCTTGATTTCTTAAAAATATAAGCCAATTTTTCATGTCATCATTAAACAATTCTGGCTGTGATCTCTTAAGGGCAAGCCTCTCTCCCATCTCATTCTCGGTGCAATCTAAAAGTATGATTTTGTAATTCTCGAAATTGTGTTTTTGAAAAGCGTTACCAATAAATTGCAAATTGACCTGACCTTCGAAAAAGATCTTTTTGGCATCGCATCGATTTATAAGCTTGTCGATCCACTCGTTGGTTTTTACCTCTTGCCAACGGGAAGGCGTTCCAAACTCTTTTTCCATTTCCGTCACCGAAGGCACTCCGATTGAATCGAAGTGAAAGAAGGACCAAGGCTTCCTGTTATACTTTTTGCTAAGCTCATTAACCAAGGTGGTCTTTCCAACGCCGGAAGCGCCGGTGATAAAAAAGATAATTTTATCCTTTGGGATAGTCATTGCTTATTCAAACTTCACGCCATAGGCTTCGTCAAATTGTTTTCTTTCTTCTGGTTCCATTCTATCACGAAGTACGCGAATCGTAAGGCCGCCAATAAGGCGATTATTTTCAATGTAAAACCAATCCGAAATTTTATTGCGATCAATCTCAACCTTGTCGCCAAGCTTTATTGAACTGACTTGATCTGGGACATTATCAATGTAGCCAAACATTTTTCCATCATTCAATTCTATATCAACCAGCCAAATATGTTCTGCACCGTTTTCCGTTGGAAACGGCATTTTAATGGAATACGCAGACTGTGTTTCCTTTTTGCTACTGAGGGCGCTAAGGAAATCATTAAATGTTTCTCGCGATCTTGCAATCGCTTTATTCATTTCCGGATCGTCACTTTCGACACTATAAATATCTGGCTCGCCTTGTCTCTCTGTTTTAGCAATTTGACCACAAGCAAATAGCGTGGAAATAATTAAGACCATTAAAAATGTTTGTCTCATAAATTGAAATGTTGTCGCGCGGAATATGACCATTTTTTATTTCATTATTTTCTCCAGCCGCGCTTCCGCATGTAGATCTTCTTATTGTTACAAAGGTAATTCGAGGCACATTACTGTCACTCAGAAGCCAGGGAACAGCGTTTTTTGAAATATTTGCCATCCGTAGCGTTTTTCAAAAAATCAGCCGCGAAAAGGCATCCCTGAAAATATATTTCTATCAGACGACAAAATAAAATCAAAGCATTATCGCGTTCGTATTGATTTTATTTTGCCCAACTCCAAGATGGCAATATAAAAGAGCGTAGCTACCAAAAGTCTACATTCCCTATAGATTTTCCAAGGATGCAAACGTTTGCACCGTTAAGGTAAACATCGTTACCTTTGGTTCCTGAACAAACGTTGGTTAGGTGTCCCAAACCGCGTCTCGATCGAGTGATTTCTTAACTTCTATATATGGCTCAAAGTCTAAATTTCATTCCGACAAATGACATTCGTTCCTTCATCAGGGCAACAAATGTTCATTACCAACTAACTCCAGAAACATTAATCAAGCAAACCCTTGACAATAGACAAGGTGTACTTAGTGACACCGGGGCGTTGGTAGTTTCTACTGGTGAATTTACTGGCCGTTCACCAAAGGATAGATTTATCGTCGTGGATTCCCTTACTGAAAATACTGTTCATTGGAATCAGTTTAATATTCCTATTGATAGCAAATATTTCGATACTCTTTACCGAAAGATCTGCACTTACCTTCAGGACAAACCAATCTGGATCCGGGATTGTATTGCCAGCGCACACCCTGAATATGCAGTTCCGCTTTCCGTCGTCACCGAAACACCCTGGGCTAATTTGTTCTGTTACAATATGTTTCTCAGACCCGATGAAAACCACAATGTTACAAATCCTGCCTCACGTTGGACTATCATCCAGGCGCCTGGATTTTTTGCAATTCCTGAAGTCGATGGAACAAGACAGCATAATTTTTCGATTATTAACTTCTCCAAAAAAATAATCCTGATAGGAGGAACGGCATATACCGGTGAAATAAAAAAAGGGGTATTCACCGTCCTCAATTACATGTTGCCCTTGAATCACGGTGTATTAAGCATGCATTGCTCGGCCAATATGGGGACAAACAACGATACCGCTATTTTCTTCGGCCTGAGTGGTACCGGAAAAACAACATTAAGTACCGATGCAGAGCGAAGGTTAATCGGCGATGATGAACATGGCTGGAACGACGCGGGTGTATTTAATTTTGAAGGAGGATGTTACGCTAAATGTATCGCCCTGACAATAGACAAAGAACCTGGAATTTTTAATGCTATTAAAGAGGGCGCGTTGCTGGAAAATGTGACGTTCTTTGAGAACACGAACACGGTTGATTACGCGAGTGGCCGTGTAACAGAGAATACCCGTGTTTCATACCCGATAGACTTTATCGATAACATTGCAATCCCGTCGCAGGGTGGCATTCCTGAGAATATCTTTTTTCTGACCTGCGATGCAACGGGAATATTTCCTCCCATCGCCAGGTTGACTGCTCAGCAAGCGATGTATTATTTTATATCCGGATATACAGCAAAAGTTGCCGGAACAGAAGCAGGCGTTGTTGAACCCCAAAGTACATTCAGTGCGTGTTTTGGTGCACCCTTCCTTCCGTTGCATCCATTTCAATATGCAAAAATGTTGGGTGAGAAGATCAAAACACACAAGACTAAGGTGTGGCTGATCAATACTGGGTGGACAGGAGGACCTTATGGCACTGGAAAGAGAATTTCCATAGGCTTCAACCAGGGCAATGATCAAAGCCGCATTAAATGGCGAATTAGATCGTGTTGAAACGGAGACTCATCCGATCTTTAATTTCTCCATGCCACTCAGTTGTCCCAACGTTCCGGCTGGAATATTAAATCCAAAAAATACCTGGGATGACAAAAATCGCTACGATCAAAAAGCGAAACAATTAGCCTCTGAGTTCAACGCAAATTTTGAAAAATACAGAAGTGGAACAGATGTTGAAGTTGTTAATGCAGGGCCGAAAAGTTCTTAAATGTTTTTTGTAAGATTCCAAAAATCGGAGTCTAGGAACCCGGTGACTGTGACGGAGACGTAGTACGGCGCATGAAACAAATGGCGTTTATCCGAAAACATTATTGCATTCTTTACAATAGTATTTGTTTTTGATGTTACCCATTGGCATAACAAATAGAACTGAAAGAAATATCAACAGTCGGTCGCCAAGCCGTTGCTTTCCTCGCATTCCATAGCCAATGTTCTTGGATCCACATTCTGGGCACTCAAGCGTCCTTCCGTTTTTGCCAAGAATTTCTTTAGCTTTTTGATATTGATCCTCTCTTACCATGATCTGTATTCCATGACCAAGTATCCCGTTTAAGTGAGGTAGTAATGTAGTTATATGCTCGTTTGTGGTAAAAGATTCAATAGCCTCCCTCTTCAAACGCTGTTGAATTAGGGTGGCTTCAATGGAATTATTTACCGTGATTAGTCTAACCATAATCTAAATTTAAACAATCAGTGTGGGCGAGGAATGTGAAGTTTGTAAATCAAAATTGTGGGTATCCTAAATTTAGGAATTTTGGAATGAATGTTGAACACTGAATGCCAAGTACGAAAGGTTTTCTAAGATCAGCGGTCCAGGAACCGGCGTGCGTGTGCAAAGTGCCTAATTGCAAAGCCTCGCGATAAAAACATCTAACTGATCAACGTAAATACTACCTGTCACAGGAGTATTTTAGGTTCGTTCCCCTTACAAATCAACCTAAATAAGTCTTCATTCGTGTAGGAATCCAGACATTTCGTTAACAATAGCAGTGAAAGTTGTGGCTGGAGAAAGTCAGAAAGTGGCAGCGGATTACAAAAATCAAGAATAAGATTCTAAGTTTATCATGTAAGAAAAACCAGCATGTAACCCTTGTGGCATTCGAGGTTTTCCACGATTTTCGCCGAACCTTGTAACAAACCACCCTCTAAATTTTCGTCGATTCGAAAATCGAATGTTATCCGTGATTTTGAATTTTTAACCTCTCATCTTTTTACCTGCAATGAAGCGCTTTTTTGTTAATAACTGGATTACCCTCATTGTCACAGTTGCATTTGTTATCAGCACCGTGATGGCCATACGTAATGGATATGTAATCGATCATAATCATAAGCTCTTGCGGCAGACTGAAGCTTGTTAAGCTACGCACCCAACAAATTCTGAGCGACATTATGCATGGCGCGGATCTGGGTGTTCGTGGATATGCTCTCACGAAAGACGAAAAGCTATTGAATCCATTTAACAAAACGCTCGAGTTGGCACCTGGAATTTTCAAAGACCTTGACTCTCTTCTGAAAATACAAAATTATGAGAATCGTGCTGACCTTAACAAGGTGAAAGAACAAGTTGACGCTTACATAAAGTTCAGTCACGAAATGATTGCCGACGCACGCAACGATAGTATGGCTATCTTTACCAATAAGCTTAAAGAGGACCGCGGCTTTAATGTTTGGGCTAAGTACGCTGAGTTCTCGAATCCGTTGTTCGCTTATCAGGATCAACTCAACGCGCGCGCACTTTCTGAATATCAATGGGCCATCCGGGCAAACCTGATTTTGCAGTTGGCAATTCTGGCCCTCGTTTTACCGCTGGTGTATTTCTTTGTCGCACAAGTACAGAAAGAACGACGTCGAAGAAGCGAACTGTTGAAGGAAGTGGATGTTACAGACCGCACGTTTGTGTTTAACGATGGAAAAGAAATTTCCCGCCTTTCCGAGGATATAAATGAGCGATCTATCAGCCACATCAAGCAGGCCTCATCGTTCATCGCTGCAATCATGGAAGGAAAATACGACGTCACGTGGCGCGGACTAACCTCCGACAATGACGCACTGAACAAAACTACGCTTGCTGGGAATCTGATCCAACTGCAAGAGAACCTCAAGAAGGTACGTCAGGAAGATGAAAGAAGAAATTGGATGAATGAAGGAATTGCAAAGTTTTCCGAGATCATGCGTAACCACCAGAATCAAAGCAGCGACTTTTTTGTTGAGGCCGTCTCATTCATGGTGAATTACATCAAAGCCCAGCAGGGAAGTTTGTTCGTGGCACAGTCCAATGATGAAGAAACCATTTTGAAATTGGAAGCTTGCTATGCATATGACAAACGAAAATGGGTTGAGAAGAATATACCCGTAGGTTCTGGATTGATTGGACAAGCCTATCTAGAGGGCACCCCAGTAATCCTAAATAATGTACCTGCAGACTATCTTCATATTACCTCCGGCCTTGGACAAGCGTTGCCAAGAAACATTGTGATCATTCCAATGACGAACAATGAACAAACCATCGCCGTAGCAGAGTTCGCAAGCTTTAATAAATTGGAACCCTACCAAGTGCAATTCCTTGTGAGGATCGGTGAATACTTTGCATCCTCCATTTCAAACACAAGCACCACAAAACAAATGAAAAGTTTGCTGGAGGAAGCTGGCATTCGTGAACAACAAATGAAACAGCGGGAAGAAGAACTCCGACAGAACATGGAAGAGCTCCAGGCGATACAGGAAGAGATGGAGCGAAAACAAAAGGACATCCAATATCAGGCATAATTGAATTTGCAAAATTCACGCTGACAATACGAACGTTTATATCTGAAGCGGGAAACCGTGACACTGATAGGACGCAAGACCAAAAATTGTTAAGCAACCTGCAAAAACATTAAAGCTAAGATCTGCCACTTTTAAATCTCGTCCAACAGGAATTCCCTGGTCTCAATTATATTGCTTTCATTCAGTGCACGGTCCTTTACATAAAATCTAAGTTTCATTTTCTTTGAATTAAACAACGCACGGAATCGGCCGGACATCATTGTATAAGTAATTTGCGCCTTTTTTAAAGTTTTCCTAGTTATTTCAAACGGGCCAGTGATCATTTTTTGATGTTGGGGCCATGAACTAAACGCAGGGATGCGAGCATCAAATGTTACACAATATTCCTCATAGAAATCGAAGGTAGAATATGACCCATCCGGATTTTGGTAAAGGAAGTCTATAAAAATATTTTTATAGTCATTATTTAGGGTTGAATATAAATCCACGTAGTCAAAATCGTTTAAATAATAGCGATCGTACGAACAATGATTTTCTGGTATTGTATCATAAGGCGGGCTAAGGCGGTCTGCATAGTTGATTAAGCTTTCCACTGCAACTTCGCCCCGTGCCAGTTTATCAGAGGACACTGGCGTACCATCGCTTTTATTATAATAATATGAGAGTTGGTAAGGGAATTCCAGGTGTGCTGTAGAATTGTCTAATCCGAAATTTCCGTCCCCGTCTGTAACATTAAATCTCAATATTAAATATTCACCAACCGAATAGAGTGCAAGATCTTGAAACTCCATCGATTCAAATTCAATTCTTGGCTCTGCCGAGAAAATTTCGTTATGGTTGTCGCATGATCCAGTCATAGCAAACAGGCCAATTAACATCACTACCCTGCTCATTCGGGCTAGCGCCTTACAACAATCAATCATTCGATGTATTTGGATCTCTTTTTTAAAGGGGTTAATACGGTATCTGGCAGATTGGTAAACCCATCTCCCATCTTAAGCACTCCATATTTCAAATTCAACCTAAGCGTGAAGAAATGTGAAAATCAATCCAATTTAAAACCTGCATACCGTAACTGGAGAGCTCCATGGAAAAGCTCCCATCTGTGCTATCGCCATTGCTGTCAAAAAAACTTCTTGAAATACATGGTAAATCACTTAATGCTGCGCGGTGATGGGTAACTAATAAAGATTAAAAGGGCAACAACAATTATTCTTTTCATAGGAAGGCGTTTACGGCACAATTTAAACAAAGATCAGAAAAAGACGATGAGGATTTTTTTTACGGCGGGAAGAGTCTGCCGAGAATTTGAGAGATATTCGTAACAGTCAGGTTGTGCGTCGAGGCATCAGAGTCCCGGAAACCGGTGACTCTGATGGGAGTCAAAAAGCAACAACAATTATCCTTTTCATAGGAAGGCGTTTAAGCCCCCAATCTAAACAAAGATTAGAAAAAGTCGATTAGGATTTTTTTTACGGCGGGGAAGAGTCTGCCGAGAATTCGAGAGATATTCGTAACGGTCAGGTTGTGCGTCGAGGCATCAGAGTCCCGGAAACGAGTGACTCTGATGGGAGTCAAAGATCATCAACAATTATTCTTTTCATAGGAACGTTTAAGCCCCCAATCTAAACAAAGATCAGAAAAAGACGATGAGTCATTTTTTAACGGTGTGGCGAGGCCCGCGTAGAATTTGAGGGCATTCGTAACGGTCAGGTTGTGCGTCGAAGCATCAGAGTCCCGGAAACCGGTGACTCTGATGGGAGTTACAACATACGATGAAAGAAATGCTCGTCCATTCCGTTTCGCAAACGTCTTGGTTCAGCTCTCTGAGGCATTACTCCATCCAGTTTGGCGGTTTTATTCCGGCTAGCCGGATATAAACGGTTGTTTGTCCACGGTGATGTGTTTGATGCGCAAAAGCTTTTAATATCCAGGAAAACCTCGTTTCTTCTAAATTTCGATCTTTTACTTTCTCTTCCAATTTCGATGCGTCCAGGCTTCTTATCGCCTTAATAGCAAAGTCATAACTCGCATTTACATAATACAACACTGAATCCTTTGTCTGGGCACTCGGAATTTGCTCCAATCTTCTTTGCCTTGAAAAAATCCGAGGAATTCCGGTTCCGTTAGAAACCATGGCATTATTGACCTGCGCGAGATGTAGCATCTGTTGTGCAAAGCTTCGCATGCCGTCCTGCGGTTTGAAACCATACTTATCATCTGGCACTATGTCCAGGTATTTATTCGTCAGAACTTTGGCTAGTTCCCAATCTTTGACGAGTTGGGATTTGATGCTGTCGCTCAGCCTATCTTGGGCATTTGATATCCACCCAGATAAAAGAAGCAGCGATAATAGAATTAAACGTCTCATTTTTTACTATGAAAATGACTGTCGATTCCGCGTGAAGCCTCGGAGAAGAGGCGAAGTATAGTCAAACGTGACCTCCTTAGGGCCACGTATTTACGAAGCAGCGTTTAACTAGTATGAAAAGAAAAACAAGTAAATTCACAGACCACGATCCCCCTACACGTTCCAGCCCTTCCGGTACGTCCTTCCCACAAACTGATTGGCCTCTTCCATGTTCGTGATCTTCATCTTCTCGCCATCCCACAACAACTTCCTGCGACCATAGTAATCCATCTGATTTTTTGCGTTTTCTTTTCTCAGCATGTAGCTACGGATGGCCAGGTTACCCATCAACACGGTTTCAGTCATCGGCCCGGCGTAGTCAAACGACGAAGTCAATGCCTTATGCTCTTTGCTTCCAAAGCCTGCCTTACATGCATCGACCCATTTCCTCTGGTGACCATATTCTGGCTCATCGTTCGGGCCGGTTTCAGGACCGAACTCTGTTGTGCCATCGTTCAGGTAAAGCTTCGGCATCAACGGTGAACTGTCGTTAATGTTTGTGGATATCAGACCCTTGTCACCAATGATGAGAACTCCGTTGGCACTATTGGTTCCGCCAATGTCTTTGTCGGCGGGAATGATCTCCGGATGTGATGGACGGATACCACCATCACTCCACGTCATTTCAATCGGCGACTTGCTTTTCTCTGTAGCAGCAAAATGAATTGTAATGAACGACGAAGGCGGACATCCTTCGGGATGATAATCCGCTGTCCACATTTGTGTATATACTGAACCCACGCTGCATTCCGCGTCGGTGGGATATTTCAGTCCAAGTGTACGAAATGGAATGTCGATAAGGTGACAACCTACATCACCCAAGGCACCTGTTCCGTAGTCCCACCATCCGCGCCAGTTGAACGGGTGAAGGTTTGGAGTATACGGTCTGTATTCGGCGGGACCGAGCCAAAGATCCCAATACAAATCCTTGGGCTTCTTGCTTTCGTCAGGCGCTGGCATAGCAAAACCCTGCGGCCAAACGGGTCGGTTGGTCCAAATGTGCACCTTTGAAATTTTACCAAGCTTTCCAGAATCGACCCAGCCCTGCACCATTCCCAACAGCGGATTGGATCCACCCTGGTTCCCCATCTGGCTAACGATTTTTTTCTGCCGCGCCATCTCGGTGAGGATGCGTGCCTCGCGGATGTTATTACGTCATAGGTTTTTGAACATACACGTGCTTGCCGCGCTCCATGGCATAAACTGCCGCTGGTGCGTGCACGTGATCGGGTGTGGAAATGGTCACCGCATCGATATCCTTTTCCTGGTCGAGCATTACGCGGTAGTCGTTGTACAACTTTGCTTTCGGAAAGTTTTCGACAGACTTTTTTGCCGAGCCTGAAAAATCAACGTCACACAATGCGTGCACTTTTTCGCGTCCGTTTACAGAAGCGTTCATGATATCGCTGGTACCCTTCCCTCCCGCTCCGATCGCGGCAAGAACCAGTTGATCACTGGGCGCGGTAAAACCAATGCCTCCGAGCACATGCCTGGGCACAATAAATACTGAGGAAGCAATCACACTTTGTTTGATAAATTTCCTCCGTGAAGAGTCGGCTTTCATATTATTGGATTTTTTCATTGCAGGGCATTATCGGTAACACAAAGAATTTACTTCCGGAAGATAGAAATTAAAAAATAAAAATCCATTTCATCATATGTTTACGCTGGAACCCGTCCTAAAGATGTTCAAATAAACACCACACTCAAATACATCAAGAAGCGAGAACAAAGTATGTATTCCAGTTTTGAATGATTTTCCTTTGCACAACTTTGATGAGTATCCAAATTAATTGATGAAAGGTAATTCCCTTGTGAGTAAAATATAGAAATCATATCGCTACATAATATAGCCTTGTTTCGTAACGATTTCGTGCTCACTAGTTCGCTAATGTTTCATTACTTTCCGGGCGCCTGGTAGCCTACCTTCTGCGAAAGTCGAAGGGCTTCAAGAGTTTCCTCGACGGTGAGCAGTGCCGTTGTTTCGGATTTCGACAATGCACCTCCGCCGGTGATGGCGAACCCAACTGCGGCCATAGAGACATTGTTAGGCGCTTCCCAAATGCAATAGCCCTCATATTCCCCGAATGCGTACCAGAAGCCGTGCAACTTTCCTCCGACTGACTCTATGTACTTACGGGCCGCAACACGGCGGTCTTCTGGGTTTTTCATCAATCGAGCCCATGTTTCAGGCGTATAGCTGAACCGCGTTAAATAGAAATGCGAAGCGTCCTTTGGAGTATCCTCCTGAGAGAGACCGGATGGATCAGCAAGTTTCGTGATGTTTTTGTTTTCCTGCGTTTGCTTCGCCACCTGGAGCTCCGGCTGCTGGAAACCAAACATGAAAAATAAAGAACTACAACATAGAACAGCAATGAGATGTTTCATAGTATTTGTATTTAAGGATGTGTTGAAGAAATAGAAAGAACCGAGTGGACGACTCATCGTTTCGCTTCTAAATATCTTTTTCGCTAACCATTTGTGCGAAGAGAAGGGAGTGCCACATTATCGACTGACCAATGCTCCATTACGGTTGAAGAACGTTAACGTCACTCGGCTACGTTCCGGGCGCCCGGTAGCCTACCTGCTGCGCACGTCGAAGTGCATCAAGAGTTTCCTCAATCGTGAGCAGCGGTATCGTCTCTACTTTCGACAACGCGCTACCTCCGCTTAGTGCGATGGCAACCGCGGCCATTGAAACATTGTCTGGTGCCTCCCAAAGCGTGTAACCATCGTACGATCCGAATGCGTACCAGAAGCCGTGAAGCTTCCCACCGACCAATTCAATATACTTTCGCGCTGCTTCTCTGCGATCTTCGGGATTCTTCGTCAATCGAGCCCATGTTTCAGGCGTGTAACTGAAGCGTGTTAAATAGAGAGCCATTGTATTTATCTTTTAGTGTTGCCTACTCTTTTTCGGTTTTCGGCTTCCCCGTTTTGGTCTATCGACGCTAAATTTCTTAGTCACCCCTTTCAAGTTATACTATCGGCCAGGATGAAGCGTGGCATTATTATGAAAACTGACGCATCGCCATGCACGATGAAGGAAGTAGACAACGCACATTATACCTTGCTGTAAGGATTGTTTCATTCCCAGACTTATTAACATGCGTTTCTTACGAGTTGCTGCTTCAGTATATACTGTCGTCAGCTATATTCAGCAACAAGAGACTACCTTGGTTCGGCGCTTATCCCAATGTAGCAGGATTCAAAAGGCTTCACAAACAACTCGAAAAGAAAATCATTAAAAGTGGAAAAGGCTGCGCCCAGGCAACCATGTAGTACTGGATGACATCGGTTTGGAGAAATTCCGCTCAGGATCGACGATCGTTTGGATCCTAGCTATAACTTGTTCTGCAACCTTTCACGTTTCCTGCGTTGATAAAATCTGTGTTCGCATCGTGCAGCGAAACTTGTAAGGATAAAAAAGGTCAGTACAGCCAACGTGCCCACATTGATTATCCAATATCCCACGTTTCGAGAACAATCCGCACTACGACTAGACTATTTCAAAGGAAATTGGATCACAACGCCGGCTACCAGGTCCTTTTGCTCATCATTTTATCCAATTCTTCACGGGTCATTTTACCTAGCTCGGGATGTTTTTCCAACCATTTTAGAAAGTCGGTTTTTATCGCATCGGACCATTGGCTGTCAATTTCTCCTGTGCTATATTTCCCGACGCGTACCATCTCAAACCCAAACTGATCTTTGCGGATCACAAATTCTGAAGTGCTCACGACCTGTTCCGCCATGTGCGCCGGTACAAAAAGGACACCTTCCATCGTTGCAATGACAAGATCACCGGGAAGCACAATGGCCCCGCCAATACGAATGGGTGTGTTAAGTCCCATCAAGACCATTTCTTCTATGAATGAGGGATGAAAGTCACGAACAAAAGCATTAAAGCCTTTCAGGTTTTTTATCTCTTGCAAATCCCGCGCTGCACCTTCGAAGACAACTCCATTACCTGATTTACTATAAATGGAATTGGCTAACGTAGCACCCATGATACTGCCACCACTGATTTTCCCAAAAGCGTCTGCCACATATAAATCACCTTTCGTGAGTAGATCAATCGGCCATGAATTGGTATTGCCTTTCCGCCCTTCTTTGGCACCTCTTGCTTTAATATTTTTCTCTACATCGGGCCGGGTAGGCATGTACATGGCGGTCACTGCGCGACCTGTCATTGGAGTCTCGTTAACGGTTTTCCACCCCCCTTCAAACTGGTTTAAATACCCTTCATTTTTCAGCACAGTCCAGGCATCGTCAATCATGATATGCTTCGCCCTTTCGAGGAGGGCATCGGAAATTTTTGGTCTTCCGTCTGCAAATCGTTCGCCCTTCCATTCGCCGGTTAGAAAAATCAATTCTTCTTTTGAAATGGTTTGGGCAAAAAGGAAGCTGTTAAATGATATACTGCTTAACAAGAGCAAGAGAATGGCAATATTTAATTTCATGTATTGATTGATTGTTAATTTACGCATCTATGGTTTGCAAGATCGGAGGCAAAGGTTGATTTTACAAATTGGTTGACTTCGTGTAAAGGACTTCGTGTAAATGTGTGACGTGCGTAGGTCTTCACGTGACTGCGCTTGTTGGTGAGGAACACACAACACGCGAGATTTCGCAAGACTTAATTAGACATCAATGTAGACTAGAATATCCCAAGGTCGGGCCGTGCAACTTTCCACGGTACGCTCAACATTCTTATAACGTTAAGGTAAGCACTTGTCCCCGCTCCATAATCACAGGCTGCGCCAGGCGAACCTGCACGAATGTACCCCTTTGTTCCACTTGCGCCGTTACCGGCTTTTTATCCAGCGTTACCACAAAGCCTTTTACTTTTTCTTGCTTCTCCATGCGGATGTTCTGAAGCATCAGTTTTCCATACTTCAGTTCGAAGTGATGTTCTTGTTGTTTTCCTTTTTTCGTCTGTCCATAGGTTCCCCATCCCTCTGCTGTGGTAAATGCCGCCCTGAAGTTTGTTTTATTCAGCTTCGGTTCAAAACCTATGCTTCCGGTTGGTCCATGATAAGTAAAACCACAGGCCGTAATGAAGCGTACCATAACTGGCCATGGCGCGGGCATAGTGATCGCTGCATTCCACTTCGTTAAACGGATTCCTTTTCGCTGCGTGATAACGGTCGTGTATGGCCCGCGTTAGAATCAGGGATTCTTCCACCATTCCCTCCGCCATCATGTGCGAAGCCACCTGGTGTTCAAAGCCGCTCATACACTCGTGAAAGTACGTTACCTGCCAGGCATCTTTTACGCCGTAAGGATCTTCCTCGTTACGGGGATTCGTATTCATGATCATTCCTCCCTCTCCCGGCAACGCGTACGGGCGCCCGCCGTGATGATCCTTGAGGTAGGGTCCTACGTCGGTGGTGAAATTGTATTTCCACAGCGCCCTCAGTGCTGAAAGGGTTTTGGTTTTGTCGATGATACGGTCCAGGCCCACCTGGTGTGCCCAACTCTGTCCATAAACCTGATCAATGTGGCAAGTGTTATACGAGCCAATTACCGTCCGGCCTTTCTGGGCGTCCGGTCGATGGATGAAGTATTCTCCGTTGTACAAATATTTTTCCATGTTAGCGGAACCGTTGGACACGTAAAGTTTGCATTTGGAAGCAAAGGCATCATCGTTCATTTCTTCGGCCATGCGTTGTCCGGCCTTTACGGCGGCAAGGGTAAGTCCCACGATCCAGGCAATTTCTCCTGGCCACTTGGCGTCCAGGGTATTTTCCAGTTGGGTGTCGGTCATGCCATCGCCATTGGTATCCTGCTGCAGCAGAAATTCCAGGGCACGTTTTGTCTTTGGCCAGTTGCGTTTCAGGAAGGCATCGTCTGCGCTCATCTGGTGCTCCCGGTAGATCCCCAGGATTCGTCCTGCCTGTCCGTCGACTGCAGGCTGAGTATCGTATTCTCCCCGAAATCCGATATGACCGTCGTCGTGAAAGGCAATGCCAAGGTCCACCCGCTCGCGGGTATCGCGTTCCAGCGCGGGGAAAATGCGGCCCATAGCCTGTGCGTATTGCCACACGTGATTGCAGGTACCGGGACAACTTCCTACGCCTTCCCAGGCATAGAACCTTCCGGACTGAAAACGGTGGACAGTCGTCGTGGCAAGCGTGGAGATATTCAAAAACGTCCGTTCCAGAAACCAGTAAGGCAATGTGCTCTGGTTATACCAGGCGTCACACCAGGTTTTCGTTTCTGAGGAAAGGCGTTCAAAATTGGCATGCACGTATTTTGCTACTTCCAGTGAGGATTTGAACTTGTTAGCATAATACCGACCGCCTTCTTTTTTGAGAAGCTCAAAGGACAGGTTCGGAAAGTACCAGGCGATCGCGTAGTTCAGTTCAGCCGTTGCGCCTGGCGACAGGGTTGTGGAATTTCCAACTGAAGCAATGGCTTTGCGCTGCTCTATTTTTGCTCGTGCTTCATTACTAGCGTCAAAGAATGTTCCGCTGAGGTCTGACGACGCATCGGTATTTAATTTTGCTCCGGCGTTAAAGGACGCGAGAAAAAAGTTACCATAATCTGCTGCGTGAACGAACGTTTCGTCAACCCAGTTGTAACTTGAGGATGATCCCATCACTCCGGAAAACGTTTCGCTGCGGGAGGCCTCATTTACACGGAAGTATTCTTCATTGTTGGCGCTGTATAAACTGGATTTGTTCTCCAGCCAACCCGTAAGGGTTACGTTGGCATTGGTGGCTGCTTTGTTTTCAACAGTGAAGGAAAGTATTGTAATGGGCAATCCCGAATCTTCTTCATTTAAGGGAATGAAGGGTGAAAAGGCCTGAAGGGTTATGGACAGGGGTACCGCTTTATCAATGTAACGTACGGTAGCCATGGGGTATGTTGCTTCAAAGGATACTTCTTCCCAGTCGTCGGCTTGCAGCCGTTTCGTAATGGTTTTTCCCTCGAGCTCAATACGGAGGGCGAACCCCTGGTCCAGGGGACGGATATCTTTTACAGGCTCTACATAGTTGGCGCCATCGAAGGGACGAAGGAAGTCGAAATTAAACTGGATCTTTTCGTGCCATTTCACATTTTTATAGATCACACCGGTTTGGTTCTTGTTGAATACATCCCAAAGCCACAGTCTGCCATCACCGCCAAGGTATACGGTGCCACAACCAATGCCGCCGATGGGCATGCCGATATAGTCCAGCTCTTTTCTGGATTTGAGATAAGTCGTGGGGGTTCCTCTCTTGTATAAAGACTCAACCCATTGGCGGTCTAATTTTTTTTCCAGCACAGGGTTTTCTTGTAGCGATGTGGCCGAGAGCGGTAGACGCGTCGACAGGAGGCCTGCAGCAAGTAATCCGGATTGTTGAATGAATACTCGTCGTTTGATAAGCATGGATAGAGTGAAGCAATATTTTTGTTCTGTGCATTAAGCTACGAAATCCCCTGTTCCCGGGAGAACTTCATTAGTCGAAAATTGTCCATCATTTACACGCGCAGGAATGATTCGAAAACTTCACATGTCGACTTGCTACTTTCCATAAAAGTATTATTTTCGCACACGTCACCCGTTTAATCATTGGTTTTTGAATCCTGTTTAGTTCTCACAAAATTCATCCTCTATGATTAAGAAAATCCTTCTCAGTGCTCTTGCAATCATTGTCCTCGCTGTTATTGTTTTCTTCATATATGTCCAGATGTCTTGGGACAAGACGTACGATTGGCCTGGACCAACGCTTAAAGCAAGTACCGATTCCTCGGTGATCGCACGTGGTAAGTATCTTGTTGAAGGTCCTGCACACTGTGGTTCCTGTCATATTTCCGACTTCGGGGATATGATTGCTGGAGATAAAGGAGAAGTAGTGGCGCTAAAAGGAGGCTTGACGTTTCCAATGGGACCGTTAGGCATAATGTACACCCGCAATCTGACACCAGACCAGGCGACCGGTATCGGCAGGTATTCTGACGAGCAATTATTCAGGATGATGCGCCACGGCATAAGACCTGATGGCAAAGCTTCCATGCCTGTGCTGATGCCGTTCTGGAAAATGGCGGATGATGACCTCGTCGCCGTAGTATCCTATTTACGTTCGCTCGCTCCCGTTGAAAATAATGTACCGACGAATGAATGGACGTTCATGGGTAAAGCGGTGCGTTCACTCACCCCTACCTTTGAACCGATCAAGGATCCGGCCGCGCCTGCTACTGCACCTGCTATGGCGGCTACGGTGGAACGAGGTGAATACCTGGCTAACTATGTGGCTAACTGCGTGGGCTGCCATACCCAGCGCGATCTCATGACCTATCAGGCCACAGCACCCGAATTTGCAGGAGGGATGGAGTTTGAGCCGTGGCCGGAATTATATACTTATCTCAAGACTGATCCTGAAGTGTGGCTTCGAACGCCAAATATCACGCCCGATCCCGGCGGTGCGCTGGCAAACTATAAAACACCTGAAGAATTTATTGCACGCTTCCGGAAGGGCCGACTGATTGCTTTCTCTCCTATGGATTGGGGGCCTTTCTCACGCATGAGCGATGAAGACATTACGGCCATCTGGATGTACCTCAACAACCTTGAGCCGGTCAAGCATGATGTAGGAGAGTTAGTGTTTAAGAAATAATTTACGGACGCGATCTTGTCAATGTCTATTCCTTCATCTGCCTTGAGAATAGCTGATGTACCTTGTTGGTAGCGGTAAATTCTTCACCAAACTATTTTGTTACTCCAATGATAACGCCAAAGTTTCCGTCGAGTTGTTGCCAGTTTTCTTCCGGCAAATATGTCCGCGAAACAAATCCGTCAAGATAAAGTGCATTCTTACAACCCATACTCATAAAGAATTCTGCGAAGTCATAGAAATTAACTTCTTGTTTGGACATGGCAAATATCACTCTATTGTCAGGAAGAATGCCAACGCCGTTTCTAATGTTTAAATTGATCGATCCTTTTTTAAATGCCTGATGAATTTGTCCGTCAATGACCAACATCGGGCCTGATTGGGTTGCAAAATTGATCTGCCCATTATCAACGAACTCTTTTGATTGACAAACAACTGCTTTGTTATCTCTGCGTCAAATAAAACACTCCGTTTGGTTTCAAATAGAAATTTCCTGTGCCTGATAATGTGTCCAACGGTGTAAGTGTAGTGTTGTTCTGAATGAAAAGCCCTTGTGGAGAATTGTCCTTCATGTACATTCCACCATTCATTGCAAATTTCAATTCTTGATTTTTAGTTTCTATAAATTGTTTCAGATTTTGAATACTTCTAAAAATCTGCCCGTTGTCGTCTTTCCAATAAAATTTGATGCTTGACGGATCTGTCACAAAACTTAAGAACCTTAAATCTTTTTCCTGTTTTGGAGTTGTCCCAATGCAGAAAAACAGGAAGGTGAATCCAACAAAAAGTTTATGTTTATTTTTCATACGAATCTTGGCCAGGAAATGAGTCCGATTCCTAGTATTATTGTTCGTCGTATATGGGATACTGGTTTTCAATCTTTTGGTGCCCCATCTTGTTGCACTTCGTTAAGTTCGATGGTAATGACGATGTTATCAGAAGTCTTTTCTTCTCCTTTATAAAAATTGTGCATTCCCAACATGTAAGCCACAATTAATCCCCATATATTTCTTCTTACGCATTTTATCAATTGATGGAAGAAGGAGTTCATGTTTCCTCGGCGTTGTTCCCTGAAGTGCAGAATTATCTAACAATTAACAATCCAATCTATTTTACTATGTCAGTCTGTCATTGTTGTTCATATATCCGATACCTAAATCCCAAGTTCGCTTTTTTTCTTTTTTATTAATCCACCCATGTCGCTCCAGTCCCGAGTGAAAATCATTAGCTGAGCTCCCGACCTCGTCGTATTGAAGAGAAAATAATCTTCATAGTTTTTCAATCTAAGTTTATATAGCGGTGGATAAACTGTTGGTACCATACTAACCGAATCGACATCCAGCCAGCTGACTTCTATCACCTTGTTGCCTTTTTTTATCTTCAAATTTTGGTTGTCCATCTCTACAATTACCAGCTTACTAATCAGAAGAATTGAAATCAAAACGAAAAGAAGCCCTATCAGGACAAAAATAATTGAGGTCCAAAAGTCGGGAGGTCCTGGTTCCCCATTAAAAGTTGAAAGCTCCGGATTCAAATGTCCGAGCAGTGGACCCAGGCCCATAACAACTCCACCAATCAGTGGAAGATACTTGAATGTGTAGTAAACCGATTTATCACTTTCCATAATCTGGATCAAAATCTAAAACAATCGGCGCTAACAGTTATGCATATGTTTTTTCATGGGCGTTAAAAGACTAGGACGTTGTTAGCAACAGTACTTTTCCATCGCCTATTTGTTTACAATTTTTCCCGTCTTAAAGAACTTAATCCACTTGTCTTTCAAGTCGGCCGGAACCGTTGCTTGTTTAACAGCACGAAAATTGGCGTAAAGCGATGTCTTGCCTTGGACGATGTACCAAAGCTGCGATTCAGGGGTCTTGTCGTTCTTAAAGCTTGGAGCTTCTATTGTGAAAAGTATCCAAGGATATTCAACGGATTCATCCTTTTCAATAAACGTCAACTTTGCTTTTGGAGAAGTTTGTTTGGCCTGGTCAAACATCATATTCATTGCTTTATCCATTGGAATATTTCGAGCACCCTTAATTGACATCATACTTCCGAATTCTGTCCATTTTTCAAGGGTTTCATTTGAGTGTATCAACTCAAGCATAGCCATCTGCTCGTTCTCCTGACTACTTCCCACTTTCCAATTTTCATTTTCAGGCCAGTCAAGCATTAATGATTCTCCACGTTGCTGTTCGTTACCGCAAAACTGTGCTAAATATTTGTCTGCTTGTTTGTCTCCAATTTGTTTTGCCTGGTTAAAATCTTCGCAGGCACCTTTTTTATTGCCCGTTTGTGCGCGTATTTGCCCACGAAGCGTCAACACGTTTGGAGTCGTTGGGTCTAATTCTACTGTCTTGTCAAGGTCCGGCAATGCCTCGGAATATTTTTCCTGGCTTACAAAAACAGACGCTCTACTGTAATATGCCTTTACAAATTTCGGGTCAAGTTCGATGGTCTTGTCAAAATCCGCCATCGCAGCTTTAAAATCATTTAAAGCAAGTTCACAAGTTCCACGGTTAAAGTAAGCGTCCTTATTTGACTTGTCTTCCTTTATCGCTTTGTCATAATCTTTAATTGCTCCTTTAAAGTCCTGTCGCTTGTGCTTGGTAATACCATCTTGCAAATATTTTTGTGATGCCTGTCCGAAAGCCGTCAATGAGCAAATAAGCGCAAGTGCCGTTAATGTTCCTTTCATTGTTTGTCTAGCATTATATCGTGTCTATACCTATTGCGTATATCTGTTCCAAGCGTGAAAGGTAATTCCCGGGTGGATAAAATTTGTTAGAAAACTTCCCGAAAGTTTAAAACTTTCGGGAAGTTGAAGGCCGTCTCTCTTCCCTGCTATTTCTAGAATCTCATTAAAAATTACCTTGTTTACCATTCACCCACACCTGTTCACCAATTATATATTTTGTTAAAAACTTCCCGAAAGTTTTAAACTTTCGGGAAGTTGACATCCCTATCTTTCGTAGTTCACCAATGGTAAATTTATAGGCGGCAAATTTGGAAAACGTTAAGTTTACCGGCCACCATTAAAACAAATTGCAATTCAATGAAAGTCAATCGAAGAAAATTTCTCCAACAAACGGCTCAGGCATCTCTTGCATTTTCTATCGTTCCACGATTTGTTTTGGGTGGTAACGGATATATGCCGCCCAGCGATAAGTTGACGCTTGGTTTTATCGGTGTGGGTAAACAAGGCCGGGGACTGGTCAACAGCTTTGCAAAGAAAACACAAGTGCTGGGAGCCGCCGATGTCGATCAGCAGAAGCTCATGCTCTTTAAGTCCATCACCGAAAAGTTATATGCGGAAGCTACCGAACAATCCGACCTATAAGGGTTTAGAGACCTATGGTGATTTCAGGGAATTGTTAAACCGAAAAGATGTCGACGCAATCGTGATTGCTACGCCCGACCACTGGCATGCTGTCGGCACCATCATGGCAGCGAATGCAAAAAAACATGTGTACTGCGAAAAACCTTTGGCGCACTCCATACAAGAAGGACGCGCCATGGTAAAGGCAGTAAAGGAAAATAACATCGTCCTTCAGACGGGAAGCATGCAGCGCTCAAGAGAGAATTTTAGAAAGGCCTGTGAGCTGGTGCGCAACGGCTACGTCGGAGAAATAAAAGAAGTGCTTGTGAGCGTTGGTACTGCCGCCATTGCATGCAACCTGGCGGAGCAAAGTGTTCCATCCTCGCTAAATTGGGATTTGTGGTTAGGACCTGCGCAGAGCAGATCCTTTAATGCAGAACTATCGCCTCCCGTCGAACAGGATATTTTTCCCAACTGGCGTCTCTATAAAGAATTCGGTGGCGGTATTCTCAGCGACTGGGGCGCGCATATGTTTGACATCGCGCAGTGGGCGCTTGACAAAGATCGCAGCGCACCCGGTGAAATTTTTTCCCCCTGATGGAAAAGAGATTAAGACGTTAACGATGGTGTATGACAACGGTATCGTGATGAAGCACGAAGATTTTGGAAGGGGATTTGCCGTCCGGTTTATCGGAACAAAAGGAAGTCTTGATATCAGTCGGACATTTTTAGACAGTTCTGTTCCAAATCTTGCAACGGCAACGCTAAAGCCCGGAGAAATACAACTGTACAACAGCACGGATCATCATCAGGATTGGATTGATTGTATAAAAAGCGGTAAGTCACCCATCTGCGATGTAGAAACCGGGCACCGTACGAGTTCCCTTTGCTGTCTGGCAAACATTGCCTATTGGCTCAACCGTCCGTTGACCTGGAATCCCAAAAAAGAAAAATTCAAAAAAGATAAGGAAGCTAATAAGCTTTTAAAGACTTCGCTGCGGGGGCCATGGGCGTTAAAATGAGCGGACTTCATTACGCCTCGCTCGGCAAACTTGTCTCCCACCTATGATATATAGTCTAAGTTGTGGATTAATTAGGCACTACGCGCGTATGTCTGCACCAACAAGCGCAGGCATGAAGATACATCGCAGCACGAATTATTATTGGAATTCTTTTTAAATGACCCGTAGCATGAGCGTGCGGTTGTGATCGCCACCCTACTTCCTTTCGCACAACACCAACAGCGCAACGTTGCGAAGACTTCGCTGCGGGGGCATGGGTGCTTAAAATGAGCGGACTTCGTCCTATGAAAAACGTCATCCAGAGCGAGGACTGTGTGAAGGCCTCGCGGGGAGCGAAGGATCCCGTTGAAGTAACGCAGGCCGTTCTACCGACTGCTTCTTCCCGTAGCCACTTCGTAGCATCGGGATCCTTCGCCCCATCCGCTCATGCCTGCCCTTCGCTCTGGATGACGATTCTGAGGGGAGGGTCAGCGCCCACAGTATTTAGCTTTTGCGCACGCGGTCTCCAAAGGCATGGTCAAGACAAACAGAATGTATATTTTTTGTTATCGTACCTTAAAATCATACGTAACTCTCTCATCTTGAGAATTACTCCCTACAAAAACCTGATAATTTCCCTTTGCAATTTCCCATCCATGCTTTTTCATATTCCACTTCTTAAGTTCCGAAACAGGAATGGAAAGTGTAACCTTTTTTTCCTTACCAAAAGGAACATGAATTCGTTTGAATGCCTTGAGTTCTTTCAAAGGCATCCGCTCTCCCTGGGGATATTTAATGTAAGCCTGAACAACTTCGTCAGCATCAATCGCACCGGTGTTCTTCACCAGCAACGAGATCTTTAACGTATCTGTTTTTGTGTACGCCTTTTTGAGCCCTCCGCCGCTTTCATATTTAAAAGTAGAATAGCTGAGCCCGTACCCAAATGGATATTGGACTTTCCCATTAAAGTATCGATACGTTCTTCCCTGCATATTATAACTATCATATGCCGGAAGATCTTTTAACGAACTATAAAATGTAACGGGAAGCCTGCCCGCCGGCGATACATCGCCAAAAACGATGTCCGCCAGCGCGGCACCGCCTTGTTCACCAGGATACCAGGCTAATATAATAGCGTCAGCATAAGATTCGATGGCTGCAATGTTCACGGCACTTCCACAGGTTACGACAGCGACGATCGGTTTTTTATGGCGCTGACGCAAAGCACGCATAAATGCGACGTGTGCGGCAGGCAGGTCAAGGGTGACTTTATCGCCTCCGTGTGGTGCGAGAAAGGCATCACCCTCCTCACCTTCCAGCACGGGCGTAAGGCCAATAACAGCAATGGTTAGATCACTGTTCTCGGAAACCCAGAGTCCTCCAAAACGCGTTGTATCATTGTAGTCAGAACCTAAATCATATTGAACACCAACGCCAGGGCCAGCCGCTTTCGTTATACCTTCTGCGAAGGTTACAAGGTTAGACGACATACCATGATAATTTCCGAACAAGGCATCAGCTGAAACGGAATTGGTTCCGGTTACTAGTATTGTGTTATAGGTCTCTTTCTTCAACGGCAAAAGATTGTTTGCGTTTTTCAGAAGGACCATACTCTCCTGCGCTGCTTGCCTTGTCAGTGCAACGTTTGAAGGGGTATGGATGTCATCACCTTTCAGGGTATGAAACGGTATCTGCTCCGGACGATCAAAGAATCCTAACTTAAATTGCGTCTGCAACGCTGGTGTAAGCGCTCTGTTGATATCGTCTTCGGTTATCAGTTTTCGTTCGATCGCCTTCATAAGATCGTTTTGCAACACATTGGAGCAATCAATGCTTACACCGGCCTTTACCGCCGCAGCAGCTACTTCGACTCCATCCTTCATCACTTTGTGTCTGCTATAAATGTCATTCAGCGCGCCACAGTCCGTTACCAGGTGACCTTTGAATTTCCATTCGTCGTATAAAATTTTGCCCAAAAGGGTGCTGCTCGTACAACAAGGTTCATCATTCAATCTGTTATAAGCACACATGACTGACTCAACGCCTGCATTTACCAATTTTTCAAAGGCATATAAATACGTTTCGCGGAGGTCTTTTTCGTCTACAACTGCGTTGAAAGTATGCCGGTTAAACTCGGGACCACTATGAACGGCAAAATGTTTCGCACAGGCCGAAGCTTTCAGATAACGGGAATCGTTTCCCTGCATACCCTTCACAAATGCAACGCCCATACTACTGGTTAGAAATGGATCTTCACCATACGTTTCCTGACCTCTTCCCCACCGCGGATCGCGAAAAATATTAATATTAGGGGACCAAAAAGTCAACCCCATATACCATATACTTTTTTTTGATTGTGTTGCCAGGTTGTATTTCGCGCGGGCTTCTGTTGAAATGACATCGGACACTTGCAGCATCAGACTATCATTGAACGTTGCAGCCAGGCCGATGGCCTGGGGAAAAATGGTTGCCTCCCCCGCCCGGGCAACGCCATGAAGCCCTTCGTTCCACCAATTGTACGCAGGTATTCCAAGACGCGGCACGCCGCGTGCCTCATAGCCTAATAGTGAAATTTTTTCTTCCAGCGTCAACAACGATAATAAGTTATCAATGCGTTCTTTGATTGCAACCTGATCGTTTCTAAAGGGGGGTGTCTGTTGCGCACGACTGTAAAAAGACGAGACGATCAGACTAAGTGTCAAGATGCTGAAAACAGTTTTCCGACAGGTTAAATTTATCCTCATATACAGGTTTGGTTTATTTTGACTGCTCGATCATTTGCAACGTTCAGGGATCGCGTAAACGCTCAGGCCGTCGAAATTAATTAGGGAAACGAATCCCTGGAAAGGTTTTGAAACAAATTTCATTTTAAAAAATATCTCAGCGCGTATACATTTCTTCCTTAGACGAAAGTAAAGCGGTCACATGACCCCTGCTTAATTAAACCAAATCCCAAGTGAAACTTATTGATGATAATTTAGATACCAGATTAAAAGAGGTGCACCAGTTTTTTTCGAATGGGCAGTTTCCAATTACGAAATCTGTAACTATTACTTATGTCCATTTTTCTAATATCGTAATTCAATCCTCCTGAAAAAATTCCTCTATGGTGTTCTTCTGGTCTGACAATCTTTTCCCACAATTCAAGCAGCCGACCTTCTGGAGGTCGATTGATTTTAAAATCCAGGTGAAGAACAATCTCCCTTGCTTTCCGAACCCGTGTCACCTGCTGTAGATTTTTTGATAACCAAGAACTCCAAAAGGCATTCGCTTCCGTATCGGGCCTTTTGATCCATTTCACAAAGTATTCATCTGCGACAAATTCTTCCACCTTGAATTTTGAATACTTCATTCACGTAAAATTAGTGATCCAACCTTCGTCAACGTCTGCTTATGAGAGGACTATTGTCCAGGTTTTTCCCGGCTGTAATTGAATTTCTTTTATTAAAAAATGCGCCGAGGCAGATATTATTACCATTACAATCGCTTGTTATGAGTTTTGACTTACCTATATTTGATTGAGCCCAAACCAAGATCTTCGAATGACGCCAAACGAATTATACCTTGACGACTTTAGATGCAAAGATGAAGTTGAGGCATGGCTCGCAATGAAGTCAGGGGACAAAAGAGCATTAAGCTTCTTTTATAGCCGTTACTTTAACACGCTTTACAACTACGGTGGCCGGATTGCCAGGGATAGCGCATTGACTGAAGATTGTATTCAGGATCTTTTTACGGAGTTGTGGAGCAAACATGAAGGATTAAGCGAGGTAAGAAATGTAAAGTACTATCTCTTTAAATGCTTAAGGCATAAAATTCTGTATAAACTCTCCCTCGAATCCAGGCTGCACGTGGCTGGTGATGTTGGTTCTTTTCAAATAGAACTATCGCACAAGACGCATTACCTGAACGACCAGATTAACGCAGAAATAAGAAAAAAAATCGCGGAGTTGATTGCCACACTCACCCCTAAACAGCGTGAGGCCATTTTTTTGATTTATTATGAAGAACTTTCTTACGAGGAAGTTGCATTAATTATGGACCTCAAGATCAAGACGATCTACAACCTTATCCATCTGGCGATTTCCAAACTCAGGGAAAAGAAAAGTGTGTTGTGGCTTCCATTGTTAACTGTTTTCTTCTAAGGCCAATTTTCAAATTCCGGTAGATGCTGGTGTTGGCAGGTGAATATCGAACACCCCTGACTGCCGTCAGGCAGGGATCAAGGAATGATGAATGATGATCGGAGAGGCCGCTCGAAATTCGTAATTCTGTGTTCCTTGTTCGATATTATTGGTGAAATCCTGTGCATGTTAACGCGCTAATGCGCATGACCACCCTCCTCTTCGCTGTTTTTCATTTTGGATAGTAGTGCATACGCACCTTTCACAACGATTTCTGCCTGACTTAAGCTATCAGGAACATTTACTTCTGTAAATCCCAATTCGCGATTTGAAGTTTGAATTTCCAGCATTATAAAATGTTGTCTCGATTCTTTTGATTTGCCTTCTTCATGTTTTCCTTCGGAGACAATAAAAATATACTTTTTGCCATTGTAGTCGACGATCGCTTCATCGGGCAACGCCGGCACCAGTGCACCGCCCGTCTCAACATATGCACTCAAATACATGCCAGGAAGAAGCTCCGTATCTTCCTTGTCAATATGACAATGGATCTGAACAGTTCGATCTTTGTTGATTTCGCGGCCAATCAAATAAATTGTTGCCATGCGCTCTTCCGTTTCGTTGGCGAGCGTAAATCGAACCTTTTGGCCGATCTTCAGTTTCGGCACATCTTTTTCAAAAACAATCAATTCCGCGTGCAGATGTTCGGTGTCCACAATCTCAAAGATGACATCCGTCGGCGTCACAAATTTCCCGATGTTCACGTTGACTTGCGTGACATAACCTCCAATCGGTGAATAAAGGTTAATTGAACTTGTTACCTGCCCCGCCTCCAATGACCTGACATCGATATTGATGACCTTCAATTTTTCACGAAGTGCATTATATTTCGCCTGCCACGTGGCAAAATTTGTCTTCGACTGTTGCAAGGTTTTCTGCGAATTCACATTCTCCTTCGCCAGTTCCTGCTGACGTTTATAATCCGTCTCTGTCAATTCAAGCTGACTTTTTGCTTCGAGGTAATCTTGTTGGATCTGAATAAAGTCGAGGTTCTCGATGCTGGCAATAACCTGTCCCTTCTTAACACGCGAACCCTGAAGCAATGAAGTGTTTTTCACAAAACCACCCAATGGTACAGAAATACTGACCAGCTGTTGGGGTGGTACATCGAGTACACCATTAACTTTCACGGTGCCGCTGATTTGCTTTTTGTCGACCTTGCCAAGTTCAATACCAGCTGTTCTGGATTGCGCTTGAGTCAGTTCAACACCATTTTCTTCTTCGTGCTCGTCGTGCTGTTCTTCTTGTTTTTCGCCTGCCACTTTGTTGTTGTCGCACGACACGAGTGCGCTAGCAAGGGGGAAAAATATAATATAAAATAGTCTGTGTGTTTTCATAGTTATCATTTCTTACCCGTCAGGTATTGGATGTAAATAACGCTTTGATTGTATTCATTTAAAGTTTTCAGATAGTTCTCTTTAATAGCAATGGCATTCCTGATTCCCAAAAGATATTCAGGATAGCCAATCTCTCCCTGCTGAAATGCAATTTGCGCTTGTTTGAGAATGAGGTCTGCATTGGGCAGGGAGGAACTCAAGTAATACTGCAGGTTATTTTTATGCGCCTGAAACATTTGCCCCGCCTGTTGAAGTTGATTTTGCAATGATTGTTGATAGTAATTCAAATTACTTTCCGAGGCGCGCTTGTTCAATTCAGCCGAGCGTACCCTTCCATCATGTGGTGCGTACCATAACGGTATGGATAGGCCAACAATAAAGCCCGTAAAACGCTCACTGCTGCTCGCCAGTTGTCCTGTCTCCAAATTGGGTGCTCCCGTTAGCGTCTGCGTAAAAAAACCAATGTGCAAGTCAGGAGCCGCTTTGGCCCCTAGAAATTTCTTTTCCCGATGAGCAACTTCAACCTGTTGGGTGGCAAGCGCAATAGAAGGATTTTCTTTGTAGGAAGTTGTATCCATCTCGTAGTCAAAACGGATAGGGGCTAATTCCGAACTTGCAATATCCGGCAGTTCCTGTCCTTGCGTTAGCGTCTTTAACTGAGATTGAAGTCTGAATATTTCTGCCTGATTCTGTTGAAGCTGCATGGTAACTTCATTCCGTTGGGACTGCGCCGTGGTTTGCTCCAGCAAATACGTTTCGCCCGTCCGATAACGTAGCGTTGCAGCCTTCATAAATCCTTCATAGAGGCTGTCCTGTCGTAACAAGAGCAGACGTCTCGCCTTAGCAAAGGCAAGTTGAAAATATACCTGTTTCACCTGAAAAATAATTTCATTTTCGGAAACAGATTTTTCAAGCGTTGCCGATGTGGTCAGCGCACGGTTCAATGCGCCTTGCGATCCGAACGAGGAGAAAGGAATGGTTTGTGTGACGGTAATATTATTATCATTTGCATAACTGTTGTATTGTCCATATTGCAAGTTGACATCAATTTTAGGAAGGTCAAACGACGTCTTTTGCAATTGCTTCCGCGCCTCAAGATGATATTGTGACGCTTTAATGCTTCCGTTATTTAGCAAAGCTTCCTCAATGGCCTGGTCCAGGGTTATCGTCCTCTGTTGCGCTTGACCGCAAATTACCATGAGCGTGAATATGGAAATTAAAATCTTTTTCATGTGTTGACGTGTTGACGTTCTATGTGTTGAGGTTCCTGTCTCCCTCGTGTGCACGTTTTTGTTCATTTTCATTTTGTCTACCGATTACTTCTTACTACTTAACATCTTACTCTTACACTTAACTGACTACATCCTCTTACCAACTCCTGTTACATTTACAAACCCTCCTACGAAGAGCCACCCCTGATTACCGATTACTGATTACCGATTACCTCGAAGTGAGACGCTCGAAATACACATACAAACACGGCAGCACAATTAGTGTAAGCAAAGTCGCGCTTATCAAACCGCCGATGACGACTGTCGCTAAAGGCCTTTGCACTTCGGCCCCTGCGCTCCTCGCCAGTGCCATCGGTAAAAATCCCAATGACGCGACGGCCGCTGTCATCAGTACAGGCCTTAGGCGTATTTCCGTTCCTTTGAGAATTATTTCATGAAGGTCAGTCATGCCATCGTTCTTTAATCTGTTGAACTGGGCGATCAAAACAATTCCGTTTAATACTGCCACACCAAACAATGCGATGAAACCGACGCCGGCAGAAATACTGAACGGCATGTCGCGTATCAATAACGCGAGTACACCGCCAATGGCTGCCATCGGGATAGCGGTAAAAATCAGGATCGCCTGCTGAACGGAGTGGAATGTGAAAAACAGCAGGAGGAAGATGAGCAGCAACGCTATGGGTACAGCAATAAGCAACCGTGCCTGTGCTTTCTCCAGATTTTCAAACTGCCCTCCGTAAATGGGATAATAGCCCGGAGGAAAATCAACACCTGTTTCAATTCGTGACTGTATCTCCGCCACGACGCTCGCGACGTCTCGTCCGCGGACATTGAACCCAACAATTATTCTTCGTTTTGCATCTTCACGTTGGATTTGATTCGGTCCAATTTTGAATTCTACTTTCGCCAATTGTTTAAGCGGAATTTGTTCACCGGAAGGCGCTGTGATGAAAATATTGCTCACATCCTCGATTGATTGCCTGTTTTCTGAAGCAAGCCTGACGACGAGATCGTAACGTTGTTCATTTTCAAAAACCAGCCCGGCTGACTGTCCCGCAAAGGCTGTATTGATCACCTGGTTGATAGCTTCGATATTCAGTCCATATTTTGCAACCTCATCGCGATTGATATTAATCACAATTTGCGGAAGCCCCGTCACTTCCTCCAGGTACAAGTCCCTCACCCCTTCTACGGAACGAACGATTCTGGAAACATCCTTTGATAGTGTCGTAAGCACTGCCAGATCTTCGCCGAAAATTTTTATGGCAACATCCTGCCTGACGCCGCTCATCAGTTCATTGAAGCGCATTTGAATCGGCTGTTGAAAACCGAATGTTACGCCAGGAACTACAGTCAGCGCCTCCGCCATTCTTTCCGCCAGGTCTTCCATGGTGGTGGCTTTTGTCCATTGACCTTTGGGATGTAGCACAACGATAAGGTCACACGCCTCAATCGGCATGGGGTCCGTTGGTATTTCGGAAGATCCGATTTTTCCTACGACCTCTGCTACTTCATCTGGAAATTCTTTAAGTAGCACCTCAGATCCTTTCATCGCCGATTCAACGGTATATGACAAACTGCTTCCCGTTAACACCCGCGTTTCGACGGCGTAATCCCCTTCCTCTAATGTTGGAAGAAATTCACCACCCATTCCCATGAAAAGAAAAGCGCTGATGATCACAAGCAGTAAAGACGAAATGATCACCACAAGCTTATATCTGAGCGCGCCCAGAATTACCGGTCTATACTTTCGATGAAAGTATTCCATCATCCGGTCAGAAAAATTTCTTTTATGCTGCGCATCCTTGCTTAGAAATAGTGCCGACATCATTGGAATGTAGGTCAACGAAAGTATAAACGCACCCAGGATAGCAAAGCTGACCGTTTGTGCCATCGGCCTGAACATCTTTCCTTCGATGCCAACCAACGCCAGGATCGGGAGGTAAACAATAAGAATAATGATCTCGCCAAATGCTGCTGAGGTCCTTATCTTCGAGGCCGATTCATAAACTTCCAGATCCATTTCCGCCTGGGTCATCCGTTGCGTTATTTTTCTAACGCCCAAATGATGCATGGTCGCCTCTACGATGATGACAGCACCATCGACAATCAGTCCAAAATCAATAGCACCCAAACTCATGAGGTTACCTGAAACTCCGAATACATGCATCATCGAAACAGCAAACAGCATGGCGAGCGGAATTACGGAAGCAACGATAAGCCCCGCCCGAAGATTTCCAAGAAACAGAACAAGGACGATTACAACGATCAACGCACCCTCTATAAGATTTCGCTCAATCGTTCCTATGGCCCGTCCTACAAGATCGCTCCGGTCAAGAAATGCTTCGATAGTAACACCTTCTGGTAACGTCTTTTGTATCTGTGCTACCCTTTCTTTGACGCGGTTCACCACAGCATTTGAATTTTCTCCTTTCAGCATCAGAACAATAGCGCCTACCACTTCGCCTTCGGCATTATAGGTCATGGCACCATACCGCGTCGCATGACCAAAGTTTACCTCAGCAATATTTCTGATCTGAATTGGAATACCGCCACTGGTATTGGCGACGACAATTTTTCCTATGTCTTCCAGCGAACCGATTAACCCTTCACTTCTGATAAAATAAGCGGTGGGTTTTTTGTCAATGTAAGCGCCGCCCGTATTTTGGTTATTCTTTTGGAGGGCCGTAAACACATCGTCGATACCGAGATTGTAGCTTCGAAGTTTGTCCGGGTTGATGGCGATTTCATATTGTTTGAGGTATCCCCCAAAGCTTGCAACATCTGCCACTCCTGCAGTACCTAACAATTGGCGTCGAACGATCCAGTCCTGAATCGTGCGCAGGGCCATCGCGTCATACTTGCCTTCAAAACCTTTTTCGGGCCGAATAATGTACTGATAAATTTCCCCTAGCCCAGTGGTAACGGGAGCAAGCTCCGGACTTCCTATTCCAGGTGGAATTTGCTTTAAGGCGACCGATAACCGTTCGTTCACTTGTTGGCGAGCCCAATACACGTCGACTTTATCCTGAAAGACAATCGTGACGACGGAAAGTCCAAACCGCGAAAAGCTTCTCATCTCCTCGATGCCCGGAATCGTGGCCATCGTTTGTTCTACGGGAAAAGTGACAAGCCTTTCAATATCAAGCGCTGACTGCGATGGTGCTACCGTAATCACCTGAACCTGGTTGTTTGTAATGTCGGGCACCGCGTCGATAGGAAGGTTCAGCAAGGAGTAACTACCCGAAATAATCAGGGCAATCGTAAATAAGCCGATGACGAGTTTATTCCTTATCGAATAATGAATGATCTTATCTAACATGGTTGTTAAAATCGTTGCGTCCACAACTAATTACAGCATCGCGCAGCCGCGCAGGAAAAATCATGGGCGACTATTACGCATAGCGATAAACGCAGCATGCGGACAAAAAAGAAATACGTTAAAAATTAATGGATTGAGATTAAGAAAGTCTGGGTGGTTGCCAGATCGACGCTGTAATAAACTTAAGGGAATGCTGTTGAATCGTCGAATTAAGATCTGAGTATCCAGGAAGTTGTGCCTGAAAGTAAAAATATCCCGGTTGATTGATTTGGGTGTGACAACAATTGCAAATACAAAAGGGTGAGCAAAAATCAAACTCGCCTTCGGCATTCTCGTGAACGGAAATATTTAGCCCAGCCACTTCTTTTTCCTCATCGGCACAAGCGTCCTGATCGCTACAGGGGATCCCTGAAAGCAACATGAAGTACAACGCCAGAAGGAGGTTTACGAATTTCACAAAACAAAAATAGGATTTATTCTATGCAATAAGGTTTCAAATTGCAGCTTTTCTTACACAAAATTGGTTAATTGAAGGTATTCGATGAACTAGTATTCATTTCAACGCTTCCCTAATGACCTCGCAAAAACATTTATTCGAACTTCCAGAAGATATACATTATCTCAATGCAGCCTACATGTCGCCGATGATGAAATCCGTCTTCGAGGCGGGCATCGAAGGGATGCGACGGAAACTAAATCCGGGCAGCATTTGCGATGAGGATTTTTTTACTGGCGCCGAAGGCGTGAAAAAAAGGTTCGGTCATCTTATTAAGGCCCCTGCACAACAGATTGCCATTATACCTTCGGCTTCCTATGGATTGAAAGCGGCCGTCAACAACATCCCTCCAAACAAAGGCGATCATGCTGTCGTGATTGGCAATGACTTTCCCAGCGACCACTACACGATGCGCGAATGGTGCAGACAAAACAAAAAGGAACTGAAAGTAATCGACGCACCTGGACTCGTCAGCGGGCGCGGCGCCGTCTGGAACGAGAAAATTCTCAACTCCATCACAAAAG
>CAWEZB010000023.1:0-12428 GCA_963813425.1 uncultured Bacteroidota bacterium
AGACAATTTATGGGATTTAAAGGATGCTGCGGCGTCCTTTATTTTGTACGTCTGGAACATATCGTGCCTACGGCATTTCATTCGTACGGGCCTGCATTTCTACCGACATTAGATGCCTACGGCATCCATATGGGGCAATATTTAGTTTCGCCGTCTTAACTTAATGACATTGCCCGGAGGGACAGGATGCTGGTAGATACTCGTCCCCCTGTGCAGGCAAATCCCGTAGGGATGAATTATTTCATTCAACATCCTACTCCAAGCATCTTTAAATGATATCAATTATTCACTGTCCCTTAAATCGTCTTGAAATCATGTAAAGGAAAGCAGGTAAAGTATAAAATTAAACCTCACCACATATTGTATTATTGTAGGAGATGAGGATTTAAAATTGAAATCATGTCTGCAATTACCATCGCACAAGAAAAAACCGGCCAAATAAAACGTGAAAGCTTTCCTGTTTTGGAGATGACTTGTGCGGCATGCGCCGTGAGCGTTGAGTCGATGTTGAAAGCAACACCAGGCGTTAAAGACGCCGGAGTGAATTTTGCCAATCAGACGGCATGGGTAGAATACGACAATGAATTAACATCGCCCCAGGATCTGCAGAAATCGGTACAATCCATTGGATACGATCTGGTGGTTAATATCGAAAATCCGGAAGCCGTTCAGGAAGAAGCGCAGCTTAAATATTACCACGATGTAAAAAGAAGGACAATCTGGTCATCGATCTTGGCCCTGCCGGTCGCGATCATTGGCATGTTTTATATGGATGTGCCTTATGGCAATTACATTTCCATGGCACTTTCGGCACCCGTCGTTTTTTATTTCGGACGCAATTTTTTTGTAACCGCATGGAAACAAGCCAAGCATGGCAAAGCGAACATGGATACGTTGGTAGCATTGTCGACAGGAATCGCGTTTATTTTTAGCTCTTTTAACACGCTCTTTCCCGAATTTTGGCACGCCCGTGGCGTGCATGCACATGTTTACTTTGAAGCAGCTTCCGTTGTGATTGCCTTTATATCGTGGGGAAAACTGTTGGAAGAAAAGGCGAAGTCAAATACTTCCTCAGCCATCAAGAAGCTGATGGGATTGCAACCGAAAACGGTGCGAGTTGTCGTGAATGAAATAGAAAAAGAGATACCGGTAACGCATGTTAAAGTTGGTGATGAGATCCTCGTTCGCCCTGGGGAAAAAATTCCTGTTGACGGCACCGTTGTGAGCGGCTCGTCGTTTGTCGATGAAAGTATGATTTCGGGTGAACCTTTGCCGGTCCAAAAGACACAAGGCCAGAAAGTGCTTGGCGGAACCATCAATCAGAAAGGCAGTTTTCAGTTTCAGGCTGTAAAAGTTGGTGGAGATACGATGCTGGCACAAATTATTAAGATGGTTAAGCAAGCTCAGGGCAGCAAAGCTCCTGTTCAAAAATTGGTTGATAAGATTGCTGGCATATTTGTGCCCTTTGTCATTGGAATTGCTGTCCTCACTTTTTTAACATGGATGATCTTTGGCGGTGAAAATGCATTCACGCATGCGTTGCTTACTTCCATAACGGTATTGGTAATCGCATGTCCTTGTGCCTTGGGTCTCGCCACACCGACGGCAATCATGGTCGGCATGGGTAAAGGAGCTGAAAATAATATTCTTATCAAGGATGCCGAAAGTCTGGAGATTGCGAACAAGGTAAACGTTATAATACTGGATAAAACAGGGACGATCACCGAAGGTAAGCCCTCTGTGACAGACCTGATATGGATGGCTGGTGATAAAAAAGATAATAAGAAAATTTTGTTTGCACTCGAGTCACGATCCGAGCATCCATTGGCTGACGCTGTAGTTTCTAAGTTAAAAGAAGAAGGAATAAGCGGCACGCCAATTAGTGCATTTGAAAGTCTGACAGCACAAGGTGTCAAAGGCGAGGTAGATGGAAAAAAATATTTCGTGGGTAATCTGAAACTGGTGGATCAAAATGGGATAGCGTTAACGCCTGACGATAGCAACATTGCAATGAGGTTACAAGCCGAGGCGAAGACCGTGGTCTATTTTATGGACCATGAAACTGTGCTTGCTGTAATTGGCATTTCGGATAAGATCAAGGAAACGTCAAAGGAGGCCATTACATCCCTGCAAAAAAAGGGAATTGATGTTTACATGGTGACTGGCGATAACGAGCAAACGGCTAAGGCGGTAGCAATGCAGGTAGGGTTGAAGCATTACAAAGCGGAAGTTCTACCGGCTGACAAAGCTAAATTTGTAAAACACCTTCAGCAGGAAGGGAAAGTTGTGGCGATGGTGGGCGATGGCATTAATGATTCGCAGGCGCTGGCACAAGCAGATGTCAGCATCGCGATGGGAAAGGGTTCTGATATCGCGATGGACGTTGCCAAGATGACGTTGATCACCTCCGATCTTCGTGCCATTCCAAAGGCGCTCAATCTCTCGACTAAGACTGTCATGGGAATTCGCCAGAATTTATTCTGGGCCTTCATTTATAACTTGATAGGTATTCCGTTGGCGGCGGGCATATTGTATCCTATAAATGGATTTTTATTAGATCCCATGATTGCGGGAGCAGCAATGGCCTTAAGTTCGGTAAGCGTGGTAGGAAATAGTTTGAGGTTGAGACTTGCTAAAATTTAGTTAGTGGAAATTTTTTACCACGAAGGCACGGAGCCACGGAGGTTTGCAAAGAAGACAAAGAATTAGTACTCTGTGTAAGCTTTGTGTTCTCAGTGCCTCCTATGTTTGAAATATTGAATCGACGATAAGGAGAAAAGGCACTTAATAAGATTACGACATGGAAACAAAAAAATTTAAGACGAATATAAAATGTTCAGGATGTGTAGCCACGGTCACACCGCATTTGAATGAGGCCGTTGGCGAAGCAAACTGGAACGTAGACATCGCCGATCCTGCAAAAATTCTGAGTGTAAACGGAGATGCCAGCGAATCGAAGATCGTGTCAGCAGTTCAAAAGGCTGGATTCAAAATCGAAAAAGTTTAGCAACGGGCTAACGTTTGATGACTAACTTTTTTATCATCGACTCCGTAAGACTATCCGCATACATTCCATACGCATCCACCAAGGTGCCTTTGATTCCATCATCTGAGGAAATGGCGAAGACGATGCTGTTATCATCGGGATTGGACATTCCCTCGAACCTGTGAAATTCATCCACGGCAAAATTTTCTGGATGTAACTCCAAGGATAACGATGGACATTCAATACAATGAGGCTGTAGATTAAAATCTTCTCGGTATCCACGCTTCTTTAGGTCCTCGATAGCTTCCGATAGGGTACTGTAATATTTCATATCTAAAGGTAATACCCGTTTCGACCGAAGTCAATTAAGCGGAGGATTAGTGTCAAAAAGGGAATTTTATAAAACCTTCACCTTAAACTATAAATCCAATCGGCCTAAAAACCGTATATTTGACTACGCAATGAAATTTCTTAAAACCATATCGGTGCTTACAATGGCCTTTTTGGTCCTGGTTTCTTCCAGCAGCTTTTTGGTAGGCATTCACTGGTGTGGTGGTGAAATCCAGAATATGGCACTTTTGTCAAAAGCGGAGGGGTGTGAAATGGAAAAAAAGCTTCCTCCGTGCCATAAACATGTTGGCGCCGTGCTGTGAAGATGAAACCATCCTTCACGAAGGCGAAGGTTTTAAGGCTTCCGTTTCGGATATCGCCATTTCAATTTCACCCACATTAGATCTGGAATTGCCGCATGTTATTCTTTCAGAAGTAATACCTCAGGCTCCCTTTTACAACCTGAATATTACAATTACGATCCGCCACTGCGATCATACGATCTCACCATTTCTCATCGCGTTTTCCTGATTTGATTTTTCGACCCTCTTGAAGAACATTCTGTTCTTCCCAATCCGCTCATTCATAAAGTGGACGTATTCTTTTTTCTCTGAAACAAGCTGTAAGCTGTCTGCTGTAAGCTGTCAGCTAACCAAAGTATTCCATGATTGAAAGATTAATTTCTTTTTCGCTGCGCAATCGGTTTTTAGTGTTGGTCACCGCGCGGGATTGTTTGCGTGGGGTATCTATTCTGTAAGGTAAATAAAATAGATGCGATTCCTGATCTGTCGGAAAACCAGGTGATTGTTTTTACCGAATGGATGGGCCGGAGTCCGCAGATCATCGAAGATCAGGTAACCTACCCGTTGGTAACCAATCTGCAGGGACTGCCGCAAAGTAAAGTATGTTCGCGGATCCTCAATGTTCGGGATGAGTTTCGTCTATATCATCTTCAACGACGATACCGACATCTACTGGGCACGCGAACGCGTCTGGAACGCTTGAATTATGCAGCCCGGCTGTTACCCGAAGGTATTACGCCAACGCTTGGGCCCGACGGAACAGGTGTTGGACATATTTTGTGGTATACACTCGAGGCCCCGGGAATGGACCTCGGCGAACAACGTGCCATTCAGGATTGGTATGTAAAATTCGCGCTTCAAAATGCACCAGGTGTTAGTGAGATTGCGTCCTTCGGCGGGTTTCAAAAACAATATCAGGTCACCCTCGATCCAAATAAGCTTACCTATTACGGCCTATCGATGCCGGACGTAATTCAATCGGTAAGAAATAACAACAATGAAGTTGGCGGACGCAAGTTTGAAATGAGTGATATCGGTTACATCATTAAGACGACCGGCTACCTGAAATCCGTAGAGGAAATCGAAAATATTGCCTTAAAGACGGTTAATACTACGCCGTATAAATCAAGGATGTTGCTTCCGTTCAAATGACGGGAGAATCGCGTTGGGAATATTTGACTCAATGGCGAAGGTGAAGTGGTAGGTGGAATTGTTGTGATGCGATATGGTGAAAACGCAGACGAGGTCATCAACGGCGTTAAAAAGAAAATGAAGGATGTGGCGAAAGGATTTCCAGATGGCGTAAAATTCAATATTGTCTACGACCGAAGCGAGCTAATACAGGAGTCTGTATCTTCTGTAAAGACAACACTTATCGAAGAAATGATCGTGGTATCCGTGATAGTGATCATTTTTCTGTTTCACTGGCGAAGTGCTGTGAGCATCATCATACAGATACCGATCACCATTGCGACAAGCTTTATTTTGTTGAATGCGTTTGGTATCACTTCCAATATTATGTCGCTGACAGGCATTGCCCTTGCGATTGGGGTGATCGTCGACAATGGGATCATCATGGCTGAGAATTCTTATAAACATTTAGCAGTCCCGGCTTTCCGGGAATTAAATCCAGAAACTGAAAAATAGAAGCTATGGTTAAGAAACTATTTGCAAAAAAATATAACAAGATTGATGAGCCGGAAAGGCTTGCGATCATTGAACGATCTGCAAGGCAGGTGTCACGTGGAGTATTCTATTCCACGGTAATCATCATTACTTCTTTCTTGCCGGTTTTTATGCTTACCGGTCAAGGAGGGAAAATTATTCCATCCATTGGCCTACACGAAAACATTTATTCTGGTGGTGGATGCAATTCTGGTAGTAACCCTTGCACCGGTCATTATTTCTTTCTTTATGAAGGGCCGATTTACCGATGGCAACAAGAATCCAGTCAATCGATTTCTGGAGCGAATCTACGAGCCGGTGATCCGTGCCTGTATGAAGTGGAGAAAGACAACGATTGGTCATTACTACTGGCACTGTTAGTCAGTATCCCTTTGCTTATTGAGCCTTGGAAGGGAATTCATGCCCCCGCTTGATGAACAATCCATTCTTTTTATGCCGGTAACATTTCCCGATATTTCGAACGAAGAGGCAAAACGCATTCTTCAGGTGCAGGACAAGATCATCAAGTCTGTTCCTGAAGTGGACAAGGTTTTGGGAAAAGCCGGACGAGCGAGTACCGCAACCGATAACGCACCCATCAGCATGATTGAAACCATTATCATGTTAAAACCGAAATCGGAATGGCGGGAAGGGTTAACAAAAAGAGATATCATCAACGAGCTGGATGCCAAATTACAGATTCCCGGTGTCATCAATGGATGGACGCAGCCTGTCATCAACCGGATCAACATGCTGGCTACTGGTATTCGAACGGATGTCGGAGTAAAAGTATATGGCCAAAACCTGGATAGTATTTATGTTTTCTGAGAAAGTAAAATCAACCTTGGCGGGAATTGAAGGCGTTAAAGATCTCTATGTGGATCCTATCACCGGGGGCAAATATCTGACGATTGATATTAATCGTGAAGCGTTTGGCCGATATGGCCTTTCGGTTGATGATGTGAACATGATTGTTGAGTCGGCTATCGGTGGAACGACTATCGGACAGACGATTGAAGGACGTCAGCGATTTAACATCAGCACAAGGCTTGCACAGGATTATCGAAATAGCGTCGACCAATTAAAACGTATCCCTATCACGACTGGAAATTTGGCGTGATTCCCTTGTCTGCCGTTGCTGAACATTCGGTTTGAAGATGGGCCAGCCGATGATCACTTCTGAAAATGCTATGCTCCGGGGGGCAGTATTGTTCAACGTGCGCGATCGCGACCTTGGCAGCACGGTAAAAGAGGCTATTGAAAAGTTGAATTCAGAATTGGATGCGCCCAACGGATATTATCTGGAATGGAGCGGTCAGTATGAAAATCTGATTCGAGGCGAGCGCACATTGCTGGTCATTCTTCCGGTCGTGCTTTTGGTGATTTTTCTTTCGCTGTATCTGGCTTTCAATTCGATTCGGGAAGCGTTTTTCAGCCTGATCACCGTTCCCTTCGCACTTATCGGCGGTGCTTACATGGTCTACTTTTATGGAGTCAATTTATCAGTAGCCGTAGCGGTAGGATTCATTGCGCTGTTTGGAATTGCCGTTGAGACAGGTGTCGTCATGGTCATTTATCTCAATGACGCAATGCAACAGTTGATAAACCTTCGGGGAAATTCAGGCCGAAACGATTTCAAAGGAAGAGCTAAGAGAATTTGTAATTGCAGGCGCTGCAAAACGATTGCGCCCAAAACTTATGACGGTATGTGTTGCCTTGTTTGGCCTTGTGCCCGTGTTGTGGTCGACTGGTGTTGGAAGTGATGTCATGAAACCCATCGTTCTTCCAATGATCGGTGGTGTACTGACTTCATCGACGCACATCCTGCTCGTTACGCCACTCATCTTTTTGATGGTAAAGGAATATGAATTAAGAAAATTTGGAAAAATAGCAGGAGTATGAAAGAAAGCAGAAAGCAAAAAGCAGAAAGGAGAAAGCTGTCGGCAATCAGCTGTCAGCTGTCAGGTGTGCGCTGTAAACTGGTAGCAATAGCCTTTGTTTTTTTTGCAGGTCACGTTGAAGCCCAGGTGATTTCGCTTGATAGCGTGTTGGCTATGGTTGACAGGCGAAATCCGATGTTGCAGGAATTCGATAGCAAAGTGGATGCCCTCAATGCCTACGCTGAGGGATCAAAGAGCTGGATGGCACCGATGGTAGGCTTTGGACCGTATTGGTACCCATATCCTGGGCAGACGCTGATGAGCGAAGCTGAGAAAGGGATGTTTATGGCTAGCATTGAACAAGACATACCTAACCCTGGAAAATTAAAGGCGAAACGAAATTATTATGCCTCGAAAGCTGACGTTCAGGAACAAGGACGGGCGATCCAATCTAATATTTTGCGCACGGAAGCAAAGGTCGTTTATTACCACTGGGTTGTGAATGCAAAAAAGCAAAACATTCTCCAGGAGAATGAGCGGATCATTGAATTGATGTTGAAACTGGCACGTATACGATATCCTTACAATCAGGGAAGCTTGGGAAATATCTATAAGGCTGAGGGCCGTTTACACGAAGTCCGAAACATGCTGCTTATGACGGTGGCAGACATTGAGCAATCCAGCTACCGATTAAAAACATTAATGAATCTTGATGTTAAGGACTCAATTATGGTCGACACCACGACTACAGTTCATTTTGCAGCACAACATGTTGCCTATGATACAATGGCATTAAGTACTCAGCGCAGCGATGTAAAACAAATCAACGAAAGTATCGAGATGATGCGCTTTAATCAGCAAATGCAACGTGCCCAGGCCAAACCCGATTTTAGAATAAGGTTTGATCACATGGATCCGAGAGGTGAAGGCATGCCACAGCAATTTTCATTAATGGCCATGGTGTCTATTCCAATTGCTCCCTGGTCATCCAAGATGTATAAATCTGAAGTAAAAGGAATGCAATACGATATTGAAGCGATGAAGAGAAACCGGGAAGCCCTGCTGATCGAAGCGAGAGGCAGGCTCGCAGGGATGGTGCAACACCTGGCCAGAATGCAACAACAGCTGGAGAATTACAATGCGAAAATTATTCCGGCACTGCGGAAAAACTATGAGCTCCTCATGCTCGCATACGAAGAAAACCGGGAGCAGCTGCCAATGGTAATCGATGGGTGGGAAGCCATGAGCATGGCGCAATTGGAATACCTTGACAAATTAGAAGAGTATTATAACATGATCGTGAGCCATGAAAAAGAATTGGAAAAATAATACCCTTTATATTCTTCTTTCATTGCTCCTTTTTGCAGCGTGTAAAAAGAGTGATGATCGTGCGGAGCATGACGTGTACATATGTCCTATGCACCCAACGGTGATTTCAGATAAACAGGGGACATGTCCAGTCTGCGGCATGGATTTGGTGCGCAAAGCTCGTCCAGGCGAAGAACTGGAAATTACTGAAGATCTGGCGAACGTTGTCAAGGCGCCTAATCAATCCGTTGTTTCTTCCATTAAGACGACGAAACCCGTCTACAAGTCCGTTCCGTTGTCGATAGAAGCGACGGGAATTGTGACTTATGACACTCGGAATATCTACACGATTTCGGCGCGTGTGAACGGACGGCTGGAAAAGATTTTTTTTAAGTATGAATTTCAGCCCTTGAGAAAGGGGCAAAAGATTGCCGAAATATACAGCCCTGAATTACTCGCAGCCCAGCGCGAATTATTATACCTCATTGAAAATGATCCAGGAAACGATAGTCTGATCGAGAGTGCAAAAAGCAGGCTTATACTGCTCGGTTTTTCAACCGCTCAGGTACGGGAATTGATTGAACAAAAAATCGCCCGGAACACATTTTCAATGTACAGTCCTTATGATGGCTATGTAATTGCCAGGGAGATAGCGCCATCAGTGCTTCCGCCGTCGCCTTCGGCTGGAGGCGAAATGAATTCGTCAACGAATATGCCTGCATCCAGCGGCGTAAATGCCGGCTTTACATCAACATTTCCGATTAGGGAAGGTAATTATGTGACTGCCGGACAAACACTAATTAAAATTGTAGACACGAATGCCGTTCGCGTCGAGCTCAATCTAGCCCAAGAGCAGCTCGGAATGATCAAGCAGGGAGACAACATAAAAATTGATTTTGGGAACGGAAACAAACGCGTAGCATCCGTCGATTTTGTTCAGCCGTTTTTTAACGAAGGCCAAAACTTTTTAAAAGTCAGGGTTTACACTGACAGGCTCGAGCTGCTACCGATCGGGCAACTCGTGCAAGCAAATATCGAATTGGTTTCCAAGGAATCACTCTGGATCCCGAAACAAGCTGTGATAGATCTTGGTAACAAAAAAATAGTTTTTATAAAAGATCGTCAAATGTTAGAACCGAAATGGATTACGACAGGAATTATTGCCGGCGAATTCGTAGAAGTTAAAGGCGGACTTGCTACTTCAGATGAAATTGCAGTCAATGCACAATACCTGGTCGACAGCGAAAGTTTTATTAAACCAATGAATTAGCAATGAGACCTACGTTAATATGTTTATTTTTTTTGCTGATGTTCTCCTGCAAAGAACAACAAAAGACGGATCAGCATTCAAGGCACGAACCAACGAAATCAGCAGCGCCTCATAATGCTATCATGCTCACCGAAAGCCAAATTAGGTTGGCAAATATCACCACGCAACAAGCCATGAAAAGAAATGTGGGGGCGACCAACGTGATAAATGGAACGTTGACGACCGACAAACAGAAGAGCGCAGGGATCAATAGTCGTGCTGCCGGGAGAGTCGAAAAGTTATTTATTAAAGAAACGGGAGCAGCTGTTCGAAAGGGCGATCCATTGTATGCATTATACAGTGAATCACTCCTGACCCTGCAACAAGAATATTTGCTGGCAAAGGAGCAGTATGAAGCTTTAGGAAAAATGGAAATGCGATACAAGTCTTTTTTCGAAGCGGCTGAAAGAAAGCTTTTGCTTTATGGCCTTACCAAGACTCAAATCAGGAAGCTTGATAAAAATTCAGTTGAACCCAGGATAACATTTCTCTCGCCGGCTAGTGGTATCGTTACTCAAATCAACGCCATAGAAGGCCAATATGTAGAAGAGGGAACGCTGCTCTATAATGTGGAAGGCGTCGGGTCGCTTTGGGTGGAAGCTGAATTGTATCCCGGCGAACTTACCCTGGCGAGGCCCGGTGATAAGATTATCGTGAAAATCAATGGGTTTGAATCATCGCCGATTGAAGCCATCGTCGATTTTATAAGTCCGGAATACAAGTCTAATAGCCAAATTGTTTTGATGCGGGCAAAAATTGAAAACCCAGGCTTACAGTTTAAGCCGGGTCAACAAGCGCAGGTATTGCTCACGCATTCGGCGAGAGAGGCTATCGCTATTCCCACCGATGCTATCATCCGGGATGGGAAAGGCGCACACGTTTATGTGCAGTCCGGACGCGCAATTTTTCGACCACGAATGGTCAAGACCGGCGTTGAAGGATTCGATCAAGTAGAAATCACAGAAGGATTAACAGAGGGGGATACGGTGGCAGTAACGGGGGCTTATCTTTTGTATTCTGAAATAATTTTAAAAAAAGGTGGAGATCCGATGGCAGGGCATGGGCATTAGGGAGTGGTAATCCCTGCCTACCGGCCATGGCCGTCAGGCTAAGCTGTTAAGTAATTGATGATGAGGAAGAAGAAAAGTAGTTAGAGCGTAGAATCCCGTTTGGGATTCAATGTCTTTCTTCCCATTTTTATAGAGTTTTATTTTTAGAAGGGGCGGGGTTTTTCGAACCATTCCAATCCGCCCTTTCTTTCTCTTCAAAGATACATATCAATAAGCAGAGAAGTCGACAGAAGCCAAGGATTGTACAACAAAAAATGCCACTAGTTTGGCTGTTGCTCTTGTCAAGTTTTTTGATCGTAAAACTATCTGGGAACTAGCAAGGGCGACCAAATTCATTCAACGTAAATCCAAACTTTGTGCGGTGAAATTTCTTACCACACTGATGTTTGTACACCAACAAGGCAAAGATTTAAGTTTGCTCGACATATGCGGTGACCTTCACACCCAACATGGCCTGCAGGTAAGAAAGCAATCTATTCAGGAGCGGTTTAATGAACGCGCAGTTGCTTTTATGAAATGCATTTTGTGTAAACTGATGGAGAGCCAACTTAATTTCACCGGCAAAGAAAGAAGATTATCGTTTTTCAATCGGGTAAGGATTAAAGACTCCACACGCTTTACATTACCGGCTGCCTATGCCCAGAGCTACACTGGAATGGGTGGTGCTGTTCTTAATAATGAATCGATGATTAGTATTCAATATGAATACGATCTATTATCCGGTTCTACATTGGATCTGCGGTTAACCACCGGTACGCGAAACGATCAACGTGATGCAAAAGAGAACACCCATGACATTGCTGAAAATGATTTGTTCATAAGAGATCTTGGTTACTCAACTACGAGTTATTTAAAGCAGATTGTTGAGGGCAAAGCATATTTCCTAAATCGTTTGGGTTCACAACTAAATGTCTACGATTTAGAACGGAACAATGAAGAAATAGACTTTTCAAAATGCAGGAAGAAGATAAAGAAACATAACCTGCCCTATCTCCATTACAATGTTGTTGTTGGAAAGGAGGCACTGATACCTTGCCGGTTAATTATCTATCCGGTAGACCAGGCCACCTATGAGAAGAGATTACGTAAAACCACCAAACAAACTAATGGATATGGGTACCAGGTGTCTGATGACTTTAAGTGTAAAGCTCAATTAGACCTTTACATCACCAATGTACCCGAAGAAAAATTACCTTCCCAAGTCATCAAGAAAATCTATGGCTTACGCTGGCAAATAGAATTGTTCTTTAAGATATGGAAGTCGCAAGCCAGGATCGACACGGTCAAGGGCATGAAGCTCCACAGATTTGAATGTCAGTTGATCGCCAAATTATTATGGCTGGTGATTCAATGGAAAATATTTCAATTTGTTGTAAGAAGTGTAGGTGACAAGCATCCAGAAGAATCCTGCAGCATATGGAAATACTTCAAGCACGCTTACAGGATAAATTCAATGGTCAGAACTATTTTAACCAAACCCCAGAAATTGATATGTATGTTACAAGACATAGACGGGATTGCCCTTACCCAATTCAAACTAGAAGAAAAAAATGGAAAGACCTCACATCATAAAGCACT
>CAWEZB010000024.1:0-89336 GCA_963813425.1 uncultured Bacteroidota bacterium
TTTTTTTTAATCGCAGTTGTATTAGATTTTTATTACGCCAAATTACACTTTTCTTTTTCGATCATAACACCACGTCGTTCAACGGGTGATAAAATTTTCTTTGATCAACAAGAAAGCCAAAGTAGAAGCGGGCAGATTCGCCGTTCATTGTCTGGAACTATGATCAAAATGATAAACATGATGGACTATGATGTAACCTGCAGTCTTTGCCCCATCGTATAGAGTTCTTCCCTTCGTTCGTCATTTCACATGGGTGAAGAAAGTCTTAAAATTGTTTTGAAATTCGAGGTTGCAGTCGCCAAGCATGAACGTTATCTTTTACGGTAACCTCAAACCTCCAACTTCGAACCTCGAACTTCGAACTTATTCATACCTCTACTTCCGATCCTTTTGCCTCTTGTTTAAAGTAGAAAAAAAATAGAGACGTCCATAGCGAAAAATAAACCAGGGGAAATTCCCGATGTACCATTTTGGGTTGATTTCCAATCAATTTACCCCTATTAAAATATTATCTTGATGAAATTTTTCAGCCATGCTGAAATAAAAACCAAACCGAACCTCATCGTATTCCCATGCGCAGAAGAAGTTTCATCAAAACTGTCATGGCAGTGTTTGCCTCATTGCAGATGCTTCCGCAAAATGTGTTTGCCGGATTCACTACGGCCAGCAATAACTTCAAACAGATCTATTCGAGCATAAAACTGAAAGGCGAATTCTTCAAATTCCTGAAGAACGTATTCAACCTGGTGCCAGAGGATGATCTGCATAAATTGATCACGGAAGTTGCAGCGACCAAAAAAGATGATCAGGCAATTTACCTGGAGGTGCAATCAAAGCTCGAAGAAATCACACCGCTCTTCTCTTCTTTCCGGTACTCGTTGCCTTCGCTCATGAAACAGAAAGATGAAATGGCCAGGCAAACGCTGGAACTCCTGGGCGAGGGTGGCACTTATAATGGATACCTGGAAATTGGATCTTCGGGAAGATACCTCGACTACCTGGAAGAAAAGGTCAACATAGAAGGTGAACGGTACTATGCCGATGGCAAAGAGCCTGGCTATGCGATCACAGAAATGGTAGACCGCGGACAAATTAACATCGGTGCGACGTACATTCCGATGGCAGATTATAGAACCCGGTACGCTGATATCATTCCCAACGAAAGCCTTGACCTCGTCACGATCTACATTGGCTTTCATCACTGTCCGCTGGACCTCCAGATTCCTTTTATTTCCTCCATTCGCGACACGATGCGCGTAGGGGGCAAGCTGATCCTACGGGATCACGACTGCGACACCGAAGAACAAAAAGTACTTGTAGCACTTGCGCATGATGTGTTTAACATGGGCACTAAGGAATCGTGGGAATACAACAGCAAGGAATTCCGCAATTTCTATTCGCTGAATTTTATCTGCGAGTTCGTAGAAAAAATCGGATTCACATTTGACAAGCGCACGATCTTGCAAGAGGGTGACCCCACCAAGAATGCGCTGATGTTGTTTACAAAGATCTAGTTCGTTCATGAAGAACTTTAAGAAAGCTTTAAAATTCGTTGTACGCAACGTGCTGGCATTACTGCGTGTCATCTTCCGGTTCCTGAGGCGCTGTATCCGTTCCATTCATCGCAGAAAGCGCTTCGCCATTCCTTTTTATTCGGTTGTCGCTTACATTTTGTTGGTCGTTTTGATCATCAAATTTTCCGGCGATTCAAGTTACGATCAGACTATTCCGGACAAACGTGTCAACGATGTAACGGCCATCAATCCGATCCAGGTAGGCAAGGTGATTCAGCCTCAAACCACAGAAGAAATTGTCGAAGCCATTAAAACCACCGAAGGACCAATCTCGATTGGCGGTGGACGGTTTAGTATGGGCGGCCAGATTGGCTATGAGAACAGTCTGCACATCGACATGCGAAAATTCAATAAGGTGCTGCACCTGGATACGATCAACAAACAAGTCACGGTGCAGGCTGGTATCGTATGGCGTGACCTGCAACGGGTCATCGATCCACATGATCTTTCCATTAAAATCATGCAGACGTACGCCAACTTTACGGTGGGAGGTTCTGTTTCTGTCAATTGCCACGGTAGGTATATTGGACACGGCCCGATCGTTTCATCGGTGTTGGAATTAAAGGTGATCACGGCTTCTGGTGATGTGATCATCGCTAACCGAAACGAGAATCGTGATGTCTTTGCTGCGGCGGTCGGTGGTTATGGCGGTATCGGGGTGATCGCGGAAGTTACGTTGCAGTTAGCGGACAACGTCAAGGTTGAGCGCCAGACCATGCTGATACAAGCCGATGGGTACAACGATTTTTTCAATACCACCATCAGGAATGACAAAGACGTAATCTTTCAAAACGGTGACCTCTACCCACCAGACTTTGACGTGATCAACAGCGTAGCGTGGAAAAAAACGGATAAGGAACTCACCGATGAGGTACGCGTAACGCCCGCAGGTGAAGAATTACTGGCTTGAAGCGCAGGTGATGAAAGTTGTATCGTCTGGGCGATGCCGGGAAATGGATGAGAAAAAATATTATTGATCCACAAATCTACAGTGATGAAAAGGTCGTATGGAGAAACCGCGAGGCAAGTTATGATGTGGCGGAACTGGAACCAGCTTCGCGGAAAGAAGACACGTATGTGCTGCAGGAGTATTTTATTCCCGTGAACAATATAAAGTCGTTCATTCCCAAGATGAAAGCGATCTATGATCGCTATGATGTCAATGTCATCAATGTATCGCTGCGACATGCCTATGCGGATGAGGAAACTTATTTGTCATGGGCTGCGGAAGAAGTATTCGCGTTTGTCATCTACTATAAACAGGGAACTGACCTGCGAGGCACGTGAGCAGGTACGACAATGGACTGTCGACATGACGGATGCGATCTTAAGTGAAAACGGAAGGTGGTATTTGCCATATCAGCCTCACGCTACTGTCGAACAATTTCAAAAGGGATATGTCCATTCGGACAAGTATTTTGAAGTCAAGAACAGGCTGGATTCCTCTCACCGTTTCACGAATAAATTATTGGATAAGTATAACCCTTATATCAAAGACAGAATTGAAAAGAAAAGGGAAAATATAAAAGGTTATTTCAGAGATGAAGCACAAACCTTTCTTACGGTGCCGGAATGGTATCTGGTGTTCAATCCAAAAGAGTATGCGGATTATCTGGAAGCAGGAAACAATCCCTCGAGTTTTCCTTTCTACGCTTCCATCGATGAATACTGGACGTTGTATGATCGTTCGATGAAGCTTGTCTCTCGGTGCGTACGCGGAAAATGAAGAATACAATACCATGCTGAACGTCATCGGTGTGAGTATCACACTGGAATACACGGCGAAAATGCTTTACGAAAATACCCTGGGGCGAATTTTTTCATGGTTCTCGAATGGAACGTTGTCGGATGAAGAAAAGACGATTATCGCCGCACAGCGTGCCTATAGTGATTTCATATACGACAAGGCTTGGTATGAATTCAAATTTATGCCATGGGTAAAAAAAGTGTGGAGTGTAACCAACAACGCGGAAAGCAATTGGTTTCGGAAAATGGAACGTACGCTTTTCTTCACGGCAGAATTTACGTTCAAAGCGGGTTATGCGAAGTTAATCGAATGGGCTGCGCAAGCCAGTTACGAAGAGCCCGTGACGGAAATTTATCTCTTGGTTTCAACCACGGATACGTTACAGACGTCTCCCGATCTCAAGATCTTGCACGAACAAGGGGAAAAGAAAATCATCAGCATTACGCGCTGGGGAATTTTTACAAAAACGATCCTGGAAATTTCGGACAAAAATATTGACATCCAAGAAATTGGTGGCAATGATGAAATTGTTGTTTCTGTACTTGTCGATAAGAATGAGGCGAACATTTTTAACGATGATCAGTTGTTGTATAAATCCAACGTTGTGGTCGACAGGAATCGAGAAAGGCGAGTGTATTTGCTGCCCGTGAAGGGGCTGCTATTGTTTGTGCGAGAAGCTAAAGACAAGGAAGTGGAGGTCGAGCATATTTTTGATTATTGAAAACGTTGGGTTCGGTGAGTCGATGCAGTTGCGTTCGTTGACACCACTCGGATGATCAGCAGCGGCGTTTGGTTTTATTGATTGTCACGGATTTTCAGATGCGTTCGAGGCCAGCGAAGGTGCCGGCGGTATCAATCAGCCCCGCGCTGCAGTAGCACTTTAGGCAGTCTGGTTATCCGATTTCTGGGGATGCTTACCTTAGCGATCAACTGCGTAGTCAAATATGTAAATCCTTTTAAAGTTACCAAATAGTCGATCTCAAGACATGTTCGGACAGGTTAACATCTTGATTCGGTCCATTGATCGATGGATTTGCCACAACCTTTCCTGCTATTCCCAAGCTGAAATCCAACTGGGTAGCGGTGTCGAACAACCCCATTGTCCAACGTTTAAAGACTTGGTTTCGACTGAACCCCCCGTGATTCTCAGCTGTGTTTCCTTGTGAGCTCTACTCTAAAATCAGAGCACCCCCTCAAAAAAAAACTAAAAATATTAATTAAATCTTGCGTAACTAAATAGTTACGCGTACGTTTGTAACCACATAGTTACATAACAAAATGGAATTAAGAAGAGACGTTTTTCAGGCCATAGCCGACCCGACAAGACGGGAAATTATTGGCTACCTGGCAGGCAAGAGCATGAATATCAATGCCATCGCTGATAAGTTCGACATCAGTCGTCCGGCAGTTTCGAAGCAGCTAAAAATTCTTTACGAGTGCGGATTGGTGGTTGTAAGACAGGAGGGCAAAGAAAGAATTTGCGAGGCAAAGCTTGAAGGGTTGACCGAAGTCGCAGATTGGATTCAACAGTACAAGAAATTCTGGGATAAAAAACTGGATTCACTCGAGAAATACCTAAACGTGTTACAAAAAAACAGAGCAAAGCATGGAAAAAAATCTTAACACATTTACGAGAAAAGGTAATCAACTAATACATATTCGATTGCTGAAGGCTCCAAGAGAACTGGTGTGGGAAGTTTGGACGACACCGGAACATATTAAGGAATGGTGGGGACCAATAGGCTTTAGTGTCACCAACGATTCGATGGAAGTAAAACCCGGCGGTGTCTGGAAGTTTACCATGCACGGAATGGGAGGGAATTTTCCCAACATCATAAAGTTTGAAAGGGTCGAAAAGCCATCGCTTCTTTCATTCCGCAATGGATCACCGGATGACAAATACGGCTTTGAAAGTATCGTCACGTTCGAAGAACGAGGAAACAGCACGCTCTTGACTTTCAAATCAATTTTCTCCTCGGAAGAAGTGTTAGACGAACTTAACAGGAAGGTGAACGCTATTGAGGGAGGAAAGCAAACATTGAACAGACTTGAGTCTTACTTGGATAGTCAACTTAAAACCAAATAATTATGAGCAAAATAATTTTCGACATCGGAGTTTCACTCGATGGTTTCATCGCCGGTGAAAACAGGGGACCGAAAAACCCCATCGGAGACAACGGTCCAGCCATACACCAATGGATGTATAAGCAAAAAGCCTTCTGGAAATTTCTGGGAACTGAGGGCGGCACGGAGGAAGGATTTGATAACGATATGGTTAAGGACACGATCGAAAGAACAGGGGCATACATCATGGGTAAAGAGGATGTTTGATGAAGGGGAGGCGAACTGGCCCGAAGACCTTTACAAAGCTCCTGTCTATGTGCTGACCAATGAAAAGCGGGATCCATGGGTGCAACAGGGCTCGACCACCTTTTACTTTATTAATGATGGTATCTACAGCGTGCTGGAAAAAGCGAAGGCCAATTCAAATGGAAAAGATATCAGAGTTCAAGGCGGCGCAGATGTGATTCAACAATTTCTTAATGCCGGTCTGGTTGATGAATTCACGGTCCATATGTCACCGATCGTAATTGGTAGTGGCATCAGATTGTTTGACAAATTGGATCGAAAAATATTCAAAGTTGAGATTATCGAAGTCCATGAGCGTCCTGATGTTATTCATACGAAATACCGTGTGATCAACAAGAAAGCGAAAGTAGAGAAAGAGACAAAGGGATCGGAAGTAGGGGTATGAATAAGTTCGAGGTTCGAGGTTTGAAGTTCGAAGTTGCAGGTATAGGATGACCTTCTTGAATGGCTACTGGCGCAACCTCGAACCTCGAACTTCAGACTTCGAACCAAGTAAGACTTATTTCAGTCACCTACCAACGAAGAGAAGAATTCTATACGATGCCGCAAAGACTACATTTTACATCATAGTTCATCATGCCTATCATTATGATCATAGTTCCAGACAATGAGCGGTGAATAGTACAGTGCCAGAATTAGACGTACTGCATGCAGGCGTATAGGGTCACCGTATAAAAATACCTGAGGCTGTGCTCGAGTTCGCACCGTCCGTTAAAAATATAGGCGTACCATTTTTCCAATATTTAGCGACATTCACGCTACCGTTACTTTCGAACCCGGAGACATATATGTCATCACCAATGACCGCAATCCCTGTGGCAGTGGCATTGCGGCTACCGTCAGTTAAAGTAGTTTCGTTGCTATTTTTCCAATATTTTACTACGGAGCGGCCGGCTGAATTGGTCTCATAGCCTGCCACATAAACATCATTGCCCACGACTTTTAACGCAACAGCATTGGCACTTTGAATTCCATTCGTTAAAGGATTTGCCTGACCATTTTTCCAATATTTTGCCACGTATTTGAAGCTGGAATTATTCTCGCTGCCCGCCACGTACACGTCATTGCCAACGACTTGTATGGCAGACGGGCTCCCGTTTCGGTTTATCCCATCCGTTAGTGTTACGGCATTGCCATTTTTCCAATAGAGGGCCGAGAAATATCCAGTTGGTGTTGCAGAGTCCCCGGTAATATAGACATCACTGCCCACCACTGTAATGTCCCTGACAATTGCGTTGTACTTGCCATCGGTTAGCATCGTTGGAACTCCATTCTTCCAATAGGCTGCTGCCAATGTGGGGGCGCTTGTGACGATTTGTCCCGCTACATATACATCATTTCCGATCACGTCAAGCGCAGTAGCCCCTGAACCTTTTGTGATGTCGTGTAACGGCGAAGCAGTTCCATTTTTCCAATAGGTCGCCACAAAATTTCCTGCGGGCTTAATTTCCGAACCGATCACATGGATATCATTCCCAACAACTTTGACAGCGTTGAAGGAAACGCTTTTAAGCGGATCCGACGTGAAGACGACCACACCGTTTTTCCAGCATTTCCCGACAGTGTGTCCTCCAATGGACTCGAATCCCACGACAAATATATCAGGAACATAGGTAAACGTTGGGCCGGCTGTGCTGCCATTTACCACAACGGCACCAGTGCCAATGTTTTGAGAAATGGTAACCGTCAAATTAGTTTCCGTGGCAGTTTTGACGATCACTGGTATGCCATTGAAAGTAACTTTGTTATCAGCGGCGACTGGGTGAAAGTTCGAACCTGTTATCGATACGTCCGTATTATACCCTCCTTTAGAAGGGTTAATGGATGTTACCGTGCTGCTAAATGGCACAACCGCATAAACAAGTTGGCTGGATGCAACTGTACCTTTTACGTTTACAACAATGGCTACGGGGCCGGTATCTGCATCGTGAGGAACGACAACATCTAATTGTTGTGGAGTCGCCTGCACGATACTGGCAACTTTTCCATTGAAGGTGACAACGATGTCCGCTCTTTCGCTACTAAAATTTGAACCTCGGATCACTGTCAGCGAACCAGGAAAACCTGAATTCGGAGAAATAGAAGCTGCCTGAGGTGCCGGCTGCTGGTCGTCATCTTTACAGGCTATCGTCCCGCTAAGGGCCACGGTCAGTATGAAAGCAAAAATTTTTTGGATCGTGAGTATCCTATTGGGTAATATCATAGCGGATTAAAAATGGTTAAGCAAAGCAAGTGGGATTACTTCATAGATGCTATAACCCATTTGGGTCATTAACATCGCTCACGCCGGCCCAACTTAAGTACGGTCTCAAAGCGGGAATGAATTTTCCGTCCAACCGGAGTCTCCGGTTTCCGGGACACCCGCATTACACATAGGATACCATTACAGCTAGGATACTCGTAGTAGAAAAAATACAGATAACCGCTGCGCTGACGCAGCGAGCGACTAGATCATGTCCGCGGCGAATAACCTTGCCGTTGCTTTCCTGCTAACTAGGTGCCTTGACATACGGAAACCATCCCTAGATCGGTCCTTTCCGCCATACTGTTGGCATCAGAGGTTGTAGCTAACATTTCCTGGTGCTGACCTTCCAGGATCAATGCATGCCGTTGTTTTACAAATCCTTTATGGACTTCTCCCCATCTGGTCATTTCTGCCAAGACAGGCAAGATGCTTTCCCCGAAGGGAGTCAGAAAATATTCGACGTACAAAGGATATCCGGATTGATTATTTTTTTTTGTAACAATGCCAAAATCCAGCAACTCTCTCAACTGCATGTCAAGGACCCGTGGACTTGTTGATACGATCTGTTTATGGATTTCACTTGGACGTCTTGCTCCCTTGGCAATAGCATCAATAATACATGGTTTCCATTTCGCACCAAATATTTTCATCGTCACATAAAGGGCGCAATCCAGGTCTTCCTTAATTTTTCTCTTGTACATATTTTTCGATTCAAAGTTAATGAACTCAGCATTTTTACGTTGACCCGAGGATACCGAATAATTATTCGGTATCTGAATAAGTTTTCGGTTATTCTTTCTTCGCGACGTCGATCTCAACTTAGCACCGCATTAAAACAATATCATATGTTAAACAATATTTCCACGAAAAAGATCTCAGTGATAGGTCTCGGACAAATGGGCAAAAAAATAGCTGAAATGTTCATGCAAAAAAATTATGACGTAACGGTATGGAATAGGACCAAAAGAAAAAGCAACGGAGGCGAATTACACGAAAATTGTGAAGGATGTGGAAGAGGCCGTGGCACAAAGCAAGGTCAGTATCATTTGTGTACTCGACAATATTGCGGTGACGGAAATTCTCACGCGGATCAATTCCAGAAATGTATTGACTGGAAAGACAATTATCAATTTTACCACTGGCAGTCCTGCGGAAGTTAAGAAACTGGAATCCTGGTTGGCGGACCTGGGTGCAACGTACCTGAACGGTGCCATTCAAGTGGCGCCGGACCAAATGGGGCTGCCGGATACAACCATTTTAATGGGAGGAAATAAGGAAGCGTTTGCCCTGTGCCAGGATATCTTGGCGGTGCTTGGTGGCAATATCAAATTCCTTGGTGAACACGCTTCGGCTTCTCCTGCGATGGACATGGCAACGTTGTCTTGGGTGTATGGCTCTTATGTTGGACTGATGTATGGTGTAGCGTTTTGCCAGAAGGAAGGGATTAATTTGGAAGATTACCGCACCATCGTTGGCGAAATTGCCCCAAGCTTTTTGGAGTTTTATAAGCACGAGATCAACATGATCCGCCAAGGTAATTTCAATATTACGCAGAGTCCACTATCCATCAGCGTCGGTGCTTCCCAGCGCATAGCCGATACCGTTAGGTCCATGGGCCTCGATACCGATTTCACAGACGTGATCGCCGGCCTGCTTCGCAAAGCCAAGGACAAAGGATATGAACAGGAAGAAGTAGCCGCATTAATTAAAGTAATTGCGTCCTAGCGGAGTCTGCGGTTTCCGAGATTCTCCCTTTTCGACAAATTCCGCCGTCGTTGGGACATTCATCTTTAAACGCCGGGCTGCAACGACTGCAGTTTACATCATAGTCATCATGGTTATCATTAACATCATAGTTCCTGACAATGAACGAGACAAAAAGAAAATGCAATATAAAAAGGATTTGTTCGTTTAATCCTGAAACCCAGCTCAATGACCATTTTACATAAGTCATTAACAACATAATTATTTCCCATTAATTCTTTTTAGAATCACCATCCATTTCGATGTTGACGGTGATTGCATTTTCAATTGTTATTATTTATTCACATAAACAAAAAGAATATGAATTGTAAACCATCACCTGCCTTTGTTGGCGCATCATGGGTAGCATTAGGAACGGGAATGATCGGCTATTTCATTGGCCTTTGGCGCTCCGACATGCAACTGAATGAAAAAGGCTACTACTTTACAACAATTATGTACGGACTTTTTTCAGTCGTGTCTCTTCAAAAAGCTGTGCGAGACCGATTGGAAAATATTCGGGTGACCGATGTATATCATGGACTCAGTTGGTTCTCAACCATTCTGAGCGTTGTGCTTCTGACTATCGGACTTTGGAATGCCGAACTATTGCCAAGCGAAAAGGGATTTTATGCCTTTGCATTTTTGCTCGCCATGTTCGCGGCTGTTGCTGTGCAAAAAAATGTAAGGGATACGCAGGCCGCAGAAAATAGTACTACTTCTAATTGACATCTAAGCAGAGCCTCCAATCCCGGAGGCTCTGCTTGCATTATTTGTCTTGTTCTGAATATCGATTATCGAACGGCGCTAGATCATAGTCCATCATAACCATCATTAAGATCATTGCTCAAGACCTTTTCCCTACGCGCTAAAACGCATTGCACGCCTTTTGTTGTGCTTGAAATCTAAAATCGTCAATCTAAAATCTAAAATATTTTAATAAGCTCACTTGATCTTCTTTCTCCTTTCAAGTATCTCCTGAACATCTTCCTTCGTTACACCAAAAACTTTACCATTAGAAGCATCTTCCAAAAATCTGTCGACATATTGTTGACTTAGTTCAGTGTTGTCCTTGTATTTTTTTCTCAACTCGTCCAGCCTTCGATGTAAATCTTTTCTCACCTTGGCGTATGCAGGATCGTCGTACACATTCTTCAGCTCCATCGGATCTTTCTTTCTGTCGATCAGCTCCCACGTATCTTCCACAAAATAGTAATGAATCAGCTTATAGTCCTTCGTTACTATCGCATAATGTCGGTTAACCATATGCTCCGCAGGATATTCATAATAGTGATAGTAGACAGCATCTCTGGTCCATTTACCTTTTCCCGTGAGCAGTGGAACCATACTTTCTCCCTGCATATCCGAAGGAGCAGGAATTCCCGCGGCATCCAGGAAAGTCTGGGCGAAATCCAGGTTTTGGACCAGCTCGTCGGAGCGGCCACCAGGCTTCACACGTCCTGGCCAGGCTACCAGCAGCGGTGTTTTGAACGACTGGTCGTACACAAAGCGCTTGTCAAACCAGCCATGTTCACCGAGATAAAATCCCTGATCGGAAGTGTAAACGATGATGGTGTTGTCCATTAGATTATTTGCTTCTCAAGATAGTCAAGCAATCTCCCGACGTTTTCGTCCACCGATTTTATCGTGCCCAAATAGTCTTGCATGTAACGTTGATACTTCCATTTCATCTTATCCTTGTCAGTCATGTGAGGATACTGCTTTTTGAAATCGTCATTGACCTTCGAGTAGGCCTTCTTAAAATTTTCTGCTTGCGAAGGATTAAGCCGATTGAATTCAGCATTGTATCGTGCCTTGTCAAATCCAATTTCGGCTATACCAAGCTCGTCCATTACTTCGGGGAATACTTTATTATCTCCAGCCCAGCTCATATGTTTTAGGATGTTCATTTCTGCTTCGGCAGCAGGAGGTGTTCTGCCTGAATAGTCATCGAAAAGAGTCGTAGGCTCAGGAAATGTTTTGTTGGTGAATTCCTGTAAATGACGCTCCGCCATCAGCCAGGGACGATGAGGCGCTTTGTGTAAGTACATCAACATAAAAGGTTGACTCGCGTTTCGCTCTTTTTGAAGCCAAGCCAGCGTCATATCAGTAATGATGTCGGTCGTGTAGCCTTCCACTTTGATATTTCCCTCATTCTTGGTGATGAATTCCGGATTGTAGTAGACACCTTGACCAGGTAGGATTTTAAACTGATCAAATCCCTTGGGATTGTTGCCAAAGTGCAGTTTGCCAAACATGGCGGTCTGATATCCTGCCTGCTGAAACAATTGAGGGAACGTGACATTTGTGGTATCGAAGGGAAAATGGTTGTCGATTTTTCCATTGAGATGAGAATGCTTTCCTGTAAGGATCGTGGCACGAGAGGGTGCACATATGGAGTTGGTCACGCTTGCGTTGGTAAAGAGCATCCCCATGCTTGCTATCCGGTCGATGTTGGGAGTCTGAATCAGTCGCTTATCATATGCCGAGATGGCCTGGTAGGCATGATCATCGGACATGATAAAGATGATATTCGGCCGTTTTGCATTGCTGGTTTCCTGGGAGAATCCGTTGTTGATTTGCCAACAAAACAAACGTGTATAGAATAATGAGATATTTTAACATGGCCATCCGGTCTGGTAGATTCAGCAAGTTAAAATAATTCCTTTCGCAGGAAACCTGCCCGCGCTGTAAAAGATTTTCGACCAGCATTTATACAATCCAGATTGCCACAAGGGCACAAAGTCGCAAGGTTCACAAGTCTTGGAGCTTCAGGCAAGGAACTAAGGCGATGGCCGACAATTGTTATGCAACGTATATCCTGATAACTTAAAAAGCAGAGTCTCAAAATCAGAGACTCTGCTGTGTGGTTAAAGGATTTGATCAATGCTTCGCGACAATCGAATTTGCAAAGTACACATTGGTTTCATCAGCACCCTGAGCAAGCGTTTCAGGTTCTCCATTTGTCCAGACCGTAGCATGCGCGTAAACCGAAGAATTCTCATAACGGTATACCACATTGCCAGTAGCAATCACGTTGTTCTGTACGACGCTAAGACCATGGATTTGAATATCAAATGCGCTCATCGGGGTTGTGAATATGATGTTATTATTTTTCCAGGCTACAAATTCCCATGAAGCTCCATTCTGTCTTTTTCCAGCGGCATAAACATCATTTCCCTTGGTGTGAACGGCAGAAATTATCACACGAGAAGATCCGTCGGTTAGGTTTACAACTTGTCCATTTTTCCAGTACTTGCCAACATCGTTGCCGATTTCCCTCCCCGCAGCGTAGACTGTGTTACCAGCGATGGCAAGAGATTCAACGTGAGCGAAATTATCACCCGAGGTAAGCAAGACGGGATTTCCATTTTTCCAATAGGTGGCGTAGTTTTTTCCATCCTGGTATATGAATCCGCCAACGTGAACATTTTGTCCGGAGACAATCAGTGTATTGGCATAGGAAAATGTTGTTCCTTCGGTAAGGTAGCTAACCACCCCATTTTTCCAGACAACACCATACATGTCACCATTGTCGAACTGAAGAACACCAGACACATAAACGTTATTTCCGACCACTGCAATTGCGGTAGCTTGACCGGTGCCTGGCGTAAGCACAACGGGCACGCCATTTTTCCAGTAGGCGGGGATATTGCCTTTTGAGGTATAAAGAACCCCACACACATAGACGTCGTTGCCCGACATCGCCATTCCAAAGCCTACAGAATTATAAAATACGGCATCTTGATAAGTTGCAGAGAGATTTATGGGTACTCCGTCTTTCCAATAGGATGCCACCGGTACGCCATTTTCGTTCATGGCCGTGCCGCCGATGTAAAGACCTTTTCCATTCTTTCCTTTTGGCGGAGGATCGCTCGACGGCGGCATTTTTACTTCTTCAAAACAGGAAAACAGGGTGAGTGCTATTAACAGCACAGGGAGGTACAGGTAAGTATTTCTTACCCCTTTCGAATGGATCATGGTTGCTAAAGTTTAAATAAAACGGTTTACTTCGAGAAAGGGGTCTTTTTGTAAAAATAGAATTTTTTTTGAATGCTCCAAATGACCAACGTTGGGCATCATGTAGAGCATTCTCAAAATGTTTGACAAAACGCGTATTATTCGGCTTTAAGGCTATTTACAGGATTTCTCATAGCGGCTCTGAGTGCCTGATAACTTACCGTGAACAGGGCGATTAGCATCGCAAGGATCGCTGTCATGCCGAAGACGCCCCACGATATTTCTATCCGGTAATCATATTGTGTCAACCATTTGTTGGAAAAATAATAGCCCAACGGCGTGCCTACAACAATTCCAACCAGCACAACTTTTAAAAAATCACCGCAGAGCATTTGCCATATGCTGAACGCGGATGCTCCGAGTACTTTTCGGATACCTATTTCTTTTGTACGTTGACCCGAGGCGAAGGCTGCCAGTCCAAACATGCCGATGCAGCTGATGACCAGCGCCAATGCGGAAAACACCCTCGTTAGATTGGCCATGCGTTCTTCGTCATGAAACGTTTGAGCATAATCGTCGTCAACGAATTCATACTCGAACAGGGCCTTGTTGTCGAATTTTCGGATGATCGCACCGATCTTGTTCAAGGCATCATGAACGGCCGCTTGTGGATGTAACCTGATGGTAAGACAACGTCTCGCTTCGTAGTTAACGAAATACAAATGTGCAGACTGCTTGCTAAAGGCACTCCAGCGAACCTGGTCCTCTATAACACCGACAATTTTTCGTTCTTTACCATGTCCGAAATTAATAGTTTTACCAATAACGCTTCCGTTGGAAATCAGTTTTGCTGCCATTTCGTTGATGATCACCGCGGATGAATCGCTGCTGAACTCCCTTGAAAAATCCCTTCCTTCTACAAGGACAAAACCATTTGTTCTAGGAAAATCATGACTACAGCTGTTCATGGCGATCAATGGTTGTGAGGCGGGATCTTTTCCTTCCCACGTTAGAGACGCGTCAGCACTCATCCTTCCGGTGATCGGAGCGTCGGACGTTGCCATGTTCTCTACAACGCCGGTTGCCAGAAGTTCATTTCGAAGGGCATTATAATCCGTTTTCGCGAGTCCTTCGGTCAGTTTGTCAAGGAAGATAATTCCTTCGCGGTCGAAGCCCACCGGTCTGTCCTTTGCATGTTGAATTTGCAGGAAGATGACAATTGTACCGATCGTCAGAATAAATGAAGTAGCAAACTGAAATACCACCAGCGCCTTTCGCGGTAAGGCGGCAAGACGTCCTGCTTTGAAGGTGCCCTTCAGGACTTTCACGGGCTTCATACCCGACAGGTACAATGCTGGATAGCTTCCTGCCAGCAACCCGGTTAGTACTATGAATACCATTGAAGCCGCGATGAAATTTATTTCTGTCCACGGCAGGGAAATTCTTTTGTCAGCAAGTGCATTGAACCAAGGTAGCAACAACGCAGCGGCAGCAAGGGATGCAAGAAAGGCAAGTATTACCATCAGGAAGGATTCACTCAGAAATTGAAATATCAGCTGCCTTCTTGCGGAGCCCATTACTTTTCTAACGCCGACTTCTTTCGAGCGCATTTCGGCACGCGCGGTGGTGAGATTGATGAAGTTGATACATGCCAACATCAAAACAAAAATTCCGATCAGTCCAAACATCCACACGTAATGGATACGCTTCCCCCTGTTTTCACCATCGTTGAAATCATTGTAGAGATGCCATCTTTCCATTGGCAGTAACACACCTTCCGGTTGAAGGGACTTGCCGTCATTTGAAGCGTTGTCGTAAAGTACTTTTTTGATCTTAGCGCTTGTCCCTTCGAATGATTGATCATCGCGCAGCTGTACGAAACATTGAAACGAATAGTTCTCCCAACTTGTCAGAACGTCCTCATCCCCCGAAAAGGAAGTCAGTGGTAAGATGAACTGGACGCCATCGAAGGACGAGTTTGACGGGAAATCTTCAAATACGCCACTAACGATGTGCTCACCGTGACCATCGATACTAATGATTTTGCTGATCACGTTGTTTCCGATCGTTTCAGCGAATGTTCGCGAAACCAGTATCGACCGGTGATCCTTCAACGCTTTGTTGGACCCTTCTGCCATGTGAATTGAAAACATGGTGGCGAATTGGGGCTCAACGAACAAACCTGTTTTTGATACTCTTGTTTCGTCGAACCCCAGTACACGTTCGGTCGGCCAGCTCGTGATGGTCGCGTCTTCGAAATCGGGAAAACTATTTTTTAGTTTCTCGCCAAGCGGAGCTGGCAGATCGCCAATCGTCAAGCGCTCCTCTCCGAACTGAACGTGATGATGCACCTGTGCAAGCCTGCCATAATTCCTGAAAGATTTGTTGAAGCTGAGTTCATCAAATACCCACAGACCGACAAGCAATGCAATGGTCATACCCATCGTCAGGCCAGTGATGTTGATAATCGAGTATGTTTTTGTCCGGATAAGATTTCTCCACGCAATGGTAAGATAATTTCGAATCATAGTCCGAGGGTTTTAAGTGAACAAGCGTATCCACATGCAACGGTCACAGGAATGATGCACCAGCGTGAGATAAAGTTTTACAAGCATTAAAAAAGTCGTTACTCAAATTACAATGATAGAAGCCAGTCACAAAAGGTCCTCCAGAAATTGAAACGGTAAAAGGTATTCACCGAGTAATGGTAGGTTAGCAATAGTATCAGGGCAAAAGGAAAAACATTCAGACGCCGGTGCGACCTCCAATCCCAAATGCAAAGGGCAACCAGAATAGCATCGGCCAATGCAAATCCGAATATCATGAGATTGGGCTGGCCGGTGAGCAAGGGAAAATATTCCAATGTAGATGGAAAATATATCGATATGATACGATCTGTAGCAGGTGTAAAAAACGGAAAGATTGTGCACAGCATGTAACGGGCATGGAGGGCCTGCCTTTTACGATTGTAAATTGCAAGGCCGTATAGTATAACGAAAACAATCAGTGCATTGATAACTAGCGCCATGAAGACATAATCTGTCGTGGGTTGATTTTTAATCCGGTACCGCAATAAATCAAAAGTGGTAAAGACCAGGAGGGGCACAAGAACAAAGGAAAATTTTCCAATCCAACGGTGGACTAAATTCATTTTTTTCCTGATCAGAAGAGGTTGAATTATGAGCATGATGCACCATAAAAATAAAATCCCGCCGTGCAGATGCATGCGGTAATTTTCCTGTTCGAAGATCCGGGTGACGTACGTAAACCAGAAGGCTGCAAGTACGGTTAAAAAGAAGACGAAAAAGTAAACATGACTCTTTTCAAAAAGGGTTCGTTCGAGTTTCATGGATTACTGTTCTATCAACAATTTATAATAATTACTTGGTGAAACAATCGGGCTCGTCGAGATTATCTCTTCGTTCTTCTTGCTAAAAAAAGGGGACATTTGCCACGAAGACACAAAGGCTCAACGGTTCACAAAGGTTGCCTCAGTTTCGTAATTATGACTAATGGTTTTGCGGCCTCGTGAATTCACCTTTGCGACCTTTTGCGTGAAATGCATTTAAGTGCCTAGCATTTTTTGCAGGCCTTGTCTTGTGCTAGCAATCTACAATCGTAAATCTAAAATCTACAATGGTAAACCTGCGACATAGCAGCTGGGCGCTCAAAACTTATGTACAACCAAGCCACTTCTCAGCTTGGGCTCAAACCAAGTAGTCTTGGGTGGCATGATCTCGCCGCTATCGGCGATGTCAATAAGCTGTTTCATGGAAACCGGATAGAGCGCAAAGGCGACAGCCATCTCACCGCTGTCAACCCGGCGTTCCAACTCCTTCAAGCCGCGCATACCGCCCACGAAATCGATTCGTTTGTCGGTGCGCAGGTCGTGGATATTGAGAAGTGGTTTTAGAACTTTTTCTGACAGGATGGTGACATCCAGCACACCGATAGCATCCTGATCATCATACATTCCGGCTTTGCCATCAGCGCGTACCATTCACCCTCGCAGATACATGCTGAATTCGTGGAGTCGGGATGGTCGATAGGCTGTCTTCCCTTTTTTCTCCACCTCAAAAGAAAGGGACAGACCAGATAGGAAGGATTGCGAAGTATTGCCGTTGAGGTCTTTCACTACGCGATTGTAGTCTAGTATAGCCAGCTGGTTGTCAGGGAAGTGAACAGCCAGAAAATAGTTGTAGGACTCTTTACCCGTGTGACCAGGATTTTCTTTTCTGAGATCATTGCCGACCAACGCTGCGGCTGCTGTACGATGGTGGCCATCGGCAACATAGGTAGCCGGCATTTTTTCGAATGCAGTAACGATACTTTGAATTTGCTCTGGATTATTCACCACCCAGAAACGGTGTTGAATGTTGTCTTCCGCAGTAAACGCGTAAACCGGTTTGGTTTGCTTGACGGTCTCGACAATATTGTCGAGTGTTTTGTTGGCGGGGTAAGCAAAGAACACAGGTTCTGCATTCATCATGGAAATGCGCACATGATTTTTACGGTCATTTTCTTTGTCGGGGCGTGTGAGTTCGTGTTTTTTGATTCGTCCCTCCATGTAATCCTCTACCGACGCGCAGGCGACAATTCCGTTTTGTGACCGGCCATCCATGATCAATTCATATATGTAAAGGCATTCTTCTTTGTCCTGGACGAACACACCTTCTTTTATCAGTTTTTGGAAATTGTTTTTACCAGCCTCATAGACCGCCGTGCTGTAGTGGTCCGTTTCCGGAGGAAGGGTTATCTCAGGTTTGACAACATTGAGAAAAGACCATGGATTACCTTTTGCTTCTTCACGAGCTTCGTCTGAATCCAATACGTCGTAAGGACGGGAGGCAACGCTTTTTACTTTTGTTTCAAGAGGGCGAAAGCCTTTAAATGCTTTTATTTTCATAGTGGTTGAATATCCAGGATATGGAGGTGCAATAACGACGTCTTACAATTATTCTGCAAGTTACTACCATCAGAGATAATCATTGTTATCACTACCAGCATCGTTCGAGACTTTTTATTTGTTATCTTAAACATCCCTTCTAACCTAACCTACGCTATGAAGTCAATTGCCCCGCTCCTCGCTCTTAGTATTATTGTCTTCGCCTGCAATGTCAAAGCGCCCGACTCCACCCAACCCCACTCATATTTTGATCTGAATGAATCCGGCGTAAAAAGCGGCGGTATAAAAATGATACCAATTCATGATGGGAAATACAAGGTCTGGACAAAACGTGTGGGAAATAATCCGAAAATAAAAGTCTTGCTCCTGCACGGTGGTCCATCCGGCACACACGAATATTTTGAATCCTTTGATAGTTTCTTTCCAGGGGAAGGTATTGAATATTATTACTATGATCAGTTGGGTTCATATTACAGCGAACAGCCAACCGATAGCAGCTTGTGGACCATTGAACGGTTTGTTGAAGAAGTTGAGGATGTACGCAAAGGCTTACAACTCGACAGCACTAATTTTTATCTGCTCGGTAATTCATGGGGTGGTATTCTCGCTATGGAGTACGCTTTCAAATATCAGCAGAATTTGAAAGGCCTGCTGATTTGTAACATGATGGCAAGCGCTCCTGAATATGGAAGATATGCTGATGAGGTTCTGGCAAAACAAATGGACCCAAAAGTTTTGGAAGAAGTTCGTGCAATAGAAGCGAAAAAAGATTTTTCAAATCCACGATACATGGAATTGCTTATTCCACATTATTATGAAAAGCATCTTTGTCGCTTTCCGGCGTCGGAATGGCCCGACGCTGTAAATCGTTCGTTTAAACATATGAATAGTACAGTCTATACACTTATGCAGGGTCCCAGCGAATTTGGAATTTCAGGAAGACTTGCAAAATGGGATGTAAAGGCCCGGCTGCCAGAGATAATTGTACCAACGCTAACGGTAGGCGCCACGCATGACACGATGGATCCAGAACACATGATGTGGATGTCCACTCAGGTGAAGAAAGGTAGGTTTTTACTTTGTCCTGATGGCAGTCATTTGAGTATGTGGGATGATCAGAAACATTTTTTTCCAGGTGTGATTCAGTTTATTAAAGACGTGGATGGGGGGAAATTTTGATCCTGTCTCGCGGCATTTTGCGCAGGGTTAAAACCCTGCGCTACCAAAATGTCGCTCCTAGGGGGCTCTAAGATTTCCAGACTCGTGCGCATGGTGGGTTCGATTTCCGATCATCATTCGATGTTCGACATTCCGTGTTCGATATTTATCGTGCTAAATGTCTCAGATACCACCCAACGTCAAACGACAACGAAGAATAACTCAGCGAGGATTCATCATAGTCCATCCTGTCATCATTCCCATCATAGTTCAAGACAATAATGAGACCTTACGCCTTGAAACTCTTCAAAAAATCGGCGCTTGCTTTTAGATCTACATCCATCTCTACAAAATAATTCTTCACACCACCGGTTTTGGCTGCGGCGAAGAATTCTTTCCAGTCCACCTTACCTTGTCCGAGAGCCACTGGCTGGTCGCCGGTTCCAGGCCAGTCGTAAAGATGTGCTGAAATAAAACGACCTGGATATTTTTTGAAATAGTCTGCTGCTTTGTAGCCTATGCTTACGACCCACACCTGGAACTGCATCTTCACCAACGAAGGATCGAACTGCTTCAGCAAAACATCATAGATCAGTTCACCTTCCAGCTTCTCAAACTCATTGTTGTGGTTGTGATAGCCCATTTGAATTCCGGCTTTCTTTGATTCCTCACCAATTTTGTTCAACTCATCTGCCGCCTTTTTCCAGTCCGACAACGTAGCTTCTTTGGGCAAGCCGAACGATGAGACAATCATTTGTTCAAGACCTAATTCTTTAGCATAGGCTATCCGTTCCGGCGTATGTTCTTTCAATTCCTTTAATCCGTAATGGCAACTGATACAGGTAAAGCCTTCATCCTTGATGACTTTTTTCAGCTCAGGAGCGGTCATCTTTTCCAGTGCAGCCGAACCCCATCTTGGCATAGCCGGGCGGTGAGCACAATTCAAAACTGTTATATCCAAGTCCCGCCATTTTCTTTAATGTGCCCGGAAAATCTTCTTCGATAGACTTGCGGACAATCCAGCTTTGAAAGCCAATAGGTCCTTTGATGGCGGCAGAATTTTCACCGCGTAGCAATGATGGTGTAAGCAACGCCGCGCCCGGTCAGGACTGCGCCCTGCGAAATAAATGACCTTCTTGTAAGTTGATTCATATTGTTGAATGATGAGTTAAAAATTAATTTAGAGTTTTAATCTACTGAATTGTCCGAAAAAATACGATGGGAATGTGATGAGAGGCAGAGCTTTGTGAATGTCGAATGTCGAACAGGGAATGTCCCCGCCTGACCGTCGGGAAGGAAATATCGAACGACACTTGAAGAGCATGGTATAGGAGGCCAGCGACTCTGCTGGAGACGAGGTGGTCATAATTACATCCACCAGTCCTCCATGCTACCTGATGTATCGATCGCTCACTCGATCATAGTCAATCATAACTATCAATAACATCATAGTTCCAGACCAACTTCGTACTTTTGCTGATCATTAAGTCAAAATTATGCTTCCAAAGAAAACTTTATTGTTCTTCCTTTTTATTTTTCATTTGTCGTTTTGCCTGCAGGCACAAAACGTAGATGCCGTAATAAAAAAATATGTTGATTTTATTGGCGGTAAGAAGAATTGGGAGAAAGTGAAGACGTTGAAGACTTCGGGTAAGTATAATTACGGTGGTATTGAGTTTCCTTTCACGGCTTATTCTAAAGCACCAAACTATTATAAATTCATCGTACCATTGGAAGGTAAGTATTATGCGCAAGCTTTTGACGGAGAAAAAGGGTGGAAGATCGATGCATTTAAAAATGAAACAACTCCCACGATGCTTACAGGCAAAGTGGCGCAATCCATGGCCAACGAGGCAGATGTAGAATTACAAAATGTTTTCATCGACTACAAACGCAAAGGCTATGGGGTAACTTTGGAAGGAAAGGATACCGTTGACGGAAAAAATTGTATCGTCGTAAAACTGGTGCGAAAGGATGGAGAAGTTGAAAAATATTATTTCGATGAACTTACTCACGCGTTGGTTATGAAAGTGTCCCCGTCGAAGAACGCAGAACTGCAAGGGACAATATTAAATACCTTATATAGTGATTACCGTGATGTCAACGGCATTAAAATTCCATTCAAATCGCTAAGCAAATCAAATGATCAGCTTATTCTAGAGGTCACGATCGAAAAGGCTGAAGTAAATGTCACGATTGACGATAAGGAATTTCAACCACCCAAGTAACCGTCTTAAGACGGAAGTTCTATGTATGATGTCGAATGTCGAACAGGGAATGTCGAACTCCGAACGATCCTAGTGGGGAAGCGTCCTTGAAACCCGGTGACTCTGCTTAAGAGCGACAGTTCACATCATAGTCCATCACAGTTATCAGCTCCATCATAGTTCAAGACCTTTACGCTGACCCAAATAGGTTATGGACACGGTTTACTGTGTCCGGTATCTTCGAATCAAAATTCCGATACCCCCTATGGAAAATCAATGCGAAAATCGGGCTGTTGGAAAAGGCATTCTTTTCCTTGGCATCTTGGTATTCTTATTGGCATGCAACAATGGCGATGATCCTGCGCCCGCAGCCGAAAAGTTCTGCAAGCTGGTGTCTGAGACGACCACAACGTCCGGACCTTATATCCCGGGCGTCACATTCACAAATACCATGGTGAATACAAGCGCCTATGACGAACGAGGCAATCGAATTACCCAAAGTCTATCGACTATAATAAACTATAGCGATGGAAAAACCTATCGCAGATCCGGCTCTTATGTCTATCAATATGATGCTAACGACTTTTTACTGAGGGTGTTGGTGCAACAAAGCGAAACGAGCGTAGATGGAAGCACTACAATGCAGTCAAACGACAATTCCTATGAGTATGATCAAAACCGTGTTTCGAAAGCAAAATATTCCAGTACTGCTAACGGTGCGACTACCACTGGCACTACCCTGTATGAATATGACGGACAAGGAAGATTGACAAAGTTCACGAATGCAGAGAATAATTCTTATTCAAAGTTCGAGTATTTAGGAAATAACACTTATAAGATCACTCGTGTTGATTTAAATGGAAACACTACTTCGCCCTTCCTTGAATTTAATGGCGCTGGTCTGGTTGTCAAATCCATCGTTACGCAATTTGGCTCGACATCAGAGCAAAGGTATCAATACAACGCCGATGGATTGGTAGTTAGAAATGAAAGCTATGATGACGGGAAACCCCGTTCTACAATCGAAATGGAATATGACAACAAGAACCATCCTTACGCGAAGAGTTTCACGCAGCCCAAAGGGCATCCGACCATTCCTTCAATAAACCCAGCTGCAAATTTTCTGCATAACGTAACCCGGATGAAACGTTACGTGGGAAACACAACCAACGGACAATGGGATCTCACAGAGGATGTCAGCTACACGTATGAATACAACACTCAAAATCTTCCTATAAACGGAACTTTAAAGACCATAGACAAGGATGGTGAAGAGATTTCTGACGGTACTGTCAATTTTGATTACCAGGATTGCCCATAGTGTTATCGCACCCCATTACCCAAAAGGGTTATAGACAAACTTTTTAATCAGGTATAATTTTGATAAAAGTCAAATAGGAAGCATGATCACCACAAGTACAACACGAAACATATTGACAGGGCTATTTCCCAAGCAGCAACACCTGCTGATGATTGTTTTGTTCATCGTACTGCTGTTTTTAAACGCTTGTAACGATAGCGACGATGTTCCACCGCCCGCCCCTACCGTTGTATGTAGACTAACACATCAGGCCACGAATGGATCATTTAAGGATGGCACGCACAATCGCACTTCAACACATGCATACGATGAAAAAGGAAATCTATTGAGCGTTTCAATAAATGATAAGTACGAATACTCGAATGGAAATAAAGAAATCGTCGCTTCGTCGTTTGCTTACACCTATGATGACGATGGATTTCTGGTGAGGAGAGTGAGCCAGGATACCCGCTCAAACAAGGATGGATTGACGTCCTCTCAGACATTCGACGCTATTTTTGAATATAAGGACCAAAGTTTGTCGAAGGCAAATCATACTCAGACCTATAACGGAACATCGATTTCCTATTCCCATATGTATGAGTACGATAACGAAGGAAGATTAATAAAGTTTTCGAACGCAAACAATGGGTACACCAAGTTTGAATACACTGGCAATCGTATTCAACGGATTACATTTGTGGACGCAGCAGGAAATTCTCGATCGCCCTATATCGAGTATAATTCCGCGGGACAGCTTGTAAAGTCCATCGACATGGAGGGCGGAAATACGAAAGAACGACGATACGAATACAATGGCGCCGGAAATCTAGTTCGGAGTGAGTTTTACAATAATGGCAAACCCTACCAGGCGGAGAGCTACGAGTTTGATGATAAGATTAATCCTGGCGAAGCAAGCAACCCAATGCCTAAGGGACATCCGGAATTGCCAGACATTCAGGCGTACACTGGGCAGAAACATAACATCACCAAAATTGTATATTTCGGTGGGAAGGGAGATGCATGGGCGGAGGGATCTACGATCGTCAACACGTACCAGTATAATGCCAACAATGTACCGATCGAAAAAATCAGCAAAAGTTCTGATTTCGGCATTCAATACGCCAGCGAACTGACCACATTTCAATATCAGGATTGTAACTGAGCTGTGGCTGAAAAAATTCTATTTTTGTAATCAGCCTTATCGTATCTTTTTTTCCAGAATTTTCCCTTTTGCGTCGATGGACAAAGTTAAATCTTCGTCATCAGAACTAGCGTTCACTGTATAATAGGGAGATTTGTCAGGGCTGGTGATGTAAAAGTAATTGTCCAGCTCATACGCGGGAAAACCTTCTTTTGCAATTTTTAATACAGGCTGTGGCAATTTGTCCGGTGGTACACCCGACGTTGTTTCAATCCATTTCCCGTCCAGACTAATTTCGATTCCCTGTACCGCTGTGTTACTGATCACAGTGGCGATGTACTTTCCCCGTTTCTTGTCCAGAACCCACATCGTGATCGGTTGATTGTTACTCTGTTCTGATGCTATTGTCCTTACGCCGACTGGAACATCGGCTTCCTTGATTTGTTGCGCGGTGCACACAGAACAAATTGCAACAAGAAATAGAAAAAGTGATACGCGAATCATAATGAAATTTTCATGATTGAACGGTATTATTTAGGATGGGTTGCATCGCTTTTAATTCCAAAAGCAAGTTTTGTGAACTTTGTAAATAATAAAGTACAACGTATCGATTTATGAATGCATAAAGAGAAACGGCGTAGCGGATTTGGATGAAACGGATCCTAATCATAGTCCATCATTAGAATCATCGCCTGATCAGAGGTCAAGACTACCGCTCCACCCCCACGGGATAAACCAAATAACGATTGTCATAGAAAGTCGATCTTTCATAAAACCACGCATACACCTTGGCCTTATCATTAACAAAACGCCGGATCTTCCTTCTTCTTTAGACTCAAACTCTTTTCTCAGGTTTTCATCTTTTGCCAGCATCCAACGGGCCAAGGGCTCGATCGCATATTCTTCTATGTATTCCGTGCGACTAAAAATCTCCGGAAAAAATCCCCATGCTAAAAAGCTATCAGGAGATTCCGGTTCAAGCAGGTAGACAACCAGATCGCCAAGCACCTGGTCAGTGGAAACGCGCACGGAGCCAGGATAGAACGTTTCCTTTTGTTTCTTCGCTTGCGCTTTAGTCGTCACGTTAAAATGTCCTTCAAAAGGTTCGCTGGCGATTTTTGCATCCTGGAGATGATAAAGTTCAACTTCCACGGTTTTAGCGTCAGTTACCTTTTCCATTTTAATACCATGCATTGCAAGCCGTTCTATTACATTGGTGTAGGTGGCGGGCACCCAATAGGCCTTCGGTCGTTTCACGGTAATGCCAGGTTGGTCAACGCGTGTGTACGAAATCTTTTGTGTTATTGGTTTGCCAGTCCAACGCACATAGTCTCCGGAAGTCACGGTCGACTTCTCCAGCGTGGACTCTATGCCAAGTAATGTTACGGTGTCGGGCTTTTCTGGCGACACCCAAGTGATTACTACATCATTACTGCGCAGACCAGCATCTGACTGGATCACCTTCTTCAACCCAGCACTTTCTTTCCCGACCACTTGAAGCAGCGCTTCCAGGAAAACATACGTACCCAATACCCGCTGCTTGAAAGGCTTCAGCGAATGATTTTCCACGAGAATGGAAGGAATACGGCGCACGTCTCCATAATTCGTGGAGAACCGCGGCATGTAAGGAAATTCCATTCTTCCCTGGGTGAAGTCGCGGTCGTTCGTGGCAAAAATTAACGGCCCGGGTATATGCCCAAATGATTTTAAACCCTTGTCGATGGCGGGGCGAAACGTCTGCTCCAGCCATTGCGCGATGGTTGGCGAATATTCCACATTGCCATAGGTGATGTCATACTGATAGTCGGCGCCGTCCGTTACGTGCAGGTCGACGTAGAAGGAAGGGTTGTAGTCGCTCATCACTTGTGCCACAGCACGGATTTCTTCCGAATCAAGCTTGGTATAGTCGCGATTGAGGTTAAGGTTACGGGCATTGGCGCGCCATCCCATATTTTCCGGGCCCCGCTGATTGGGGCGGTTGTAAGGCGATACACGTTCATGTCCGTCAACATTTAGAATGGGGATGAATAGCAAGTTGACATTTTTTAGCAGGTCTTTCTTATTACCGAAAGCAATGTCTCGCAGCAGCATCATGCCTGCATCTTTGCCGTCAATTTCACCGGCATGGATTCCGGCCTGAACCAATAGCAGTGGCTTTGTAGATGAGCGTAGGGTTGCCTTGTCAAATGTTTTGTCTTGTGAGGCGATTACCATTTCAATTTTCCGGCCGTTGGCGCTTTGCCCGACCGTTACCATTTCCAGTACATCGGATGCAGCATTGAGTTTAGAAAACCAAGCCATCGTTTCGGTGTATGAAGGTGTTCGCACAAACTCATTTTGTTCCGTGGGAGTTATCCAAGGATTTCCTTTTTGGCAACCAGCTCCAGACTTTTTCCTTTCCAGGGAAGAATTGGTGGAAGAATTTCTTCCTGTTGGGCGATAGCGATGAAAGGAAGAAGCACCAAAAGGACAACGAATGAACGGATCATGGAAAGTGGGTTTTAATGTGACCAAAAATAACAAAATGGCTGAGACTGCCGCGTTGAAAACTTGGCGTATTTCGATTTCACGGTTTTCACGATTAAATGGTTACCAAGCGTGAATGAAATGATCTCGACGTTCCGAAATCCTCGAACGATGTTGATATGTTTTTTTTTATTAAATTGAAATAATTTCGACTTAACACGCCTTTATGGAACCCTTGCCTAAATCGGCGCACTTTGCCGCCCAAATTCAACCAGTATCCTTGGTTACGAAAGTCTACCGATAAGGATAGAACTTCAATTGATGCTTCTTTTAACCCTAACTAGTTAGCTATGACTAAACATTTACGCTCAATTCTCAGCGCTATTTCATTGTCGCTTCTTATTTCCGCACCATTATTTCCGCAAGAAATTCTGGTCAAGGACATTAATACTGAGCCCGTCGGATTCAGGCCGTCTAGCGAGTACACCCCGCTGTTTTGCAACTGTGGTGATTATCTTTTCTTTGCTGTGCCTGGACAGGAACTTTGGCGAACGGATGGCACACTCGAAGGGACCATATCTTTGGGAGATCTAAACAAAGGTCTAACGCAGGGATTTGCCGGACATATGGCGTGTGACAACAATAATACTTTATATTTTCAGGCGTCAGATGGTGAGCACGGCCAGGAGCTGTGGACGACCGATGGTACCACATCGGGAACTAAGATGGTGATGGATGCCAGGCCTAATAAAGAGAATTCGGGTACCTATCATACGTTTGGGATGATTGGAAACACCTATTACTTTTTAAATGATCACAATGATGATAAGGTGTTGGAGCTGTGGAAAAGCGATGGTACCGAAAGTACAACGGTCATGGTACCCAATTTTCCCGCGTTCACGTGGATATTTTACGTGGGTAAGTCAGACACTCACCATTTTTTCAGAACGGTAAACGCATCAACACAAGAGACTGAGCTGTGGGCAACGGATGGCTCTGGAGCAAACACGGTTAAAGTTTTACAAGGTTATTCAATTAACTTTTACGAAGGTGTAGGTTCCAATTTCATGTTCGCTGCGAATAATCAGGCGAATAATAGCTATTCACTGTGGTCAAGCAACGGAACGGTTATGGGAACCTATAAAGTAAAGGAATTTGGCTCCCAACCTTTACAGCGATTCAACAAGTTTAATGACAAATTAATATTTGGGGTTTACGGCAACACTTGGATATCGGATGGCACCGAAGCCGGCACCCTTCCCTTGACTACTGGCGCCGTAGACACCGGGGTCACCATAGGAAATTATTTTTATGGTTTAGGTCGTGATTTTTCGACTGGCTTCCACCGCATGATAAAAACCGATGGAAATGCAGTTGAAACTTTTAATATGGCAGATGCAGACGCGACCGCTGTGAACATGTATAGTGAGATTCCGTACCTTGGCGATAATTTATTTCTACAGTATTTTGAAAGTGGAGTCGGACAGGAACCGGGTATTTTTAATATAAATTCCGGAACGTTCCATTTGGTCAAAGACATCAATCCGGGTGTAAGTAGCGCAGTGCCCAAATGCTGGGCGAGGCTGAAAGACAAAATCTACTTTGTCGCGGATGACGGTACTCATGGTTCAGAGATCTGGTCCACGGATGGTTCATTAGCTGGTACATCAATGCTGAAACACATTGCTTCAGAGAACGGCAATGCGTTTCGAACCATTTCTAATTCGGCTTTCGACCTGATGTCGACTAACAACAAACTACAGCTTTTCGTTCAGCCGGTGGCTAATAAATTAGCTATCTATACCAGCAATGGAACAGCAGACGGAACACTAGGAAAATTTGAGTTTCCCGTTTCTCAAGGCACCCTGTTCGGTCAGGTGAAGAACGAGTTGATCTATTATAGCGATCGAAAATTCTTTAATTTTAATACTGATACAGAGAGCATCGGTGTAATCAAGGACATCGCAAACGATGTTAGCGGCCAGGGATATCATAATGTTACGTATTCCACTGTAGGAGGCAAACTCGTTTTCAGGCTAGACGATTTTCTCCGGCAATTTTTTATACGGAGCGGAGTACTGGGTGACCGATGGAACGGAGGCTGGTACACATCTTCTGAAAGATATAAATCCGGGGCGGCCCGATGGTGTATCTCGTGAATCCGTATTGCTGGGCTCAAATTAATTTTTCAAGGAACAGAACCTGGCGCTGGGTCAGAACTTTGGATAACCGACGCTTCTGAAGCTGGAACGCTTTTACTTAAAGACATCAACCCTGGAGCTACTGGTTCTATGCCAAGTGGATTCGCTTTATTGGGAGATAAAGTAATCTTTGGTGCCACTGAAAGCGCGCATGGTGCAGAAGTATGGATCACGGACGGAACCCGGAAGGTACGAGCTGCTAACGGATATCGTCCCGGGGCCCACTGGCTCGGAGGCGCGACATTTTAAAGCAGGAATGAATTATGTATTTTTCTCTGCGTACGACGGTGTAAATGGCTGGGCGCTCTGGAGGACTGACGGGACACCTGAAGGTACGTTAAGAATCATTGATGCGATACCTGGAAACGATAAAGGTGAATTCACGAATAACTTGTCATCAGTTTCTGACAAATTCTATTTCGGTGCGAACGATGGGGTCCATGGTCAGGAACTTTGGGTTACCGACGGTACAGTAACAGGCACCTACCTGATCGATGTTGTTCCTGGCGCCGGTGGCTCAAGCCCATCATTAGTAACTGACATTAAGGGCGTTGCTTACTTTAAAGCAGATGCTTCGTTATGGCGGACGAATGGAACGACCCCGGGAACCTTTAAGGTCTCCGACCTGGAGCCATTTAAGTTCGTTGAACTCAACAATTGGGTTTACTTTACAGGCTTTCATCCTCAATATGGTGTTGAATTGTTCAAAGTTGAATTCACGAAGCTGAATCAAGAAATTGTAATGGACGAGCTCGCCGAAAAAAAATTGGGCGATCTCCCTTTTCAAATCCCGGCATCCGCGACGTCGGGTTTGCCGGTCAGCATCACGGCTGGCGATGAGCTGACACTGGTTGATAAGTATGCAACCATCGTTAAGCCCGGAACCGTTACCCTTGTGATACGACAAGACGGCGACGCTTTGTTTAACGCCGCAGAACCGCTAGCGCATACGTTCTGTATTCTACCTGCAAAACCATCCATCACAATATCGGGCTCGAATGCTGGGGAGCCTATCTTGACGTCAAGCGCTGATCAAGGAAATCAGTGGTTTCATGATGACATCGAAATTGGAGGCGCCACAGGAAAAACCTATACACCGGGAGAAAGTTATACGTTTAACGTTCGTGTCACGGTAGACGGATGTACGAGTGAATTCAGCGCTGACGAAGTTATCATTATTACTGGTATCGAAGGTGCAGAAGCCAACGTAGCGCTCTACCCCAATCCAGCACAAGATCATGTAAAGATTCATCCCCCAGGGAACGGTGGAAAAGTGCAGGTTGATATCGTAGATGTTCAAGGAAGACCAATTGAAGGATTTGAAATCATTTCCAATGATCCTATCGAACACTCACTGCAGGGCTATCGGCCAGGTGTATATCTTATAAAAATTGCCAGCTCGCGGGGGACATCATATTATAAATTCGTCAAAGAGTGATGGGTGCTGCCCGGAGCTTGATTTCAACAATTTGTCATTTTGGTTCCAATGACCTCAGTATCCGGAGTACTGTTAGTGTTTTTGGGCTACTTCGCTCCGCCAAATACCAGCTAAACGATCCAGCTTCGAAGGTGATCGTTTTAAGCGTACCTTTGCTGCACCGCGGGAACTTTAATGAATAACCATGATTACAAAATTCTGGCAGATTATAAAGGATGATTCGAAAAGAACGTTTGAAGTTTGTGGCCAGGTTTCAAATGACAATTCATTTAGCAATAAAGTCTACGGGATGCAAAAAGCCGGCATGAATGTAAGCGGTATGGCGCCCCCTGTCACCAATAAAACTTCAAGTAAAGATCTTATAAAAATTACTGGCTACACAAAAGAAGATGGCCTGTACCAAAGACTTTCGGATCAGTTCCGTCAAATTATGGCGCCACCGCCCGATGATGAATGGAATGACTAAATGATTTGAAATAATATAATGGAGCCCAGGGCCGCTACAATAATGTAGCCAACGACAAAGACAGAGTTATGCTTCAGGATAGACGCTTCGCTGACGTTGGCTACGATGGTCGACTTGACCATAACAATATTTTGCAGGGAAATTGCGTTGCCACAGGCACTACCAGTATTGAGCAAAGCAAGGCTCAACGGAAAAACAAAATGTTCTCCAACACTATCTGAAAACAACAAATTACTCATCGTAGCACTTCCTGTAAGAAAGCTTCCTAGTGTTCCCAAGATCAGGGGAAATAATTGAAACAATTTTGAATCTTTCCATATGGAGATTGTCTCAAAAATTACCTGTGTCTCGGTCCGAATCAATTGGGTGAAAAGTATCAGTAGAAAGATGCTTACCAGAGAAACTTGAACGTCTCTGAAAGTTTGTTTCGCATAACCTAAAAACTGTCTTGTCGGATGTGAATGTCTTTTTATCAAAAGAACTAAGAAAGTCGCTAAGAGAAACAATACTCCTGGCTGAAAAGCCGAGAAGGTCCGGACCCCGGGTTTCAGCTCCCATGAAAAAGGTTTCAATAAAAGACTTGAAAAAATGAGTAAACTCAAGAAGAGCGCATAAGGCCAGAAAGTGGATATCCATAATCTAAAGGAAGGTCGTTCGGCGGCAGGAACAAATAATAGTGTAAATAAGAGCATGCCAGCACCACCGCCCAACACCGAAGGGAATTCTACCGATAACAGGCTGCCGACGGCATAGGGAACAAGAAAACAAAGCCCCGCTCCAAATAATTTCTTTCTTTCCGCCTTCCAGGAGAAATGAGCTTCAGTGTTCCAAAAAATGAAAGCAAGAACAAATGGGGTTAATAAAGCTGGAAGTGCATTTAACATGACAATGGAATTAATAACAGGATTTACGACGTCAATTCCGAGGCCGATTTTCACAGGAGTTCCCAGCGCACCAAACGTTACCGAAATTGCATTTGCACACAGCGATAACACAATGGATGTAAATGGTTTCAGTCCAATTGAGAGCAACAAGGGGGCGACTAACATGGAAGGCACTCCAAACCCAGCCAACCCTTCCAAAAAGCTTATCAAAAACCAGCCAAACAGTAGGATAACTGTCAATCGTGAATTTGACGACAATGCTTTACTTCGAAACGCATTCCACTGCTTGAAATCATCAAGCATAAAACAAAATATGTAGGCCCCAAAGAGTAGCAAGGCTAATTCAATCCAAATAATAACTGTATCGATTGTCAGGACTTCAAGATTGAGGCCGCCTTCTCTTTTGTAGTATCTCGATGCGAAAAGAAAAATAATTCCAGCCGCAGCTCCTGTCCACAATTTTTTGAACAGAAAAACGCCAGCCAATAAAAGGGCAGAAGATATCAGTAAGGTCATTTAATTCAAATTCGTAAAATCTCTTGGTCAACCAAATCTTTTTTCAATAAACAATCAAGGTGGTATTTTTTCGGGCATTCGCGAACAATCCTTTTAAATTTCCCTTAATAAACTCCATCATTCCCATCCTGCCCATCATAGTTCAAGACTTTTCCCTACACTTCATCAAGTAATCTCTGCGGATGATCAGAGTTGTTACACGCAAGGCCTCTTTATTCGTTCATTTGTGTAGGTCTTAAACAACAACTAAATAATTATAAACGATATGAAAAAGATCATTCGATTTACATGGGTTAACGCGCTGGTGGGTGTTGCCCTCTGTACCATCCTTTTTTCGTTTTCTGCGATAATCGGTGCTCATAATGTTCAGGTATTTCTGGACGACAAAGTGTTGATCGATCATTACGTGGATTCTAGAAGCATTGCTCCCACTTTGAATTTGGATCCGGCCGAAAAGCACGATCAGCTAATCGTTAAATACAATGAATGTGGTAGAACGGTGACGGGCAGGACTATCACTATCAAAGACGAAAAGAATCAAGTTTTGAAAGATTGGCGCTTTGAAGGTGCGGCTACAGGCCTAAAAGATCCGATGATGTGTTCAGTCAAAGATATTATAGCGCTTAAGCAAAAAGGAAGTAATACACTCAAGTTGTATTATTCCTCCAAGGAATTTCCCGAAGGACAGCAGGTCGCCAAGTTGGTCATTGGTGGAGAAGAGACGACAGCTTTGAAATAATCGAAGTGTTGAAGTTCTGCGCAGCCCCGTGCGTTATAGCTTTAGCGCACGGGGTCGGACGCTTGCGCATAGCTTCAGCGTCGGCGCGCAGAGCAAGGCAGGTAGCCAAGTGGGTAGGTGATGGCAGATTATCGTTTGAAGAGTCGATTGCCCAGGATCTGGTGAGTTACCTGTTCGCGCAGATTTCGACTTATTGGAATGCGTGCATCGTCGATAATTAGTTCATCGCCTTCGATTGCTTTAACATGAGGTATGGAAATCAAAAATGATTTGTGAACCTTTAAAAACTCATCTTTAGGCAATTGATTTTCAAGACTCGTTAACGTGATATAAGTAATTAATTTCCGATCGTGAAGATGAATAACGGCGTAGTTCTGGAGGCCTTCGACATAAGATACGTCGCGAAAAAATACCTTTTCAAATTTACGGTCACAACGAACAAAAAAATAATCCGCGCCACTTGAACTGTGGTTTGCCGCATTGGTTTTCAATTGAAAAAATTCCATGGCTTTTTGAGACGCTTTCAAGAACCGCTCAAAAGTTATCGGCTTGACGAGATAATCAATAACATCGAGTGTGTATCCTTCCAGCGCATAATCAGAATAGGCGGTGGTTAAAATCGTTAGCGGCGGATTTTTTAATGATTTGAGAAAATCAATTCCGGTGACTTTCGGCATGTGAATATCCAGGTATAACAAGTCAATCTTGCGTTCATTGAGGAAGGTCGAAGCTTTTAATGCATTTTCACACGAAGCAATACAATCAAGGAATTCAATCTCCTGAACATGTTCCTCCAAACCCTTTCGGGCAATGGGTTCGTCGTCGATAATGAGGCATTTTAGTTTCACTTTGGCGAAATTCGTTGGGGATATTTCTAGGGAATTCGCAGAGAGAGATTTACTTCGTAACTATCGGACCCGTTATCGATCACCAATTTGTGACGATCTTTATACAGCAATTCGAGTCTGCGTTTGACGTTTTTCAAACCGATTCCAGCGTGACCATTCATAGTCGCTTTTGTCTCTTTCGTATTGAATACTGAAAATTCAAAATTATCCTTATGTTTCCCGATCGCTATTCTTACCTGATTTTTATAGGGATAATGCGACACGTACTTAAATGCATTTTCAACAAATGGAATTAGCAATAATGGCGAGACGGTAAACCCTTTGAGATTTTCATCAGCAATAAAAGATATGTTGTAGTTTTCATCCTTCCGCATTCGCTGTAATTCAACATAATTTTTTAGATAGCTGATTTCCTTCTCGATGGGAATTTCATTTCCGTTGCATTCATACAGCTGATAGCGTAACATTTCTGAAAACGCCGACAGGGTCTCACGCGCATGAACGTTATGTTTATCGATCTGAAAGTAAATTGTATTGATAGAATTGAAAACGAAATGAGGATTAATCTGCGCTTTCAGATATTCTAATTCCGAACTGAGTTTTTCAACCTCCATTTTGCGGATAAGTTCGCGTTGAAAATACCAGGCTTTACTTAAATGGAGCGTTACACTGAATGCCAGATAAAACAGCGCAATGGAAAAATTGTAAAATGAATTATAAAAAAAGAACCTTCTGCTTTCATCACCCAAGACATAGCCGTTAAGAAAAACGTCATGGGCATTTTTTAGCCCCACGTAGCAGATGATGGTAATCAGCAATAAAAAAATATAAACGATAATCTTTTTCTGGTTTGCATACTTCGGAATGAGGATGAACAGATTGGCGTAAATCAACATTGCCAACAGCCCGTTGCGAACAATAATTTCTAGTGTAAACTGATCGAACCCCGCTTTACTGATCAGATCGATTTTCGTAAACATATGGAAGCCAACGGTGGCGATCCAAAAGATCACATGGTCAAATTTGTATTTCCAGAAGCGATCCATCCAATGAAATTAGGGATTTTCATCAAGCTAAACCGTACAGAAAACTGCATTTCGTCAAAGGAACCAGGCAAATCGTCAGAAAAAATGCTCTTGAATGAGGTACAGTCGTAATTTCTGTAAAGGTTCTATGAAGACAACGTCGAAGGTTGTTCGTCCTTCTGACACACTAATTTTTTGAACGCCGAATGCTAGCATCAGTCAGCGTGTAAGATTTCCTCCTGACGAGCAAGCGCTTGGAGTCGATTATTTTCCCATCCACCATGAGCGCGTAAAAACACGTTCCCACGCCCAAGTCACGGCTGTCTACTTTTACTATAAAATCTCCGCGATTAAATAAGTGTAATACTTTCAGCTGCTGTCCCTCCCGGGTATAAAAGATCAGGTTTGCGTTATCGGTGTTTTTTGGCAATGATATTTTGATCTCGGTCTCTGTTGAAGGAGGAGTTGGATAGTTCTGGTATAGAGCAACGTTCTTATAATTTGTCGAATCAGCGGGCGTGCCCAGGTGACCTGTGAAACTTGTGAATTGTTCCTTCAACGCTTTTATCTCCTCATGCTGCGCGGTCATCTGTGCTGTTAAGTCTTGTAATGCCTTAAACAATGGGGTAACGAATTCCGCATAACGAAGGCTATCGTGATCATTGTCTTTCTGAATCGTATTGATGTGCCGTGGGGTTGTATAATAATAGGTATTTCGTCCAACCGCAATATTGCCGGCTTTATTCGCGCTATAGACAGGCTGATTTGTGTCTGCCGCTAATGGGCCTTGGGCAAGAGTTTGGTTGGATGAGTAAGCCAAAATGATTGCAAGGAGAGTTTTTTTCATAGCATGAAGTATGGTTGCATGCTTTGTGTCGTAATGTCCCCGAGGTAACCCACTACGGAGGGCCAATTTTTATCCCTGAAAATGGGAGGCCCGCTACATACGGGGTAATTTATTGGGTGATAGCTCAGCCTCGCCGTTGTCGGCTTACGGAAAGGTTCTCAAGAATTCGGTTTAACTCGCCAGGGTGGAAGTGCATAGTCCGCAGTAACGATGAGCCTAAATGGACATTCTGTACCTTAATTCACCCAAGGATTCTTTTTCCGATACGCCGGCTGGCTGGGTTTCAGCTTGTTTTTTTTCACTTTGCGTTGTTTCTTTTGCTTCTTTTTTTTGGCTTTGTATCGCTCCGTTGGAAAACCATAGGCTGCCCGTGCCGAACTTGTATTCCCCGGATTTCTTCGCTGGGCCAGGAGGCTGGTGGACGACAGGGTAACAAGCAGCACAGTGATGATGGTTATAACTTTCAGGTTCTTCATAAATGCAGTTATCGCAATATAAGGCGTTCGGGTACGTATCGGCAATTTTAACGCTGGCCGAAGCAATAAAAATATGTCAAACAGCAAGAATTGAGAATTCTTCCGCAATTAATTCTTTCAAAATAACTACCTGTGTGCCAGTTTGAATAGACTCCTCAAGCATTGGAGAAATCCCCACAGCATGGGTATATGAAAAGATAGCCATCGAGTTGAATATCTCGGGACAAGGTTGCCGCTTCAGCGGACTCGAGCGCGAAAATTCGGTTCGCTAAATGTACGGCTTGTTTTATCGCCAGTGTCCGTTTACCCAAACTAACCCACGCCCGGTATTTTTCCAGCGCCCATCGACCCATATCATTCCCCGTTTCGGTTTTACGTAGTGTGGTCTAATGTAAACATAACGTCCGTGTTTCCGTCTCCACCCATCTCCAACCCAAACTGCATTAGGGTAAGGTTGCGCGGGCCTTACGACGACGACGGGCGGCGCCGGCTTTTCTTTCAACACCACCCTGGAGGGTGTGCCGCAGGCAAGGCATAAAAAAAAGCTTATTGTGAACAGACAGACCGCTTTCATAACTTATCATGATTGGTTCTGTCCTTTGACTAATGAAATTGAAAGAAGTTTAATTGGGTATTTAGAAATTACGGATTACATTTTTGTCCAACGTGTTTGAAAAAATGTCGAAATAGCTTATTCGAATTCACTTCGTTAAGGGCACGGCGAAAATTGCATCCCAGGCGTCGAGTGCCGGCTTTTTTTCAAGCAGCTTGTCGACCATACCCAGGTACACAAAGTAGGGGAGGTTGGCGGGTACATCAGGGGGCAGGCTTGCCACATCAATGTCGGTAAAGACCAGCTGAAAATAGGCAATTGCTTTTACGCCATCCAACAGATGTTCGTGGTATTCAATGTAGCGACGTTGTACGTCAGGTGAGCTGACAATGGTTCTGTTATTTATTGTTAACGATTGGGAACTCCAACCACCTTCAGAAATAAAAACCGAAATATTTTTTCCCGCAATAAGGCGTGAGTAATAATCGTGGGGAATATCCTCGGGCTGATCAAAACCAAAATAAGGATAGGAGGAAATACCAAGCTCTTCAATAAACGGAAAGTCAACAAAATCCTGAGCGATACCCTGGTAACTGGTGCCCGCGAATTTTCCCCACGCCTGTTCGGCTTGAACGCTCACGCTCAACTTTACCATCGCGTTCACTGATCTGATATCAGCTGCCGCTAAGGTCGCAGCCTGTTTGACGCCGTTATATATTGCCGGCGAAGCCGCGGCGCGTATTAGATTTGTTTCCAGGGCAAGACCAAGATGTTCAGGAGACAGCACGCTGTCCATTACGATCACGAACCTCCTGTAAATGTTTTGCATGTCAGTATCAGCAATACTTTTGCCCGCAGCGACCAGTTCGCGCGCGTCAGATGTACGGTCTAAACCATTTTGTGGATCAACATACACCCATAGCTTGAGATCCTTGCTGCGATAATACTCCGCCAGGCCTTTGTAATTATTCACCACATGATTGATTGCACTTCCACCATTCAGTAGCTCCTCCCAGGGTACTTCGATGCTAATGATGGCGGCATCGGCCCGGGTAGTCCAGAGGTTGAGTGACTGGATAAACAGATCAATATTATCAAACTTCGGAGCTGAATTTTGAAACCCCATTTCGTAGGTACGTTCCTTTACGTCCGTTTCGTCGTCGCATGAATACAGCAAACACGTAATGCAAAGAACAAAAATTATAGCCTTCATATTCAGCATGGGCTTTGTCCATTGGCCCAGTCCATAACAAAGTTAGCCTTTAGATTCGATAGCACTATTGGATCTCGGCAAGTGACACTATACTTCGTTTTCTCGTCAACAAGTATATGATAGTCCAGGTAATGAAATAGGTAAAGCCGCAGAGTGTAAACAATAGGTTATAACCACCAGAAATGTTGCCGGCGGCTTTATAGGTGTCTAGTAAATAGCCCACAAAAATCGGAAAGAAAATGCCGCCGACCGCTCCAGCCATGCCACCTATCCCTACTACCGAGCTCACAGCCTGTTTCGGGAACATATCTGATGCCGCCGTAAATATATTTGTTGCCCAGGCCTGGTGGGATGCGACAGCCAGACTGATCAATGCAACTGCAGCCCAAACGTTGGTTACATATTGTGCGAAGATGATAGAAAGTTCCAATATGGCAATTATAAACAGAACGGTCTTTCTGGCTTTCAACGCGGCCATTCCGCCTTTTATAAGGCGCGATGAGAAATATCCACCCGCAATACTTCCAACAGTAGTGGCGGAGTAAATGATCATTAACTCAGGGCTGGGCCGGGTTAAATCGAGGTGAAACGTAGAGGAGAAATAAGAAGGCAGCCAGAACAAGAAAAACCAAAAAATCGGGTCGATGAGGAACTTGCCAAAAATGAACGCCCATGTTTGTGGAAGGGTAAATAGCCGCATCCATTTTGTGTGTCGGGTCTCCTCCTGCGGGGTCTCCTCCTGTTGTTCCGTTATCAATAAAAATTCTTCTCTCGATAAGTACTTCTGCTTCGCAGGAATTTCATAGAGCCACAACCAAAGTATGAGCCATAGGAAGCCCAGGGCTCCCGTGATAATGAATACCTGCTGCCATCCCATGTTAACCAGTATCCACGGCGTTATGAGCAAGGCACATACTACACCAATACTGGTGCCGGAGTTAAATATCCCAGCCGCAAGGCCGCGTTCTTTTTTTGGAAACCACTCTGCTACTGTTTTCATTGCAGCTGGAAAATTCCCAGCTTCTCCTACCCCAGCCCGATCCGTGCCAAAGAAAAACCTGTGACTGTTTTTGCAGTCGCATGAAGCATTCCCATGAGACTCCAAATGACAACGGACAAGGAATATCCGATTTTTGTTCCCACTCGATCAATCAGTCGTCCAAATACCAACAGTCCGATGGCATATGCCGCGGTGAACGCTACGACGATCCTGGCGAAGTCCGACTCCGACCATTTAAATTCAATCTCGAGTATTGGCTTGAGAAGCCCGATGATCTGGCGATCGATATAATTGATTGTGGTAGCCATGAACAACAAGGCAACAATAATCCACCGATAGTTTTTTGTTTTGATGTTCATCAACCTAGATCGTAAAATCTAAAATCATTTTTATTCACTCCATAATTTCAAACCGCAGAGGCGCTAAGGCGCAAAGATGAATTTTGAAAGTGGACCCGAATCAGCTAGAACCTTTCATTATTCTTTGCGACTTTGCGTCTTTGCGGTTCATTAAATCTAAGTCATAAAGAGGCATGCGTCACAAAGACACTAAGACGCAAAGTTTCACAAAGGTCGATATTCTCCAAGCTAACAATCCCAAATTTTGCGGCCTTCTGAATTTAAACCTTTGCGTGAAATGTATTAAATAACAATCTTCATTTTTTGCAGAACATGTTTTGTGTTACCCAATCTAAAATCTAAAATCGTCAATCTACAATTTACAATCGCCTCACCAGTCCACAACAGAACCATCGCTCGCATCATACGTTTCTGGATTTTTCCAATCATGGTTGATCTTATCGGCAAGCTTATTTTCGTCCAGTTCAACACCAAGTCCAGGACCGGTCGGAGTCAGTACGGTTCCGTCTTTTTGTAAAACGAACGGCGTTTTTAGATAGCCTTCTCCAAGCGATACTTGTTCCTGCACAAGAAAATTCGGAATGCTGGCTGCCAATTGCAACCCTGAGGCTAGTGAAATTGGTCCCATGGGATTGTGTGGTGCTATTACAGCATAGTAGGCTTCTGCCATACCCGCGATCAAACGGCCTTCGGTTATTCCGCCGGCATGACAGAGATCGGGCTGTAAGATGGTGGCGGCGCCTTTTTCTAATATTTCCCGGAACCCCCATTTCGTAAAGATCCTTTCGCCGGTGGCGATCGGGAGATGCGTACCCCTGGCGATGTCTACCAATACATCCACGTTCTGGGGCTGACAAGGTTCCTCGATAAACATCGGTTGATAAGGCTCCAGCTCTTTGATGAGAATTTTTGAAGTCTGAGGAGGAATGGCTCCATGAAAATCAATACCGATGTCCATTGTGTCGCCACCTGCTTCACGTAAGGAGGCAAAATTTTCAACCGCATACTTGATAAACTTTGGATTTTCGACGGCGCGGGCCGGGTTGACATGTGCAACGCCGGTCTTAATCACTGTGAATCCCTCCTGTACGCGTTGCTTCATTTGTTCGGCGTTAGCGGCCCGGCCATAAATACGCACGCGGTCGCGCGTCGGCCCGCCGAAAAGTTCGTAGACCGGTACATTTAAAAGCTTGCCTTTTATATCCCACAACGCCTGGTCAATTCCACTCAATGCACTTGTGAGGATCGGTCCACCTTTATAAAAGGCGTGACGATAGATGGCTTGCCAATGATGAACTACCTGCCGTGGATCCTTGCCCAGTAAGTAAGGTTCGATCTCTTTGATCGCAGTCTGTATCGTAAGGGCCCTTCCCTCCAGCAACGGTTCACCTAATCCAATTACACCTGCATCGGTGTGGACCTTCAAGAAGACCCATCGCGGTTTTACGAGAAAAGTTTCAAGCTTTGTGATTTTGACTTTTGTCTTATCTCGTGCTTCCAGTGTAGATGCTTGTGATGTTAGCGGCAGGGCCGCTGACCCTGCGAGTGCCAGGAAGGATTGGATAGCCGAACGCCTTGAAAGGCTGCTTTTTGTCCGTGAGGTTGTCATGATATTGAACATTTAATTTTGCAAGCTTAGAAGCAATTTGGAAGACCAGAGCAGTTTTTCAAACTGCAGAGCTTGTCTTAAATGTAAGTTTAAATCAATATCACTCCAATAATTTTATTGGTAACGGGATCGGATTTTTAAGAGTCTTGAACTATGATGGAAATGATGACGCATGATGGACTATGATGTTGCATTAATCATAGTCCATCATTGTAATCAGCTTAATAATAGTCTAAACAGACGAGCAGAGATCGGCTATCGATATGCATTAATCATAGTCTATCATAATAATCAGCTTAATCAGAGGTCAGAAGGCAACAACGGGCAGATCGGGCATGAGGCCCAAATGAATTTGTGCTGCAGTCTCATAACGGCTATCGTTGGCAAACCCATGCTGCCGTATAACCTGTGCGTTAGCCAAGTGACGAGACAGTTTATTTTTGGAATAGATGGCACTGCTGCCGGCTGCGGAATACATCAAGTCGACAGCTTGCAAGCAACTTTGGTTGGTATGCGTAGCGGACAACAATACATTCGCCTTTTCTTCAAGAGATACAGAATTCCCCTCGCGGACTTTACTCCAGCATGTGGAAATCATTTGGTGTAAATAGGCTCTGCTCGATTGAACCAATGCTTCGGCGATTCCTAACTTTCGCTGGACGGTTCCCTTATCGCGGATCGATACCATCGAGCCGAAGGGAACTTTGCGTTCCGCCAATGACTTTACTTCGTCGATCGCATTCTGCGCAACGGCAAGCGCTACTGGCGCAATCAGGCAAGCAATGCCCGACCCGATGGCTGGAAACCGATACAGCGGTCCCTGGAAATAGTGATTGGCCTCGAACGAAGGTACTAGTGGAAATGAAAGGTGCTCTGGCACAAAAACATCGTTTGCTTCGATATCGTTGCTATCGGTTGCACGCATGCCCAAGGTATACCAGGTATCCAGGATCGTCACGTCCTTTGAATCCATAACAATGCCTCGGATTTCTGGGATTCCATTATGAACATTGATTTGATCACCGTTCATGACAAAGGCAGTAACAAACATCCATCGCGCTTCGTGAACGTTACTCGTTAACGGGCTCCTGCCATTGATGCGGTAACCTCCTTTAACTGGCGTCGCTTTCATAGGCGGATGAAATGCACCTGCCATAAAAGTATCCGCGCCATCCGCGTAAACTTCTTCAATGCCTTGTGCTGATAATCTCGCGCACCACCACGATGATACATTGGCGACCATCATGGTCCAACCGGCAGTGGCGTTGTGCCGGGCAACGGCTTCTACTGCCTTGGCTACTGCCAATGGCTCTGCTTCGATTCCACCCAGCGATTTTGGCAAAAATAGATCGGAGCAGGCCAGCCTCGCGTAAGGCATTAAGTGATGATTCTGAAATTCGTCGGTTAGCTTCTTCCTCGTCAACTTTTGAGCTGAGCAAAGGACCAATTTCATGGATTGTTTCGGAAAGATTAGTTGCGTAATCCTGTTCAGGGGAGAGGGTTGCATTTTTCATATCGAAAAAGTTTATAGTTCGTTAATCAAACGATCAAAGGTCCCTTAAATAAACTTTTCTACTTTGTCTGTACGGTTCAAAAATATTTCTGTTTGTATCAAAAATACTCCCGGGTCTATAGACGCGACGTACTTTGAGGGTGCATGCGGAACCTTAAAGGCGACGTGCCGACTTTCTCCTTGAATATTCTGCTGAAATGAGTCTGATTTTCAAAGCCACATTCGAGCGTAATTTCAGAGATACTGAGCTTCGTGTTTTCCAGCAATTCGATGGCGAGATTTATTCTTTTCTTCATCACCCATTTTGCCGGTGAATCATTAAAGATCTTTTTGAATTCGCGTTTGAAGGTGGGAACGCTTTTGCAGGCAAGCTTTGCATAGTCCTCCAATGTCAGGTTAAAAGTGAAGTTGTTTTGCACAATTTCCTCCACGGTGGGATGCTTATCCTGGTAAAGATTATGAAGGTGGGCCAGGAACTGCCGGTTTTGCTTTTGCGATAATAGAGACAAGGTCAATTCTTTGAATTTCAATTCCAGTAAATTTTCTGGAGGCGGTGGTGTCTGCGTAAAATAGGGAAGCATGGACGCGAAAAACGATTTGCTAAGCTCGTTCACTTCCAATATTAAAACGTGATCGGTGCCAGCTTCCGGAAGATTTGTAAGCGGCAAATTTTTCAGGTTATCGCTGATGAGTCGTTTAAAAAAATCATCCGGTATAAAAAAAGTCATCACACACCATCCTACACCCTCTTCCATTTCTGCGATGTGCGCGCCCTTCCTCACAAAAGCACAGGTACCTTCTGCAAGTTCCCATCTCTTTCTGTTCTTTACGAAAACACGTCGCCCGCTTAAGACATAAACAATAAGATTGGTCTGGAGAAAGAACTCTTGTGTTTGGGTGGCTTGTGGACAATCATACTGTGTAAACATCAGATCCTTACAGGTGAGCTGCTTGGAGAGATTGGGGAAGTTCTTCAGGACTTCGTATAAGTTAAGAGTCATAACTGGCACTTTAGACCACTGAAGGTACGGATAATTACCGTTGATTAACGCTGATTAAACTGATTAAGCTGATTTAATTGTTGTGAGCCAAGACTTTTCCCACTGGCTTCATGACTCTTTTAACCTGTAATTTTACGCTTCCGAAGTTAATTAGCAGTCCAATTTCCATGTTGTAGGCTTCAAGGTAGTTTATAGCTTGAGCCAGGTGAACATCTTCTAATGACTTTGATTGCTTTAATTTCCACCATTATTTTTTTATCCACAAAGAAGTCGACGCGCCGTTGTACCAATATTGTGTCCTTTATAGGATAACGGCATTTCTTTTTCTCGTTCGTGCAATAATGTTTTGAAGTTTCATTTCAATGGACAAAGCCCTTTGATAGACAACTTCTTGAAATCCATTTCCTAGATTGTTGTGAACTTCCATGGCACATCCAATAATTTTTGAGGTTACGTCAGAGTACTTGTACTGTTCTTTTATCATGTTATACAACGGTTAAATTGAGACTTGTATATTGATAGCGCGTATCAGGTCTTTGAACTATGATGAAGCTGATAGACATGATGACTATGATGTTGCAGAAATGTTATACGGCCTCAGTCAATAGTAGTTGAGTCTAAGTTAATGAAGAAGAATGAAATTGTCCAGGATACAATTACGACGTGACTCGATCATAGTCCATCATACCCATCAGCTTCATCATAGTTCCAGACTATTACTCGGTCCTCAAACTTTTCACCGGATTCATCAACGATGCTTTGATTGCCTGATAACTTACAGTCAGGAGTGTTATAGTAATGGCTCCCAACACTGAAATGATAAATACCCACCACGATAGTTCGGTGCGATAATCGAATTGTTTCAGCCAATCGCTGATAAAATAGTAGGCGAGGGGTACGGCCAGAAAACTGGAGATGATCACCAGTAAAACAAAATCCTGCGATAGCATCCGCCATAAATTTGATACAGAGGCGCCGAGTACCTTACGGATGCCAATTTCTTTGGTGCGTTGCTCAGCAACGAACGACGCTAATCCGAATAGACCGAGACACGAGATGAATACGGCGAGGATGGCAAAAAAAGTTGCGAGCTCGCCAATACGTTTTTCATTGCCAAACTTGCGGGCATATTCTTCATCGACAAAAGCAGGCATCAAAGGGCGTGGCGGGATTAATTCTCTTAAAGACTTCTTCAATTTTGCTGATGGCGTCTTTTACACTAGACTTAGGGTTGATCTTTAAGAGAAAAACATTCTGCATTTCATCGGCCAGGTGCCACATGGCGGCGCGAACGGGTTGATAGGGTGACTGTACTAATAAATCCTTGACCACTCCGATGACGGTGAAAGGCTTGTCATTCCAATGGATAACTTGTCCAACTGGATTGGTTTTGAATCCGATAAACTTGACGGCAGCTTCGTTCAAAATGAAGGCGTTCGAATCGGAAGCAAATTCACGTGAAAAGTCCCTTCCTTCAATTATTTTCCAGCCAATAGTCTTACCGTAGTCAACACGTGACTGCGTTGTTTGGGAAATCGACTCCCTGATTAGGGTCCTTGCCTTCCCAATCAAAGCCACCATTGGTATTCCATACTTGTGTCGTTGGACTACCGGATTCGGCCATTTCGACAATGGCACCTGCATTTATCAATTCTGTTCGCACGGCATCAAAATGTTCATGCACGGGTCCTGTTACGGGGATGGTGATCAATCCATCCTTGCTATAACCAATCGGTCGGTTTTGCGCATGATTGATCTGTTTGTATACGACCATGGTCCCGATGATTAACGTGGTAGAAATGGTAAACTGCAATACCACCAGCACCTTTCGGGGAAGGGAAGCATAGCGACCGACGCGAAACGTTCCTTTCAATACTTTCACGGGTTGAAAAGAGGAAAGGAACAACGCCGGATAAAATCCTGCAAACATTCCAGTCATGATACTGAAGCTCAATCCCATGATCCAAAACATGGGGTGTGCCCATGGTAAATCTATTTTCTTATCGGCGACAGAATTGAAATAAGGGAGTGTCAAAAAAACCAGCAGCACGGAAAAAACAAAAGCCAGTGCGGCGATCAGCATCGACTCACTGAAAAATTGTGTGATCAATTGCTGACGAGCGGATCCAATGGCTTTGCGTATTCCAACTTCCTTTGCTCTTTTCTCAGAACGGGCAGTGCTTAAATTCATGAAGTTGATGCAGGCCAGTATTAACACAAAGATGCCGATGGTTGCAAAAAGCCAAACATTATCGATCTGTCCTCCGGTGTTAACGCCATTTTTAAAATCTGAATACAAATGCCACTTGGCCATGGGATGAAGGAACATCGCAGGATGATAACGGCGATCCTCCTCACTGACTTTATTCAGCTTTACATCCTTTATTTTGGCAGATACTTTTTCCATGTCGGCCTGGTCGCCGATCATGGCGAAGGTGCGGGTGAAGTTGCTGTCCCATGGATCGTCCATTTCCCGGACCCACTTGTTCTGACTCAGGTACAAGGACCACGGCAGAATAAAGGTCATATCCCTGAACGACGAGTTGTAAGGAAGGTCTTCATAGACGCCGGTGACCTTTACGTCGACTTGCATTGTCAATCCGAAATACTTTGCCAATAGGGTTTTCGTTGTTAAAATAAGTCTTTGCAACTGATTCGGCCACGAGGATGGAATTCATTTCATTCAAGCCGTCGCGTGAACCATGAACCATTTTCAGACTCAGCATGTCGCGTGACACCTGGCTCAAAATAACAGCCGGGTTTTAAGAACATTTTTTCACCATGGGTCAAAGTATGATTGAAATTCCAGGATGCCTGCAATACGTGTGTAAAATCACTGCCGTAGACATTGCGAATTTCTTCACCGAGGACGGCTGGATTAGCCTCTTGTGTTCCGATTTCACCATTCCAGGTTTGATGTTGCATTACTTGTGCGATGCGGTCATAGTTTGAATGGTATTTGTCGAAAGTCAATTCATCATAGTACCCATAAAGCAATTAGTATTGCCACTCCCATTCCGACGGCCAGTCCACCAATATTGATCAAAGAATAAATTTTGTTCTTGAGGAGGTTTCGCCAGGCGATTTTGAAATAGCTTTTGATCATATTGAGGTCGTTTTGAAAGGACTAGTCAACGCAAAATTATACATAACCATTACTTATGAATTCTAAGAAGGTTACCGAATTCGGACGTTTTGTTTGTCTAAAACAATGGTTTTCTTGGAAAAGATACCGGCGGACCGTTTCAGGTTGCATTCTCAGTCAAAATCTTTTGTAGGCCAGAGATACCGCCGTTTTTTTTAAATTGACAGCGTGAATGCTAAATGGGTGATTTTTGTAATCGCATTAGTCATTGGTTTCGCTATTTTCTTTTTAGAAGACGCGTTACGTCAGGCTATTGCCAAGTATATTTTTTTTTGCCTCATCACGGCAATTGTCATTAGACCTCTCGGGATTGCCGTAGGTAGCTTTCTCCGACGGACGTTTAAAAGAGATTAGTGCCGCTAGATGATCGTTTACGATCATGTTTGCACGGCAGTAGAATAATCGAAGCTGTTTTTTGCTTTATTCTTTCTTATCAAGATCAGATGATTTTGCAAGTGAGATCAAGCCGCCCATAGCGCCGAGGTTCATTGAATCCAGGGCAGAGCTGGGAACGATCACCATTGAGCCTTTTTCTTTCAAACCTTCAAATAGCATGTTCATTCCTCTGAGGTGCAGTGCAACAGGATTGTTTTTATACTGCTCGCTAGCCTTTGCAAATTTTTCGGCAATTTCGGTTTCTGCGGTACCAAGAATTACCCTGGCTCTTCGCTCCCGTTCTGCTTGTGCTTCTTTGCTCATCGCATCCGCCAGGTTTTGCGGTATGATGATGTCTTTAATACCAACTGTCTGACAAGTGATACCCCATGGGTTGGTGTTGTGATCTAATATTTTTTGCAGGTCGTCTGCTACTTTATCTCTTTCCTGAAGCAATTCAGCCAGTTCATTTTTCCCAATCATGTCCCGTAAGGCCGTTTGCGCGATCTGCCAAATAGCGGTTTGATAGTCCTGGACTTCCAGCGCAGCTTTTTCAACATCCCAGACAGTCCAGTATACAACGGCGTCGACGTTGACGGGAACGGTATCCTTTGTTAAGGTCTGGTCAGCTTTGAATTCAGTGACGCGAACGCGCTGGTCAATGAATTTATCTACCTTATCCAGGATTGGAACAATCATAAATATTCCGGGGCCTTTAAGGCCATTAAATTTACCCATTCGTAAAACAACAGCCTTTTCCCACTGATTAGCTATGTGAATCGACCTGGCAATTATTATTGAAATAATTGTCAGAATTATTAAAGCAGGAACATTGAGGTATTCTAAATAAAAGAACCAGCCCGTCAATCCAAACATAATAATGAAGATCGTAATTGAGATTGGATTCGACTAGAATTGTGGCTTTGGCTTTTATTATTTGTTGTAGCTGCTTCCATGTTATTTTTGTTTTTGAAGTTGACTAATAATGTCGCTTACTGAAAATCCATAGCTGAATGCGATCGAAGAAAATTCACTACATATTTCCTTTAGTTTGTTAGCCCTATCTTTTGCAGATATTTGAACTTTGATGTCGCTTATAAAAGTGCCCGTACCCTGTTGCGTTGCCAAGACGTCTTGAATTTCTAATTCCTTATACGCCTTGGCCACAGTATTGAGATTCACTTTTAATTCTACCGCCAGTGATCTCACGGTCGGTAGCTGTTCTCCGGTTTTAAGATTTCCTGTTGCAATACCAAATTTAATCTGGTCAATGATCTGTCTGTAAAACGGTGAACCTGTTTTTGGGTCTAATCTGAACTGGATCATTATACTAGTATCATGTTGTCATATATGTATAATACAAGTATACAATGATTTTAGTTAAAAACCAAGATGTTTATGTGTGATTTTGATTGGCCCGGAACCAAAGGGAACATTAAGGCAAACGGATGTCGTGTTTGCGGTTATTATTGAGAATGGAAATGGTATATTCGATTTCAACAATTTACAAACCCTGGACTTTCCAATGAAAAATAGATTCAGTTTAATCCCATTTGTTCTTTGTATTACCATTACTGCGCTTGCGCAAAAGCCTACAGAACAACAACAGGTTCAGCAAGTCCTGCACGTGGTATTTGAAGCGCTCTCAGAAGGAAGCATTACAAAGATGGAGCAAGCGTCGACACCCGATGTGAAGATCCTCGAGACTGGAGAAGTGTGGACGCTCGATACTATCCGGTCGTATTTTGCGAAACCGAGACCGGCCGATTTCAAGCGCATCAATACTTTGGATTTCTTTCAGACAGAAATCGAAGGTAAGATGGCCTTTGTCAGTTACCATAATACGGCTGCCATACACGCGAATGGTAAGGACAGAATTGTAAAATGGCTTGAAAGTGCAGTGCTGGTTAGGGAGGGAAAATCATGGAAGGTAAAGATGTTGCATTCTACGCGGCTGAAAACGGACTGACGCTGGATAATTTTTTTTATGTTACCTCCGAAAGTTGAAATGTATTAATCTTCATGCATGCAGGTTATAGGTCAAGAGGCAGTTACACTGCGCCATATGATAGTACGCAAGGAATACCCGATGGCGTTTTTATCGGTATTTGGATTGTTATCCTGATTTTTGGTTTGCGGTTAGGATGGGAGTTCAGGGACAAAATATTTAAGAAGAAGCGTTAAAATATTCTGAGTTTTTAGCGATGAAATTTTCTCAATTGGAATCGCGTTTTTCGCGCTGTGAACCTTAGCGTCTTTGTGCCTTGGTGGCCATAGCCATTTTAAAGAGAGACAAAAGCCAATTTGGACGTTCTCCCTGGAAACATGATATGAAAAACAGGTTACTTTTTATTAAAGCATCATAAAGAGAAGTGCTGAACCGAGATGGTTGAGCCAAAACACCTCTTTATGAAACTTTTTAGACTCGAGGAATTCAAAGATGATTTACACACGAATGGGAAACCGGTAAGCAAGGCGCATTCTGCTACAGTCCAAGTTTTTGGCGCTGAGATGCAAATCATCCGCAACCTTTTGAGGATATGTTCTTTTCTGCTTTTAATTTTATTTGTGTCCTGTAATGCATCGTTTTGCGAAATAAGGAACGGATATGAAAATGACATTTTGATATTGAAAGAATCACTGAAAAACCTTACCGAAATCCTCATTGAAGACGAAAAATTATCGAACATTCAAAGAAGGAAGATAGAATCCAAGGTAGAGACTCTTGTAAATCACATTTCATTTTACGACCTGACGGAAAGTTTGCTAGATCAATTTAAAATTATTGCGCCGAAGCTATACGCCGAAATTGACACGATTAGTGATCGCAAGGGAAGACCAGTGCACGTTTATGTTAGATTTGTTCCAGTCGATGCAACAAAAGTCAAGGCATGGGGAATGACGTACCTAAACCACGTTGAAGATGATAAAGATGCTTATCTCTCAGAATATGGTGCGTTTACAGTCTCAATTAAGATATGGATTGTTCCCAAGGCATTGCAGGTATTGTCACATGAACTGGGTCATGTAAAATATCAGATACCAAATCTTGCCAGCTACATGACGTTCCATAAAAAATGTTATCAGGACGAAGTATCAAATTGTATAGGGCATAATCCTGCTGATCCCAGTGGCAAAACTCGCCGTCGAGGCCGAAAAATCATTTCGAAAGGAATACGCTTATTTTTTAAGAAACACGAATGAAAAAATTCAAAATCCTGTGATACTGTTAACCAAGATCAGAAAAAGTATGAGCCCGAAACATTATGCTGTTGTCAATACCTGGAGGCCGACCGTGACCATGTGATACTTATTTTTTTCGATTTATATCAGGAAGCTTTAGATCTTGAAAAACGCTGGATTCCTTCATTACCATTTCGACGTCTTCGCTTTTTCTTGGGGCCATTTCAGACAAGAGTTCGCATCCATCTTTTTTGATTAAGAAATCGTCTTCAATTCTGACAGGAATATCCCACCACTTTTGTTCAGCCGGACTTCCTTTGGGTATATAAATTCCAGGCTCAATCGTGATTACCATGCCTTCCTTCAAAATGTCGTAGTCTCCCTTGTCGTGCACATCGAGGCCGATATGATGACAGCACCCGTGAGGATTGTATCGGTTCCTTCCCGTGGCGGGATCTACAATATCAGCAGCGTTGGTGCTTTTATACAATTTTAATTCTACCAGCCCCTCGTTGATGACCTTTTCGGTAATCTGCTTTAATGCGTCAAAGGTTGTTCCGTCTTTGCAGATTTCCCAGGCCGCGGTTTGTGCTTTGTAGACAAGATCATAAATCAGTTTTTGCTCTTTCGTAAATTTTCCATTGACTGGAATCGTCCGCGTAACGTCCGCAGTATACCCACGGTATTGTGCTCCAACATCCATCAGGATAAGTTCGCCGTCTTGAACCGCAGGCTTTTGATTTTCCCGGTAATGTAACACACATCCATTGTGGCCAGCGCCGACGATGCTTTGGTATCCCTGCTCTTCGGCGGTATAACTTTTATGAATGAATTCGTGCAATCCCTGGACTTGCATTTCAGACATGCCCGGGCGAATGGATTTCATTGCCTCGACCTGCCCAACGGCAGAGATATTAATAGCCTTTCGCAACAATTCAATTTCTTCAGGCGACTTAATGCCGCGCAATTTTTTCATTAGCCCGTCCAGCGATACTAAGTCGATGTTATTTTTTTTGGGTTCAATCGTTACGTTCAGATCTTTCTTTGTGTAGCCAACTTTTTGTTTGAATTGTTCTATCAAATCGAAGAGCTCAGCTTTTTCCTCGGTATCCCTTACATCGTTAAAAAAATCATAAAATAAGACCTTTTCATATTTGGAAAAGTCGATGGGAAAATTCTCGAATTCGGGAGCCTCGAATGTGACTTTGAATTTTAACTTTTCGCGCGCTCCTTCCTTTCCGAGACGAGCGCCATCATACAATTCTTTTAAGGCATCATGCTGACGAACAAAAATAACCTCATTGAATTCTTTCTTATTAATAGTCTGATTTTCTTTGAAGATCAGGAGTACAGCATCAGGTTCCTGGTATCCGGTGAGGTAATAAAAATTTGGATCGGGATGATATTTATAAAATCCGTCATTCGATCTGCTTCTGACGGGATTGGAAAAAAAAACAGCAACAGAATTTGGCGGCATAATTCGCCTTAGTTCTTCCCGCTTAGCCTGATGAAATTCGGGTTTAAGAAAGTCGTCAGGTTTTTCTGCCACTTGCCCAATAACTTGAATTGAAAACAGCAAAATACCAAGTACTAGCGTAAAGACCTTTCTCATCATTTTTAATATTTCAATCAATTTAAGAAACTTCCTCAAATAGTTTAAGGAATGAGAATGTCATTCCCTGACGATAAATTGACTGAATGTTTAGAGGGCGCCATGCGTGGTAACGGAAATGCAGGAGATGGATTAAGGTCGATTATTGATCGGCCAATTCCAATTTGATTTTTTTGATTTTCTGAAGATCGGATTGAATCAATGGAAGATATCGCTTTGCAAACGCGCTGACGTCAGGGTCATTATACTCCGCCGCTTTTTTAAAAAGCTTGAGGTCACGTTCATGGTCTGCAATGATCATCTTGATAAATGTCCGGTCAAATTCCAGTCCATTCTCCTCTGATAAATTTCGATGGACATCAACTTTCCGGCTGCTGATCTGATCCGGCAAAGAAATATTTCGTTGGATGGCAAGTTTCTTAATCTTTTCAAGCAGCACAGAATGATCATTCATCATCCGCTGTCCAAAGTCCCGTATCGTAGAATTACTTCCTTTTTCGATGGCTAGTAAACCCACCTGCGCATCCATCATTCTAGCGTCTGCAGATTTAATGAGAAAATCAGCTACCTCATCCTCAACCATCGAGATGCCAGATCCGTTTTCGTTGACTGCGATGGCGTTAGTCGAAGCAAGAGACTGGGCATCGACGGCGACGCTGTGAAAAACCATAACCATGATGGCAGCGTAAACAGCTATCGCCAGAATTATCTTTTTTTCATTGTCCATATAGGTCAAATCGTTTTATCTCGCCGATACAAATTGCGTGCTTGAGCGGCCAATAGAAGTAAGACATACCGATGAACGTGTATTTTATTGAAAATGAAAGCGTGATGAGGGGGAATTTTGAAATGGCCAAAATTTGTAATGTGAATAAAACTCCCCACCAAGGTTAATCGCTCTACAGTGTTGATTTCTAAAAAAGGAAAACGGAATCATTTTGGGAATTATATTAAGCACGAATCAGCCAGACCTAGCCTGGTGCCGATTCAATTCACGAGCGGGAATTTTAGGTCAACGATACGCCTGCTGGTAGCGCGAGATAAATAGGTCTGATCAATATTAATCTTCGACCTTGTTAAAGAAATTCATTTCAGCAAGTCTGAAAATAAAAGACTTCTGAAGGGCTGCTGAAATTTGTTCGAATCGGGAGGAGTACTTTATCATGAAATAGAAGGTACTCCTCCAAATCGAAAGTTATTTGTGTTGTGAGGTTACTTGAAGGTCGCCAATGCGGCTTTAACAACTTCTTCATCCTGAACAGCGGACATTCCGGAAACGCCAATGGCACCCACGATTTTTCCATTTGCATAAATCGGTTCGCCTCCTTCAATTGGAAAAAGGCCAGGGACCGCGAGTATTCGAAGTCCTGCACCTCCGCCTCCGATGACATCCTCTAAGGCTTTGGTTGGGCGTTTAAAATTATTAGCAGTCTTGGCCTTACCGATAGCAATGTCAATGGACGCTCTTTGTGTGTTGTCCATCGTGACCAGCATCACCAGATTTCCGCTTGTGTCTACGATAGCCACGGCGATGGGCCATTGCTTACTCACAGCGAAAGCTTCTGCGGCAGCTACTAGTTTCTTGGCTTTCTCTAGCGTGATGGATTCTCCGTACATCGGTATGGCCGGTGCGGCCGCAGGTTGATTTTGTGCAGCCAGGCAAAACGTGACGAAGGTTAACAGGAGGAGTAGGGTGGTCGCTTTCATAAGATTTTAGATTTTAGATTTACGATTTTAGATTGGGTAGCATAAAACATCTTCTGCGAATTATAAAGATTGTTATTTAATACATTTCACGCAAAGAACGCAAAGATTGAATTCACGAAGGCCGCAAATTAGTGGATGGTTGTCTTGGGGATGTTGATCTTTGTGAACCGTCGTGTCTTGGCGTCTTTGTGGCATTTTTGGAGCGTGTAGATTTTAGGTTGACAATTACTATTTACGATTTTAGAATTTAGATTTTACGGCGCGCAAGATTCTGATTTTATGCTCATAGTCTATTGCATATTCTAGAACCGGCAAATATGCGTCATTTGGCTACCGGAGAAATCTAAAATCCTGCCTACCGGCAGGCAGGCGTCAATCTACAATCTAAAATTCTCCATTGCCCACGGGCAAATCCCGTCTCGACCATTCACTCCAGGAACCCACATATAGATTGGCGCCCTTGATCCCCGCTTGTTCCAATGCTAATAGTGTATGACAGGCTGTTACGCCGGAACCACAATGAACGATTACATTAGAAGGGTCACGTGCACCAAGCGCATCCTGATAAAGAGCGGCAAGTTCTTCCGCAGTACGAAAACTTCCGCTTTCTGCGAGATTGTTAACATATGGGACATTAACTGCCCCAGGAATATGGCCCGCAACAAGATCGATGGGTTCTTTTTCACCACGGTACCGGTAAGCCTCGCGTACATCTATTATCAAAAAATCAGGATCGTTTGCGGCAGTCTGTACGTCGTCAATATTAACCGTTGGGAGTTTCCACCCGTCTGTTGGATACGGTGGCGCACTCGACGGTTTCTGATGATCACGAATCAGGGGAAGTCCTTCACGGATGATCGCGTCTAATCCTCCGTCGACAACTTGAACATTTGCATGACCGAGGGCGCGAAGCATCCACCAAAAACGGGCTGCAGCATTCGCGCCGTTTTTGTCGTCATATACGATTACAGCCGTCGCAGGCGTGATGCCAAGGTTTCCTACGTATGCTGCAAAATCCTGTACGTCAGGAAGCGGATGTCTTCCTCCATACGCCGGATCGTTTGGTTTTTTAGAAAGATCCTTGTCGAGGTCAGCATGCAATGCGCCTGCGAGGTGATTTGCCTGATAACGTTCAAAGGCGCCTGGACCGCTACGCGCATCGATGATGGTCACAGCATTTCCAAGGTTAATATCTTTTGGATGGATAAGCGGGGAGGATGTTGGCATATACAAAGATAATGGACCCGTGTGAATTTTAGATTTTAGATTGACGATTGTAGATTTGGTAACACAAGGATGTGTGTGCACGGTAAATGCATTTCACGCTAAGAACGCAAAGGTTTAGATCCGCGAAGGCCGCAAAGCTGTTAATGCTCAGGAGATCGCCTTTGTGAAACTTTGCGCCTTTGTGTCTTTGTGGCATTCCTAGGATGGGAGAATTCATTTAAAAAAATGTAAAATATGTTCATTATCAATTTGAATTACATCGTTCCCCTTGAGCAGTTGGATGCTCACATGGCCGATCATGTTAAATTTCTTCGGAAATATTATAAACAAAATGTGTTTCTCGCTTCTGGCCGCAAGGTGCCGCGCACGGGGGGTATTATACTTGCACTTAGCAAAATCGAAGGAAGAAATTGATCAAATAATCCGGGAAGATCCATTCTATACTCACAAGCTGGCGGAGTTTAGTGTAACTGAATTTCAAACATCACAATATCATCCCGATCTGAAAAAGATATTGACGGAAAAATAGTATGCGACCGCTAGAATTTTCCGTTCGCGTGAAAATGTTCTCGATCGTCGGTTTCGCATGTCAACTTAAGAATTCGAATAACTTTGTTTAGTTCGAACAGAATCAAATGGGCAAAGATCCTAAACGCAACAACCTGATTGAAGTAGCAGAAGTTTTTTTAAAACTTGGTTGTACTGCATTTGGCGGGCCCGCTGTACATATAGCCATGATGGAAAAAGAAGTCGTTACCAAAAGAAATTGGATGACGAAAGAACATTTTCTGGATCTGGTTGGTGCTACCAACTTGATTCCCGGGCCCAACTCTACTGAAATGACCATGCACTGCGGTCAAGAGCATGCAGGATTTAAGGGACTGTTGGTCGCTGGCATTTGTTTCATTATCCCGGCTGTTTTGATTACAGGAGTAATTGCCTGGAGCTACAATGAATATGGCGCTCTTCCCGATGTTCAACCATTCGTCTATGGAATCAAGCCCGCCATCATCGCGGTAATTATTTTTTTGATGATCGGCCTGGGAAAGAAAGCTTTAAAATCTGTTGACCTTGGGATCATTGGATTGGCCTCCGGTATTCTCGTATTGATGGGGGTTAGTGAGATTGTCGTTTTGTTCGGTGCGGGCTTCGCAGGTATCTTATGGTTTATGCTGAAACGAAAAGAAAGAAAGATTCAATGCGTTACACCCATGATTTTGTTTTCCATAAGCAGCCGTTTCAAACCTTAAGTTATTTTGGATCTTTTTGAAGATTGGTTCGATTCTATACGGTAGTGGATATGTTCTGTTTGCATTTCTAGACGATGCGCTCGTAAGCAAAGGTTTACTTTCAAAACAACAGCTCATCGATGCAATTGCCGTGGGACAATTTACACCCGGGCCGGTTTTTTCCTCGGCGACATTTATCGGTTGGCAAATCGGTGGTATCAAAGGGGCCATTGCCGCCACCGTTGGAATTTTTTTGCCGTCCTTTGTCTTCGTAAAATTGTTAAATCCTTTAATTCCTGTATTAAGGAGATCAACAGTAATGTCGGATTTCTTGGATGCCGTGAACATAACTTCAGTTGCTATTATTTTGGCTGTAATCATTGAAATGGGCAAAGAAACGTTGCTGGATTGGAAAAGTATTCTTATCGCGGTCGTCAGTTTTGCCGTCGTATTTTTCAATAAGGACATAAATACCGCTTTTATTATTTTAGGTGGATCGATCTTGGGTTATTTATTAACTTTTCTTTAAAACAAGCTATGCAACCACTTTTCAGAATAATTTTTCTTTCCGTTATTTTTATCTCCTGTTCGACACAAAAAACAACCTGGGTCGCTATCGGAGACTCGATCACCTATCTGAACGAGCACCAGGATGAAACTGGCAACAGGATTACAAAGGGATATCTGACGCGCGTAACGGAAAAACTACCAGAAATAAAGTATGTCAATAAGGGATACAACGGTTGGACAGCACTACGAATTGCCGAAGAAATTCAATCGCTGGAGCTTACAAAGGCAGATGCGTATTCTGTTTTTTTAGGAACAAATGACTGGTGGCACGGCAAGCCTTTGGGTACTTTTGATGATTATCAAAATGATACAGGTAATCAAACTTTTTTTGGTGCCTACAGAACGATCACGAAAACGCTGAAAGCTCTTAACCCGGAAGCTCGAATTATTTTAATCACGCCGATGCAACGGGGCGACTTCGTTTACATCGCAGACATGAAAAATAATGCTTATGGGTCGTACAAAGAAAAGGCTGGACAATCGCTGGCTCAATTTGCAGATGCAGTAGTTACCATAAGCAAGCATGAAAAGTTCGATGTGGTTGATTTGTTTCACGCGACTGACTTGGCTGTGGACAAAATGGTAAAATTTAAACGTCTGAAGGATCCCGAGACCGGGACTTATAAAAATTATTCGTATCCCGATTATCTCGACGTTCCATTTAATCCCGAAACCGATGAATATCCATACCCAGTGGAGGCAATCGACGTAACGTACGATGGTCTCCATCCGTCGGATAAAGGTTATGAAATTATTGCGCAAATGTTGGTCGACCTTTTTGAAGGAAAATAATCTGTGCATCGGGATATCAAGGGTACTCCGTCACGGAAACGTCACGTTAATTATGAATAAGTTGATTAAAAGACATACTGTATAGCGGTTCGAAATTCCTTTCGCGAATTTCGAAAAAATACCTTCCTTTGATTTGCCATGAAAAAATATTCCATGCCGCCCGGGTATACTTTTCTTCAATCACTTGTTCGAACGTACAAGCAAGTGAAGAATCCTATTGGCACCATGGAAGAAAGTATGCAAAGATTTAACGGTACATATGCCGTTAATCTTGGAATGATGCGAATGATTGCAACCCAGGATCCAGGATTTATCGATCATGTACTAAGGGCCAATCACAAGAATTATCATAAATCGATTCTTCAGACTGAAAAATTGGGAAAGTTTTTAGGAAAGGGGTTGCTTACTTCAAACGGGGAGTACTGGCTCAAGCAAAGACGCCTGATACAACCCGGTTTTCACGTAGATAAAATACATGCGCTTTATGACATCATCAAGAAAACCGTTGATCAATTTCCTTGACAGATTTCCAACCGGTCCACAGATCGATGTTTATCCACTGATGTATAATCTGGCTTTTGAGATCGTCATTCGTTCGCTGTTCAATGTGAAGGTTCCACTTGAAGCTCAGCAACAGCTCAGTCGGTTTATCCGCGAGACACAGGAATTTGTAATTAAAGAATTGCGACAGCCACACAAGAGTTGGTGGTTTAATATTTCGGGCGAGGTCAGGCACAACTTAAAAAAAGCACAAGAAGCCCGTGCTATTATCCGCAACATCATCCAGGAGCGAAAAAAAAGCAATCAAAAATACAATGATCTTCTGGATATGTTGTTGGATGCCCGCTACGAAGACAACGGTGAGGCCATGCACGAAGATCAGGTAATCGACGAAATCCTTATCGTATTAATCGCAGGACATGAAACGACAGCCAACGCGCTCGCGTGGACCCTTTACTTGTTAGCAAACCATCCGGATGAATTAAAAAAATTAAGACAGGCCACACAAGGTCTGACGACAGATGAATGCGTCGTCAATGATCAGTTAAATGCTGTGATCAAAGAAAGCATGCGACTCTATCCTCCTGCATGGATCAGCGATCGCGTAGCGTTGGGCGATGATGCGTATAAAGATTTTACATTTCCAAAGGGAAGTATCATCGTCGTTTTTTATTATGGATTGCATCGCGATGAAAAATATTGGAAAAATGCAACATCGTTTATTCCGGAGCGATTTGAAAAAAAGAATATCGATAAAGAAAAATTAAAAGCATATTATCCATTTGGCGCAGGTCCGCGATTATGCATCGGGAATAATTTTGCCATGGCCGAAATGGTCATTTTTTTGCAAGCCATGATTCAGCGATTTACTGTCAAACCGGGTAATATTACGCCTGTCGTGAACCCATTAGTCACCCTTCGACCAGACCGAGTTGTGTTGGAAATAGAACAAAACTAGAACTCTTTCTCAAGTCGGGAGACACATCACACAGCCCGAAAATTTTTTTGAAAATATTTTTTTATGACACGTGTAATGGGCATCCCTGAAGTTAGGGAATTTAGCCCCGTTTTAAGGGTTTTTTGGCTTCAACTATAACTTCAATAATAAAAATCTTCATTCTAAAAGACTTATGTCATTATTCAAATAGGGGTTTGTTTGCAAATTAGATGTAAGAAATCTGAAGAAAAATTAGAATTCTGAAGACGATAATCGTTAACTAACACTAAAACTAACAATTATGAAAAAGTTTATAGTTTTTGGCGGGTGGATGTTAATCTTAGTAGGTTATACATCATTCATAAATGTTACCAAACCTGTAGAAGCAAAAAAGGAAAGGTGCACAGGCTACACGGTGATTGATGCCCAAACCGTGCAATGGTGCGACGGAAAAATCGAAAAGAAGGATTGGCAAATTAGAATTGGGAAGTGATGAAGGATTGAAAAATTGAAGATTGGAACATTAGAAGAATTGAACATTAGAAAATTGAGAGCCGGACATTAATCCGGCTCTTTTATTTTTATACAACCATCCATTGATATTTAGCTTAGCTACCTCTTAAGAATAAAGTGATAGCAACATCTAATCGTGCCTACCGGAACCTAAACACATAAACACCTAAACACATAAATACTTAAACACTCTCCAAGCTCCTGCCATACTGCTGTCACTCGCTGACTTTTTCTTTGTAGTACCAATCACATAAAAAACTCAGACTATGGAAACATCAAGCATTGAATCGAAAAAAGAAGTTACTCAATCCGCACTGGTAATTTCACCAGAGCAACTTTTGAAACACTGGCAAGGACACCGAGGAGTGACACGTAAAACTATCGAAGCTTTTCCCGAAGACAAACTTTATAACTACTCTATAGGTGGAATGCGTCCATTTGCAACGTTGGTAATGGAAATGTTAGGCATGGCAGTTCCTGGTGTAAAAGGTGTAATAACTGGCGAATGGGAAAATCCCGGATCATCTTTTAGCAGCCCCGCACCTCCAACCAAAAAAGAATTACTCGCACTGTGGGACGAAACAACGGAGAAGCTCAACGAACTCTGGCCACAAATTCCACCGCACCGCTTTCAGGAAGTTGACTTGGCCTTTGGGGTCTATAAGGCACCATTGCATTTTGTTATCTTCTATTGGATCGACAATGAAATTCATCACCGTGCGCAGGGATACGTTTATCTGCGTTCGCTCGGCATTGAACCTCCTGCTTTTTGGGACCGGCAAGCGTAATGATTTTAGATTTTAGATTGACGATTGTAGATTGGGTAACACAAGTACGTGTCCGTGCGCTCTATGTAAATGCATTTCACGCATAAGGCAACACAAGACGCTGTCGCTTAAATGCATTTCACGCAAAGGTCGCAAAGATTCGAATTCACGAAGGCCGCAAAGTCGACAACTTTGTGAAACTTTGTGTCTTGGTGTCTTTGTGGCATTCTTCATGATTGTAGATTTTAGATTTACGATTGTAGATTGCGTTGGTGGAAGTCAATCTCAATCTAAAATCGTCAATTAATGGATGGCCAAACAAAAAGAATATTCATCTATGGTGCTGGAATCATTTCACAGTTCCTGCCTTACATTAAATCCTTAACCGGAAAAAATAATCCACGAATGTGTTTGCTACCAACGGCGCTGGCGGATAATCCCTTTGCCATAAACACCTGGTATGAGCAATGCAGCCAATTGGGCATACAGGGCTTTGCGCAGCGAATGTTTATTTCAAGCTACGAACAGAAGCAATCATTCGAAGAAGTGTTGCTTAGCATGGATGCTATACTTGTCAGTGGTGGAAATACATTGAATATGATGGCCATCTGGAAAGCGCAAGGTGTGGATGTCATTTTGCGAAAGGCCTGGGAGAAAGGTATTATTCTCTCCGGCGGAAGCGCTGGCTCGTTATGTTGGTTTGAACATGGCACCACCGATTCCCGCCCGCAGGAAATAACTATTGTGGAATGTCTTGGATTTTTAAAAGGAAGTCATTGCCCACACTACGATTCTGAGAAAACAAGGCGTCCACTCTATCATTCATACATTCAGACAAAAAAATTCAAACCGGGTTATGCTTGCGATGATCGCGCTGCTATACTCTTTCACGATGAGGAGGTGCATAAAGTGATAGCTTTAAATAACGAGAGCAACGCATACTATGTATATCTTGAAAATGATGAAGTCAAAGAAGAGCAATTGACGAAAGAGGTGTTATGAATATGATATTTAACTTCCCGAAAGTTTTTCGCGAAGAAGTTGTCGTCTATGAAGTTGTCGTTTAGTAAAGTTTTTATCTAGGAAGTTGTTATCGATCATAGGTATAAACGGTACGCTCTACGGCTCCCACTGATGTTACTGTGCGTTCTCTGGGATAACCATCTTTCCGAAGCATCATATTGCATCGAATAGGAAAAACTGTTGTTGTCGATATCCGCTACCACTGTATCCCTTGGGAAGTTCTCTCTGTAGCTTAACAATGGGCAATATCTCTACCGTTGCAAGGGGGTTTGGCGATGAAAGATATTCCGGGAAGGTCTGCATGGATAGTAATGTCATTACTCCGGAATTGTCGCTTGTATACTTGATGCATCTTGAAAAGATTGCCGTCAGCATGATAAGTAAATCCAATCGAATCGGTCCGAAGAAATCCTACATCACCTTCACCACGATAGGTTTCAACTCTTTCCAATTGACCAACCTGATTATAATCATAAAATGAAAAACCGATTATTTTATTGTTGCTGTTGTAAATAGTAGATGCACAAATATGGCCTCCGTCCCAGGTATAAGTCGTTTTCTCCTGGACAGCTCCCGACATGGAGCGGATCTGTTCCATCACTTTTCCCGTGTCATCGTATGTAAATTCGTCAACCCTTTGCGTCGTTCCTGGTGTGGAACGCTCCCAGGAAATTCTTTTAATTCTGTCTTCCGAATCGTACTCGTATTCCGCCCTTAATTTAAAATTTCCGGACACGGACTTGTACGACAACAGCCGAGGTTCCCCTACCACGGGATCAATCTCATCGTCCTTGCAGGCAAACATGGCGAGAAGCATCGTTGTCAGCGCAAGAAAGTATAATTTCATTTTTTTTAATTTCTAATTGATTGTATTCTCATATGATTCAATATTGACGCAATACGGTTTTTGTTTTCACAACTTTTTTTTGTTACTGTTTGTCTCATGATCGGAGCCGGACTATTTTCTTCATTATCGCACGCAGGCGACAATAGTTAGCGTCACCAACGAGAGCTGATTTTTCAATTTTGCTAAACTATAAGCGATAGATACTCCGTCAGGTTGAGGCGGTGAAAGACTTTACAAATTAAGTGCAGTCTTGTAGTGTGGTTTTACCTCATACGGAAAAAGTAGCTGGAAGGTTTATCCATGCAAAAAAAGATTTCAAACTCAATAAGAAAAAAGTTTGGCAAGCTTTATGGAAATACAGAAGTTTTATCATCTAAGAAAAAAATGACATAGACTACGTTACTTTTTGTACAATCTGAAATTATGAGGAACACACGAACCAATAATCCTTCAAAGCTTATGAAACTAAATTTGGTCATTATTTGCTCATTATTCTCATGACGTCGTGGAGACAGGCGTTCAAAATTGAAAATAGATCGCGCAAATGCGCAGGTATCTCAGGCGATTCGGCCGTGGGAAAAGGGGATGCAAGTCCAACGCCCCCAAAAGAAGCCCCGTAACAATCGCAAGTCAGCGAAAGCTAATCAAAAACGGAACGTTATCTTTTGAAACAAATGACATTGAAAAAACCCGGAAGGAAATTGAAAAGCTTTATCAGGAGTTCAATGGTTATTTAGCTTCCGAAAATCATTTCAACTATGGTGAGCGACTTCAACATGAGCAAGAGATCCGCATACCTTCTCAAAATTTTGATCCCTTCATTCAAAAATTAGAACAGTTGGGCACTAAAATCGAAAACAAACATATCAGTACACAGGATGTCACTGAGGAGTTCATCGACGTTGAAGCTCGGCTAAAAACCAAAAAAGATCTGGAAGCCCGTTACCGTGACCTTTTAAAATTGGCAAAGACAGGTAGAGGAAATGCTTTCCATCGAAAATCAGATTGGATAATGTACGCGCGGAAATAGAGTCGATGGAAGGCCGATTAAACTTCTTAAAAAATCAAGTAGCCTTTAGCACAATAAAAATTTCTTACTACGAACTTACAGGCGTTGACTTTGGATTTGCATCCAAGTTTGTTCATTCACTAAAAAATGGTTGGGATAATTTATTGACGTTCCTTATTGCAATGGTAAATGTTTGGCCATTTTTAATGTTGATGGGAATTGGTGCTGTTCTGTACACGAGATACAAGAAGAGGGTTCGCCGTGTGACGGCATAAAAAAACTTCCCGAAAGTTTAGAACTTTCGGGAAGTTGGAATTTGTTGGAAGTTGTTCGAGTGGTGCTATTGTGTACCTGAGACGCGAGCTCGTTTGTCAGCAAAAAAAAATAACTTTCCAAAAGGTTAGACTTTCGGAAAGTTATTTAGAATTAGTACGGAAGAAAATCAGCAGCTATTGCTTGTCTTGTTCGCTTTTTCTCTGGTTCGTTACCTGACATTGCGTTGTGCTCGATTGCCTTGTCCTCGGCATCTTTCAATTGTGATTCCTCAATTTTAACAAGCTGTTTTTGCTCGCGGTCGACGTAATAGAATTCGCCTTGATACTTGTAAATGACTTGATTGTCCGGGCCTTCTTTGTCTTCTAAAACTTCAATGTCTTGCATGGGGGGTTGCGTGGTTGCGCCCATGTCCATAGAAGCGGAGTCCATTTGATTGGTACTATCAGCTTGCATCTGTTCGCCACCTTGTCGAAGATTGTTACTCGCAGAGTCCTGCACCTGAGCTATCGAACCGATGCAAAAGAGTGCAGCGGCACATGCTTAATATCAATTTTTTCATATTATGTATTTTTTAAAGGGTTCAACATCAACTTTATTAATAGAAACTACCATACCAAACTTCTCATAGGCGGAATGTGTGGAAAAACACGGTTTACAGCTGAAATTCTTCTATTATGAACGCCACGTAGGTTCATTTGTTGGTGAAAAAATCAACAGGTTTGTGCTGTTTATTACCCACGATATTTGCCTTCTTTGTTGGAAATGGGGATTAAATATTTGAAAATGAAAGATAATACCAAATCCATAAACGTCATTTTATCGTTTTACCTCTGACTTCACTGTATGAATAGGAAATATTTTTTATCGTTATCTTTTTTACCTCTTCTAAACAAGAAAGTTATGGCGCTCAATGCAAAGCAACCGGAGGTATTTTACTTTAAAGATGATGGCAGGATTCCCAATAACAGATTGCCGCTTTTGTTCTATCGCAATGCGTTATCTAATGGAGTGAATGCGCGCACCCTTCAAAAACAATTTGCTACAAACAACTGGACGAATTCGTGGGATAATGGTGTCTATTCATTTCATCATTATCACAGCACTTCACATGAGGTCTTGGGAATTTACAGTGGTTCCGCGCTATTGCATTTAGGGGGAGAGAAGGGAGAAAAACTTTCGGTAAAGGCGGGAGATGTTATCGTCATTCCTGCAGGCGTGGGACATAAAAATCTCGGCGCGAGCAACGACTTCGGTGTCGTTGGCGCATATCCCGATGGACGTGATTGGGATTTGTTAAAAGGTGAACCCGGCGAAAGACCGAAGGCTGATAAAAATATTGCAGCACTGCCCATTCCTGATTTTGATCCGATTCTCGGCAAGACGGGAGGCCTGAGAAAATTATGGGACAACGCGAAATGAGCCGCAAAATCGCCACTCCATTTCTTCTGCTGGAACTTATATTATTGTTTGTGATTTTTCCGATTCTTTATTTTTTCGACTTGATTCCATTTCACAAACTGGTCCCACTGGTTGTTCTGTTTATTTATTGTGTAGTAATTTTAGTGAGGCAACGGCACGCCAATCCTGACCGATTTAAGACAAAAGCAAACTGGAGGCTAATACTTTTGAGGTTCATTGGAATAAGCGTTTTAATCCTGGTATGGATTAGAATTTTCTCACCTAATCCTTTATTCGCCGATTTCAACGAGAATAAACAACTGCTTCTGATGACCATCATTTATCCATTCTCATCAGCTTTTCCTCAAGAATTAATATTTAGAGAATTTTTCTTCTTTTCGGTACAAGCCCATTTTTCGAAATGAAATTGTACTGATTGGCATGAATGTTATCTTGTTTGCATTTGCTCATATTTATTTTGCCAACTGGACCATTCTGATTTTTACGTTAATCGGAGGAACCATATTTGCGCTAACCTATCTCAAAACGAAATCACTACTCGTTGTGACAATCGAACATACGTTGTTTGGAATGCTGGTTCTCTCCTCGGGTTTATCAGAACAATTTTATAAGGCATTCTAAAAATTACCGGTTGTTTCCAGTCGTCGATTTATTTATTCGGCCATTTGCGTTGGCTCGTTTTTTCCGCTGTCGGAAAATCCGCGGGAATTTTTGTTGTAACCTTGCCGGTAGCGGCCCATTCCGTTCCGCGTTGGAGCAATGTGATAAAACCAACGCATTCCATCGAATAGTCCGCATGACCCAGCGGCGTTTGAAAGATCCGGCCTTTGCCATAATTAACAGTAAGCATCATCGGTTCATTTCTCGAAGTCCCACGAAGGGGAGAAAATGGGGATGCATTCTTTTCTTCATCAGAATAAGCGGTAGCCAATATTTTCATGTTTTCAGCGGGACCGCGTAACCTGTCGTACAGTTCATCTTGAGCGTGCAGCCATTGCGCTGGCATCCCCTTGGTTACAGGATGTGACGCGTCACGTGTGGTAATAACAAATTCATACTGTTTGCCATGGGAACCCGCGATTCCTTTGGTCGTATCCCTCACGATTTTATTATCCTTATCGTAATACACATACGGACCATTTTTCTCATTGCGATCTCCCCAGGCACCCATTCCAATTATTTTGTTAAACTCAGCCCAATCTCCAAAGGAATTGTCGGCTGCATGAACCAATACAAATCCGCCTCCGTTTTTTATGTATTTCTCAAAAGCGGCTTGTGTTTCTTTTGGCCAGGGAGCAGCCCTCCATCCGAAATTTGAAATCACTACGTCATACTTGGAAAAATCAGGCTTAAAATCAGGATCAGCTTTTGGCTCATCAACAGAAGTGACTTTTTTTCCTCCGGTCCGTGGCAGGGTATTGCTCGAGCAGCAAAAGCCGTTTTTCCTTGCCGAGGGTAGGGTCATTATCGTTGTGCGGACCTACCCAGGCGAATGCCGTACGCTCAACATCCACGGTAAAAAGCCCTGTTTGCTCCAGGTAATCCTTCATCATCGCAGTAGTCTTCGGCCAGATGCCATGATTACTTTGACCATCAATAATCAGTGCCTTCAGCATTTTTTTTGGTTTTTGATTCTGTTCTTCCGTCGGTACAGTGCGATAGGCTACAAGGAAAAAGCAAAAAAGTGCAATTGAGAATAAAAATATCGAGCGTTTGATCATTGCTGGTTGAGTTTAGTGTTGGACAATAAATTAAGCTAAGACTTTAAATTCAAACTGCAAAATCGAATTATTTGAAGGGTATAGCAATTGGTATTACGCTTTGAAAGCGATTTTGCAATGCTTATTATTTTTAAAAAAAAATAAGCATATATATTAACGTTAAATGCCATCTACCCATATTTTAACCACATTCTGGTATTGATTTCGCTCCATTATTAATACAACTTTGTTTATCAATTAGCACGTGTGCATTTAATTGTGAACCTCAAGGTTCTCAGGGAAACCCATGCGGCGCCGTTGGCGGAGATTGCTGAAAATCCGAAGAAGAGTAAGCAAACAAATAAAAGTTATATGGCTGAGAAAGCGTTATTAAATCCCGTTGATCGTGAAGTAAGTCTTGGAGGCTTAAGACGGGGAACAATGAAAGTTACTGTGAAGCCCTCCATCAAACCCGATGAAGTAATAGAAGCGTTGAAACGCATCATCGATATTCAGGGGTGCCCTTCCTGCGGTTTTCAAGGATTTGATGTATTGATCCGGAGACAGAACCCGGTGATCAATCAATTCAAGGGTCTGGAAAACATAGCGGACATTTCTGAATTCGGTAATCGTTTTTAATCAAATCAAGCACATGGAAACTGTCGACCCGTTAGCCCAAGCATTTACTGAAAGTGCCCCTAAGGCACCAGTTTCCATGTGCTTTAGTTATGATCTTTATCGTCCGCAATTGTTCGAGGAAATTTTACCGGTTGTTGATGCAATAGAAATTTGTCCCGATACCATTTCATATTCAAAAGGCGGAAAAATATTTTTAGAGGAACGTATTCTCGAACAGCTGCAGTCTGTCAATAAGGATAAAAAAATATTCATTCACGGCGTCGGGCTTTCCATCGGTTCGTACGACAAGATGAGTTCTAATTATTTATACCTGCTTGATGAGTTGTTTGAAAAGCTGAATATAACCTGGCAAAGCGAACATCTTGCGTATTGTCAGGTAGATGGTCAGAATCTGAATACCATGCTGGCCGTACCGCGAACGGAAGAAATGCTCGATTTGCTGACAACGCGTGTATTGGACTTGAAAAAACGATACGGTGTTCCGTTCTTATTGGAGAATATTGCAAACATACTTCCGGCACAACGGTACGAGTATTCTCTTCCTGTGTTTTTGAACAAACTTCACCAATCGAGTGGCTGCGCGTTTATACTCGATATTTATAATTTGGAATGTGATGAACACAACTATGATATCTCACTGGAAGATCATATCGCCACCTTAGACCTTCAGGCGGTTAAGGAGATTCATATCGCTGGTGGTACTACGGAACAAAACATGAAGCTTGACATCCATTCCCGTAAGGTTTCTGACAGGACGCTTCAGCTGACAGAACAAGTACTAACTAAAAATTCGGGGGTAGAAGTTTTGACCTTCGAGTTGTTGCCAGAAGCATATTCCCTTTATGAACCGGGGGAGATCTCAGAACATATCCATGAAATCAAGCGCAGATTAAGCCTGGTATGAATTTGCGTGAAGAACAGCAACGCATGCTGGGTCTGTTAAAGAATGGCTCGCCAGGCCAGGTCGCGGATCCGCTTCTGATGGAGAAATTGGAATTTCAAAGGACGATTATTGTCTGGTGGAGGTGTTTTCAATTTGAACATTGGCTAATCCTAACCTCAAAGTTATTAAAAGACCAACACCTGCTCGAACCCCTCGTAATTAAGCTATACCAACAGCAAAACATTTCCAGTTATCCCGCCGAGGCAGGCGAACAATTTGTTGAATATATTCTACAGCAACCCATTTCACCACTAATAAAGTCGGTGGCTATGCTTGAGCTGGCACTGATTAAGCTCAAAGATCCTGGTCACTTAACGGAGCACCGCATCCGATGGAACACCTCACCATTTCCCTTCCTGGATGCTCTCTTGAAAGGCAGGGAATATTCTTTGGAGGATGAGAACAATGTTGCCTACGAAATGGTTGTGTCGAATCAGATTTCCGGAAAAATAATGGTCAACGCGTTAGTCTGATAATTTGTTTACGCTCTTAATCCATTTTCGCATTGAAGTCTAAGGCGTAAAGTTTGTATTTTTGGAGACTATGTTTGCTCAAGTACATTGTCCTGATCTGCTAGCGCCTGAAGAACTTGATCAATACCTGGAACGTGGTTGGTTCAGGATGGGTCAGACTATTTTTACCACTAATTTTTTAAACTTCAAAAATCATTTTTACAGTGCTATTTGGCTACGAATAGTATTGGCTGAATTTACCAGGGACAGAACGCATGAAAAACTCCTGAAGAAAAACAAGTCATTTCGAATACAAATTCAACCGGCCACGATAACGCCAGAAAAAGAAGCATTGTTTTCCACGTACAGAAAAAGCATTTCTTTCGAGGCGTCAGCCTCTGTGCACACGTTGCTTTTCGGGAAAGTAAATCACAACATTTATAATACGCAGGAGATAAATATTTTTGAGGGAGATAAATTGATTGGCTGTGGTTTTTTTGATTTAGGAAAAAACAGCGCCGCAGGGATCAGTAGCTTTTATGATCCGGCGTACAAAAAATATACATTAGGCAAGTATTTAATTTATCTGAAAGTTGAGTACTGTAAAAAAAAGGGCTTGAAATATTTCTATCCCGGGTATTTTGTTCCTGGATATTCTTTGTTCGACTACAAGCTTGAAATTGGAAAATCTGCACTTCAGTACCTGGAGTTTACCTCATCGAACTGGAAATCCGTTGCTGGGTTTTCAAAGGCATTAAGTCCACTGCAAATGATGATTGACAAGTTACAATTGCTTCAGGAACTTTTGATGAGAAATGGAATTGACAGCAAACTATTGAGGTACGAATTTTTTGACGCTAATCTAATTCCAGAATTGGAGGGAATTGTATTATTTGATTTTCCGGTCTTTTTATCATGCGTCGGTTTGTCGGCAGAAAACCCAATCGTTTTTGATGTGCGAGATTCTCATTATCACTGGATAAAATGCAAAAGCGTCTGGGCCTCTACATCGGTGAGCAACCCTGAAGACACTTACTCCTCGCACGTATTTAAGTTTGATCACGGCATGTTCTCGGCTGAGCTACCGGATGCTATCGGCGCCGTAGTCGCGGATGAGCTACGCGCCCAGGGAAAAATGCTCAGAACAAAATCTGGGTAAAAAATCAGCTAATTTCTCGTTCTGATGATCGTTTCTTCGTTAATCCAGCAGGCAACTTTAACCTTATCACCGCGTTCATAACCCAGTTCGAAAATTTCTTCCATTGACGGAAATGACGATTTCGCATTTGCCATTTTTTGTGTTTCTCCCGCCTTTTGATACATATCATAAGCGGTCAAGAAAACGAATCTGTCTTCTGCCTTGTGTTTTTCTTGTTTGCATTCGACAAAACTATTCATATAGATGTCACCAATTCTTGCATAATATTCTTTCTTCGAAGGGTCAATTGCCAGCGCTTTGAGGTAGAGCTGACGGGCATTGTCGTGCCTGCCTAGCATTTCCTGTTGCTGCGCTTGCAATCCCAGGATCTCAGCTTTGTCGGATGGTTCTTTGGCGAGTTGCAAGGCTTCTTCCAACATGGGCGCAGCCTTGTCGTATTCTTTCGTTGACAGGTATCGTAGTGCAAGAACCTTGGCCAGTCCAAAATCTTTTTCCGAAGCATGCAGTGTTTCGGCAGCCTGAAGCCACAACGGATCATCTGTGCATTTATCCTTCAACATAAAATTAAAAATCTTTTTTGCTAGCTCCAGGTCGGAAGGATTTTGTTTGAATTGGGGACCAAACTTCTTCCTCACAAAATCACAATTAATTTTAATCAGGTGTGTTAGAATTGTAAGGTTGTCTTCATTCATTTTCTTGTACCGATCAGTTGGCTTCCCCTCGGCCTCTGCTTTTTTTATTTTACTGTCGATGATGGAGGTAATTTTTTCGTAGCGAGTCAGAATCTGATTTTCATCCAGCAGCTTCTGATCGGCCGATATTTTTACGACCGTCATATATGACTCCGCGAGTCCATCCAATATTTTCTCATTGCTTAAGGCAATCGCTTTGTCCATCAAAGGCAAAATTTCCTTCGACTTGGCCTCGCTATCATAATAATATTTATAAAATGAAAGGGCTATTCGATTCGTCACATTCGCTTCTTCTCCGCAGGTCTTGATCCTCAAATCATAAATGATCATTAAGGAATCAACATAGGCTTGTTTCTTTGCAGGATTTTTTTCAGCCTGTGCTAAGGCATCAAACGTTTCTGCACCTTTGATATACAAGCCGGTGCTGAGGTTGGGAGCGTTTATGAGCAACCAGTTAAGGGGGCCTTTCGCCACACTAAACCGTTTTGCTAACACTTCATCTTCAAATAACACTTTTTTTTCAATCACGGCGGGACTGGCAGTGGCGGAAATATCTTTGCATTGTGATAATACGGCGATTACCGGTGTGAGCATCATCATGACACACAGGAGGAGTGAAGCAATGAACTTCATATTAGCAAATTTAGAATTGGGGGTATTCTAATATAGCTCTTTTAAATGGAAGACACAATAGCGTCGAACGTTAGAATGAATTGATCTTTTGTCGATGATGCCACAAAGTCACGAAGACGAATATATTGAGTGTTTTCTTTTGAATAAATATTCAACACTCAATAATCAATATTTCAAGGCACACCTGAATAAATATTTCAAGGCACACCTGCCGTGAGACTTTTCCATACCCATTTGAAGAAATCTAGCTAGCACATGTAACGGTCAAGCCTTACGCCCTCCCTGTTGATTATTGATTATTGATTATTGATTATTGACTATTATTGGTCTTAGTGAACCTTTGCGCTTTGTGACTTAGTGGCAAGCTTCTGATCATCATGCCGCATCACATCACAAAGCGTTATTGCGTCAGTATCATTCTTTTTGTGTCCACTACTTTACCGTCAGCAATCAACGCATATAGGTACATACCCGCTGACAATTCACTTCCTGAAATTTTTACCGACACCTTGCCGCGATCTTGGACTTGAATATTTTTCATTTGCTTTCCTTCCAGGTTATAAATCATGACCGTGGCGAATCCTACGTCTTCAGGTACGGTCATTTTAATTTCTGTTTCAGCATTAAATGGATTGGGATTATTTTGAAACAGTACAGCCTGATCGTTGACGGCTTTTTCAACTTCTACTTTTTGAACCAAGCTGATTCACCAAGGAGTCAATTTTTTGCTCCTGCGCGATGATCTTTTGTTCTTGCACTTTCAATATTGCAGTTAACTCCTGCATACCTTTTACTAAAGGCACGACGAATTCTGCATAACGAAGGCCGTAGGGATCATTTTCATTTTCGGGGGCATCGACACCAGAAAAGACATAACCAGTCTTTTTTACAATCGCTTCCACTTCTTGTGCGATAAAACCGGTTTGTCGCGTGGGAATAGTTCTTGTTTGGGCTTGATTGCTGGAGCTGTCAGTGACATGCAAGAATTTGTTCAGTCCGCCTTTGTCAACTGTATAACTGACAGGCCTTAGTTCATTGATAAAATCCAGGCCTGAAACATCTTCTTTGATATCTTTTTTAAAACGACCATCTGAGAATGCAGTCCATCCTACCTCGCCACCGATGCTTGTCACCGATGTATTACCGATGCGCACTTGATTTGAAGCCGTGGGTACTGCAAGATATCCGATGGACGTTGTATTCTCGAGATGAGCATCAGTTGCAGGTCCGGCGCGATAACCCAAGCCGCTATTGTAACTTCCACTGGCAACTTTGTTAAGCGCCATGGTTCCGCTAGCAGTGTTATAACTTCCCGTTGTATTGCTGTTCAATGCAAGGTATCCATCAGCTGTATTATACGTGCCAAAATTATTCTTCTTCAGCGCTGAATAACCGGTGGCTGTGTTGAACGATCCAGAGATGTTATCACTTAATGCATAACCGCCCATCGCGGTATTAAGGTGTCCAGTCGTATTTGAATAGAGAGCGTAATATCCGCCGGCAGTACTCATCTGCCCGGTGGTATTGAAATACAATGAATAGCTTCCAGTAGCAGTGTTGTAGTCTCCGTAGTCATTTGACGCCAGGCTTTTATAGCCCACTCCGGTATTGTAATTTCCTGCATCGTTCGTCTCAAAATCCCAGAAAAGTTTGCGATTATTTGTCAGTGCGTAAGTACCAATAGCAGTACAAAAAGACCCGCCCTTATTCAGAGCGTAATAGCCAACAACAGTACTTTCATGTCCGCTGTTCAAAAGAGCGGAGGCGCCTACGGCTGTGTTGCGATCACCTCCTAGAAATAGACCGGCCGTATGATAACCAAAAAAACTATTGTAATTGCCCGTACTATGAGTTCCATCGCCATAAACCGTATTGCCCACCTGCGCATGAACGTGACAAAGAATGCCACTTATCAAGTAAATAGCCATCGTTATTTTTTTCATATGTAATAGGTTAAAATGATCTGACCGAAGTGTTCTATGTAAAATTGCCATGCAAAGCCCTTTGACGGCTATCGATTTTGTAACAAGAGCTGTTGGAATTGTAACAGAGCTGAAAGCTTAAGGCAGAAAGTAGAAAGCTCGCGTGTACGTACTGATCTGACACTGCCAATAGCTGCGTGATGGTCAATGCACAAAAAACGGCGGAAGCACACCCAGGCTTTGAGCCTTAAGCTTTCTGCTTTAAACTTACCTCGTAAGCACCATCCGCTTTGTATCCATCACCTTACCATCAACAATCAATGAATACAGGTACATTCCCGCCGATAGTTCGCTGCCGGAAATCTTAATAGTTACGTCGCCGCGATTTGCAACGTGAATGTTTTTCATCTGTTTTCCTTCGAGGTTGTAAATCATGACGGTAGCCGTGACTACGTTGTCTGGCAAAGTCATTTTGATTTCACTTTCTGCATCAAACGGATTGGGCGTATTCTGAAGTAGAGCTGCCTGGCTGTTGACGTCTGAATTGATTTCAGTTTTTGAATCGAGTTGTGTAAGCAGCAGTTGTATTTGTTCGCGCTGTTCCTGCACTTCTGCGGATAATTCCTGTACCGCCTTAACTAGGGGCACTACAAATGCTGCATAGCGAATTCCATACGGATCTTTTTCATTTTCGGGAGCATCAACACCGGAAAAAACATAGCCGGTCTTTTTTACGAGCGCTTCTACTTCTTGCGCTACAAATCCTGTTTGCCGCACGGGAATGCTTTTAGCTTCCGCTTGATTTGAACTGCTATCGTTGACGTGTAAAAATTTATTCAATCCGGCGTTGTCAACGGTATAACTGACTGGCCTTAGTTCGTTGATAAAGTCCAGGCCTGAAATGTCTTCCTTAATATCTTTTTTAAAACGACCATCTGAAAATGCAGTCCATTCTACCTGGCCGCCGATGCTTGTTACTGATGTGTTGCCGATGCGTACTTGATTGGAGGCTGTGGGGACTGCGAGATAGCCGAGAGCGGTGGTGTTGTCTAGATGATTCGTTGTTGAAGGACCGGCGTTATATCCCAGCGCACTGTTGTAGTTGCCACTAACAACGTTAAACAGCGCATAAACACCTTGGGATGTATTGTAACTTCCAGTGGTGTTACCATCCAATGCGCGATATCCGCCAGCTGTATTGTATGAGCCCATATTGTTTTTTTGCAAAGCGCTAGGACCTACAGCCGTATTATAATTCCCCATAAGATTATAAAGCATCGCCTGACTGCCAACCGCGACGTTAGTACCGCCCGTAGTATTTGAGTAAAGGGAATTATATCCATTTGCCGTGTTGTTGTTCCCGGTCGTATTTTGATAAAGCGACTGATAACCATGCGCTGAGTTTCTTTGTCCGGTGGTGTTGTGAGGCAGGGTTGATGCGCCCATGCCGGTATTGTAGCTTCCAGTCAGGAATGCTTGCACGCATGTGAGCGCCTGGTAGCCAAACCCGGTGTTGTAATTACCATTGTTTTTTTGCATTGCGTAACTACCAACTGCTGTATTATAATCTCCACCCTTGTTAAAACCCAGAGTAGAAACACCAATAGCTACATTTTCCTGCCCCTCATTGCCTGTCTCGGAATTGTTGTACTTTAATGCACCATTGCCGACCGCAGTACATCGGTATCCACCGGCCGCAAGAGAATGTGCACCCACGGCTGTATTACTGCTGCCTCCTTCATTACTTTCCGAGAAAGCCTTATAGCCAATCGCTGTATTATCCTGGTCGTAATAACTAAGTCCCTTTCCGGCTTCCTGGCCAAAAAAGCTCCCGTAATTGCCTGCGGTTCCCGCATTAAGTCCATAATAGGTTGGTGCTTGCGAATACACTGGCCAAGTAATTCCAGCGATAAAACTGATAAGTATAATAGTACTTTTCATAAAATAATTGGTTAAGCGTTGCGTATGAAAGCGTCTCTGATTTTAAATCAATATTGCAACGTGAGATGCGCCTACGGCTATCGATTTTGTAACAAGAGCTGTTGGAATTGTAACAAGCTGTCAGCTCTCTGCGGACAGCTTACAGCTTGTGCGTGCTTCTTTTCTGATTCTACTTTTATTACGACGCTTCTAGTCGAGATACGTGCGAACAGATTTAATAGGCTCTATACTAAAAGGGACAAACGTTAAGCAGCACGAGCAGCTGTGAACGGTGAACTGTAAGCTGTCAGCTCTCAGCTTTGAGTGTGATCCTTTTCTGATTCTATTTTTTAAAACGAGGCTTCTTGTCGAGGTGCGTGCTAGGTCGCCTGCAAATTGAATAGGCTCTTTACTAAAAGAAACAACCGTTAAGCTGCACACGCAAGCTGTAATCTGAATGCTGTCAGCTGACAGCTTGTGTGTGCGGTTGATCTGATTTTACTCGTGGCAACTTTATCCATGCACAAAACCTGGAGGACGCACGCCCAAGCTTTGAGCTTTAAGCTTTCTGCTTTCACCTTACCTCGTAAGCACCATCCGTTTTGTATCCACCACCTTGCCATCAGCAATCAATGAATACAAATACATTCCCGCTGCTAGTTCGTTCCCAGAAATCTTAACTGTTACATCACCACGTTCTGCAAGCTGGATGTTCTTCATCTGCTTTCCTTCAAGATTGTAAATCATTACAGTGGCCGTTCCTACATCGTCAGGCAAAGTCATTTGAATTACCGTTTCGGCATCAAATGGGTTGGGTGAATTTTGGAGAAGGGCGGCACTTGTAGTTCCAGTCACAGCGCTTTCAGTTTTTGAATCCAACGCTGCGAGTAGCAATTGAATCTGCTGTTGTTGAGCTTCAACTTTTGCTGACAACTCCTGCATTCCTTTCACTAGCGGAACAACAAACGCGGCATACCGAATACCGTAAGGATCGTTTTCATTTTCAGGAGCATCGACACCAGAAAAAACATAGCCGGTCTTTTTTACGATTGCTTCTACCTCTTGTGCTACAAATCCGGTTTGCCGCGTGGGAACACTTTTCACTTCGGCTTGATTTGAACTACTATCGTTGACGTGTAAAAATTTATTCAATCCGGCTTTATCAACTGTATAACTGACTGGCCTTAGTTCATTGATAAAGTCCAGGCCTGAAACATCTTCCTTGATATCTTTTTTGAAACGGCCATCTGAAAATGCAGTCCATCCTACCTGACCGCCGATGCTGGTTACAGATGTATTCCCAAGGCGCACTTGATTCGATGCGGTGGGTACTGCGAGATAACCGATGGCAGTGGTGTTGTCGAGATGCACTTCTGTTCCGGGTCCTGCATTATAACCAAGCGCGCTGTTGTAACTGCCACTTACGACCTTACCAAGCGCAAAGGAGCCTTCAGCGGTGTTATAATTTCCAGTTGTATTACTATATAATGCACGGAATCCACCGGCTGTGTTGTGAGCACCAAAATTACTACTGTTCAAAGCGTAATAGCCGGTGGCAGTATTACTACTTCCATTGATATTGGAATACATCGCCCGCGTGCCTAGCGCTGTGTTAAATTCACCTGTCGCGTTTGAGTAAAGTGAGTAGTAGCCATTGCCGGTATTGTTGCTACCGGTGGTATTTGTACTCATTGAATAGCTTCCAGTAGCTGTATTGTTCTTGCCATTGGTATTAGATTTCATCGAGTAGCTTCCAATAGCCGTGTTCAACTCGCCAGTGCTGTTTTGACGAAGTGCATGGTATCCAAAGGCTGAGTTATAGCTGTTGACGTTAAAATAAAGGCTCTCCGCGCCCACGGCAGTGTTGTAATCGCCAATGATGTTCGAATACATCGACTTAAAACCTATGGCTGTGTTGTAATAGCCTTGCTCACCCGGATTTTCAATATTTGGATGATAGGAGTTAACTCGTAAAGCATAATAGCCGTTTGCCGTGCACCCTTGTCCCCCAAAGCCCAACGAATAAGCACCGATGGCTGTGTTGTATGACGACGCTGTATGTAGATACATCGCGTTAGCTCCAATGGCTGTGTTATATTTACTATACGGCGGATTCGGACTTGAACCTGCTAAGTGTCCGAAAAAACTGTTTTGTTCTCCCTCAGTGCCTGCACCGACTCCATAAGACGTTGTGTACTGCGAATAGCCTACAAGAATAATGCAAGTCATAAAACAGAAAAGTAGAGTAGTCTTTTTCATAGTATGATAATTTAAAGGCTGGTGAATGAGTGAAAATTTCTCTGTGATTTCTTACTCAATATTGCAGCAGGAGAGGCCTTTGCGGCTAGCGATTTTGTAACAAGAGCTGTTGGAATTGTAACAAAGCTGTAAGCTTAAAGCTAAAAGCAGAAAGCTTGTGCGCAGCTGATATTGATTATTGATTATTGATTATTGAGTGTTATGCATGATTAATTCTAAAGTGTAATCCCTCTTCGTGGTTCCTGCTGCGTAACTGCCGCGGGATCCTTCGCTCGCACTTTCCAGCACACAGTCACCGCTCTGGATGACGCTTTGAAAGGAGGGGTGCAAGGTGGAGCGAACTTGAGTGTTGAGTGTTGATTTTGCGTATTAGGAATAATTAACTCCGGGCAATCTTTGTGAATCTTTTGGGCCTTGGTGTCTTCGTGGCGAGCTTTCCGAATCTCTAGCCAAAGGCGCAAAGACACCAAGGGTAACTTGTAACAAAGCTTGAAGCTTAAAGCTAAATGCAAAAAGCTTGTGTGCGGCATCTGATTTTACTTGTGACAACCTTATCAATGCACAAAACAAGGCGGAAGCACGCCCAAGCTTTAAGCCTTAAGCTTTCTGCTTTAAACCATCTCGCTCATTCAATCGTAAACTCAAACTCGCAGGGCGCATAGTTTGTGAAGTACAGACATTCGCCTTGCAACTTTGGTAATGCTCCTCTGAGCTGTGTCCATTTGTGAGCGCCAGTACCCGGACCGACTTTTATCTTGTCATCGCCGTTCCGGTAGGTTGCAAATTCACCGGTAGCGATCAGGTATGCATCTTTAATACCTGACTTCGGACTCACATTTTCTAACTTGCCGCCCGTGCGAAAGCCAAGTTCTACGGCAATGGGCAAATTCTCGGGACCATCCACCAATATTTTTATTTTTGCCTTTCCATTCCCCTCCGGTGTGATGTAGATTTTTGTATAAAGCGTTTGAACTTCGGACACCTCGCGTTCAGTCCTCGGAACGTTCCGCCACGTCTCGGCAACCTCCGGTATTTTTTCTTTAGGCAGCGGTTGAAAATATGGTGCGGAAACAATTGATGAGAGCACATAACTATCACCTTCTTTTTCAATTCCAGCGACTTTCAAACTGACCTTTGCCAAAAAAAGCTGACGACAACCGGACGGACTCTAATGCTGCGTTACCTTTGAAATAGGTAAAGAAGGCGGGATTATTCAGGACTATCGACATGTCAACGTGGCCTTCCCTTATTCTTACCACATCTGAATACTCAAAATACTTGTGGTAGCTGCGTTGGCATCGGAACAGGTTCTGGAAGATTTTGCAACAACGTTGGATCGTCGAGAAAATGCGGTAGCATATAACCAAGCTGATCGACTTTGACGGTATTTTGAATATAATTTACCATTCCGGAATAACGAGGGTCTTTATCGAGAATAGCCATGTAGTTGTAGGCAAGGTAATAGGGCGCCATGTTGCTCCTTACATATTTGTCTTGGCGGATAGAAGACTCCGTAGCGATTTCACCGTTGGGATGAACAAAATAAAATGTCATGTTCAGATTTTTGCGGACCACATCGTAAAGAGAATCGACCTTCATTTTTTTTGCAACGTCTAGTAAAGTTCTATTGGTTACCGGAGTATAGATTGCCGTACTTCGCTCATGATATTGACCATCAGGGTCGAGATCGATTCTCTCAGCAAGCCATTGTTCCACTCTTTTGCGATAGAGGGGGTTCGGAAAAAAATCATTAAGCCAGGCGAGCGCACCACAGACGACCCAACGGTGATTGGGAGTATGAATGCCGCCGACTGAAAGCGCATTCCCGGCTTTCAGCATATATTCTTTCAACAATGCGGGAAGGCCCTGATAGTTTAGATCCTTGTAGCGTAATAAGATCGAATAGGAGAGTGCCAGCGGATAGATGGTGAATGCAAGATCGGGTGTCGAATGAAAGTTCGTGGATAAAAGATCAATGGTGCCATCGTCATGCTGAAAGTTAAGCAGCGCTCCGGCAGCCAGCGTCATTCTATCGAGTATTTCCCTGGACTTATAAAATTTAGAATCACGCGAAACGTAACCACACATCAGCGTTTGTATAAGTCCCGCGGTGCCTATCGGTGATAAGATACTATCGCCATCATACACTGCTCCATAAAAGTGATTGCTTTTTTCCATCAGTTGCCTGCTCAACGCCTTGGGGATGTTTTCATCATTTAGTTTGATGAGCTGTGCCAGCAATTCTTTTTTCGTGTAACCTATCGTTCCAGGCGGCCGCGAAAGTCGTGACCGTAGCCAGTCATAAGAAGACTTATCAGTATCCATTTTATCCGAATACAAATTTCATAAGCCAATATAACGATTGGCTACTTTAAATTCCGGAAAATCGTGGCGAGGATAATTTTGCCTGCGGTCCTAGGAGAGTCTCCGGTTTCCGGGACTCTCCGTAGTCAAACCGTCGTTCATAAATTGTCATTCCTTACCTTCACGTTAAAAATTTAAAGTAATGACTGGTCGTGGGCCAGAGTCCCGGAAACCGGAGACTCTGACCAGACGCAAGGGATCTTTCGCTTCGTGCGAAGGTTCACACTATCTCCGCTTTGGATGACGTTTTTCATAGGCGTGACGTGATAAGCAATTATTACTGCGTTACACGATGCCGTAAGGCGACTGCGCCACATCTCAAGGACCGTCATCCTGAGCGAAGGGCTGGCATTAGGGATGGGGCGAAGGATCCCGCGGCTACGGAGTGACTACGGGAAGACGCACGCGCCGGTAAACGTTCTGCGGTACTTCCACGGGATCCTTCGCTCGCACTCGCCTGCACACAGTCGCCGCTCTGGATGACGTTTCAAAAAGGGTTAGGCGGAGTCGCACCGAATGCTGATCCCTGACTTGGTGCCTTAAAACCTGAAAGGCGCCAACATCCCGTCTGGAAATCAGCGCCTTCTTAACCAAAACGTTTTAACCCAAACGTTATGACTATTTTTAATTTTTTGATTCGTTGTTAAATTCCGCTCAGCTTACAACTTTCACAGGTTCCAATCCTTTTGATTTTCGCTTTCTATTCAGGTAATTCCTGGCCGGAACTTCTACGTATCGATAGGTGAATGACGCTACAAGCAACGTTAGGACTATGATGACAATGCATAACACCAATCCCATCGGATAGGTTGCTGGATCTGCTGGTGCAGGAGGAAAATTTGAAAGCATGGTTGGATTATTCTTAATCTGGTAAATCCAAAAGAGATACATGATCGGAACATGCACCATGTAAATTGAAAATGACCAGTCGCCTAGTCTTTGGAGAATGAGTGTATCCAATACTTTTTTTACCGACGTAGTGTTATAGGCCGCTGCTAAAATGATAAAGGGAAGTAAGGCAATAATCATGATGTCCTCCACGCCAACAACCATCGCGATGCATGTTCCCACGAAAAACACAATGAAGACCCAGCTGCGTTTAAAGAAGTTATACCCAATTGATTCCTCATAAATTTTAAATAGCAGCATGCCCGTGAGGAAACCTGCCAGACACCGGAAGAATCCAAAATCTGAAACTACATTCAGCGTTGGAGGACACGCCCGAAAGGGGCGCCAAAACATATTTTACAATAAGAAAAAAGCCGATGATAAACAGCAACATCAATATTTTTCCACTGCCCTTTAGGCGTGTGAACAACGGGACCAGTAAAGGAAAGACCATGTATGTCCACCACTCTGTGCTTAATGACCAGGAGGGCGTGTTTAACGGAGCTGCCTGATATAGGCCCATCGATTGTAACAAAAGAAGGGATGGCAAAGCCGTACGCGGGTTAAGCATATCATCAAAAAAGGGATGAACTCCGTTCGCGTAATGGAGGATGACGATGGCGCAGACTAAACACCATATCAAGGTGAATAAATGAAGCGGATAGACACGAGCAAAGCGTGCCCTCATATATTTCCAATAGTCAGCGGCTGTGATTGTATGTTTAAAGGACTCCCCATAAACATAGAAAATGATAAATCCACTTAGTACAAAGAAAAAATCTACCCAGAGCCATCCGGATAGAAAATCGACGTTCTGTGGACTAAAGGGCATGAGCATAAGATTAGAATGAAAAACAACGACGAGCAGCGCGGCGATGCCGCGCAGTGGCGTAAGGGTTGTGATGTAGGGTTTGTTGTGGGACATGGTTTAAGGGGGTTTGATATTGGTTTGTTGATGATTAAACAACATTTTTATTATTCATATCGAAGCGAGTCTACGGGATTTGTTCTCACGGCCTTAAAAAGTGTAGAAGCGATGGTTGTAAACAGAATCAACAGTAGAATCAAAACCGGTAATGTATAATGCCACCACTCTATCGTGATACGTTCGGAAAACTTTTGCAAATACTCTTGGACGAGAAAATGTGCTACAGGTAATCCAACAACAATTGAAATAAGAATCTGAACCAGGGTTGTCTTGAGGAGAACAGTGCCGATATGTTGAAGACGTGCTCCGAGCACTTTTCGAATTCCAATCTCCTTTGTTTTCTCTGCTACTTTATTGGAGATCATCCCTAACAAGCCCAGGCTGGAAATACCGATCGCTAATACTACGAACAGGATAATTTGATTGCGCGTTATCTTTTCGTTTTCATAGACCTGGTTAATGTTATCATCAAGAAACTGCCAGGAGAAGACATTTCCGGGAAATATTTTGGCATACTCATTTTCAATTTTTTGCAATGTCGACGCAAACTCTCGTGGCTCGAGTTTGAAAGCTATTTTTTCCGGAAGAAATTCTGGAAATCCGCGATTTTTATAGGTAAGCAATGTGCCGCGACTTTGTTGTGAGTTGTCAAAGGTTGAACGAGTTCCTGAAAAATCAAAGAAAGGTCGGATACGGAAGTCTTCAATTACGCCGATGATTTCAGCCTGCTTCCACTGGATTGGTGGTGTAGATCCAACCTGTATCTCCGTCTGTGCACCGATGGCGGACTCAGGAGTTGAAAATCCTAGCCTTTTTGCCGCATGGCGGCTAACGATGATCACATCGTCACGATCGTCGGGTATGAAATTTCTGCCTGCGAGAAGTTGTAATTTGAAGAAGGCGATGAATGTTTCATGAACGCCATTGGCGTCAAGACCAACTTGATTATCGCTTCCAGGTGTTTTTATCAATTTGGCTCGTCTTTGGATGTCTCCTGGTACGAGTCGACTATAGGTTACTTTTTCAATACCAGGCGAGTTCGAGAAATGATTTACAAGCCGGTCAAAATCATTTAGGTCGTGCTTTGATTGGTTAATTGGTGATTCGACGGTTATGATGTTCTCTCGGTCAATACCAATTTCTTTATTGAGGATGAAATCAAGTTCGAGATAAACCACATACCCCCACAGAATTAAGACGATGGCAGAAGAGAACTGGACAATCGTCAAAACAGACCGCACAACGTTTTTGTTTGCAGGTTGTGAGCTCATTCTATATAAAGACTGCGGAAGGCGGGAAGCCACAGATAGAACCGGAATCAATACGTTGATCAAAATTCCGAAGGAGATTGCGCCAAAAAAGATGCCCCATGTTTGAAGGTCTAAGGACCAAAGTTCGGAGATATAAATATTAAGCAATGATTTAAAGGGTTGCCGCATTACCTGAAGTAAAGTGATAGCTAAAAGAAAGGAAAGGGCGTGAAGAAGTAAAGACTCAATAATTAATTGCTTTAAAAAGTCCGAAAACACAGCGCCATTTATTTTCCGGGTAGCAAATTCTTTCATTCGTCTTGTCGTGCGAACCAACGTTAAATTAACGTTGTTAGCCCATGCCATGATAAGAATTACAACGGATATCGATGCTAAGGCAATCAACAGGCTTCTGGACCTGACCGGAAATTCATCGCCCTCGAAGGAATTGCTAAAAGCAATTTCATGCAAGGGTTGTATGAACATCTCAACGTCGACGGTTGTCCTTGCTGTCAGTACCCGTGACCAGTATTCTTGTTTTTTTGCATTGATCTTGTTTTCGAGATCCTTAAACGAGCTTTCTGCACTGAGTTTGATAAAATTTTGAGTTGATCCGAAGAATGCGTTCTGCCAATTTGTGAGGTAGCCTACATTAGAAATGACGAGGTCAAAATCGAAATGTGTATAGTGCGGCAAATCTTCGTAAACGCCGCTTACCTTCAACGTCAGACTATCGTTGAGCTTGATGAGTTCGCCCAACAGGATTTCGATCGCCAAAATATTTTCTTGCTGTGGCCTGAGAAAGTACAACGAAATCCGACTCGCCTAGAACATCGTCTTTCTGGCCTAGGACAAGCGGTATTGAAAAAAAATCGAAGAGGTTGCTATCCGCGTATATTACTTTAGTTTCCTTAAAAATATGATCCGCGCCATTATCACTGGTAATGGAGATATTTATTTTCTTGTCATGAGGGACCAAATTGTCTAAAAAAAATTCTTGTGTCAAGATTCTAGCGTAACTCTCGACTTCGGGGAAATCCTCTTTAAATCGTGCCGGTAAGTCAGCTTTGGAGAAACCAAAGGTCACGTAGTCCGATTTTTCAGAGCCTTTGTCTTGCCACCGCCAGTACACACCAACCCTGCCAATTCTTTCGTAGTCCTTATGATATTGATTTGATTTTAATTCTGACGTCAGCATAATTCCACAATGCAAAAAAGCAAGCAAACCCCACTGCGAGCCCGAGCACATTGATCAAGGTGAAAAAGTAATTCCGGGTCATTATCCGGAAAGCTAGTTTCAGGTAGTTGAGAAGCATGGTAATATTTGTTACGGATCACATGCCAAAGGCTATACCATTTAAGATATGCATTCGTTTGACGTCAAAAAGGAGAATTTTTAAGTCACCTTCTTTTTTTTGATTCATTCTGGAACACTCCAATGTTTCAAACCAACGCACTTTGTAATCGATTTACTGAACATTGCTACTGACCACACCGGTTGGGGAGGACATCTGGAAAATTTCATTCATGTCGTAGAGACTCCACTGGATTTGTCGAGGCGGCCCTCACTAGCAGCAGTGAAATGGTCAGCAGCATAATCACACAATTCATAAGCACAGGGATTAGATAGTGCCACCAGTGAATGGCGATATGATCAGTGAATCGCTGTAAATACTGTTGTGACGCGTACCCTGCCAAGGGAATTCCGATGATCAGAGCGACTGGTCATTTGTTTGACCGTGGAACTAAGCAGGAGTGACCCGATATGGCGAAGCCGGGCACCCATTATTTTTCGTACGCCAATCTCCTTAGTCTTCAGGAGGATTCTTTGCATGATCATTCCTAATAACCCTAAGCAGGAGATACCAATTACCAGTGCTGAAAATAGAAGGATCTGATTTCTGGCAATTTTTTCATTTTGATAGTAACTGTTGATATTCTCATCAAGGAAACTCCAATTGAATGCGTTTCCTGGAAAAAGTTTTCTGTACTTTTCACCTATTGCGCTAAGTGCCTGTTCGTAATTCGTCGAGGACATCCTTACGGAAAGCTTTCTCGGCGCCTGTGCAGGAACCATGTAATCTCCATACATTAAAACGATACCCACGTCATCGGCCTTTCGATTTGATCGTGAAACAGAAAAAAAAGTCGTCCGCTTATAATCCTCGAATACGCCGATGACCTGGGCTGGCGTAAATACATCCGAGAAATCTTTTTCCTGAACCAATACAGTTGCACCTATGATATCGCTTGGTTCTTTATAGTGCAGGTTCTTGACGCCCTGCCGGCTGAGCAGTACAGCATTGGTATCCGATGGGTGGTTTGGAAGAAAATTCCGGCCCGCTATTAACGGAATTCCATAACACGACAAAAAGCGTTCATCAACGCCACCGTTGCAATCCGGGACGAAACCGAATTTTTCGGAAGTTTTTTGAATATACACCGAATTCTCCTCCCTGTCACCCACCACGTTATTACTGACCGTTAAGTCCTCGACAAAAGATAGACCACCAACCTCATTGCAGAATGTCTTCAATAGCGATCGAAAATTAGTGGGTTGCTTATGGGGTAGGTCAATGACTGCAATTCCTTTCCTGTTGATTCCAATGCTTCGCGTAAGCACATAGTCAAGCTGGCGCTGAATGGCAAACACGCCGATGATCAACACGATGGAGCAAGTATATTGAATAATCAGGAGCGCATTTGTGGCGTTCATTGGCATCCGCATCGGCAAGCCCACGCGTGCAAACAATGAGCGTGGGGTAGTTTTGAGCGTCGACAAAGCCGGGTAAAAACCTGTAACCAATATTCCGAGGGCAAGCACCAACAATACGATCCATACTGTACCATAAATATTACTATCAAAAGTGTAAATGTGAAATTGAAAGAATATTGTCAGGGCGCCTTTGGAAAGTTGAATCAGCGTGATTGCTATCAAAAGTGAAAGCATGTTGATAATCGTCGATTCCATTACGAACTGCTTAATAAAATCTAAAGGTCTAGCGCCAATTGTTTTTCGCATAGCAAGTTCCTTGTTGCGTTTTATGTTCAAACTAAGTGTAAGGTTGACGTAATTGATCCATGCCACAACAAGAACGATCACGGCAATTGCATTAAGTACAGAGAGAAAAATTTTTGATTTTGGTAAAAAGTGATCCCCGTCCAGATTTGAAAAAGTAATTTCTTTCAGGGGCTGCAAAGACACGTGGGCCTTTAAATTCCCGTCTGTATTGATTTCGTTTGTTAAGATTCGGCTGTCATCCTGAGGACTTCTTCGAGGGAGCCAACAGGAAAGCCTTGTTGCAATTTGAAATAACTTACCGGGCCACCCTTGGCACTGGACTTGAATTCGTTGATGGATTTCTCCAGTCGACGCATCGATATTACAATTTCAAATTCCAGGTGTGTATTCTTGGGCAAGTCGGCAAATACGCCTGTCACTTTCAACGGAATGGTGTTATTCAGCAATAGTATTTTATTTAAGGGATCTTCCGATCCAAAATACTTTTGTGCTGTGCGTTGAGAAATGGCTACTGCATTTGCATCGTTGAGCACGTTTAGAACATTCCCACGGATCAGCTCAATGCCAAAAAAATCAAACATGTTGGGATCTGCGTAGGCTACATGCTTTTCAACGAAATGATTCTCATCGCCTGACTCACTTTTGGCCGTCAGGAAGAGCTGACTGGAATGATCTTCTATCCATGTGGCATTAAAGTTATCCTGATTATAGATTCGGGTGAATGATTGAACCTGCGGGATTTTTTCCGCCAGTCTAACGGTATGGACAGGGCATGTCATATCCGTACATAAATACCCACACCTTGCCATCCTATGTGAAGTCAAGCTTGGTTACCACCCTGTATATCCGGTCATAATCTTTGTGAAATCGATCACTTTTAAGTTCATGCCGGGAGTATTGCCAGAGAATAATAAATACCGCAAAACCGACGGAAAGCCCCAATACATTGATGAAAGTGAAGAAGGGATTTCTTAAGAGTAATCTAACGGCTAGTTTGAGGTAGCTGAGGAGCATGGTTTTAGTGGTTACGTATTATAAGCCAAACCCTATACCATTAAGTTAAGCATTCGTTTGACGTCAAAAAGGAGAATTTTTAAGTCACCTTCTTTTTCACTGATTCATTCTGAAACACTCAATGTTTCAAACCAACGCACAGTCACATTAGCCACGGAGACACCAAGACACAAAGCCTTTCTATTCGGATCGACGATTTACTTGGTAACGGTTGAATAATATAGCACAAGTTTCTGCCTATTCTGCAAAAAAAATCTCTCTTTCTGAACGATTGCCTTGGCACACATTCTATGCGATAAAATGATCAAGACAACATTATTTGCTATTCGTGCTTTAACGCTTCCACCGGATTGTTTTTGGCTGCTTTCCACACTATGGACGCAATCACCGATAACATGACTGTTGCTAAAATTGCTATCGGAGTGGCTAAGTGCCACCACTCCAGCTGAATTCGTTCCGAGAACTTTTGTAAATATTGTTGCGTGAGATAATACGACAGTGGCACACCGACAGCAGTTGCAACCAGGAGCTGTCTCATAGTGGCGTTCAAAAGGATTTTGGCAATCTCGTGCAGTCGTGCACCGAAGATTTTTCGTATACTTATTTCTTTAAGTTTCCGATGAACCTTATATACCATCATACCGAGCAAGCCAATGCATACTATACCGATCGACAAAAACGAAAACAACGTGACCTGGTTGCTCACGATGATATGCTGCTGATATTTACTCTTAAGTGCTTCGTCTAAAAAACGCCAACTAAACAGAGGGTCTGAAAAAGAATCGTAGTAGGATATTTCGATTTTTGCTATTGACTCTTTAAACATTTCCGGTTTAATGCGAAAAGACACCTTTTGTGGAATTGACCAGGCTTCTTCCGGGAGCAAATAATCTTTGTAGGTCATAGCAAGGCCATTGGATTGGTAATATCCCATGTTAAGAAGGGGTCGCGTTTGATAGTCCGAGAAAACCCCCACAACCGTTACTGAAACGTCACCATCCGGTCCGGTTATCAACTTCCTGCCAATAGCGTCACCGGGATTCTTAAATCCAAGCCGTGTCGTTGTAATCTCACTTAGCAATATTGCCGTACTATCAGCGGGATGATCGCTAAGAAAATTTCGACCTTCAATCATTTTAATGTTATACAGCGGAATGTAGTTTTCATCTACTCCACCATTGCACTCTACTCCTATACCCGCGCCAATTCCAGGTTGAATCAAGTTTATAAAGCCCGGGTTATCGTCACCCGGAACCGATTGGCTGACGGATGCGCCATTTTCTCTAACCTTACCCAGGAAGGTGTTTAAGTCTGCTTTAAAATTGGCGTTGTGGTGTAACGGAAGGTCTACTATCACCAGTTCTTCTTTTCTAAATCCAATATCTTGTGATAAAACAAAATTTATTTGTCCCTTAATGACAAAAGCAAACACTACAATGGTAATGGAAACACTGTATTGAAAGATGGTAAAGAATGTCGCGGATATTTCCGTTTGTCTGGGAGCCATCGCGAACAGTTCCTTCGGTTTTCGACGAACTACAATCCACGCAAGGTAAAAGGCGGTTAACAAGGCACCAGTTATTAAGACTGGCAGCAGGATCCAAATGGACGATTGTACCAAATTCGACCAGGGAAGAATGTAAATTCCAAAAAGCGCTTCCATTGGCAGCCTTACCAATTGTACTAAAGTCAACGCCATCAACAATGCGATCGTGTTGATCACGAGCGACTCGACTCCAAACTGCATGACCAGTTCAAACGGCCTGGCTCCAATAACTCTTCGCGTCGCCACTTCTTTCATGCGGTTCAAGTTGCTCGCACAGGACAAGTTTACATAATTGATCCACGCCAACAACAAGATAGCGATGGCAGTGCTTTTAAACACAATTAAAACGAATTTGGACTTCATTGTATAGTTATCCACGACATAACTTTGAAAAGGCATCTCGCTAAGAGGCTGAAGGAACGCTTCACTGGTACCGTAAGGAGAATCACCCCAATAAGCCTGCACGATTTGTTCATGTTTATTAATGTTGATGTCCATTATTAATTTTGAGATATCGATGCCGTCTTTGACCTTAAGGTAATGCACCGGTGCATGCACATCCTGAGTTACCAGGTGATAACGGTCTTGGATGCGTTCTGTGGAGATCACAGCATCGAAGAGAAGATGTGTATTGTGGGGAAGATCCTTAAAGACTCCTGTTATCATTAATGAAATTTGATCATTAATTAAAATGGTTTTTCCGGTTGCATGGGTATTCCCAAAATATTTCTTTGCTAACTTCTCGGATACTACAATTGATCCAGCAAGCTTAAGCACAGACTCGGCTTGGCCTTCAATTAGGGGAATTCCAAAAAATCTGAATAAGTTGGGGTCTCCATAAACCACATTCATTTCTTTGAATGATTTCTTATGAGTGTCGCTTTGCACCGAAAGAAAAAGATCGGTACCGTGATCACTGACATGGGATTTCTCCTTTTTAAGCCCGGAAACATTTTGCTGCGAAAGAATACGGGTCACTTCCAGTACTTCCGGGTACGCTGGTATTATTTTGTCTACAAGTGAGACAAGACTTGTAGCAAATTCTGTTTGTTGCCAATTTATTTTATCATCGGTCCATTTGCCAATGATACCCAAACGATATATGCGTTCGCTATCTTTCCACTGATGATCACTGGCCAACTCATTTTGGGCATACTGCCAAAGTATCACGAACATGGACAACCCAACGGCTATCCCGCCTACTTTAAGCAAGGTGAAAAATGGGTTCCGCGCCATCAGCCGGAAAGAGAGTTTGAAGTAGTTAAATAACATAGACGTATTTTCCCCTTTATATCAAAGATGATAAACCACCGAAACGCATCGCACTTTGTCCTGTCTTCTTTTTACCGTTTGGCCTTTACTCAT
>CAWEZB010000025.1:0-76690 GCA_963813425.1 uncultured Bacteroidota bacterium
AGATTAATAAAAGAAAATGTTCGCCAGGCTGCCCACAAGGCCGCAAAGGTTAAGCAAGATGCGGAAACACTTGCAGCCAAGATTGGTGAACTTACCATCGAAATCGGAACTAAAGCCGGTGAAAGCGGAAAGATCTTTGGTGCAATAACAGCACTCCAGATCGCCGATTCGCTAAAAGCAAAAGGTTTTGATATCGATCGGAAGAAGGTACAGCTAAAGGAAAATCCTAAGCAACTCGGAACCTACAATGTAACACTGGATCTTCACAAAGAAGTGAAGCATGAGATCCAGGTGAAGGTGGTAGCGGAATAGTCACCAACTACATTCAGATATGCTAAAAGCCGTTTCAAGTAAGGGACGGCTTTTGCTTTTATGCCACAATCATTCGATTGCGTAAATAATTATACAATTCTCAATCCAAATCAATTAGCAACATGGTATTTTAGGTTGATCTAACCCTGGTCTGCCGATGCTGACGACACCTCTCTTTCATCATTATGCCCTCGCTCCCCGAACCTGGGATGAAATGTATGATGATGAGAACGTAAGATTTCAATATCGAAACGTCTATGATTTTTTACATCGCATACCAGCCGGACGAACTCAGTAAAAAGGAGGAGCTGGCTAAAAAACTCTTCATGAGCCAAGGGATCACCTTTACGGTGTATTCCAGTGGTGAGGGAATAGAAAAAATATTTCCCTTTGATATTATTCCCCGAATTATCACTGCCAGCGAGTGGAATTTCATTGAAAAGGGAATCAAACAACGATTACGGCCCTTAACCTTTTTTTGAAAGATGTATATCACCACCAATTCATTCTTAAAGACGGTATTGTACCCGATAGAGTTGGTATACTCATGCCCGCACTACTTGCGCGAAATGCAAGGCATCAATATTCCGCACGACATTTATGTTCACATCGCCGGAATCGATTTGATCCGCGATCATGACGGAACATTTTATGTATTGGAAGATAATCTTAGAACGCCTTCCGGTGTTTCGTACATGATTGAAAACCGGGAGATAACAAAAAGAATATTTCCAGATCTGATACCGCAAAATTTTGTCAGACCTGTAACACAATATCCGAACATCTTATATAAAAATCTTCTAGCACTTTCGCCCAGGCAGATTTCTTCACCAACGGTCGTGGTATTGACGCCAGGCATTTACAACTCCGCTTACTTTGAACATGCAACCCTCGCGCGGCTAATGGGAATTGAACTCGTCGAGGGACGCGACCTCGTTGTTGAAAATCACATCGTATACATGAAAACAACGGCCGGGCTACAGCAAGTTGACGTGATCTACCGGCGCGTTGACGATGAATACCTCGATCCATTGGTCTTCGAACCTTCCAGTGTGCTCGGCGTATCGGGACTATTGTCCGCATATAGCAAGGGAAACGTTGCCATTGTTAATTCTATCGGTAATGGCGTTGCCGATGATAAGGCAACTTATGTTTACGTACCTGAAATGATTCGTTACTATTTGAACGAAGAGCCAATTCTGAAGAATGTGCCTACCTATCAATTAAGCAACGACGAAGAACGGGAGCACGTGTTGAAAAACATTAGCCAGATGGTTGTTAAGAAAACCAACGAATCGGGAGGGTATGGTATGCTGATGGGACATGCTGCTTCCGACGAAGAGATCAGCGCCTATCAAAAACAGATCATCAAGAATCCAAGGCAGTTTATCGCTCAGCCTATTATCAGCTTGTCAAATGCACCTTGTTATATCAACGGCAAGGTACAGCCGCGCAGGGTGGACTTAAGACCCTATGCACTTTGCGGTCCGACAGGAATCGAAATTGTCGCTGGTGGATTGACGCGAGTTGCATTGAAAGAAGGATCACTTGTGGTAAATTCTTCACAAGGTGGTGGAAGTAAAGACACGTGGGTATTAGCAAAATGAATATTAACATGAAAAATTTGACTTTGAATGCTTAGCCGCGTTGCCGATTCGTTGTACTGGATGTCGCGTTATATGGAACGCACGGACAGCATTTTGCGCATGTTGAAAATTAACTACGCCTCTTCGCAAGACAACAGTGAGGAATTTTCGTGGCAACCTGTCTTGAGAATTTTCGGCCATCTGGAACAAGCGGAGGCCGCGGAGTTGGAACCAAATGGCCGGAAGATCATTCAATACATGGTGCTTGACCGCGAAAACCCAACCTCCGTTTTCTCAATGGTGCGGAAAGCCAGGGAAAATGCCCGGGGCGTTCAGGACAATATCACCACGGAAGTTTGGCAGTGTTTGAATGAGTTTTACCATGTCGTTCATGAAGAACGACTTATGCACTTACTTCAGCATGAAGACCCTATAACAGTTTTGGACGCACTGATAAAAGAGTGCATGCTTTATTTTGGTGTTTCCGATAATACAATGTTTCGGGGCGAAGGACTTTGCTTCATGAACGTTGGAAAGTATATGGAGCGGGCGATACAAACGTCTGACATCCTCGATGTCAAGCTCAGCAATCTTGCCTATGATTTGGACAAGCCAACCGATACTACCTATTGGAAATATCTGCTTATGTCGATCTCAGGGTACTCCTTGTATTTGAAAAGATATCGGTCAGGGTTTGAAGCCCGCAATATTATTGATCAGGTATTGTTCAACGTCGATTTTCCAAGATCAGTCCTGTATTCATTGAATCAACTTCAACGCTATTTTAAAAGACTTCAGAGCGATCAGAATACAGAAGGCTTTTCAAAGGTGGATTTTATGATTGGAAAGCTTCGAAGTAAATTACAGTATTCGGATGTACAAAGTGTCTCGCAAACCGGGCTTCACCACTATTTGAATTCGATTACGACTGACATTTCAGGTATTGGCAGCACATTAAATCACTACTATTTCGCTTACAGCTAAAAAAACATCATGTCAAAATTTAAGATCAGACATATTACAAAATATTCCTATGATGATACCGTCAGGGATAGCGCTAATCAGATTATGCTTTATCCTTTGAAGGACCAATACCAGGAAGTCTTGCAGCATCAAATAACCATTTCGGGAAATCCCATCGTCAATGTTCATCGTGATTACTATGGAAATGAAGTCGGAACATTTACGCACGCACAACCTCACAAAGAGCTGTTCATTGATTCCAAATTGGTGGTGGAGACCGCTCATCGCCCGGTTCCAGAAGATACAGTGGACCAAGAAATTCAATGGAAAGAATTCGAGAACCTTAAATATCAGCTTGAGTTTATTGATTTCTTAAAGCAAGAAAGGTTTGACGCGCTGCCGGATGTAAAAGCGGTTCTAAAAGAAGAGCAGTGTAAGCATTGTACACCACTTCAGTCCGCGAAAGATTTATGCGCATACATTTACAAGAATTTCTCCTATAAAAAGGGAATAACTACCGTCGAGACAACAATCGATGAGATCTGGAAAATTCGTTCAGGAGTTTGTCAGGATTTCGCCCATATACTTTTGGTGATGCTCCGGCTCATGAATATGCCTGCCCGATATGTGAGTGGATACGTTTGCCCCAGCCGCGAAGGAATGCGTGGTGAAGGTGCAACGCACGCGTGGGTAGAAGCTTACATTCCATTTTATGGTTGGCTGGGACTTGACCCGACCAATAATTGTGTTGCCAATGAAACTCACGTCAGGCTTGCCGTTGGCAAGAATTTTTCCGATTGTTCCCCGGTGAAAGGGACGTATAGAGGGACCTCAGATCATACGTTGGAAGTAACTGTAAAAGTTTCCTACGAAGATGGGAGAAACACAGATCCTGAAACAGAGTTCGTCAAGCCGGAGAAAGCAACATCCTTCTCCAAAAATTCCTTTCGTCGATACCAGGAGATGCAAATGCAACAGCAGTAGGTACGAGGTACGAGTTACAAGGTACGAGGTACGAATGTTCTTCGCCATAATTCGCAGTTCGTTCTTAATACGTTTCGTTCTTAATACGTAAAGGATTACGAGCTAAAAAAGAGATGCAAGTTGCGAAGTACGAGGCACGATGAGACAGACCCTCGTACCTCGAACCTCGTAAATCGTACCTAAAATTTATGTCTCACAAACGCCTCCATCGCTTCATACTCAGCAAGGCCTAGTTCATTGTATGCTTTAGCCGTAGCGTGATTTCGATCTTCCGCGCGCATCCAGAATTCGCGCTTATCGCTTCCTGGAAACATTGCACTGTCTTTTTGAGATTGGTGTTTAAATACGGCTCGTCGTTTTCGCATGAGCTCTTCCGGACTGAGCGGCACCGCCATCTCAATCTGATCGATATCCCACTCCTGCCACGCGCCGCGATATAACCATACCCAACAATCTTTCACCCAAGGTTTTTTCTTTAATCTTCGAAGGGCCTCGAAGATAGCAGCCAGACAGACGCGGTGTGTTCCATGTGGATCTGAAAGATCGCCTGCTGCATACACCTGATGTGGCTTTACCTTCTCCAGGATGTCCATGATAACTTGAATGTCTTCTTCACTTAACGGTTTCTTCTTCACCGCACCCGTTTCATAAAAGGGCATATCAAGAAAGTGCATTTGCTCATCGGGAATTCCAACGTATCGGCCACCCGCTTTTGCTTCTCCCCTTCTGATCAGTCCTTTGATCTTCAACACTTCCTCGCTATCAATTTGTCCAGGTCCTTTTTTCTGAAGCGATTGAACAACTTTCTTATAAAATTTTGCGCCATCGGTTTTGCTCAATCCAAACTGATCATTGAAGTCCCGGACGAAATCAGCAAAACGAATCGCATCGTCATCAAACACGGCAATATTTCCGGACGTTTGATAGGCAACATGTACTTCATGTCCCTGGTCTACCAGACGAATGAACGTCCCTCCCATCGAGATCACATCATCGTCGGGATGTGGTGAAAATAAAACAACACGCTTCGGAAATGGCTTTGCTCGCTCCGGACGATGAGAATCATCGGCATTCGGTTTACCGCCAGGCCATCCGGTAATGGTGTGCTGAAGGTAATTAAACACTTTGATATTTACCTGATAGGCCGAGCCATATTCCGTAATGATGTCTCCCATACCATGTTCCATGTAATCATGGTTGGTGAGTTTGAGCACTGACTTTTTAATCTTCTGCCATAACCAGACAACGGCTTTGCGAATGAGTTTTTCGTTCCATTCAACACTGTCAAGGATCCACGGTGTTTTAACCCTGGTAAGGGCGGACGCAGCGGCATCATCAAGCACAACGGTGCAATCGCTATGACGTTGAAGAAATGATGATGGTATCTGGTCGGTAACGGCACCTTCCACCGCTTTGTGTATGATGGCAGACTTCCCTTCACCCCATGCCATCATGTAAACCTTGGCGGCTTTCATGATGGACCCTACACCCATCGTGATCGCTTTTCGCGGAACATTTTCTTCTCCAAAAAAATCACTGGCAGCATCGATACGGGTGACCTGATCCAAGGACACAAGCCTCGTAAGCGATTTTTCAGAAGAACCAGGTTCGTTAAATCCAATGTGACCTGTGCGACCAATACCCAGGACTTGAATATCGATTCCGCCAAGCTTGTCAATTTTTTCTTCGTAGGTTCTGCAAAACTCGCCTATTTCTTCTTTGTTCACTGTGCCATCGGGAATATTGAATGTTCTTCTTGGGTATATCAATATGATCAAAAAGGTGCTCGCGCATGAAGCGCACATAACTTTGAAGCGCCTCGGGCTGCATCGGATAATATTCGTCCAGGTTAAAGGTGTAGACGTTCTTGAAACTCAACCCTTCCTTTTGATGCATCTTCACCAATTCTGCATACATCCGGGTAGGCGAAGAACCTGTGGCCAGTCCAAGTACACAAGGTTTTCCTTCTTTCTGACGCAGTCTTGATCAGCGCGGCAATTTCTTTGGCGACAAAAACGGAACCTTGCTCGGAGGTGTTAAAGATTTTTACCGGAATCTTTTCAAAGGCGGTAAGGTCGTTATTCATAATTTTAATGGTTTTTTGATTTCTTTGAATCAAACGCTAAAGTATCTTAAAAAGCGTCAAATTTTCAAGTGTTTGCGGAAACATTATTTTATGAACACTTTCGAACATTCTTTAGCCCCAAGCCTTCGCTCAAAACGTATAAGCCTATCAGACAGGATTTTGACCATCGGGTCATGCTTTTCCGATGCAATAGGGTCTCAGTTTGTCGGCCAATAAAATTAACTGCAGCGCTAATCCTTTTGGCGTAATTTATAATCCCGCCTCGATTCATAAGGCTGTTCAATACGCAATCCTTAATGAACCTGTTCCGGAAGATACATTTTTGCAGCGTGACGATGTGTTCTTCAATTATGACTTTCATTCAGAATTCGCTTCCATGAATTTAAGTTATTTGCAAGATCAATTAAAAGCGATTATTTCTAGTATCCATTCTTTCCTGCGCGACACGAATTGGCTAATCATTACCTATGGCACGGCATGGGTATACGAGCGAAGCGAAACAAACACGATCGTTGCCAATTGTCATAAAATGCCACAAAGCATGTTTACCAAATCTTTAATGACTCCGGAAAAAGTGCTGGATTCGTTTGGATTGATGTACCACGAGCTAAAGTCAATTAATCCCGATATTAACATCTTGCTTACAGTCAGTCCAGTAAGACACATCAAGGATACACTGGAGCTCAACAGTGCTAGCAAATCCGTTCTCCGTGTCGCTTGCCACACCCTCACGAAAGAGTTTCGTGACGTCTCCTATTTCCCCGCCTATGAAATCATGATGGATGATCTTCGCGACTACCGTTTTTACAAGGCAGATATGATTCATCCAACGCAAGTGGCGGAGCAATACATCTGGGAAAAATTCGCGGAGCAATATTTCGATGATGACCTGAAGACATTCATGAGCAAATGGAATGAAATTCAGTTAGCACTCGCACATAAACCCTTTCATCCGGCTTCATCGGCACATCAAAATTTTGTAAAGGAAATGCTAAAAAAATTGGAGGAATTAAAGGGCGTTGTCGATGTTGAGGAGGAAGCAACGGCCTTAAGAAGGCAGCTTAAAGCTTAAAGTGGAAAGCTTAAAGCTGACATGGACACATTAAATTTTAACCAATGGCAAACAGATTAATACATTCAACGTCACCGTATCTACTTCAACATTCTCATAATCCTGTGGATTGGTACGAATGGGGAAAAGACGCCTTGGATAAAGCTGCAAGGGAGGACAAACCGATTTTGGTGAGCATTGGCTACTCTTCCTGTCATTGGTGCCATGTGATGGAACGCGAATCATTTGAAAAGGACAGTATCGCCGACGTGATGAACAAATTTTTTGTCTGTATTAAGGTAGATCGGGAGGAGCGTCCAGACATTGATCAAATCTACATGGAGGCGGTTCAAGTTTTAGGTGTAAACGGAGGCTGGCCATTAAATGTATTTCTCACGCCTGATCAAAAACCTTTTTTCGGAGGAACCTATTTTACACCGCAGGTCTGGGTTGAAGTGTTAACCAATATCAATCGCGCTTACCAGGGAAATCGAAAACAAATTGAAGACACCGCTGAGGAACTCAGGCTGCATTTGCTGACTTCTGAAGTGGAGCGTTATAAGCAGAAACCTGTCGATTCCGAACTCATTCAAGATTTAAATGAAATTTACAATCGACTCGAACCGAAGTTTGATAAAAAATGGGGAGGCCAGGATAAGGAGCCGAAATTTATTATGCCTTCTGTCTGGCTTTACCTCCTAAGGCTAGCGCACCTGACAAAAAATTCAGAAGCGCTCAGGCACGTTGTTTTTACCTTGCAGAAGATCTCAATGGGAGGAATATATGATCAAATTGGGGGCGGATTCTCGCGATACTCGGTCGATCGATATTGGTTTGCACCTCACTTCGAAAAAATGCTTTATGATAATGCACAATTGCTGAGCTTATATCAGCGAAGCTTATTCCATCACAAAGGATGACGCGTTTAAGGATGTAGTATATGAAACCTTCCAATGGCTTGATCGCGAAATGACCCATCCAGATGGCGGTTTTTATTCAGCACTAGATGCAGATAGCGAAGGCGTTGAAGGAAAGTTTTACACGTGGAGTAAAGCTGAGCTGCAGGAAAAATTAGGCGATCATGAAGCACTCATATCTACTTACTATGGAATCAAAGACCAGGGCAATTGGGAACATGACCGAAACATACTGATGCGCAACAAAGGAGACCAGGAATTTTTAGGAGAGCATTCTTTGACGGTCGGCGACTGGAAGGCCATCTTGCAAAAATCCAAAACAATATTATTGGAAGCGCGCGAAGGACGTATCCGGCCGGGGCTGGATGATAAAATGATTACAGCCTGGAACGCTATGATGGTAAGTGGCTTGATCGATGCCTATCGTGTTTTTAGTGATGAAATTTTTCTCGATTCAGCGCTGAAAAATATTCACTTCCTTGAAAAAGGATTGATGGAGGGAAATAAAATTTACCGGTCTTATAAGAACAAGCGCTCGACAACAGTGGGCTTTCTCGATGACTACGCCTTTTATATTCAGGCGTTAATTAAGCTGTATCAAGTTACATTTGACGAGCAATGGATTCATCGGGCGAGTGCCCTTATGGAGCACACTATTGAACAATTCTTTGACCCACACGATGGTTTCTTTTTTTATACTTCCTCTCAAGGAGAACGACTCATCAGTCGCAAAAAAGAAATCTTTGATAATGTAATTCCTTCTTCCAACGCCATTATGGCGCAAAACCTCAATTATTTAAGTATATTTTTTGACCGCGATGAGTGGGGAAAAACGGCTAAAGCGATGGCAGAATCGCTGAGTCATATTATTAAGAGCGAACCTACGTACATGTCGCATTGGGCAATTGTTTTTACGGAAATAAAAAAAGGGTTGGCAGAAATTGCGTTCACCGGAAAAAAAATAAAGACTTTACGGTCTGAGTTTCTACAACAGTATTTTCCATTTTCAATCATCCAGGGAACAGAAGATAAAAGTGATCTTCCATTGCTAAAGGATAAAGTATCCACTAACGGAGAGTCGACCATTTATGTGTGCTACAATAAGACTTGCAAATTACCTGTCCATACACTAGAGGAGGCCAAACTGCAACTCATATAATTTTTGGCTATGATCGATCGTCCTTAGTATATTCGTCGCATACAACCAGAAATTCCGTGAAAATATTAAGCCTGCTTTCGACTTTTGTCTTAATTCTTTCTTGTTCGAAAAGAGAGGCAGCGCCACCGGTGGCTGTCGGCCCGACCCCAAGCCCAAGTCAGTTAGAATGGCATGCAATGGAAATGAATGCGTTTGTACACTTCTCTTTAAACACCTTCACGGGAAAAGAATGGGGATATGGCGACGAAAAGCCTTCGATTTTTAACCCATACGTCGTTTAATCCTGACCAGTGGGTGGATGCCTTTAAGGATGCCGGGTTCAAAGGTGTGATTTTAACCTGCAAACATCACGATGGATTTTGTCTTTGGCCCACAGCCTATTCCGAACATTCGGTAAAGAACAGTCCATTTAAAAATGGAGCAGGAGATGTCGTAAAAGAGCTTTCGTGCAGCTGTAAACGAAAAGGTTTAAAGTTCGGTGTTTACTTATCGCCATGGGACCGGAACCATGCTGATTATGGCTACGCCCGCGTACATCGACATATTACCGCAATCAGCTGAAGGAATTGTTTACTAATTACGGCCAGTTTTCGAAATGTGGTTTGACGGCGCCAACGGAGGGGATGGATACTATGGAGGCGCGAATGAAACAAGGAGGATCAACGGTGCAACTTATTATGACTGGCCGACAACACTTAAATCTTGTCCGCGAGATGGAACCGCAAATTCTCTTTTTCAGCGATGCCGGCCCCGGAGTCCGATGGGTTGGCAATGAGCGTGGTGTTGCAGGCGAAACAAACTGGAACACCATCACACCGGACACGTTATTTGCAGGCAAACCAGGAATTGAACATTTATTAAACGAAGGCCATGAAAATGGGTCTGCATGGATTCCGGCAGAAGTAGATGTGTCTATTCGGCCAGGGTGGTTTTACCATAGCAAAGAGGATTCGTTGGTAAAATCAGGAGAAAGACTTGTTTGAAATTTACCTTACTTCTGTTGGCCGAGGGTCTACCCTGTTGTTGAATATTCCGCCGGATCAGCGAGGCCTTATTCACGAAAATGATTTGCAATCGTTGCAAGGGTTAAGAAAGATATTGGACACCGAACTAAAAAGCAACCTAATCGCGAATGCCTTGGTAACGGCAAGCTCCTTTCGTGGCGACGACGAAACCTTCTCACCTGCGATGTCCGTTGACGAAAATCCGGAGACCTATTGGACCACCGATGATCAGGTTAAAACCGGGCACATCGAACTTGAGTTGAACCAGCCCCAGGCGGTTAAATACATTCTGCTTCAGGAATACATTAAGCTCGGTCAGCGGGTAAAATCATTTACTGTCGAAGCCTGGAATCAGGATAGCTGGAAAGTAGTCGCGAAGGGTACAACAATTGGTTACAAACGAATTCTAAAATTGGACCCAACGGAAACGACCAAACTCAAGGTCACGATTGTGGATTCAAAAGCATGCCCCGTGATTTCCAACATTGCGTTATTTTGACGCTGCCCTCTTAACAAGAATTTCATTATTCACTTGTAGGAAATTGCCTTTGGTGGCATGATTCCAAAAAAGAATTCAACACATCTAAACGATTTTTACATCACTGGAATGTTGTAAATTAGTAGGACACAAACTTTGGAGTTGAAATACTTTCTGCCGATACTTTTGTTCGCCCTGGTTTCCTTCTCGGAACCACACAGTTCGGGCATTTTTATCGTTAAAAAACCGAGTAAGAAAAATCCATGCGAACAGGATCTTAAAATGCTTATCGGAGTTAAGAGAGTATGCGTATTAAAGAAGCCTATTGTTAGCGTTGATGAACTTGAATACGTTACTGACATTTTGTATGATCCTATTGTTGAAGCCAACTATATCAAGTTGGGATTTTCATCAGCAACTGTGCTTACGCTAAATCAAACCGTAAGTACTTTGCCCACCGTAGAATTTGCCGTCGTCGTGGACGACGATGTTATCTGTCTTTTTAAGATCCAGGAAAAATTACAAGACCGTTACATAAAAATCGGCTACGACCTGGATAACAAAAGCCTTACGATGGTTCGAGACGCTTTGAAAAAAGTTCAGTTCTGAATCCTTCCAAACCTCCTAACTTATTCCTCATTCACCTATCTTTCCAAAAAAAAACGGAGCGTGGAAATTTTTGAAAATACAGAAGAGACCCTATTCGCAGAAGTCTTGCTTCCCGTCCCGGTTCCTAAGCTTTTTACTTATCGTGTACCCCGGGTTTTAAAGGAAAAAATTCTAAAGGGACAACGCGCGATCGTTCAATTTGGTGATCGTAAAATTCTCACGGGACTGATTTCCAACGTTCACAGTCAGCCGCCGGCGGATTATGAAGCAAAGTACATTCTTGAGATACTGGATGACTACCCGGTTGTCAGTGAATTACAATTTAAACTGTTTCATTGGATCGCGGATTACTACGTATGCTCACTGGGCGAAGTGATGAATGCGGCTTTGCCCAGCGGACTAAAGCTTTCCAGTGAATCCATGGTCCAGCTCCATCCTTCATTCAATTTAGAAGAAAGCACAGTAGAATTTTCCGAGAAGGAATTAATGCTACTGAAACACTTGATGCACGAATCGTTAGACTACTCAGCCATTACTACACTCTTGGGTGTCAAAAATCCTTACAGCATACTGAAGTCGTTGGTGAGAAAGGAAGCGATTATACTTTTCGAAGAAATAAAGGAAAAATATAAACCAAAAACAGAAAAAAAAATCCGCCTCGCGGTCGAATTCAGTGCTCCGGAATCGCTCGAAACACTGTTTGAAACCCTGGCATCAAAACCGAAACAAGAAGCCCTCTTGTTGAAATACCTTCAAGAGGTTCCTGTATTGAGTAATCAAGCGGCGAACAAATCAGGAATCAGCAAAAAAAATCTATTGGCAGACGGACTTTCGGAATCGTCGCTGGCAACACTTGTCAAAAATAAAATCCTCGAAGAATTCGAAGTTGTTGTTTCCAGATTCGGCGATGATAAAATTCGGGAACAGACCGTCATCAGCCTTAGCGAGGATCAGCTTCGCGTTCAGCGTGACATATTGCAAGGCTTTCAGACGCAAAACATTATGCTGCTGCGGGGTATCACGGGAAGTGGGAAAACCGAAATTTATATCAACCTGATCAAACAAGCTCTTGACGCCGGGTCACAAGTGCTTTACCTGCTGCCGGAGATCGCCATCACTACACAAATTGTTTTACGATTGAAAAAAATCTTTGGCCATACTGTAGGAGTCTATCACTCCAGGTTTTCGGACAATGAGCGGGTTGAGGTTTGGAATGGAATCCTCCAGGGAAATTTAAAATTTATAATCGGTGTTCGTTCCTCCATTCTCCTTCCGTTTGATAATCTGGGGTTGATCATCGTCGATGAGGAGCATGACCCATCTTATAAGCAACAAGAACCTGCGCCACGATACAACGCCCGGGATGCAGCGATGGTGATGGGACAGATTCACCACGCTAAAGTGTTGCTGGGCTCTGCCACACCTTCTATCGAATCATTTTATCATGCCCAGCAAGGGAAATATGGGTTTGTGTCCCTTGACAAACGTTTTGGAGAAGCCCAGTTGCCAACGGTATTGTTAGCTGATACTGGCCAGGAGCGTAAACAAAAAACAAACAAAGGAGATTTTTCAAGTGTACTTCTAAAAAAAATTGACGAAGCACTGAGCAAAAAAGAGCAGATAATTATTTTCCAAAACAGGCGAGGATACTCACCCATGGTGAGCTGCGAAGACTGTGGATGGATTCCAAAATGCGTTAACTGCGCGGTTAGCCTTACCTATCACCAATACAAACACGCGTTGGTTTGTCATTATTGCGGATACAGGGAACCGCTTCCTAACCACTGCCCTACCTGTACATCCCCCCGGATCAAAACGATGGGCTACGGGACGGAGAAATTAGAAGAAGAACTCAACCTCCACTTTCCTGAGGCCAAGGTACAACGCATGGATCTTGACACCACGCGGTCGAAGACCGGATATGAAACAATTATCGATCAATTCGAAAAGCAGGAGACGAACATTCTGGTGGGGACGCAGATGGTGACAAAGGGCCTTGATTTTGATCATGTAAGTCTCGTAGGTATTTTCAATGCGGACCGCATGATACATTTTCCTGATTTTCGTTCTTATGAACGGGCATATCAACTTATCACACAAGTCAGCGGACGCGCAGGGAGACGAGACAAGCCCGGCACCGTCATTATCCAAACTTCAAATCCTACTCACCCACTCCTTCTCACAATTCTCAAACACGACTATCAAAATTTTTACGACGCCCAGCTTGCTGACAGGTACCAGCACGACTATCCTCCATTTGCACGATTGATCGAGATCACGATAAAACATGCGGACAAAAAAATATGCAGGCTAACAGCAGATGCATTAACAAACCAACTGCGTGAATCCATGGCTGGCGTCAAAATTTTTGGTCCAGGTGAACCTATGATCTCCAAAATCAGAAATCAATTTTTATTAAGCATCCTGATAAAAATACCGCGGGGAAAATCTGATCTACCAAGCCTCAAACGCAGTATTCAGAGCACAATCCAGCATTTATTGAAAATTAAAGAGCATCGAAATACGCGAATTGTGCTTGATGTTGATCCCGTTTAGAAAAAAATTGTAGAAAAATTCCACAGTAAAAATTTTTTTTTACCCAAATAATCTTGCCACGTTTGCACTTTAATTGTCGATAGGGGCATCGATTTATTTTTTATGCTAAAATTTTTTCATGACAAAATTGAAATTGACATTGATTGCAATGACCTTTTTGGGATTTGCACAAGCTCAGTCTTTTAAGATCAGCGCTGGATATGGATTTCCGTGGATAAGCCAGCAAATTGGGACAAACACTTCGACTGTATCAACTACGACGTTAGACCCTGCAACAAACACCGAATTACAACGGACTACCTATACTAGCCAGAATGTAAAAGGTTCTTTTGGTGCCGGCTGGAATATCGGCGGTGCCTACGTGTATGAATTTTCCAAGAATCTTAACCTGGAGCTTGGGCTCAGTTATGTAGTGGGAAAAAAATATGATACACAATCTGCTTACAATGAAATAAACTCAGGCGTCGTTGAAAATTTGCATGTCGAATCTGAAACTTCGAAAAGCCGTGCCTTCCTATTCACGCCAATGCTGAAATTTATTGTCTATGATCGTCGTCGCCCGGTAACGCCGTACTTTTTTGCCGGTCCTGTATTGAGTAAGGTGAATTTTAGTCGCGATTTGAAACAGTACGTAGAAGAAAATGGAAGTGTGTCAACGGAGTCGAGAAGCACGAAATTCAATGGCGGTATTTCTCTCGGCATTCGTGGTGGTGCTGGCGTGAATATTAAGATGAATAAAAAGATGAGCTTCTTCTCGGAAATTAGCTTTACCGGTATGAATTATTATCCGAAAGAAAGCGAGATAACGAAGTATGTCGTTAACGGTGAAAATAACATAAGCTCGTTGACGCAAAACGTTCGTAAAACGATATATGTAAATAAGGTAACAACGGATAGTCAGCACACCCCTGAAGAGATTAATTCTCCAGGTAGAAGTCTACGATTTCCAGTAGCGATGAGTTCAATCAATCTCAACGTTGGTGTGTTGATCAGACCAAAATAAATTAATTCAAGATCTCCCAGTCTTCATTCAGTACGGGGATGGCTTGATGCCCGGTAAGATCGAACTGGCAAGGGACCACTGATATGTAGTTATTGGCAATTGCCCACTCATCATTGTCCTCGCCTTTATCGAAGTTTACGAAATTGCCGATCATCCAGAAATATCGGCGACCATTGGGGTCATATCTCATGTCAAAATCTTCTACCCATTTGGCATTTGCCTGGCGACAAACCCGAATACCCTTGATCGTCTCTTTCCTTTTGGGTGGGAAGTTTACGTTTAGTGCAATTCCTTTTGGCAAACCCTTATCCAGAACTTGCCTCGTAATCTTTACCAGATATTCTTCAATATGGGAAAAATCTGCATCGTGCGAAAAATCACAGAGCGAAAATCCAATGGCTGGAGTTCCTTCAATGGCTCCTTCAATCGCAGCGGACATTGTGCCCGAATATAATACGCTAATTGAAGTATTGCTACCGTGATTCACTCCACTGACAATAACGTCTGGCTGACGGCCATTCTTAAAAACAAAATGACGGGCAATTTTGACACAATCTGCCGGCGTTCCGGAGCACTCAAAAGCCTTGACACCTTCAAAAATAAAATTTTCCTCCAATCGCAACGTTTCGCCTACAGTTATGGCATGGCCCATTCCTGATTGTGGGCCATCCGGCGCTACGACAATTACATCACCCAACTGCTTCATGGCATTTACCAGTGTCAATATTCCTTTTGATGTAATTCCGTCATCATTGGAAACGAGAATAAGAGGCTTCATTTAGGATTTTTAGATTTTAGATTGACGATTTTAGATTGGGTAACACTGGACATGTTTGTGCGACATTTCACGCAAAGGCCGCAAAAACTAATTCAATAAGGTCGCAAAATTGTTTATTCGAATTTGATCTGCTTTGTGAACCTTTGTGCCTTGGTGACTTTGTGGCAAATTTATTCTTTGATTGTAGATTTTCAGATTAGATTCCAGCTAACTTCAGCACCTAAATCTCTACAGCGCAACACGCTAAGTGCCGAACAAGGAATTATAGTAGGCAACAATTCTTGCGAAGTCATATTTATCATCGAACTTCAGTTTATTGGCCTTGATGTATTTTTCAACTTCGTCGGACTTTCTTATCCATCAGATCCAGAAGATCATTTTTATTGCCAGTGAATTCGGAGATGTTACCCTTTTCATCCAAAAAGTAGTACTTGTATACCAGCACAAGGCGAGAATACGATCCCATATAATAAGGAGAACTATAGGTTCGGTATTCTACGGACTCACGCGATAATAGCGTCATTTTACCTTCTTCCAATAACTCAAAAAATACAGGCGCTTTGTATCCAGATGTTGTTGTAAATGGAAGGGCAAAGAACTGGCGATACTTCCTCACAGACGTATCAAAGATTTCAAAAAACAAAACCTTTCGAGCACTAAATGCAGTCGTGCGTTGATCCGCGATCCCGTATTGTACGAGATCTTGCTGCAGATCGTATTTAATGTTGCCCTTTAACGTGTCGCCTTCCAGAAGTATGATTTTTCCCTCGTGCCACAAGTCAGATGGAAACTGTTGCGCCACCACAGGGACCGAGAGGAAAAAAAGCAAAACAAAGACGCTAGAAAAATTTCCAGTGTACAACATGTTTTTAATACTCAGAAACAAAAATGTTTTGCTTCATTTATGTTTTAAGAATTGTATGACCTAGTTTATCTCGCTTCGTCATCAAATATTTTTCATTATGTTGATTGGGATGGATTTCAATCGGTACATTATCCACAATCTCCAGGCCATATCCCATCAATCCCACCCTCTTCTTCGGGTTATTGGTAATAAGCCTGATTTTGCTTATTCCTAAGTTCCGAATAATCTGCGCGCCTACACCGTAATCCCGTTCGTCCATGTCGAAACCCAGTTGCAAGTTTGCCTCAACCGTGTCCAATCCCTGCTCCTGAAGTTTGTACGCCTTGAGCTTATTGAGCAAGGCCGATGCCACGACCCTCCTGCTTCATGTACAAGACAACACCTTTCCCCGCGCGGTCAACCATTTCCATTGCTGCGTGTAATTGTGAGCCGCAGTCACAACGGCAAGAGCCAAAAATATCGCCAGTGACGCACGACGAGTGCACCCTGACTAATACGGGTTCATCTTTTTCCCAGGTACCTTTCACCAACGCCATGTGTACTTCATGGGAGTTAGTTTGATCAAATGCTATCAAGTTTGAAATGGCCGTGCTCCGTTGGCATGTCCACTTCAATTTCCCGGTGTATCAAGGACTCTTTTTTAATCCGGTATTCAATCAGGTCTTTAATGGATACAAGCTTTAAGTCAAATCGCTCCGCCACAAGAAACAGGTCTGGGAGTCTTGCCATGGAACCATCTTCATTCATGATTTCTACCAATACACCAGCAGGTTTAAATCCCGCTAATCGTGCAAAATCGATTGCGGCCTCTGTGTGGCCGGTCCGTCGTAGTACTCCCCCTCGTTTTGCTTTCAATGGAAAAATATGACCAGGCCTTCCCAGTTCTTCCGGCTTTGTTTCAGGATCGACCAAGGCACGAATGGTTTTAAAACGGTCGTGAGCAGATATACCTGTCGTACATCCATGACCCAGCAAATCCACGGAAACGGTGAACGGTGTTTCGTAGATGGCTGTGTTTTTACCAACCATCATCTCAAGACCAAGTTCGTCACAACGGTCTTCGATAAGCGGCACACATATTAAGCCACGGCCATGGGTAGCCATAAAGTTCACAATTGCAGGAGTAATAGTCTCCGCGGCGCAGATAAAATCGCCCTCATTTTCACGATCCTCGTCGTCTACAACGATAATTACCTTGCCATTTTTGATCTCTTCAATGGCTTCGTCGATGGTGTTCAGTTTTGTCTTTGTCATAACTGGTAAGTCGGTGACCAATAAAACGGTCGGACGACTCTTTAACGTTAAATGAATTCTATGCGTTCCACTTTAATACTTTCCTGAAACGATTCCGAGTTGTTTGGCAATTTCTACATCTGCATTCTTTAAACGCGTTTGTGTTTCCACCAATTCATCAATCTCTTCTATGCTTTTACTTTTTTCAGCGTCTTTGAGTTTTTCCTTATTTTCTTCAATCAGCCGTTGTACATAACGGTATTTCCTTCGCAATACATTTTGATGCGCATGTTCGTGAATTTTTTCTTTTTCATCCTGAAATATGATATGGTATTTCTCTGCCCAATGCGGGCTCACGTAATGCCTTGCGTGTAGTGAGTTCAGCAATTAATTTTTTTATATCCTGCGAACTGTTGTTCATAAAATAGGCAGAGTCTATGAGATCACCCCTGCCTTTCGCATTGTAAAATTCCTGGTAGATCTTCGCGTAGGTGGTATTCGAAAATTCCAAGTCTTCAAATTCTGAAATAAAATAACTTACCAGGTCGATATCCTCTTCCAATTCACTGTCAGCGTAATTTAACAATAACCTAACCATTTCCTTCTCCTGAATCTGCTCCATCCGTTGCGTATCGAGCTTGTAGATGCCGGAAACTTCAGCGGAAAGCTCGTCACTAACGTGCTCTTCCTTTGCAATTTCTTTTCTCGTATCACTATCCTTTTTCCTTCGCTCCTGAATGACAATTTTATTCAGCTCGCTAACCAGGACTGATTCTGAAATCTTCAACAAATGCCCGGTTTCCTGGATATATACCGAACGTTTGATGGGATCTGGAATTAGAGAAATACTTGTTATTATTTCTCGAATGGCTTCTGCTTTCTTGATTGGATCCTGGGCGGCGTCCTCAGCCAGGAGATCAATCTTGAACGAGATAAAATCCTTTGTATGATCTTTCAGGTATTGCTTATACTCGGTGCTGCCCATTTTCCTGGACATGCTGTCAGGGTCTTCACCGTTGGGAAGCAGTACGACACGGACATTCAGACCATCCTTTAAGCACGAGATCGATACCGCGCAGCGCGGCTTTGATACCGGCTGCATCTCCATCGAAAAGTACCGTTACATTTTCCGTAAATCTGCGAATGAGTTTGATCTGGTCTTCTGTGAGCGCAGTACCAGACGATGCTACAACGTTATCGATATCCGCCTGATGCATGGAAATGACATCGGTATAGCCTTCCACCAGGTAACAAAAATCCTCGCGCCGGATTGCATTCTTGGCCTGAAACATTCCATAGAGCACATTGCTTTTATGGTAGATTTCTGTTTCAGGAGAATTGATGTATTTCGGCTGATCTTTTTCTTTTGTTAAAATACGTGCGCCAAAGGCTATTACTTTTCCAGCAAGATTGTGGACCGGGAAAATTACCCTTCCGCGAAAGCGATCATAAAACCTGAAACCATTGCCTTGTGTACTTTCTTTTTTGATGACGAGTCCAGCCTTTTCGATCATCTCTTCACTATAGCCGGCGCTGGTTGCTTTTTTATGAAAATGATCCCACTCGTTGATGCTATACCCGAGCTCGAACTTTTCAATGGTCCTCGTGTTGAAGCCACGCTCGCGAAAATAACTCATTCCGATACTCTTGCCTTCTTCGCTATCCTGCAACAGATTCCTTGTAGTAGTCCTTGGCATAGTTCATGACGATGTACAAACTATCACGATCGCTTTTTTCAAGCAGCTGCTCCTGGCTGGAGACATCCTCCTTTATGGTGACACCATACTTTTTTGCCAGATAACGCAAGTGCCTCGACGTAGCTCATCCCTTCATGCTCCATCACGAAGGTTATTCCATCGCCTCCTTTTCCGCTGCTGAAGTCTTTGAAAATTCCTTTTGATGGAACGACATAAAATGATGCCGTCTTCTCATTCGTAAAAGGACTTAGTGCCTTATAATTTTGACCTGACCGTTTGAGCGTCACAAAATCCCCAATGACATCGATGATGTCGATGCGGTTTTTTATTTCGTCTATGGTTTCGTGGGAAATCACTTATCCGTTATTACGTTAATCGTTATCGAGGTAACTTTTGCATTCTAGATGTCAACTTTCTCTCAAAGATATGGGTTACGGTTGTAAAAAGTCATGGTCGTGAAGCCATCGTGATTGGTTTTGTCGGCCAACCAATTTTGTGCAACACCGCCATGGACTATGGACTTTCTGCACTAAATTGCGGCCCAATTTGTACTCTTAAACGCTGAAATGACTCAATCTGATATATTAAGAGCCCTTTCCACAGTGGAGGACCCAGACCTCAAACGGGACCTGGTGAGCCTGAACATGGTTAAGGACATCAAAATTGAACCCGATAAGGTAAGTTTTACCGTTGTGCTTACGACGCCGGCCTGTCCTTTAAAGGAAAAAATCCGTCAGGATTGCGAAAACGCGGTGCGCAAGGTTGTGGGAGAGAAAACAGCGATCGAGATTTTTATAACTTCCTCTGTTACAACACTCCGTGATAATGCACCGTTACTTCCGAAGGTAAAAAACATCGTCGCGATTGCCTCTGGCAAGGGCGGGGTTGGAAAATCGACTGTGACCACCAATCTTGGCGGTTGCCCTGCGCAATGGCTGGCGCCAAAGTAGGATTGATTGACGCCGATATTTACGGCCCTTCCATCCCCACTATGTTTAATTGTGAATTTGAACAACCGGCCGTCAAACAGGTCAATGGAAAAAACATTATCATTCCCATTGAGCAATATGGTGTAAAACTGATCTCTATTGGATTTCCTCACTCCGCCGGACAGTGCTGTGGTGTGGCGCGGACCAATGGCCAGCTCCGCCTTAAAACAGTTTTTTGCCGATGCTGATTGGGGAGAACTGGATTATCTGTTAATCGACCTGCCTCCCGGCACCAGCGATATTCATTTGACTATGGTTCAAACGGTGCCGGTGACTGGCGCTGTTATCGTAACGACGCCGCAAAAAGTTGCGCTTGCAGATGCCAATAAAGGTCTGACCATGTTTAAGCAGCCTCAGATTAATGTGCCGGTGCTGGGTGTCATTGAAAACATGGCCTATTTTACGCCAGAAGAATTACCGAATAATAAATACTATATCTTCGGTAAGGACGGTGGCAAGAACTTATCGGAAAAACATGGTGTTCCTTTGCTTGGCCAGATACCGCTTGTTCAAAGTATTCGCGAAAGCGGCGACAGCGGACTTCCGGCTGTAATGAAGGAAGGCGTAACTGCAGATGCTTTTATAGATTTAGCTGAAAGTTTAGCAAGACAAATTGCAATAAGAAATGCTAACTTTACACAAACGAAAAGGGTTGAATTAAAAGTCTAATGAGTACCGTAGAAGAACTTACCAAAAAAATTGAATCTCTCGTTGAATTCAATTCGACCTTACCTCAAGGCTGATGGAGGCGATGTAAAAGTCAATCACGTTACGTGAAGATCATGTTGTGCAATTAGAATTTGTTGGTGCCTGCGGAAACTGCAGTATGTCAACGATGACATTTAAGGCAGGAGTCGAGGCGGCTATTAAACGCGATGTGCCTGAAATAAAATCGATTGAAGTTATTAATTTGATTCCGTTCGGTTGATAGCGCACTGCTATCTAAACCTTCCATTAAATCGCTTATTAGAACACAGTAAAGTCCACTCTCCTGTTAAGTTGACGTGCCTCTTCTGTATTGTTGCTGGTTTTATTAAGTTCTTCGCCATATCCTACCACGGAAATCCGGTCGTCGGGCACCCCCATATCAAGCATCAGTTGCCTGATCTTTTGAACGCGTTTTATCGACAGCTTAACATTGTAGGTATCCTGCCCGTGACTGTCGGTATGGCCCTCAATCAAAACCGTTCTCCCCTGCAAAGCATATTCAGCAGCGATTAAAAATGGTTCCATATCTACAATTGAAAATTCGTCCTCATCAAAAGTGAAATACAACGGAGGAAGATTAAGCGGGAAGATATCTTTCTTGCTGGCAAGTTTGTCGTAAACCAGTTTTCTTACCTCTTCGTGTTGGGCTGATGTGGGCTTAGGAAAATTGTTTTTTTCCAACACAGCATCTTCATTCTCGTGCAATTCGATTAGCTTGCTCAGCACTGATTTGTTCAATCCTGGGTTTGATCGGTAAAGGCTTGGCAACTGGTGTCGCTTGCGGTTGAGCGTCTCCAGCCTTTGCTGTGACGGTGCTGGGATCGATTGACAAAACAGATTTCGTGTTCGACCGGTAGCTCTTCGCAATATTTACCTTACGTGGTTTTTTATTCCTTTTCCTCTCAAGCAAATTGCACGCATTAAGGTAGCGTGACGTTTGCTTGCGATAGTAGCTCTTGTTGACCTTTCTGTTTGGTCTTTTGATAGTCCTGAGCTTTCAGGGACAATGTTAAAATCATTGAAATGAAAGTCAGCAATAGCCAGGTGATGACAAAAGCTATTGGACTGTTTCGAGTGTCGCGATTCTTGAGGGTACGCATAATCGAAGAGGTTTTTTGATTTATTGATTGCCAAAAACATACCCATCCGAGCCTTGGCGCTCAAAGGCCCTAAAAGCCATTAAACGTCTGATTTGTTCATTTCGAAGGATGGCGTTGCGGTTATGGCATTCCAACTTTGAGACCAATCATACACAACCGTAGTTAAAATTGGAATTTAAACGAGCCCCACGTCATCGCTTGCTCTTCACCAAGAATGCATTTACTCTTCTTATATTTGAGCATATTCATCGTTGACCTTACGACTTTTTGTGCGGCTGATAATTTTTATTCTTAGATCGACCTTTCTTCTGGTTTTGCCACCATCCCTTCATTAACCATTGCTCAAGATCGATGCGGCACGGTCCAGTACATGAAGAACTTGCAGCAGGAGAATTTTCAAGCAAAACAAACTGCAATTCGAAAAATGGATGCAGCAGTAAAATGCGCGCTCAGAAAACAAGGTCGCCTCGAACGTCAGCAAGCAATATTCGAAATTCCGGTTGTGGTTCATGTGATTCACAAGGGTGAAGCAGTCGGCTCGGGAACAAATATCAGTGATGAACAAATCCTTTCGCAGATTTCAGTTCTTAAACGAGGACTACAAACGGATGAACAGCCGACGCATCCAGAACGCCCCCGGAATTTCAGACGCGTTGCCGGCAGCCTGGATGTCGAGTTTGTGCTGGCCAGGCAGGACCCCGAGGGCCTCGCTACCACAGGAATTGTACGGGTTCAGGGCACACAAACTTCATGGTCTATCAATGACAATTATGAATTGAAATCACTCAGTTACTGGCCCGCTGAAGACTATCTGAATATTTGGGTGTGCAACCTTACGGGAGTATTGGGTTATTCACAGTTTCCCGGTCTCAGACCTCCCCGGCCTCGAAAACTCTTCCGACAATCGACTGACCGATGGCGTGGTGATTGCCCACGACGCGTTTGGTTCGAAGGATGACGGCCCTTTTAATTTGCTTAACAAATACAGAAAAGGAAGAACGACAACCCATGAAGTAGGACATTTTTTTGGTTTGCGTCACATCTGGGGCGACGATGACGGTCAATGTGATGGAACGGACTACGTCAGCGATACGCCCAATCAAAGCGGAGAATCAACAGGATGTCCCGACGGCGCCACTAGTCTCTTGTGGCGTCACGTCCATGTACCAGAATTTTTTGGATTATACCGATGACGCCTGCATGAATCTTTTTACTGTGGAGCAGGTCGGAAGAATGACTACGGTATTGGAAAATAGTCCGAGGAGAGCCAGTCTTGTTGTCATCTCATGGATTGTTAGATCCAGTGCCTGTAGCTAACGATCTTGGTATACGGGAAGTGATTTCGCCACTTGACGGTGAATGCACTTCGATGGTAACACCCGTCATAGAAGTGAGGAATTATGGAAGTAATTCAGTGTCATCTACCCGCATAACTTTGAATATCGATGGCGTTTTAGTCGAGACAAAAGATTTTACGTTCACTCCGCTGTCCGCCCTTCAGTCAACAACGCTTAAGTTTTTCACCGACATCATTTGCAAGTGGAACGCATGCTGTTGCATTTGAGATAACGCTTACGAACGGCGTTACCGATGGAGGTTTATCGAATAATGAATTAAGTCAATCGGTAATTAGTTCCAGAAACGATTTCCCTTCCTATCATCGGAAACTTTTACTTCAGTACCAGCTCTATGGGAAATTATCAATCCAGATCTTAAAAACTACCTGGGAAATAGCCTCCGCGCCCAACGCCGATCCCTCCAATACTGCCATGAAAATGGATTTCTTCAACTATGAAGATAACCTTGGGGAAATCGATCTGCTGGTTACGCCAGTATTTGATCTTTCAACTGAGCCAGTAGCCCTGTTGTTGTTTGACGTCGCCTATGCACGTTTTCAAGATGACCACGATGGACTCAAAGTTATTGTTTTATCGGATTGTAATGCGGATATCAATCAAGGCACGGTGGTTTATGATAAATCTGGTGCTGCACTCCAAACGCGTTCACCAACGACGGATGAGTTCGTACCAGCGAATGAATCACAATGGAGAACTGAATTTATTGATTTAAGCGCCTTCGCTGGCCAAAGCAATCTTCAGCTTGCCTTTGTAGGCATCAATGATTGGGGCAACAATTTGTATCTGGACAACATTAAAGTCGTAACGACACCGCTGGACGATGTTGAGCTTGTGGAAGTTATTTCACCCAGTCCCGTTGTTTGCTCAAACGAAATCGCTCCAAAAGTACGAATTCGAAATGTCGGAACACTGGTCAACCTCAGTGAAGGTCAGGGTTACGGTAAATGGGCAAGAATTCGACGACGCAGACTTTTACTGACTTGAATTTATTCGGAGGTTCTGAGCTTGAACTTGAGCTTTCCCCAATAACTTTATTGAATGGCGAGAATACCATTTACGTGGAGTTGCTTGAACCAAACGGATTGCCCGATGTAAATCCTTCCGACAATACGATCACCACCTACAGCGTCGTTAATACAGCCAGCGAAGAAATTCCAATCCGACAAAATTTCGAAAGCGAATTTGAAGATGAATGGACAATTATCAATCCATTAGGAGGAATGGATTGGGAACTAAAATCGATGGGAGCCAATCATGTGTTATTTTTAAATGCCTACAACAACACGGACATAGGCGACCAAAGCTGGTTTGCCAGTCCGACTTTAGATTTTTCCGCTGCTACCGAAGCAAGTCTTACTTTTGATCTCTCTTACGCATTTCGAGGAAGCAATGTTGATCAACTTCTCATCCTCGCGTCAACAGACTGTGGCATTTCTTATACGGACACGGTGTTCAATGAGTCGAGAGTTGAGCTCGCGAATGGTGAATCGTCTTCGTCGACCTGGGTACCAGAAGACTCCGAATGGCAACGAGGCCTAACCATCAATTTGAATGCATATGCTGGTGAAAATTCAGTCCGGATAGCGTTTGTTTTCGTCAATGCCAACGGAAATAATATTTACCTGGATAACATTGAATTCTTTGTGTCGGACTCGCCCATCATCGTGACCAACTCAATGTCTGTCTATCCTAATCCTTTCCTTTTGAGCGAGCAAGACGAGAATCCCTTAAGCGTCACTTTCAGTTTACCAGACAAAGGGCCAGTAGTCGATCGAAGTGATTGATATGGTGGGACGCGTACTTATTAGTGAAACGCCACAAAATGTCTTGAATCAAACTTACACGATCGTAGCACCTGACCTGCCCGCCGGGGTGTATGTTGTACGGGCGAAAACAGGTACAGGAACTTTCAGTAAAAGAGTAATTATTGTAAAATGATTACGTTGTTTTGGCACAAGGTGAGAATGAGTTTATCTTTCGGATTAAATATTTTTTAATGTCTAAGAAAAAGAAAGTGGCAATTTTGTATGGTGGACGATCCGTTGAGCACGCGGTGTCCGTAAATTCTGCCCGCAACATTTATGAGTATCTCGACAAAAATCAATTCGAACCGATTCCTATGGGGATCAACAAGAGTGGTCAATGGTTTTTGACGAATGGTGTCAGCAAAGACATGGAACAAGGAAAAGCCCTCGGCCTCATGCTTGATCCAGTAAGTCCCGGATTTGTTTTGCTTTCCAGTGGGGATCGATTCAAAGTAGACATCGTATTTCCAGTGCTTCATGGTACTGACGGTGAAGATGGAAGCATCCAGGGCTTAATTAAAGGCAATGGATATGCCGATGGTCGGTACTGGCGTTCTTGGCTCAGCGCTATCAATGAATAAAATCGTGGCCAAGCGCCTGATGCGGCAAGCTGGATTGCCTGTAACTGATTTTCTTACCTTTCGATACGCTGAAAAAGATAAGATCACATTTACTTCGATATCAAAAAAATTAGGCACTCCGTTTATGGTGAAGTCAGCAAGCCTGGGGTCGTCCGTAGGAGTAACAAAAGTGAAGAACAAAGCAGATTTTACGAAAGCTGTGGAAGAGGCCTTCAAATATGACGATGAAATGCTGGCGGAGGAATTTGTGACCGGACGCGAAATCGAATGTGCCATTTTAGGTAATGCGCCAGCCGAAGCTTCTTACCCAGGCGAAATTGTTATCAGTAAAAACTACGAGTTCTATACCTTCGATGCCAAATATGTAGATCCTGAAGCCGTGCAGATTCACGTGCCGGCAAAGCTCTCAAAGGCCATCGCCGAAAAAATTCGCGCTGTTTCCGTAAAAGCTTACGAAACTTTGCACTGTCAGGATTTTTCACGAATCGATCTCTTCCTGGATAAAAAAGGTAAGGTTTATATCAATGAAATCAATACCATTCCAGGGTTCACGAACTCCAGTATGTACCCCATGATGTGGAAAGAACGAGGCATTAGTTTTTCCGACCTGATCACACGACTGCTTAACCTCGCTCAGGAACGTTATAACCGGGGTAAACGGATTGAGCGCGACTTTCAGTCTGCGTTAAAATTCTGATCTTGTATATTTGCTACAATCGACTGAATCCATGAAGTTTAGCATCTTAAAATTTAAGCGGAATACGTTAGGCGGCGTGATTATTCATTTGCTGCTGGCGGCAGCCACCCTTGCCGTTCTCAGTATTGTCTATTTCTTTGCTTACCTCCCTAACACTACCAACCACGGACAGAGTATAACAGTACCCAACATTGAAGGTATGCAGTTAGGACAGCTGGAAGATTTTCTCATCAAAAGGAATCTTCGTTATGAAATTAATGATTCATCTTATTCGGAAGAATATCCACCGCTTACGGTATTGAAACAATACCCACACGCAGGAGCAAAAGTAAAAGAAGGACGAAATATTTTCATTTCTATCAACAGGCTGGAACCCCCTACTGTACCGGTACCGAACCTCGTAGATGGTTCTGTAGTTAACGCTGAGGCGGTTTTAAAAAGCAATGAATTAAGGCGTGGCAAGATAGAACTCGTTTCTGGTCCATTCAATGTGGTAAAAGAAATGAAGTACAAGGGTCATGTGATTAATGCTTCCGAACGTGTACCGAAAGGTTCGACGATCGATCTTGTGGTGATGGATGGCGGAAGTCAGGATTTTCAGGCCCCCGATTACACCGGCCGGAGTCTGGAGGACGCGAAGGTTATCATTTTCGGTTCTAATCTTAATCTCGGAAATGTTGTTATCGTTGGCGACACGACAGGCGGTGGGGTTGTGATAAGGCAAAAGCCGGAGGCCAATGAAAATATTAAGGTGGGTGACGTCGTTGACTTGTGGATAGGTAAATCCGATAGTACAGTTCCAGATGACGAACCAAGCGAAAATTAAAGTCATTATAAGTCAGCCTGCGACCAAATCAAGGGAGCGGAGGCCTACGTCATCTTATGCCTTGTTGTTAATAGTATTTGTTCTGTTGGCTTCAACGGGGTTCGCACAACTCAAAGTGTACCCGCTTCCACGAAATACTGAACACCATTCTGCTAAATCGAAGTCAAAAAAAAATATTGCCAGAACGCAAGAGCTGACACCCAGGTCGTTGCCTTTTTGGGATGACTTTTCCTGGACTTCATTAGACACAGCAGATATCAAATCAAACTATCCAGTCGATTCGTTGTGGGTCAATAACTTTAAAGTGTGGATCAACAATGGCCTGGGACTAAATCCGCCGTCACTGAACGTCGCGACACTTAATGGATTAGATTCAGCGGACAATTCGCCCTATTCAAATCAAGCAATTGCTACGGGATTCAGAGATACACTGGTATCTCAACCGATAAAGTTAAACGAGGTAATATCGGCCGAGCGTAGTTCGGTGTATCTGAGTTTTTTCTATCAGTGGTCTGGGAATGGGGAACCACCCGATCCGAGCGACTACCTAAGAGTAGACTTTAGAAATGATCAGGGTGTTTGGGAAAGCGTGATGACCATTCGTACAATCTCTTCCTTCCAAAAGAATGAATTCTATGACACCCTTTTGAAGGTGGATGGCGACCGGTTTTTCCATGAAAATTTTCAGTTTCGATTCATGAACTATGGGCGTCTATCCGGACCGTATGATACCTGGAACATTGATTATGTTTATCTGAATAAAAATCGTACAGCCAACGATCGTTACCTGCCAGACAGAACCATTATCTCATCGTTAACGAATTTATTCAATGACTACAGAGCAGTTCCCTATGATCACTTTCTCCTTGGGAGATCCATTTCCAATCCCATTTTTGACGTCTTTAATGTGAAGAACGATACTTCAACGTTGTCGTATTCAACGCAGGGAACGTTCATCAACTATAAGGATAGCATACCGACCATCACGGTAATTGATACGCTTGGTGATTCAGGTACTAGTCCTATAGATGGATTGACCGGAATTATTTACGCGCGGGAGCGCAAGACAGTAACCCTGGAACACGCACCGGACGGAGACGATAATTCACAATTCGATCCCGACGCTGACTCGGTATTCGTTAGCTTGAAAGTACAGTTGTTCACAGGTGATACCTTTAATCCGAAAACAGGAAATTTCGCCAGCGATTATGATCCTGCGAAATATCAGCCTTTGGACTTTCGAAGTAACGATACACTACGTGCCGACTATTGGCTAAAAGACTATTATGCTTACGATGATGGCCTTGCGGACTACTCTGTAGGCTTAACAGCCTTTGGAAACAGGGCAGCTTATTTATTTGAAATGCTTACGGAAGAACCTGATACGTTGGTAGGCTTTGATATCTATTATCCTGATTATGGTGTGCCCAGCAATCTCATTGTAGACTTCGCAGTCTATAACGATATAAATGGACTTCCAGGAATCCCGATTTATTCGTTGTCCAGTTATACCATAACCAGAAACGGTAATAAATTCAAGAGGATTAAATTTGGAGAACCATTTCTCGTAAAGGATAAATTCTACATCGGTTGGAAAGCACCCGTAGGGGGAACGTTCAAAATAGGGCTCGATACCAATAATGATTCCGGCTCGAAGCTCTTTGTTAATACGAATGGATTCTGGTTTCAAAGCACTGATGTTATCGGCAGTGTTATGATCCGCCCGCTGTTTGGAACTGCGAAAGAAATAATAACTGGGATTCCTGAAGAAGAACTGCAATCACAAATTTTTCCAAATCCAAATGACGGCGACTTTTTTGTTCCTCGTGAATTTAAAATCATTCAAATCAGCAACCTTGCTGGCCAGGCGGTCACCTACTTCGTAGAAGAGCAAGGCGAAAACCAAAAAGTAAATTTATCAAACGCTTCCGCTGGGTTATACATTCTCCGCTTGCAAAAGGATGAACAGCTTTTCTCTTCCAAGATTGTGATTCGCTAAATTCCATCTTCGACCTTTGTGTCGTGAAATGCAGGATCACTACGACCACAACGAACGCACCACGATCACTACATAAAGCCGTAAAATGCGTCGCGTTCTTCGTGGTTCTTGGTGATCTTTGTGACCCAAAAGCAGGGTCAACTACGACCACAACGAACGCACCACGATCGCTACGTAAAGCTCTAAAAGTGTGTCGTGCGTTCTTATGTTGGAAGCTTCGAATTAGCTTTGCCTAGAGAATGTTCAAGGACCTCAAAAGAATTTCCCCTACACCGTATACTCACCAAAGAATTCAAGTTATTTTTAATTCTGAAAATTGAATTTCTTTTACACCTTGTGAGATATGCCCTTAGACAGACCCCTAATTCTCGCTTCCAGCTCGCCTCGACGACAATACCTAATGAAAGAAGCCGGCTTTAACTTCACGATTGAAAAACCCGATGTTGATGAATCCTTTCCTTCCGATCTCCCGGTAGAGCAGGTAGCGAAATATCTGGCAGAAAAAAAAGCTGAATACTTCCGATTGACGATGAAAGACGAAATTGTCGTTACCGCTGACACCGTTGTTATCCTCCAAAATAAAATCTTGAACAAACCTGTGGACCGGATTGAAGCCATCGATATGCTGAGGAGCCTTTCAGGACATACCCATAACGTGATGACTGGTGTTTGTATTCTGTCCAAGGAAAAAGAAATAAGTTTTGACGATACTACTCAAGTGACTTTCGTATCGCTGACACAGGAAGAAATCAAGTTCTATGTTGACCAATACAAACCTTATGATAAAGCTGGGGCGTATGGCGCACAAGACTGGATTGGCATGGTTGCTATTGAAAAAATTGTTGGATCGTATTTTAACGTGATGGGCTTGCCTATCCACAAAGTTTATCAGCACCTCATACGTTGGCAATGAAGAAGATCTGGCAGTATTTCGTTCGTCACGTTAAAGAGGATTTTGATATAAGGCAGTACATTCCTGTACTACTCTTTATAATGGTCGCACTCTTTATCAATTACAAATTCAACTTTGATGATCTCGTTTTAAAAAGTCAGCGCGGATTTACAAAATGGCTTTATTATTTCCTGTTTTATTCAACCGCGTATTACGGGACTTTAAGTCCGCTTTTGCTTTATTCAAAAAAGCTTTTTTTCAGGGACAAGACCTTTTGGATAAAAAGTACCGTGGGTCTTCTGGCCCTAAGTCTCGATAGCAGTGTCCCATATTTGCGCGACTTGGTCGGCTTTCTGTTTCAAACGGATTTACAGCTCTGGGCCTACAAAGTTATCATCAACTGGGTTGGTGTCTTCACCATTTTACTTCCCCTGAGCATAGTCTATTTTCACTACGACAAGCAGGAAAATCATTACTATGGGTTCATTCCAAAACGATTTGATGCACGGCCTTATTTCCAGATGCTTTTGATCATGTTACCATTCATGATTGCGGCCTCCTTTCTGCCCAGTTTTTTGAAGCAATATCCAATGTACCGGGTGTCTACTGCACACGAGCTATTAAATATCCCCGAATGGTTAACTGTTTTGATTTATGAATTTGCCTACGGCTTTGACTTCATTACCGTAGAGTTTCTCTTCAGAGGATTTATGGTGATCGGAATGATGCAAATTCTGGGAAGGCACGCTGTACTTGCCATGGCCGTTACGTATTGCTTTCTACATACAGGAAAACCGTTGGGAGAAGCGATCAGCTCAATCTTTGGCGGATACCTTCTAGGGATTATCGCATATGAAACCAAAAGCATTTGGGGTGGCATTATCGTTCACGTCGGAATTGCCTGGATGATGGAAGTGATTGGGTTCTGGCAAAAGCTATAGATAGAATCCAATGGTACCTCTTTTTAACCGCAAAGACGCCAAGGCGCAAGGATCAAGCCGTCACGTATATTCTTCATTTGCGACTACGCCTCCGCGGTTGAAAAGCATTCCGAATTCTATTGTGAATTTTCATGACGCAGCCAATAATTGAATAGGAATGATACGAGCTTAGTAATCGTACTTTAATTCTGTCAATTCTATAATCCGGAAAATTGATAAAATTTGAAAATACATCTCCAATCAAACCACGCATTACAGAAACGTGAGTTTTGCAGAGGAGTATGAATCTTTCATCAAGTTCTAATCAAAAAAAAACGTTCCGTTGGGAAGAATACGACCGGGCCTTCCACACTGAATTCTCAGTGAGTACATCGTCTTTTCACCACGAGCGCTAGCAATAAGGTAATAAGGTTGGTCCTAACAATTTCTAAGGTTACTAAGGTAATAAGGTTTGCTCTGCAGTAACTGCCGTGGCAAGGTGAAAGGTTTCAATCCCTACTGCTAGCCGATCCATGATTACGGAAGTAAGGATTGCTTTCCTGAATTAATTACGCAGGAGAAAAATAGAATCAATAAATAAAACAAAAATTACTCTTGCAACAAGAAATGAGCAGCGTCCTTTCATCAACCAACCTTATTACCTTAGTAATTCAAGAATGATAGTATAGGACTAACCTTATTACCTTCCTGTTCTAAACTGCATTATTGAGCTGCATCTTAGAAAGTCAAAATTACCCGGAAGCATCATCGTTTTTTCATTAGGGCGCTAACAATCAGGTAATAAGATTGGTCATAACAACTTCAGACCTTATAAGCGGTCAACAACTTTTCTGCAATCACTTTCGGTTCAAATTGGTCAATATATCTTTTTCCGCTTGCAATCATGCGCGTTCGGAGCTCGTTATCCGTTAAAACCTTTTTAAGTTGTTCCGCCAGTTCTCTTTCGTCGGAAGGGTTGACATAAATTGAGCCTGGCCCTCCGGCTTCGCTCAGACATGAACCAGTGGCAGCCACAACAGGCACTGACGACTCCAACGCCTCGACTATGGGAATGCCAAACCCTTCAAAGATGGAGGGATAGACGAAGACTTGCGCCCCTTGATATATCGCAGGTAAATCGGCAAACGAAACATTGTGCAAGAAGATAATCCTCTCCCCTACGCCCGATCGCAGTGCCTCCTCCAAAATCCTGCCCTTGTATTTTGTCTGTCGTCCGACAATTACCAAATGACTCTGGAGATCCTTAGGTAGTAGTGAAAGTGCTTTGATGACGAGCAACACATTTTTTCTTTCCTCAACGGTGCCAACATTTAAAATGTAGCTTTCCGGCAATTCGTATTTTGTTTTTACTTTTTCGATTTCAGCTGCAGAATATTTTTTTTTAAAGCTCGGATGACAACCTTGGTACACCACATCGATCTTCGCATGATCAATATGTAAAAAATCAACGATGTCACTTTTCGTTTGAATGCTAGTGGCCAAGATCTTGTCAGCTTGCTGGCACGCAGCCTTCACCTTGGCTTTGTAAATAAAAACATCCAGAGGATTATACAATTCCGGATAACGGATGAAAATCAAATCGTGGACAGTTACTATCTTTTTAACCCTTGCAGGCAAATTTACAGGCAACTCCTGGCTGAGGCCATGAAACACATCCAATTCCCTAACGCTTGCCTCCTTGCTGATACCCCATGTCCGCCATAGACTGGTTGCTTTTAGATTGCTGTAGATGCCAGGGGCCTTTACGATTCGAATGTTAGGTCGGTCCAGAATTGCGTGGAATTCTGCGTGATTTTTTACTTTCGGAGAGTAAAGGAAATATTCATTTTCAGGAATATTTTCGCTCAATGCACCAATTACAAATCTGCTGTAGTTACCGAGTCCGGTAAAATTGTTGAAGAAACGTTTAGCGTCAAAACCGACTTTCACTTGGGGAAAGTCTTCTTGTATAACGCGATGCTTTGAACGATAATTTCCATCGCTTTTTCTTTCGACTGAAATTCATCTACCACAACTTTTTTATTTTCAAGCACTTTATAGTTTTCAAAAAAGTGCTTTAGCTCTACACGAAAATATTCCGGTAAATGATCTACATCTTCAATGTGACTTACGCTTGCGTCCTGTTCAGCGACAGCAATAATTTTATCATCTGCTTCTCCCCGGTCGATCATGCGCATTACGCCGATAACTTTGGAAGGAATCAAACAACCGGGTATTACAGTCACCTGTGTTAACACGACAATATCAAGAGGGTCGTGATCCTCTCCCAGCGTTTGTGGAATGAAACCATAGTTTAACGGATAGTACATCGAAGCGTACAGTACACGGTCCAGCTTTATCAGACCGCTGTCTTTATCGATCTCGTATTTTGCCCGCGATCCTTTGGGAATTTCAATGATGCCATTCACCTGTGTAGGTGGGTTAATTCCTACTTCTACCTCATGCCAAGGATGTTTTACCATTGCATTTTTTTCGCAATATTAAACAAAAAAGCCCTCCGATTGTATCGAAGGGCTTTGGTATTAATTCTCAACCTTTTTCTCCGGCTCCTTTTTTTCTGCTTGCCGCACCTTATCACCGTCCTTCAATCGTTTGGATACTGCTGTAAATGGGCCTGTAATTATTTCGGCACCGTCGGCGATACCGGACACGATTTCGATGTTATCATAATCGCTAATACCTGTTTTTACCTCCACCATCTTTGCAACACCTTTGTCGTTTACAAAAATCACGGTCTTATCCTCGACTTTCTTTTGGGGCTTACTTTGATCGCTGGTTTGCCGCGCATTTGAATTGGGGCCACCGCCCTGGTTTTCACCTTCCTTTTTTTCCTGTTCAGGATTGCGCGTTGTCACCGAAGCTAATGGGACAGAGAGTGCATTGCTTTTTGTCGTCGTTAAGATATCAACGCTGGCAGTCATTCCAGGTCTGAATGGAAACTTGTTGCCAACCTTGACCAAATCCTGATAAGAAGTAGGCAGCATCAAAATCCGGACTTCGAATTCTGTAATGGCATCGGTGGACACTTTATCTTTCGCCGTATTGGCGATCAACGTTACGACACCCTTGAATTCTTTTTTATCTGCCGAATATGCATCCACGTCAATGACGGCTGTGTCGCCTAAATGTACTCTTACGATATCGTTCTCATTCACATTAACACGAACCTCCATCTTATTTAAATCGGCAATACGCAGCATCTCAGTACCAGTCATCGTCGCTGTACCCACGACGCGTTCACCATTCTTAACAAGAAGTTTGGATACGATTCCATTCATCGGAGCTACGACAGAGGTTTTTCGATAATCTTCCCGGGCCTCCCGTAACGATGCCTCAGTACTTTGTATCACATATCGGGATGCTTCTACGGATTGTTCCGCGGACGCAACATCATTTTTAGCGATCTCATAATTCTGTTTTGCCAATTGCCAATCAGCTTCGGAAATTACCTTTTCCGCCCAGAGTTTCTCCTGTCTTTTATATTCAGCTTCTGCCCGCGCAAATGTAGCTTGGGTACGAAGCAGGTTCGACTTTGATTGTTCAAGATTTGCACGTTGTTGGCTGAGTCCGGCCTCGGCGCTCTCCAGCCGGCTTTGCCATGTGTCTGGTCGTATTTTAACCAGCGTTGCTCCCTGTTTCACGGAGTCCCCCTCTTCAACCAACAAGTCAATGATTTCCCCTGACACTTCCGGCGCAATTTTCACTTCGGTTACGGGCTGAACGGTTCCGGAAGCACTCACTTTTTCGATGATGGTTACTCGTTTTGCTTTGGCAAGTTCAACTTCCAGTTCTTTAGGTTTGCCTATCCATCCAGCTGATCTTCCAACCATTATAAAAATTAACAGGACAACTACAGCTCCGATGAGCCAATAAATCAACTTGTTTGACTTTTGTTTTTGTTTTGCCATTTGTGTGGTTTATTAATATTCGAGGGGTTTGCCTTGATAAAAATCGAGCACTTTCTTCTTAAAGATGAAATCATATTTCGCTCGCGTAAGATCGGTCTTTGCTCTATATAAGTCATTTTGGGAAACCTGATATTCAAAGGAAGTAGCTGCGCCAGCGTTATATCGTTGCTCCATCATACGGAAAGCTTCTTCGCGGGCCTGAACCTGTCGCAAAGAGGAGTTATAAACTTTGGATGACGCTAACGATTCATTATATGCTGTCTCGACATTTTGGCGCAGGGTCTGAGCCGTTTGTTCGGCATCAATTTTGGTTTGCTGATTTTGAATGATCGAACGTTGCAATCCAGCGCGCGCATTGAGATTGTTAAGGATGGGTATCGTTAACTGGAGGCCTAATGTACGATAGATGTTATTTTTGAATTGATCATCCCATAAATTAGTGTTTCTGAAAGCACCCGTCGGTTCGATCGCATATACACCTTCGGTCAGGTTCTTATTGACATATGCCAACGGCGGTCTTTCACCATTGTCTGGAAATCTAAAACCTCCATCTGGATAAAATTGTGACTCTTGCAAGCTGGAATAATTTGTGTTGACACCGGCTGTAACGTTTAACCGGGGATACAGACTTCCGCGGGCAGCTTTAACAGCATAACTTGAGCCTTGAATTTTCATTTCCGCACTCTTCATCTCAGGAAGCGTCTCTTTGGCAATTTCAAAAATTTCATCCCGGGTCTGATCTATAACCAAATCTTCCGGGTCGAGTTGAGGAACTTCAATGTCGAATCCCTGTGAAGCCGGAATCTGGAGCGCTTGTTTTAGCTGAAGCATGGACAGTGCCAGGGCGTTCTCCTGCTGCACGAGTGTCACCTCGTTAGTAGCAACTTGTGCATCCAGATTAAGTTCTTCAGATTTAGGTAGTGATCCGGCAGCGACTTGTTTTTTTGTTCGCTCCAATTGCTGCTGGCTTGACGCCAATTGAAACCTTGCATTGTCAACATTTTCCTTATTGAATACAACCGTGATAAAAAAATTAGCCACATTTAAAACCAGGTCGTTTTTTGCTTTTGCCAAGTCAAGTTCCGAGGCAGCAACCGATCGCTGATTTTGCTTGATCGTATTATGAATACGCATTCCGTTATAGATCGGAAGCGACGCATTGCCCGCAATGCTGGATGATTTTATTTCCTGAGAAACGAAGTTATTGGTTGTTGGATCAAGACCCCGACCCCAACTGTACCCATATCCTACGCTTCCATTAATTGAAGGTAGTCTCGAAAACTTAGCCTGCCTTAGATCGACCTCGCTGGCCTCAACGTTGTAGTTACTCCGTTGTATTGTAAGGCTGTTGGCCAGCGCATAATCAACGCATTGTTTTAACGACCACTTATCAGCGGAAGGTGGCGTCAGCGGCTGCTGCTTTAGTGTATCGATCTGCGCGAAACACATGACATGGGCAATGAGAAGCAACGTAGCGGTAAAAATGGATTTCATATCTGATATCAACGAGGTGTCCTGGAAAATTAATATTTGTTTATCCTAGCCAAGACTCTGCAAATCTGTAAATGTTACAGGATTTCAGAATCCAAAATCAAGATCATAAAGAGCGGACGATGTCATTTACCTTTCGAATCCTATCACAGTTTTCCCGTCTTACGACTTTGATACGCAATCTGTCGGCAAAAAGATTTAATTGTTACACGAAAGATGGAATAGTTCCTCAAAAAGTCTTATCAACTTTCGTCATGAAACTTTAAAAATTTAAACAGCAATGGGTGCTTTGATAGAAGGATGCGCCTGGTATTTTAAAATTTCAAAATCGTTGTACTCATAACCAAAAATTGATTCAGGTTGACGTCGAATATTCAATTGAGGTAATTCGAACGGCTTCCGCTCCAATTGCTGTCTGGCTTGCTCAATGTGATTTGAATACAGGTGGACGTCTCCCCCGGTCCACACGAAGTCGCCCGGCAATAAATCGCATTGCTGAGCGAACATGTAGGTCAGCAGCGCGTAAGACGCAATGTTAAATGGAACGCCTAGAAAATAGTCAGCGCTGCGCTGGTAAAGCTGACATGACAGTTTTCCTTCCGCCACGTAAAATTGAAACAAGGCATGGCACGGCGGCAGCGCCATTTTATCTACTTCAGCTGGGTTCCAGGCGGTTACAATATGTCTCCGGGAATCGGGTTTTTGCTTGAGTTGAGCGATTACCTGGGAGATCTGGTCGATCGATTTTCCCCCGGGCGCTGGCCAGCTTCTCCATTGATGTCCGTAAACGGGCCCCAGCTCGCCATTTTCGTCCGCCCATTCGTCCCAAATGGTCACACCGTTATCCTTCAGATATTTGATATTGGTGTCTCCCCTTAAAAACCAGAGCAACTCATATATAATAGAGCGCAAATGAAGTTTTTTGGTTGTTACCAACGGAAACCCTTCCGACAAATCAAACCTTAATTGCCTTCCAAAAACAGAGAGCGTACCAGTTCCCGTCCGGTCGGTTTTTTTTGCTCCCTTTTCCAGGATCTCATTCATCAGATCGAGGTATTGCTTCATAAATCGAGGTTAAAATTGATGCTGCAAGTAATGCATAGTGTGCAACAATCTCAAGAACCTCGTAAAATAATAAGGCCCGGATTTCTCCAGGCCTTATACTTTAAAAACCAACTAATAGTGGCTTAGTTAACGTTGATATTGTGTGTGACGCCATTCACGGTTATGGTTACCGCTTTGTCACATTCTCCATTACCATAATCGATCACTATTTCTTTTTCTTCGTCGAGGACATATCTTTTTATACCAGCAACAGCAATTCCGCAGAAGCGTTTGTACTTAAGATCAGCTGACAGAGAAACAGCGTATGACCTGCCACCTCTTGTTGTTCCGCTTGCAGTGCTGAGCTGATCGACAAGCAAATAGTCATTAGTAGGGTTATCGGCCCTGATCCATTCCAAAGTGATATTGGACTGACGTTCAGCAATTGAACCGTCTGGGAATGTGGCTTTTCCGTTCGTAAGTACGACGTTAAACTTTGGTGCATCGTTGGTGCTTCCCTGTACATTGGTAGATGTACGGGTTCCTTCCAACTTAATATCATTGATGCTGTAGTTATCAGTTGTCAGCACCACTTTTGAGCCTGGTTCAAAACGTTTTCCAGTGTAAGCAAACTTCAACTTACCTTTTCTGGTATTGAGTCGGGCATCGATACAACCAGTTCCAAAATCCACTATTATTACACCTTTAGGGCTGTCGATGGTACCAGTCGATTCTAGCGTAACGGTTGCGCAATGGCACCGGTCATCAGAAATAGTAATTGTGCCAGACGTTCTCCCACCACTATATTGACCATCCGTGGGCGATGCAATCGCTACCCCACCCAAGTCATCCGCGTCCTGAAAATAGGCGTCGGTTATGGCTTCTTCAGAGATATCCTGGGTGTCACTGGCTGTAAGCCTTTCTTCCTCATTACAGGAAGAAACCAGTCCAACTGAAGCGAATAGCGAAAGCGTGACAATTTTTGCAATAGGATTAGATAATTTCATGCTAATATTTGTTTCTGTTTTTAAATTGACCCTTTGACTCTCCTTTTTAATTGAGGTTTAAAAGGAGCAAAGAGTTTATTTCGTTTTTTAGTCCTTTATTAGCAGGCTATGGTAACCAAACACGTTAGAATTGCTCTTTGTATCGCCATTTTTACGGCATACAGTGCTGCACACGCCCAATTGCCCATAAAAATTGCGAAGCTGAAATACAATGGTGGGGGCGATTGGTATGCTAATAAGACCTGTTTGCCGAATCTCATAAAGTTTGCGAATCAGGAAGTGGGGACGTCGATCGCCCCTGAAGAGGATATCGTTGAGGTTGGAAGCCGCGACTTGTTTTTATATCCCTACGTTTATATGACGGGGCATGGAAATGTAGTCTTCTCAGACACGGATGCCGCCAATTTACGCCGGTACCTTATCGGCGGAGGCTTTCTGCACGTCGATGACAATTACGGATTGGATAAGTTTATTCGCCTCGAATTAAAAAAGGTATTTCCTGAACTCGAACTCATTGAACTTCCGTTTGATCATCCCATCTATCATCAGAAATTTGATTTTCCAAATGGCTTGCCAAAGGTACATGAGCACGATGCAAAACCACCCCAGGGATTTGGTCTCGTCTACGAGGGCCGGTTGGTGGTATTTTATACCTATGAATGTGATTTAGGAAATGGCTGGGAAGACCAACGCATTCATAACGATCCCGAAGAAAAACGCCAGCAAGCACTTCGTATGGGAGCCAACATTCTCACCTATTGTTTTACCAATTCATTTTGATCATTCAGCCTTCATGAAGATTTTTTTTTTCGGTCTCATCATTATTTTTATTTCTTTTCTCTCGTGTGAAAATCAGCAACAAAAAGATGAACGACTAGCGAAAAAGTACTGCGGAAGTTGTCACATTTTTCCGGATCCAAGTCTACTGGACAAAAAAACCTGGGAGGAAAAAGTTCTCCCGCAGATGGCCTTTCGGATGGGTCTTGACAATTCTCTTCTTAGTGAAAGTACCTTCAAAGATCAAGCTGCCATTATGATGTCCCTCCCTGATGCTCCAATGACTAGCCAGGAAAATTGGGAACGAATTAAAAAATATTATAATGACACTGCGCCGGATTCGCTGATCACCCCGGAGCAGAAAATCAGTGATACGTTAAAACTGTTTGAAGTAAAACCGATTCGGCTTCCGGTGTTGCAACACAAAGCAGTTACTGTTATCGCACAAGATTCAACAAAGGATACAATCTACATCGGAACCCGTCAGGGAAAATTGTATGAGCTCAATCACAATTTTGAAGTCAAAGATTCAATTAGATTGTCAAGTGCACCATCAAAACTGACACTGCAGGACAATGCCAATCCTACGATCCTTTTGATGGGCATAATGGATCCAAGTGAGCAGGCTCGTGGAAGTGTGGCAATCCTTCAACAAGACCGCACCTTCGCCTTTGAAATTGATTCATTACAGCGTCCTGTTGATTTTGAACGCGTTGATTTTAACAACGACCAGGCTGATGATTATGTCATTTGCAATTTCGGAAATCACACGGGGTCATTATCTATATACCAGGGGCTCTCAAATGGAAAATTTCGAAGACATATTCTTTCTAACCTTCCTGGCGCAAGAAGAACAATTACAAAGGATTTTGATGGAAATGGCCTGCCTGATATTTTGACCCTAATGTCTCAGGGCGATGAACGAATTCTGCTATTCTATAATCAGGGCAACTTCCAATTCAGACTCACAACTTTACTTCGTTTCAATGCTGTGTATGGTTCGAGTTACATCGACATCGCAGATTTTAATAACGATGGAAAATCTGATATTATTTATACTAACGGTGACAACGCCGACTATTCTGCGATCCTGAAGCCCTATCATGGAGTTCATATTTTTCTTAACAGCGGAACAAATGAATTTAAAGAGTCCTGGTTCTACCCTATGCACGGCGCTTCACAAGCCAGGGTTTCGGATTTCGACCGCGACGGCGATTTGGATATTGGCGCGATTTCATTTTTTCCAGATTTTGAAAATCATCCTGAACAAGGTTTCATCTATTTTGAAAATACTCCTCAGGGATTTAAACCACAAATAACTCCGCTGGCAAACAAAGGTCGATGGATCACCATGGAAGCTTTTGACTATGACCATGACGGCGACCGGGATATTTTGCTGGGATCGATGACCTTCCCTACTTTGGTCCCGGTGGATCTTCTAAGAAAGTGGGAAGCAGATCAAATTTCAATCCTTGTCATCCGAAATAAGTTAAATCAGGCCAAGGGATTCTAAATACGTATTTGGCTGAGATGAAAAATAAATCCGAAAAATCTTTTTGTTTTTTATAACTAATCTTTTAGTTTTATACCTAAATAGATAGTCGATGAAAGATTTAAAAGAGCTTACGAAAAGCTGAAGACCAGGTCATGCAGATACTTTGGAAGCTTAAAAGTGGTTTTGTTAAAGACATTATTGAGCAGATGCCCGAACCCAAACCAGCCTACAATACAGTATCGACAATTGTGAGGATTCTTGAGACTAAAGGATTTGTCGATCATAAAGCTTATGGAAAAACACACGAATACTTTCCCGTGATCAGCAAAGAAAAATACACCAAGTTCTATCTGAACAATCTTATTAAAGGGATACTTCAATGGATCGTTCCAGAATCTCGTATCCTTTTTTGCGAAAGAAAATAAGATGGACGTCAAAGCCATCGAAAAACTTTTAGAGGAACTTAAAAATCAAAAGCCATGAACGGCTATCTGAATTATTTTATTGAAGCCAACATCGGATTGGTACTTTTCCTGGCAGCGTACTCGTTATTCTTACGTAATGAAACTGATTTCAAACTAAAACGATTGTTTTTGCTGATCGGTATTCTTGCATTTCGTTGACATTTCCGTTCATTCACATTCAGATATACTGAGACAGTCCATTCCATCACTTAGTCGGGTAATTCCCTCCTATTTGCTGCCGGAATTACAATTACGAGATGAAGGTATAACGTTCAGTCAGCAGTTGCCGCCGAGAACATAAGGAGTGGCTTGGTTCTTATTTCAGTTGCTTTATATCGTTGGCTTGCTCTTTTTTATCGCTGCTTATCGTTCGGCTGTACATTCATACGTTCGTACGGATCACAAATTCGAAAGCTAGTCAAGTTGGCAAACTTAAAATTGTTGAGTCTGCCGAAGATAAGCCCACCTTTTCATTTTTTAATTTTATTTTTCTTGGACAGGCAAATTTACTTGTCCGCTGACGAAAAACAAAAAATCATACAACATGAAGCTGTTCATGCCAGTCAGCTTCATTCATTCGATATACTGCTGGTAAACCTGATCGGTATTTTCTTTTGGTTTAATCCATTCATTAAAAAACTATAAAAAGATCTTTGTTCAGCTTCACGAGTTCGAAGCAGATGCGCGCGCTGTCGAAAACCGTGATGTGAATGAATACTGCAGCCTCCTGGCGAGGGTTGCATTGACAGTCGGCCGACTTCAGACTCGCCAATCACTTTAATAATTCTTTAACAGTCAAACGAATTGAAATGATGAGAACAATAAAAAAGAAAATAAAACCGTGGAAGATGCTGCTGGCTGCTGGTGTCATTCCACTCGCGTTCTTTGTTATCGCCTGCCAGGATCAGATTGCCAATGAAGTGGCGGAAATTGCACAAGGCTCTACGATGGCCGTTGACATTCCTGAGGAAGTACAAGAAAAATATGAGAGCTTCTGAAAGACAAATCCGCAAAAAAGGTTTTTGTTGATGGAAACGGATGAGAACATGAAACCAAAGCTGGAGGAGATGAAGGTCAAGTTGGAAAGTTTAGATGCAAGATCAGATATCACATATCGAACTTATCACACCAACAGCAAAACCTTCAGAAGATGTCAGGACCTTCGCGATTATCGAGTACACGCGAACGTATCGATGATATCAGCAACCGCTCAAAACTGATGGAGATGTTTTTACGATGGTGGACGAGACGGCAACCCCACAAGGTGGCATGCCGGTATTCTTCGGACATATTGGAGAAGATTTGAAGTATCCCCTTCAGGCACGGAGAATGGGCATTGAAGGGACAGGTTTTTGTCGAGTTCATTGTCGAAACAGATGGTTCGATCACAGATGTCAGGGCTAAAAAAGGTATTGGGGCAGGTTGCGACGAGGAAGCCGTCAATGGCGGTTAATCCTGCACCAAAGTGGAATCCTGGTAAAAACAAAGGTGTGGCTGGTAAGGCAACAGTTGGTTTTACCCATCACTTTCAAATTGATCAGGATCAGATTTCAAGGATGAAGCAAAAGCACCTGCAAATTCCGTGGATGAAGTTGTGGTTGAAGGTAATCCGCCTAAACCGAAGTAATCAATATCTGTGAAAAGGCTGACGTAAAAAACGTCAGCCTTTTTTTAGATTGATTATCTGGTACAAGTGAAATCGCCACGAAAGTCGCCAAGGCTGTGCTTCGTGGCAAAAATGTACAAACTAAGTTTGTACACATGTTGATTTTAGTATCTGCCTTCCAGCAAAAACTGATTCTTCCAACGTTTTGTGTAGCCCTCGCGATAGGAATTGCCGGCTACTTCATGATCTGGTCTACTCCTATTGTTCAAGGCACTGGATTTGGATATTTTTTGGCGGGCCCATTAACCCATTATTTCATTTACGAATTGAGAAATGAAAATGAATACTATTTCTATTTCAACATGGGCCTTAGCAAAATCTACTTTGTATATCATCTACTGCTATTCTTAATCTGATTCTCGGAGCATTAATTCTTTTTTATGCGTGAATTGCACGTAGACAGTGTATGCAAGTCGTTTGGAACTACGCCAGGTATTGATCAGACATATATTTTTCCTGCCGGCCAGGCGAAATTATCGGATTGCTTGGAAGGAACGGGTGCGGCAAGTCAACGTTGTTAAAAATAATTTTTGGCTCATTAAGCGCCGATAGCAAATTTGTTCGCGTTAATGGAACGATCGTTACTACCGTATCGGAAAGCAAAAAAAAGATTAGTTACCTACCCCAAAATAGTTTTTTGCCAAGTCACCTCAAGATTAAAAGAATAATTGATCTTTTTTGTGAGCCAGGCGGAACGAAACCATTAGAAAACAATCATCATGTGAAACCATTTCTTCATAGAAAGAGCAACGAACTTTCAGGTGGTGAAAGACGCATCATTGAAATTTTGCTCATCCTTATTCAACGGCTGAATATGTTTTGATTGATGAACCTTTTAATGGCGTTGAACCACTCTATAAAGAAGAAATAAAAAGAATTATACAGCAACATTCAAGCGACAAGGGCTTCATTATTACCGACCATGATTACAGGAGTATCATTGGACATTGCGACTAAGGTTATGTTGCTTCAAGACGGTAGCCTTAAAGAAATTAAAACGCCAGACGAATTAATTAAGGGCAATTATTTACCTGAAGCTTTACACTAGGTAGGTGACGATTGGCATCATTATTTTTTTATCCAATCCTTTAGTTCACTATAGGGAATCAAAACCTCCGTCGGTCCGGCTGCATAAGGAGCAATCTCGTAGCTGTTATAGTAAAATACAATTCCTTCTTTTTTAAATCCATAATTTTTATTCAGCTCGAATTTGTCTTCGGGAAATTCAAAATAATTATCAATCAGGGAGGCAGTATCAGCAAGCTGCTTGGCTTGTCTGAAAATTTTGTCTCCCAGATTTGCGTTAACGTACTCATTGTAATCCGGTTTCAACAAGTTATCCAAAGTAAATTCGGCGCCGGTTTTAGGATTTACGTTTATAAAATAGACACCGGATCCACCATGGGCTCCACCAGTGTAATATTCGTCGTTGACAGAAAGACTTAAGAGCGTATCCGTTAAAACTTCGACAGTAACTTTTGCTGTATAGTGCCACCCTCCAAACGCATCTGGAATTTCGCTTTTGAAGTCATCGTAATCCTGGATAAAGATTTCTCCAATGTCCTTCATGTCATGTCCCTGTGATTCAGGATTGCCCATGGATACAGCGGCATCTATTTTTTGTTTGACAGATTTTTACAACAGGCGTATCGAGGCCGGTAAATTCGGGATAGGTGACTTCAAAATATGCACATTGCAAAGTATCAGACTTACAGCCACCCTTTGACTCTACCCGAAAGGTTTTATACTCAAAACTTATGGGAGTTACTTTTTCTTCCGTCTTTGCGCATGAAAAAAGAATAGTGCAAAGCAGAAACCCAACGGCATACTTCATGATCAACGCTATTTGTTAAAGACTTCCATTAATTTCTTTTCTAATGCAGCACCTCTCAAATTCTTGGCAATAATCACACCATTTGGATCCAGCAACAACGAAAATGGAATGCCTGTAATGTTATAGGTCTTAGCAGCTTCGGATTGCCAGTATTTTAAGTCCGAAACATGCGTCCATGCTAGTTTGTCCTCAGCAATCGCTTTTATCCAATCGTCTTTTTTACGATCCAGCGACACGCCAAAGACTGTAAAACCCTGGTTTTTAAATTTATGATAAACTCTGACAACATTTGGGTTTTCCTGACGGCACGGTCCGCACCATTTTGCCCAAAAGTCAACGAGTACATATTTTCCTTTCATACTTGAAAGTTTAACGACCTGTCCAGTCGTGTCGGGCAGCGCGATCTCTGGAGCAGGTTGCCCAATGGCAATGGTCTTCATCTTATCGACCATAATAACGAAAGCCTTTGCATGATCATAGTTCGGCCATTCTTGTTTCAACTTGTTGGCTACTGCCAGATAGGTATCAAAATAAGTGTCAGCATCAATGACTTTGCTTTGAAGCAAATTGATAACGCCGAGCGAAGGGGGTTCATTCTTCAGTAACTCTGCCACCTGCTTTTGTCCTTTAGAAACCTCTTGCATATAGGTTGCCTGCAGTTCTGCCATTTTCGCTTCGTTTTTTACTTGCGCTGCTTCGGAAAATTCCTGGCTTAGTTTTGCCATCTCCGGTGAAGATTCAACGTCGCGTAGAATCGCTTGTGTTTTCCGGATAATGTCGATTTCAGGTGACCCTTTAATTTCAGCGAACCCATTGGGATCGTTCCCATCGACATTGACTTCGACATTGCTCTTAAACAAAATGAAATCAACATACTGCCTGTTGAAGAACGTTATCTTGTAATAACCAGGCTGTGAAATTTTAATTTTTTTGGAATAGGTATAGTTGCTTTTCAGCTTTACTGTATCTGACCATCCAAGCGCGCCGTTCTTGATCTCCTGAATAGTAATTTGGCCTTGCTGAGGAAAACCAACTTTTCCGCTGAGCGTAACCTCCCAAGTGTCGGCATTTGAATCTTCTTTGCTGGCGGACGAACATGAAAAACAAAAGGCAAAAAGCAAAAAGCTGAAAGTAAAAAGCTTAAAGCAGAAAGCTGAATGCAATAAAGCCAAACAGTGATCTCCCACGATCCAATCTTTGAATATCCAGTTGTAAGCTTTCAGCTTTAAGCTTTAAGCTTTGCGCTTCTCTCATCATACTTCTTCTAATTTTTTTGTAATCAACTCATTAGCCACTTTTGGATCCGCCTTGCCTTTGCTTCGCTTCATGACTTCTCCCATAAACATTCCCACGATGCCTTTTTTGCCGTTTTTGTATTCCTCCACTTTCAAAGGAAATTCTTTCAATACTTCATCAATAATCGGAATTATCGCATCGTGATTGCTTTCCTGGATCAAATTGAGTTGCTGCGCCACCTCCAGCGCTGTTTTATTCGGACTCTTCAGCAACTCTGGAAATACACGCTGAGATGCAACGGAGAAACTGATCTTCCCACTGTCGACCAACGAAATCAGTTCAGCCAATGCCGAAGCCGGAATCGGAAATTCGTCAGCAGATAAGGGCAGCTCATTTAAATACTGCTTGACAGGACCCATCACCCAATTTGATGCCGCTTTGTAGTTTTTAGTGAGCTTGCACAATTCCTCAAAATATAAAGCCACATCTTTCGAATCGGTAAGCACGTGCGCATCATATTCAGGAAGATTCAGCTGCGTGATGTATTTGTTGTATAATTCCCTCGGAAGTGACGGCATAGTAGCCTGGATGTCATTGAGCCACTTATCTGAGACCTCCATCGGACTGAGGTCGGGATCCGGAAAATATCTATAGTCATTTAACTCTTCCTTTGTACGCATCCCGTAGGTAAGACCTGTTCCTGCATCAAAGTTCCGCGTTTCGGAAACGATCACATTACCCTTTTCTATTTCTTCAATCTGACGTTCGATTTCATGATCGATGGCACGTTGAACATTGCGAATGGAGTTCATGTTCTTAACCTCCACTTTTTTCCCGAACTGCTTTGCATCTTTAAGCATTACAGAAATGTTGGCATCACATCGCAACGATCCTTCTTCCATATTGCCATCACAAATATCGAGATAACGAACCAGCTTCCTGACCTCTGTGAGATAAGCATAGGCTTCATCTGAATTACGGATGTCCGGCTGACTCACAATCTCAATTAACGGTACGCCTGCACGGTTAAAGTCAACCAATGTATCCAGCTCGGCAGCCAAGTGCATCGATTTACCGGCATCTTCTTCAATGTGAATTCTATGAAGTTCAATATTCCGTTCACCATCCTTTATGTTGATTGTCACGTAGCCACCCTTGCAAATAGGCGTGCGGTCCTGCGTGATCTGATAACCTTTCGGTAAGATCAGGATAGAAGTAATTCTTACGGTCAAAAATATTGAATCGGGTAATTTCAGAATGACAGGCTAATCCCATTTTAATAGCATATTCAACCACGCGTTTGTTGAGGCGCGGCAGGGTGCCCGGATGTGCTAATGTGACGACGCCGACATTCGTATTGGGAAGGCTGCCATATTCCGTAGAATCGGTGTTGTAAATCTTGCTTTTGGTCAGAAGTTGCGCGTGAACTTCAAGGCCTATTACGGAAATGTATTTGTCTCTGATTGATTTGTCCATGCTTTTAGCGTTCAGCGTACAGCTCACAGTGTACAGCTAATGTGTGCTTCTTATTTTGTCCCTGTCCTTCTTCATTAAGCGCTTGGTTTCGGCAGCTGTACTTGCTGTCAGCTTACTTTTAAGCAATCAATTTACGAGCTTTTTCTAAAACAGCGTTCAGACCGTTCAAGTTCTTGCCACCAGCCGTTGCAAAGAAGGGTTGACCACCTCCACCGCCTTCAATTTCCTTGGCAAGCTCCTTAACCAGGTTACCAGCGTGATACTTGTTGGTCAGCGCCAGCTTTTCACCTATCATAACCGTTACCTGTGGCTTGTTTTCTACGTCGGCTGCCAAAATTAGGAGCAGATCATCAAATTGATTTCTCAGTCCATAGGCGATATTTTTCAAAGCATCTGCATTGGCCACCGAAACTTTTTCAATGATCAAATGATAACCATTGTTCTTGACGGCTTTTTTAGCCAATTGATCCTTCAGCTGATTCGCTTGCTCCTGCTGAAAAAGTTCTACCTTCTTTTCGAGCGCATGCTTTTCCTCCAAAAGATTCTTAATTGATGTTCCAATATCTTTCGGATTCTTTAACAACCCTCTCACCTCATCGAGCATTTGCAATTCCTCTCTTACAAATTGCTCTGCGCCCTCCGCTGTTATGGCCTCAATTCTTCTTACACCAGCTGCCACTGAACTTTCAGATGTAATTTTGAACAAACCAATGTTACCAGTTGCCGACACATGCGTACCTCCACAAAGTTCTACGGAAAATTTCGGATCAAATGTAATCACCCTGACAAAGTCACCATATTTCTCTCCAAAGAGTGCCATAGCGCCAAGCGATTTTGCTTGATCGATGGGCACGTTCCGCTTCTCATCAAGTTTGATATTCTCGCGGATCTTTTCGTTAACAATGTCTTCGACTTTTCGAATCTCTTCAGGCGTCATGGCCGCAAAATGTGAGAAGTCAAACCGGAGAACTTTATCATTAACCAAAGACCCTTTCTGCTCAACATGTTTACCCAATGTTTGACGCAATGCCGCGTGCAGCAAATGCGTAGCAGAGTGATTATCCATCGAAAGTTCACGTTTGTGTTTGTCCACTTGAGCGTGAAAGGCAGCGCTAAAATTTTCGGGTAACTTTTCAACGAAATGGACGATAAGCTCATTTTCCTTTTTCGTATCAACAATAAAAATTTTTTCGTTCGCACTTTCAATATAACCCGTGTCGCCAACTTGTCCACCACTTTCTGCATAAAACGGTGTGCGATCAAAAACCAGTTGAACCAGTTCCTTATTCTTTTGTTTGATCTTCCGATATTTGGTAATCTTTATTTCAGCTTCCAGATGATCATAGCCAATGAACTCCGGTCTTTGATCCTCCCCGACTAAAATCCAATCGCCTGTTTCTTTTGCAGCGGCGGCCTTTGATCTGGATTTTTGTTTTTCCATTTCGCTTTTAAAGCCCTGCTCATCTATAGAAAATCCTCTTTCACGCGCAATCAGTGAAGTCAGGTCCAAAGGAAAACCAAATGTGTCAAACAACTCAAAAGCTTGTTCGCCACTCACGACTTTATTCTTAAGCTCAGCTTCAATAGTTTCAAGTCGCTTCAGTCCTTTTTCCAATGTTCTTAAAAAGGATGATTCCTCTTCCATGATCACTTTGCTCACGTATTCCTTTTGCTTCTCAAGTTCCGGAAATACTTCTTTAAGCTGATTTCCTAATACAGGAACCAATTTATGGAGAAAGGGCTCTTTGAAATTTAAAAAGGTGAATCCATAGCGTACTGCTCTTCTTAGTATTCTTCGAATCACATATCCTGCACCTGTATTGGATGGAAGTTGCCCATCTGCTATAGCAAATGATACAGCACGAACATGGTCGGCCATGACACGCATCGCGATATCCGCTTTCTCATCCTGCTTGTATTTTACATTTGCTGCGTTGCCAATGAAATCAATCAGCGGTGAAAATACATCCGTATCGTAATTGGAAGTTTTCTTTTGAATCGCCATGCATAAGCGTTCGAAACCCATACCAGTGTCGACATGTTGCGCTGGCAATTTCTCTAACGTTCCATCTGCCTTGCGATTAAATTCCATGAACACGAGGTTCCATATCTCGACAACCTGCGGATGATCGTTGTTGACCAATTCCTTACCGGACTTCTTCTTGACCTCTTCTTCTGTTCTTAAGTCAACATGAATCTCTGAACAAGGACCACAAGGCCCCATCTCTCCCATTTCCCAAAAATTATCTTTTTTATTTCCGTTTAAAATGCGGTCATCTGGTATAAACCTCTTCCAATAATCGTGCGCCTCCTGATCAAATGCTAAGTTCTCTTTTTTGTCACCTTCAAAAACTGTTACATATAGTCGATCCTTTGGAAGTTTATATTCTTCGGTCAATAACTCCCACGCCCATTCGATCGCTTCTTTTTTGAAGTAATCACCAAACGACCAATTGCCCAACATTTCAAACATGGTGTGGTGATACGTATCGATGCCCACTTCCTCCAGGTCATTATGTTTGCCACTGACACGCAGGCATTTTTGAGTGTCCGCAATACGCGGGCTCTTCGACGTTGCATTTCCCAAAAAGAAATCCTTAAACTGGACCATCCCAGAATTAGTGAACAGCAAAGTGGGATCGTTCTTCAGCACTAAAGGAGCTGAAGGAACAATGGTGTGGCCTTTGCTGGCAAAAAAATCTAAAAACTTCCGTCTGATCGAACCCGAATCCATGTTATTGAGCGTTTAAAAAGCTGAAAGCCGAAAGCTAAAAGCTTAAAGCTCGTGTGTAATCTCGCTTTATGCGTTCTAACTTAAGCCTTTAGCCCAAATCAAACCGTAAAATTAACGTCGTTGGCCGAGAATCAGCAGGTATAAAGGTTTTTTTTTATTTCTTTGCGCCGGGATTTTTTACATGCGACTACATCTTTTTCTTCCTGCATTGTTAATATGCAGCATTGTAAGGGCACAGGACTTGGACAGTGTTTCCAAAAGCCCTGACTCATTATCGGTACTGCCCGTCGATACCACCGCAGCGATTTCCATTGATACCGTATCAATTATTGGCGTGGGGGATATTATGATGGGCACGAATTATCCCGAAGATAAATTGCCCCCGAATGACGGGATCCACCTGCTAAAAAATGTTGAGTCGGTTTTAAGAGATGCCGATGTAACCTTCGGGAATTTGGAGGGCACGTTATTGAATGACGGTGGCATTCCAAAAAAATGCAAAGACCCAAAAGTCTGTTATGCGTTCCGGACTCCCATTCGTTATGTCAAAAATCTCGTTAACGCCGGGTTCGATATGATGAGCCTGGCGAATAACCATGCTGGAGATATGGGAGACGACGGTAGGAAAAGCAGCATTAACACATTGGATAGCGTAAACATTTTACACGCGGGACAGATAACGCATCCTACGGTTATCTTTGAAAAAGATAGTATTACGTATGGATTAGCAGCGTTCTCGCCTAACAGCAATTGTGTTGACATAAATGACTTGGAGGGGGCGATTGCGACCATAAAGAAATTGGACTCGATCTGCGATATCGTTATTGTTTCGTTTCATGGTGGCGCCGAAGGTGCCCAATTTCAAAGTGTGCCCCGGGCAAATGAGATATATTATGGTGAGAACCGAGGTGATGTTTACAAATTTGCTCACACATTAATTGATTCTGGGGCTGACATTGTATTTGGACATGGACCGCATGTTACAAGAGCAATGGAAGTTTATAACGACCGGTTTATAGCCTACAGTTTGGGAAACTTTTGCACGTACCGCGGGATCAGCGTGAATGGTGTAAATGGGTTAGCGCCTATTGTTAAAGTATTTACGGACAAAACCGGAAAGTTTTTTTACGGAAAGATCATTCCTACCTATCAAACCTATGAGACCGGAGTAAGAATTGATCCTCAAAATCAGGTAATTAAGAAAATTCAAGAGCTTACAAAAAAAGATTTTCCTGAATCACAAATTCGCATTGACGATAATGGTTTAATTACTTACCTTGCTCAGTAACATGGCTTATAAGGAAAAAGAAATTGAAAAGCTTTACTACTCCATTGGAGAAGTAGCTGAAATATTTAGTGTAGCTCCATCACTCATTCGCTTTTGGGAATCGGAGTTCGAATTAATCAAACCAAAAAAAAATCGAAAGGGCAACCGCCAATTTACGAAGGAGGACATTGATAATGTCCGCACGATTTATCACCTCGTAAAAGAAAAAGGATTCACCCTTCAAGGCGCAAAAGAAATGTTGCGTAACGATACACAAGCCGTCCGCGATAAAATGGAATTTATTGATTCATTGAGGCGGGTTCGCGGCTTCCTTGTAGAGCTTCGCGAGAGGCTGCATGGATAGTTAATCGCAATTTTTTTTGTTAGACGTTCCTTCTCCAACCGTTGTTGTATTTTTTTTACCGTTGTCTATGGATCAGAACAGGCTGTCTTTATTGGCCCTCCATTTCATATCTGGAATTGGTAATCACATCATCAGGCAACTAATAAGTTATTGCGGCTCCGCAGAAAAAGTCTTTAACACATCAAAAGGTAAACTTCGAAAAATACCTGGCATCGGTGACGTAACAGCAGAAGCAATCGTGAAAGGAAAGCCCTTTGCGGCCGCCGAAAAAGAATGGAGAAAAGCTGAACGAGAAAAATCACAACTGATATTTTTTGTTGACAAAAATTATCCATCTCGTCTAAAACAAATTCCAGACGCGCCCTCTCTTCTTTATTCAAAAGGCAATGTCGATTTTGAAAATCCAAAATCCGTAGCCATAGTTGGGACGAGAAAGTCAACAGATTATGGAAGAGAGTGCGTTGAGTTATTGGTAGCAGGTTTACAAAAACATGCCGCATTAATCATAAGCGGACTCGCTTACGGGATTGATATACAAGCACACAAACAAGCTCTAAAAAATAATTTGCCGACGATTGGCGTCATGGGAAGTGGAATTGATGTAATGTATCCTGCATCGCATATTGAGACGGCAAAAAAAATGTTTGTCAATGGCGGCGTTGTCTCTGAAAATCCAATGGGTACAAAACCCGACGCGCATAATTTTCCTGCTCGTAACCGGATCATCGCCGGCCTTTGCGATGTGTTGGTCGTTGTGGAAGCGGCACACAAAGGCGGAGCACTTATCACGGCTGAGATTGCAAATTCATATAATAAAGATGTGATGGCATTCCCCGGGAATGTGGGTCGAAGTTATTCGGAAGGGTGTAATAGTCTGATCAAATCGAACCGCGCGCATCTGATCACGTCCATTAAAGATCTGGAGTATGTCATGAACTGGAGTGAGGGAATCAACAATCCTGTAAAGCTTCCAGCTTTTAATCTGGAGTCTTACGAACCGGACGAACGCGCTGTTTTGAAAGTGTTGTTGGAAAACAATAATCAACTCATGATTGATGAATTGAGCTGGCGGTCGGGCCTATCCATTGGGAGACTGGCCTCGCTGCTTTTGAATCTTGAATTTAAAGGTGTACTCTCACCTTTGCCTGGAAAAATCTACAAGGTTGTAAAAACCTGAATGACGTAAGTTAAATTTTATCGATTTAGCCACAAAGGCACCGAGACTCAAAGGTTCACAAAGATGTAAAATTGGTATTCTCAAAAACACCTGCTTCAAAGCAGGGAACAACTGGCCTCTAATTGCCGATTACCGCTCACAACTTACTACTTACACTCCAAGCCTACGAAGTACACCCCTGCCTGCCGGCAGGCAGGGATTACCGATTACCGATTACCTGATTACTGATTACCGATTACCACTCACTCCCCGTCTTGCGTTTTCTGATTACACTTTTCCTTGATAGCCTCGTATGCTTTATGATCTCCAAGCTCACCAGCTTTGCTTAAATCCAGACATCCGTTTTTCACATCTCCGAAGTTTATTCGAAGGAGGCCACGCATGTAGTACGCATCTACATTACTCGGATTTATCTGAATGATTTTTGTACAATCATTGATAGCATCCTCGTAAGCCAGTAGAAATTGTTTTGCCTTGCCCCGGTTAAAGTATGCTTCGATATAATTCTCATTGATTGTAATTGCTGAAGAGTAGTCAGCAATTGCACCATAATAATCCTGAAGTTTCATTTTTACATTTCCGCGTGCAAAAAATGCATCAGCAAATTTTGGATTCTTCTCCACTGCCGTGTTATAATCTTTCATGGCGCCATGACGATCTTCAAAATTGTCCTTTATATTCCCTCGCAGGTAATACGCAGGCGCATAATTAGCGTCAATGGCGATAGCTTTGTTTAAATTCAACAGCGCTTCCATAAATTCGTTTTTCTCATAAAGCTCCCGTCCCTTTTGCGTGAGTTCTTTTGCACTTTGAGCAAAAGCTGCTGTCGAAATGAGCACCAACCCAACAATCACATGATAGCGTTTCATATTTAATAGTTTGTCCCTATCCAGTTAAATAAATAGCCCTTCCACTTTTCGAATAATCCAGGTGTGTTGTGGACTTAATAGACTATGCAGGGTCAAACAAAGTGAAATTTTAATAATGCTGCGCTACAATCAGGGGTCGATCGTTACAAGGTAATATTTTCAATGCTTTGGAAATATTTCATCGGCGATTTTTAGCGCATTGGAGAATTCCGTTGGGTCAATTCCAGTTTTTATTCCCTGGTTTTCCAGGTATTCAAGAATATTTTCTGTAGCAAGGTTACCAACGAGATCATCCTTTGCCATTGGACAACCGCCAAATCCGCGTATTGCTCCGTCAAACCTTTTACATCCTGCTTGAAAAGCTGCTTCGATTTTTTTGATCGATGTCTGTGGGGTTGAATGAAGATGAGCACCAATGTCCAACGTTGGATATTGTTTCGATAAAGTTGTGAAGAGATATTGAATATTTTCAGGCGTTGAAACGCCGATTGTATCTGCGATTGAAATAACATCCGATCCCAATGTTTTCAGGATGTCGACAAATCCGAGAACCAAATCAATATCGTAGGGATCGTCATAAGGATTACCAAAACCCATACTGATATAGGTCACCAACTTCTTTTTACATTTGACACATTCGCTTTTAATTTCTTCCAGGACATTTAGCGCCTCACCGATCGACTTATTTGTATTGCGCTGTTGAAAGGTATCGGAAAGCGAAAGCGGAAATCCAAGATAAGTTATTGCATCATGCCTGCAGGCTTCATATGCGCCACGCGTATTGGCGACAATCGCCAGTAGTTTGGTTTTACTTTGTCCTGGTGTTAGTCCTTGCAGAACGGATGCGGTGTCACGCATTTGTGGGATCAATTTCGGTGAAACAAAACTTCCAAAGTCGATTGTATCAAATCCCACCCGTATCAATTGATTCAGATACCTGACTTTATTTTCAGTCGAAATAAATTCTTCCAAACCTTGCATCGCATCGCGTGGACATTCAATTATCTTCATCGTTATTAGTTTCGAGTTTGAAGTTTCTAGTTTCTAGTTTCCGACCAAAACGTACAGCTTAAAATCCAAACTACAAACTTCAAACCAGCTCTTCAATAGGAAGTTTCTAGTTTCTAGTTTGAAGTTTCTAGTTACCGACCAAAACGTAAAGCTTTCGAATATAAAGCACAAGCTTCATTATCGATTTAAAACTTCTCCTTTAGAATGTTACGCCCTTTGAATCCTGCACAACTTCAAACTAGAAACTTCAAACTAGAAACTAAAGAATTATCGTGTAAGTAAATCTCACGAAAAGAAAATAATTGCGTTAAAACGGACGGTATGACGCTTTGTCTGCTCCTATTCGAAAACAACCAGATTTTGGTGATTAATTGGGCGAAAGAGAAACAACCCTATCATATGCCATTAGCCGAAATTAGCGGAGCATTAGGTCTAAAAAGAGCTGCACATCTCTTACGAAGAGCAACCTTCGGTGCCACGAAACAACAAATTGATTCGTTTGCCGCCTTTTCGCCGATGCAGGCAACAACGCAGCTCTTCGGACAAGCTTTGCCTGCTCCTGTTTTACCGATTGATCCAAAAACTGGACAAGAATGGGTGCTCACTGGCACTACCGACGCCAATAGTGAAGGCAGCGACCTAAACCAATATTTACTTAGCTGGTTTGTCGGCCAAATGATGAATCCGTCGTTGGCATATTCCGCCCGTGAAAAAATAGTACTCTTTCTTCACACTCACTTTACCATGATTATGGAAAAGGTGAGTGATTCGAGAGCATTGTATTTTCAAAATGCGCTGTTTCGATTCTTTGCATTGGATGCAAACGCCGGTGATCCGGACGTCAATTTCAAAAAGCTCACTGTCAAAGTAAGTGTTGATAACGCAATGCTTCAGTTATTAGATGGCACACAAAACGTAAAAGGAAGTTTCAACGAAAATTATGCTCGCGAGCTTCTTGAACTTTACTCGATAGGCAGAGGACTTGAAGCGAACCCGCCCGCAACGTCAGGCGAAATTGGAGACTACGGTGTATATAAAGAACAAGACGTACAGACGGCAGCACGAATTTTAACGGGCTGGGAAAATGATGAAGATTTCGCAAACATCGATCCGGATACACTTTTGCCAAGGGGACGCGTAAAAGGTAGTCCAACAAACGCGTCTGCTCACGACAATGATGCTGCGAAGCCTAAACAGTTTAGCGATCGATTTACCAGCACACTTTTTCCGGGTAATACGATCATACCTGATGCATTATTAATGGCTGGTGGAAACCCAACAGAAGAAAGTGCCTTGGATGAAATCTCAAAATTGATTGACATCGTTTACGAGCAACCTGAAACGGCTCGAAATATTTGTCGCAAGCTATACCGATTCTATTTGTGGGCTCCCCATACCTCGGAAGAAGCACTGATTGTGGAGGGAATAGTGGACCAAATGGTGGCGCTCTTCGTTTCACCTGCCAACAATTTCAAAATACAACCTGTCATTGAAAATTTACTTCGCAGTCAGCATTTCTATGAAGCTGCCGGCGGCGTTACGGACGATAGCTTCGGTGGATTGATAAAGTCTCCCATTGATTTAGTGGTGGGCACACTTCGTTTCTTCAATGTCCAAATACCAGATCTCGCTTCACAACCTGAGCAATATTATGAAGCAACCGGCGAAATACTCGGGCACATAGTAAATCAGGGAATGAATTTCTATAATCCATATGATGTGGCGGGTTATGAAGCGTATCACCAATATCCGGTCTATCATCGGTATTGGATCACGACGAATTCGCTGTCGAAACGTTATGACTTCATACGAACGCTTATCGACGCTCAGGCTACGATGGGCTTTAACGTGAACACCTACGAGTATATACGCGACAACTTTGCGGCAGTAGCCGCGGATTCGGAAGCATTGCTAATTGCACTTACAACGTACCTCCTACCGCATCATGATGCTTTGACATTTGATGATACTGCCGACGACACATCCAGTCTAACCGCACCGAGATTGACCTATTTCAAAAACAGGTTTCTCACCGATGTAAGCATGAACCCGGAGGCATACTGGACAACGACCTGGAACCAAGGTACTGATATTGGCGAATTGCGCGAGTGGCTCAATCGACTCTTTGGAGCGCTCTTACAATCACCTGAATACCAACTTTCCTAAAACCGCATTAGTCATGAACAAATCGAGAAGAGATTTTTTGAAGAAACTTCCGTTGGCAATGAGCATACCTTTTACGTTGGGAGGTATTTCCATGCGGGTAATGGGACAGAATGTTTTAACACAGATGGCTGCGGCCAGTCACAATGATCGTGTTCTAATCATCCTCCAGATGCATGGAGGTAATGACGGATTGAATTGTTGTATTCCAGTAGCAAAGTATGACGACTATTATAGCAAGCGCGCCAATATTGCAATACCGGCCGCCAACAGCCTTAGAAAATACATTGAGCTTGATAGTACGTTAGAGGAAAACTTGCGTATTGGACTTCATCCTGACATGCAGGCAATGAAAGCAATGTATGATCAGGGAAGGATGACGGTTATTCAGGGTGTATCGTACAAAAATAACAACGGATCCCATTTTCGCGGGCGCGATATTACTTTCATGGGAGGATCCTACGATGATTATTTTCAATCGGGTTGGGTCGGTCGTTATTTACAAGGCGAATATGCTCCTTACCGGTATCCGGAAGAATTTTTGAATCCTAATTTTCCTGAAAATGAAATGATCGATCCACTCGCCATCGAAATTGGCGGAGACGTGTCCTTGTTATTTCATCAGGAAGGAAATATACCTGCATCATTTTCACTGTCTGGAAATGGTCCTGACGACTTAACGAATTTAGAAGGCTTTTTTGAAGATCAATCGGTAGACCCACGTGGAATTCCTCCTGAGTATTTAAAAGACTCCTCTTATTACAAAGAACTCAAGTGGATATTGGATCTCGAAGATAAAACTGAAGACTACACGAAACGACTCCGTGACATTCTTAACAGTACTTCGGCATCCAGCGTGGTCTACCCTTCTTCTTATCCTTTTAATGCCCCGGATGGAAGCAAGACTAACGGATTAAAAGATCAGTTAAAGTTAGTCGCCCGCTTACTCGCTGGAGGATGTAAAACAAAAGTATTCCTTGTTAAGATTGGTGGCTTTGATACCCACGCGGATCAAGTTGAAAAATACGATCCAACCATGGGGAGTCATGCGGCACTCATGTATCACGTTTCTTCTAGCATGAAAGCGTTTCAGGAAGATCTCAGGGCAAGAGGCCAGGAAGACCGTGTACTTACCATTACGACTTCTGAATTTTCACGGCGCGTAGCATCTAATGGAAGTTACGGAACCGACCATGGTAGCGCCGGACCTATGTTCATTTTTGGAAAAGGTGTAAAGCCAGGTGTTGTAGGAGATGCTTTCCTCACCAACGATTCAGGTAGTAATTTGGCGATGCAATACGATTATCGTATCGTCTATGCAAACATCCTTCGCGATTGGATGCTGGTCGACGATGGTCAATTGAATAAGATATTCCCCGATGGAAATGATGAAGATGATTTGACCAAAGGTCTTATGACGACGGGGACATCCGATGGAACCGTGTTCGAAGAACTTCCGCTGGCTCAGCAGGTGATCATGGGGACGGAAGGATTTATTGGAGATCGTTTTTCGCTGGAAGATTGCTTTCCTAACCCTGCGGCAGAAAAAACTACGGTCCATTTTAAAGTCAACAGCGCTTACCACGTCACGGTAGATCTCTTTAACAATAATGGAAAAAAAGTAAAGGTAATGGTGGATGGTGTTTTTAATCCAGGAGAGCACAAAGTGGAAGTAAATCTGGTCGGACTGCCCGCAGGAACTTATATCTATCAATTGAAGACTGGTTTCTATAAGGAAGCTAAAAAGTTGGTGATTGTGGATTGATCTGTGGGATGTGAGTGGTGAGTGGTGAGATGTAAGTAGTAAGTAGTAAGTAGTAAGTAGTAAGTAGTAAGTAGTAAGTAGTAATAAGAAGGTTGTAAGCAGCAACTAGATTAGGCCGTCAATCGTAAATCGTAAATCGTACCTCGTCAGACCTCATAAATAATATAAGATGAAAAGACTTTCTCTCCTTTTGCTTTGTTGTCTGCTGATTAGTGCGGCATCGGGCCAGGAAAAAAAAAGAAAGAAGCCTTCTTCTCCGGCGTATAAGGAAAAGAAAGCTCGTGAAGATGCTAAGTTCCTAAATAAACAATGGTGGTTAGGATTCAAAGCTGGCGCAAACTATTCAAAAGTTAGTGTCGAGAAAACCTATAGCGCCGTCTCTCCTACCAATTACGAATTCAGCAGCATCGCTAAAAAATATAAGAACTACGATTTGGTTGGATCGCAGGCAACGCTGGAAGTAACTTTCTACTTCAAAGGCTTTTCATTTAGTTTTCAGCCTACCTACCAACACAGCAGGTTCTTTTACACGAATTCGTATGAGTGGTCGTCTGAAATAGAAACCTCGAACCATGTTGAACTAAACTTTGAGCAGGAACAAAAGGTCGATCACGCAATTATTCCGCTGATCGTCAAGTATGACATCACCGGAGATAAAATTCGTCCCTATGTGCAAATAGGCGTGTACACGTCGATCCTGATCAATGGTAGTAAAGAAGTTTCCATTAACGGAATCGATAATGCTGCTGGTGGCGTAAACGAGTTTAAGGATGAATCAATTATTATCGGCGCAAAAGACCTATTCGCAAAGAATCACTGGGGACTGATCGGTGGCGCGGGATTAAACTACAACTTAGGCAATAACGTCAGACTCAACCTTGATGTCATGTACAGATATGGTATGAGTAACATCGTATCAACAAAAAACAGATACGATAGCGATCGTCTGGCAGGTGTCGGAGATGTTATGGATGACCTCACGTTGGATAATTTGGCGTTCTCTGTTGGATGTCTATTCCCTTTGCGCTTTCTATCCAGTGGATTTAAAACATTAGACCTTAAATGAGTCCGGTCATGAAAAGAAAATTATATATCCTGGTACTCTTTATCGCTGGCGTCCTTTCTTCATGTTCTGAAGAATCAAATCCTGTTTATGACACGGATAATTTCACCACGATATTTGACAACAATCAATTTGATGCGTCGTATTTTCCAATCGACATGCGTCAGACTCCAGATGGGGGCTATCTTGTTTTAGGTGGCCGAAAATTAAACGAATCTGACTTTACAGGCATCTATTTATTGAAGGCAGACAAGTTTGGGAATTTTGTTAAAGAGATCGAAGTCGATGAGACGTCGGTGAATCCCATTGCAAAGTTGACGGCTTTTCAAAACAAGTACTATTTCTTTTGTATGGATCCCATTACCCAGGAAGCACAAATTGCAGATGTAGACGCTGAACTTGGGGCTGTTACGATCACACCAGTTCAAGGAGGCCTCACGTATCCATCTGCTGCATCTTTTGTTGATGATCGATTTGTGTTACTAAGCTATGACAATGGCAACAAGGAGTCTGTCATCTCTCTGGTAGGCATCAATGGCGGAGTTCAAGCATCCAAAGGTTACAGCATTGGAACTGGAGAAGACATTGAAGAACCTATCATCAATCATTTCATCCGAACGGGCAGACAATTTCCTTTTGAGGTTGGTAAAGTATCGAGTAGTCTGTATTTTTTCAATGGATTCTACAACTACACCTTCTCATTAGTATTTACAGACATCTCTTCTGACGATCCACAGGGAGTCGTTCAGGGACAACAGGACGACGGCGGATTTAGTGCCGTAGCACCTCTTGGTGGCAGCAAGTTTGCCTCGTCTCGTTTTAATTTTGGTGATAATTTTGTTTTACCGAACGAAAATTTATCCACTTCCGGAAATAGCTCGAGCACAGATCTCGGCGGATACAGTCTGCCTGAGATGGTCGAAAATGCTTCGGTAAGAATTTTACGCGCGACCGTCGACAGCAAAAATGTTCTCATTTATGGTACGGATACAAAATCCAAGCAGATCGGACTTTTGTTTTACGAAGAGTCAGCTGGAACATTCTTAAGCAGTCGCTATCTCGGATTCTCAAACCCATTTGAAATCGCGAACCTGTTACAGACCGAAGATGGCGGCCTTGCCGTATGTGGTACTACCTATTTGGCAGGACGTTTTCCCAGGATCTGTATTTTCAAACTGTCAAAAAGTAAACTTTCAGAAAATATGAATTGATTTTTTGCTTCTCGACGCTTCGATAAAAAAAAGCTATGGGTTTCCATAGCTTTTTTTTGATTTGCATTTTCTCCACCTTTTGGTGTCTTCCACACGACTCAATACCTTAGTGTTATCATCTTATCTCAGCAATGCCCATGACGATACAACAGAACGTTGATCTTTTACCTTACAATACCTTCAGAATTCAAGCCTTCGCGAAATATTTTACTACGATCAAAAGTATTGACGATGCTAAAGCGCTATTTGCCTCTGATATCTTTAAAAGAGAAAAGCATTTCATTCTTGGTGGCGGAAGTAATGTCTTGCTTACAAAAAATTTTGACGGATTAGTCGTCAAGGTGGAGATTCTGGGCAAAGAAATCATCCGTGAAGACGACGCGAGTATAACATTGCGCGTAGGTGCAGGTGAAAATTGGCATGCATTTGTGATGTACTGCGTCGATCGAAATTATGGTGGGGTTGAGAACCTTTCGCTCATCCCAGGGACCGTCGGAGCCGCTCCAATGCAAAATATAGGTGCTTATGGGGTTGAAATAAAAAAAAATATTTTAGGCGTCGAAGCGGTGGAAATAGGCTCAAGTGATGTAAGGTATTTCGACACCGAAGCCTGCAAGTTTGGGTATCGTGAAAGCATCTTCAAACAAGAAGTTAAAGATCAATTTTTAATCTCAAGTGTTACTTTAAAGCTTACAAAAAGAGATCACACTTTTAATACAACTTACGGCGCGATTGATGAGACGTTGAAAAAATTTGATGTACAAACTTTGTCGTTGAAAGCAATTAGTGATGCCGTGATTTTTATTCGAAGTCATAAATTACCTGATCCATCACGCATCGGAAATGCAGGAAGTTTCTTTAAAAATCCCTCAATACAAGCTGATTTAATGGATTTTATTAAAAAGGATTATCCATCCATTCCATCTTTTCCATCGACGCATGGTCTCGTAAAAATTCCTGCAGCATGGTTGATCGAACAGTGTGGATGGAAAGGAAAAACTTTTGATCGCATCGGTGTTCATCAACATCAAGCATTAGTGTTAGTGAATTATGGTGGAGGTCAAGGAGAAAAAATTTGGGAGCTCGCGATGAAGATTAAAGAGAGTGTGAAAGAAAAATTTAACGTCATACTTCAACCTGAAGTGAATGTAATATAAGTGAAGAAAGACGTTCACTTCTCGCCTTTTTATGATCCGAAAAAAAATGGTGAATGAAAAATTTCTTGCAAAAAATTTTTGTGAATAAAATATTTGTTATAACTTTTCGTATCGTTTAACACAAAATAAATAACGCTATGGCAAAAACAGCGAAGAAAGCAGCAAAAAAAGCAGCAAAAAAATCTGCTAAAAAATCTGCTAAAAAGAAGAAGTAATTAGGCAAGGCCTAAAGAAACTTTGCGAGGGGAAGTAAATTAGATTTACTTCCCTTTCGTTTTTTATACATATTCTACTTCTCTATCTGCGCTATTCTGATTCTCGATCTGTCCTTATCACCCGTAATTGATTTTGATTTTGGCCCGATGATTACCTGGGTTTGATTTTACTTCGACACTAAGAAAAAGCCATATTCCTCCCTTCGCGCTTTAAGTATGTAACCGTTAGTCATAGATTCAGGTGTTTAAAGAACTACTTCATTCGGTTGCGTAAAATTATATAAATCAACTCCTTGCCTTACCCATTTTACGCGCGTAACTTTCGAGCAGAAAAAAATAACCCACATTACTATGGCTAAATCAACAGCGAAGGCAACCACAAAGACAACAGCAAAAACTCCCGTAAAAAGGACTGCCCAAAAAACGACGACCACTGTCGCTGATTCTAATTCAATAGTGACGACAAGTGAGACTATCTTAAAGAAACTGAAAGACCTCGGCATCGACAATCAGCTCCAGGCAGATATCGAGTGGTGCCTCGGCAGCTACAAGGCCGACAACAACCCAAGTGGTTTGTACGAGATGGTTAAACGTGCATTGGTAGTATTCAAAGACAACAAGAGTACAAAGGGGGTTACAGCAAAGCTTATTAGCGATTTAGAAAAAGTAGTACAGTAGACCGTACCCTCTATTTCATTGTCAATAACTCACTTCCGAACCTAACGCCTGGGTGAACGGTGACTGAATTGCACCTGCTTTTTAGATCATATGGGTCACATTGCTTAGCTGACCGGTGTAACGATCGACCGTAACACCAAATTTTCTTAAAAAATCTACTCCCTCATCCGACGCGATTCCTTTATGCTCGGCATAAGAGTTTAAATAGATGACTCTCCTTATTCGCATCGAGAAAATAATCCGCGCGCACGCCAAACAGGGCGACAATGTTGTATAAAGCGTAGATCCTTCAACAGAGATATTATTCTTCACGGCATATAAAATAGCATTTTGCTCGGCGTGGATCGCCAGCGAACATCCTCCCTTGGAATCACGAGGGCACCCTACTTCCGGCCATTCCTCATCACAGTTGTGCGTGCCCGAGGGAGGTCCATTATAACCAATCGAAATTATGCGCGTGTCTTTAGCCAACACTACCCCCACATGCCGTTTGATGCAATGTGAACGTCGGGCTAAGTTCACAGCCAGTTCCATATAGATGTCGTCAAAAGCTGGTCGCTCCATAACACAAGAAAAATAAAGTCTCGAAGTTATGAGTCTGCGGTGGATAAAAAAAAATGCAGACGACCTTCATCACTAAAGAAGGACAAAGAGATCTGGATTTACTAACTACCTCTCACCAGCCACACCTTCCTACGAAGCACCACCCCTGCCTGCCGGCAGGCAGGGATTACCGATCACCGATTACCTGACTACCAACTAACGCTAGGCGACAGGCCGAGACTAATACTCTCCGCCAACTTTTCGTTTTGCCAACCGGTCATCGTCAATGTGTGGAAGGACTTTTGGAATTTGAGTCAGGCCTGTGGTGTCAGTAAGCGTGTTTAGAAATGAAACAATGTGACGTTGCTCCTCATGGGATAAATTCAGGTTGTCAAAAGGAATTGTTTGATTTGGCAGGTCGATCCCTATCCCACTACCACCTCCCCGATTATAAAAATCCATCACCTCTTCCAAGGTTTGGTACACGCCATTATGCATATAGGGACTCGTAAGACTTGCATTTCTAACCGTCGGCGTTTTAAAAGCATTTTTATGCAGCTCGCGATTGTAGGTATGAAATTTTCCTAAGTCGGGATCAACAGCTGCATTGGCCGTGTCGGGCCTTCCAGGAACACCTAATACCTCAGATTCAGTTTCGAAATACATCGGAGGTACCGAACCATTGAAGAGCGGCATAAAATGACACGTGCCACATTTCCCTTTTCCCATAAAGAGATTTAATCCGTGTATTTCATCTTGAGAGAGTATTAATTTATCACCGCGCATGTAATGGTCGAATCGGGAATTTAAACCCTGAAGCGAACGTATGTACCACGCCAATGACGCCTGGATATTTCGGGGAGTTATGGGATCATTCTCACCAAACGCTGAACGAAAGAGATCAAAATACTCACGACTGCTCCTGATTTTTTCAACCGCATGTTGAATATCTCCATGCATCTCGGTAGGATTGGACATTACGTCAGTGATCTGATCCTCCAAAAATTGAACGCGCTGGTCCCAAAATTGAGATTTCTGAAATCCGGAATTAATTAATGTGGGAGTATTTCGGCTAATTACTCCTTTAAAATTGAATGCGACTGCTTTCGTTCTTCCATCTGCAAATGCCTTTGATGGACTGTGACATGATGCACATGATCGGCTGTTATTGCCTGATAGAATTGGATCAAAAAAAAGCGCTTTACCCAGTTCGACCATCTCCTTTTTTTCATTTTGATTATGGGCCGGAGCAAAGAATGAAATATTAAAAGCACCGCGTTCAAAAATATTTTCTTTACTCATGTCGATAGCGCCTACCCATTTGTTGTCGGCGATACCTAACACTTTCTGATATTGTTGGACCGATGCAGATAGTGGATTAAGACAATCGATGATAAAACCTGCGCGATCAAAGGAATCGAAATCCTGGTGATCATTGAGATAAAAAAGAGCAGTTTGAAATTCTCTCGATAATCCAGCATAGACTTCTTCTACGTCTTGGCTATTGTAAAAAGACAAGATAGACTTTATGCCGTCCAGCGCATGAAGAGCTTCCGGTATAGAATTCAGCGCAACCGGTGAATCAAAACCAGAAATTCCAAGACTCAGGATCCGAATAATTTGCAGGCGGCAGGCCTCCATAATGTTTGAATCTGAAAGTTGATTTGATTCAATAAGTTTTCGAATTCTCGTTAACGTGCTTCGAAGGATATCGATCTCGTTGACTAAGGTCGCGGTATCGATGTCAGCTGAATATAACTGTTCTTCCACAACCTGAAAGCCAGAAGCTTCAATGACTTTATCGTCATACTCCTCCGCCTTATCAATTGCTGGTCCATTAATAGCTTTCGCGACGCCAGGGAAATAAAATTCAACGATTGATTCTATTTTTTTGTACTGATACCTTGAATAAATAAAACTATTCTTCGCAGATGGAATGTTATTTTCCAAAACATTTAACCGAAGTTGATCAGCATAATAATGCAGTGAGTCTAGCCTTTGGTTCAGATAGTTCTGGACACCATCAACAGGTTTTAGTCCTTGTTCGGGCGACTGGCATGCCTGCAAAGTTAGGAATGTAATTACAAAAATTCGGCGAATCATAGTGATTATAGATTTTAGATTGACGATTTTAGATTGCGAGCACAGGACAGGTTCCGCATGAGAATAAAGCTTGTCTTCTAATTACATGTCACGCCGGGGCCGAAAAAATAAATCGCTAAAGCCCCAAAAATCAGAACCTTTGTGAACCTTGTTGCCCTGGTGCCTTTGTGGCATTTCTTTACCGTCGATTTTATATGGGGCATACATGCAGAAATAAAAACTGCCTAATACGCTTAGGCAGTTTTACAGTTTAAGAACAAAAATTTACCTGGCTAATCCTTTTATTATTACGATTTGACTGCCTTGGTTCTCGGCGGCTCGTAACGCGCCACCATCCACACCTGCGAATTCAGGATATCGCCACGAGTGTGGCTGAATACAAAGCATGAACACATCATCAATACCGACGATTTCGGAAATGTCAATCATGGATCCGTACTCCCACGTACCCTTCGCTGCTATACTTTTAAACTTCGCACTTAACTCAGTATCCCGATTATGATTTAGCTCAAAAACTTTCTTCAATTCTTTCGTGGAAAGGTTATACTGGTAAATGTAGGCGTCATGTTGTTCGTCGCCGTAAGCGTTAGCATCTTCCTGTACATAAGCAAAATTTTCTGTCACGACGATATTATCTACATTTTGAAATTCTTTAGCCTTGCCTGTAGCGCGATTATCTCCGTCCAATACCAATTGTAATGTTCCTTTTAGCGGATCAGATTCGCTTAAGACAAGTTTGTACACCCTGCCATACTTCGTTCTGTCTGCATTGCCATCCTGACCCGTTACATTAAAATATAGCTCACGGCCAACTCCGTCTTTGCGATAGTCAACATCTTCTACGCGACCGAAAGCGATTGCCTTGAGTGCAGCACATTCTGAATTGATCTGAGCGCCTGTTAAAGCCGCAGCATTAGCGATCTCAACAAACTCCACGTCGACTGCAGCAGCATCTTCTACAAAATCCATTTCTCTCATATTTTGATCCACTCTTCTTAGTGCATATACCTTTCCATTGGTCAAATCGCCTACCGCGGTCGATACGTACAGCGCCACTTGCCCACCAGCAGTACTTCCTGAATCATCATCACCAATAACGATAACGGTTTTGCCCGTATAGGCAGTTTTGGGAAGCGGAACAGCATTCTCAGCATTCCACCGACCCAGCGCTGGAAGTTCGCGCGAAGTGCTTGCAGTCATGGCCGACGCATAAGGATTAACGGCATGAGTTCGTGATTCCGGATTACTCTCGCCGCAAGTAAGGTAAAGGGGACCGAAACCGTGTTCAGCCGGTGTTGCCAATGTAGCAGAACAAAGTCTCCACTGCCCGCCGTCTGAATTTAAAATGTATTCACCGCTTACAGGTTTAAAAGTTTTATCCAGCGTAACTCGCGAGACGGAATAATTATCCTCATGATTAACCACCAACGCGTAGCCATCTGTAAGCTTCAATAGCCCAGCTCCGTCGGCAGAACCACCAAATGTAAAAGAAGGAGAAGCAATTAACTTGTCTTCACTGCTGATCAGTGAAAATACTTCAGTAGTTTCAAAGCCGGCCAGCTTTTTCAATAGCGCTGGCGTGATAGAATAATTTTGTAGCTGCACCTCGCTAGGATAGTCTGCGCCATCATCGCCTGGATCACCTTTGTCTCCTTTGTCTCCTTGTGCCCCTTGAGGCCCTACGTCACCTTCAGGACCTTCACATGCTGAAAAGGCAATCGACATTGCTATTAACAAGCAAAAAAAATTTGTAAATACTTTCTTCATTTTGGATGTTGTTGGTTTAATGTCCGAAATTATATTACTCCTGATAAGAGAATATAAAGACCGCTTTACTGCATTGTTAAGAATTTTCGCTTTTGGGCGTCGATGGAATTCTAAAACACCTTTAAAATGAAGGAGTTAGGCTATATCGATTAATGCGAAGGAGATTAACAAATTGAAAACCAAATGTTACGACTTGGAAGCGCAAATTATTATCTTTAAGCCTTGATGAAACTACAAGAATTTTTTCTCTGCCTATTTCTAGTTTTTAATACAGTAACAACATCCATCTTTGCTCAAGGTGAAGTAAAGTCCAGACCAAGTCCCCTTGCCATTGTGGCGATTCGTTATAAGGATGCTTATATCAAGATCACCTATTCACAACCTCAAAAAAAGGGTCGCGAAATTTTTGGAAAGCTCGTTCCATACGATCAGGTGTGGCGCACAGGTGCAAACGAGGCGACTGAGCTGACGACGACCAAGAATATTCAGATCAACGGCACCCTGCTAAAAGCCGGAACCTATTCCTTATTTACCATTCCTCAAAAAGACAGCTGGACTATAATTATAAATAGTGAAGTTGGATTGTGGGGCGCCTATAATTACAATTCCAAACTGGATGTTATGCGATTTAATATCCCACCATCCGCAACAGACACCGTATACGAATCATTTACGATGCAATTTGATCACCGGAATGAAGTGGCAGATCTTTTGCTTTACTGGGATAGAACAAAAATTTCCATTCCCGTTAAGTTTATAAATTAGATGACAAATAAACTTAAAATCCTTGTACTGGTCCTGTTCGCGTTTTCAAATTCCTTTGGTCAAGGACTATCGGAGCTTGATAAGCGCAGTGGCTTTAAGGATATAAGACTGGCAACCCCTGTTGATTCTGTAAAGGGCTCCAAGCTCATAAAAGAATTTAAGGAACGAGACGAATTTCCTGCAAAACTTTTTGAGGTCGAGAATACGGATTATGAAAAAATCGGTGAGGTCAAGGTTCATAAAGTAGAGCTGAAAACTTACAAAGATCTTATCTACGAAATCAACGTCATCACGGATAAGGACGAACGGCTGATGAAAGCACTCGAATCGTTGTATGGCAAATCTGAGTACGACATGAAAAATGAAACTTACTTTTGGAAGACGGATAGTCTGATTTTGAAATTCAAATCTCAAGGAAAGCACCGATTACAGATGTTATACATCTCGTATAACGTACATAAAATGATGCGGGGAGATAAAGACAAAAAAGTGGACGATATTGCAAATGATTTTTAACAACTGAATGACTACTATATGAAATCAAACTTAATAATTCTGATGTGTCTGCTGGCGGCAACTACAGGTTTTTCGCAGGATGAAAATCTGCCTAAGCCAGAACTTACCGAAGTCTGGGAACCTGTTCCTAACATTGTTGAACCTAGTGCAAAACCCGGTGACCCTCCTTCCGATGCTATCGTTTTGTTTAATGGAAAGAATCTGGAGGAATGGATGTCACCCAAATCCAACGGCCCCGCGCAATGGACCCTCTCCGATGGCGTGATCACCGTAAAAAAAGGCACCGGTCCGATCAGGACGAAACGCTCATTTACCGATTTTCAATTTCACCTTGAATACCGTATCCCCGCCAATATCACAGGATCGGGTCAGGCACGAGGAAATAGTGGAATCTTTTTCGCAGCCACCGGTAACGGTGACTCTGGATACGAACTACAAGTGCTCGATGGTTACAATAACAAGACCTATGTTAATGGACAAGTGGGGAGTATTTACAAACAACTTATTCCGTTGGCAAACGCTTCCCGGAAACCAGGCGAATGGCAGTCGTATGATGTAATCTGGACCGCACCTCGGTTCAATGACGATGGATCATTGAAAACCCCTGCGCGAATCACTGCGATTCATAATGGCGTGCTCGTTCAAAACAATGGAGAGGTCAAAGGAGCGACAACGTATCGCGGTAATCCATCTTACAAAAAGCATGGCCCTGGTCCTATCCTATTACAAGATCATGGGGATCCTAGCGAACCAATCAGCTACCGGAATATCTGGGTACGTGAACTAAAATAGAAAATAAGAGAGGCTTCACTAAAATTGAAGCCTCTCCTATTTTATGCTCGCGGGCTTCTTTTTCCTGGCCAACATGATGTACACATAGAGGCCAACTCCTAAAAGTATTATGGCGATCAATTGCGAGTGTGATAAGTAATTTTTGATTATAAATCCACGCGCCGAGTCTCCGCGATATATTTCAAGAACGCTGCGACCGACGGCATAAAACATAATGTATAAAAGGAAAAGTTGACCGTAAAATTTCCTTCTTTCCCGGAGGAACAACAATATGGTCATGATAACAAGAATGTAACCCGCTTCCATCAACTGCGTAGGAAACAACGGCGTGTTGAGAGGATCGGCATAGCATGCTGCGTCCGTAAATGTAACGCCGATAAAAGAGTCAGTAGGCTTACCGTGGCAACATCCCGCGAGAAAACATCCAAGTCGGCCGAAAATATGAACGAGGCATGTGGTGATCGCCATCACGTCAAGCATTTTGTAGGTATCAAGCTTTTGCTTTTTGAAGAACCACAACATCGTTGGGATGGTGAAAAGAAATGATCCATAAAAAACAAATCCCCGACCCGTTACGAGTTTCATCGGATATTTCAAATAATAGGAGGCATCTTCGAAGAATAGAAAAACTTTCCCGCCAACAAATGCCGCTACAAAAATACAGATGAACAAGGCATTTGCCTGATCAAACGTAAGCCCTACTTCCTTTTTCCCTTGCACCGCCATGTATGCCACACCGGCTATGGAACCCAGGGCAATCATAGCACCATAACTGTACACGGTCAGTCCGCCAACGTCGAATAAAATGGGATGCATGCTGGATAGATTGAATTGGATAGAGTGCAAAGAACACTCAATATTCAGTAATCAATATTCAATATTCAAGCTGTACCAACTAAGAATAGAGTCTTCGTAGCTCGTGCTGCGTAACTTCCTCGGGATCCTTCGATCGCACTCGCCAGCGCACTGTCACCGCTCAGGATGACGCCTCGAAAAAGGTTGTTCAACCCGCACCACTTGAGAATTGAATGTTGAATATTGATTATTGAATATTCTTCTCAATCAAACAAAAGAAAAGTAAGAATCGCTTTTTTCTACCCTTTATAGGCAATCCTATAAATCACATTGGCCTGATCATCTGAGACCAGCATCGACCCATCCGGAAGTACAAGTACATCAACGGGTCGACCCCATGCCTTTTGATCGGCTTCATCTAACCAACCACTGGCAAATACTTCATGTCCTGAAACTTTGTTGTTGGCGACTTTCACGAGATTAACAGTATAGCCACTTTTTTTTGAGCGGTTCCATGAACCGTGTAATGCGACAAACAATTGATTTTTATATTGAGAAGGAAATAAGCTGCCGGTGTAAAATTTCAAACCCAGTGGGGCCACATGTGGGCCGAGTTTGTCAGCTGGAGCTATGAAGTCAGAGCATGGACGTTTACTTCCAAATTCCGGATCTTTAACCGAACCTTCGTGGCAATATGGATATCCAAAATGCATCCCAGCCTTGGGCGCATTGTTCAACTCACAAGACGGAATATCATCACCAAGCATATCCCGCCCGTTATCGGTAAACCACAATTCTTTCGTGTCTGGATGCCAGGTAAAGCCTACGGAATTGCGTATGCCCCTGGCGAAGATCTCACGGCCAGTTCCGTCTGCATTGATACGTGTGATGCTTGCAAAAACCTCGTCTTTCGATTCACAAATATTGCAGGGCGCACCCACTGGTACATACAATTTTCCGTCAGGACCAAATGCGATATATTTCCATCCATGGTGAGTCTCTTTCGGATAATCGTCTTTTACAGTTGTAGGTGCTGGGGGATTTGCAAACTTGGATTCGACTCCAGGTATCTTTGAAATTCTGCTTACCTCGGCAATGTATAAATCGCCATCTTTGAACGCCACGCCGTTGGGCATGTTAAGCCCAGTAGCCAGCACCCACTTTTTATCCGCCTTAAAATCGCCATCCGTATCTTTCACTGCATAGACCTTATCCTTGTCTTTATTTCCGACATAGATAACTCCAGAAGGACTTAATGCCATAGAACGGGCGTTTTCTACTTCAGCAAAGACATCAATGGTAAACCCAGCTGGAAGTTTAATTTTATCCAGGGGAAGCGTTTTCGCATAGTCAGTTAATGCTGCTTCGCCACCTATCAGCTCAGCAGCAACAGAAGTCGACGTCGAATCTGCATTGGAATTTTCAGGTCTCTTTGTATTGCTGCAAGCCAGCAAGAGTGCCAGCGTAAAAACAAGAATTGATTTTAATGTATTCATATATAGGGGTTATTGCATAAGTTATTCGAAAGCCAGCGCGCGACTTGTAACTGCGGTTTGATCGCCAAACCGAGCTTGGAAACGTTGATATCCGCGGAACATCAACACCTCGCACGTCCAACTCCAACCCTGTGAAATGTATGGGTTTACAAACGTATATAAACAATATCATTCCATGAATGGTTAAATCCATCCCTATCAATCGTTTAAAAACTTTCAGAAGCCAAAAAATTATTTCAAATAGGTTAATTTTGCGGCCATGATTTCTGTTTCAAATATTTCATACTTTATCGGTGGCCGCCCGTTGTACGAAAATGCCAGCATGTTTGTCAAACCAAACGACAAAATAGGTTTAATCGGCCTTAACGGGCGGGGAAAATCCACTTTATTAAAAATAATTAACGGGGAATTGACATTGGATGCCGGAACGATCAGTAAAAGCGGCGACTGTACCATTGGTTTTTTAAATCAGGATCTCCTTTCCTATCAAACGGACGACTCTATTTTGGCTGTAGCGATGGCAGCATTTAAGGAAGTCGTAGACATTGAACGACAAATTGAAGTGATTATCAAAAAACTCGAGACCGAGTATTCTGATTCCCTGGTAGAAAAGCTTTCTAAACTCCAGGAAAAATATGATCACTTGGGTGGGTATACAATTCAGTCAAAGGCGGAAGAGGTGTTGGAGGGTATTGGTTTTGCCACAGCCGATCTTCACCGTCCCTTAAAGGAATTTTCTGGCGGATGGCGGATGCGCGTTATGCTTGCGAAATTATTGTTGGAAAAACCATCGCTGCTTATGCTCGATGAACCAACCAATCACTTGGACCTTCCTTCAATCGAATGGGTGGAAAATTATCTCAGGAATTATGATGGCGCTGTGATGGTTGTTTCCCACGACAGAACTTTTCTGGATAACGTGATCACCAAAACCGTTGAAGTCACGCAACAGCAATTGGTGACCTATGAAGGTAACTATAGCCACTACCTTGAAGAGAAAGAGCTGCGCCAGGAGATACAAAAAAATTCTTATGAAAATCAGCAGCAAAAAATACGGCAGACCGAACGTTTCATAGAACGATTCAGGGCAAAAGCGACGAAGTCACGACAAGTTCAGTCAAGAGTCAAAGCGCTTGAGCGAATGGACCTTATTGAAGATGTTGTTGATGATACTGCGGCCGTTAATTTCAAATTCAAATTCAATCAGCAGCCTGGAAGATTCATCATTACGTTGAACCATGTTTCCAAATCGTATGGATCGTTAGAAATCTTAAGAGATACTTCCATCTCCATCGAGCGGGGTGATAAAATTGCGCTGATCGGCGCCAACGGTAAGGGTAAATCAACTTTGCTAAGGATCATTTCGAACACAGAGCCAATTGATGGTGAACGAACTTTAGGATACAATGTAATCCAGGCATTTTTCGCACAGCATCAGTTGGAATCACTACATGTCGATAACGAAATTCTGGAAGAATTAAAACAGGCGGGTTCTGGCAAAACAGAGCAAGAGTTGCGTGGTGTGCTGGGATGCTTTTTATTTTCCGATGAAGATGTTTTTAAAAAGATTAAAGTTTTGTCGGGTGGCGAAAAATCGCGTGTAGCCCTGGCGAAGACGCTGATATCAGAGGCAAACTTTCTATTGTTGGACGAACCTACCAACCACTTGGATTTTATTTCTGAAAACATCCTGATCCAAGCCCTTCAACAGTACCAGGGAAGCTTTGTAGTCGTTTCCCATAACCGGCATTTTATCACGCAGATCGCCAATAAAATTTGGTACATCGAAGACAAAAAAATTAAGGAGTATCCCGGCACCTACGACGAATATGAATATTGGAGAAAGAAAAATGAAACGGAGGGCATAAAAAAAGCCGAGCCCCCGAAGAAAGAAAAAAAGATAAAGGAGACGCCATCACCATCCCCGAAGAACGATAACAAACTCAAACTCCTGGAAAAAGACCTAAAGAAAATTGAGGAGGAATTAGAGTCACTTGAAAAAAGGCGTACCGAATTAGAAGAAGAAATGGCAAAGCCCGAAGTATTCGGAAATTTTGAGAAGCTTCAACAAAAGCAACTTGTATTTGAAGAGGTGGAGAAGGCATTGAGGGAGGCAAATGAAAAATGGAATCATATTGCCACCGCCATAGACGGGATCAACAAGGATTAGTGAAGTCCAAACCCCAACTGAACAACAAATCGGTTCATATTTTCCTCTACGGCGTAAGTTGGTGGGGGATAAAAACTACTCCAGGGTTGAGAGTTATAAGAATAATTCGCCTCTTGGAACTTATGACCAGCTAATACATATAAACTGAATTTTTCTGCCCTCATCTTATATCCGAGCATGTAAGAAATCATTTCGCCGCCATACTCCCTGTATTCAGTGACCCATTCTTCGCGATTAATTCTCTTGGCATCGGCATAGCCCGCATTGAATTGTAGAAAGAAAGCATTCCGTTTTATTTTCGCAAAATCAAATTCAATGGTCCCAAAGACTGGAACAGTCTTCCAATCAAAATACGAGTCAAACCCCAATCCGGCACCCACCGAAAAACGGTTTGTCCGGATACCATGGGTAGTGGAAAGCGTAAGGCCACTTCCTTTCCCGGAATCTCCCATCAGTCCGCCTGCTAAAAAATTGTTATAATAGATCACTTTCCATTTCGAAGTCTTATCGAGATCGGATTGCGCACGGGCGGAAATACAAATACCAAAAAAGAGGAAAAGTAAAATCCTAGTTTGCATACAGTATCGTGCTCAAGAGTTTTATGTCTTTGGGATTGGAATAATCGTATTGGAATAATCCGGCGTCTCCGATCATAATAAGCGTGTTGTTATAAGGGATAACATCCCTGGCGTTGATGTCCTTGTAGTGCGCCAGTAAATTTTTATCAATCGTATTAATATCGGTGGCATTGAATGCTTTTAATCCATCATTTCCGTCACAGATAAATAAAGTAGTATTATCAATACCCAATCCATGTGGATTGGTCATGGGGTACGTTCTCAAGAGTTTAGGCGAATTGAGGTCCTTTACATCAATAATTTCCAACTGGTTTGTAAACCCCTGGCATGCTGAACCTGATCGAAGCGTTACATAGGCATAATTCTCATCAACCACGACCGGGTCACAGCTTCTTACGTGTTCATACGTGCTGAGCTTGACAGGTGCTTCAGGCGAAGAGATATCCAGGATATGCATACCACTGGCAGAGCCTACGAATAGGTTTTTTTTGTAGGGAAAAATAGTTTCGATGTCCCAGGCGAGGTACGATCTGCTTTTTGCTACCGGGTTGCTTTCGGTAGTGATGTCCGCGACCTGTAAGTCGCCGCCGTCCAACAAATATAAGTGGTCACCATTTATGGTGAACCTAGCCAAAGAGCCACCGACACCCGGTCCAGAGCCAGAACCCGGATTGACGGCGGCCTTTGAACTAAAATCTGCAGCCATACTCGAACTCAACGCAATCCCACCTTCATAATACACTCCTCCCCACGGCTGCACATTGACATCACAATCTGATTCAGATAGGTAAACTGTCTTCTTTTCTACCCATTCGGTAATGACACAACAGTTAACATCGGTGGCCATGCCGAAACTTCTGTAGTTTTTGAAAACACCCTCTAACCTGCCCGTCTCTTTGACTTCGTTAATATTTGAAATATCAAACGCTATCAGGTCTACATAACTATCAGCGTAAAGTGTATTTCCCTTTATTGCTAAATCATAATTCCCAGGGATCTTCAAAAATTTTTTCGCCGTTGGATGAGCAGGGTCATGATTATCGATAACGTGAATTCCTTTTCCTGGATCGTTTACAAACAAAAAGTTGTCTTTTATATAGATCTGTCCAACGGCCTTCATTGGTTCTGGAGCAGTAACTTTAATACTGGCACGCAAGTCTTCTACCGTTGTATAAACAGGTTCGAGATAAACGTATTCACTTTTAATGTCGCATGTATCTGTACAACCTTCTAATAGAACACTAATGGCCAGCAGCACGGTCAGAACGAGAAGTGCATAGAGGGAAACATGCATTCTTTTTTGAAGTCGGTTTTCTAGGGTATCCATATAACGTGGGGGGTTATTTGAATACATAGACACCGACGCTCCGAATTAAAGTTGGAAGCGTTTAATGAAAAATATATCGGAATCGTAAACCGACATCAAAGGTTAACGGCGTGGAGTCTACGCCGGTAGTGGACTTATAAACTGAACTAAAGGGATAACGTAATCCGGGATTTAAGGATAGCCTATAACGATCCCCCAGCCTATAGCTAAACTCAGTTCCCATCAAGCCGCTAAAGTTTAGGGACGATACGGAGATTCGTCACCACTTCCTTGTGTGGTTTTGGTTATTCCGCCACCATCCGGGGTAATCGTATTTTGAAGGAACACGTCGGTTGAAACACCAGCATTCAGTTGAAGACCAAATTTCCGGTTGACGACCAGGTATCCCGCCTGAACGGGACATTGACAAATCGAACATTGTTGTTGACGTTGTAGGGAAACGTCTGCGCGACCGTGTCGTGCCGTCGCATCTAACAATTGTGGAGCAAAAAGTTCATTAAGGGACGCGGCTTTCGGCGACTCGAAATTGTTGTTAACAACGACCACACTATTGGCGGTGTAATCATAATTTTGGGTCAAATAATTTATT
>CAWEZB010000026.1:0-53037 GCA_963813425.1 uncultured Bacteroidota bacterium
CCGGGTCCCTGGAGTTTATTTTTCAACATCGGTTTGGTGCAATTAATGGCGGTTGGTATGAAATGTACGGGCTGGATGAAGCCCTCGTTAGACTGGGATTGGACTATGGTATTACCGATCGATTGTCTGTAAGCATTGGCCGGAATTCCTTTGATAAAACGATGGATGGATACCTCAAGTTTCGAGCGCTCCGGCAGAGTACAGGAGCAAAAGCATTTCCGTTCTCGGTGACACTACTCGCGGGAGGTGCATATAAATTTTCTCCTAAAAACAATTCCGACGTGTCTGACGATTTTGAAAATATCGACCGTCTCTCGTATACTGGTCAGGCGTTGATCGCCCGAAAGTTCTCTACCAATGTTTCACTCCAATTGATGCCAACGTACGTCCATAAAAATGCTGTCGTAGAATCGGAGGAGGAAAATGATCAGGTTGCCCTTGGTTTTGGTGGTCGTATAAAACTTACAAAGAGTCTGGCGATTACGACGGAATACTACTACAATTTTAGTATGAAAGAAGATTCTCCTTATTTTAACCCACTTTCTTTTGGGATCGATATAGAAACCGGAGGCCACGTTTTTCAACTTTTAATAACCAATGCTGTTGGACTAACAGAACGGGCATTTATTACGGAGACACGTGACGATTTTTGGGCCGGAGATATTCACCTCGGCTTCAACGTGACGCGGACCTTCCAACTAAAGAAACATAAATAGCCGTACAACGTCCTTCCTATATTGAGTCATTCCTATATTGAAAAGAACAGGTAGTTGTTTACTTTTAACGTCTTAACGCTAACGGTCAAACATTGCTATTGTTCTCCATCATCGTCTACCTGGTACTTACCGTCCTGGTAGGATTTTGGGCTTCTCGAAAGGTTAAGAACTCCGGTGACTTTATGCTCGCCGGAAGGAGCTTGCCGATAATGCTAAGTTCTGCTGCCTTATTTGCTACCTGGTTTGGTTCTGAAACGGTTTTTGGTGCTTCCTCGGAATTTCTGCAGGGTGGACTATACGCCGTCATGGAGGATCCTTTCGGGGCCTCACTTTGTTTATTTCTGCTGGGATTATTTTTTGTCCGCAAGCTTTACAGCATGCAGCTCTTAACGTTAGGTGATTATTTCAAAGTGAGGTATGGAAAACGCACTGAACTTGTTGCTAGTATTTTTTTAGCGCCACCTTATGTCGGGTATATCGCCGCCCAGTTGGTAGCGATGGGACTTATCCTAAATGTCGTTACCGACATTCCGGTTTGGCAAGGCGTCGTCATTAGCGCCTGCGTTGTTACGCTGTACACGTATATCGGCGGCATGTGGGCCATTTCAATCACGGATTTTATTCAAAGCATTATCATTATCGTTGGTATGGTTGTGCTTGCCATTGTGCTCGCCCAAAAAGCCGGGGGCTTTAGCTTGATCATAAACAGTGTGCCTAAAGAGAATCTTAAATTTTTGCCAAGCTTAGATGCGAAATCGATTGTGAGTTATGTCGCGGCCTGGGCTGTGCTGGGCCTGGGGTCAATTCCCTCTCAGGATGTTTTTCAGCGCGCGATGTCTTCGCGTAATGCCCGGACAGCCGCATTGTCTTGTTATGTTGCCGGCGTGTTATACCTTACCATAGCCATGCTCCCGCTTTTTATAAGTCTTTGTGTTAAGCATTTATATCCCCACGCGCTTTTAGAGGATACCCAACTGGCCCTTCCAAAAATGGTGATGTTGCACACGTCGATACCCATTCAAATTTTATTTTTTGGCTCATTGCTTTCGGCTATTATGAGCACCACAAGCTCCGCGATCCTTGCGCCTGCGGCGATTTGCGCGGAGAATGTTGCAAAACCACTTTCAAAGCACAAGTTTTCTGACAAGCAGCTGCTTTGGATCACCCGCCTTTCGATCATAGTTTTTAGTGTCATGGCAACGATTATGGCATGTATGCGCTCGAATATTTATGAGCTGGTGAGTGAATCTTCCATCCTTAGCTTAGTATCACTGTTTGTTCCACTTACGATGGGTTTATATTGGAAACGGTCAAGTAGCGCGGGAGCTTTAATTTCCATGGTGATCGGTATTGTTACTTGGATTATCTTTGAGGTTTACGAATCGGAATGGCCAAGTCTGGTACCGGCAACAATAGCAAGTCTTGTGGGCATGGTGGTCGGGAGCCTGATATGGCCAGAGAAAATAAAAGCGCATGAAAATTGAATTAAATCGTTTGAATGAGGGGTATCACTTAGAAGCCATCAACGAACAAGGAAAGACAGTACATATTGATGCAAGTCCCGATATTGGTGGAACCAACCAAGGCATGCGGCCCATGCAACTGCTGCTGACAGCAATGGGCGCGTGCAGTACAATCGATATTATCAATATTTTAAAAAAACAAAAGCAGCCTTTAAGAGATATCAAGATTACAGCTACAGGTGAACGCGAAAAAGATGTGGTTCCCTCATTATTTGTGGAAGCTCATGTTCATTTTCGGCTGTATGGTGACCTGGATGAGGAAAAAGTGAAGCGTGCGGTGACGTTGAGTGTGGATAAATATTGTTCGGTCGCCAAGACAATGTCACACAAGGCAACAATCACTCACAGCTTCGAAATCCTGCCTTAAAGGTTTATTGCATACATTAAAAAATAGAGAGTTTAACAATCGGGAATTTTTAGAATGAATACTGAAGAGCGGAATTTTGCAACGGATGCCATACGCGAACAACACCCACGAAGTGAATTTCGTGAGCATTCCGTGCCGTTGTATTTAACATCGAGTTTTGTTTTTGATAACGCAGAACAGGCACGTGCGATGTTTGCCGATGAAATTACCGGAAATATTTATAGCCGGTATTCCAATCCAAACACAAATGAGTTTATAGAAAAGCTATGTCTGTTGGAGGGAACTGAAGATGGTGTTGCGACAGCCTCCGGAATGGCGGCGATGTACAGCAGCATGGCGGCCCTGTTGAAATCAGGAGATCACGTGCTGGCGTGCCGGTCAGTGTTCGGGTCAACACACCAGATATTAAATAGTATCTTTCCGAGGTTCGGGATTTCATATAGCTACGCTGACGTCACGGAACCCGAAACCTGGGAGTCTAAAATTCAACAGAATACGCGGATGATCTTTGTAGAGACTCCGTCGAACCCGGCTTTGGATATCATCGACCTAGAATGGTTGGGCCAGCTAGCTAAAAAATACAACCTGATCCTGAATGTCGACAATTGCTTTGCAACACCTTACTTGCAAAACCCCGCGAAATATGGCGCGCACATTGTGACGCATTCCGCCACCAAGTTTATGGATGGCCAAGGTCGTGTAATTGCAGGTGCAATTCTTGGGACCGCAGAGTTAATTAAGGAGATTCGTTTCTTCACCCGCCATACCGGTCCATCATTGTCACCATTCAATGCATGGATACTTTCTAAAAGCCTTGAAACGCTTGCCGTGCGAATGGAACGTCATTGTCAAAACGCGTTAGAACTTGCCGAGCATCTGGAAAAACATGATGACGTCCGTTTGGTAAAATATCCTTTTCTAAAGTCGCATCCACAGCATGCGCTCGCGAAAAAGCAAATGAAACTCGGCGGAGGCCTTGTGACATTTGAAGTAAAGGGTGGACTTGAACAGGGAAGAAACTTTTTGAATTCGTTAAAAATGATTTCCCATTCGCCAAATCTTGGGGACACAAGGACAATTGCTATTCACCCCGCGTCAACGACACATTCAAAGCTAAGTGATAGCGAACGTGCGCTTGTTGGCATCACACCCGGCCTCATTCGAATAGCGGTAGGGTTGGAAGACGTGAAAGATATAATCAAAGATATCGACCAGGCGATCGCTTCGCGTTAGTTTCTAGTTTCTAGTTTCGAGTTTGAAGTTGTGCGGCTTTACGTTCTGCACGTTTGGACTGGTGGAAACTAGAAACTTCAAACTAGAAACTCGAAACTAATAAGTTGGCATTTCGGGATCAATTTCCCGCGCCCATGCAAGAATGCCTCCCTTCAGATTATAGAGGTTTTCGAATTTGTGATTTTTCTCCAGCCATTGGATCATATTGCCGCTTCGTGCTCCACTGCGACAGTGAATAATAACTTTTTTGTCTCTCGCGATTTTATCGACGCTCGAGGGAATATCACCCTGTGGAATGAGTTCACCATTTAAATTGCAGATATCAAATTCATGGGGTTCCCGAACATCGATAAGTTGAAAATCGGCTCCAGCGTCCTGTAGTTCCTTTAACTCTTGTACCGTGACTTCTTTCATAATTTTTTTGCAGTTCAAATATTTACTTTTCTAACAACATATACTACAAAAATATTCCAATTATGCGATCTCAATTTATCGGTCTGGTTTCGACATTTAGTGCTTGATCTACAATTACAAAATGATTTGAGGGTATCAAGGTCCAATCTTTTTCATCGGATAATTTTTCCGAAACCACCAACACAGCCTTATTGCCGTCTGCGGAATCAGTCATTTGACTAACACCATTCTCAACAGCATAATGAGTAGCTTCTGAATGATATAAGGTAAGCGCCTTTTCATTTGGATCAGACACATAGCGGGTTCCAACAACAAATAGGCCATTCGTTACAACCATATTGAGATACGCGGCTTCGTGAATTCCGAATTGTTTCATGAGCCTGTTGAGGTGGTCGAACGTCTTTTCGAACGCATGTATTACGGACTCAGGTGTAACCGATGACGTTTCTTTGAAGAGATAATGAAGCAGGAGTGCAAAAATGTGTTCCGAATCAGTTTGTCCTTTTATCCAATTATAAAACTCGTCACTGAGGGGTTCCCGAATTTGCCGTTTGATCAACGAAAAATCTTCTACCCCTCCATTGTGCATCATCAGTAAGTTCTTGTATTGAAAAGGGTGACAATTTGACTCTGAGACTTCCCCCACGCTAGCCGCACGGACGTGGGCAATAAAACACTCCGTCCTGATCTTCGGTGCCAGGTTCCGTAAATTTCTGTTGCTCCAGGCAGGGTTGATGGAAACAAACGTGACGGCCTCATAGTTTACGTCCGCTACATACCACCCAATTCCAAACCCGTCGCCATTTAACGGTTCTTCCAGTTCTTTGGCATTTATGCTCTGGTTGATTAAGGAATTTTTTGGCAGATAAAGCAACTTATCAATGATGATGGGGGAACCCATGTAAGCCATTAACCGACACATAATAGTTTCTAGTTTTGAGTTTATAGTTTCTAGTTTCCGTCGTTCCAAAGGCGCAGAACGTTAAGCCGCACAACTCGAAACTATAAACTAGAAACTCGAAACTAAAAGGTAGTAGCCTTTCAGTGAATTAAAAAAAGCCGAGCTTGTGAAGGCTGTAAGTTGTTACTTCTTCTGTTCAAATTTCAGGGATGCCGAGTTCATGCAGTACCGTAAGCCTGTCGGTGGTGGACCATCGTCGAAGACATGGCCGAGATGGCCTCCGCATTGGCTACAAACTATCTCTTCGCGCACCATGCCATAGGTGGTATCTTCAATCTTTAGTACGGCAGATTGTTCGATCGGCTGATAAAAACTTGGCCATCCGCTCCCTGATTCGAACTTTGTTTTTGAATCGAAAAGCGGCAATTGGCAGGCGGCGCAGACATAAGTACCCTTTTTATGGTTATCCCAATATTCTCCGGTGAAGGCCACTTCCGTACCCTTTTCCCGCAAAACCTTGTATTGAGCAGGTGTTAGTTGTTCCCTCCATTCGTCATCTGTTTTTACAACTTTGTAAATCGTATGGCTCGGAACTTCATTCTTTTGACTTTGAGAACAGGCTGGCAAAATCAGGCCCAGGACCCAAATTACGATCAGGGTATTCTTTCGCATATACGGTATTTTTTAAGGTAAACTTTACCAATTAACGACACAAAATTGGTTGATATCGTTCATTAGAAACAGTCTGCCGAATGACAAAAGTGATAAGTTGCCAAAAATATCACGCAATGTCAGAAATGACCACTTTTTGACGCATTTTGTGACCCTCAGGGGCATATTTTTGTAATGCCTGTCCTTGTACAGGAATAAAACTTGCCCATGAAAAGATACCTACTTGTAGCATTTTTTTCTGCCTCCAGTTTCATCAGTGGAATGGCTCAAAGCTATAAGATGCACACGGTTTTCATTTTTAGTTTTACGCGATATATCCAATGGCCTGATGCCTATAACGGCGGAGACTTTGAAATTTTAGTCCTGGGCGATTCTCCTATAGTAGAGGAACTCAAGTCGATGGCGCAAGTAAAAAAAGTAGGTGATCGCACGATTAAGGTGACTAAAATCAACAGTGTATCAGAAATTCGAAAGTGCAATATTCTTTTTATCCCTACGGCTAAATCACCTCAAATTGCAGAGGTATTGGCAAAGATTACAACGCAGTCTATTCTGATAGTGACTGAAGAGCAAGGGCTTGGCGCGAAGGGCAGCAATGTCAATTTTGTTACTAAAGATGGCAAGCTGGCGTTCGAATTGAACCAAAGTGCTACCGTCAAACAAGGCCTTAAAGTCAGCAATGAATTATCCCGTCTAGCGATATTGATTTAATTATGGAAGAAATTAGTAAGAAGAAATCTGGATTTAGGTTGACCATTGGGAATAAAATACTCGGTGGTTTTTTAATTTTGATTGTCCTGTTCATTGTTAACGGTGTCATTATTTTCTGGAAAGGAAATGTCATTGATAATGTCGTGAACAGCTCAAGTCAAGTCTATCGACCGTCTCAAGATGCCATCAAAGACTTTATTCTTATGGTAACCCGGTCAAAAATGCTGGTGACCAACTGGGTTTATTTGCAAACCAACCAGGAAGACAAAAATGCTCTCAAGTTGTTGCAAGACAACGAGTATCCAGCGTTGCAAGAAAAAATCACGAAGCTCATGACAACATGGGAGACGGACAGCCAACGCCGTCAAATGGATACCGTTTTTTTGAAATTCGACACCCTTCTTAGTGTTCAGAAAGAATCCATCATGGCTAACCTGCAATCTTTCGAGCATTATGAGGATCCTTTGACCAAATTGTTAGCGGAGGATGCAATTGAGAGCCAGGTAATTCCTCGAACGACCGACCTTATTTCCAGATTAAATCGAATTGCTGTTACACAAACTGGAGTAACGGCGCGTTCCGACCGTGATGTTATCGGTTCGATTCGAAGCCTTCGAAATTACACCATCATTCTCGGATCCGGTATCATCGTTATTGGTTTAATGAGCGCAATATTCTTAATGCGGACAATTACCAAGCCCGTCAACTTCCTCAAAAATATAATTGTAAAATTAGGCCGTGGAGAGCTCGTGGAAGATAAGCAGGGTAGCCTAAGCAACGATGAAATTGGAGAGATGGCTGTTGCCATGGACAATCTGGTAGCAGGCCTGAAGGGTACGAGTTTGTTTGCAGAGAATATTGGTAATGGAAACTATAAAACGGACTTTAAGCCTCTCAGTGAGCACGACGTGTTAGGCAATGCGCTAATCAACATGCGCGATAATTTATCGAAAGTAGCTGAGGATGATAAAAAGAGAAATTGGGCCACCGAGGGGATGGCAAAGTTTGGAGAAATACTTCGGAATAACACCAATGACCTAATCAAGCTGTCAGATGAAATCATAGGAAATCTCGTAAAATATCTCAAAGCGAATCAGGGCGCACTTTATATAGTGGATGAAGCCAACGAAGGGGAAGATCCTACGATGACCATGAAAGCGTGCTATGCCTGGGATAAGAAGAAATTTCTAAATCATAAAATTTACCGTGGCGAAGGGCTGGCCGGACAGGCGTGGCAAGAAGGTGACATTGTTTATCTCACCGAAGTACCACAAAGTTATATCAAGATCGCCTCTGGCCTGGGTGATGCCAACCCAACCAGTGTTCTAATTGTTCCTTTGAAAGTAAACGATCAAATATTTGGAGTTGTTGAATTAGCATCATTTAGCGAATTCGAGGATTTTGAGAAGGAGTTTGTACAAAAGATAGCAGAAACAATTGCTTCTACTATTTCTACGGTGAAGATCAACGCACGTACGCAGCGCCTTTTGGAGGAATCACAGGAAATGACAGAACAGATGAGGGCGCAAGAGGAAGAAATGCGTCAGAACATGGAAGAACTTCAGGCTACACAAGAGGAGATGCAGCGTAGTCAGGCAGAGACCGATAGTACTTTGACTGCGATCCACAGTTCTCAATCAGTGGCCGAATACGCAGTCGACGGGTCATTGACAAAAGTCAATAGCAACTACCTTGAATTGTTTGGCTACACCCAAGATGAGGTCGTAGGTGAGCATCATCGAATATTTACTACAAAAGAGGATAAGAGCAGCGAAGAATACCGGCAGTTCTGGAAGGATCTTGCCCAAGGCTATCCCAAGAAAGGAGTTTATAAAAGATTAAACAGGAAAGGGGACTCGATAACAGTTCGCTCGAGTTTCTCGACAATTAAAAATCTCTCTGGAGATGTCGTGAAAGTTATGGAGATCACCTATGGTGTTTAAGACCGACAGGGCACGCGTCTTCAGAACAACATCCTTCACCTTATTCAGCTGAAAGCTCGAAAGGCGATTGAGCAGAATCAAAGACTTTACCTTCCTCGCATTTCAAAACCCTTGCGGGGAATTTTTTTATAAGTCCGTAGCTGTGCGTGGCCATTAATACTGCTGTTCCAGTCTTATTTATTTGCTGGAAGATTTTCATGATCCCGTGGGAGACTTCCGGATCCAAATTCCCGGTCGGTTCGTCTGCCATTAGAATCTGAGGTTCGTTTATGAGCGCCCTGGCGATAACAATCCGCTGTTGTTCTCCTCCCGATAGCTGATGCGGCAATTTTTTTTCAACAGACCCCAATCCCACTTGCATCAGAACTTCAGACAGTCGGGCTCTCATCTTGGCGTTGTCGCGCCAGCCGGTTGCCTTCATTACAAACATCAAATTTTCTCCTACTGAGCGATCATTGAAGAGTTGAAAATCTTGAAAGATGATCCCTAACTTTCGACGCAACGAGGGGATCTGTACAGGCTTGATCGTTCGAAGATCGAAGCCAGCAACCTTCATTTCACCCAAACGTAGCGGAAAGTCGGCATATAGGGTTTTTAATAGTGAAGATTTTCCGGAGCCCGTTCGCCCCACCATGTAAACGAATTCACCTTTCTGGATATCAAAGGAAACCTCGCCCAATATGGTATTGTGATCGTGGAAGATGCTTACACCTTTGACGTGAACAACAGGATCATTAGAAAACATTTTTAAAATTTGTGATTTTTGAACGCACTAAGTTGCGAATTATTTTTCACACAGATAGAACGGAAAAAGCCACAACATTGCTGTGGCTTTTTATAAGGTGAATAGCATCAACTAGCCATTTACTTTCTTGTGATCTGCCAGGAATTTCTCCAACCCACTATCGGTGAGAGGATGTTTCAGCAAGCCTAAAATGACGCTTAGAGGACAGGTTGCAACGTCAGCACCAAGTTCGGCGCATTGAATCAGGTGCATCGTGTGTCTAACGGAAGCAGCAAGTACTTCTGTTGCATATCCGTAATTATTGTAGATGTTGACGATCTGAGCAATCAGTTCCAAACCATCTGTTCCGACATCGTCCAATCGACCAATAAACGGCGATACATAACCGGCGCCGGCTTTTGCTGCCAGGATAGCCTGGCCAGCAGAGAATACTAATGTACAGTTCGTACGGATGTTTTCACTGCTGAATTTTTTGATCGCTTTCACGCCGTCTTTTATCATTGGAACCTTCACAACGATCTTGTCATCAATTTTAGCCAGTTCACGACCTTCTTTAATTATAGTTTCGAAGTCCGTGGCAATTACCTCCGCGCTTACATTGTTATCGACAATATTACAGATCGCCTTATAGTGTGCTCTTATATTTTCTTTTCCTTTGATTCCTTCTTTCGCCATTAGGGACGGATTAGTTGTAACGCCATCCAAAACCCCTAAGTCGTGGGCTTCCTTTATTTCATTAAGATTAGCGGTGTCAATGAAGAATTTCATGTGATCTTTTCAGTTTGAGTTGGATATTAAGTTAATTAAGAGAATCGCGAGCAATTGTAGACAAACCTTTGGACGCAGTTTTAAAAAGGATATAAAAATGGCAAACCGAACATCGCACCGCTACAACCGCCTACCCTTGCTACCTTCCGATCCTGGGGGAGTTCAGCAGGAGCTGGTCGTGCCGATTTGCCGGCGCAAAGATACAATTGACAACCGAGAAACGGTAGTAAGAATTTAAAATTCGTGAGAATTAGCTCTATTTGGCTAATCCAGAGTAATATAGATTGAATTCCAAAGCACTGGCTTCGTCAAAACCGTCGGCCTTTAGGTCCTCCCAAATATCTTCATCAAAGGTTAGTTCGCGTACTTGAGATTCTTCATTGACTAACAAAGTGATTTCAATACCCTTGAACAGAATGGGGTTTACTTTTACCAGAATGGTCGATTCATTGAATTTTTTTTTGAAATAACGATGAACGATATTGCTTTCTTTGGCCATGAAAGGGGACGGACTTATGGTAAAGCTCGATTTACCGACTCAAATTGTTACACCACGACTGAATTTGCAAAAACTAAGGTATGAAGAAGCAGAAGAAATCTTTTATTGTTATGCAAGTAAACCAGAGGCTACCCGCTTTATGTCGTGGCCAACGCATCAATCCATAAAAGACACCAAGACTTTTTTGAGGTACGCCGCTGAAGGTTGGAATTCAGGTACCGACTACTCCTATTCTATACGGACTCAAAGTGCAAGGTTCATCGGAAGTTTTGGTGTGATCAATGAAAACGGAAAGCTGCAGTTTGGATACATCCTTAGTCCAACCCAATGGGGCAATGGTTACGCAACAGAAGCCTGCCAGGCAATGATGGCGATTCTGAGAAATCAAAAAGGCGTTTACAGTATCCAAACTTTTACTGACGAGGAAAACAAAGCGTCGGCCAAAGTTTTGTTAAAGAGTGGCCTGGTCGAAGAGGGGAGACTGTCCAATTGGTTTCGATTTATCAACCAAAGCAATCAAGTCAAGGACTGCATCCATTTTAGACTTCCGATGTGAATTGAGATTGCCAATTTCGAATTTTTGGGATCGAATAATCCGATAAATCGGAAATTCAACCGATTTAATTTCAAAATTTTTCCCGCAAATTTCGCTGTGTTCGCGCGCAACATTTGAAAAATTGCTTTTTTTTCGTGTGATTCAATCGATTTCGGCAAAAAATATTAAATTTATTTTTGCAATAGCATCAGTCCTCCTAGTTTATGCTAGCCAAACCTCTTAAAAACCAAACCCGAAATCCCAAAGACCAGTCCTTGGACGACAGCACCCTTTGGTTAAGTTTTAAGAAGGGGAACGACCTTGCCTTTTCTATTCTTTATAACAAGTACGTTCAGCGATTGTACAGCTATGGGATGCATTCTTGCAGGGACAAGGACCTTGTACTTGATTGTTTGCAGGAACTGTTCACAGTTTTATGGGATAGAAGGGAGAAGTTAAGCGAAGTCACGTGCGTGAACTATTACTTGTTTAAGTCCTTCCGAAGACTCTTGATGAATCGATTAACGGTAGGGAAGAAATTTTTGATTTCGTTAAGAGATAGGGAAAGTTATGGCTTTGACTTTGCCCCTTCTCAAGAGGATGCTCTAATCGAGGAAGAGTGGGAGGAAGAACGGAATAGAAAGGTTAGAAATAGCCTCCATTCCTTAACCAAAAGGCAAAGGGAAGCCATCTTTCTAAAGTTCTTCAACCAGCTTTCTTATCACGAAGTCGCTGCGATAATGGATTTGCACGTCGATTCAGTCTATAATTTGATTTCGAAATCTATCGACCTGTTGCGCAAAAAGCTTAAAGAGGACGCCGTTTTTCTTATGGTATTTTCCTACTTGATGTTCTGATAATTCCATTTGGAACAAAAATTCATTGTTAATAATGGTGAGATCAGTAGGGGTCGTCGCTCTTATATAGAGTAAACCTTGGCCCATTCATAAGTGAAAGACTACGCGCGGTTTTCCGTAAAGGATTTTATCATGGACGAATACTTCCAGTTGTGGGTATTCAATCCTGTTGGAAAGGTCGATTCCTATTGGCAGAACTGGCTTGACGAAAACCCGGACAAAAGGAGCGATGTCGAAGCAGCGCGGTCTACGCTTTTGAGGTTGAATTTCGCAAGCTTTGAATTGCCTTCTGAAGATGTATCATATGTCTGGAATAAGATTCGAAATCATAATGGAGAAGACATCGTCAAGCGAGGCAGCTCGACAGGTAAGCGTCTGGTGTGGTATGGTTCAGCAGCAAGCGTCTTGCTGCTCGCGGTCAGCTCGCTTTTCTGGACGTCGCCTCCATCCGATATAGTGTACCGGACCGCGTTTGGTGAAACCAAAATCGTCACCCTTCCCGATAGCTCAACCGTTATTTTAAATTCGAATTCCCTGCTACGTTTAGGATCAGAGTGGAAATCCTCCACACCCCGGGAAGTATGGCTGGACGGAGAAGCATTTTTTTCGGTGATACACAAAAAAAACAATCAGCCCTTTAAAGTAAAACCCGGTGAGGACGTGGCAATTGAAGTGCTGGGGACCACTTTTAATGTTTATCACAGAGAAGAGACAAAAATCGTATTGAATTCGGGCCGTATCCAACTCAGTTTGCCAACCGTGCAGGCGGGCGAGAAGATCATGATGAAACCGGGAGAGTTGGTTGAATATGATGAAAAGAAGTTTGTAAGGAGAAAGGTTGATCCTAAAATGTATACGGCATGGACTGAAAAAAATTTGGTTCTTAATCGCACAAGTTTACGTGAGTTGCTTCACATGGTCAAAGACAACTACGGAATCGACGTCGAGGTGAGAGAAAGTCTTTTGGAACAGACAATTTCTGGATCCATGCCTGTGACCGATTCGGAAGCGCTGTTGCAACAAATAGCAAAGGCTTTTCAGCTCAAGGTCGTGAATGAAGAAGGCAAAATAAGTATGAGAGAGAGCCATGATATTAGATAAATGTACCTATAAATTAAACCCATAACCTATGAAATGTCAGTACGCACTAATCGGCATTTTCCTGCTGATATCCTATCAAGCGATGCCGCAGCATGAAGACGTGTATGCAGTAGCCTCGCCCAGATCGGTCCGACTGGAATCCTATTCACTTAAGCAGGGATTGAAAGAGTTAGAGAAATCTTTCGCAGTCTCCATTGCTTATAAGGACGAATGGGTCGAGAACAAGGTGATTCAAACAACGAAGACGACCTTTAAGACCGTTGAAGAAGCCTTGGATATAATGTTGAAACAAACCAGTCTCTATTATGAAAAAGGAGGCGAGCGTTTCTATGTTATTTACGAGAAGAAGGCAGTAAAAAAATCAGCGCCTGCTCCCGATCAGTCTGCGTCTATCTCAACGACGCCGTTGTTATATAATTTTCCAGCGTTTCCGAGTACGGCATACCTTGCTGATCGATTGGCTACGCTACAGCAGAATGATGTCGCTATTACCATTAATGGAAAGGTGAGTGATGAGAATGGAAATGATTTTCCAGGTGTCAACGTCATTGTGAAAGGTTCATCCGTTGGTACTTCCACCAATATTAACGGACAATACACATTGGAAATACCCGATGAGAGCGCCGTATTGGTCTTCTCATTCATCGGATATGCCACACAAGAGGTTGCTGTCGGATCGAAAACGACAGTAGATGTGACCATGGCGCCTGACGTACAAGCTTTGGACGAAGTCGTTGTCACAGCTCTTGGCATCGAAAGGTCAGCCAAGAGTTTGGGTTATGCGACTTCTAAAGTTGACTCAAAAGAGTTGATTGTGAACAGAACACCCAATATGATGAATGCACTTCAAGGCAAAGTAGCCGGTGTAAATATCAGCGCATTAGGAACAGGTCCTGGAGGGACATCAAAGGTTCGGATCAGAGGTCAGTCATCCATAAGCGGTCAAAATACTCCACTTATTGTTGTCAACGGTGTTCCTATAGACAACACAAACTTTGGGGTTAATCAAGGGATGACACAGGGTGCAGATGGCTCAGTTCAAAGTCGAGGAGGAGGAGCAACAAGCGACGGTGGCGACGGGCTGACCAGTTTTAATCCTGATGATATTGAGAGTATGCAGGTGTTGAAGGGGGCGACGGCAGCAGCACTTTATGGCTCACGCGCCAAAGACGGTGTCATTATGATTACGACGAAGTCAAGAGGAACACAGCAGGGCCTTGGCATTTCTTACAACCTCAACTATAACACTGAAACGGCTATTGATTTTACCGACTACCAGTATACTTATGGACAGGGAGAATACGGGGGTGGTCCTGCTGCTTCGAATGCTGCAGCAAATCCAAATAGCGGACAATGGTCTTTTGGACGCAAAATTGAACCTGGGATGACGCAAATCCTTTTTGATGGTGATGTTGTTCCCTATGAGGCACAAAAGGGGATTCTCAACGATTTTTACCGGACAGGTAAAAATATTACCAATAGCATTTCAATATCCTCTAACTCCGAAAAAGGTGGATTGAATTTTTCATTTGCCAATCTTGAAAGCAAGGGTATCACGCCAAACAATTCGTACAACCGAAAGACGATTAATTTAGGATTTCGATACGACCTTTCTCCCAAATTAAACGTCCGCGGAAATATCAATTACAGCAACGAGTACAATAAGAATCCGCCCGTTGTGGCTGACCAGGATAATTCCATTCCAACTTCTTTGTACGCCATGGCAAATACGATGCCTTTGTCGGTGTTGGATGAAAATAAATACAATGCAGGAGGTGGTGAATTTAACTATTCAAGGTTTACAAATCGCACAAATCCATATTGGGCTCTAGAGGAAGTAAAACAGAATGTGAGACGAGACCGTGTTTTTGGAAATTTCAGTCTCAAATATGATCTAACGGATTGGCTGTCTGTTCAGGGGCGAGCGGGGATGGATTACTGGTCGAGGGATAATGATTATAGAAATCTCCCGACAGGTAAAGCTTCAATTAATAGTAGTTCGCTATTTTCAGCTTCGGCACCTGGTTTCTACAACGGTCTTTATACACAGGAAACCAGAAGGTTCAGAGAAACGAACTATGATTTCCTGATTACGGCAGCAAAAACCTTCAATGATTTTGGTGTTAATGTGAATGTCGGAGGTAATCAGATGCGTCGCCGCATGGATGTAAATAGTGTACAGGTAACAGATTTTGTTGTGAGAAATTTGTACACCGTTCAAAATGGTCGTGCTAAAGATCCAACGTACGACTTGATTGAAAGAGGAGTAAATTCGCTCTATGCAATGGCGGAAGTCAACTATAAAGAGATTCTCTACTTGAACGCAACCTTTCGTCAGGATTGGTTCTCAACTTTATCGAAAGACGATAGGACCATTCCTTATCCGTCGATTTCAGCTAGTTATGTGTTCTCCGAATCTTTCAATTCAAAACCCACCTGGTTGAATTTTGGAAAATTCCGTGCAGCCTATGCGAAGGTGGGAAGTGATTCTGACGTATCACCTTATTCAAATGCACTTTATTATGGCGTAAATGGACAGCAATTTATAGGGCAAGCAGTGGGAAATTTTGGTCTTACGGTGCCCAATGCAAACTTGCGACCAATGTCAGTTGAAGAAACTGAATTGGGGTTAGAGTTAAAAATGTTTAAAAGCCGCGTGAATCTGGATCTGGCGGTATACCGCAAGTTGACGACGGATCAGATTGTGAATGCAACAATTTCAGATGCTTCAGGATTTACGGGTACCCAGATTAATAGCGGGGAGAGTGAAAATAAGGGCATTGAGATTGATGCTGAATTTGATTCCTGTCACGACCGCCAACTTTGAGTGGAATTTCACATTTACAGGAGCATACAACAAAACGAAGGTATTAAGCTTGCTGACCGACACGCCGGGTTCAAGTATAACGGTAGGGCACACACGTATTTAATGGATGGGTATATCAAAGGTAGGCGAGGAGATGGGCCAAATTGTGGGATATGGTTATCGCAGAAATGACGCGGGGCAAATTATTTTTAGTAGCCAATGGACTTCCGTTAGCCACACCTGCAGCCGATTTCGTTCGGAAGCGCATTACCCAAATGGACAGGTGGCTTTATGAATTCATTTACTTACAAGGGTCTTGTGGCCTCTTTCCTCATTGACTTCAAGCTGGGTGGAAAAGTATTGTCTGGAACGAACTTCAACGCTTATCGTCACGGCTTGCACCAGGATACGATGGTGGGTAGAGAAGGTGGGGTATTGGATGCCAGTGGCAATGATCCGGGTTTTGTTGTCGGTGTTGGTGTTAATCAGGCAGGTGAAGTGAATACAACAGGCGCTAAAAATGAGGACTATTACTCAGTCGTGCGGGGAGCCGGGTTTGATTGAGCCTGTCATTTATAATGCTGGCTACTGGAAGTTACGTCAGATTACGATCGGTTATGACTTTTCGAAGTTCCTGCCGGAGATCGTTCCCGATCAAGAGTGTAAGGTTGAGTTTCGTAGCGAACAACGTCCTAATGATAAAAAAATGGGCGCCGAATATCGATCCGGAAAGTTTCAGTTACACTTCCGACAATGTGGTTGGCTTGGAATCACCTAGCCTTCCAACGACACGCAGCATTGGTTTCAACTTGAATGTTAAATTTTAATTCGACCCAATCATGAAAAAGATATTTAACATTAGTTTATTAGCCCTATCACTGATTGTGATATCGGCTTGTGATAGTGGCTTCGATGAATTGAACATCAATAAAACGGCAGCCACTTAACCTGGACCCTGCGTTGGTGTTGAACAATGCAATTATAAATTCCGCGCCGGACGATTCACAACTTAACTTTGAACTCGCCATCGTTCAACAACTTACATCGCCCAACACGGGCGTGTTGGAAGGCGGTAATTTTAATAAGAATAATCCCAATAGCTCGATTGGCAATTGGCGTGATTATTATCGAAACGTGATCCGTTATACCGCGGATGTCATCGAAAGAACTTCGGAAGACGGTGGTCAAAGTAATCTGTGGAACAAGGCACGGATCATCCAGGCCAATGCGTTTATGATCATCACTGATACCTATGGAAGCATCCCATACGACGAAGGAGGAAAAGGATACATAGAGCAAAGTTTTTTCCCCGAGTACCAGAATCAGCAACAAATTTATGACAACATCATCTCGGAGCTGCAAAGCGCGACGGATGGACTTGACGCTGGAAAGCTTAGCAATACAGATGTACTTTACAATGGAGACATCGCTAAATGGAAAAAATTTGGCTATTCGCTGTTGTTGCGTGCCGGAATGCGTTTGAGTGAGGTCGACAATGCAAAGGCAAAATCAACCGTTGCTGCGGCAGTCGCCGGGGGTATAATTTTAGTCAATGCCGATAATGCGATCGTTCGTCATGACGGCAATTATCCAAATCTCACGGCAGGTGTCCTTAACTCAACCGAAGCTGCAAACTTTTACCTGGCAAAGCCATTTGTCGATGCCTTAAAAACCAACGCTGACCCTCGGCTTGCGGCTATGGCCATTCGTTATGTTGGAGCAACATCAGGATCAGCTCAAACTCCTGCTATCGGAACCACTGATCCAGCCAATCAATATGGGCTGCCCATGGGCAGCACGGATGGGGAGGCAGATGCCTCAGGTGCAACCCTGCCTGGCGGCGGCGCAAGGTATGCGTATAGCCAGTTAGATCGTCGCCGAATGGCAAAACCCACTTCGCCGCTGTTTATTGCGACTGCGGCCCAGTCTAATCTCCTCTTGGCGGAGGCATTGGTCCGGGATTACATTAGCACCGGTACGGTTGCAGGCTATTTCGGCACGGGCATAAAAGCGCATATGGATCAGATGGTATCGTACGATCCGGCCTGCGCCATTGCTGCCGGTGACCGTGACACCTATACAGCTGCCCGACTTGCTCTCCTCGCCGGAAATGAACTGAAGGAAATTAATTATGAGTATTGGATCGCGTCTCTACTCAATGGCCAGGAAGCATGGGCGAATTTCAGAAGAAGCGGCTATCCTGCCCTCGCCGTTAATCCGTTTCCAGGAAGAACTGTTGATTTTATAACAAGACTTCCCTATCCGCCCAATGAATATGTGGTAAATAATGAAAATGTTCAGAATGCATTGACCGATCAGGGTCCGGATAATTTAGACACCAAAGTCTGGTGGGATAAATAAAAAATTTTTTCAGCATAAGGGCAACACGAGTATGTTGCCCTTATGTTTTGAGTCAATTCCTCAATCGGTAAAATAGCTTTATAGATGGGAAAAGATTGGATCTAAACTTAATTAGTTTGACGCCCTGTTGGCGACGACGATTTAATTTTTAGAAATATTTCCACGGGGCAGATTATCTGTCTTAATCATGTATACGCTGTCAGTTTCACCGGAGAGATTCAAATTGACTTTAACCAAATCCAACTAAAATGACGAATAGAATAATTGCAATTTCAGTTCTCATCCTCGGTAGTGTTATTTCGTATGGCCAGCGGGTTGGTTCTTCGCCGGAATACATAAAAGCTCTTACCGCAGAATGGAAAGGAGAACGTTTTCCGGATGGAAGACCAAAAGTATCCGATGCAATTCTCGCGAGATTAAAGAATATCTCGATGGAAGAAGCCTGGGGGGTGCTACGGGGTAAGGGATATTTAAATCAGTACGAAGGTGACTGGAAGGTAATTTGGCCAGATAGCGCAATGACGGGTCGTGTAGTAACGGCACAGTATATGCCGCTAAGACCTGATCTCCAGAACCAGGTGAAAGAGCAAGGTAAAATTGAGAATCGGGCGCAGAAAGGAGGGACCAACTCCTGGCCAATTGATATTCTGGTTCCCGGTGATGTTTATGTTGCGGATGGTTACGGTAAAATTGCAGATGGTACCCTGATCGGCGATAATCTTGGAAATTCTATCTATGCCAAATCCCAACGCGGCGTAATATTCTACGGTTCCGTGAGAGATCAGGAAGGGTTAGAGGAGATCAAAGGTTTTAACGCCTGGATGAAAGGCCAGGACCCGTCCTTTATCTTTCAAATGATGCTGACCAGTATTAATGCGCCCATCCGCGTGGGTCGTGCAACCGTACTTCCGGGAGATGTTGTCCTGGCAAAGAAATATGGAACTATTTTTATTCCCGCTCATTTGGTAGAAGATCTCGTGATAACATCAGAAGTCACAGCGCTTCGTGATGAATTCGGCCATCAACGGCTGCGTGAAAAAAAATACCTCGCTGGTGAAATAGACAGTGAGTGGACTGAAGTGATTAAGAAAGATTTTTTAAACTGGTTAAATAATTATCCAGGGAAATTACCGATGCCTAAAAAAGAACTCGATGATTACTTGAAACAACATAATTATTAATTGAAGCATATTATTTCTCACCATTAACCTATACGTTATGAAAAGCGTAATTCAAAAAATTATCCAACAAAACAAAGATCGAGAGCAAACTGCGGCTGCTGTGCGACAAGCAGAAATTGATAATCCTGCAACAAAAGATAACCGACGAGATTTTCTCAAGAAGACAGCGTTGGGCGGCGTTACACTGGCGGGTCTCATGGGCGCATCTGTTGAGGACACGATAGCGCAAACCTCAGCTAATGTTAAGCGGGCATCAAGTCCATCCGAATTGAAAATCACAGATTTGAGATATTGTGTTACGACAGTCCTCGGCCGGACGGCAATAATCCGGATTGACACGAACCAGGGCATTTATGGATTGGGAGAAGTGCGGGATGGGGCGGACCCCAGATATGCGCTGATGTTGAAAAGCCGAATTCTCGGTGAGAATCCTTGTAACGTAGAAAAGATCTTTAAAATTATCAAACAGTTTGGGGGGCAGGCCCGCCAGGCAGGGGGTGTGTGCGGAGTAGAAATGGCATTATGGGATTTGTGTGGTAAAGCGTACAATGTTCCAGCCTGGCAGTTGTTAGGCGGAAGGTATCGCGATACCGTTAGGATATACGCTGACACGCCTGAAGCAAAAAGCCCGGAGGAGCAATTAAAGTTGATCAAATACCGCACGGAAACGCAGGGGTATTCCTGGTTAAAAATGGATGTTTCCATAGGCGAGTTGAGAAATATACCGGGCACCATAGTTAACCCGAACATATTTAAGGAAGGTACAAGCCAGTGGCAGGGAGGATATATGTCTTATGCCAATACAAGGCACCCTTTTACGGGAATACAAATAACGGAAAAGGGATTGGAGGAACTAGGGAAGATTGTTGAAAACGTGCGAAGTATGGTGGGATACGAGATTCCGCTGTCGACGGATCACTATGGTCACTTTGATCTTAATAATTGTATTCGACTGGGTAAAGCACTTGACAAGTATAGGCTCGCTTGGTTAGAAGATATGGTGCCTTGGCAATATACAGAGCAGCACAAAACGATCACGGATACGCTAGATACACCAACGCTTACCGGCGAGGATATCTTCTTGTTGGAGTATTTTAAGCCTCTGATCGATAATCACGCAGTGGATATCATTCACCCAGACTTAGCGTCATCGGGAGGCCTTTTAGAGACGAAAAGAATTGGTGACTATGCCGAGGAAAAAGGCATTGCAATGGCGATGCACCAGGCTGGAACGCCTGTTTCGTTCATGGCGAACGTGCATTGCGCGGCGGCAACCCAGAATTTTCTAGCCCTGGAACATCACTCCGTTGATCTAGAGTGGTGGGAAGGCTTAGTTAAAACTACAGATGGCCGGAAATTAATTGACAAGGGTTATGCGCCTGTTCCATTAACGGCCCCGGGTTTGGGTATCGAGCTGGTAGATGAAGAGGTGAAGAAACACCTCCATGCATCAGATAAGACCTATTTTGCCCCCACCAAAGAATGGGATGAGAAGCGTTCACACGACAGGACCTATAGCTGATATTTCAAACATAATTAACCATAGAAGAAGCAATCTCGGAGTCGTTGGACAAAGAGATTGCTTCCTTTTTGAAAGCATTAACGAAACCGGAACGAACATCCATGGCACAAGGTGCAACCAGAATCTTCCTAGCGCTTACTATTATTTTCCTTGTTGCGTTTGTTATAACCACGTTTGTGGGCCTTCATGACTACGCAGGCCTGTTGCTGGTATTATCTTTTGGCTTCCTCGCATTATTTTTTCGCAGGTACGAAATTTTAAAAGGATATGCGTTTACAATCATGATTTTTGCAGCGGTGAGCGCGGCAATGTACTACCCCCAACATTTTATTCAGATAGGTGATTTTAAACTCTCCGGGCTGATCATCCCGTTAATGCAAATTATAATGTTTGGAATGGGCACTACGTTGAGTTTGAAAGACTTTGGACGTGTTATGCAAATGCCAAAAGGCGTAATTGTGGGTATCGTCGCTCAATACTCAATTATGCCCTTGACGGGATGGGCCCTTACCAAGATTTTTTATTTTCCGCCGGAAATTGCAGCGGGTATCATTCTTATCGGAAGTTGTCCAAGCGGATTGGCATCGAACGTGATGTCGTATCTTGCTCGTGCGAACGTGGCCCTCTCGGTCACACTTACGGCTCTCGCAACATTGATGGCACCCTTGATGACTCCTATGCTCATGCAATTGCTGGCTGGGCAATACGTCGCGATCGATTTTTGGGGTATGGTTGTTGATATCACGAAAATAATTATCGTACCGGTAGGCGCAGGGTTAGTATTCAATCACTTTTTGCATGGAAGATTTAAAGTTCTGGATTCCATCATGCCGGTCATATCAATGCTCGGCATAGGATTAATTATTGTCGTAATAACCTCAGCAGGCAGGGACTCCTTACTGGTCGTGGGCCCCTTGTTAATCCTCGCGTGTTTCATGCATAACGCTATTGGCTACACGCTGGGATATTGGGCGAGTCGCGCATTGCGCATGCCAGAAAGGGATTGTCGGACGGTAGCACTCGAAGTAGGATTACAAAACGCAGGCCTGGGTTCTGGTTTGGCGCTGGCCATGGGGAAGTTATCAACGGTCGGACTGGCTCCCGCGATTTTCTCGCCGATCATGAATAGCACTGGCTCAACCTTGGCATTATGGTGGCGGGCTCGGACAAAAGAAGAGGAGCCAAATAAGTCTGTGTAGCTACAGTTAGTCTTTTGGCTTTCCGACGCGGACACGCTGGCCTGGATACTGGGAGGTCTTAAATCTTTTTGAACTTCCCCTAATTTTCTTTGTACGCTCCTTATCGCTTTTGTCAAATTCAATATACCGTGAAATTCCGACGGTAAATTGTGCAAATATGTCTCTTCTGTCAGTCGCAACTTCGTATAGACCTACGGTTGACTCTAGATTTTCCTTGTAGGTTCCGGAGCGGGGATCAAAAACGCCATAGTTTAACTTCACATCGACGGAAATTCTCCAGTAGTTCGACGGGTCCCAATCGGTTCGAAATCCAGCGCCTGCGAAAAGTTGGACAGGTCGGAAATCCTTTTTCTGCGAAATCACGTAATGATCAACTTCAGGAGCAAGGACTCCGTCATATTCTATCATGTAAGTAGACGGAAGCATCGGATAGACTTCTTCGGGAAAAATTAACTTGGTAGGTCGATGGCTTAATTCTTCCCGGCCATCCATAAGGAACGAGGGTGCGATCGAGGCAACCGCGCTCAGTTTGAAGGCATGGAAACGGACCAGGTTCACCTTGAAGGACAGCGGTATGGTTAAATAGCGTAGGTCGATTTCCCGGAGGCCATCTTGTCCGCGCTGCGTATTGACCACGTAAAAGTTTTGCCCCACGTTTACAATTCCAGGACTGACCATGATTCCAAATCCTTCATAGTCGATACCCAGGTTTAGGCCAAAAGGTACCAACTTAGTTTCAAACCGGCCCTCATAACGAGGATCCTTTTCAATGCCCTTATCGGACGTAAACGACCCCGCTACACCAGTATAAACCCCTAGCGAAAATGAGAATTGTTGCGCCTGTAAAGGAAGGTTTGCTATAAGCACCAGCGCAAAAACTAAAATTCTAGCCATACGCGATGGATACCTTGATATCCTCGAAAGTAACGGCATTCAGGAGGTCGATGCGGCTACAGTCGCCTGATGGCGATAACGGCGGTTGAATACACAAAATCGGGCGTCGACGGGCGCCTATTTGACCGATCGATTTGACTCGTGTTTCATTGGGGAAATAACGGTGAGCTTATGCGAGGTTGTGATAAACATTTTGTACATCATCATCAGCTTCTAAAACTTCCACCAGCTTAAGTACTTCATCTTGCTGGCTTTCGTTAAGTTCCTTTGTTGCTGAAGGGACATACTGAAGCTCAGAGCTTTTCGCTTCGATGTTTTTGGACTCTAAAAATTTCAGCATGTGTCCAAACTCAGTGAACTTGGTGTAGACAATAATTTCGTCTTCACCTTTTTCAATATCTTCGGCACCAGCATCAATGAGATCCAGCTCAAGTTCGTCGAGGTCCAGTTTTGTGGGCTCAAACTTAAAAACACCCTTACGTTCGAATAGAAAAGCAACCGAACCTGAGTTACCCATTGCGCCACCATTTTTTGAGAAGTGCAACCGGATATTAGCAACTGTTCTGGTTGGATTATCGGTCGCACATTCTACAACGATAGGCACGCCATGTGCTGCATATCCTTCATAGACAACTTCTTGAAAGTCCTTTTCTTCTTTTGACGATGCACGTTTAATAGCCGCTTCGACACGGTCTTTTGGCATGTTGACCCCGCGGGCATTTTGAATGCACATTCTGAGTCTGGGATTGTTTTCAGGAAGGGGGCCCCCGCCTTGTTTTACAGCGATAGCAATGTCCTTTCCGATCCGCGAGAACGCTTTCGCCATACGGTCAAAGCGTGCGAACATCTTATGCTTTCTTTTCTCAAAAACTCTACCCATGGTAAATTATCTTAATTCAAAGTCCGCAAAATTAAAGGAGATCTGTTATTAGTCAAGAATTTCGGCAGCGTAGACACGCCTTTTTACTGATCAACTTGCTATTAAAGTAAAGGTTGAAGATGTATAAAAAAGTCAAATTATTCCTGTATTTTCATACATCCTACGAGGCGGAAAATGCGGTTCATAAATGAATTATGCCCTTTGTAGGCTAAAAACCCTCGTTTTCTAATCCCAGATCCTGGAATTCTGGGTGTTACATTTAGGAAACTGGAGGCATATAGATCAAGAAATTAATTTATTTTTGACCCGTCTATAGTTCTAATATGCGCTTTCTTCGCCAAACATTACTCTCTGTTTGCCTGATATTGCCTTGTGCCATCGCATGGGCGCAGCCAAGCACCTTCAATGATGCCGCTGACGGAAAGGACACCAACATCATCTTTCAAGTTTTAGGGAATGATTTAGATGGGACATCCGCCGTAGGCCCAGCTTCCACTTCTGGCATTGATCCTTTGAATACCGTTTCGAACGAAAATTTTGAGCTGGATGCTGCGACATCCATTCTTCACCCTCTGGATGATGATCCACCAACCATTGACCCAATACTGGATCAGACGACCACAGAGGACGTAGCAATTATAGACTTGCCATTTACCATCGACGATCCTGATGGTTTTGGCGCGACCACACTTACAGGAACTTCAGACCTTGATGCGATCATACCCGATGGCAATATAATTTTCGGTGGGAGTGGAACGAACCGCACGGTAACGATAACTCCGTTAGTAAATCAAAATGGAGGCCCTGTCGCGATTACGATAGAGGTTGGAGATGGTTTGTCCACCGCTTCTACTACTTTTGATGTAACGGTAACGCCAGACGACGATCCGCCCACCATTGGTACAATATCCAATCAGACAACGTCAGAGGATGTAGCCATCATAGGCCTACCATTTACTATCGGAGATCCAGACGGATTTGGGACGACCACACTTACGGGAATATCAAACGATGATGCAATCATTCCCGATGGAAACATAACCTTTGGAGGAAGTGGAACGAACCGGACGGTTTCAATAACGCCATTGTTAAATCAGAATGGAGGTCCAGTAGAGATCACCGTGGAAGTTGGCGATGGTACGGCCACCGCTTCGACAACTTTCGATGTAATGGTAACGCCATCAGATGATGATCCGCCTACTATTGGTACGATATCCAATCAGACAACATCAGAAGATGTGGCGATCATAGGGGTGCCATTTACAATCGGAGATCCCGACGGTTTTGGTACAACGACACTGACAGGATTATCAGACAATGATACAATCATCCCTGACGGGAACATAACCTTTGGAGGAACTGGTGCAAACCGCACCGTTACCATCACCCCAGCGCCAAACCAAACTGGCGGCCCGGTTGCGATCACCGTAGAAGTCGGCGATGGCTCAGCCACTGCTTCCACTAGTTTTGATGTAACGGTAACCTCTGCAGATGATGATCCGCCTACTATCGGTCCGATAGGGGATCAGACTGTGACCGAAGATGGGGTTATCAATGCATTGGCTTTTACCATTGCAGATCCCGATGGATTTATCGGGATTACCCTTACCGGATTATCAAACAATGACGCCATCATACCGGACGGTAACATCACCTTTGGCGGAAGTGGAGCAAACAGGACTGTGACTATCACCCCGCTGCTGGATCAGAACGGAGGGCCTGTAGTGATCACCATCGAGGTTAATGACGGTACAACCACAGTAACCCGAAATTTCAATGTAACAGTTACTGCATCTCCAGACCCACCTACCATTGGCGCGATAGGAAACCAGACTGTGGCCGAAGATGCCGTCATCAATGCATTGCCCTTTACCATTGGAGATCCCGATGGATTTACGGGGATCACCCTTACGGGATTGTCAAACAATGATGCCATTATACCAGACGGTAACATCACCTTTGGGGGGAGTGGAGCAAACCGGACCGTGACCATAACTCCGTTGCTGGATCAGAACGGAGGGCCTGTAGTGATCACCATTGAGGTTAATGACGGTACAACCACAGTAACCCGAAATTTCAATGTAACAGTTACAGCATCTCCAGACCCACCTACCATTGGCGCGATAGGGAACCAGACTGTGGCCGAAGATGCCGTCATCAATGCATTGCCCTTTACCATTGGAGATCCCGATGGATTTACGGGGATCACCCTTACGGGATTATCAAACAATGATGCCATCATACCGGATGGCAACATCACCTTTGGCGGAAGTGGAGCAAACCGGACCGTGACCATAACTCCGTTGCTGGATCAGAACGGAGGGCCTGTAGTGATCACCATTGAGGTTAATGACGGTACAACCACAGTAACCCGAAATTTCAATGTAACAGTTACAGCATCTCCAGACCCACCTACCATTGGCGCGATAGGAAACCAGACTGTGGCTGAAGATGCTGTCATCAATGCATTACCCTTTACCATTGGAGATCCCGATGGATTTACGGGGATCACCCTTACGGGCTTATCAAACAATGATCTCATTATACCAGACGGTAACATCACCTTTGGCGGAAGTGGAGCAAACCGGACGGTTACTATAACTCCATTGCTGGATCAGAGCGGAGGGCCTGTGGTGATCACCATCCAGGTTAATGATGGTACAACCACCGTATCGAGAAATTTTAATGTAACGGTGACCCCATCGAACGATCCGCCTACCATTGGCGCAATAGCGAACCAGACTGTCGCCGAAGATGCCGTCATCAGTGCATTGGCTTTTACGATTGGAGACCCCGATGGATTTACGGGGATTACCCTTACAGGCTTATCAAACAATGATCTCATCATACCAGACGGTAACATCACCTTTGGCGGAAGTGGGGCAAACCGGACCGTTACCATAACTCCGCTGCCGGATCAGAACGGAGGTCCTGTGGTGATCACCATCGAGGTTAATGACGGCGCAACCACAGTAACAAGAAATTTCAATGTAACAGTTACAGCATCTCCAGACCCACCTACCATTGGCGCGATAGGGAACCAGACTGTGGCCGAAGATGCCGTCATCAATGCATTGCCCTTTACCATTGGAGATCCCGATGGATTTACGGGGATTACCCTTACGGGATTATCAAACAATGATCTCATCATACCAGACGGTAGCATCACCTTTGGTGGGAGTGGAGCAAGCCGGACCGTTACGATAACCCCACTGCCGGATCAGAGCGGAGGTCCTGTGGTGATCACCATTGAGGTTAATGACGGTACAACCACCGTATCCAGAAATTTTAATGTGACGGTGACCCCATCGAACGATCCACCTACCATTGGCGCAATAGGGAACCAGACTGTAGCCGAGGATGCCGTCATCAGTGCATTGGCTTTTACGATTGGAGATCCCGATGGATTTACGGGGATTACCCTTACGGGCTTATCAAACAATGATCTCATCATACCCGATGGTAACATCACCTTTGGCGGAAGTGGAGCGAACCGGACTGTTACGATAACGCCGTTGCCGGATCAGAGCGGAGGTCCTGTGGTGATCACTATCGAGGTCAATGATGGTACAACCACAGTGTCGAGAAATTTTAATGTAACGGTTACTCCATCGAATGATCCACCCACCATTGCTACGATATCCAATCAGACTACAGCTGAAGACGTGGCGATCCTAAATTTACCATTTACCATTGGAGATCCCGATGGGTTTACAGGGATTACCCTTACAGGATCATCTGATAATGATGCTATTATACCCGATGGCAACATCACCTTTGGAGGTAGTGGAGCAAACCGGACAGTTACAATAACGCCATTGTTAAATCAGAGTGGAGGACCAGTAGTGATCACAATACAAGTTGGAGATGGGACTGCAACGGCGTCGACTACTTTAATGTAACGGTTACTCCATCGAATGATCCACCCACCATTGGTACGATAACCAATCAGGCGATTAATGAGGACGGAACAATCAATGCATTGCCATTCACGATTGGAGATGTCGATAACCCTGTGGGGTCACTTACGCTTTCTGGATTATCGGATAATGATGCCATCATCCCGGATGCCAACATAACTTTTGGCGGTAGTGGAGCAAGCCGGACCGTAACGATAACTCCGTTGCCAAATCAGAGCGGAGGTCCAGTCACAATTACAATTACGGCGAGTGACGGCACAAGCTCTGGCACAACAAACTTTTCTGTTACCTTAACTCCAGTTAACGATCCACCCACAATAACTGCGATTGGCAATCAAGCTATTGCCGAAGATACACCCACAGCGGCGCTTGCCTTTACGGTCGGTGATATTGATACTCCGGGTGGGTCTTTAACGGTCACCGGCACTTCAAATGCAACTACAGTAATTCCAAATGCAAATATTGTTATCACGGGAACAGGCGCCAGCCGTACCGTTACGTTAACGCCGGCGCCAGATCAGAGCGGCCTTGCCGTAATTACGCTAACCGTAAGCGATGGCACTACAAACGTACCCATGAGTTTTGCTGTGACGGTAAATCCTGTGAGTGATCCTCCAACCATTACAGCAATTCCAAATCAACTTATAGATGAAGATTCTAATACAGGCGCGCTGCCTTTTACAATTGGTGATATCGATAATCCTGCCGGTACATTAGCGCTTGCTGGAGGATCGAGTAATCTAACAGTCGTTCCCATTGCCAATATTGTATTTGGAGGAAGTGGTGCGAACAGAACCGTCACGGTTACGCCTGCTGCCGACCAAACCGGCGTCGCAATTATAACAATAACAGTGGGCGATGGGACAACAGCCGTACCGACATCTTTCCAGGTGACTGTCGATGGGTTTAACGATCCTCCCACAATTTCTGCTGTTGCTAATCAGTCCACCAGTGAAGATGTTCCTACCACAGCAATACCCTTCACAGTGGGTGACCCGGAGACACCCGCAGCCGATCTGACGGTAACAGCGAGCTCCGACAATGTGGGTATAATTCCCAACGCTAACATCATCGTTGCTGGATCGGGAGCAAACCGCACGGTTCAAGTGACGCCTGAACCCAATCAAAGCGGTGCGGCGATCATAACATTAACGGTTAGCGATGGAGTGAATTCAACTCCGACAAGTTTTCAAGTAACTGTGAACACCGTTGATGATGCGCCGACAATTACCGCCATCCCGAATCAGACGATTGCCGAAGACACTCAGACTACCGCTTTGGCCTTTACCATTAATGACGTCGAGACCCCACTTCCCAGCTTGACGGTAACAGCGAGTTCTGGCAACGTAGCATTAGTGCCGCTTGCCAACATCGCTCTGACTGGAAGCGGGGCCAATCATACCATTCAGGTAACACCGCTTCCTAACCAATTCGGTACTGCAGTCATAACAGTTACGGTCAATGATGGCACCAATACAACATCCACTACTTTTCAGGTAAACGTAACGTCTGTAAACGACGCGCCAACGATAACAGCAATCACGGATCGAACCGTCAACGAAGATATTTCAACAGGAGCGTTGTCGTTCACGATTGCAGACGTTGAGACGCCTGTGGCTTCATTGACCGTTACAGGTAGTTCAGACAATACAACGTTGGTACCCGTCGCGAATATGGTTTTTGGTGGTAGTGGTGGTACCCGTACCGTAACCGTTACTCCAGCGGCCAATCAAACCGGCGTTGCTACACTAACGATTACAGTAAATGATGGCACCGCCAATGTGTCCACAACCTTCCAGCTAACTGTAAATCCGGTTAACGATGCGCCCGTGATAACCGGGCAGACACTTGTGTCCACCGCCGAAGAGCAACCACTGGACATCGAATTTTCACACATTACTGTAACAGATGTTGATGATATTTTCCCGACTGATTTCACTTTGTCAGTTTTGACAAATCCAGGATATTCTCTTTTAGGTAATACCATAACGCCGAACACGAATGTTACGGGTAATATCGTGGTTCGCGTTAGCGTGAATGATGGTGCGCTAAACAGTAACATCTACAACCTCCAGGTTACTGTTAATCCTATAAATGATCCTCCTGTGATAACTGGTCAAGCTCCGTTGACCATCCTGGAAGATACCCCATTGACGTTTTTACCGAGCCATCTGACAATCGTCGATCCCGACAACGCAAGTGGGTTCACGTTTGTGCTCGCCCCTGGCAGCAATTATTCGGTTTCTGGTGGAAATCTCATCACGCCGGCTGCTCATTTCAATGGAACGTTGAGCATCCCGGTCACCGTGAGCGATGGAACCAACATAAGCGCTCCGTATAACCTTCAAATTCAGGTTACTCCGGTGAATGATAAACCTCAAATCACGGGACAAACTCCCATCAGTATTGCTGAGGTACAGCCAGTTACGCTCGACCTCTCTCAACTTACGGTTTTTGATCCTGACAATAATTTTCCCACTGATTTTCTCTTGACCATTTCTACGGGCCCTAATTACTCTGCTGTAGGCAACGTGGTAACACCAGTGGTTAATTTCAGCGGTACGCTTCTTGTGCGGATCAAAGTATCTGATGGCTTGCTAGAAAGCGACTACTATGATTTTCAAATATTAGTTAATTCGACGAATGACCCTCCTGTTATTACGGGACAACGTCCTCTTAACACGGAGGAGAACGAGCCTCTTCAGATCCAGTTCGTGGACTTGACGGTAAGTGACCCTGACAATACTTACCCTACAGGATTTACGCTGACTATATTGCCAGGTACGAGTTACACTTTTTTAGGAACAACAGTCACCCCGAATCCTAACGTCAGCGGGTTGATCGATGTAAGGGTAAAAGTAAATGATGGTTCTGTGGACAGCGCACCTTATCTATTAAAAATTGATGTCAATAGTGTAAATGATGCGCCTGTCATAACGGGACAGCTACCCATGACAGCATTAGAAGATGCACCTGTTATCAATATGTCGATGGGATTTTTGATCATCAGCGATCCTGATAGTCCGATTTCTGGATTTACGATGACGGTCTCTAATGGCGCTCATTACACCTTGGCGAATGGTGTCGAGATAACGCCTGAAGCTAACTTTCACGGAACACTGTCCGTTCCAGTAAAAGTGAATGATGGATCGTTGGACAGCCAGCCATACAATGTGCAAATCCAAATCAGTCCTGTAAATGATGCGCCCACAATTACCGGGCAAAATCCATTGAGCGCGGTGGAAGATCAAGGCATTACCCTCAAACTTGAGGATTTCCTCGTGGCAGACATTGACAATACGTTTCCAACTGGATTTACAATTCAGGTCGCGCAAGGAAGCTTTCCAAACTATGATGCGCTTGGAGCTACAGTAACGCCCAAAGATAATTTTACTGGGACGCTGGGTGTAGCAGTTACGGTTAGTGACGGCGCGGCAACGAGTGGTACGTACAGTGCCGCGATCGTTGTTGGTACTATTAACGATCGTCCTACATTAGATCCTATTGGCAACATTACAATTCAGGAGGATCCTGAAGAGCCTTCTGTTATATCGCTTACCGGAATTACTGCCGGAGTAGGGGAAGGCGGAACACAATTGGTAACGGTCACGATCTCCACAAGTGAGCCAGACTGGTTTGACGTTTTTGAAGTCACCTATCCGGGAAGCACACTTGGGACCATTCGCATAAAACCTAAGGCCGATTCAACTGGCACGGCTCACATTACTGTCAGGATTCAGGACGACGGTCTGGCTACACCACCTCATGTCAATTTCTATGAATACACATTTGATTTCACTATTGATCCCGTCAATGATCCTCCGGCCTTCACGTCTCAACCGCTCAAGCTTGCGGAAACGGCGCAGGGGTTCGAATATTCAATTAAGGTTGGTGATGTAGAAAATCAAGCGCTTACGATCACGGCACCCACCCTCCCAACATGGCTGACCTTAACGCAGGGGTCGAATGGTCAGGCGACCTTGAGCGGAATTCCGCCGCTTGGTACCACTGGAGAAGTATCGGTGGTTATCGTGGCAAGTGATCCAATGGGTTCCGTGTCGACACAGGAGTTTAAGATTGTCGTGAATGCAAGACCAACGATAACGCCGTTTGCAATCAATACGGATGAGGACAAGAAGTTCGAATTTTTGACTGAATTTGCGAGTAACTATAGCGATGCCGATGGTAATCCAATGGTTAAAATTCAGATCAAACAATTGCCCACCAAAGGACAATTACTTCTAAATGATCTCCCTGTTATATTAAACGCTGAAATTCAAAAAGCCGAAATAGCGAACTTGGATTATCGTCCATCAACGGATTCAAACGGGACGGATATCATTAAATGGAACGCAAGCGATGGAGTTTACTATAGCCATTTGGACGCAAACATTGTCGTGTCGATCATTCCCTTCAATGATCCCCCGGAAGTCATAGCGCTGGAAGCGCCCGAGACAGACACATTAAAGTATGAACTTGGTAGTGAGAGCCCGGTAAAACTTACCAGTATTTTTGATGCGCGCGACCCTGAAGGAGACAACATTATCGCCGCGGAAATAGGCTTCCAGATTTCTACGGATTATCGGGATGGTAAGGATATATTCTCGTTCCGTGACACATTGGGGATCGTTGGTGCGTTCATAGAGGAACTGGGAGTTTTGACTTTAACAGGCAAAGCGTCGGTTCAGGATTATGTCGCTGCCATTCGAACGGTACGTTACAACTATCTGGATGCAGTACCGGACGACCATGGGTTAAACCGAAAAGTGTCGATTCGACTTAATGACGGCAATTTTGGCGGAACAAAAGAAAGGTTAATAGGTTTAATATACACTAACCCAGGATTGGATATTGCGAATGCCTTTACACCAAACGGGGATGACGACAATAAATATTGGAGGATTTATTCGCCGGCTGGATTAGAGCGCTACAAGGATGCCCTTATTAGAGTGTATGATAAAAGAGGCGCGTTGGTATATCAAGCTACCGGATTTAGCACCCCTTGGTATGGAGAAGGACCGGAAGGAATATTACCTGCTGATAGTTATTATTACACTATCGATTTGAGATATGATAAAAAGAAATATAAAGGAGTAGTGACTATTTTAAGGTGATGAGGAAATTTGTACTGGTTCTAATATTTGTTTGGTCAAACCTTCATTGCATCGGTCAGTTCATTCCGAACAGCAGCCAGAATTTCCAATTTGCACCGTTGTATAATCCCGCTTTTTCCGGTATTGAAGCGTATCGCGATGTTAAGTTAGGATACCGTTATCAGTGGACTGGCTTTGGCAGCGATGCACCAAAATTCATTAATGCCACATTCAATTTTCGCCTAAAGGAACCGTTGGATCTTACATTAAATGCGTTGAGAACCAGCATGGCAAAGGCTCAAAATAACGAGATACCTAAAATGAAGCGCGTGATTCATGGTTTAGGCGTGAATATTTTTCAGGAGCAATTTGGATTAATAAAAAAGTTTGGGGGTGGCGTTAATTATTCATTCCATTATCCTATTACAAAACAAATGCGGCTGGCACTAGGGCTAGGCGCCATGATAGAGAATACTAAAATTGATTTAAATGGAATTTATTTTGGCATAGATCCAAACGATCCAAACAAGGTAATATTGCCAGCATCCGATCCCCTGGTTCAACAGTTATTAAGTACTGGTTCAGCAGAAACCAACCTAAATATCCGGGGAGGTTTTCTCGTGTACGCCCCCCGGTTTTATTTTGGCTTTTCTTATTTGCCATTGGCGAACATTGCCATTCAGGATAGTGAAACAGACCTTTCAATGTCATATTATCGAGGCGTAATTCAGGCAGGGTATTCGTTCCCGATCAGCGCTACCACAGACATAAAGCCAAGCGTTTTGGCACTTTGGCAAACCGATAATAAATTTATTATCGATTATAACGTTAAAGTGTATATCGAACAAAAAATTTGGTTTGGGCTAACTTATAGAGATGTTAAAAGCATGGTCGGAATTGCCGGGTTTAATTTAAATGAAAAGCTTGGAGCATCTTATTCTTATGAGCTGTCGGCTAACAATTTTCATCAGTTTGGAGGAGGAAGCCATGAGTTGGTACTTTCGCTTCGCTTGAATAATTTCAAACGTCAGAGACAACTAACATGGTAAGATTCCCGGTCTTTATTTTTTGCCTACTTCCATTTTTGAGCCAGGGGCAAGAATTGGATTATGGCCCTATGCGAAAACTGCCAGCAACAGTCAGCAGCCCATATGAGGATGTCTTGCCGATGTTGTCCCCGGATGGTAAGACGTTGTTTTTTTCCCGCGCAGCTTCACCAGAAAATGCCGGCGGCAAATTTGCCGGGACGGATGTTTGGATCAGTCACTTTGATGAAACGTTGCGAGACTGGGGCAAGCCGCAGAATGAAAAGATTTTTAATGATAAGGGTACTAACGCAGTTATTGGCATCAATGAAAAAGGTGATGAAGTTTATTTATTAAATACCACGGGAACGAAACGCGCGCAAGGTATCTATCGTTCGGTTAAGCGGAACGATTCATGGTCTGATCCATCGCTTATTGAAATCCCCGGCTTAAACACGGAAGATTTTTTAGGGGCTTATGTTTCGCCCGATCTGAAGGCAATTATTTTCTCTATGAACGGCGAGGAAAGTCGCGGAAACGAGGATTTGTACATAAGTCTTAAAAACGCAAAAGGCGAATGGTCCAAACCACGTAACCTCGGGTCTACTATTAATACAAATGGATTTGAAATATCGCCATTCCTAACGCCCGACAAAAGAAGGTTATACTTTTCAAGCAACGGTCACCCTGGATACGGAAATTCCGATATTTTTTATAGTGATCGGTTATACGAATCATGGGAGGTATGGTCCGCGCCAAAAAATCTTGGGCTGAAAATTAATTCCCCTGCATTTGAAAGTTTTTTTTCAATCTATTATGATACTGTTGCCTACTTTTCCAGCAGTCGTAGCCAGCAATTTTCCGATATCTACCGTGTTTCCGTGTTTCCGTTGAAGGAAGCAACCGAGGAGGATTACTACCAGTACCTAAGCAACGACGAAGTAAAGCGGGTAAGCGGGGTGGTCTTCGATCCTGTACTTTACTTTGAGCCCGGAGTCAGTGATATCACTGAGGATCAACGGAAAAATCTGCAGAAGATTAACGATGGATTATACGCTAAGAAAGATATCAAAATGAGAATAATAGCTTCAAAGTCCGGAAATGGGAGTCTGGAAACCTATCAAAAGCGGTTGCTAAATATTCTGGACTACCTGAAAAATGCCGGAATTGAAGGGAATAGAATAATCTTCAGCGTTGAGCAATCCGAAAATCTGGTCGCCGGAAAAGAGTTGGTACGGATTAGATTTTACAGATAACCAAATTGCAAACGATTCAGGTAATATTTATCGAAAAATTAGAGAACACTTCGTCGGTACCTTACGTTTTTTCAGTAACTTAGGAGTGGCTTTAATTACTATGAATCTCAAGATCTTAAAACGTAAGTTGGGGATCCTCTTAGGCGTTCCTATCCTTACCGTTGTAGCTTCTTATTTTCTGATCTCCGAAATCGGGGACAGATATAAATCGACGGCGCAAATCGCGACAGGTTTTACGGCAGATGATGCCGTGAAGCTCACTGAAACTCCCGCTACCCCATTTGACGTAAGTACGAATTTCACTAATCTGATCAAGTCGATGAACTCCGTACCGGTTCTGAACTTGGTTTCCTATAGGCTCGTCATTCATGACCTGGAGGATGAAAAACCTTTCAGGGTATTTGATGAATCAAAAGAGGCGAACGTCATCATTGATGAAAAGGCGACAACGAAAGCACTTGCCCAGTTTAAGGCGAAGCTTTCAAGTATGAAGGAGTTAAATCTATATGATCCACAGGATCAATTGTTGTTGGCTGTTTTAAAAGGATATCGATACGATATCGAAACGCTCAGCAAAGATTTAAAAATTCAACGCGTCGAGAATTCGGATTTTATTTCTGTGGATTATTTTTCCGAGAGCCCTTTTTTGTCGGCGCTGACTGTCAATGCCCTTTGCCAGGAGTTTATCCGGTACAATAAAACGCTGAAGACCGACCGTTCGTCAGAGTCGATTGAGTTTCTGAAAACAATTGTTGATGAGAAGAGAAAAATACTGGATCAGAAAACTGACACTTTAAATAAATTCAGGCTCCACAACGATGTTTTTACGCATGATACCGAAACCAAAAACAAGATTGCGTTGATTACAGACTACGAACTCAATCGAGATCGTGAGGTAAGCACCATCAACCGCCTTGAGTTTTCGATTAGCAAATTGCAAAACACGATTGACGTAAAATCAAAAAGTTTAGGCAAAGCTAATCAGCAAGAAACCATATTAGTGAATCAGCGAATCGTGGAGCTTCGACGACAGATCAACGAAATAATGAGCTCGGGCAATGAGTCCGGCAAAGGTAGACTGTCTCAATTGCGGGATGAATTGCAACTTGAAACCAGCAGGTTGGATGCCCTCAGTGCCAACGAAAAGGCGGTAGAGGAATTCAAAGAATTGGAAAAAGAGCGAGATGATTTGAAAATGGACCTTCAAATTGCCAAAAACAATCTCTCATCGATCGACCAATCCTTGCGCCGACTTAAAGCCGATGTAGCTGGATCTGCCTCCAAACAAGTAAGCACAACGGACCTTGATCGGGAAGTTGAGTTAGCTACGCAGGAGTACATGAATGCTCAGGATAAATACAACGCTGCCAAGAATAAATCCCTTGTTATCGGGAGCTCAATACGACAAATCCTGGTGGGTCAACCCAGCTTTAAGGCGGAATCCTCTCAAGCCACATTTATTATGGGTTTGGCGGGGGGTGGTGGCTTCCTGTTAAGCTTACTGATAATACTTGCTTTTGAATTTTTAGACAGCTCGGTACGGATTGCATCCCGACTGGAGAAACTTACCGGATTACCGAACATTGGATCTGTTAACTTTTTAAAGGACAAGGAATTTAATCTTCGCGAAGTTTTTAAGGATAGAAGTTCAAACAAGGAATATGAAATGTTCTCCCATTTCCTGCGAAAACTTCGATATGAGGTGCAGAGTTCCAACGGAAAGGTTTTTTTGGTCACGAGTACACAGGTTAACGCAGGTAAATCTTTCCTGATTCTGAGCTTGTCCTATGCATTGAGTCTGGTGCAGGCGAAAGTCTTGATAATAGATACAAATTTCAGGCGCAACGCTTTGACGAAAGCATTGCTACCACGGATGGACAGTCGCAGACTTTTGAAAAAAGGTATCGACGACGATGATGACGAGGACTTGATGCTTGAGGAGAATAATTTTGACGACGTTGATGACGATGATGATCGTTTACCTGGCGCGTCCTTGCCTGTAAAAACGAATCCGGGCGAAAAGGATCTCACCAGGCACCTTATCAATAGAACAAAATTTCCCGGTGTCGATATAATCGGGAACATCGGAGCGAATGACTCACCGTCAGAAATTATGGCTGGGCGCGATTTCAAACAAATGATTCAAAATTTATCGGCGCGATACGATTGTATCATCATGGAAGGACCTGCCCTAAACGACTATTCTGACTCGAAAGAATTAATTGATTATGCTGATAAAGTGATACCGGTTTTCAGTGCCAGTGCTTCTTTAAATCATCGCGACCGGGAATCTGTTAAATATTTCAAATCTATTAATGGTAAATTAATGGGGACAGTTCTGAACAAAGTCCAGTTTAAATACTTAACCTATTAAGGCGTTTCGCTGCTCGCGCTCCTCAAATTTTTATTTTTTTTATCACGTTTCGCAAAAAGGCTTTTTAGGCAACTAAAGAAGTCGAGGGTATTTAATTTTCCGCAATATCCTCTAATTTGCGAATAGCATGATTAAAGAACTATAACTGTAAAAAATCACTTTATGAAAAAAATAGTGTTATATCTATTTGTGTTGATTCCTGTGTGTTCATTAGCGCAAGCCGTTGACTATAATAAAATTATAGTGCCAGACCAGGTCCCATCCATTTCTTTCGAGGAACGATTAGTACAACTCGCTTGGAAAAACCATCCAACAAACAAAGTTGCCATGGAGAAAGTAGAGGTGGCTCAAGCCTTGAAAGCAAAAGCGAGTTGGGCGTGGCTGGATAATTTTTTTGTACAGGCTAACGTAAATGAATTTACAGGCAACTCAGAGCTCGATGCATGGGGCAGGGCGTTTTATCCCAAATATAATCTAGGTGTCAAACTGCCCTTGGGCGCATTTGTTCATACACCTTTGAATTCCACTGCGGCTAAAGGCCAAGTACTGATTAGTGAATTTGAAGTGAACGCAAGAAAACTGGCAGTCAGGCGAGATGTTTTACAAGCAATTGAAAAGTTACGTGAACGATTCAAGGTCATCAAGTTGCGGGAACGCATTAAGGAGGATTATTTATTGATGTTTCAAGATGCTGAGAAAAAATTCAAGGAAGGAAAGATAACGCTGGAGTTTTACCGAGGTACGATCCAGGCTTATTCGGTACAGGAAGAAGAAATCATTCAAGCTCAGTCTTTATTTAATCAGGAACGCCTCGCGCTGGAAGAATTGGTTGGAGTTGAATTAAAAGATGTTGAAGGATATATGGAATTTACCAGCCGTTTGACCAGAGAAACTCAACTTCGGCCTTAAATGCGGGAACACAGAATGGGCTACTTCACCAAAATTCGTTCGTTTCCAAATTTCAGAGCGCGCTCAACTTCGGCTACCAGGAATTCTGGTTCAAAGGGTTTAACGAGATACGCAAATGCTCCAAGGTCAAGGCATTGCTTACGTTTTATAGCATCTTCGTAGCCAGAGTGAATGATCAGGGGGATATTTTTATGCGTATCGCTGGCATTGATGTTTTCCAGCAATTCTATTCCGCCTAAGCCAGGCATTTTTAGGTCAGAAACAATCAAATCTGGAACATTTCCCTGGGCAAGCCACGACCATGCCTCCATGCCATCGTTCATGATTGCGACCTCATACTGATTTTTGAGGATTTTTTCTAAAAGCCAACATAACAAAGCGTCATCTTCGATGAGCAGAACTTTTCTCATGGCATTAATTTAAAAAAAATAATTATGTTTTAAGACCTGTGCAGGTACTGGCGGGACCTTAAAACCAACTCCGAGACAACCAAATCTAAATAAAAAAAATGATACCGATGTAACCAAGGTGGGCAAACAATTCTGTATAAAATAGTAAACGGCGGTGAACAGGCTTAAAAAGCAGTTAAAAATCAAGAATTGAACTTTGAATTTTTTGAGCCTGATCTCAATTTTAACATCGTTAACCTCTTAATTCCCAATTTGCTGAGTTGTCTCCTTACGATTTACTTTTCCATTTTTTGTCAGGACGAAATTAATATTTGTATAAATTTCCTTAGGAACTTCATAATTCCGCAAATTTTCCCTCAGATAAGATTTTAAGCTTTCTCCGGTGAGATTTTCTAAGTCTCCCTCAATGATCAAAATTAATTTGTTGCCAAGGACCGGATCTGCGATGCTAGAAATAAAAAATTTATTCCTAACCTTTTGCTGATCAAATAGCCGATTTATCTGGTCCTCAATTTTTTCAGGTATTATTTTTTTACCTCCAGTATTAATTACGTTGTCAATTCTTCCCAGCCATTTAAAACGGCTTGAGTCCCTAATCTCAACCAGGTCATTGGTGACAATCTTTTCACCAAAATGAGGGGCATTAATTTCGAGGCATCCGCGATCATCGGCGTTGATTTTTATCCCTGGCAAAACAGTAAAATATTCGGACGCCGCGGGGCCGTTCACAGGTTGTAAAGCGATGTGTGAAATGGTTTCGGTCATGCCATAGGTTGCATACACACGACCATTAAATGTTGAAAGTTTTTTCTTTATCCCCTGATCCAGCGCTGCCCCGCCGACAAGGATGTTTTTAATTGAATTCAGTCGATATGCCTGATCGCTTTGGATTATTTCAATTAACTGCATGGGAACAATAGCAACTAAATCTACCGTGACATTTCTCGGAATCTCCCGAAATGGATTAGGTGAAGGATTTACAGCAACAATTTTCATCCCGGTGACCAGGCTTCTTACTAACATCATCTTTCCTGCGATGTATTCTGTATCAAGGCAAAGGAGTGCGTGATCGCCCTTTTTTAGACGCAGGGCTTCTGCTGTTAATTTAGCGCTCATGATCATTTGCGCCCGCGTAATTACAATGTTTTTAGGCGCTCCCGTTGATCCGCTAGTCTTTTGTGCGAAAGTATCGGATGCGCTAAACCATTTTTGAATAAATAGAAAGGTTGATGCCTCGAACCCCGATTCGGGTGATGCTGCATTTTCTATGACATCTGCAAGAAGAACTTCTCGTCCGTTAATGGTGATCGAATCAAAGGGATAAGTGCTCATTATTTTTCAACCTTGACTGGGCAATTGAGCATGAACATTTTATGGAAATTTTGGGTACTTTGACCAATCCGGATCTCGTTTTTCTAAAAAGGCATTCTTTCCTTCTTTTGCCTCGTCACTTAAGTAGTAGAGCAAGGTTGCATTTCCTGCAAGTTCCTGTATGCCAGCCTGCCCATCAAGTTCAGCATTGAAAGCGCTTTTCAACATTCTCAATGCGAGTGGACTTTTCTTTAAAATTGTTCTGGCCCATTCAACATACGTTTCCTCAAGCAAATCAAGGGGAACGACTTTGTTGACCAGTCCCATATCCAAGGCTTCTTTTGCGTCGTATTGATCACAGAGATACCAAATCTCTCTGGCTTTCTTTTGGCCAACGATACGGGCAAGGTAAGAGGCGCCGAAACCGCCGTCAAAACTTCCCACTTTTGGGCCGGTTTGCCCGAAACGTGCATTTTCTGCTGCAATCGTGAGGTCACAGACGACGTGAAGGACATGTCCGCCTCCAATCGCCCAACCCGCAACGGCCGCTATTACGGGCTTGGGTATTGATCGTATTATTTTTTGAAGGTCAAGGACATTTAGCCGTGGCGTTGTGTCGGCGCCTACATACCCACCATGCCCTCTCACACTTTGATCGCCGCCGCTGCAAAATGCGTTCCCACCTTCTCCTGTTATAATGATTACACCAACTTCTTTGTCCTCGCGGCAAATGTACATCGCATCGATCATTTCATTGATCGTCAATGGCGTAAAAGCATTATGAACATGTGGTCGATTGATGCTGATGCGCGCGATTCCTTCGAACTTATGAAAAACGATCTCTTTATATTCCTTAATTGACGTCCATGGGAATTTATAGTTCATAACTTTTTTTAATTTTTTGTTTCAAATTTTCGAATAACAATTTGTTCGATGCCAAATCTGACTCTAGCTCGAGAACCCTGGGTGTTCCATCGAACTCAAAAAAATCCTTCAGCAAATTTTTGAGCTTTCTTTTATGATCAACCTTGAGATAGCTGATGCCAAATTCCTCGCATAAAAGTTTGGCCGTAAGGCGTTGTTTTGTTATGAAATATTCGTCGGCCTCTGGCGCGTCTCCGGGACCATCAATCATTTTAAAAATGATACCACCATGATTGTTCAGCAGCACGACACGCAAGTTCGAGAATGAATAGTTGTGCCAGAATGCATTGCGATCATAAAAAAAAGCAAGATCACCTGTGATCAGGATGTTGGGAACATCGCTTGCAAAACAATGTCCGATACTTGTACTCGTGCATCCGTCGATTCCGCTTGTTCCACGATTAGCAAAAACGCGGATGGTATTATGCCGCGTTTTTAGCCCTATGAAATTGGCGTAACGCACGCTCATGCTATTGGCCAGGTGCAGATTGCCGTTGGGCGGCAGGCTATTAATAATTTCGTTTACCAACTCCAACTCACCAAAATCCTGAGACGAAAAATAATCTTCCAGTGAACGGTTTGCGCGTCGCTCTTCCACCTCCCATAGTTTATTGTAATTATTCTGTTTTTGATTTTCGAAATTATCGATCCTTGGAATTGAACTGAGAAAAACGAAAAACGATGTCGGCCTTGCTCGAATGATTTTTGTTATGGACTGGAAAGTGTCTGCAACTTCTCCGGCAGGTTGAATATGCCAGTGTGCTGCCGGAGGATGTTTTCTCAAAAAAAGTTTTAAACTCTTTGAAATGGTCGAATTTCCAAAGGTAATCAGTAAGTCAGGCTTTAATGTCTTCAAAATTCCTTCGGGGCAATTCCCTAAAAAAAGATCCGCTCGCCGAACCGCTTTTTCAATGGGATGGAGGTTCGATATTATATCCCCAACAATGGGGACGTTATGATTCCGAAAGAAGTTTGCTAAGGAATTGATCAAAGCATCGTCGGCGTCTAACTGCCCTGCTACTAGCAAAACATTATTATAAGCGCGCCACTCCTCTTCGATAGCGATTTTTTGAGCGTTATCCAGTTCAAATGAAGATACGTGATCTTCCGTCACCCGAATTGAATTACTGAATCCGAATACTTCATTTGGCTTGGGATATAATGGTTCCCGAAAAGGCGCATTGATATGAACGGGCCCTGGTGGCTCTTGTCTTGAAACATTAATGGCTTCATTCACCATCCTGATGATAGCCCACTGGTTGTCTGGATGGTCATATTCCTGTGGGAGCTGGTAAGTTTTTTTTACGTGATCCCCATAAATATTACTTTGGTAAATCGTCTGGCCATCCTGTTGGCCAATCCATTCAACGGGGCGATCCGCTGTAAAAACTAGGAGAGGCCTTCTGCTAAAGTAAGCCTCAGCAACAGCGGGCGCAAAGTTGTAAGCTGCCGTCCCTGAGGTGCACAAGAGAATGGCTGGCTGCTTGGTTTCCTGTGAGATTCCCAAGGCAATAAATCCCGCGCTACGTTCGTCGCTTATCGTTCTGCATGAAATATCCTGGTGCCTGGTGAAAGCCAACGTTAGCGGGGCACAGCGCGACCCAGGACACAAAACAGCGTGCGTCAATCCTTTCTTTGCACACAGTGCGGCAATATCATAAATGGATTGAAATCGCGAGCTCATGGTGCATGTTTTACATTCAATAACTAGTTGAGAATTTATTCAATTACTTTTAGTAAGGTATTTAATTTCAGTTCAGTTTCTTCCCATTCTTTTTCTGGTATCGAATCTTGCGTAATTCCGGCACCTGCATACAAGATCGCTTGTTGTGGTAATAATTGTAAGCAACGTAAGTTGACGAAAATATCGATGCGATTATTGAAATTGACGGGGCCAAGATAGCCCGTATATAATTGGCGGTTGTAACCTTCCAATTTATGGATAAACTCCAGGGAAGTATCCAATGGAACCCCACACACCGCAGAGGTAGGGTGGAGGAGCTGCAACATCACAGAACCAAGTTGAGGAAAATTTGTGGCGAGCATGTCCACCGTGAAATCGGATTTCAAGTGCATGAGATTGCCAGCGACGACCGTGCGTGGGCCATGTTCTTCATACTCTCGTAATCTGATTTTTTTAAAACAACTGATGATATATCGTTCGACTAGTGCTTGCTCCTCAATGTCTTTTTGAGTCCAAGCCACATTTCTTAAATTGATTCCTTCCGTAAAAGGCAGTGTGCCGGCAAGTGCGGTGGTCTTAAACGTACGTCCATCCTCCACCGAAACCAATAGCTCGGGAGAAGCTCCCAGCCAACTCCCGCGCTCGGGGATGCTTACAAACGAAATCAGCGCGTTCGAATACAGCGCGCACAACTTCTGAAATGCGACGCTAATATCAAAGCTGTTTGAAAGTTCGACACTTAGGGTTCTGGATAGGACTACTTTTTCAAAACTACCCTGTTCTATTTCATGAATGCCAGTACGGACCAGCCGTAAAAAAAAATCCACATCGGTCGTGCTAGCTGACGAAGTTTTATTAAAGTGGATCTGAGGTTTTATCTTTTCTTCAGCTTTGCCGCTGACTAAATCAGTAAGCCAAACGTTAGATAAGATCTCGAGCGATGTCGTGGCTTCATTTAGCTGACCATTTGAGAATGAGAAACTGTAATCGGCTGTCAAGTATATTCTATCAGCCGCTGCGTCGAAGGGCGCGACAATAAATCCGGAAGGAAGATCTTCTAATGTTGCTGTGTATTTTAGAGTTTCAGGTCTTTTTGAAATGACCAATTGTATTTTCGACTCATTTGGCAACCGCCACAAGGCAACGGAGAAATTTTGTTTTACAGCGTAATCAATAAAAAACGAAAAATACTCGGTTTCAGTAATCGTCGACAATGAAACGGCATTTGAAAAAGCCATATAGTCCCCTGTTATTTCTTTTTTTCCAAAACAGCCATTGTAATGCGGCTAATACAAATCAATTCATTTAGATCGTTTGAAATGCGTATTTCCCAGACGTGAGTTTGTTTTCCAATATGAATAGGTTTAGTTGTGCCCTTTACAAAACCATTGCGTACTCCCTTAAGGTGATTTGCATTGATTTCCAGTCCAACACAAAACTTGTTTTCATCCAGGCAAAGGGTGGCTGCGACGCTTCCCAGGGTCTCGGCAAGGGCAACCGAGGCGCCGCCATGAAGCAATCCCAGCGGTTGATGCGTTTTAGCGTTCACGGGCATTCGTGCCACCAGGAAATCATCACCAATTTCCACGAACTCAATGCCTAAATGCTCTGCAAGGGTATTTTGAGACCATTTATTAAGGGATTCAAGGGTTGCACTTTCTTTAAAAATTCTCATGAAACATTTCGTGGTAACGTTTGGCTGGCTACTATTTCCTTATTTTTGCGCCCAAAATAATTGAAAATTGAACAGTAAAAAAATATACATCGTGCGTCATGGCCAAACCGATTTTAACCTTCAGAACATTGTTCAGGGCAGCGGTGTAGACAGTAGTCTAAATCCACGAGGACTCGCGCAGGCTCAAGCTTTTTTTGATCATTATAAGACCGTGGCCTTTGATAAAATTTATACCTCCACGCTAAAACGCACCAAAGAAACGGTACAACAATTTCTGGACTTAGGAATTCCAGGCGAATCGCTGGCGGGTCTGAACGAAATAAGCTGGGGAAATAAGGAGGGATACAAGATCACGCCCGACGAAGATCAGTACTACCATTATATGTTGAAACAATGGCAATTGGGAAATACATCGTTAAAAATCGAAGGAGGGGAAAGTCCCGATGATGTCGTTAATAGAATGAAACCGGCCGTTGATCATATCATGAATAAGACCAATGAAAAAACGGTCCTCGTGTGCATGCACGGTCGCGCCATACGAATTCTACTTTGTATTCTTCTGGACTATCCGCTAAAGTCCATGGATATGTTTGAGCACGAGAATTTATGTTTATACCTCCTGGAATACAGTGGAAGCACATTCACCATTCGTCTCCATAACGACATATCTCATTTGCGTTTGATCTGAGCAATAGCAGATTTCGCTTTGCTATCGATGCTATTCTTATACTCGTGTTTGCCATAGGACATCGCTTTGTTAAAATAGCTTTTAGCTAACGTGGCATCACCCTCATTCCAGACAATGTATCCCAACTGAAGGCAGGCATTAGGAGCATAATACCATTCTTCGTCGCCGCTCAAGTCGATACTTTGCTGGTAAAAGGGTTTCGCAGCCTTTGTATCATTAAGCTTGTGAGAGAGCCTCGCCTTGCGATAAAAGTACTCGACCTGATCGCGTTTTGTAGGGATTTCCTGCGGCTGCAAGGAGTCTAGAAGTTGTCGCGCCCGCTCATAATAGCCCCCGTCGATTGCATATCTGGCTTTCGTTAATTTGACATGTGGTAACTCAGCTTCGGCCAAACTTCTAGCTGCGTATTTGTCGGCTTCGGAGGCCTCCTTACCACGAGACTTTGCTTGCTTAAAAATTTCCTCTGCATCGTTTGTATTTCCATTCAGCCAATAACACAGGCCAATCTTATAATAAGCATCTTTGATACCATTTTGTCCATTGTAATGATTGATAAACCATCGGTACGAGGAAATTGAGTTTAGATATTCTGCCTTGTGCAAATAGATCTCTCCCCGCAGGTAATCGGAATAATATAATGGAACACCATCTGAATACCGGCTCAAACTGTCCAGCATGACCAGGGCATTCTCACTTTGATTATTCTTCATGGCCAAGGCGCTTCCTAAAAAAAGGGCGAGCCGGTTCTTTGGGTACTTGGCTCGCAATGAACTTATTTCATTAATACCAGCCGCAGGTTGTTGTAATAGAAATCCTTGAATTAATGCATGAATGAGATTAGCTTCAAATGCCAGCGGACTGTTGGATAATCGAATGCCTTCCAATTCGTCCAATCCAGTTTTTGTTGACCCTTCAATATTCAGGAGTCCTAAAACCCAATTGTACTTTTGAGGAACGGAACCAATGATGACTTCCAATAAACCTGAAGTTTTATTGATCGCCTGAAATCTTGGAAACTTATTTCGAATTTCTTCGATGGTCAGGTACGCTTGCCTCAGGTTCAATGCGGCGTCAAACTCATGGCCAAACTTTAAGTAAACAAAAGTCCAGTGCATCCGGATCTCCGCCTGGAGAAACAGGTCATCAGGGACGTTAAGTTTAGTTTTGCGTTCCAAACGTTTAGAAAATCGATCTTCGTATTCGGTGTACTTTTCGCCATCTTCTGTGATAAGCAGTTCCAACGCTTCTGCTAGAGCGATGACGTAGTGCTGTTGAGCAGTTACGGGTGCTGGAATAAGTTGGTGAACTTCCTCAAGCTGGAGGTTTAAGACCAGTTCATAAGCCTTTTGTGTTGGATCATCAAACTGCCATTCTGCATCAGCAAAGCAAGCAGTCGACGTTGAACGCCCGATGTTGCAACCGAGGAATAAAAAAAGGCATACCATAATGGCTGCCTTTTTTTTATAGCAAGAGACTATAAATCTATTCAACTTTTTTTCTTCTGGTCGGGGCCACCGTAGCAACTTTTGCCGTTTTTGGTTTGTCACCTTCATCGAGTGAATCCATGTCAACGTCCGCTAATATACGTCCAGAGTGTTCATCGATCACAATTTTCTTTTTCTCTCTGATCTCGGCAATTTTTTGCGGAGGGATAACAATGTTACAGCCTTCGGCAGCGCCACGAACTACACGCACTACAGCCAGACCGTTCGTCAGACTTTTGCGTAATCTTTCGTAATACTTAAGGAGTTTGTCTTCAATTTTTTTGGTGGCTTTTTCACGGTCTCCTAACAGGCGTTTCTCTTCTTCGTGGCTTTCAGCAAGGATGCCGTCAAGCTCTTTCTTCTTTGTATCTAAGTGATCGCCTCGCTCTTTGATCTGGGTATTGATCTTTTCAATCTCTTCCTTTTTTTCCGTGATGTTCTCTTTACCCTCTTTTATCTTTTTTTCGCAGATCTGAATTTCGAGTTCCTGCAGTTCTATTTCTTTTGTGATAGCATCGAATTCTCGATTATTTCTTACGTTTTTCTGTTGCTCAGTATATTTTTTGATCAGTTTTTCAGCTTCCTTAATACCCTCTTTGTGTTTTTTGATTGCCTCTTCAATTTCTTTCTGATCTGATTCGAATCGTGATTCTCTTGTTTTGTAACCCTCAATTTCATCCTCCAGATCCTGAACCTCGTCGGGGAGGTCGCCTCTCAGCTTTTTTAGTTCGTCTAACTTGGTGTCGATGAACTGTAGTTTTACAAGTGCTTCGAGTTTCTGTGCAACTGATTGATTTTCCATTCGTTATATATAGCTTATTGGATTTGTCGCGGTTTTTGAAAAATTGATCGCAAAAGTATGAAATTTTTTCATTAAAACCTCCATTAAAAGTTCTTTGGTAAAAACCTCACTTTCATAATGCCCGATATCAGCAATCGTGATTTTTCCATCGGCATCAAAGAATTCGTGATATTTGAAATCTGCTGTGATAAAAAAATCCGCTCCTGCCTGAATTGCTTTTGGATAACAGAAAACTGCCTGAACCCCCACAAACAGCGATTTTTTCAACTTTTTCGGAGGAAAGCATCGTGTACCGGACGATGTTTAAATTCATCTTATCCTTTAAACTTTTAAGAAATTCTAAAGGTTCCATTGGGCTTTCCAGTTCCCCGATCATGCCGGACCCAACCTCTTGATTCTCATTCAGTAACGGAGATATATAATAAGCCACTTCCTCATAGGGATGTGCCTTCGAAAGAGCTTCAAGAACTTTCTTTTTTAGATAGCCGGGAAAAATCATCTCCACTCTCGTTTCATCCACATACGTTTGTTCATTGTGCTCACCGATATGTGGGTTCGTTCCTTCCGTCGGCATAAACGTGCCGAGGCCCTGCAGTTGAAAACTGCAATTCAGGTAATCGCCAATTTGCCCTGCGCCGGCGGCGTACAGGGCCGCTGTAACTTCCGAAGCGTTTTCTTTTGGAATAAAGGTGATCAGCTTACATAATGTGTCGGTTTTAGGCAATAAGACTTTAGTATTTTTCAGCCCAATCTTTTCACAAATTTTCTTGTTCACGCCGGTATGAACATTGTCGAGGTTGGTATGAATAGCATAGATGGCAACGTCATGTTTAATGGCCTTAATGATCGTGCGCTCGACGTAGTTGGCCCCCGTCAACTTTTTCAATCCTTTAAAAAGTATGGGATGGTGCGCAACGATAAGATTGCAGCCGAGTTGAAGAGCTTCCTCCACAACGGCTTCGGTGCAGTCAAGGGTAACGAGAACTCCCCTTACTTCCGCCGAAGCGTCACCCGTCAGCAGGCCCGCATTATCGTATGATTCCTGATAGGAAAGGGGGGCCCATTCTTCCAGGTAACGAGTGACATCTTTTATTTTTATAATTTCGTTCATGGATCAATCCTATTTCAACCGACAATTTAGAAGTTGAAAGTTAAGGTTTAAAGGTTTAGAATGATTTTACTGAGGATTTTACTATTTCCCTTTTCGTGGCTCTATTATTTGATCACTCAAATACGTAACCGTTTGTATGACCGGGGACTGAAACCATCGGTGAAGTTTGAGTTACCCGTGATTTGTGTTGGAAATCTTACCGTGGGTGGTACTGGCAAAACCCCTATGATTGAACATTTGATCCGACTTCTTCAAAACAAATATAAAATCGCGACCCTTAGCCGAGGCTACGGAAGGACTACAAGAGGAATTCGGATTGCGGGACCTTCTGAGAACGCTTCAACTATAGGAGATGAACCATTTCAGTTCTACACAAAATTCGGGAAACGTATTACGGTTGCCGTAGGCGAAGAACGTGCATTGGCTATACCCACGATTTTGCAAGAATTTTCTGATACCCAGATTATTCTGCTGGATGACGGATTTCAGCACCGAAAGGTGACACCTGGTTTTTCCGTTCTCCTCACGGATTATCATCGTCCATTTTATAATGACTTTCTACTTCCCAGCGGTCGATTACGAGAGAGCCGGTGGTGTGCTGCAAGGGCGGATGTCATTGTCGTTACAAAGTGCCCTGTGCAGATATCGGAAGATAAAATGATTGAAATAGAAAGATCAATAAGACACTACGCAGCGAAACCTGTTTTTTTTACAAATATCCGCTATGGAAACCCTACGGCTTTCAGCGACAGCTCATCGCTCCTGACAAAGCATATTGTTCTTGTAACAGGCATCGGAAATTCAAAGCCATTGGAAACGTATGCGAAGGAAAATTTTATCTTAATAAAACATCTTGCTTTCAATGACCACCATATCTACACGGAAGGGGATATTCAGACACTGATAAGCCTTAAGTACACACATCCACAAGTCAGTTTTTTAACCACCGAAAAGGATAAAGTGAAATTGGACACGCCTGAGTTTCAAAGAATGCTCAATGGATTACCATTATTTTACCTCCCCATAGAAGTAGATTTTATAAAAGCTGGAAAGGATTTTGATGAGATCGTGCTAAATGTCATTCAGCGTGCACATTAGAAAAAATTTTCTTTACTTTCCTTTCGAGATAATCAAGCGCTTATTTTTGCGTGTGCATTTTTTACGATTTACATTCCTCCTATGGGTTTTCATAGGTATTTTTTATGGCTCGTATGCGCAGGACCAGCCAGGGCGTAGGGGGTCACGCGTTATTGACGATACGACCAAGCAGGTTTACGGTCCAAAAACTTCAAGATATTACTACCAAAACGATGTTTTTCTAAATCGTATAACGTACCACCCATTGATACGACCATTCGAAATTTTCACAGGTATACCTATGTCACCTGGCACAACAATGTTTATCAGGATCTGGGGAACATAGGAACATCGATAACGCCAATATTTTACCAAACTCCGAGTCTCATCGGGGCCACGTCTGGATTTAATTCCTACAACCTTTATTGGGACGACGAACAAATCAGGTATTTTGATACCAAATCACCTTATTCCAATATCCGCGCGACGCTGGGGGGAAAGGGAAGGTCGATGACTCGCATTACCTTCAGTCGAAACATTACACCTCAATGGAGTTTTGGATTCACCTTCCGACCCCTTTTGATCGATAAGCAAGTACAACGACAAGGCAAAGGAGACCGTCAGGTTCGGGCAACCTATTACGACCTTTATACGTCGTACCAGTCGCCCGATAGCAGCTACCGGATAATGGTCAATTTCCGACGGAATAAACATGAAACAGACGAATATGGCGGTGTCTATGATTCTGCCGATGGATTTGTCTATAAAGATTACTTTTTCATAAACGCCCAGCCCAATTTGCAGGATGCATCCAGTCGCGAATTGCGAACGAACACACATTTATTTCATCAATATGAAGTCAGGCAGGGCTTTGCAGGTTTACCATATTTTCGATCGGTACCGCCAAGGCAATCAGTTTATAGATGGTCCCACGACGAATTACTATTACGATACTGCCGTAATAAAAAATGACTCAACCTACGATAAAGTCAAATTCAAATCTGTAAGGAATGAAATTGGTATCAAAGGCGATCTCCTGAAGCTCTTTTACAACGGTTATTTCGCCATCCGGGATTATACGTTCACGAATAATAATGATACCACTGGTACACAAGTATCGGGCGTGGAAACTTATATCGGAGGAAGGATGTCGCTCAATCTGGATTCTATCGGAGAGGTTAGCGGCTGGGGTGAGCTTCAACAAAATGGTAACTTTAGAATTGAGGGTCAGATCAAGAGCCGATGGTTCGAGGCATCTGTGAAACAGGTGCAATATTCTCCGGCGTTGCTACTGCAGCGCTACCGTGGTAGCCACGATAACTGGTTCAACGCTTTCAGCAACCAGAATGCGACTCAGGTCAACGGATACCTGCATTACAACTCAAAGGTATTGAGAGTCTCCCCTGGACTCACGTTCACAAGGTTGGGTAATTATATTTTTTTTAAAGAAGATACCGTCAAGGATGCGGCCACAAGGAAACAACGCGTTTTGCCAATGCAATCGTCCGGACAACAGGTGATTTTTTCACCGGAATTCAAGTTTTCCTTGACGTTTTTGCGACACGTAAATTTGTCAAGCCAGATCATCTATACGAAACTGCTTGATAATCCCGACGATGCTATCCAGGTGCCGGACCTTTTCATAAATGCTCAGCTATCCTATGCAAACATATTCTTCAATGAAAATTTCGACATGCATGGCGGAATAGATGTCCATTATCATTCCTCATATTATCCCCTGGCGTATGATGTTCCTGTTCAACAATTTTATGTTCAACAGCAGATAACAAAAGGCCCGAAGATAACAGAAGGGGCATTTAGGGCGCCCGCGTTTCCTATTATCGATATTTTTCTTAATGCACGTATTAAAAGGGGAAGAGTTTTTTTTAAATATCATAATCTGATACAAGCATTCACGAAACAAGGCTACATGCCAACACCAACCTATCCGGGCCAACGAAATATCATTGACTTTGGATTTGATTGGTCGTTTTATGATTAACTTCGAGGTACGACTTGGAAGGTACTAGGTACGATTTACGAGGTACGAATTGGCTCCCTTAGTCTGATTTATGCAAACGCGCAGAGCGTTTTTACATCGGGATATTTTAACGAAATTCATTCTTGAAAATAGCAAAGGACAAATTCACGTTAGGGCTAGAGCTTCCCACGGATCCACGGTGGACGGGCATTGCTCAACAAAATATTAAAGACATTTTAATTGATCATGCCTATTGCGAACAAAAGGCTGCGTCGTCTTGCATCTCGTTGATCGTTCAGCATCCCGAACGTGAGAAATTGGTTGAGGCGTTAGCACCCGTTGTAAAGGAAGAATGGGGGCATTTTGAAAGGGTACTAGCCGAACTAAAGAAAAGAGGCTACGCCTTGGGGCCTCAACGAAAAGATGAGTACGTCGAAGAATTGACGAAATTTATTATCAAGGGAGGAAGCAGAGAGCAGCATCTGGTAGAGAAACTTTTGCTCAACGCGCTGATTGAAGCACGGAGCTGTGAGCGGTTTAAAATACTTTGGAAAACAATTGCTGACCCTGACCTTGCCGAATTCTATCATGAGCTGATGATATCTGAAGCAGGCCACTATAAGACTTTTTTACATCTGGCGAAAGAATATCTTCCTGCCGATGTCGTAATGAAACGATGGGAAGAATGGTTAGAACACGAGGCAGGGATCTTGAAAGGGCTGGAGGTGAGAGGAGATAGGATCCATTAGGATTGCTCGTCAGGGCGCGATACCTCCGTCCCAACAATAATAAAATCAGGTTTTCTGCTTTTTTTTCTTGGCCGCCGGAAACAGAACATTATTTAATATTAGTCTGTATCCCGGGGAATTTGGATGCTGGTTTAGGTCCGTTGGTTCTTCCCCAACCTGGTGTTGATAATCTTCAGGATCATGTCCACCATAATAGGTGTAAAATCCCTTTCCCAGTATTCCATGAATATATTTCGCTTCTTTGATATCTTTATTTTCTCCCATCACCAACACATCAGGTTTGATGAGATTCTTTTTAAAGCCAGTAGTCTGACCGAAAAAGCCGCTGATGACCCGAGTATGATTTTGAGTTAGCATGGTGGGTATCGGATCCCATTTCGCGGAAAACTCAAATAACGAAAAGTAATCATTGTCCTGCCGGAGGCCGCGTTCATTTGGTTGATTATCGATATCAGAAAATTCGTATTGATAAGGGTCGCGCACCAATCGAAAATCAGTAAATGCCAAAGTATTTTCGTAGTGCAATTTCTCCTGAGCCTGCGGATCTGCGGGATCGCCATCATACATTCTTTCACAAATGTCAACGCCCTTCAGCTGCCAAGGCAATGTCGTAAGTATCCGTAGCAGAGCACATGGCGAACAGAAATCCACCGCCGGTAATAAACTCCTTTGTTTTCTTTACGACAGCCAACTTAAGCTGCGACACCTTATGAAAACCGTATTTCTGAGCAATGCT
>CAWEZB010000027.1:0-21544 GCA_963813425.1 uncultured Bacteroidota bacterium
GCCGGTTACAAAGGGGGTCTTCAACGCATAGCCGCGCCACGGGCGTATGCGAAATAATTTACTGAAGCAAGTCATTTCAACAATTTATTTTCAAAAAGCGAATGAAGATTAGTCTAACGGAATTTCGGAAGCTCAATGCATCTTAGTTGAAGGATTGTCGGTATTCCACTGGTGAAAGATTCGTTTTTATCTTGAATAATTTCGTAAACGATGAAAGATGCTCAAAACCCATTTGATAGGCAATTTCGCTAATCGTTAGGTTGGTAGTTGATATTTTTTCCTTTGCTTTTTCAATGAGTTTGCTGTGTATATGTTGCTGGGCGTTTTGTCCCGTGAGACTACGCAACATGTCGCTTAAATAACCCGGTGAAACGTTTAAATGTTCTGCAAGAAATTGCACTGTTGGAATGCCTTGGATCAGGGACTTTTCATCATTGAAATAAGCTTCCAGAATTTCTTCCAGTTTTTGCAACAGATCATTGCTGACTGCTTTCCGTGTTATGAATTGCCGCTTGTAAAACCGATTGCTATAATTCAACAATGTTTCAATTTGTGAGATAATTATGTCATGACTAAAATCATCAATCCTACCCTGCAACTCTTCATGCATGTTCTTGAAAACGGAAATAATAGTGGCTCTCTCCTTTTCAGAAAGGTGCAAGGCTTCATTAACCGAATAGGAAAAGAAACCGTATTTCTTTATTTTCTTAGCTAAAGGATATCCAGCTAAAAAATCCGGATGAAAAAGTAGTGTGAAGCCCGTATGGTCGTTGTTGTTTTCGGCATTTGCACTAACCTGGTTCGGTGCCTTGAATAACAAACCCCCTTCATCAAAGTCATAGAATCCTTGCCCGTATTTTAATTTTCCACTCAAGTTTTTTTTATAGGATATTTTATAAAAATCGTGAGTGAAAGAACCCGGAAATTTACGCAGGTTTATTTCATTACCTTTATTTTCGATCAGGCTTATCAACGGATGTAGTGGCTCGGGCAGCCCTAGCAAGCGGTGCATTTCTGTTAAAGATTGAAATTTATGGGGGGTTTTATCCTCTTTTTTCATCAAATAAATTTAGTCAGGATTTGGCTTTAAGCCATCTAAACTACCGGTTTAGTGCACTCATAAACCTCTCAGGATAGCGAGTACCCGATACAATACCAGCAGGCATGATAGCGTCTATACTTTGCAAATCATCTTTAGTGAGTTGCACATTTTCGGATGCTATGTTCTCTTCGAGATACTTTATATGTTTGGTACCCGGGATCGTAATAATGTCTTTTCCCTGAGCAAGCACCCAGGCAATCGCCAACTGAGAAGGGCTGCACTCTTTTTCCACGGCCAGCATTTTTACCTTTTCTACCAGCTCCAGGTTTTTATAGAAATTCTCTCCCTGAAACCGGGGCATGTGGACACGGTTGTCCTTAATATCTTCAGGCTTTTTATACTCACCGCTAAGAAAACCTCTGCTAAGAGGGGCATAGGCAACAAGTCCGATGCCCAGTTCGCGGATTGTCGGAAGAATTTCGGATTCGATGTCGCGAGTCCAAAGAGAATATTCAATTTGAAGGGCTGTAATCGTATGAACGGCTGCAGCCCGGCGGATGCTTTCGGCAGATGCTTCCGAGAGACCAACAAAACGAATAACACCTTTTTTTACCAGTTCTGATAATGCACCCACACTGTCCTCGAGGGGAACGCTAGGATCTATACGCCCAAGTGTATAAAGATCTATATAATCCGTTTTGAGACGTTGAAGGCTGTACATAACAGCGTTGCGCAGGAAATCAGGATGGCCATTTACCGGTCCATAACCCGTTGGAGAAAGCATCATTCCCGTTTTTACCGAAAGGAAAGTCTTGTCTCTTTTGTCCTTTATAGCTTGTGCTATAAGCTGTTCATTATGCCCTGCCAGGTAATAATCAGCTGTATCTAAAAAATTGTGATCGAGCTCAAGCGCTCTTTCGATGGTGGCAACAGATTCTTTTTCATCGCCTTTTCCATAAGCACCTGACATTCCCATGCAGCCTAAGCCAATGGCTGAAACTATCGGACCGTTTGTTCCAAGTTTTCTGTTCATGATTGTTTTCGTTTAGCATTAACAGAACAAAGGTCATGAGAAGTCTTGCACTGGATTTAGTCGAATCGGGTATTTGTTTTGCCAAAATGAGATCCTAATTTATTTAAGGATGCTTAGAGTTGTCGAGCGATGTTTTGGTAATGTTTGTTACCATTTTGTCCTGGGACTCCTTCGGAGTTACTCGAACAACACAACGCAGTGACTATCAACAAACGGCACATTTTGTATCGGGAAATGAGCTTCCTCAACACATCTAAAAAAATCAACTCGATATGCAGGAATCAGTACGTCACTAAAATCACACTTGCGTTACAAGGTAAGGTGGGGGCGTCAACAAAAGATACACAGCTCGAACCAAACTGGAGACGAAATTTTAATCATCAACATCATCTTTTGATTCAATGATTTTTCTAATTTCCTCGATTGAGTATGGAGTATCTTCTGAATAGATATCAGCCATCCTGTTGGGATCCAACACTTCATATTGTCTGTAACGCGCATCCATTTCACCCAGCAGAAATTTACAATATGCGTGTATAGTGCCAATGTAAATTGCACCTAAAATCGAAGGATCTAAACCTGATCTACTAAGGGCCTCACGAACTTTAATAAAGTACTTGAGCTGTCTTAACTCCATGTTTCTAAATCGGTTTTACCGATTGACTTCATCGAAAAATACCGTTTTGCAAATATATGCCTTGTTCAGACATTTGGGCATGAAGTTTCAAACTGAAAATCTTGTCGACTTAAATTCAACAACTAAAAAAACACACATGAAATTTAGACTCATCATATCGTTTTTACTTCTGACCGCATGTTTTGCTGCATTTGGTCAAGAAAAGCAATCTCGTAAAGCTAAAAAGCACAATTCGGCTGTTGTAGAAAAAGGATTGATCAAAGTATCCGTCATGTACCCTTTTGCAGAAGGCAAGACCTTCAATATGGAGTATTATGAAACTAAACACATGCCTATGGTCGCAGGTCTTCTAGGATCAAATTTGGTAAAATACACCATTGAAAAAGGCGTTGCCAGCGGTATTCCCAACCAACCATTGCCGTATATGGCAATCGGAACATTTTATGTAAAGAGCCTTAGTGATTATCAGGCGGCAATTGGCCCGAACAGAGATGCAATAAGGGCCGACTTTCGCGAATTACACCAATACTGTTCCAGTAATTTTGGTTAGTGAGGTGGTGAGGTAACTTCTCTTTTCAATAGATAAAAATTTGAGCGATGCTCCATTTAATAACTGACTTGCGCGACCCCGCCTAAAGTATTGACATTCTGTTTTTGAGCACATTTTGTATCGGTAATTGAGTACGGCTCGTTATCGTTAGATGACTTACCGGTTCATAAGTTTAGGGTACAATAAATCAATTTAAAAACTGATAAGATTATAGGTCCGAGTCTCGCCATCACGGCATTCTCCTTCGAGAGAAGACTCGAACAGTACGGTATTAGGTTCAGGTAAGAAAATAGTTTTCTGTATTCCGGTAACCTTCTCTAAAACTGCCAGTTTCCAATTCCGAACCTAAAGACATACCTATGCTTAGAAATTATATCGTCATAGCATTGCGGCTGATCGTAAAGAACAAGATCTTCTCGCTCATCAACATTCTTGGTTTGTCTGTCGGGATTGCCTGTTGTACGCTCATTACGTTGCACATCCAGGACGAGTTCAATTATGAAAAAGGCTTCCCTGAATACGAAAAGATTTTCCGGATCAACACCACATTTATAAAAGAAGGTATTGCTGAAGTTGGGGCATATACTTCTCCTCCCATTGCCATGGAGTTGGCGCATACACTTCCTGAAGTGGAGACTGCGGTAAGAGTAGTGGAGGCTTTAGGTGTTGAACAACACATCGTGCGTTATGATGATAAATCATTTTTTGAGAAAAAAGCTTTTCTCGTTGACTCGACATTCCTCAATGTTTTCTCTTACAAACTTCTGGAAGGAAATGCTGCAACAGCGTTGGATGCTCCCTCTACTGTACTGCTCTCCGAAGAATTGACAAAGAAGATCTTCGGTTCAAAAAGTCCACTGGATGAAATGATTATTATTAGTAGCGGTAATTCTGCTGATACATTTCGCGTGACAGGCGTTGTTGCTAAACCAGAGCTGCCTTCGCAGATCGATGCGAATATTTATATGAGCATGAATAGCAACGGCTTGGGTGAGTGGATATTGTCGCAGAATACTTGGGCGAATAATAACGTTGTGGGAAGTTATATTAAACTCCATGATCCGAAAGGATATAAAGCCATTGAACCTAAGCTCGCACAGATGCTCGAAAGCCATGCCGGCGCAGAGTTAAGGGCATCGGGAAGACAAAAGATCATGAAACTCCAACCCTTAGCAGATACAAGACTTTATTCTGAATTGCGCAGGAGTTCCTCCGGCAGTGATAACGGCAGCAGCATTACATATATTTATATTATTGGTACCGTTGCTATCTTCATTTTGCTTTTGGCGTGTATCAATTTCATGAATTTAACAACAGCGAAGTCTGCACAACGGGCCGGTGAAGTTGGCATTCGTAAATCGATGGGTGCATTCAGAACAAATTTGATCCGTCAGTTTTTGGGAGAATCCATGGTCATCGTTGTGTTTGCTCTGCTGGTATCATTCCTGATGGTGCTTTTGGTATTACCATTGTTCAATGATGTGATGCAGAAGCAACTCACGTTGAATGCAAATAACCTTCCCTTTATCGTTGCAGCTACCGTGATCATTTGTCTTCTTACGGCGGTAATGGCAGGAGGCTATCCCGCATTCTTCCTTTCATCTTTAAAGCCCGCACAAGTATTAAAAGGAAAATTATTGAGCGCCGATGGGTCGCAGTGGTTGAGAAAAGGACTCGTGGTCTTTCAATTTGTGATTACGATCACATTGATCTCATCCATTGTCATCATTCAGCGACAGTTGAAATTCATCCAGTCAAAATCATTGGGATTCAATACGGACCAGGTGATCATGATCCCAATTAGAACACAACTGGCATCACAGCAGTATGAGTCCATGAAAGAATCATTCAAACAACTCGGCGGTGTAAATATGGTATCCGCTACGTCAAGCATTCCATCAACACCGTTGTTCAGTGACTGGGGTGTTTACAAAGAAGGAGCAAGCAATGACCAGTCTGTTTTGCACGACATTGTGATGGTTGACAAAGATTATTTCAATGTAATGGACATCAAACTGATTGCCGGAAGAGACTTCATCGCGGAGCAGGATAACCTGGAAGGTGATACCATCAACCCGGTCAAAATTATTGTGAACGAAGCAAGTCTGAAAGCTTTAAGTATACCTCTTGAAAACGCAGTAGGTTCAACAATCTATTTTCAACCTGGAGAAGAACGTTATGAATATTCAGTTATTGGTGTGGTGAAAGACTTCCACCAATTCTCTCTGCATCGTGAGATAAGGCCGATGACCTTTATGATTCCCTTTAACAGAACCGGTTTCAGACACATTGCAGCTTCTATCAACATGGAATCGTATCAACACATCACCGGTGAAATGAAAAAGATCTGGGATCAGCGGATTAACGATGCGCCGTTCGAAAGCATTTTCCTCAAAGAGAATTTGAAAACACTTTATACTGTGGAGGCACGTACCTCAACCATACTCACCATCTCTACAACGATAGCCCTGCTGATCTCCTGTTTAGGATTATATGGTTTATCCGTTTACGTTGCTGAGCGTAAAACAAAAGAAATCGGGATCCGCAAAGTGGTTGGAGCATCCATTGAAAGCATCGTGGGTATGTTGAGCAAAGAATATATTAAACTGATCGTGATCTCCTTTGTGATCTCAGTACCGCTAGGCTACTACTCCATGAACAAATGGCTCGAAGGCTTTGCCTATAAAATCACTCCCGGCATCAGTGTGTTCATCATCTCGGGACTTGTTTCATTCCTGATCGCATGGCTCACCATCAGCTTCGAATCATTCCGGGCAGCAAGTAAAAATCCGGTAGATGCGTTTAGGGTCAACTGAAAAGAATACAAATTTATTTAAACAACAGGAGAAAACTCTAACCAGCCGCGGGATTTTTTGGCAATGGATATACGTCAATCGTTGAATTATCTCGGTGAGATCACGGGAACCATTACCACGGATGACCTATTGGACATTTTTTTTCGAAGTTTTGCATCGGGAAATGATTTTTGGAAGTCGTTCAAAGTCAAATCGATACAGAAATGACTTTGAATGATCGGCTGATAGAATATAATTGAAGGGAAAACAACGAAAATTCGCCTTTATTAGCTTTCCGGGTAGTTAATAGGTATATTACCTAATGGGCAATCTTTATGCGGAAGGAACTTTTTTAACTGCCAAAACTGATCCTGCATGGAAGTTACTAATCAAACGGTATTTGGGAAGAATATATTATTGTGCTGCCGTATACGACCCTTCACAGAAACTGTGGCCTATTTTGAACGGGAACATACCACCCCGACAACAACAGCTTAATACTTTCGTCTGAGTTTTTATCAGTGAATAATGTAACACAGTGTCGCGCTTGTGTAACAGCTTAGGCACGCAAACACTTTACCTTTGTCTTAACCAATTTGTCATTGAAGCTATTTATCAAATACATGGTCAGTAATCGCTGCAAGCTTGCGGTAAAAGACGAGTTGACGAAACTCGGCCTTCACTTCATTGTAGTGGATATCGGCGAAGTGGAGGTCATGGAAGAACTTACGCACGAACAGGAAAAAGCACTCCAGGCTGGATTGCATTCATCAGGTCTGGAATTGATGGACGATAAAAAAGCAGTGTTGATTGAAAAGATCAAGAATGTTATCACCGAAATGATTCATCATTCAGACGAAGTGCCCAAAGTGAATTACTCGGATTTCATTAGCGCAAAACTGAACTATGACTATACCTATCTCTCCAATTTGTTTTCAGAGGTGAAGGGTATTACCATTCAGCAGTTTATCATCGTCCACAAAATCGAGCGCGTTAAAGAATTACTATTCTACGATGAACTTAACCTCACGGAGATTTCCTACAAACTTCATTACAGCAGCGTAGCACATCTGTCAAATCAATTTAAAGAAAGTAACAGGCCTTTCTCCTTCCGCCTACAAACAACTAAAAGATAAACGAAGATCACCTCTTGAGGAAATCGGAAACGGAAGAGAAATCATACTTTGCAAAACATAGGTGGAAACAATAACGGAAGAATCTCAATACACCCGCAGCCTAATTGAGGCCAGCCTCGATCCGCTGGTTACCATCAGCGCGAAGGGAAAAATCATGGATATGAATGACGCGTTGGCAAATATTACCGGAATGTCAAGGGAAAAACTTACCGGCACAGATTTCCTCGATTACTTTACCGAGCCACAAAAAGCGCGCGAGGTCTACCAGGAAGTTTTTGCCAAGGCTTTCGTCGCAGATTCTCCGCTCACGTTAAGGCATCGAAACGGAAAATTAACGGATGTACTATTTAATGGTTCGGTGTATAAAGATGAATGAAGGAAATGTTATGGGGGTTGTGATCGTGGCCAGGGATGTGACCGAACAAAAAAGAATTGCAACAGAACTAACAGAAGCGATCGTATTTGCCGAGCTGGCAACCGCGAATTGCAGAAGAAGCCAATTGAAAGCCGACATGCGCCGAAGAATTGCCGAGGATGCTGTGAAAGCAAAACAGCAATTTTTGTCCAACATGAGTCATGAGATCCGAACACCAATGAATGCGATCATTGGATTTACAAAGTTGTTTTAAGAACGGAATTGTCGTCCAAACAAAAAGAATATCTGACGGCTATTAAAACAAGTGGCGATGCACTTATCGTTCTGATCAACGATATACTCGATCTCGCAAAAGTAGATGCCGGAAAAATGACTTTGAACAAACGCCTTTTAGAATGCATCGATCGATTGCCGCCATGCTTCACCTTTTTGAACCAAAGATTCAGGAAAAAAATTTATCACTGATCAAAGAGTATGACGCACAGATTCCGAACGTATTGCTCGGAGATCCGGTAGGCTTCATCAGATCATTTTGAATCTCGTAAGCAATGCAGTCAAGTTTACGACAAAAGGTAACATTACCGTCAGCGTTTCTTTGCTCAGCGAAGATGAAGAGCATGTAGTTATAGAGTTTGCGGTCACCGACACAGGAATCGGGATAGGCAAGACAAGATCGATAGCATCTTCGAAAATTTTCAACAGGCCACCAGCGAAACTTCACGATTATTTGGTGGAACCGGCCTCGGGCTTGCCATTGTAAAACAACTGGTGGAGGCGCAGGGCGGAAGTATTTCCGTGAAAAGCGAAATTGAAAAAGGTTCTGATTTCCGTTTTCAACTAAGTTTCAAAAAGACAAATGAAGAAACAGAATCTGAATCAGCCATCGCTCAAGTTAATACTGAATTAAAGAATGTCAGGGTGCTGGTCGTGGAAGATATTGCTCTCAACCAACTTCTGATGCGTACCCTGCTGGATGATTTCGGGTTTGAATGCGATATTGCTGCCAACGGAAAAATAGCTATTGAAAAACTGAAGACCAATACATACGATGTCATCCTGATGGATCTGCAGATGCCTGAAATGAATGGCTTTGAAGCTACCGAATACATCCGTAAAGAATTGAAACTTACAATTCCGATCATTGCGCTGACCGCGGACGTGACCACCGCAGACCTTGCCAAATGTAAGGCCGTCGGTATGGATGACTACATCTCCAAACCTGTTGATGAACGTCTGCTACAGAGTAAAATAATCTTTTTCCTCACGAGGACATTTTCAAATCAAGCAGAAAGCAGTGCGGATGGAATGGGGGAAGGAAAAGTTACGGATCTCAACTATTTGATTAAACGAACAAAATCAGATCCTTTATTACTCGCAGAAATGATCTCGCTGTTCGTTGGACAAACCACAGCGTTGTTACGAGAAATGAAAGAAAGCCTGACTACAAATGACTGGAAAACATTGCAAGCCGTGGCGCATAAAATCATACCATCATTGTCTATTGTAGGAATCAAACCCCATTATGTAGAACTGGCCAAAACGCTTCAGGAAAATGCCCGCGGTGAAAAAAATATTGCTGAAATTGAAAAATCGGTTTACGAACTAAACACACTTTTGGTTAAGGCGTGCGAAGAATTAGACCAGGAATTGAATTTGATTAACCACCCCGTATTATGAACTTCAAAAATAAAATAAAAATATTCCTGGTGGATGATGATGTCGTTTTTTTAAAATCATTGGAAATAGAATTTCTACAACACGGAGACTTTCATATCGAGACATTTGTATCCGGTGAGCTCTGCATTAACGCAATGGCGTCAAACCCGGATATCATTATTTTAGATTACTTATTGGATGGCACCAATAAGAATGCCATGAACGGCATTACTACACTGGATAATTTAAGAAAGGTCGACCCGATGATTCCCGTGATTATGCTTTCCTCGCAAGACAAAATCGAAGTTGCAGTGGAATGTATGCATCACAAGGCATTCGACTACGTTGTAAAAAGTGAGACATCCTTTCTGCGACTACAGAAAATAATCACTGCCGTGTTTCAATATCGCAAAATAGAAAAGGAACTAACCTGGTATATGCAACGAATGTAGGTTATACTCTTTTGAGAGATACCTCGCTCATCTCTTTATTTTTAAGTCCATTCAGCTTCTGGTAACCCTATCCTTCTACTTTAAAACGCAGCATGAAATTTCATCGGCCTTGTTTGATCTTCAGACAAGGCTTTTCTGCGCGATCGATGCTATATCTCAGTGATATATGTAACAAGGTACAGTTGTATTGTAACAGCAGCATTAAGCAATTCCTCACCTTACATCCATATTAAACCTCAAACATTATGAAAAAAACTGGACTCTTCATTTTAGCAATTGGTGTGATCCTGACGCTCTTTTCAGGATTCAATTTTATGACGAAAGAAAAAGTTGTAGACATCGGATCGGTTGAAATAACGCATAATAAAAAGCATGCCTTTGACTGGTCACCATTGACTGGCGTTGCAGTAATAGCAGTTGGAATGGGGGTTTATCTTTTTGGAAAACGAAACTACAGCACTATATAGGTCTCTAAATAAAAAAAAGACGTCAGGGCCATCAAGGCAAATTTGAAGGAACTAAACGGTTCGCTATAATGTACACAGCACTGATCGTTCGCATCCCGGTAGCTCCTCTTCCAATATTCTAGGCATTCGAATAATAAACTTATCTCCTAACCAATTTACTTATGGGAAATTTACTTTACCTGGTTGCCGTGATCCTGATCATTCTCTGGGCCATTGGCTTTGTCGCATTCAATGCAGGGCAAATCATTCACGTTTTACTAGTCATTGCTGTAATAGCGGTTTTGTTTCGGGTAATCCAGGGCAGAAGAGTATAACAAATCGTCATGGACGTAACATTCAAGATTCCTTTTTACGCAAAAGCAGCGCTGATCTTCATCAGTGCTTTTGCTTTTGTCTACACATTGTATATCGGCAAAGAAATTATTGTCCCGATTGTTTATGCTTCAATACTGGCGATCTTGCTGAATCCTTTCGTAAACTATCTGATCCGAAAGAAGATCAACAGGCTCGTAGCGATCTTCATTTCCGTTTCACTAACGGTGACGTTTGTGATGGCTAGTTTCTATTTACTATCGACACAGCTGCGCGATGTTCGGTGAGTCATATCCGCAATTGAAACAGAAATTTCACGAGACAAGTGCTGAACTAGTTCGTTGGACCTCCCAAACGTTCAACATCAGAACTTCGAAAATAAACGCCTGGACCAAAGAAACCCAAAGCGAAGCAATTGATGATTTTGCCATTGGAGACAGTCTCTCCGAAGTTGGGCAGATGGTTATGGTGTTCCTTCTACTTCCGGTTTATCTCCTCATGATTCTCTATTACAAAAATCTTCTACTGGAGTTTCTGAGAAAGCTTTTCACGCTGAAGCATCGAACTGTACTCGATCAAATTCTGAAAGATTCAAAACGACTGATCGAAACTTACCTTGTTGGTCTGGTTTTCGAATTGATAATCGTTGCAATTTTGAATTGTGTTGGACTTTTGATTCTTGGGATTGAATACGCAATTGTCCTTGGCATTATTGGTGCGTTCCTCAATCTCATTCCATACCTGGGAGGAATACTGGCGATTGCGTTACCGATGGTAATCGCGTTCATAACAAAGGATTCTCTTACCTATCCAATTTTGGTTTTTTGCATTTACATGCTGATTCAATTCATCGACAACAACCTGATCATTCCTAAAATCGTGGCATCGAGAGTTAAGATCAATGCATTAGTCTCCGTTGTAGCTGTGCTGGTTGGTGGCACGATCTGGGGAATATCCGGTATGTTTCTCTCCATTCCACTCATCGCGATCATTAAAGTGATCTGTGATCATATCGAACCACTGAAACCGTGGGGCTTCTTGTTAGGAGACCTTGTTCCGACAGCTTCAACTTTTCCATTTATGAAAATCAAAGTCGCAATAAAAGAAACGGTGATTTAAGTAAAGTCAGTAACAATTTTTCCGTTTGATATAAATTTTTAAGAGCCACCTCAATAAACGCACTTACGATTTCTTCAAAATCTGTATCGGCAAATGAATTCCCAAAAATATCCCTAACAAAAATCGTGTCAGCACTTAGCCTGTACGTTACTTAAATAGCGCTTGTGGATGCTTTGGCATTTTTAGGGTTCCTAATCAATATTGTTTAATTCGTAATTTTTCAACGAATGGTTGCGTAGTGCACGGTAATAACGCCTGACTTCAGGGTTTTTGTGTCTAATAATTTCAGGCTGCTTTTTGTGGTGTTGTTTTTGAACACGCTGATACCATTACCCAATATAATAGGGTGTACAGTCAATTTGTATTCATCAATCAGGCCCAGGTTCATAAAAGTGGCTGCCAGGCCGGGACTGCCAAATATTACCAGGTCTTTTCCGGGCTGCTGTTTCAGCTTTTTCACCTCTTCGGCAATATTGTCTTTTATCAGCCGGGTATTATTCCAGGTTACTTCTTTCAGGGTTTTTGAAAACACGATTTTAGGTACGTTTTCCACCCATTGGGCATGTTCCAGCGCATTCTTATTGGCATTGGGTTTCGTCAAAACGGTTGGCCAGTAACTTTCCATCAATTGGTAAGTGGTTCGTCCGTATAACGGTGAGCCTACCGTTTTAACCAACTCGTCGGCATATCGCTGCAGCTCTTCATCATATGAAAGAAAGGCCAGTCCGTGGTTTGAGTCTGCCGCAAACCCGTCGAGCGATAGATGCATAAATAAAACTACTTTTCTCATTTTGATTGTTTTTTTTGTTATTAAAGTTTATAAAAGTGGAGCACGCATTATACTCAGATTTTTTGAACCACATCATGCCTTGACGGAACATTGCAGAGAAATACACATGGATCGCTTCGCGGCTATTGCCATTGAAGGTCACGTAGGTATTTATTTGTGTCATTTCTTTAATTTAGGTCCGGTTTGATGATACAAAGCTATTCCTGCGGGCCGGATTATGTGTAGGGTTTTATGACAATGATGGGGGGATATTATGTCAAACCAATGGACTTACCGGCTCACAACGTTACGCACAAACCCGAAGGTGTAGTACATCAGTTTGTCCGAAGGACTCCTTTGGAGAAAACTGATAAGATGTTAGGTCCGAGGCTCACCATCACGCTATTCCAATGTTGGTCCGAAGTACTCTCCAAAGGAGCCTCGGACCTTCGGAGAAGACTCGAACCAACTGGGATTGGCTGGGTTCCTCCGACAATGCTAGCGCTTCTATTGGTTAGGTAATTTTTGATGTTAGTTGTTGCGCACCTAATGCAACGCATTGATCTGGAGCGTTGAGAAGATTTTGCATCTGCAAGCAGGTCTACACGCTTTGCTTGCCTGTCAGCAAAACACGAAGAGAAGTCGTCATTCCATTCCGCATTGGCCTCCTCGCTTATTTCGGATTATGTAAATTTTGGAAAATCGCTTCGCTGCGGCGTTATTGTTGTGAGCTTTGTCAATACAAAGCTGAAAATCGAATGGACGGCAACGTAGTGAACGTAGCGGGTACGAAAAAGCATTTTGTCATTCTTGACGGACTGAGAGGAATTGCTGCGTTGGCCATAGTCATATTCCATTTCATGGAATGGATTTTTCCAGACGTCAGTAAAAACTTCATTGGTCACGGATTTCTCGCTGTTGATTTTTTCTATTGTCTATCCGGATTCGTCATTGCGTATGCATACGATGACAGGATTCAGAAGGCAGGCTTCACTGAATTTTTCAAGGCGCGCCTTATCAGACTTCATCCTTTGGTAATCTTAGGTTCAGTCCTTGGACTACTCGCATTTTTCCTCGATCCGTATACCTCGGAAGCCGCCGCTTACGGAGCAGCTAAGTTGGCCTTACTATTCCTCGCCTCACTGTTGTTAATACCGGCACCGGTGATGGAAGAACGTGGTTTCAACCTATTTGGCTTCAATGCGCCATCATGGTCGTTATTCTGGGAATATATCGCGAACATCTTTTATGCTCTCATCCTGTGCAAAATCAATCGCCCCATCCTAATCATCTTGTTGATCCTGGCCGCGGGTACACTGTCCGTTGTAGCGTATCGTGCAGGCAATCTCCTGGGAGGCTGGGCAGGCGATAACTTCTGGGACGGTGGTGCCCGAGTATTCTACTCCTTCCTTGCCGGCATCCTGGTCTTCCGCTATAATCTGGTCATCAGCAACAAGCTTGGTTTTGCATTTCTGGCAATGTTGCTAATACTGGCTTTTATTATGCCCTCGACAAAATGGAACTGGCTCGCGGAACTGCTCGTCGCGCTAATCTATTTCCCATTCCTCGTCGCACTGGGCGCTGGTTCCGCCATTTCAAAGCGCCTGACGAAACCTTGCGAATTTTCCGGCAACATCTCCTACCCCCTCTACATGACGCACTACTGGGCGATCTGGATCTTTGGCCATTACTACACAAGTGTAAAGCCGTCCATGGGACACGTCACCTTGGTTGTCATCGGAGGCGCGGTCTTTTTGATCTTTCTTGCTTATTTGACGATGCGATTCTTCGACGTTCCAGTCAGGCGATATTTAAGTCAGAAACGTCTTCAATCATAAAGCCAAAGCGTTGACTAAGTCAAGGCAATTATCGCAATAGTATTTTCCTTCGTGGTTTTCCTTTTGAAGCAATTGTTTCTCAATTTGAAGACGACAATTCGTTGCATCCGATAAAACTGTCGCAAGTAATTTTGCTGTTACTCTTCAGAATCAGAAGTTGTGTACGAGTCAAAGGGAGCAATGCCACGGACAAAGATTGAATTGGCACGAGCCAGCGATTCTCCGTCGGTGAGGTTTACTGGTATATTATTCTTCCAATATTTGGCGACATTCCCTTCATGCCCTGCAATATATACGTCTGATCCGGATACAAAAATGGAACTCCCACCACCGGTCTCGTCGTCATCGTCATTCAGGCTCGTCCTATTGCCATTTTTCCAATACTGTGTGTCGTCTAGAATGCTCCAACCAGCAACATGTACGTTAGATCCGGTGACAAAAATAGATTTTGCACCTGACCAGCCGCCTACTCCTTCAGACAGGTCGGTCGCGATGCCATTCTTCCAATATGTTGCGTTTACCATCTTGTCTTCCGGATATACGTCCCCGGCAACATATACATCGGATCCAGATACAAAAATGGAATTAGCTGCTGCCATGCCGTCAAAGCCATCCGTTAAGCTTGTGACGATGCCGTTTTTCCAATAGACAGCGTGCTCGCCATCCCAACCCGCTACATATACGTCCGATCCTGACACAAAAACGGAGTATGCTACCCCCAAATCAGATAAGATTGTAGCAATACCATTTTTCCAACACACGGCTGATGCACCGAGCTTCCTGCCTGGTCTGACTGTCCTACCACGTACACATCTGATCCGGAAACAAAAACCGAATGGGCTTCGACATTGTCTGTTCCGTCAGTTAAATCTGTCCCAATACCATTCTTCCAATATTTGGCCACTTTATTTCTGCCGTTAAGCTCATATCCAACGACATGTACATCCTGACCGGACACAAAAATAGATTTCGCTGTTGCAGGATTATCGCCGTCCGTTAAACTTGTCGCTACACCGTTCTTCCAATACTTCGCCACATTCCCTTCGCTTCCTGCAACATATATTGTTGTTGCTACCTTCTTTTCTGGAACACTCTCATTGCAGGCATTAAATGCAAATACTATAAGGAGGAGTGTAAATGGTTTTTTCATTTTTTTGTGGAGTTTCCACTTGTTTAAGTTTTCTGCTACACTGTTATTTATCTTAACTCACCGAGGAGATCCTTTCTAAGTTTTTTAATTTTAAAGGAATAAGACATTTCTTTCCAAAAGAAAATTGGGGCATCGGATTTCCATGCATGGTTAACGATCTATCCTTGCTGCAATATAGCATCGACTGAACGTGCTGTTTGCAGCGACTTTATATAACGCTGCTCTCGCTTTACAGAATGCGTGTGCGAATTGATACTTTTTTTTTCAATGCCTGAATGAAGGGATGACGGCGACGGGGCGCTCGACAGCAAAGAAGGTGAACCCAGGCTGATTGATTTCAGAGTATTGTGATTATGCCATTCGAACGAATAGGAAATGCAGGAAGCAACAGGCAACCGACGGATCGATTTTATTTTCAACACCTAAGGCAGTATCCTTTCTCACCCTACATTCATTTGATTCATAAGCTCCAGGAACCGCTCCTTTTTCCGTTGCGAGATGCTGGCCGTTGAACCATCTTTCAAAATAATATATCCACCCTCCGACTTGACATATTTTTCTACTTCGTTTAAATTTATCAGGCAGCTATGGTGAACGCGATAAAAATTATAATCACTCAGCAAAGTTTCATACTCCTTTAAATTCTTGCTGACTAATAATTTCCTGTTGGGCTTAATGAAAAATGTAGTATAGGCGCCGCCCGCTTCGAGTTTTGTGATGTCGGCGATTTCTATGAACTCAAACCCGTCCATGGTAGAGAGGGTAATGATTTTTTGTTCATCTTTTTGCCGATTGAAGTTCTGAACAAGATTCCACAGCTTGTTATTTCGGGAATTCACTTCTCTCCTTTGCCTGGCCTTCTCGACTGCTTCCCGCAGTTCACTGATATCAATGGGCTTCAACAGATAATCTATCGCGCTGAATTTGATAGCACGGATGGCATAATTTTCAAAAGCCGTAGTAAAAATAACTTCAAAGTCAAACCGATCGACATTTTCCAGGATTTCAAAACCTGTACCCGAATGCAGTTCGATATCCAGAAAAACCAGATCTGGATGAGCATGTCGTACTACCTGAATACCCTCTTTTACGCTACCGGCCATCCCGACAATATCAATATCACTACAATATTGTGTAAGCAGATTTTTCAGGGTCTCGCGTCCCCGGGGTTCATCTTCAATTATAATGACTTGTAACATAGACCCTACCAACACTAAAAACTTTCCAGGGGTATTCTAAGTTCAACACATGTACCAATGGGGTATCCCGATTCATCATAAAGATCGGTGATCTTTACCAACTCTTCGGAATTATAATCAACGTACATTAATTTCAGACGCTGGGTTGATATGGCAATGCCCAACGACGTGTACTTCTCTTTCCTTTTTTGCTGTAACTTTGCAGAGGCATCCCTTCCTATTCCATTGTCTTTCACTTCACATAGCATAAACTCATTATCTTTTTTGAACTGAATAGTAAGCCTGCGGTTATCGTCCTCCTTATTAATCAAACCATGAAGTATAGCATTTTCAACATGGATCTGTATCAATAGCAACGGTACATCTATAGAATACAGCAACAAATCTTCATCTGCTTCCAACTGATAGTTGAACCTGGATCCAAATCTCAAACTCTCGAGTTCCAGGTAAAATCGCAGCAACGTTAATTCATCCTGTAGCGGAATCATTCCTTTGTCAGAGTAATCAATAAATTGTCTGATCAACCTGCCAAACTTGGATAAATAATTAATGGACGAGGTTTTATCATTGATCGTTAAAAAATGCTGAATCGAGTTTAAGGAGTTATACAGAAAATGAGGATTTAGCTGAGCGGTCAGGGCTTTGATTCTCAGAATTCGGTTGACTTCCTCAAGCTGCACTTTCTGTTTTTCTATCTCGGCTTTTTGTTTGTTGGATTGCTCCAATAAATTCTTCAGTTTTTCTTCTGCTTCCAGGTTCAGCCGCTGGAGATAAATGAAGGTTGCAATAAAAATGCTAAAACTTACCAAGGCTCCAAGATATTCTACGATCTTGGGTGTCTAGCAGAATATTATCCGTCGGTGTAATGAAGTCACTCAGTCGGACAAAGTCAGCAACGACAAAACACACAACTGTCCATGCCAGTCCAAGGGCCATCCATTTTTTTTCAGTTATACCGAATAGAACAAGTGGTATTATGATGCTGGATATCAAGGCCATCTTCTGCGACGAATGAATAGCATCAGGAGCAATCATACCGCCAACAGCGAGAAACGTTGGGATACTCATCATAAAAAACACCCTCGAAAAATTTACTTTTCCATAGGCGTTAAGAAGCAATAAGAGAAGACAAAACAAAGCGCCGCCGAGGTAAGTAAAAAATTGAGGCCAGAAATCGGTATAAAGAAAAGCGAGGCTGAACACCAGAATACCAGCCAACGCCGCAATTCTGTTTCCGAGAATAAGCTTTCGATTCAAGTGCTCTGAGAATCTTGGATCATTCCCCAACATGCTCAACTTTATCCCAAATTGTGTGTAGCGGGTTCAAAGCAAAAAAACATTAAACACTTGTTGAAGGTATCAAGAACATTTTAAAAATCATGCAGGTGCAGTTTCCTGAATTCAGTGAGGAACAACATGAATGGTTGCAGCTGAATGGAGACTTTGATTAAAAGGCGGCATCACTTCTTTAGAAATTTTTAGAGATGTTGAGTGATGGTTCGGTAATTCTTGTGATTATTTTGTTACTCGAAGAATACAACGTGATGGCTACCAATAAGAGCAATTTGTATCTGGAAGTGATTTTTACAAGCCCGCATTACGCTTATACAATGTTATCAGCCTTTTATTATCCCTGTTTCAACTTCTCCATCTCGGCAATTGTTTCTTCCAGTTTCCGGAATACCCTTCCGTATATCAAACGTACATCCCATCTATAGATTCTACCTGAAAAATAGAACATCAGCAGGGTTGCCACTCCAGCGATGATCAGTGCAAATAATGGAACACTCCCAATAAATATTACGTCCGGGTATTTTTGATACATTTTCGAGGTTAGTGCGCCTTTATTCCATGCAGACCATATAGTACTTATGGCAATTAGAAAATAGAGTGGGTAAGTAAAACGTAATACTTTCTCACCCCTCGAGAGGGCATCTTTAAGCAATCGGTCGAACGACTTGAGATAGTCAAGACTGGTTGCTCCGTGATCCAGTGTTTTGAGGCTTCGCTTTTGCCGTATGCTGTACCATGCCGTAAGAAGGAGCAGTACAGATGCGGCAACTCCCTGCCAAATGACATCCAGGAAATAATATATAATGGGAAAAACAATTGACATGATGACAATAGCAATTAAGTTGATCCTGTACATCCTTTTCATTTTATCAACCAGGTCCTTTGATTTTTGGTTGTACAAGTCATTAATTTTTGGGGCAACTAAGCTCTTTTCATTCAAAAAGCCCTCTTTCCAAATTACTTCAATTGAATTTTTCATCGAGTATTTTTTTTAAACGTTCTTTAATTCTGTTCACACGGACACCAATGTTATTCGCATTTGTACCAAGGATGTCGGCAATTTCCTGATAAGATTTTTCTTCCAAATACAGGAGGATCAATGCCCTGTCGACTTCTGACAAGTGTCTGATGGCAACATACAATTGGTTCAGAGACTCGTCTTCAAAGGCCCTGTTTTCAGTTATTATCACATCAGGTAAAACATCCGAAGTGAAATACGTTTGTCCATTGCCTTTCGATTTTTTGAGTAGCGTCAGGCACACGTTTAGAGAAATACGATAAACCCATGTTGACCATTTGCATTGCTCGCGAAAATTATCTTTGCTTCTCCAGATTTGCAGGCAAACCTCCTGGTAGTAGTCCTCAAAATCTTCCTGCGAATTGGTATATGCCCTACAGATCTTGATGATGATTGGTGCAAAAGGTAAAATCGATGTCTGGTAAAAATCTTGACTCACTTTGTTTGTTTTAGCACCCAACCGGAAATTTCCTTTGCCGAATGTCTATTGCGTTAGGCAAGGAATCAGCACGATAAGTAAGATTAATTTCTTCATAATTCTGTTCTTTTCCCTATTTAGTGGCTAAATTCATAAGAACATTACACCTCCCCGAATTTTTTTAGTAGGTGGGGACTTTATCTAATAATAAATGAACCTTATTCCTTGTAGATAGGCAAGAACTAATAAGATGTGCTGATAGCGCATTGTACTGGTTTCAGTTGTATCGATTACCTTTCAGATAATTAAGCTATCTATTCAAAAACAATCATTGACAAAAACCGAAAGAAAATGAAAACAATGACCTGCCGACAATTGGGTGGTGCCTGCGATCAAACCTTCAGCGCAAATACATTTGATGAGATCGCAATGATGGTCAGTAAGCACGCGCGGGAAATGGTTCAGCAAGGCGATGCAGCCCATACCGATGCAATGAATGAAATGCGTAAAAATATGACGTCTCCTGATGCGATGAAGGACTGGATGGATGAAAAGCGAAAAGCGTTTAACGCATTACCAAATGACAATGGGTGAATTTGGCCATGCCTTTGATGGAACTTGTCTTGACATTCTTCGTAACAATATCTACTTTTTTTCGGCAACAAACTCTAAAATATCCTTCGGCACGTTTAGGTTTTTCTAGCGATGATGAGATATTTTTGTTTCTGGTAACCTATTAGAACAATAACGCTCATACCTTCTGTCTACAGATGAACTATCAGACATTTCAGCCTCATCCCGATTTAGATGCCCTGATAAAATGTTATTGGACATTGGAAGTACCTGCAGAAAAGGATTCCCGGAAGCAACGCATTGTACCTGACGGATGTATTGAAATGATATTTATTCTTGGTGATGACATCAAACGGTATACATCAGAAGACGAATTTATCATTCAGCCTCGTGCGGTAATTATTGGTCAAATCACCGAACCGTTTTTTATTGAGCCAACAGGATATGTTAATTGTTTTGCTGTACGCTTTTATCCTTACGGTTTTGCAAACTTTGCAGCAACAGCTATTAAAAACTTAGCCAATAAGGAAACACCAATCAACTTACTATTTGGAGACGAACCTGCCAGCGTCTTCGAATATAAAATAATCAACGCAACAAATACGCAACACAGAATAGAGATCGCAGAAGACTTTCTTTTACAAAAGTTGAAGGATAAGACAACAATTGACAGTATTGTAAAAGCAACGGTCGACACGATACTTCTAACAGAAGGAAGCGAATCAATAAATTCGATTCTCAAAAACCATTTATCAAAGCGGAGGCAACTGGAGCGAAAATTCTTTAACCAGGTAGGACTTAGTCCAAAGCAATTAGGTAAAGTTATAAGGCTGCAAACAGCATTAAAAATGTTGCTCAACCAACAACACGAAAGTTTGACAAAAATTGCTTACGAAAGTAACTATTACGACCAGGCACACTTTATAAAAGATTTTAAAGAATTTACGGGAACAAATCCAAAAGAGTTTTTAGAAGATAAAGAATGGCTCTTTCTTCGATTTTCTACAAAAAGATTAGCGTGTCGCATTTTTACAATTTTGCACCTTGTCGGCTACCGTAAATTTCCTTTGTTTAAACACAAAAAACAGATGATTATGAAAAATTTAATTTCCATTGTTGAGATTCCTACCATTGAGTTCCCCAGGGCTGTCACGTTTTATCAAACAATACTGAACACCAGTCTTGAAGAAATAAATATGGATGGAGTATTGATGGGATTATTCCCTGGCGACGATGAAACTGTTTCCGTAGCGTTGATCAATGGTAGTCAGTAAAACTTCTATGGATGGCACTGTTGTTTATTTCAATGCCGGAGATGATTTACAAATAGTGTTGGACAAAATAAAAGCAAACGGTGGCAAAATAATTGTGCCCAAAACGGACATCGGTTCCGGAATGGGCTTTTATGGAATGTTTATGGATACGGAGGGAAACAAATTGGGACTACATTCTAAAAATTGAAGTCACGCTGCGGTTTGTTGGTGGAGCTTTCGCGCGTTCCTTACGCACAACCTGCGACCGCGTGGGCTAAAACTATCGCGCAAGCGGCTACGCGAAGGTGAGCCGGCAGGCACCAACAAAGGCGGAAGGCATTTATCAAAATTTACTTCACACCAAGGTAGCGTTGACACGCGTATTGACTGGAACGGAGTCAGAAATAACCGGATATTTTCTGGCAACGGATCAACATTGCCCATATTTCTGCGGACTG
>CAWEZB010000028.1:0-25407 GCA_963813425.1 uncultured Bacteroidota bacterium
TCACGAGCCCCCGGCAACGAGTAGTCAATATCACGAAATAACGTGGAGGTTCCCACGGAACCTTTTTGTAACAGCCGTTGCAAAAAATATAAGACCTGTAAAACATCAACCCAGAGCATTGATGTTTTGTTTACTCTGACTTTTCGCACATAGCCAGTGGGTTATATCCACCGAAACGACCACCCTTATCGCTGTTACGTCTTCAAAGTGTTTCAAAACGAAGGCTATAACATTAAGCACCGCTTTTCAAAATCTTAATTCAGCGTGTTCTCTGTACAACGGCCCAAGAATTTCCCTAAGCTTTTTAAAAAATGAGTAGCGCTTATCATGTACGGCTGTTGCTGTTTTATCCGGCTCTATTCTTTTACCTCCTTTCAGCATTTTCTCAGAAGCCTCATTCAGGTCTTTAAAAACACCTCCTGCAGTCAATGCCAGCATGGTACTGCCCACCAATGCCACTTCGTTTGCAGCAGAGATAATTACAGGAACACCTAAAACATCTGCAAAGATTTGCGGCCAGGCTTTAATGTTTACTCCACCACCGCCCATTCTTATCTCCTTAACCTGCAGGTTATTTTCTTTCAACGCATCGTAGATATAGCGCATCGAATAAGCGACCCCCTCCAGCACGGAGCGGGTAAAGTCGATTGGCGCATGGTAAGGACGGATACCAAAGAACACTCCCGAAGCATAGGGTCCTGTTTTTGAATCCCGCTCTCCTGTTAGATAAGGCAATGAGAATAGAGGTGGTTCATGGGTAATTTTACGCAGGTCTTCGGTTTGCACCTCTACATTAAAAAGCGTTTTTTGCATCCAATCCAAAGGAAGTGCAGCATTGTTAAGCGCTCCTCCGTTTAAAAAGAATCCTTTTTTCAGGGCATAGGCCTGAATGCGTTTGTTTTCGTTCTGGTCAAGCGCGGGCTGATCACCTGGCACACGCAACATGGCAGTGGTACCCAGGTTGATGATGCCCACACCTTGTTTCAGACCACTAAGGCCGACAGCTAGTGCTGCACCGTCGTAAAGACCCAGCAATACTTTTACATTTTCTTTCAGGCCCCATGCGGCACACAATTTTTTTTTCAGAGGCGCCAGGTATGTTGCGCCTTCCTCCACCCGGGGAAACTGGTCAGTTAAAAGATTAAGTCTTGAAAGCAGTTCTTCATCCCATTGGAAATTATCCATATTGAAAAGCTGCGTAGAGGCTGCCGTACTCATGTCGGTCACCCATTCTCCGGTTAGCCATTCAAATAAAAATGATTTGCTATCGACGAAATATTTTGCCCGTTTAAAAAGCGACGGTTTCTGTCTGGCAAAATAAAATAGTCGCGGCAGCACATACTGAACGATCAGCGGACAACCTGTCTTTCGGTATAAGTCTACATCGCCGAACGCAGTCATAAATTCGGAAAAAACTTCTTGCGAACGGATATCTGTCAAAAGGGTGATATGCGTAATTGGTTTTCTTTGCTCATCCAGCATCATTAAACCAAATTGATACGTGGACGAAACAATGTGGCTTATCTCATCTCTATTCACATCTTTCAGCAGCTCTTCGCACATAACTGATAACAGGCTTGTCACTTCGTCGGGGTTATGTTCCGCCGCTCCGGGCTCACTGCTGTAGGTATGCAGGGGAGATGATTCTACGGAAAGAATATCGCCTTGTTCATTTACCAACCCCACCTTCAAATTTGTTGTACCCAGATCGATTGCTATTGTCAATGCCATATTTTATCGATGGTTTCTCAATACTTCAGGGTTGGCTAATTCCCCTCCAATGCCGTCATTTTGAAATACGGAAACCATATCGTCTACACAGGTTTGCCCCATGCCATATAATGATTCCCAGGAATAGCCACCGAGGTGCGGTGTGATGATTGTATTGTTTAATTTGGCCAGGCGGTGGTTGCCATCAATGGGCTCACCTTCCACCACATCCGTTGCATAAGCACCTAATGGACCATGCTGCAGCGCCTCATATAAATCATCTTCAGCTACCAACTCGCCTCGGCAGGTGTTTACAATCACGGCGCTTTTTTGCATGGCATCAAACTGCGCTTTACCTAACATCCTTTTGGTCTCGTTGGTGAGAGGGCAATGAAAAAGGATTGCGTTGGATCTGATGATCAATTCTTCCAGCGATACATCGGTGGCATTAAATTGCCTGAACCTTTCTTTATCAATATAGGGATCGGACGCAATGATATTGGCGTTAAAGCCGTTTGATAAAATTTCTGCGGAACGAGAACCAATATTTCCAAGACCGATGATGCCAATCGTTTTTCCCCGAAGTTCCATACCTACCATGTGGGAACGGCTTGCCCACTGGCTGTTTTTTACTGCCTGCGATCCCTGCGGAAGTAGTCTTGATGCAGCCATCAGCAATCCTACTGCATACTCTGCCACTGCTTCTCTTTCCACAATTCCTTTCACCCTGGAAACCTGAATACCCAGTTCGGTCGCTGCCATCAGATCTACATTGTCGCAACCGATACCGTGCCTGGCCAACAGTTTAAGTTTAGTACACTGTTCCAATGTTTTTCGTATAAACCTGGGTGTGACACTGGCGATAATGCCGTCAGAATCTTTAATTTTTTCCGCCAGTGCATCGGCATCTATGTCGGCTGGAACAGTAACATGCTGTATATCTGCAAATTTTTCGAGCGTGCTGATATGTTCTATAAAATGCTTGCCGAACGTGCTGGAGTTGACAATCGAAATAAGTGGTCTGTTCATTTATCCTGATCTTTAAAACGTCGATGCCTTGCGGTTTAATAAAAAGATACCGCTGCTATCGCTCATAAAAATAACGAAACCTGAAGAAAGACATCTATTCTATTTTAAAGTAGGTTACCGTGTGCGCTACGCTGCACTAAGCACTGCAGGCTCAGTCAATTGGTATCACAACGCCGGTTACAAAGGAGGCCCTTCAACGCATAGCCGCAACACCGGCGTATGCGAAATAATTGTGTTGCCTCTTTCACAGTAGATATGTTGAGCAAGCTCACTTCCCGATACAAAATGTACCCTCTTTGGGATCCAACACCTCATATTGTCTGTAACGCACATCGATTTCACCCAGCAGAAATTTACAATATGCGTGTATAGTGCCAATGTAAATTGCACCTAAATCGATGGATCTAAACCTGATCTACCAAGGGCCTCACCCACTTAACAAAGTACTTGAGCTGCCTTAACTCCATGTTTCTTAATTCGTTTTACCGATTGACTTCTTCGAAAATACCGTCTTGCAAATATATTTCTTGTTCAGACATTTGGGCATGAAGGTCCAAACTGAAAACCTTGTCGACTTAAATTTAAAAACAACTAAAAAAACACACATGAAATTTAGACTCATCATTTCGTTTTTACTTCTGACCGCATGTTTTGCTGCATTTGGTCAAGAAAAGCAATCTCGTAAAGCTAAAAAGCACAATTCGGCTGTTGTAGAAAAAGGATTGATCAAAGTGTCCGTCATGTACCCTTTTGCAGAAGGCAAGACCTTCAATATGGAATATTATGAAGCTAACCACATGCCTATGGTCGCAGGTCTTCTAGGATCAAATTTGGTGAAATACACCATTGAAAAAGGCGTTGGCAACGGAATTCCCAACCAACCATTGCCGTATATGGCAGTCGGAACATTTTATGTAAAGAGCCTTAGTGAGTATCAGGCGGCAATTGGCCCTAACAGAGATTCAATAAGGGCCGACTTTCCGAATTACACCAATGTTGTTCCAGTAATTTTGATTAGTGAGGTGGTGCGATAACTTCTCTTTTCAATAGATAAAAATTTGAACGATGCTCCATTTAAACGCTTTCGTCATTTACTCAAATGAGTATAAGACATGTAGCGAATCATGTGCTCAGATTAGCGTCAGTATGTGAGGTCCGTTTGTTACCATGACGCTGGAGTAACAAAAATAATCGGTAGCAAACCGATTAGGACGTCATTGTAGACTATTAATTGACTTGGAAGATGAGCAGCAAATGAATTCCCAAATATCCCTAACAAAAATCATGTCAACACATAGCAGGTACGTTACTTAAATAGCGCTTGTGGATGCTTTTGGCATTTTTAGGGTTCCTAATCAATATTGTCTAATCCGTAATTTTTCAATGGATGGTTGCGTAGTGCAGGGTGACAACGCCTGATTTCAGGGTTTTTGAGTCTAATAATTTCAGGGTGCTTTTTGTGGTGTTGTTTTTGAACACGCTAAAACCATCACCCAATATAATAGGGTGTACAGTCAATTTGTATTCATCAATCAGGCCCAGCTTCATAAAAGTGGTTGCCAGGCCGGGACTGCCAAATATTGCCAGATCTTTTCCGGGCTCCTGCTTCAGTTTTTTCACCTCTTCGGCAATATTGTCCTTTATAAGCCGGGTATTATTCCAGGTTACTTCGTTCAGGGTTTTTGAAAACACAATTTTAGGTACGTTTTCCACCCATTGCGCATGTTCCAGCGCATGCTTACCAGCATTGGGTTTTGTCAAAACGGTTGGCCAGTAACTTTCCATCAATTGATAGGTGATTCGTCCATATATCGGTGAGCCTACTGTTTTAACCAGTTCTTCAGCGTATTGCTCCAGTTCTTTATCATATGATAAAAAATCAAGTCCGCGGTTTGGGTCTGCTGCAAATCCGTCGAGAGATACATGCATAAATAAAACTACTTTTCTCATTTTGATTGTTTTTTATTTGTTATTAAAGTTTCCAAAAGTGGAGCAGACATTATACTCAGATTTTTTGAACCACATCCTGCCTTGACGGAACATTGCAGAGGAATACACATGGATGTTAACAGCTCACCAGCCATTGATGACCATATCTATCCTGGACTACACCGAACAACGCACCCCAGTAAGTATTTTCGGGAGGATGGATCTCTGTTCCACCTGACAACAGTTTTTCATAATAGCTTTTTAGTTCATCTTCACTGCTGCACCGAAGCATTAAAGAAACCGCGTTGCCTGTAATCAATCCCTGCTCACTTACAACATCAGAACCTAACAGGATAACCTGGTCATTTACCAGGGTGGCCTGCAAAATGGCTCGCTTCAAAGGCCCTGGCAATTGATCAGTACCAGGCAACTCCCCTACTGCTTGAAACGTAAGTGTACCACCCAAACAGTCCCTGTAAAAGGCCATCGCTTCGCGGCAATTGCCATTGAAAGTCAGGTAAGTGTTTATTTGGGTCATTTCTTTAATTTAGGTCCGGCTTGATGATACAAAGCTATTCCTGCCGGGCCGGATTATGTGTAGGGTTTTATGACAATGATGGGGGGATATTATGTCAAACCAATTCAATCAAGTTTTATTTGAAACATATTTCGATCATCGTACCGCTTGGTCAAAGCAGCCTGGTAAATATTGAGGGGAGCTTGCAGATACTTTCGGAAATAAACGTGTTGCGCGCAGCAAAAGGCGAAGATCCGCTGTTCCATATACCAAAACCTTCCGCGATGTATTTAAAACGATAACCGGTTTAACACCGGTTGAATACAGGAATAAATATAATAAGCAGGAGGTGATGGGTTGAAAGGTAACAGGTTGACAAGTTAACCTGATTAAGTATTGTATCGGGAAATGATTTTTACAAACTCTGTGAAAATCAAACAATACAAAATCATGCTTATACAATGTATATCATCCCTGTTTCAACTTTTCCATCTCAGCAATTGTTCCTTCCAGTTTGTCTAATACACGTCCATACATCAAACGGACATCCCATCTGTAGATTCTATCTGAAAAATAGAACATCAGCAGGGTTGCCACTCCCGCGATGATTAGTGCGAACAATGGAATATTCCCAATAAATGTTATGTCCGGATATTTTTGATGCATTTTCGAGGTTAGTTCGCCTTTATTCCATGCAGACCATATAGTACTCATGGCAATTAGAAAACAGAGTGTGTAATAAAAACGTGCTATTTTTTCACTTCTCGAGAACACATCTTTAAGCCATCGATCGAAGGACTTGAGATAGTCAAGACTGGTTGCTCCCTGATCCAATGTTTTAAGGCTATTCATTTGCAATTTGCCGTACCATGCCGTAAGAAGAATCAGTACAGATGCGGCAACTCCTTGCCAAATGACATCCATGAAATAATATACAATAGGTATAACAACTGCCAGGATGACAATAACAATTATGTTGACCCTGAACATCCTTTTCATTTTGTCCACGACGTGATTTGATTTTTGGTTATACAAGTCATTAATTTTTGGGGCAACTAGGCTCTTTTCATTCAAAAAGCCCTCTTTCCAAATTACTTCAATTGAATTTTTCATCGAGTATTTTTTTTAAACGTTCTTTAATTCTGTTCACACGGACACCAATGTTATTCGCATTTGTACCAAGGATATCGGCAATTTCCTGATAAGATTTTTCTTCCAAATACAGGAGGATCAATGCCCTGTCGACTTCTGACAGGTGCCTGATTGCAACATACAATTGGTTCAGAGACTCGTCTTCAAAGGCCCTGTTTTCAATTATTATCACATCAGGTAAAACATCCGAAGTGAAATACGTTTGTCCATTGCCTTTCGATTTTTTGAGTAGCGTCAGGCACACATTTAGAGAAATACGATAAACCCATGTTGACCATTTGCATTGCTCGCGAAAATTATCCTTGCTTCTCCAGATTTGCAGGCAAACCTCCTGGTAGTAGTCCTCAAAATCTTCCTGCGAATTCGTATATGCCCTGCAGATCTTGATGATGATTGCCGCAAAGGGTAAAATCGATGTCTGGTAAAAATCTCTACTCACTTTGTATGTATTAGCATGAAATACAGGTGGAGTAAGAATATTAATTATTTCTTCATAATTCTGTTCTTTCCCTTATTTAGTGGCTAAATTCTAAGAACATTACACCTCCCCGAATTTTTTTACTAAGTGGGGATTTTATTAATAATAAATTGGTAAAAGATTTTCCATCGTATCAAATAATACCTTCCGTTGAAGCAATCCAAATGTTGCCATTTCTATCTTGCGTGATAGAACGAACCATTGTGCTAGTTCTGTAGTAACTGATTACGTATTTGGTTTCGGACTTGATAGTGTCTTTTGGTAGTTGAGTATTGTTTTGTCCTTTACAAAAGGTGCAAAAAATAAACATCAATAAAGCATATACGGATACGCGTTTCATCATTTTTTTTTGTTATCAAGGAATTTAACAAACCTACAAGCCTTTGTGCTGGGCTTTAGCAAAGGGCTTGTAAAAAAATATAAACGATATGTAAAATTGTTTGGGACAACCTAGAAAGGCGTATTTTAGAGTTGAAGCGGTTTAGACTTTTATTGGTTTATTGATTTAGCATTACAAAAAATGTTAAACTATTAAAAATAGAAACAAACGTTATTTTTGGTACTCAATTTTAGTAACATGCCAGACAAACTCACCCGCTTCTGTTTTCACTACTGCTTCATCACCCACTTCTTTTTTCATCAGCGCGCGTGCCATAGGTGAGTCGATTGAGATGTAATCCTTAGTATCAAAGATCTCATCATACCCGACTATACGGAAGCGTTTTTGTTCGCCTCTGTCATTTTTAATTTCTACCCACGCGCCAAACAATACTTTGCCTTCCTGAAAGGGTGAATAATTCACGACTTTCAAATCATCAATACATTTCCGTAAATAGAGCACGCGCCGGTCAATTTCGCGCAGACGCTTTTTATTGTAATGATAATCTGCATTTTCAGAACGATCTCCAAGGCTTGCGGCCCAGGATACCTTTTGCGTGGTGTCTGGCCGTTCAACGCGCCACAAATGATCCAACTCAGCTTTTAACTTTTCTAAACCTTCTCGGGTTATTAAGGGTGTTTTCATGAATACTTAATCAATCAAAGGTTGTACTGTCGTAGCGGAAAGTATCTTGCATAGTCATCCAATTTACCGAAATAAATCAAGGTATCCGTGGTGCAAAAAGCTAGTTGAAACAGGGCACCAGTGACCTTTAAAATCCCGAATCAGTAAACACACTTACGATTTCTTCCTAGGCAGGCAAAGGTAGCCATCGTTCAAGCAGGAATTGCCTCCAATCCATTTCCGTTAACCCTTAGCTTCCGCACGATTGCTTTTCCTTTACCCTAAAATTCCTTAAGTTGACCCTACCAAAACGCCGCCTGCATTGGAAATACTGGAAACATTACGGGACGAGATTGCCGGCTTCTTTTCCATAAACGGCCTCGTCGAAATTATTCGCTCCGGCGACTACAGTTCGCTGCGTAGCTGGAAAGGAATTCAAACCGTTATTTCGCCGCTCATTCCATTCATCGTTATCATAGAGATGCTGCTGGCATTTGCGCATAAGAATTTCAACAGATCGGAGTACAAAATCCCTTTCTTCATTTACGTGTTCAATCGCGTTGTTGGGAAGTTCATTTCACTTGGTGTCGTCGCGTATTGTGTCGGATTGTTCTCACCATACGCGCTGCTGCCTGTTTCCCTCACCTGGTACTGGTTCATCTATGGTTATATTGTCTGGGAGTTTGCTCACTTCATCTATCACTATCTCGCCCATAAGGTGAGACTGTTCTGGTGCCTGCATTCATCCCACCACGCGCCGGAACAAATGAACCTATCGGTTACGTATGCTCACTTTTTCCTGGAAGGCCCTTACGCCGATTTTATCCGGACGTCCATTTGCATCCTGGCCGGCGTTCCTCCCGTCATGCTGTTCGCCATCATGTTCATTGACGGTACGTGGGGTGGATTTATTCATGTCGGCGAGAATTTCATGAAGAATGCGCATTTTGGCTTCCTTGGTAAATTCATCCTCACACCCTCGCACCACCGCGTACATCACGCACGCAACCCTTTGTATATGGACACCAACTTTTGCAATCTGCTCAATGTGTGGGACCGCGTCTTCAAGACCTATCAACCCGAACAGGATCACATAACGATACAATATGGTATCACGCGGAACATCAATGCCGGAAATTTCTTCGATGTGTACTTTGGCGAATTCTATTATCTGATAAAAGACGTCGTGCGGGCTCCCGGAATAAAGAACAAATTCCTATATCTGATTATGCCGCCTGGATGGGATCACACCGGCAATCATAAGTTGGCGAAAGACATCCGGCAGCAATATATAAAGGAGCATGGTGAAAAGTCGTTAATTGATTCACTGCCCGACGGCGATCGACACAAAAGCGCAGAGGCGCTGCCTCTCCTTAGGGGTGCTAGCGATATGATCGATTTTCTAGGTCATTCGTGTTACCATTTTGTCCATAGGACTCCTTCGGAGTTACTCGAATCGGTAAACACACTGAAAGTCAAGAGTAGGCATACTTTGGTATCGGGAACCAGGCGGCTTGCTTGCGCGGAAAAATATTCTTCTATCATTTGAGTTGTTCAAGCAGGGATATGGCTTTTTCTTCATTCACTTCAAAGTGCCATTCGTTCTTTGGCATCACCACTATAACCGGCCCCCTCTTGCAGTGATCAGTGCAACCAGTCTTAATGACCTGCACTTTCCGCTTCAAATGTTTTTCTTTAACCGACCGTTTCAATTGTTTATACAGATGTTTGCCACCGCGTTTCTTACACTTGCTTCCGCAGCAAGCATAGAGAATACACTCGGGCGTATGAGAAAAATCTTTCGACATGCGTCGAAGTTAATTGTTTAAGTTAAAAGCCAAAATAAAAAGTCTCTCGGGATGTTTGGATTTTTTCATAGAAGTTAAGGCATTTTTTTTGGTAGTTTGTTGCGCGTAGCCAGTAACGTTCTGAAAATCACTGCTGAGAAGATTTTGTGGTGAAATACCACAAAATGCCAAGAAAAGTTATGACTTGCTGGTTATTTGTAAAATCCTTCCCCGCTTCGGCAGGCAGCTTCACCACAATAATATTCGCATCTTTCCGTTCACTGAAGAAGTATACCAGTGCGTTGTTGGGAATGAGTGATGAGCACGCGAGTACTTAACGTCTCTTTATCAGCACCTACCCCTGTGCATGAAAATATTTCTGGTGTCAGTTTTTCTATTCGGTTTCATTTATGCCGATGCTCAATTTGTGGGACCGCCCAATAACGTTGGCCGTGAATATGGCAATCCAAAAATGCCTTTGATGGTGTCTCATTTGGCCGGTGCAAATAAGGAGAGACTGAAGCGCGCAAATAAGAACTCACGTCATTCCATCTTCGGCAAGATACTGTGCTTCCGAAAACTATGTCGTATACAGTCGGGCCATTCCTCTTCCCTGCGTGCCATCAGTTTTAAGAAATTTAGAAAAAAGGTGGCAAGAAATGCAAAGAAAGGCGCATACAAAAACCTCCATACCGATTCCACCCGCGGCCGCAAGCCGGACGTGCGTGAAGCGCCACCAGTCATGATTGATACAATTAGTACTCAGCCAACGATCTCGCCCTCGGCAGTAAAGGCAGACAGTCTCATCGTACTGAGTGCAGAACTATTGTTTGAAACAAACAAATCAACCCTGCGAAGCGAACATTTTGTAACACTCAATTCCATTGTCGATTATCTGCTTTTGCATCCGGAACGTTCGGTGAGAATATCCGGCCACACCGATAATACAGGAAGAGAAGAACACAATCTTCGTTTATCCAAACAACGTGCAGATGTGGTGGCGGAATACCTGATAAGCAACGGTATTGATATCAATCGCGTAGAGACTTCCGGACTGGGTAGTGCAAACCCCATCGCGGTAAACACAACCGATGAAGGAAGAAAGAAAAACAGGCGTGTCGAGTTGCTTATCTATGATGGCGGATGACTTCTGCATGGTCAACAAGTCTCTCTAAGTCACCAAATCACTCAAACATCAAATTGTTATCGCACTATTTACTTCACTCTATGCGAAGTATTCGTAGCATTCCATTCCCACGTAGCGCCATTGTCAGGAGAAAACGCCTGGCTCCAAACCGGATTCTCTGGATCCGTTTTATCCCAAAGAAAAAGCACGATCACATCGACTTCCTTGTACTTATCCTTGCAATAGAACTTCCCAATATTTCCATCGAATGATCCCACCACCGGAGGATCCAGGACACCAACGTTGCTATCAGCCCAATAGATACTCCATAGTCTGGTCTTGGGATTGAAGAGGCGAAGGGCTACACCCTCGAAAGGCTTGCCATCAACGGTCGTTCTGTAGACGTCTATATTGCCAATTCCATTGAGCAATTTTTTCATCTCCACTGTCGACTCAAACGAAATCCACTCCGTGCTTTTCGTCAGGCGTGACTTAAGTTTTTTATCACTCAATTTCCATTTTCCAACGAGAAAATCGAAATCATTCGCCGATGATGTTGCAGAGGGCTGAATGTCGAGCTCACCTTTTTCTGTAAACGTCAACTTATCAAATTTGACATCCTGGTTTATCGGCTGGGCGATAAGGGGAATGGCATAATACAACACTACAAGCACCGCCAGGATGCTCATCCTGTATAAACAAAATGGAGTTTTCATATTAGATAATTTTGGTGGCTAACGATGGAATTTGCCCCGATGAAATATAATATATTCATCCGAAATCCTATTGTACAAAGTTAGCGTAACAAAACACCTAAAAATCTCTTTTGGATGTTTGTTTTTTTCTAGTGATGATCAGGCATTTTTTGTTGCGCGATACATCTCACGTTCTGTTTCTCGGTCTTGAGAAGATTTTGTATCGGAAAGTGAGAGCTGATAACAGGATAAACTGCACCTAGTCGCCTATCCTGCTCGTTATTAACAGTAACACCCAATCGCTTTCGCCACTGTGATTTTTCCCGGGCGGAGTAAACTCCCTGATGCCTGTGTTTCTTACCGGCGACGATTCCAGGGGAATATATCGCCCATCTGTAGGATCGAACCAGTATACGAAGCCAGGTCGGCTCAAGACGCTTAAGTCCACTTTTACCCCGCCTTTGTGAGCTGGCGGGATATAGGCCACGAGAAGTGATCCGTCCCTGGCAGCAGCAGCTGAAACATAAGAGGCAGCCGTGTCTATGTTTACAGGATCTACTACGATGCTTTTCATTCCATTCAATCCTGCAGGGACAAGTTTCCACCATTCCACCGAATTAATAAACTTGTTGAGCCTCATCATATCCTGAGCACCCTGCGTTTCCAGGTGGTCCTGCCATACAGGATCAACAAACTGCCAGACGTACGCATTGCCTGAGATATATCCGCCGATCGTACTCAGCCAGCCCCACCACTGAAATCGGCGTACGGGTTGAGTGGCATTCGGATTATAGTTATTACCATCGGGTCCTTCTTCATCATACGGTTCCTCGAGCAGGAATGCCGGCATAGTAGGTTCGTGCGAGTAGCCCTTACGTGCCAGGTAAGGGACCGGAACTTTTAATTCCCAGGTATAAACGCCATTCAATGTCATCTCATGACCGAACTGAGGATTGTCTGCCGCGTTTTCTCCGCTATGTGATTCGGCCGTGTATTGATTGGACTCCTGATTCTTAACACTTTTAAGTCCGTCAATAAGCGCTTGCTCGGCAATTTTTTGTTCGTCATTAAATTTTCCCATATCACCCATCAACATCCACACTATATTTTTTTGTCGTTTATAGCGATTTGCTATCCACACACCATACGCCATTGACTTGTCTTTACCGTTAGCGACAAGCTCTTTCATCCAGCCTTGCTCCTCCCCATTGTATCCCACATAAGCTGGAAACATAAAAACCAACAGCCCTTTAGCCTCACAGTACGCAAGGAACTTGTCGACAAAACGCCAGTATTTTTCATTGGGTGTTGTAAGATCGGGAGCCTCCAGAATCAATGAATTGTATTTTAGTTTGCCGTCCCAGTCAGATCCGTCAAGTCTTTTCAGAAATGGCAGCTCCCCTTCTCCGTTGAACGGTGCATGATTTCCGATCGGCCAATGTGTGATCACCGCGAACTCTATGGCGTTGTGTCCATGCGCCAACGTGTTCTCTACGAATTTCTGATAACCTTTTTCGGGCTGAGATATGATGAACCATGCTGTGCGGCCAAGTATCGGGAATGGTTTATTTCGCTGATCCACGAGATACCGCTTGTCATCGCTTACGCGGAGTGGAAAAATTGGCTGCGCGTATGTGTAGTGAAAAACAATTGCTAAAAAGGTTGAAACCAGAAAATGCCTGATCATAGCTCACGTGATTTTATTCAAATAAATATCAACAGAATCATCAATCCAAACAGCACGCTGTTCTGACAGGACCGCGGATTCGAAGCGCCTTTCCGGTTATCGCTTAAGGATACGCTTTGCGTTCTCGCTGTAGATCTTTTTGAGCACAGCATCGCTCAACCCGAAGCCGTATAATGGCCAGTGATATCCAAATCTTTCAACTTCATAGAAGTGTTCATCCCTGGATTCCAGTATTCTGAACGTTACAGCGTAGACATCACTCCCAATTCCCATATCCGTACCATATACCAGACGATCCTGATATTTTTCAAAGAACTGATACATATATCTCGGAATGGTCGCGGTCTCTGCATACCGCGCGGAGAAGTCGGCATACAGATTCTTGTGCTTCTGAAACAGATCGCCTAGTATCTCCAATTTGTATTCACAGTTCGCGAGGTGACAGGCAATGAATGTAGTTTGTGGGTTTTCGCGGACAATATTCTCCAGCATGATGATAAGTTCTGCGTGATTGCGAAGGCCTTTTGCTTTCAGGTCAATGCGCCAGGTGTAAGCATTCATGAGACCATCATTGGTAGAGTCCATCGGTTCATACATCCACATCGGATCGGCTACGTGAATATTGACCGGCATTTTCAACGCTGCGCATTTCTTATAAAGTGGCATCATTTTCGGATCATCGAGATGCATACCTTCTGAAGGAACAGGCACGGCATACGGATCGCCCAGACCTTTATCCGTTATTTCGCCAACACCCTTCGCGCCAAGTTTATGACAGCGTTCTAATTCTTTAATAGCTCTTTCAGTCCAGCCTGGCTCTGTGTATCCTGTATAGTCGAACCCGCACCATAGTTCAAACCGGTCAGGATACTTCGAGTAGTTGGCATACAATGAATCAAATGCGCGTCCCGCCGACTGGGTCAGTACAATGGTTTTTTCAACGCCCGCTTTATCCATGATCTTCACCCATTCGGCGAGGTTAGCCATTGACGTAGCATACTCATGAGAATGCATGTCAATAACCGGATACTTGGCTTTTTCGATCTTGCTCACCGGAATCTGAAAAATGGACTGTGGCCGATAGTCCTTTAACTTTATCGTCTCAGGATTCTGCGAATAGCACAAGTTAAAGTTCATTGCAAACAGCAGTATGGTGACGGAGACAGTAAATAGTTTCATGCCTTGATAAGGTTTAATGAGAGACACGTCATGACGCACAAAATTTACAGCTTAAGTTCGAGCTGTTTCAAATAATTCTTAAAGGTAAAGATGTAGGCAAAACTAATTGCCTTTCGCATTTTTATTTTCCTCTTCATCGAGAAGCCACATAAGCATGTAACGCTTCATCCTTGTGCAATGGACCCATAACAAACAGAACAATGAAAACACCGATTAATGCAAGAAGGCCATAGCCTATAAAAAGATAATTATAAGCGGTGGTGTAATCCAGGCTTTCTGAAAGTGATTTGACAGTACGTCCCGACAAGAATTGAAAAACCGAGCCGCCAAGACCTGCTCCGACACACGCGATACCCCAGACGGAGGCTGCCGAAGTTTTGGGCACAACATCAGCAGGGAATGCCAGCGAGTTGGCGTTATATGCCGTAAAACCGAAACCAGAAAGTCCGAAAATAATTAAGGCAGACATGGGCGTTGTAACCACAAAAGGTGCAAGTAAAAGTGAACCTCCCATGATGATTCCTGAAATGGCTACTGCAAGCTTCCTGGCCTTAGGTATTGACACACCCTGCTGAATGATAAATTGTGTGAAGTAACCGCCAATGATGTTCCCGATATCAGCGATGACGAAGGGAATGATGGCATACCAGCCGATCTGTTTCAGGTTCCAATGATGGACATCCGCGAGGTATCTTCCGAGCCAAAAGGTAACAAAATACCAGACAGGATCGAGGAACACTTTGGAAAGCGTGAATGATAGAACAAATCGCGTTTTTAAAAGTCTGACCGGTGGAATGATTCTTCTTTTTGCGACCTCTGCTGAGGCACCCGGAGTATAATATGTAAACCAGAAAACAAGCAACCATAAATAACCAAATGCTGCCAGGATGATAAAAGTGGATTGCCATCCATAGCGCAATCCGAGGTAAGCAACAAGGGGAGGAACGATAATGGCTCCGAGTGCAGCTCCGCTGTTAAAGATGCCGGAGGCGGTAGAGCGTTCATGAGGAGGAAACCACTCGGTTGTGAGCCGTATGGCTGCGGGCCAGTTGCCAGCTTCACCGATACCCAGCAGAAACCGGCAGATGCCAAATTGAAATGGTGTTACCACAAATGCATGGAGCAGTCCTGCTGTGGTCCAGAAGGCCATGCACAAGGCGTAACCCACTCGCGTTCCTAACCGGTCGATTACAAAACCTGAAACGGCATTTGATATCATGTAGGCTACAAAAAAAGCGGTGCCTAAATACCCAAAGGCATCGTCCGGGATCAGCTCGCGCAACGGACCGTCTGCACTCAGGTAATTGAAAGATAACCGGTGAACATAGTTTAATACTGTGGCCAGGAAGGCAAGCCCTACCATCACCCACCGCATGCGCAACGGTTTGACAAGATGTAAGGGTTCGGAGACATGGCTCATGCGTGGATCAATTTATTTATTGTACAATCCATCCACCGTCAACTGCATACATACCACCCGTTGTAAAACTTGAAGCAGGGCTGGCTAAATACAAGGCAATGCCAGCGATCTCATGCAGTTCTCCCCATCTCCCCATGGGGATCTTAGCCATGAAGGCTTTATATTTTTCAGGATCGTTCATAATGGGCAGGTTTAATTCTGTTCCGAAGGGCCCGGGCAGGATAGCATTTGCTGTGATGCCATCCTTGGCAAACTCCATCGCTAAGGCACGGGTGAGCTGGATTACTGCACCCTTGCTGGTAGTGTAAGGCGTTCTTTCAGGGATGGCAGTAACTGCAAGCATGGATCCTATATTAATGATCCTTCCGTATCCATTTTTTTTCATGTGAGGTACCACCGCCTTGCTGGTGAGCCATGAGCCCGTAACGTTGACCTGCTGTACCTTATTAAAATCGTCGAGTGAGACATCTTCAATGGGTCCTCTTATATTAATTCCCGCGGAATTGATCAGGATATCGATCTTGCCGAACCTTGATACAGTCTGATCGACTGTATGCTGTACGCTTTTTTCAGAAGTCACATCGCAGACCGTATTCATGCATTGCACTTTATATGATGATTGTATCAGCGCGTCGGCTTCGCGATTCATTTTTTCATCACGGGCAGCAATAGCAATAGTTGCCCCGGCTTCGGCCATCGCTTGTGCCATTGCCAGTCCAAGGCCACGGTTGCCGCCAATAACCAGGGCAGTCTTCCCGTGGAGCTTAAAGAGGTCAAGTATACTCTGCATGTTTTATTAAGGGTTAACGCTTTGTAATTTATTTAGCGGCTGCTGAAAAAGTAAAAGTTCTATAGAAGTCGCTGAAAATAAATGCGTTCAGCAATTATTTTTGAATGATATAAAAATTAAGTGCAAAGAAAAACAAGGCACTCCCTTAAATACCTTGCACTTCAAAAACCTTATTACCTTAATAACAGTAGGATGTGTGCTTGTATCAACCTTATTAGCTTATTATTACGCAGTGATTTATCCGCGCTACTTCGATTTTTGCAAATCAATAAGGTAATAAGGTAGCACATAAACTATGTAGCCCTGTTATTAAGGTAATAAGGTTTGTCTCTCCAACTTTTTCAGCAGACCCTATTTATGTCCTGGTGTCTTAGCAGCCAAAAAACCAAGCATTAACACGTTTCACTCGATGATATCAAAATTTTCAAGCCCCTTTGTTTTCAATGTCAATCCTACACCGGGTTTGTTGTCATCCAGCTGAAGCCTTCCGTTTTTCGCGACAGCTTCTCCATCGAAGATATACCAGAACATTTCGTTTCCTACTTCAATTTCGGTTTGCGGGAAATACTCTGCCATGGGTGAGGAAAATGAACTCATGACTACATGCAGGTTGTGCATCTGACCGCCGTGGGGGATCACTTCAACACCGTGAAGCTGTGCCATCGTACAGATTTTTTGTGCTTCAGTAAAACCGCCGACCCTGTTGGTATCGAACTGAAAAATATCCAGGGCATTTGCCTGTAACAGGTCGTTGAATCCGAAACGCGTATATTCATGTTCTCCTCCCGAGAGCGGGATTGCCGTACCTTGTTTTAGTTTGGCAAAATTGTGGATCTCATCCGGCAGCAGAAGCTCCTCTGCCCAGCGGAGGTTAAAAGGTTCAAGGAGTTTAAGGAATTGTTTTGCATAGGCATAGTTAAATCCCATGTAAGCTTCCAGCATGATGTTTACTTCATCACCTACCGTATCGCGAACAACCTTAACCATTTCTACATTTTTTTTCATACCCTTCATTCCCTCCGTGAGCGGGTAACCGCAGCGGAGTTTCATTCCTGAAAACCCTTCAGCTTTATATTTCGCAGCTTCGGCCTGCAGGCTTTCCAGGTTGCGCGTGTAAAGACGACTATAATATGTTTCAATATCGGATTTAGTACGTCCACCCAATAACATAAATACAGGTTGCTTAAGCGCTTTGCCCTTGATATCCCACAGCGCAATGTCCAGGGCGCTGATGGCTGCGAGCACTGCCCCCTTTCTCCCGTAAGCCACGCTTGACCTATACATCTTTTCGTACAGATATTCAGTATTCAGGGGATTTTCATTGACTAGCAATGAGGCGAGCTTTGTGTCGATTATTTTTTTTGTGACATCCGGACAGAGACCTGCATTGCCGATGCCGGTGTGGCCCTGGTCGGTTTCGATCTCAATTACGAGCCAGCTAAAAAACCTGAACGGAGCCTGGGAATCCTCCTGAAAGGGCAGCAGGCTTAATGGAGTGGCAAAGATTGTATCAGTGGTTTTTACCGGGCCTTTCCAATTGTAGAGTTTCGTCCTGACTTTGGTTATTTTCATAAAAATGGATGGGGAGTTATACAGTTTACGCAATATGTAAAAAAATATAGTCTGCAGAAATATGGGCAATGTTGACCCATTGCCAGAAAATCTCCGGTTATTCCTGACTCCCTTCCAGTCAATACGCTGTCGACGCTTCCTTGATTTGAAGTAAATTTTGATAACGCCTTCTACCGCTATAACTTTAGCGCACGTGGTCGGCGGTAGGCACGTTGTGCGTAAGGAACGCGCGAAAGGTCCACCAACAAACTGCAGCGTGATTTCAATTTTTTGAATGTAGTCCCAATTTGTTTCCCTCCGTATCCATAAACATTGCATAAAAGCCTATTCCGGATCCGATGTCCGTTTTGGGTACAATTATTTTGCCACCGTTTGCTTTTATTTTGTCTAACACTATTTGTAAATCATCTCCGGCATTGAAATAAACCACAGCGCCATCCGTAGATGTTTTATACTGGCTACTATTGATCAACGCGACAGAAACAGTTTCTCCGTCGCCAGGGAATAATCCCATTAATACTCCATCCATATTTATTTCTTCAATACTGGTGTTCAGTATGGTTTGATAAAACGTGACAGCCCTGGGGAACTCAATGGTAGGAATCTCAACAATCGAAATTAAATTCTTCATACCTCATTTTTGTTTGTTTACAGACCAAACCTACCGGGCTGAAGAAATAGAAAATTGTAAAAATGCGACAGTTAGTCTTCGGTGTAGAAAGAGCGCGGAAAGAAGCAATCCTTCATCTGCTAAAAAATCTTTAGGATTTGTTCCCGTAAATTCTTTAAAATCTTTTATAAAGTGTGCCTGATCGTAATAGTTACTTTCGTAAGCAATTTTTGTCAAACTTTCGTGTTGTTGGTTGAGCAACATTTTTAATGCTGTTTGCAGCCTTATAACTTTACCTAATTGCTTTGGACTAAGTCCCACCTGGTTAAAGAATTTTCGCTCAAGTTGCCTCCGCTTTGATAAATGATTTTTGAGAATCGAATTTATTGATTCGCTTCCTTCTGTTAGAAGTATCGTGTCGACAGTTGCTTTTACTATACTGTCAATTGTTGTCTTATCCTTCAACTTATGTAAAAGAAAGTCTTCTACGATCTCTATTCTGTGTTTCGTATTTGTCGCGTTGATTATTTTACGTTCCAATTCGCTTGCAGGTTCGTCTCCAAACAGTAAGTTGATTGGTGTTTCTTTATTTGCTAAGTTTTTAATAGCCGTTGCTGCAAAGTTTGCAAAACCGTAAGGATAAAAGCGGGCGGCAAAACAATTAACATAACCTGTTGGTTCTATAAAAAAAGGTTCGGTGATTTGACCAATAATCACTGCACGAGGCTGAATGATAAATTCGTCTTCTGATGTATACCTTTTGATGTCGTCACCAAGAATAAATATCATTTCAAGACATCCGTCAGGTACAATGCGTTGCTTCCGGGAGTCCTTTTCAGCAGGTACTTCCAATGTCCAATAACATTTTATCAAGGCATCTAAATCGGAATGAGGCTGAAATGTTTGATAATTCATCTGTCGAGAGAAGCTGAGAGAGTGGACGGTTCGAATAACTAACTACAACAAAAATATCTCTTCATGGCTAGAATAACCTAAAAATGATGAATGATATTTTTATAGTTTGTTCCTGAAAACAAGTAGATATTGCTACGAAGAATGTCAAGACAAGTTCCATCAAAGGCATGGCCAAATTCACCCATTGTCATTTGGCAATGCGTTAAAAGCCTTTCGTTTGTCATCCATCCAGGCATTCATCGCATCAGGCGAACTCATGTTGTTACGCATTTCATTCATTGCGTTGATATGGTCCGCATCGCCTTGCTGAACCATTTCGCGGGCGTGCTTGCTGACCATCATGGCGATGTCGTCAAATGTTTCGGCGGTGAAGGTTTTGCTGCATGCTCCACCTAATTCTTTGCAGGTCATTGTTTTCATATTCTTTGTTCGTGATTTACATCAAAATTGAAGTTCGGCAGGACAAATTACATGTCTTATTCGATATCAGCCATAATTCTTTTTAAAACGTGCATTGTATTCTTCATCGGTTTGTTAGGGTTATTTGGGAATTCACCCTCCCTTTGCATACATGCAATCACCAATACTTCCCCTACTGATATTGCTAAGAAACAAACGACCTTATTAGTTCTTGCCTATCTACAAAGAATAAGGTTCATTTATTATTAGATAAAGTCCCCACTTACAAAAATAATTCGGGGAGGTGTAATGTTCTTAGAATTTAGCCACTAATAGGGGAAAGAACAGAATCATGAAGAAATTAATCTTACTTATCGTGTTAAAACAAACAAAGTGAGTAGAGATTTTTACCAGACATCGATTTTACCCTTTGCGGCAATTATCATCAAGATCTGTCGGGCATATACGAATTCGCAGGAAGATTTTGAGGACTATTACCAGGAGGTTTGTCTGCAAATCTGGAGAAGCAAAGATAATTTTCGCGAGCAATGCCAATGGTCAACATGGGTTTATCGTATTTCTCTAAATGTGTGCCTGACGCTACTCAAAAAATCGAAAGGCAATGGACAAACGTATTTCACTTCGGATGTTTTACCTGATGTGATCATAATTGAAAACAGGGCCTTTGAAGACGAGTCTCTGAACCAATTGTATGTTGCAATCAGGCACTTGTCAGAAGTCGACAGGGCATTGATACTCCTTTATTTGGAAGAAAAATCTTATCAGGAAATTGCCGATATCCTTGGTACAAATTCGAATAACATTGGTGTCCGTGTGAACAGAATTAAAGAACGTTTAAAAAAAATACTCGATGAAAAATTCAATTGAAGTAATTTGGAAAGAGGGCTTTTTGAATGAAAAGAGTTTAGTTGCCCCCAAAATTAATGACCTATACAACCAAAAATCAAAGGACCTGGTTGATAAAATGAAAAGGATGTACAGGAACAACTTAATTGCTCTTGTCATCATTTCAATTGTTTTTCCCATTATGTATTATTTCCTGGATGTCATTTGGCAGGGAGTTGCCATTTCTATACTGATGCTTCTTACGGTATGGTACAGCATACGAGAAAAGCGAAGCATCAAAACATTGGATCACGGAGCAACCAGTCTTGACTATCTCAAGTCGTTCGACCGATTACTTAAAGATGCCCTCTCGACGGGTGAGAAAGTATTACGTTTTACTTACCCACTCTATTTTCTAATTGCGATAAGTATCATGTGGTCTGCATGGAATAAAGGCCCACTAACCTCGAAAATGTATCAAAAATACCCGGACGTAATATTTATTGGGAGTGTTCCATTATTTGCACTGATCATCGCGGGAGTGGGAACCCTGTTGATGTTCTATTTTTCAGGCAGAATCTATAGATGGGATGTACGTTTGATATACGGAAGGGCATTTCGGAAACTGGAAGAAACAATTGCTGAGATGGAGAACTTGAAACAGGAATAATATACATTGTATAAGCGTAATGTGGGCTTGTAAAAATCACTTCCCGATACAAAATGTGATCGATAGCCATAACGTTGTATTCTTTTAGCAACTCCGAAGGAGTCCTATGGACAAAATAGGCACAACAATTACCGAACCATCACTCAATATCTCTAAAAATCCTAAAGAAGTGATGCCGCGTTTTAATCAAAGTCTCCGTTCAACTGGAACCATTCATGTTGTTCCTCACTGAATTCAGGAAACTTCACCTACATGATTTTTAAAATGTTCTTGATACCTTCAACAAGTGTTTAATGTTTTTTTGCTTTGAACCCGCTACACACAATTTGGGATAAAGTGAGATGTTGGGGAATGATCCAAGATTCTCAGAGCACTTGAATCGAAAGCTTATTCTCGGAAACAGAATTGCGGCGTTGGCTGGTGTTCTTGTGTTCAGCCTCGCTTTTCTTTATACCGATTTCTGGCCTCAATTTTTTACTTACCTCGGCGGCGCTTTGTTTTGTTTTCTCTTATTGCTTCTTAACGCCTATGGAAAAGTAAATTTTTCGAGGGTGTTTTTTATGATGAGCATCCCAACGTTTCTCGCTGTTGGTGGTATGATTGCTCCTGATGCTATTCATTCGTCGCAGAAGATGGCCTTGATGTCCAGCATCATAATACCACTTGTTCTATTCGGTATAACTGAAAAAAAATGGATGGCCCTTGGACTGGCATGGACAGTTGTGTGTTTTGTCGTTGCTGAATTTGTCCGACTGAGTGACTTCATTACACCGACGGATAATATTCTGCTAGACCCGCAAGATCGTAGATATCTTGGAGCCTTGGTAAGTTTTAGCATTTTTATTGCAACCTTCATTTACCTCCAGCGGCTGAACCTGGAAGCAGAAGAAAAACTGAAGAATTTATTGGAGCAATCCAACAAACAAAAAACCGAGATGAAAAACAGAAAGCGCAGCTTGAGGAAGTCAACCGAATTCTGAGAATCAAAGCCTTAACCGCTCAGCTAAATCCTCATTTCCTGTATAATTCCTTAAACTCGATTCAGCATTTTTTAACGATCAATGATAAAACCTCGTCCATTAATTATTTATCCAAGTTTGGCAGATTGATCAGACAATTTATTGATTACTCTGACAAAGGAATGATTCCGCTACAGGATGAATTAACGTTGCTGCGATTTTACCTGGAACTCGAGAGTTTGAGATTTGGATCCAGGTTCAACTATCAGTTGGAAGCAGATGAAGATTTGTTGCTGTATTCTATAGATGTACCGTTGCTATTGATACAGATCCATGTTGAAAATGCTATACTTCATGGTTTGATTAATAAGGAGGACGATAACCGCAGGCTTACTATTCAGTTCAAAAAAGATAATGAGTTTATGCTATGTGAAGTGAAAGACAATGGAATAGGAAGGGATGCCTCTGCAAAGTTACAGCAAAAAAGAAAAGAGAAGTACACGTCGTTGGGCATTGCCATATCAACCCAGCGTCTGAAATTAATGTACGTTGATTATAAATCCGAAGAGCTGGTAAAGATCAACGATCTTTATGATGAATTGGGATGCCCCATTGGTACATGCGTTGAACTTAGAATACCCTTAGAAAGTTTTTAACATTGGTAGGCCTATGTTACAAGTCATTATTATTGAAGATGAACCCCGCGGGCGCGAGACCCTGAAAAATCTGCTTACACAATATTGCAGTGATATTGATATTGTCGGGATGGCCGGTAGCGTAAAGAGGGTATTCAGGTTGTACGACATGCTCATCCAGATCTGGTTTTTCTGGATATCGAACTGCATTCCGGTACAGGTTTTGAAATCCTGGAAAATGTCGATCGGTTTGACTTTGAAGTTATTTTTACAACAGCTTTTGAAAATTATGCCATCCGTGCTATCAAATTCAGCGCGATAGATTATCTGTTGAAGCCCATTGATATCAGTGAACTGCGGGAAGCAGTCGAGAAAGCCAGACAAAGGAGGGAGGTGAATTCCCGAAATAACAAGCTATGGAATCTTGTTCAGAACTTCAATCGGCAAAAGGATGAACAAAAAATCATTACCCTCTCTACCATGGACGGGTTTGAGTTCATAGAAATCGCCGACATCACAAAACTCGAAGCGGGCGGCGCGTATACTACATTTTTCATTAAGCCCAACAGGAAATTATTAGTCAGCAAGAATTTAAAGGAGTATGAAACTTTGCTGAGTGATTATAATTTTTATCGCGTTCACCATAGCTGCCTGATAAATTTAAACGAAGTAGAAAAATATGTCAAGTCGGAGGGCGGATATATTATTTTGAAAGATGGTTCAACGGCCAGCATCTCGCAACGGAAAAAGGAGCGGTTCCTGGAGCTTATGAATCAGATGAATGTAGGGGGAGAAAGGATATTGCCTTAGGTGTTGAAAACAAAATCGATCCGTCGGTTGCTTGTTGCTTCTTGCCTTTGCTATTCGTTCGAATGGCATAGTAACAGCACTCTGAAATCAATCGACCTGGGTTCACCTTCTTTGCTGCGCCCGCGTCATCCCTTAATTCAGGCATTTGAAAAAATAGTATCAATTCACACGTGCATTCTGTAAAGCGAGAGCAGCGTTATATAAAGTCGCTGCAAACAGCACGTTCAGTCGATGCTATATTGCAGCAAGGATAGATCGTTAACCATGCATGGAGATCCGATGCCCCAATTTTCTTTTGGAATGAAATGTCTTATTCCTTTAAAATTAAAAAATTTAGAAAGGATCTCCTCTGTGAGTTAAGATAAATAGCATTGTAGCAGAAAAACTTAAACAAGTGGAAATTCCACAAAAAAATGAAAAAACTATTTACACTCCTCCTTATAACATTTGCATTTAGTGCCTGCAATGAGAGTGTTCCAGAAAAGAAGGTAGCAACAGCAGTATATGTTGCAGGAAGAGAAGGGAATGTGGCGAAGTATTGGAAGAACGGTGTAGCCACAAGTTTAACGGATGGCGTTAATCTTGCAACAGCGAAATCTATTTTTGTGTCCGGTCAGGATGCATGTCGTTGGATATGAGCTTAACGGCGGAATTAGAGTGGCCAAATATTGGAAGAATGGTATTGGGACAGATTTAACTGACGGAACAGACCACGCCGAAGCTTTTTCGGTTTTTGTTTCCGGACCCGATGTATACGTGGCGGGATATGACAGTGGATCAGCCGTGTGTTGGAAAAATGGTATTGCTACAATCTTATCTGATGGCGCGTGCGCACTACTCGTTTTTGTGTCAGGATCGGACGTATATGTAGCGGGTTGGGAAGGCGAGCGTATCTATTGGAAAAACGGCATTGACCGGCACAAGCCTAACGGATGGCTTTGACGGCCGTACAACTGCTAATTCCATTTTTGTATCTGGATCCGATATATATGTTGCCGGGGATGTATATCCGGAAGACAAGATGGTACTCGCAACATGTTGGAAGAATGGCATCGCGACCGACCTGTCTGAAGGAGGAGTCGGCTGGTCAAGTACAACATCTATTTTTGTCACCGGATCTAACGTACATGTTGCCGGTTGGAGCAATATAGATCCTTCCGGCGCTCAGTATTCGGAAAAATGGCAATAGGACAAGCCTGAATGACGATGACGATGAGGCCGGTTGGGGGCATTCCATTTTTGTATCCGGATCAGACGTATATATTGCAGGGAACGAAGGGAATGTCGCCAAATATTGGAAGAATAATATACCAGTAAACCTCACCGACGGAGAATCGCTGGCTTCTGCCAATTCAATCTTTGTCCGTGACATTGCTCCCTTTGACTCGTACACGACTTCTGATTCTGAAGAGTAACATCAAATTACTTGTGACAATTTTATCGGATGCAACGAATGTCGTCTTCAAATTGAGAAACAATTGCTTCAAAA
>CAWEZB010000029.1:0-13956 GCA_963813425.1 uncultured Bacteroidota bacterium
CCTGCCTGTCCGGTAGGCAGGGATTTACCGTCGCATTTATAAACACCTGCGAACAGTGATTACTTCCCCGCCCCTTTCATCCACGTATCCCTTAACGTCACGGTACGGTTAAAGATCAATTTATTCGAAGTAGCATCAGGGTCGAGGCAGAAATATCCCATGCGCAAAAACTGGAAACGCTCACCTGTTCTTGATTTGGCAAGCTCGGGTTCAGCATAAACAGTTTTCAAAATCTGCAGTGAATTAGGATTAAGGTGATTTGTGAAATCATCTTCGATGGCATTCATGTCCTCTGTTACAAAAAGGCGATCATACAAGCGAATTTCTGCGGGTACTGCGTGCTGCGCACTCACCCAATGAATGACGCCCTTCACATTAATTCCTGATGTATCGGAACCGCTACGGCTTTCGGGCACGTAAGTACAACGCAGCTCTGTTACCGTTCCATTCGCGTCTTTGATGAACTCTTCGCACTTGACAATGAACGCGCTCTTTAAACGCACCATTTGGCCTGGCGCAAGGCGGAAATATTTCTTCGCTGGCACCTCCATAAAGTCGTCGCGTTCAATCCAGAGTTCTCGCCCAAAGGGAAGCTCGCGGGTCGAATCTCCTTCCGGCAGATTCTCGCTCCTGAGTAATTCAGATTTCCCTTCGGGATAATTGGTGATTACCACTTTCAATGGATCGAACACCACCATTCGTCGCTCGGCGATCTTGTTCAGGTGTTCTCGCAAACAGAACTCAAGCAAACCGATATCAATCAGATTGTCGCGTTTGGCCACGCCAATTCGATCGCAAAATTCGCGGATAGCCTCGGGCGTGTAGCCCCTCCTGCGTGCACCACTTAACGTTGGCATGCGAGGATCTTCCCAACCATTTACATGCTTCTCATTCACCAATTGCAAAAGTTTGCGCTTACTCATCATGGTATAGGTCATGTTGAGTCTGGCGAACTCATACTGATGCGAAGGGTATATGTCGAGTTTGTCTATAAACCAGTCATACAATTCGCGATGCGGAACAAACTCAAGCGTGCAAATGCTGTGCGTAATCTGCTCGATAGAATCACTTTGGCCGTGGGCAAAATCGTACATGGGATAAATGCACCACTTGTCACCTGTTCGGTGATGATGGGCGTGTTTGACGCGGTAGATCACCGGATCGCGCATGAGCATGTTGGTGTGCGACATGTCTATTTTGGCGCGAAGGACTTTTGACCCATCCGGGTACTTACCCTCCTTCATCTCGGTGAAAAGCCTCTTGTTTTCCTCAATCGATCGACCACGATAAGGGCTGTCTGTTCCTGGCTGAGTAGGCGTTCCTTTCTGAGCTGCCATCTCTTCGCTTGTGCTGTCATCTACGTAGGCCAGTCCCTTATCGATCAAAATGTGAGCATAGGTGTACAGTTGGTCGAAGTAATCGGAAGCATATAGTTCTTCAGACCAATTAAATCCCAACCACTTAACGTCCCCTTTAATGCTCTCCACATACTCGGTTTCTTCGGTTACCGGGTTAGTATCATCAAAACGCAGGTTTGTTTTGCCGCCATACTTCAACGCTAGACCAAAGTTCAGGCAAATGCTCTTGGCGTGGCCCAAATGCAGGTAGCCATTGGGTTCCGGCGGAAATCGCGTAGCAATGTTCTTATATTTTCCATTCTTCAAGTCGGACTCTATGATCTCTTCCAGGAAGTTCAAACTCTTTTCTTCGGCCATATTGAATTCTAAAAGTCTGTAAAGATAAAATATTGTACCTTCATTAACAGACAGGGCTACGTAACCTGGGATTTTTTTTTCTGTGAGCCTGTGCGGTTTCAGAAGAGTTTGGAAGGAGACAATCGACCAACGTGCGATTGTGATTTAGACGCTTGCCCGTGATCATAAAAAGTAAGGACAGCAGTTGACGAAATTCTTGAAGAGGTGCTGGACTTTACTACCTTTGTTACTCGCACAAACACCTAATCCCGATAGCTATCGGGACGGTTATTTAGACTTTTCTCACCGATGCTTAGGTAATTTTTGATGGTAGTTTGTTTAGTTGCGTGACCCACCTAACGTATTGACATTCTGTTTTGAGCACATTTTGTATCGGGAAGTAAGAATCCCAATCTATCAGCCACCTTTTATAATCCCATCCAACATAGAATCAATGTTACCGCGTCCTGGGTTCACCGTTTGACCGTTCAAGGCGCACGCAACTCCACCGTTCTATTCACTTTCTGTATTGGTCGATCGCAGATTGAAGAAAGTTATAATAGCTTTTCGGTTCGTACTCTGCCCCGATTGGTTTCACCAGTATTTCTTCATCAACAGGGTTCAGAAGTACATAATACGGTTGCGAATTTGAGTTGAATTTGCTCGCCTGAAAATCGCTCCACTTGTTTCCAATTGTTTGGATTTTTTTTCCGCTGAATGATGATACAAACTGTTCTTCCTCCGGTAAAGCAGTCTTGTCATCTACATAAAGTTGTATAATGACGAGCTCATCATTTAATAGCTTATATACGTCTTTATCTGGCCATACCGACGCTTCCATCTTCCGACAATTCACACAGGCGTGACCGGTAAAATCCAGCATAACCGGTTTGCCGACCATTTTCGCGAATGCGATACCCTCTTCATAGTCATAAGAGACATCAAGGTTTAGTGGAGCATGAAATATATCCGAATACCTACGGGCTTTTCCCGCTTTACCATCGTGTGTGCGCCTTGCCCCGAATGAAGACGCATACAAATCGAAATCCTGCGTTGCCTGTGGTGGTAGAAATGCCGAAATGGATTTCAAAGGCGCTCCCCATAAACCAGGGATCATATACAATGTGAACGAAAGCACTATCATAGAAAGCACCATTCTCGGCAGGCTTAGATTTTGCAGCGGACTGTCGCCTGGAAAACGTATTTTTCCGAGTAGGTAAAATCCCAGAAATCCGAATATAATAATCCAAAGTGATAGAAAGACTTCCCTGTCGAACCAGTTCCAATGATAGGCAAGGTCCACATTGCTAAGAAATTTCAGCGCAAGTGCCAGTTCCAAAAAACCGAGGGTGATTTTTACGCTGTTAAGCCAGCCTCCGGACGAGGGGAGACTTTTTAGAAGGCTTGGAAACGTTGCAAAAAGTGTGAATGGTATTGCCAACGCCAATGCAAAGCCCAACATGCCAATCGCAGGTCCTAAAAGCTGTCCCATTGACGCAGCCTGCACCAGCAAGGTTCCTATTATTGGCCCCGTACAAGAAAATGATACCACTGCAAGCGTAGCAGCCATAAAGAACAAGCCAATCAAGCCGCCTCGGTCTGCTTTACTGTCTAGCTTGTTTGCAAGCGAAGATGGTAGCGAAAGCTCAAATGCACCAAAAAAGGAAAATGCGAATAGTACCAAAAGAGCAAAAAACGCAAAATTAAAAATTCCGTTGGTTGATAAACTATTGAGGGCATCCGCACCGAAAATAACAGTGATCAGGATACCCAGTAATACATATATTGCTACAATGGAAAGCCCGTATATGGATGCATGTATGACAGCCTTGCCTTTGTTGTGGCTACTTTTTGTGAAATAACTGACGGTGAAGGGTAACATCGGAAAGATGCAGGGCATCAAAAGCGCCGCAAATCCGCCGATGAAGCCGGCAATAAAGATTGCCCATAACGAACTTTTATCCCTTGTGTTGTCGTCGTCATTTGGGGCCCTCATAGGCTCCTCGGCGTGTGTTGTTTCCTGAGAATTGGTTTGGACAGTACGCTCCTCTTGAATCGGTTGTTCTTCAATTATTTCCGTGAACTCCAAGTCATCATATTGGAGGAGGCTGTCCTGCGCATTCGCAGTAGTAGCCATCAACCCGAAGAGAAATATTATTGTTAATAATCTTGAAATGAATCTCATATTAAACTGGCTACTTTACTGGAAGGCTGAACTCTACCTCATCGGGCGCCAAACATTGCATGTCGTTACAAACCATATAGACAACTTTGCCTTTAACTGTTGGAGAACCTCCAACCTGGGTAATCCGCTGTTGGAATACAACAGAATTTTCGAAATAGCTTAGCTTCATCTTAAATACGTTCACAAACCTGGTAATGGGTTCAGGCTCGCTTGTCTTACCCTTTAGTTTATAGTCGTTTGAGGCACTGAATGAAAAACTCGTAGCCTCTGGACCGCCATCAGGAACCGTTTGTGAATAGATGTGCCAACCCTTTTCCATCGTTGCCTTTATGAACACGATCGCTTCATTATCATTGATCCGTTTGGAGGCATAAGACCATTTTACAGGTTTTAAAATTTGTGCGAATGAAGTAGCGCATATTAGGAATACTGCTACAATCAAGATTATCTTCTTCATGTTGATCAAATTCGTTTGTGATTAATTATGTTCATCCAGGAATTGCTTCATCAGGTCAACAAGTTTCGGAAGCCATAAAATCCATGGCTCCCACAGGCACTTTTTGCAACTCCTTTGAGGTCCGAGTGCAAATGAATGTTATGGAGAGGTCGAAGGTAGAACTCCTCCCAGCTGTTGGTGCTTCTTAATGCTTTGCCTTCATACTTTTCAATGAAAGCGGGAAGTTTCGCTTGAAGCTCATGAAAATCAGCCCCCTGGTTAGCCATAAACTACAACTTTACAATGCATCCCGCAATGGCACATCCACTTTTGTTAGCGCTAGTGCATTACTTTGTCATATAGACTTTTTAATTGAGTGTCACCAAAACCATAAATGCTTTCTCTGTTCCAAAATTCTTTGAACACTTTATGAAAGTCAGTAGAAATGTTTTTTGTGATGTCTTCAATAACCCTTTCAGGTCTTCCTTTTGTGCCATCTTTTGGAAAACGGTCAACATGCGCCTTTACGACCTCTTGCAAATACGGAAAAGCTAAAGATTGATTCTTTGAAAGATTCGTCAATTCTTCAAGATTACAATTTTTGTAAGCTTTCCACAACTCATGCCCTAAATGTATGTCAGCTTCACTTAGAGAAATTCTTTTCGCATAACAAATCTTTAATTCATCTGAATTTGCCGGTCCAAAGCCATTCCAAAATTGTTTACTGGTTTTGTCTAAATAAGAAGTATAAACAGCAAAAACTTTTTTCTTTATTGGCAAACTATTGATAATTGAAATAACAAACCACATATTAACTTGACAAAACAAGTCATACTCAAACCAAAGATTAAACTCTGAATCATCAGGAGCATGCATTATTTTTTCGAATTCTTTTACAACTTTGCTGTGGTATTCAGTTTCTGTTAATCCCATATACTTTGCTCTTGATTGCCAAAAATCTTGCAAATTGTTGCCTGATAGATTTCCATCTATAAGACCTTCCCTAACTACAATTATATCTCCTTCAATTTTAGCGTCAGGAAAACTGCAAGCAAGAGAGTCACCGTTTAAAATATTATAAATCATAATTGCGATGTTTTTTTGCATTACCGCTAACGTCCGGATATAAGCAATTTCATAGCATATATTTCTCTATCAAATATACACAATTTGTGGTCTCGGGCAGATCACTAAAAAAGAATGACGGAACTTGCAAACTCATAAATGGTCGGAGACTGTACAGACCACAACAATGCTCCATAAATATGTAAATTAGATAAAATTCTATTCTAACGAAGGAAATATGCACACCCAAAATCTTTATCGAAGAATTCTTTACCTCCTTCTTATGCCAGTGTCTTGTTGGATTGCGAGCTGCACCTCCAACAAGGATCGGGTTAGTCTTAACAATGACCGCACGTGGTCAGTTTACAAAGCCGATGAAGGTAGCTCCAGTCACTCACCCCTAGATCAAATCAACATAGCAAATGTAAGCCAGCTAAAGACGGCATGGACTTTTACTATAAATGATCTCCCTACATCAGCACAGCCCGCGAGTAGCCAGTCGAACCCGATCATCATTGATGGAGTGTTATATTCTCTTTCTGCGAAGCGCGTTGCTTACGCAGTTAACGCAGCTACAGGAGCACAAATCTGGACCTACGATCCATTCGGTGGCGGGGGCGGTGGCGGAGTTGAACGTGGCGTGACGTATTGGGAAAGTGGAGAAGACAAGCGAATATTCTTTGCAGCAGATAACCACCTCGTGGCTCTTGATGCAACGACAGGTCAACCAATTGTTGAGTTTGGTGACAGTGGAAAAGTGAACTTAAATGTTGGCGTCCGTGATAATCCAGAAAACATTGCCGTCACGATGACATCTCCGGGAATTATCTACAAGGACCTTATCATTTGTGGATCGAGACTACCTGACTTATACGGAACACCTCCCGGATACATTCGTGCGTACAATTGTAAAACCGGAGAACTGGTCTGGACTTTTCATACTATACCCGTACCCGGTGAACCTGGATATGAAACATGGCCTAAAGACGCTTACAAATATGCCGGTGGCGTGAATAGTTGGGCAGGAATGTCAGTGGATAGTAAACGTGGAATGGTTTTCATGTCGTTGGGATCACCCACTTATGATTTCTATGGCGCTGACAGAGTCGGAGAAAATTTATATGGCAATTGTGTGTTAGCTCTTGATGCTGCAACAGGAAAACATAAGTGGCATTTTCAGACTGTTCACCATGATATCTGGGATTACGATCTCCCCGCACCTCCTTCTCTTGTCAAATTAAAAAAGGATGGAAAAGAGATTGATGCAGTCGCCCAACTAACAAAACAAGGATTTGTGTTCGTTCTCGATCGCGAGACTGGTGAACCCGTTTTCCCAATTGAAGAGCGTCCTGTTCCAGCATCGAATCTTCCCGGTGAAAAGGCCTGGCCTACTCAACCTTTCCCGGTGAAACCAAAGGCATATACAAGACAGTTGATTACTGAAAATGATCTCACAAACTTTTCTGCTGCTGATCATGATGCGGTTCTGAAAAAATTCAAATCACTCCGTTATGAAGGACTTTATACACCACCGGATTTAAAGGGAACTCTTATGTTTCCAGGAACACGCGGTGGAACAAATTGGGGCGGTGGTGCATTCGACCCAACTACAAACATGTTATACATCCGATCATCGAATGCGCCAGATATCCAAACCATAATCAAGCAAGATCCGAAAGTTGTTCAAGGTATGCCATTGGTGGATCAAGGTAGAAGACAATACACTACTTACTGCGGAGCTTGTCATGGTGCAAATAAGGTTGGTGTCGGCTCAAATCCTTCTTTAGTCAATCTCGACAAAAGAATGACGCGTGAAAATGCGCTCGATAAAATAAAGAAAGGAGGTGGACTCATGCCGCCTTTTGCAGGCGTGCTAAAAGATGACCAACTCGATGCCATCCTTGCATACGTGCATTCTGTCGGTGCGACATCCAAAGGACTTGCCAAGGTAGAAGGCGAAGGTTCCCAACCCGTCAGCGCTTTATACATGAATACGACTGGCTACGTCACGTGGAAAGATCCGAGTGGCAACCCAGCAATCGCGCCTCCGTGGGGAATGCTGCATGCATTAAATCTTTCAACTGGAGAATATGAATGGGAAATTGCATTAGGAAACGATGAGAAGCGACAAGGAGATGGATCTGCCGATACCGGGCTAGAAGGAAAAGCGGGACCGATCGTGACTGCCGGAGGTTTAATTTTTATTGCTGGCGCAGAAGACATGAAATTTCGTGCATTTGAAAAAGCAACGGGCAAGCTATTGTGGGAAACAACGCTGCCTTCCATTGCTAATGCGACAGCCTGTACATACATGGTGGATGGAAAGCAATTTGTGGCATTGTCTGTTGGAGGCACCAAAGAAAACCCATCGGGTTCAATCATGGCATTTGCCTTACCTGACTAACTACTGAACTATGAAGATCAAATGAGATAATATATGAACATGCCAAATTTTTCCCACGGTTTTTAACTGCAATTGAATTGCTTAATCCCCATTTGTACCTCAATATTAATAAGTCAAAGACGAGTCAAAAACGTCATTGTTCCTGTATCGGAAAGTAGCATTGTAAAAGCGGTTTCAGTCGCCTTCCGGCTTTTGACTCCTCGATTGTGATATGTTGTCAGAAAAAATTAACGCCACCCCAGTCCAGGTGCAATGTGCTTTAAAATGGAAGTCAGTACGTGAACATTGTAATCAACTCCTAAAGTATTAGGTATCGTCAAAAGTAGCGTATCCGCCTCTTGAATAGCTTCATCCTTGGCCAACTCTTTTATTAGTTGATCAGGTTCTGCTGCATAGCTTCTTCCAAAAATGGCGCGTTTATCCTGTTCAATCATTCCAATCTTATCGACCCGATTGGTTTCTTGCCCGAAGTAGTAGTGATCCTGTTCGTTCATCAATGCAAAAATAGACCTGCTCACCGACACCCTCGGTTCTCGCGTATGTCCTGCTTTTTTCCACGCTTCTTTGTACAACCTGATCTGCTCGGCTTGCTGTACGTGGAAAGGTTTACCGCTTTCATCGAACTTTAGGGTAGAACTTTGAAGAAACATTCCGTTTTCAGCTGCCCAAATAGCCGTAGCGTTAGACGCGGCACCCCACCAAATGCGGTCCCGCAAACCTTCGGAGTGCGGTTCCAAACGCAACAAGCCGGGTGGATTGGGAAACATGGGGTATGGATTAGGCTGGGCAAATCCAATTCCTTTTAGTTTATCCAGGAACTCCAACGCTTTACGGCGTCCCATATCCGCGTCAGTTTCTCCTTTGACCGGTTCATATCCAAAATAGCGCCACCCATCGATTACTTGTTCTGGCGAACCTCTGCTGATTCCCAACTGCAATCGCCCCCTCGAAATTAAATCTGCCGCTCCCGCATCTTCAATCATGTACAAGGGACTTTCATACCGCATATCAATTACAGCTGTTCCAATCTCTATCCTGTTTGTTTTGGCACCGATGGCCGAAAGCAACGGAAAAGGAGATGCTAGCTGAGCGGCAAAATGATGTACTCGAAAATAGGCGCCGTCTAAACCAATTTCTTCGGCCGCAACCGCCAAATCAATAGATTGAAGCAACGTATCGCCTGCTGTACGCGTACTATAAGCATGCTGGTTAGACCAATGTCCAAACGATAAAAATCCGATTTTCTTCATCAGTCTCCTTTCAGGGTTTTATTTCTATCAGATTCAGTCATTGCTATTTTTAGAATATCTGATAATCGTAAAATTATTAAAGCGTCCTCAATATTCATAACTAATTCCTCACCCCTTGGGTCCCCGGTCAGTACCCAGTTGCGCGACACGACTAACGTACTGACTATCAGTTGGAGAATATTTTGTTTCGGAAAATAGAACTCGAGTTTACTTTAAAGCAAGTACCTGAAGTGCAAATAATATCACATAAAGAACCATCTATAGATCCTAGCGTGATTTCATCGCCTCATCGGGTATCTCGGCACCAATTACTTGGAGGCGGTTTGAAGAATAACTTTAAGCCGACAACCGCGCATAGCCAGTGGGTGATATCAGCCAAGTGCCCACACTTATCGCCGTTACCCGGTAATGTATTTCAAATGGAGGGCAACATAAAGTGTCACGCTTTCGAAATCTTAATTCAGCGTGTTCTCTGTCACAACGGCCGCTGTGAGCTGTTTTATCCGGCGTCTATTCTTTTACCTCCGTTTCAGCATTATTTGCTACTAACAGCGAAGTGCCAATGCAAGACAAATATTCGCTGGGAATTAACCATAAAAGAGTGATTCGATTTACAACCAAGTTTGGAATACGATCTTCGTAAAAATGAAAAGAGTTGCTCGGTGATATTTTTGACGAACATAACTAATAACAGAGATAAGACGTCCAATCAGTTGCATGTTCTACAGTCCTGGTTGAAATTATTTGAACTACCGCGTATGCTTGCTGCTGTTGTACTTTCGACGGCAAATTGTCGCCTAATTTTGCATTACTTCCGGTTACTATTTATCGGGAATTTCGATTAAGACCTAAAATGTTGTGTTTATGATTAAGAATATCTCTGTATTGAAAGCAATCTTTTTTTTATCGCTCGCTTACCTGTTAATGAGCTGTTCGAGCGATGATCCGTCACCGAAAAAAGAACCAGAGAAGAGTCTGATCAGGATGCACGTCATGCCAGGATATTATAACGGTGACGCGTATCTGGTGATCACGGACATGGATGCCAATGTACTTTGTACCCAAAAAATCATCAATGGAACAGATACTTCGTATTACGCGAAGGATGGCTATGCGAGGAGAGACAATCAACCTCTATGTGGTGAATCAGACGCCGGCTTATTACCATACTACTGCCTATCTCAATATAAAGCGCGGAAGCGATTGGGGCCCGCCGGCAAGTGATGGTTTACGTGGCGTTAAGAATCCAATCAAAATTAAACTGTTAAACGTACCAAGTTTTTCGTACCTCACTTATGGAACGAACTACTTTTCATGGACAGCGAGCAATATCAGTGATACTACCGGAAGGACCAGCTTGAATTATATTGAGTCAGGGAAGGCCTACGCGCAAGTCGTCCAGAACGGAGAGGGCAAACATGGTTTCTTTGATATCGATGAAACAAACCATTCCGCAACACTTGACCTTTCATCCTTACAGCCATCTGTCAAGAAAAATGTTGCCGCGCCAATTTCGGGTGTATGGGGTGGCCGCTTCTCTCTTTGGGGTTTCGAAACAGTTGATGGTTATGAGTCGAACTATTTGTTTATGGAGCGAGACTATGCAACGGTAGTGGGTTAGATGTCTTCTATCCATCAAAGTCATTTTCAAGATACAGTAGTTCCTTTTATTACTACACCGATACGCGCCAGTACGTTGAAAGCCGGAACGGATCGCTTAACCTCGACTATCAGCCGATCGACTTCAATGCAGAAATCGTGAACCCAAGTCCAGCTGACTTTAGCGCGACTTTTACCGGCAAGTTTGATTACTTCTATGCGTATTACGCGAGCTCGGATGAGAAAACATTTATACATGTTTACGGTTCTGAGAACACAAACAAATTTTCGATACCCGATTTCTCTGGCCTTGTTCCTATGCCAAAACTCAATTTGTCAGATTTCAAACTGAGAAATTTTCAGCTTAACGATCTGGACGGTTTCGAGGAATCTAGCAATTACTTTAAATACTATTCTACAAAACCGTTGGTCACGAGCGCCCGGCAACGAGTAGTCAATGTCACGAAATAAGGTGGCGGTTCCCACGAAATCCTTCTCGTAACAGCTGTTGCAAAAAATATAAGACCTGTAAACATGAACCCAGAGCATCAATGTTTTGTTTACGCTGACTATTTAGCACATAGCCAGTGGGTTATATCAACCGAAACGACCACCCTTATCGCTGTTACCTCTGCAAAGTGTTTCAAAACGAAGGCTATAACATTAAGCACCGCTTTTCAAAATCTTAATTCAGCGTGTTCTCTGTACAACGGCCCAAGAGTTTCCCTAAGCTTTTTAAAAAATGAGTAGCGCTTATCATGTACGGCTGTTGCTGTTTTATCCGGCTCTATTCTTTTACCTCCTTTCAGCATTTTCTCAGAAGCCTCATTCAGGTCTTTAAAAACACCTCCTGCAGTCAATGCCAGCATGGTACTGCCCACCAATGCCACTTCGTTTGCAGCAGAGATAATTACAGGAACACCTAAAACATCTGCGAAGATTTGCGGCCAGGCTTTAATGTTTACTCCACCACCGCCCATTCTTATCTCCTTAACCTGCAGGTTATTTTCTTTCAACGCATCGTAGATATAGCGCATCGAATAAGCGACCCCCTCCAACACGGAGCGGGTAAAGTCGATTGGCGCATGGTAAGGACGGATACCAAAGAACACTCCCGAAGCATAGGGTCCTGTTTTTGAATCGCGCTCTCCTGTTAGATAAGGCAATGAGAATAGCGGTGGTTCATGGGTAATTTTACGCAGGTCTTCGGTTTGCACCTCTACATTAAAAAGTGTTTTTTGCATCCAATCCAAAGGAAGTGCAGCATTGTTAAGCGCTCCTCCATTTAAAAAGAAATCCTTTTTTCAGGGCATAGGCCTGAATGCGTTTGTTTTCATTCTGGTCAAGCGCGGGCTGATCACCTGGCACACGCAACATGGCAGTGGTACCCAGGTTGATGATGCCCACACCTTGTTGCAGACCACTAAGGCCGACAGCTAGTGCTGCACCGTCGTAAAGACCCAGCAATACTTTTACATTTTCTTTCAGTCCCCATGCGGCACACAATTTTTTTTTCAGAGGCGCCAGGTATGTTGCGCCTTCCTCCACCCGGGGAAACTGGTCAGTTAAAAGATTAAGTCTTGAAAGCAGTTCTTCATCCCATTGGAAATTATCCATATTGAAAAGCTGCGTAGAGGCTGCCGTACTCATGTCGGTCACCCATTCTCCGGTTAGCCATTCAAATAAAAATGATTTGCTATCGACGAAATATTTTGCCCGTTTAAAAAGCGACGGTTTCTGTCTGGCAAAATAAAATAGTCGCGGCAGCACATACTGAACGATCAGCGGACAACCTGTCTTTCGGTATAAGTCTACATCGCCGAACGCAGTCATAAATTCGGAAAAAACTTCTTGCGAACGGATATCTGTCAAAAGGGTGATATGCGTAATTGGTTTTCTTTGCTCATCCAGCATCATTAAACCAAATTGATACGTGGACGAAACTATGTGGCCTATCTGATCTTTATTAACATCTTTCAGCAGCTCTTCGCACATAACTGATAACAGGCTTGTCACTTCGTCGGGGTTATGTTCCGCCGCTCCGGGCTCACTGCTGTAGGTATGCATGGGAGATGATTCTACGGAAAGAATATCGCCTTGTTCATTTACCAACCCCACCTTCAAATTTGTTGTACCCAGATCGATTGCTATTGTCAATGCCATATTTTATCGATGGTTTTTCAATACTTCAGGGTTGGCTAATTCTCCTCCAATGCCGTTGTTTTGAAATACGGAAACCATATCGTCTACACAGGTTTGCCCCATGCCATATAATGATTCCCAGGAGTAGCCACCGAGGTGCGGTGTGATGATTGTATTGTTTAATTTGGCCAGGCGGTGGTTACCATCAATGGGCTCACCTTCCACCACATCCGTTGCATAAGCACCTAATGGACCATGCTGCAGCGCCTCATATAAATCATCTTCAGCTACCAACTCGCCTCGGCAGGTGTTTACAATCACGGCGCTTTTTTGCATGGCATCAAACTGCGCTTTACCTAACATCCTTTTGGTCTCGTTGGTGAGAGGGCAATGAAAAAGGATTGCGTTGGATCTGGTGATCAATTCTTCCAGCGATACATCTGTGGCATTAAATTGCCTGAACCTTTCTTTATCAATATAGGGATCGGACGCAATGATATTGGCGTTAAAGCCGTTTGATAAAATTTCTGCGGAACGAGAACCAATATTTCCAAGACCGATGATGCCAATCGTTTTTCCCCGAAGTTCCATACCTACCATGTGGGAACGGCTTGCCCACTGGCTGTTTTTTACTGCCTGCGATCCCTGCGGAAGTAGTCTTGATGCAGCCATCAGCAGTCCTACTGCATACTCTGCCACTGCTTCTCTTTCCACAATTCCTTTCACCCTGGAAACCTGAATACCCAGTTCGGTCGCTGCCATCAGATCTACATTGTCGCAACCGATACCGTGCCTGGCCAACAGTTTAAGTTTAGTACACTGTTCCAATGTTTTTCGTCTAAACCTGGGTGTGACACTGGCGATAATGCCGTCAGAATCTTTAATTTTTTCCGCCAGTGCATCGGCATCTATGTCGGCTGGAACAGTAACATGCTGTATATCTGCAAATTTTTCGAGCGTGCTGATATGTTCTATAAAATGCTTGCCGAACGTGCTGGAGTTGACAATCGAAATAAGTGGTCTGTTCATTTATCCTGATCTTTAAAACGTCGATGCCTTGCGGTTTAATAAAAAGATACCGCTGCTATCGCTCATAAAAATAACGAAACCTGAAGAAAGACATCTATTCTATTTTAAAGTAGGTTACCGGTGTGCGCTACGCTGCACTAAAAGCACTGCAG
>CAWEZB010000030.1:0-68217 GCA_963813425.1 uncultured Bacteroidota bacterium
TCATCGTGCTTTTTGAATATTGTTGAAGTTCTTATATTTAAACTAACATCAATTGTTTGATGCGTTGCCGCTTGATGATTAGTCCGATTTGTTGAAAATTTAAACAGGAAACACAATCGATGGCGAACGCATTAAGGTATTTTAGCTTTGGCTTTTCTAGCATATTTCTCGTCGCTTCTCTATTAATAGGGTGTAGTCAGCAGCGTGACAAGCAAAACACAAAACTGGAAGATGTTGCGGGCAGTGAAGAAGCACTTGACTTCATGAAGACCTTTGCAGGACGTGGTGTTCTTACGGACAGCTCGCAGGCGATACCTCCAGAGGAAGTTTTGACGAAATTTCATTTTGCTAACGACCTCGTCCTTGATTTGGCTTTGTCCGAGCCAGCCATTACCCAGCCAGTATTTCTGAATTTTGATCATCGTGGACGGCTTTGGGTAGTCCAATACAACCAGTATCCTTACCCAAACGGCGTTAAGGTCTTAAGCATGGATCAACACATTCGCGCCCGCTTTGATAAAGTTCCTGAACCACCGCCGGCAGGTGTAAAGGGCGCTGACAAGGTTAGTTTTTTTGAAGACACCGACGGAGATGGAATATTTGACAAGTCGACCGATGCCATTACAGGTCTTAACATCGCCACGAGTGTTGCATTGGGACGGGGAAAAATTTGGGTGTTGGATCCGCCCTACCTTTTGGCTTATACCGATTCCGACAACAACGGATTGCCTGAGGGTAATCCGGAGGTCCATCTCAGGGGTTTTGGAATAGAAGATACACATGCAGTTGCCAACAACCTACGTTGGGGACCTGATGGCTGGTTGTATGGGGCACAAGGAAGCACTTGCACGGCAAATGTCAGTTCGACCGTTTCAAAAAATGTTAGCTTCGATGGACAAGCAATCTGGCGATACCATCCCGAATCGCATGTCTTTGAAATATTTGCAGAAGGCGGCGGAAACACGTTCGACGTAGAGATCGATGACAAAGGCCGGATCTATTCCGGCGACAATGGCATAACACGCGGCAGATATTATAAACAAGGAACCTATCACATCCGGAACCTTGGCAAACACGGAGCATTTACCAACCCGTACGCCTTTGGATTTTTGGAGGATATGGATCTAAAAGGAGATAAGGTCAGATTTACGCATGCTTTTATCCGATATCAAGAGCAAGGTTTGCCCGCTTCCTATTATGATCGCATGATCGCTATTAATCCGATGCTAAACCTTGTGCAGCTTAGCAGGTTTGCGACCCATGGTTCGACATTCAGTGTCACAGACGAAGTCAGAATATTGCAGACAGAGGATCATTGGTTCCGGCCTGTTGATATCACAACCGGACCAGATGGATCCGTATATATTGCCGACTGGTATGATAGCCGGTTGTCACACGTTGATCCGCGTGATACGTGGAGCAAAGGTACCGGCCGCGTCTATCGACTTCGAAACGGAAATAAGGAGGCGGCATTTACTCCATTTGACATCAGCAAATATTCAAATGAACAATTGATACAATTACTGACACATCCGAGCCGGTGGTTCCGTCAGCAAGCGCTTCTGGAATTCGGTAACCGAAACGATATGACCGTTGTGCCGAAGCTAAAGTCACTCATGAAAACGGGAAATGGTCAAACTGCCTTAGAGGCTTTTTGGGCGATAGCATTGAGCGGAGGCTTTACGGATTCGTTGGCGATCGCGGGAATTCACCATCAGGATCCGTTCGTCAGGATATGGGCTGTCCGATTGTTGGGTGACGCGAACAAAGTATCAAATGCTACAGGGGTTGCACTAACGGAATTGTCATCAAAAGAAAAGCATCCGGAAGTCAGAAGCCAATTGGCTGCGACCGCAAAGCGCTTGCCGGGTTCTGTCGCATTGCCCATAATAAAAAACCTGCTGAAAGGTCATGATGATGCAAATGATCCGGACATCCCTTTGCAAATATGGTGGGCCATTGAATCCAAATCACTTTCTGACCGAGAAGGGGTAGTTACCCTATTCGAAGACCCCGACATTTGGTCTAACCAGACCGTTGCTCAATCGGTCCTCGGGCGCCTCATGCAACGGTGGATTATGGAAGGTGGGGATCAAAATTACGCTGCCTGTGCGCGGTTGTTAACCTTAACGCCTTCCCGGAAGCAAGCGAGGCCGTTGATCAATGGTATTCAAGAAGGCTTGCGGGGGCGAGACATCAGGGCATTGCCTTCAGTGTTGGCAAATGCATTAAAACCATACCAATCCGAATATTTAAATGAATCAACAGCAATTGCATTGCATCAAGGTAATCGCGAATCGATTGCGAATGCGCTGAAAATTATGGCCGACCATCAGGCCGACGTCGGTGAAAGAGTCATATACATCCGGATCTTTGGCGAAATTAATCAACCTGAATCGGTGCCCGTGCTGCTGAAATTGGTGGAAAGTAGAAATTCATCAGCTGCCATCAGGCAAGCTTCACTCAAAGCATTGGCGCGATACGACGATCCCGAAATAGGAGCGAGAGTCACGAAAGCATATCCCGACATTCTGCGTTCGGATCCGAACGTCAAAAACGAAGCACTGTCATTACTTGCGCTTCGAAGTATTTGGGCTGTTCAGCTTTTGAACGCAATCGACCGAAAAACATTGCCGGGAGAAAAGTTTATTGCACATACGATCGATAAAGCTGATGTTCCGCTGGAGATTGTGGGTCATCTGATTTTATTGCACGATCCGAACATAGACGAAACCGTCTACAGATTGTGGCCTGAAATCAAGTCGGCATCTTCAGATGAAATCAATAGAAGGGTAAAGGAAGTTTCCAAAATACTCGAGTCAGGTTCTGGCGATTTGCTGAAAGGCCGCGCGATCTTCAACACCCGTTGCGGAAGTTGTCACCGCCTTTTTGAAGAAGGAGGCGAAATTGGTCCTGACCTCACGGGATATGACAGAAAAAATATCAACGATATGTTAACCAATATTATTGATCCAAATGCTTACATCCGTGAAGGTTATGGAACTCTCCATATCACAACAACCGATAAAAGAAGTATTGTTGGAACCCTTAAAGCAAAAAATGGCTCAATGCTTACCATTCAACCATTTCATGGAGACGCAATTACCCTGAGTTCAAATCAAGTTGAAGAAATGGTAGAGCAAAAAACTTCCATTATGCCCGAAGGGCTTCTCAATGGTCTATCAGATCAGCAAATACGAGACGTATTCGCCTATCTCACAACGGGGAAACCAAACTGAAGTCGGGCTTCGTCGCGATAGTATCCGGTCCACCTTGAAGATTATCATTCAAATCCTGGCAGGTTGATCAATTACAACGGTATGGCTATTCATTATTGTCTCAAAAATCCGGCGCATACGTTTTCAGAAAAAATCAGGTGAGTAGAGACGAATATTCTTAAAAAAAAATTTTCAACGAGCGCAATCGTTTTATCGTTTCATTTTTACCGTTAATACAAAGAAAAATGAAGTTCAAATTGATTTTGCGAAATTTTTTGTAGGCTTTTTAGCAAAGTCTCAAAATGTTTTAATAAATTCATACTTCGTTCTCCCCGGACGAAACCCAGCCGCACCCTCATTTCACTTTAGCAAACAATCAAAAATTTACTGACCAGGAAGCCTATGGCTTCGCTCTGCTATTCCTATGACTATGTCAATCTAACCCCATTGCTTATGATGACACCACTCCAAATCTTATGTTCTAATCCAAACCTGCATGAAATCAAACTATGAAAAAATTTACCAAATTATTCTTCGCGGCCTCCTTATTAATAGTAAGTGCCAATTGTGTTTATGCGCAACGTATAATATCAGGAACCGTAGTTGACAAGGCTAAGCAACCCGTTCCAGGTGTTAATGTAATTATTACTGGAACCGGGTTAGGAAGCATTACCAATGTTGATGGAAAATATAGCATTGAGGCTCCAGAGACTGCCAAGAGCTTGACGTTCACATTTATTGGAATGGAGTCTCAGGAAATTGCGATCGGGACCCAGACTCAAATCGATGTAACGCTCGCCGAAGCGACAACTAGTCTTGAAGAAGTAGTTGTAGTAGGTTACGGTATTCAGAAAAAAGTGAACCTGACTGGCGCGGTTGGTACTGTTGACTATGACGACTTTATAGATCGCCCCGTGCAGAATGCTACACAGGCGCTTCAGGGAGCTGTCAATGGTTTAAATATTGCCACAGGTCCTGGAGGGGGTATGCTTGATGTTCCGCCAACCATCAATATTCGTGGTAATGGTACCATTGCAGCGCTACCATCCGGTGGAACTACGTCGACGGGTTTTTCTCGCCCTGGGCCTGTGCCTCAGAACTCGCTTTCAACTCCATTGATTTTAATTAATGGCGTTGAAGGAGATATCAATTCACTCAATCCGTCAGATATCGAAAATATTTCGATTTTGAAGGACGCTGCATCCTCATCAATTTACGGTTCGCGTGCAGCGTTTGGCGTAATGCTCATTACCACCAGAAGTGGAAGGATGGGAAAGGATTCAAAGCCGACCATAAGCTATTCTGGTAACTGGAGGTTTTCAAGCCCGATAGGCCTAAGCGATTACGCAAGCGCATGGGATGCTTCTCAATATAACATAGTGGCTTACGGGAACAGCGGCTCAAGTCCGACTTATCTTTCTCCCACACTATTAGCCGGCCAACAGGCATTCGCAGAGGGTACCGGTCCGGAATGGGGCCCAATAGATCCGAATAATCCAAAGTTTTATCCAATGTTTTTTGGATCGACGAATTGGAATGACAGACTGTACAAGAGTGCGACACCTTCATCTTCTCATGGTTTGAATATTCGTGGCGGTGGTGAAAAGTTTTCTTATTACGTTTCTGTTAACCGATTGGATCAGGATGGCCTCTTGAGAGCCGGTCCTGAAGACTTTACACGTAATACTTTAAATGTTAACCTGTCGGCTATGCTTAGTCCTAAGGTGCGATTAGAATATATTGGTAATTTCAACTGGACTAAATATGATGCGCCGAGTTATCTTCAATGGGGCTTCTTTTACACAAATTCACGACGTCTTACGCATCAACCTTATCAGTATGAGGATGGTGTCTTAGCGAGTGACATGCCTGTAGCGATAAAAGATGGAGGAAGGTATACGCAAGACAAAAACCAAAATAACCATAAGGTAACTTTAAGCTATGAGCCTGTAAAGAATTGGTTCATACATGCCAACGGAAGCATCAACATAACAAATGAATTGCAGCAGGTTAATCAGAATGCAATTTTTTTACAATATGCCAACGGTGAAAAATATGGCGTGGGAATAAACACGTCGGCTTATGGTCAGGGTGTAGGTGACACGTATGTGGGAAATAAATCATTTAAAAACGACTACTATACCACCAACATTTATTCCGACTATTTCAAGCAGACTGATAACGGACATTATATTAAGGGGCTGGTAGGATTTCAGGCAGAATACTACCACACGCAGGGATTTGGTGTAGGACGATCAGGTGTTATATCTCCTGATGTTATAGCACTTGACGCTGCCACGTCAGTACCAAGAGATGTCTTCGGGAATTCTCAAACCTGGTCATCGGCCGGATTCTTTGGTCGTATCAACTACAATTTTAAAGAGAGATATTTACTTGAAGCGAATGGACGCTATGACGGAGCTTCTCGTTTTGTTGGTGATGATCGATGGGGATTCTTTCCCTCGTTCTCTGCCGGATGGAATATTTCCAAGGAAAACTTCTTCGAACCTCTGGTCAAAACTATTAATCTCTTAAAAATCCGGGCATCGTACGGATCTCTCGGAAACATGAACACCACGAACTGGTATCCATTCTATCCTACTGTTCCGATGGCCATAGCACAAGTCCAGCCCGGTAACTCGGGCGTAAACTGGGCGGTCGGCGGCAATAACTGGAACTGGCTGATTAATGGCGCGCTTAGTAACGTTGCCAGTGCACCTGGTTTAGTTAGTTCTGAATTGACTTGGGAAAATGTAAAATCCTGGGATATTGGACTCGACTTTGGCGTATTGGGCAACCGTTTGACAGGAAATTTTGACTACTTTCAACGTGTAACTGAGGGGATGGTTGGACCTCCTCCACCGCTTACCAACACGTTGGGAACTACCACGCCTCCCGCGAATAATGCTAACCTGGAATCTAAGGGGTTTGAATTGTTATTGTCTTGGAACGATGATTTCAATTTAGGGGACAGTCCCTTTAGCTATGGCTTGAGTGTAAACTTATCTGACGAAATTCAGACTGTAACAAAATACAATAATTCATCTCCTAGTTTTTATACCTGGTATGCAGGCAGAAAAATCGGGGAAATATGGGGCTACACCACCGAAGGAATAGCAAGAACACAAGACCAAATGACTCAACATTTGGAGTCGCTACCCAATGGAGGCCAAAGTCTGGTTGATCTGGTTTGGCAGTCAGGTGATATCATGTATAAGGATCTGGACGGGGATGGTAAGATTAGTTCGGGTAGTGGAACATTGGCAAGTCCTGGTGACATTAGGGTCATTGGAAATGAACTTCCCCGCTACAAGTATGGCTTCAGCCTGACTGCAGCATGGAAAGGTTTTGATCTCCGGGGATTCCTGCAAGGAGTTGCCAAAAGAGATATGTGGCCAGCAACACAACGTGTTGTCCCCGGCTATTCCGATGGTGATTTTACTTTTTGGGGAATCGCGGGAGATGCCAGCAATCAGCAAATACTGACACCGCATTTGGATTATTATCGGCCGGAAGGTAGTCCGTATGGAGCTAATATAGATTCTTACTATCCACGCCCGTATACAGGCACCGCGAAGAATCAAATGACACAAACAGGTTACTTGCAAGACGCGGCATATTTACGGATAAAAAATATACAACTAGGTTATACAATACCTTCAAGACTCACACAGAGAATACATCTGCAGAAAGTTCGGGTATATGTCAGTGGTGAGAATCTATTCACATTTACCAAGCTGACATCTGTCATTGATCCAGAGGCGTATTTAGGAATGAGTACTCCGCAAGGCGGTTCAGGTTCAATCGGAACCGCATATCCAATTAGTAAAGTTTTCGCGTTCGGTCTAAACTTAAACTTATAATCAATCATGAAGACTTTTTTAAAATTTTCATATATCGTTTTGATGATTACGCTTTCGAGCTCGTGTGATGATTTTCTTGATAGAGTACCAGAAGCAAAAGTTACTCCTAATGCATACTTGAATACTGAAAGTGATTTAGCAACATATTCCCTTGGTGGCTATCAATTTTATGCTGGTTCTTCTTTCAATATTGCACGGTATGAATACCATAGTGATATGTGGTTAAACACCAGGAATGGTACACCAGAAACCTTCTGGGTTCCTGGTATCAAAAGAGTACCTGCAGATTATGGTAGCGCCCAGTCCGCAGGTGGGTGGGTTTTTAATAGGATCAGGAACTCGAACTACTTTTTCGAACAGGTCCGACCCAAATGGAAAGCTGGTCAACTTCTTGGTAATCCATCCAACATCAATCATTACATCGGAGAGGTTTATGTTAACCGTGCATGCGTCTATTTTGAAAAACTGCAGCTTTTTGGAGACTTCCCGATTATCACCAAAACCTATACGGAGTCTGATGTGAGCGTTTTGGTTGAAGCAAACAAACGAATGCCAAGAAACCAAGTGGCAAGATTTATTCTTGCAGATATGGATACAGCCATCTCGTTGCTAAGTATGACAAACAAAAATCGGATAACCAAAGATGTTGCACTCCTGCTCAAGTCCAGATTTGCACTTTTCGAGGCTACCTGGTTAAAATACCACAAGGGCACTCCGTTTGTGCCTGGAGGTCCTGGCTGGCCTGGGGAATCGTATCATCCGGGCTTTACCATCAACATTGATGCAGAAATAGATTTTTTCCTGACACAAGCGATGGATGCTGCCAAGCAGGTAGCCGACAAGGTTGATCTTGTGCCAAACACTCACGTAATGAACCCACCGGTAGGGGTAGGCGCCATCGGTTCAAATTGGAATCCATATTATGAGATGTATGTATCCAGGAGCAATGCTTCTTTTCCAGAAGTGCTGATGTGGCGCGATTACGACAGAAGCCTTGGCGTTAGTCACACCATGGGTGGTTCTATGTCTTCCGGCCCGAACAATGGTTGCGGCGTAACAAAACAGACAATTGACATTTTCTTGATGAAAAATGGACTGCCTAAGTATGCTACAGGATCAGGGTTTTTGCTGGACTCAACTATAATGCTGGAAAAAGCCAACCGGGATGAGCGTCTACAATTGTTTATATCAGGTGAAGACGATGTTAGGTATTGCGATTTGCCGGTGCAATCAAACGCCTATCTGGAACCTCCTCTCTTAGGGGTAAATGCCAAAAACGGTGGAGCACTGTGGGGCTATCCGCCAATTACCTTTAGCGCCGTTAATCAGGCCAAGACCGGATACATGCCGCGAAGGTATTATCCATATGCCGATATCAGAGACTTTGGAAATAGCGACGGCCAGGCAAATTATCCGGTTTTCAGGGCAGCTGAAGCTTATCTAAACTACATAGAAGCTTCTTATCTGAAAGAAGGAATTATAAATTCGACGGCGGCCGGCTATTGGCAGAAACTTAGAATTCGTGCTGGTGTAGATCCCGATTTTCAAAAGACAATTGCCAATACCGATGTTTCAAAAGAAAATAATCTGATGGCGTATTCGGGAACTACATTGGTGGACGCAACAACGTTCAATATCAGGAGAGAGCGTCTTTCTGAATACTACGTTGAAGATTTCGGTTTACCTCAGGGGTTCCGTTGGATGGATATGAAACGATGGAGAGCCTATGACATGGCCAAAAATTACCAACCCGCGGGATTCAATCTTTGGGACAACGCATATAAACACTATCCGTCGCAATATCCGATCGTGCCATTCGGAACCAACAACTCGAACGTGTCCAGCCCGGATGATGGCAAGTACCTTCTTCCATACAGGACAAATCCTAATACTGTCCTTTATAAAGGCTGGAATTGGACCGAGGCTTATTATTTAGAGCCCATCGGATTCCAGGCGTTTCAGCTCACTACGGATGACCCAGCAGGAAATCCGCAAAAAGTGATTTATCAAAATCCGTATTGGCCTGCAGAACCTAACGGAGTAGCAATTCAGTAAACCTTTAGGGATTTAGGTTTATTTTGGAAATACTTCCCTTCGCTTCGGCGAAGGGAGTATTTTTGTTTTTGAATCAGTTCAATTTTTGAATCAGACAATAAAAATGGAAGGGATCAATGAATATTGAATTTACGCAATGAATAGACGCAATTTTATTTCTACTGCAACATTGACGGGTACTGCTTTAGGCATTTCGCTTCCTGCAATTGCTAAGTACACGTTGGCTGCACCGATGAAAATCGGTGTCATCGGACTTGATACTTCACATGCACCTACCTTTATTAAATATTTTAATGTCAAAAACAAAAGCGAAAACTTTCGGGTAGTCGCTGCATATCCGCATGGCAGCGCCGACATCGAAAGCAGCGCTTCCAGGATTCCGAAGTACACGGAAGAAGTTAAAACGTACGGCGTGGAGATTGTCGATTCCGTCGCGAGCCTTCTGGGGAAAGTAGATGCTGTGTTGCTAGAAACAAACGATGGCCGCTTGCACAAGGAGCAGGCATTTCAAGTTTTTAACGCAAGGAAGCCGGTGTTCATCGATAAACCTGTAGCGGCATCGTTTTCCGATGTTCAGTTGATTTATAAGAAAGCACGGGAACTGAATGTACCCATGTTTTCTGCGTCGTCATTGCGGTACATGAAGCCTTGTCAACAAATACGGAATGAGAATGCGATTGGTAAAGTACTGGCTGCGGATACGTTTTGTATGGCCGCGCTAGAGCCCCATCATGTTGACCTTTTTTGGTATGGCATCCACGGTGTAGAAATTCTTATCACCGTCATGGGACCAGGTTGTGAATCGGTTACCCGTTTTTTCAAGGACGATATGGAAGTGGTGGTCGGGCAATGGTCCGATGGAAGAATCGGGACTTTTAGAGGAACAAGGGCCGGAAAATACGACTATGGAGGAACGGTATTTGGCGAGAACGGCAATATGGTGATACCCCGAACAGACGCCTACGATGAAATTTGTGTTAAAATAAGTGAGTTCTTCACGACAAAAAAATCGCCAGTCGACGAGGCTGAAACGCTAGAGATATACGCATTCATGCAAGCGGCCGACGAGAGTAAAAAGAAGGGCGGCGTGCCGGTGAAGTTAAAAGATGTAATGAATGGCTGATGGATTTGTTGAAGTTGTTACGGCGACACAGCAGGGAAGGATTCTAATCATTGATAAATAGAAATATGAAGGTAATGTTGCGGTCCTTTTTGATCAGTACTTGTGCCGAAGGTCCATGAACCGTGCACATAAAATTGCTTTCTTTATGATCGATATATGGTTACCTTCATAAGGAATTCATTGAAAATTGCGTAGTCATCAAATAGAATTATAAATGCCTCTTCTGAAGGAAAAAATATGAAAATAAAAACATTGAACGCTCTGAAGTACTTTTTACCAGCCACAGCGCTATTAGTAGTTGCTTTTTGGGGGCTTACTGCATTTAAAACAAATACATCAGCGAAAGCTGGGCGGCAGGTGCGCGTGGTAAGCCTTTGCTTTAAAGACCAGGATTTTAACAAGATCATAAAGCTGGTCGATCAGGAAGCAGCCAAAGGGACAGACATAATCGTGTTGCCTGAAACATGGCGTGGACAGCAGCTTCCCGAAACACTGAATGGGGAAACAATTACGACTTTGTCAAAAATTGCAAAAAAATACCACACTTACATTCTTTCTCCGATTGATCGTACAGATGGGAAGGATCGTTACAATACTGCGGTCTTGATCGACCGCGAGGGCAAGGTCGTATTCGGTTATGACAAAGTTTATCCTTATTGGGCAGAATTTGATCTGAAAGCTGGCGCAGTGAGCCCGGGGGCAAATGGAGAAATGGTCTACGATACGGACTTTGGGCGGATTGGTGTCAGCATTTGTTTTGATTCGAACTTTCCTGAAGTTTGGCAGGCTCTGAGAGACAAAGGCGCGGAGATGGTTTTATGGCCAAGTGCTTACTCGGCCGGAGCACAACTTCAAGCCTATGCGCTGATGCACCATTACTATATTGTCACCAGCACTTATACCCGTGACTGCCAAATTTATGACATTACAGGGCAGCGGATTGTAGACGAAAAAAGCGATGATGTCACGATTGCCCGCGCAACACTTGACTTGGACAGGGTGATCTTTCATGAAAATTTCAATATGAAAAAACGCGACGCCCTCCTGAAAGAACACGCGGGTGAAGTAGAACAGGAAGTATTCCTGGATCGCGAACAGTGGTTTGTCCTTAGATCGAAGAAAGAAGGTGTATCCGCCCGCGACCTGGCAAAGAAATATGAAATGGAAGAGCTTGTGGATTATCAGGATCGTAGCCGGAGAGAGATCGACAAAAAACGTGGCTATGATTTTACCAAAAAACAGCTCGTTGCAAATTGAACCTTAAATCAGTTTTAACGAACGATGTGATCGCTGAATAAGTTGGATCACATTGACAAAAGCATAAAGAATTTCCGTTATCATACATTGGTTAATCTCAGCCCAGCCGGCGTGCAACCAAAAATTACAGGCTCCATTTCTGAGAGGAGGAGTCCATTTACAGCTTCATTTAATTCTTATTAAATGTCTAAGGTGGCACAAGTATGCAATAACGTCATGGTCTAGTCTGGATGATGAATAAATTATTTGTGCATAACCTCAGTTTAAAAGGTAAAATTTAATCATAGATAATAGCCGTTACATGCCCATGAAGCAGATTCTGTTACTCCTCGCTTTGGGGTGTCCATTGATAATAGCAGGCCAAGGTTCTTATTCAAAGGTAAAACCTGGCGCCGAATGGCCCACGTTGCGTGGCAATAACAACCGGGATGGAAGGGTTGTGTCCACAGGAGAATTTAAAAACAAAGCAACGTTAAGTCAGTCTATCGACTTCTCCACTACTGAAGCTTTTGTCGAAATTTTTCCTGACCGCAAAAATTCTTCTGTTTCTTTTGCAAAAAACGAAATAGGCAAGCCCGATCAGCTTCTTTCCATTACTACTGAATGGCAAACTGAACTTACGACAGAAGAGCAAACGGAAAACGGCGCCTATTTGGATCTCTATGGTGACGGGAAACTGACGCTTGTGTCATTACTGCAGAATATAAAATACGCAAAGCTGTTTCAAGGAGATAACAAGTACTATCGGATTGAGGCACATGATGGTTTTGGCGTCACTGCTAATTTCAAGGAAGAAATATTTGTAGGCATCCGCGTCTACGAAGGGAATTCAGAAAAGATGATGTTTGAAAGGAAGTTTCGTAAAGATCAGTTCATGCAGCGGCCGCACATCACAGTAGGAGACATGAACAATGATAAGGAAAAGGACATTGTCATTACAAGCTGGGAAGGCATCTATGTATTCAATAACAAAGGCGACTCTATTGCCGGCCTCAGCCAGACGACACCAGGATGGCATCGCTTGAGAAAAAGAGGATTCGCCAGTATAAAGGATATTGATGGCAACGGTTATAACGATGTAGTGATCATTAGCTCGTTGCCCTGGCATGTTGATGTGATCAAGAATGATAAAGGTGTTCTGAAATTCGGCTGGACAAGGATATTTGATGGTCTTGTGGAAAGCGCGAAGAAAATTTCAAAGCCGATCCTGAATAGTGTCAGTGATTTTGATCGAGATGGCTCCTACGAAATTCTGGTGAACGTTTACAATTTCAATGATGACAATAACTGGACTGGAGTATTGTTTGATGCGAAAGACGGAAGCGTCAAAGCACAAATCCCGGGTGTCTATGTTGTGTCGGCTACGGATGTGAACAATGATGGCAAGTATGTTTTTTTCTGCACCGAAACACAAGGACAATCTGTCCCAGCATCGGCACCATTAAAAGTTGTGTCGTTCAGAGATGGGAAAATTCACGAGCTTATTCAGATAAAAAAAGGTGAATGGATAAATCCAAGGATCCCCAACACGTCGCCGACCCTCACAACGCATGCGGACGGCATCTCGAGTTTAGCCGAAGACGCAGTGCTATGCTCCGACTATGAGCAGATCGGACAAAAGGCATTTTTTGTCAAGACCAAAAATAACGATGAAACTTCCGTAATCACGGCGTACTACGTTTCCAAACAAGGCAGCATTCAAAAAGCGAATCTGGTGGTCACCATTCCTCGGGGAATGTACGGCGAACTCCTAAGAGACAGACAGAATCCCAATGGTTCACATAGTTTGTTATTGCAGGTAAAGGCATTTGGAGCCCCATCAGGAGCCGTGAATATCACCCATGGAATTGCAAAAAATCTCGGACGATACACAACGCCCAGCATAAAAAACTTTATTCCTGTAGTGGCTGATTTGAATGCTGACAGCCACCCGGAAATATTAATTCCCAACGACGTTGGCGAATTACTATGCTTTAGCAAAAATTCGCAGGGAGTCATGGAGTTAACGTGGAGGGTACCGGGTCATGGCATGATGTGGCAATATAGCTCTACATTGGAATATGGTGTGGCAGTGGATGACTTGAATCATGACGGTTATAAAGAAACCATCGTGAGCGGCTCGAATGAAGTTGGTGCTGTATTGTCGACCTACGATCACAAGGGCAAATTGTTATGGCAACGAGCGTTTCCCGAAATTCACAGCGGCGAGATCACGGGGTGGGATGGTAATCTTGCGTTTTATGGTACAGCACAATCTTCGAAGCGCCCGGAGCGTGATGTCATCGTCACAGTTCAACGAGGTATTGCCCATGGTGGCAAGACTTATTGTCTAAGCGGAAAAGATGGTTCGATCCTTTGGGAATTGGACAGATTGAAAGCAGATAGTGGAGATGGAAGGACCATCGACAGCGGTGCCGGCGGTTATGTTCTTTCGACTTATGATATTGATGGCGACGGATCGGACGAAGTTATGTGTGGCTATGGTAATGTTGTTTTTTTTGCCGATGTCAATGATGGGGCTCTGAAATTCAAGGCGTTTATGCGCAAAGTTTTTCTAGATTGCTACGACTACCCAGCAAACGGGTACAAAACTTTTTGGATGCAACAGATTGTTCCAGTCGCATTTCGCAATGAAGGAAAGCTGGAACTTGCCTGTTTCAATACCATGAATGCTGCGGGAACGATGGATGCAAGTGGCGCTCTTACCTGGTGTCCAAAACAGCTTGAATACGACGACAGGTTCTGGCAATGCATGACCAATATTGATGGTGATGGAAAACTTTGGGTTGTGGAAGTCGCGAACCGTATCTCTGATAAGGTCGCTGTGCTATTTGCATATGATCCTGTAACGGGAGCCCCCCACAAAAGCTTCTCAATTGAGATGCCCGGCTTCGAACCCAGCCTAAGATCCGGAATTATGCCGGTCGCCTGTGATATGAACGGCGATGGAAAAGATGAAATCGTGATTAGCAATAACACCGGGGTTTATTGCGTCGGATACGAAGGCAACAAGACTGTAGTTTTGTGGAAATACTTAGCGCAAAACTGTGGTCCGGTCGTGGTTGCTGACGTAGATGCGGATGGTTTCGTCGAAGTAGTTACGGCCACGCAAAACGGTAAAATATTAGTGCTTGACAAGTAGGGCTGGAGTTGTGAGTCGATTGTAGATTTTAGATTGGCCGAAGACCAACGAAATCTCTGCGGATCTCTATTTAGATCTCGGTATTCCCTTCTATATAACTAGGCAGAATTTTTTAGCGCAGAGGAACGCAGAGGAATTTGCGCTGAGAAAAATCCAAGAGAGAACCAATTCCCCGAGGAGAAAGGGCAGGTCTGTTCTACAAAAAGTAATTCTATAATGAGAGGACGCTGAGCACGGCCAAGCCGTGGCTCCATAAGCTTCGTAGGAAAGTTCAACGCTTTCAACGCTTAATTGAAGAAAAACGAAACACTCTCCACGAACCCCTTGTGTACCACGGCTTGGCCGTGCTCAGCGTCCTCTTAATAGAGAAATTTCCGAGATTTCTACGCACGGGTAGAAAATATCGGTGGCAAGGCAGAGCTTTTTCATTTCTCAGTGATCACGCTATAGAATTAGGGCGGAATTTTTTTAGCGCAGATTCGGTGGAGGAATTTGCACTATCAGAATCCAAAGTGAACCAATTCACTCTCAGCGTACCTCCTGTATTTTACCTCGGTATTCCCTCCGCGCTAAAAAAGGTCTTGGTACAAAGGCCTTCCTTACAAAATTATTATCATCAAAACATTAGCCCTTATTGGAATACTCTGCGTTAAAATAAACCAAAAAATATGTACAATGGATATAAAAATTGACCCAAAAAAATTTCGTTTCTACCTTTAATTTGATACTTTAGTGCTTCGTTCAGCCTGGACGAAAACCAGCCGTACCCCGCTCTCATTTAATAGATTTTCCCTTTACTTCTAAAAACTTTCTATGAAAAAGGTTTTGCTCCTACTCATGTTAGGATCTTATCCAGTTATTCTCAGCGCACAGGTTCAGGTCAGACCATTGCCATCATCGGGATATGAAAGTAGAATCAGGGAATTTATTGACAACATGAGAGTGGTGGATACCCACGAGCATATCATGAAAGCCGAAAACCTTAAGAAGAGAACGTCGCTCGACTTTATGCTTTTGCTGCAAGGATATTCAGATCTGCGAGGTGCTGGGTTAATGAATATGACCCTCCTGACGAAGGACTCACTTTCCCCCAAAGAAAAGTGGAAAATTCTAAAACCGTATTGGGAGGCCTCCTCTAATACAGCTTATCACCGCATCGCCCTTCTTACGGCGGACAAACTTTTTAATGTAAAAGATATTAACGAGTCGACGGTCACCGACCTTTCTGAAAAAGTGGCTAAGGCGTATCAAACGGATGACTGGATCAATAAAGTGATCGAAAAGTGCAAGATCGATTATGTTATTCAGGACAACCTGATCACGGAACACGCAACGCAGCGGTTCGAGAACAATAAATATAGATATGCTAAAAGGTTCGACAATTTCATCAACATCAATTCAAAAAAGAAAATAGATTTTATCGGCAAGGAAAGAAATAAGACCATTCAAACCCTCGATGCCCTCGTCGACGCCCTTGCTGTTGATTTTAAGAAAGCAAAAGAAGAAGAAATCGTCTGTATAAAAATTGGCCTTGCTTATGCACGGGTGCTCTCCTTTGACGATGTAAGCAAGGAGAAAGCAGAGGAAGCTTTTAATACAATTATGAATATGGACGAGCGAATGCTGACATTTGCCGAAGTCAAACCACTGCAGGACTACATGATGTTCCGCGTTTTAGATCAGGCAAAATTGCATAATGTTGTAGTGCAGATCCACACTGGCTTTCAGCAATACGGCAATCTTGTTTCAAATGCAAACCCACTAAATTTATTTTCTATTTTTAAGGCATATCCCACCATAAAGTTTGTGTTATTCCACGGCAGTTACCCGTATGGCGGTGAATTGTCAGCCATTGCGAAAGCATTTCCAAACGTTCATCTTGACCTGACCTGGGTTTATGTTCTTTCGCCTTCCTTCAGCGAAAGGTTTTTGCATGAATGGCTGGAAACAATCCCGGCTTCAAAAATAACGGGGTTCGGCGGCGATTATGGAAATGTTGAAAACGTTATAGGCCATCTTCTTTTTGCAAAACAGATCATAGCAAATGTTCTTGTCGATAAGGTGAAAGATGGATACTTCTCCGAAGCGGAGGCGAAGAACATTGCAAGGATGCTGCTGTATGATAATGCGGTCAACATTTATAAACTTTCAAAGACAGACCGCCTGTTTCCGGAGCAGATTTATTATAAGGTGCCGTAAAACGACATGAATGTAGTGAGTATAAACCAGGACCTATAAATTTGACAAATGATGAAATCGAGATTTTTACCAGTCTGTTTATTGTTATTGATTCTAATAACAGATTACATCACGCTGTGGGCACAAAAGAAGTCAACCCCTGTTCCCAAGATGAAAATATCACTTCAGAAAAGAGTGCCGTCCGATCTTGACAAAGACGCGTACATAATTTCACATGACATACAGGAATGGAACCCGAAAGAGACGGCTATTATTATTTGTGACATGTGGAACCAACACTGGTGCAAAGGTGCTACAGCGCGGGTAGCAGAGATGGCACCATACCTGAACAACGTGGTGTCTATTGCACGAGACAAAGGCGTGCAAATAGTTCATGCTCCCAGCAGCTGTATGCCCTATTACGATAATCATCCGGCGCGTAAGCTCGCCAAGAAGTATGACAATAAGAAAGCAAAACCCTTAAACGGGCGGGAGATCCTTGCTTCTGAGAAGGGCGCCCTCTGGCCGATTGACCAAGAGGATGGTGGATGTGATTGTGCCGTCGAATGTAAACAAGGAACGGTATGGGATCATCAGATCGAAACGATTGAGATCAAAGATCACGATGCCATAACAGACAATGGCGTGGAAGTCGCGGGTCTCTTCAAGGCTAAAGGAATCAAAAACGTGATCCTGATGGGCGTGCATGAAAATATGTGTATCATAAATCGGCCTTTTGCCTTGCGGAATATGGTAAGTTTGGGAATGAACACCGCGGTGATGCGTGATCTCACGGACACTATGTATGATTCAAAAGAACCACCCGTCGTTTCCCATTTTACGGGCAACAGTTTGATGACCGAATACATTGAATCATACATCGCGTCAAGTGTGGTTTCCACCGATTTTACTGGCAAGAAGCAGTTCAGATTTAAGGAAGATACACGGCCCGTTGTGGCGTTTGTTATTGCTGACAATGAATATCATTCCAATCAAACCCTTCCACAATTTGCTCATCAGTTATTGTTGACGAAAGGGGTAAACTGCGAGTTTGCGACTGGAAAGCCGATCGCCGAAGGCGAAGGTGTTCACAACATCGAAAACATGCAGGTACTCAACGATGCGGACCTGGCCGTGGTTTTTGTAAGGCGTCGGGCATTGCCGGAGGAAGAAATGAAATTATTAAAAGACTATGTCAGCGCCGGCAAACCCGTGCTGGGCATTCGCACGGCAAGTCATGCTTTTGATGCAAAGAAAAATGTGCCACGTGAAGGTGGCGGATTGGTTGCTTCGACGACCCAGGTATCCGAAATGCTGGCGCAATGGCCTGAATTCGATCAGGATGTGTTGGGCGGAAATTATCAAGGTCACTACGGCAACATGAAGGAAGGAATTGTGTTTTCGGTTGCGCCTGGAATGGAAAATCACCCGATACTCAAGGGCGTTTCTCCAAAGGGATTTGTTGGACCCATTGCGCCATCGGAGAGCTTATATAAAAACAGACCATTGAGATCGGACAATATACAAGTACTCCTTACAGGAACTATTCCCAATGAACCGGTTGAGCCAGTGCTTTGGGTGAATCACCTTGACAAAGGAAAGGTAGTTTATACCTCGATGGGACATTGGGATCATTGGAAAATGGATGAGTTCAATAAGATCATGGTTAATGCAGTTGAATATTTACTGGCCGACCACAAATAAAACAATATGGAAAGAAGAAGTTTCATCAACAAAGCAGTACAGGGGACACTAGGCTTGTCGCTCGGGTATTCAGTTTTAGGAAACGCTAAAAATATTACAAGCGCTAACAACAAAATTGTGCTGGCCCTTGTCGGTTGTGGTGGCCGTGGTTTGACAGTCTTAAATTCCATCATTGCTGTCAATAAGGATATTCAGGTTAAATACCTTTGCGATGTCAACGAAACTTTGGCCGCAATTCCTAAAGAAATTGAGAAGCATAACAAACTTCAGGGCTATGCGCCGAAGTTTGTTAATAACATGAAAAAAGTATTCGATGACAAGGACATCGATGGTGTGATAATCGCCACGCCGGAACATTGGCATACCTTAGCAGCCATCCGTGCGCTACAGGCGGGAAAGCATGTGTATCTGGAAAAAAATCCAACGCTTTCCGTGTGGGAAGGTCAGAAACTTATCGAAGCGGCCAAGAAATACAATAAGGTAGTTCAGATTGGATTTCAAAACAGAAGTGCGCCCTACGCTTTCTCAGCGCGTGAATACATCAAAAGCGGCAAGCTGGGAAATATTGTTCATGTGAAGTGTTACAATATGCTGCCGGGCACAAAATGGGTGGCCAAGCCCGATACGGATGTGCCAAAAGGATTGAACTGGGAAGAATGGTTGGGCCCCGCGAAACAAGTTCCTTACAACCCCAATCGCCACAGTATGACCAGTCGTGGCGGATGGCTGGACTTTTGGGATTATGGAGGGGGTGCACTTTCCGACGATGCAAGTCACGTAATGGATCTTGCACGAGTGGTGTTGGGAGATCCGGGTCATCCAAAATCAATTTATTGCAAAGGTGGAAATATGGCGTTCAACTCTGAAAAAGAAACACCGGAATACATGTCCATAGTTTACGATTTTGAAAAGTATGCATTAACGTGCGACAGCGGGAATGCAACTAACTATATGAAAAAAGAACCGAACAGCATTCGCATGGATCCTAAACTATTTCCTGATTGGAGGACGAATTCGACCCGTACGGAAATCTATGGAACCGAGGGTTTAATGTACCTGGGAAGACATGGCGGTGGATGGCAGGTGAAAGGTGAAGACTCAAAACTTATAGCCGAAGATGGCGGCATTTTCCCTGACAAGGAACATCACATAGATTTTATCGAGGCAATCAGGACAAATAAGGCACCCTATGGAGATGTTACCCAGGGGCACCTGAGTGCATGCTTAGTACACCTTGCAGATATCTCTTATCGCATTGGCAATAAACAATTGTATTTTGATTCAAAGACCGAACGATTTACAAATAGTGAGGAAGCGAATAAATTACTAAAAGGTAACTATCGAACGCCCTATACTATTCCTGATAATGTATAAAGTGAAATCAATAACTTTTTAATTCAAACGCGGAGCGATGAGAATTATAAATCTTGTGATCCTATCCTGTGTTTTTCTTTTCACGATGAGTAGTCCGAAGAAAAAAAATTTGAATGTCGTTTTCATTTCCGGTTCGAACGAATATGTGTCACATATTACGCTAAAGGAATACAAGCGGGATTTGGAAGCTACCTATGCGAATGTAAAAGTTACGATACTACAGGCCAACGGACCACTCAATGAAAAAAATGAATATTCAAATCTTGATGGCACTGATGTTTTGAAGGATTGTGACGTGTTGTTGACTTTCGTTCGCCGGACCACGATTTCAGGAAAAGCAATCGACGACATAAAAAATTATGTTGCTTCCGGAAAGCCCGTGGTTGCACTTCGTACATCAAGTCATGGATTTCAATCCTGGCCGGAGTTTGACAAAGACATATTGGGTGGCAATTACAACAATCATTACAAGGGTGAACCGGAAAAGCGCGAGATCGGCGCGGATGGAATGGCCTACACGGTTGGCGAACCAACGGGCTCCCCTCAAGTGGTAACAGTTAATGCTAAAAATAAAAGTCATCCGGTAATGGCTGGTGTGAGCGACTTTGTTTCGAAGTACAGTTTATATAAAACTGCTCCCATCGCCAGCGACGCAAAATTGCTGCTCACGGGAAAAACAGAAGAAGGAGAAGAGCCTGTTGCCTGGACAAGGGAGCAAAAAGGAAGCAAAGTGGTTTACATCGCGTTGGGAGGTGTTCAGGACTGGAAGAATCCGATTTTCGTACGGCTCGTGTCCAACGCCTTGTTTTGGGCTGCTGACTTCAGCCCAAGAAAGAATGAAACACAATAGATGAATTTTTCAACAGTGATCAGATAATCCAAAGGAGCCGGAGAACGGGGAACTCCGGCTCAGGATTGTCTATCACGAAAAATAAAAAAGGATCAAAATCGAATCTTCTTTAACAGAAGGTTCGCTCTCAAAAAAACGGTGCAGCTACGACCTGCATGCTGGTAGTGATTACGTTGTGACTAGTGGATGGTCGTGAAAAGAAAGGCGTATGACAATGCGCAAGGCTATTGCTTTGCCCATTGTGGCCAAAAACGTAAATCACTAAAATGAAAATTGCAAAAATTGAATTGTTCAAAGTGCCGCCCCGATGGCTTTTTCTGAAAATCACAACGGACGATGGAATTGAAGGATGGGGTGAACCGGTAGTGGAAGGAAAGGCCAGTACAGTGAAGGCGGCGGTGGAAGAAATGGCTTCTTACATCATTGGACGTGATGCGCATCAAATTGAAGATATCTGGCAAGTGCTCTACAGGGGAGGATTTTATCGGGGAGGTCCCATCCTGATGAGTGCTATCTCAGGTATCGACCAGGCATTATGGGATATCAAAGGCAAGGCACTGGGCGTGCCCGTCTACGAACTTTTGGGAGGAGCTGTTCGTGATAAAATGCAAGTTTATGGCTGGATAGGAGGGGATAAACCGGCGAAGGCAGCAGAAGGAGCAATGAAGCGAGTACGCGAGGGCTTTAAGGCGGTTAAGATGAACGGTTGTAGCGAGATGGAATGGATCGATACCCCAAAAAAAGTACAGGATGCCATTGATATTATAGCGGCTGTCAGGGAGACCGTTGGTTATGGTGTTGGCGTCGGTGTAGACTTTCATGGACGCGTTCATAGAGGAATGGCGAAAGGTTTTATGAAAGACCTGGAGTTTTTGAAACCTATGTTTATTGAGGAGCCCGTTTTGTCTGAGAACATTGAAGCTTTTTCGGCGCTGGCGCAGTACACCACTACTCCGATAGCGACGGGCGAGCGTATGTTCAGCCGCTGGGATTTTAAGCCATTGCTTGCGCAGGGAGCGGTAGATATCATTCAGCCCGACCTTAGTCATGCCGGAGGAATTTCGGAAGTGAAACGAATTGCCGCCATGGCGGAGGCTTATGACGTCGCGCTTGCGCCACATTGCCCATTGGGTCCAATCTCATTTGCTGCCGCGTTGCAAGTCGACTTTACCTGCGTTAACGCATTCATCCAGGAAACAAGTATGGGTATTCACTATAATGAAGGTACCGACCTGCTGGATTACCTCCAGAATCCCGAGATCTTCGATGTTAAAGACGGGTATGTGCAACGCCCTACATTACCTGGGCTGGGAATTCAAATCAACGAAGAGAAGGTCAGAGAAATGGCCGAGCTGGGACATGATTGGAAAAATCCAATTTGGAGAAATGAAGATGGCAGTGTTACTGAATGGTAGTTAAACTTATGTTCATCCTTTCAATAAAAACCAAATGAAAAATTTAATGCTGAGTTGTGATTGGGGAACATCATCTTTCCGCCTGAGATTGGTGGATGTTCGCGATCATCAGATTTGCGGCGAAGTACTTTCAAACGAAGGTGTCGTAGGCATGTACAATCAGTGGCAGGTGGCCTGCGGACAGCACGAGATTAGTAAGGAGCACTTTTATTCGCGGCAGTTGCAAAAGAATATCGATACTTTGTCACATAAGCTATCCGTTGATTTGAGCGAAACGCCTGTTGTTATTTCCGGCATGGCAAGTTCTTCCATTGGAATCAGAGAAGTGCCTTATGCTTCATTACCATTCTCTTTGGACGGAAGCAACGCGATCGTCAAGCGATTGAGCGCTTCAAATGGTATTGCATCCGATGTATGGTTGATATCTGGCGTGAGAAATCATCACGATGTCATGCGGGGTGAAGAAACCCAAGTCATAGGCCTTACGGCGCTTGACAACCTTGTGTACACCACGAAGAACATCACCTGCATTTTTCCGGGCACACACTCGAAGCATATAAAAATCGAAGACGGAGTCGTCGTCGATTTTCAGACGTACATGACCGGCGAGCTATTTCAGGTTATGACGCAGCACAGTATTTTGAAAGATTCGGTCTTGGAAAAAAACAAACAGGCTGTCACTGAGATCGATCGTGAAGCATTTTGTTATGGTGTCAAGCAATCCAGCGGTTGCAACCTCTTACAAACTTTATTTTCTGTCCGTATAAATCAATTGTTCGAACATTTGACCAAAGAGGAAAACTTCCACTACCTCAGTGGCTTGCTGGTTGGATCCGAATTGAGAAACCTCCTGAATGACAGGGACAGTCGCATCATGCTTTGCAGTGGTAGCAATGTCTTTTCCCTATATAAGTATGCTTTACAGGAATTGGGTCTACTGGATGAAGCGGTTTTGATAGCGCCCGATCGAATGGATAAGGTAGCTATAGAAGGACAGATCAGAGTATTTGAAAATCACAAAGAGTAACTAACTGGAAATCGCATGGATGAAGGGTTATTTTCCTGGGAAAGATTTTTGAGTGTTCCAATCGTTGGGATCTTAAGGAATATATCTATTGAGGATGTAGCTCACATTCTTCCGCGATATCTGAAAGCTGGGTTGACGACAGTGGAGATAACGATGGATTCGCCCAATGCTGAAACCATCATCCGGTATGCGCTGGATCAATATTCAAAAAACTTGAACATCGGCGCCGGTACTGTATGTAATCTTTCCGATTTGAACCGTGCCTTTGATGCCGGTGCTCAATTTGTTGTTACGCCAATCATGGATGAACAGGTGATTAACGCCTGCGTGCGGGGCCAGTTGCCAATCTTCCCCGGCGCCTATACGCCCAGTGAAATATACAGAGCCTGGGCATTGGGAGCGAGTATGGTAAAAGTATTTCCTGCGGCGGCGTTGGGAGCGAATTATATCCGGGAGCTGGCAGGCCCATTAAAACAAATTAAGCTGCTGCCCACAGGTGGTATTGGTCTTGACAATTTTTTAAAGTTTCTTGAGGCCGGCGCCGCAGGCCTGGGCATAGGAGGTCAGCTGTTCGACAAGCAGATAATCGAAAATAAAAACTGGGAAGCCTTGACGGAACATTTCGAAAAGTTTGTAAAGAAAATACAAACGCAAAAATACTTGGAAAAGCCTGATAAAATTTTTGGATAATAAAATGAAAAAAAATTTATGTAAGAATTCTGGTCTCGAATTGTCAGAGCTAGGTACTGGCTGCTGGGCTTTTGGAGGTGGTCACTATTGGGGAGAGCAAGATCAAAAAGATGTTAACAAAGTCGTTCATGCATCGGTCGACATGGGTATCAATTTTTTTGACACGGCAGAAGCCTACAATGAAGGACGGAGTGAATCTGCGCTGGGAGAAGCAATACAGGGAATACCGCGGGATAAAATAATAATCGGTACAAAAGTCAGCCCCTCGAATTGTTATAAAGATTCCTTAATCAAACATTGTGAAGCTTCATTGAATCGACTTCGAACAGATTATATCGATTTATACATGATTCACTGGCCGATACATCCACATTCTATCAGGCATTTTACAAACAACGAAGGCATTATTGCAAATCCACCGGGAATTGACGAGACGCTGGAGACTTTGCGAGAACTAAAACAACGGGGAAAAATAAGACATTTTGGTGTCAGCAATTTCAGCACCAGCCGCCTCAAGGATTTACCGCTCGAGGAAATTGCAGTAAATGAATTACCGTACAATCTTTTTTGCCGATCAGCAGAGTACGACATCCTGCCGCGGTGCGAGGACAGAGGCATCGGTGTTATCGGGTACATGGCATTACTACAAGGAATATTGGCTGACATCTATCCGTCATTGGACGATGTGCCCGTATGGCAACGGCGAACCAGACATTTTAACGCCAATGGTACTAAGGAGTGCAGGCACGGTGAAGCGGGCGCGGAATCTGAAACCAACGCAGCCCTGAAAGGTATTAGAAAAATTTGTAAAGAGACCGGCTTCTCAATGGCCGAAATTTCTATTAAATGGATTTTAAAAAATCCGGCGATCACCTGCACACTTGTAGGTTCAAGAAACATGCGTGAACTTGAAGCTAATGTGAATTCGGTTAGAGAACCACTATGCAACGATCTGAAAGAGGAACTGGACAGAATTACGAATCCGATTATGGAGAAATTGGGCAACCATCTGGATTATTATGAAAGTGCGGAAAATGACAGGACTTTGTAGGAATGGATAACCTCAACGCCGGGAAATGAAAGTGAGAATATGCATTATAGGCAACGGCAGTTTTGCCAACAAGGTGCATTATCCCGCGCTTGCTTCTTTCGACGATGTTGAGATTGTTGGCATTTGCGCATACAATGGAGAACGTTTAAAAAAGACAGCATTACAGTTTAATATTCCCCAGCAAAATATTTATGTGGCAAAATCCCCCGCTGACTATCAAAGGATGTTGACCACCCTCCGGCCCGACGGCGTTTATGTAATTGGGCAGCCTGGTGTGATGCTGGACATTTGGACCTGGTGTCTGAATAATAAACTTAATCTCTTTATTGAAAAACCAATGGGCATGACGCTTCACCAAGCGCAGACTTTGGTTTACCTGGCTGAGAAAAATAATTGCATCACGCAAGTCTCACATCAACGAAGGTCGGCGCCGATACTACAAAAAATGCGAGACAAGTGCCTTGAAAAAGGCCCCGTCACGCACGCCATCGTAGAGTTTAGCAAGTATGACATTGTTCCCATGTTAGGCGATCGCGACCGGATGCTGGATGATTTTACGCACGTGGTCGACACAGCACGGTGGATCTGCGGCGGAGAAGTTGTAGAGATTGAATCTTCTTGTCGACGGATAATGGTACCCGATATAAATTGGATCGGGGCAAACCTCTATTTTGATAACGGTTCAAGTTGCTATACTGTTGGAAATTGGACGTCCGGCCGTCGGATTTTTCGGGCGAACATTCATGCTCCGGGAATTTGCGCAGATGTCGAATTGGAAAAAGAAGCATTTCTGTATACAGAGGGAGATTACACAGGCGTGCGATATGACAGCAAGGAAGTGGCAGGAAGCGATGAATTATTTGTTTATGGAGGCTTCCAAAAGAAAAGCAGGGAGTTTGTCGATTCGCTCATTGCAGGAAAAGCGTTAACTTCTTCACCGTTTAGCGATGTATTGAAGACCATGGAAGTGTGTGAAACGATTTTGGCCCAGGCCCTGATTCGTGGAGAATAAAAAAATATCCGATGCAACAACCAGAGATAGTTGAACCTAAAATCATTGGCGGCGTGGCACGTTCTTCGAAAGTTCGCTGGGCCATGTTAGCGTTCGCTCTGGTGGCAACTATACTTAATTACGTTGATCGCCTTGCCTTTAATTATCTAAGTGCAGAGGGCGAACTTCGCCAATTGATCCCCGATGATACGTTTGGCTATATCGGTACTGCTTTCTTTGTGGGCTACATGTTCTCCAATCTGGTATCCGGTTTTGCCATTGACAAATTGGGTCTTCGATTAGGCTATTCGTTGTGTATGGCGTTCTGGACCACCGCGACCATACTTCAGGCATTGGCAACCTTGCCATTTCATTTCGGGATATTCCGGGCGCTGCTTGGCGTCGGCGAAGCGGGTAATTGGCCGGCTGCCATAAAACTAACGGGTGAATGGTTTCCCGCGGAAGAACGTTCGACAGCCACAGGAATATTTAATAGCGGCGCCGCAATAGGTGCTATGGTAGCTCCTCCGTTGATCGCGTGGTTAGGTACTACATACGGATGGCGTGGGACTTTTATCATCATAGGACTCATTGGTTACCTATGGGTGGCGTTGTTCTGGTTCAACTATTATACGCCAGAACGAATGGTCGGCGAATCTAAACGAAGAATAATACCTCCCCTGAAGCTCATCAAAACCCGATTTGTTTCATCCTTTACATTGTCGAAAATATTAATGGATCCAATCTGGTACTTCATTACGTTTTGGATCGGCCGATACCTCGTCGACGTACATGGTTGGGGCCTGGACAAAATTGGCTGGTTTGCTATCATCCCCTTCATGGTCGCGGACCTTGGAAATATTCTGGGAGGCCTGTTTACACAATTCATTATTAAAAAAGGAGTGCCAATACCAAGGGCCCGGAAAATAGCCGTGGCCATATTTGGTAGTCTGATGGGCTTGTCCTTGATAATAGGTCCATTTATCATTGGTAGTCCAACGTCTGCGATTATTATTCTAAGTATGGCAAGTTTCGGATATGCTGCTTACACTGCAAACACAATGGCTTTTCCCGGTGACGTTGTTCCGCCAAGTGCAACGGCGTCTGTATGGGGTGTTGCCAGTGTAGGTGCGGGGTTTGGTGGCATGGTTTTTCAATCGCTTTCTGGACTTACTGTGAAAAATCTTTCTGATGCGTATAACTATTCCGTAGCTTATAATACTGTTTTTATTGGCTATGGTACCATGGCATTAATAGGCCTTTCAATCGTATTGTTTTTGATGGGACCGCTAGTTAAAGACCAGGCGCTACAGCAGTATGTGGAAAAAGTAAATGGTGAAACTTGATTAAATGATAAACTAAAATGATTGATGTATGCTAAAATTAAGACTTCTTCATCCGGACATTCTAATGGCATTAGGAAGCAGTGGACACGGTGCTAAGGTGTTGATTGCCGATGGAAATTTTCCGCTGTCTACACGTGCTCCGGAACATTGTCAAAAAGTTTTTCTGAATCTTTCCCCGGACCTGCTAACGGTTACGGACGTATTAAAAGTAATAAAGGAGTATATTCCCATTGAGACTGTCGTATTGATGGTACCACCAGATGAAATCGAACATCCGATCCACAAAGAGATCCTTGAAATATTGAGCGACTCCGAAATTGTTATTAAACGCGAAAGACGATTTGAGTTTTACAGGGAGGTTAAATCTGAAAATACCTGCCTCGCCATTGCCACAGGTGAAACAAGAAGATTTGGAAATGTTCTCATCATCATTGGTAATGTTAAACCTTCTGAACCGTGATTTTGGCCAATTGAAAAAAAAACTAAAATGGATGTATGTTTATTTCACCAGACGGGCAACAGGAATTCCAGCGATCGAAATTTTTGACAAGTCATGATTAAAACCACCGTAGTAGGTTCATACCCAATGTTCGATTGGCTCGCTGCCTATCCAAGCCAGCAAGCATTAGAAGATGCCACGATGGTGGTACTGAAAACTCAGGAGTTGGCGGAGATTGATGTTATCGCTGATGGCGAGTTGTACCGCTTTGACATCAATCATCCAGAGACGAATGGAATGATCGAATACTTTGTAAAGCCGTTGGGAAACGTAAGGAGTGATGTGAGCCGGAGTGACATTGCCGCCTTTGCTCAGAAAAAAGGTATGGGTTTTCGGGTCCGTCCTGCGGCCGTTGTGGAAGGTGCTCTTCATGAGGGTATGCTGGACCTGGTAAATGCCTATCGCAGGATTCGCCCATTGACAAAAGCGCCAATGAAGTTTACTGTGACCGGTCCGCACATGCTTAGCAAGACTTTACTGGATTATCATTATAAAGACCTTCCATCTCTAGCCCACGCGTTAGCAGGAATTTTGGCAAAACAGATTGCTGAGATTGATGCTGACATATTGCAAATCGATGAGGCCAATTTGCCGGGTTCACCGGAGGAGTGGGAGTGGGCTGTAAGTGCTATGAATGTGATGCTTGATGCGGTGCCAAATACGCCTGCAGTTCACCTATGCTTTGGCAACTACGGAGGGCAAACGGTACAAAAGGGAACCTGGGACAAGCTCATTTCGTATATCAACGCCTTACATGCCGATCACGTCGTACTTGAATTTGCGCATCGCGGATATCAGGAATTGGAGTATTTCAAAGATGTCGAGAAGGGTATTGGTTTGGGTGTAGTTGATATCAAATCGACAGTCGTTGAAACACCGGAACTGATTGCAAGTAGGTTGGAGCATGCAGTTAAGGTCCTGGGCGAAAATCGTATTCGATACATTCACCCTGACTGCGGGTTTTGGATGCTGAAACGTTCTATCGCCAATGCCAAAATTCGCGCGCTGACACTGGGACGCAATTTATTCGAAGGTCGGAAATCATGAACAGCGACTTCCATCATAAACACATTTGGATATTTTTATTCTTAAGTTGCATAAGCAGGTTCGCGTATTCGCAAGAAATTTCGCCGAACGTTCGAGTCGCTTCGGGTTCCGTTAATGGCGTTTTTATCGAACGCAACGGCAAGACCCTCGTGGTGTATGGAGACCCGAACGACGAACTGAAAAAAGCCGACATGGTCTTGTTCACGCATTTCCGGCGCGATGTAGTTGGAGCCGGAAGAAACCTGGTGGGAAAGGGTTCCACCGCAGTCGCACCTATTGCCCAGCGGGAATATTTTACAAAGGGAGATTCTATTTGGGTGGAAATTGCACGAAAACAGTTTCGTGAGCATTCGAACCGGACCACAAAAATCGCAGCGCTCCCCATCAGCGTTAATCGTTTTGTCAAAGGCGGGGAAACTCTTCAATGGCAGGATTTAAATATTAAAGTGGTGAATACCCCGGGTTATACCCGGGGTTCGGTTTCATACTTCACGTCGATCAACAATAAACGATTTGCCTTCGTTGGCGACTTGATATATGGCGACGGAAAATTGTTTGACCTCTACAGCTTCCAGGATTCACTGAAGGGTGGGATTGATGGTAATCATGGTTACGCCGCGAGGTTGGGCCACCTGATAAAAAGCTTGCAGCTTATAGCTGCTGAAAAACCGGATGTCATGGTGCCCGCCAGAGGACCAGTCATTACCAACCCTGATGAAGCCATCGAAAAACTTATTCAACGAATTCACACGCTTTATCAAAATTACCTTTCGATCACCGCACAACGGTGGAACCATACGGATAGGATGATCACGTTGTCGAAGCACGTTCTTGGACAGGCTGCCTGTGTAGACTGGATGCCATTTGCCTCGGTCATTCAGAATACGCCTCCTTCGTGGTACAAACATCAAAACTGTGCGAACCTGGTCATCGCTGATGACGGGGCAGCATTTATGATCGATTGTGGTACGAAGAAAGATCTTGACGAGGTGAGAAAATTAAAAGCTTCAGGACGAATAAAAAGTCTGGATGGAATTTTCATTACACATTATCACTATGATCACACCGACTTTGTAAATGATGCAGTGAAAGAATTTGGGTGCCCTGTGTATGTCACCCAGGAATTGAAGGGAATCCTTGAAGACCCGGGTGCGTATCACATGCCCTCCATGACCTCCGCGGGCATTCCGAATTTAACGATAATGAAAGAGGGACAAAAAATGTCCTGGAAAGATTTCGAAATGACCTTTGTATACTTTCCTGGACAGACTCTTTATCATGATGGACTGCTAATGGAAAAAAGCAACGGAGAGGCTGTTTTCTTTACGGGTGATTCATTTACCCCCGCGGGTATCGACGATTACTGTTTTCAGAACAGAAATATCTTGCATGAAGGTACTGGCTATCTTTATTGTCTTGACGTCCTTAAGAAACTTCCTCCTAATGTGCTTCTTTCCAATCAGCACATCAAACCGTTGTTCAGATTTTCTCCTCAACAACTGGATCATATGACAGCGGTCTTACTTGAACGTAACGATATTATCAAAGACCTGTTACCGTGGGATGACGTCAACTATGGAACCGATGATCAATGGGCATGGATAAGTCCATACGGACAAAAAGTAAGGGGAGGGCAAACAGTCGAATGCACGGTTAAAATTTTTAACTATTCTGAAGTTGCAAAAACTTTTAGAGTAGTGCCAAAAGGACCTTCCGGTTTCAAAATTGATGCTAAGGAGATTACACTTACCATTCCACCGCGATCTGAAGCAAGCCAGGTTTTTAGGGTGAAGGTTCCTAAAAAGGCCACACCCGGCGTGACAGTTCTCACGGCTGACATTAAATTTGACGCGTGGGAATTGAGGGAGTGGACTGAGGCTTTTGTCGAAATAGTACCGTAGTCATGCACTATACTCCTCCTTTGCTTTCTGTTTTACTCTTCTTTGCCTTTTCATTCCAGCAGGCATATTCTCAGAAAATTTCCCCAAGCGTGAGCATTCGTCCAGGTGCGATAAATGGAATTTTTATAGAGAGAAATGGAAGAACTTTGGCCGTCTACGGTGATCCCGGAAACGAGATCAAGAAAGCAGACATGGTTTTGTTCACACACTTTCGTCGGGACGTTGTGTGGGCGGGAAAAACTTTGGTTGAAAGAGGTTCCCATGCCGTCGTTCCAGCCAAAGAGAAATCCTATTTTGTGAAGGGTGATTCCATTTGGTCAAACTTTTCAAAAGCACGATTCCACGACTATGCTAATCAAACCTCTAAGATTGGGATTTCTCCTTTCCAAGTTCGTCGGTTTGTCAAAGGTGACGATGTTATAACGTGGCAGGACGTTGACTTCAAAGTCCTGAGTACGCCAGGATACACACGAGGGTCTGTTTCCTATTTGGCTGACATCGATCAAAAGCGATTTATCTTCACCGGAGATTTGATCTTTGGTGATGGTAAACTTTTTGATCTTTATAGTTTTCAGGATTCTTTGCGAGGTATTGATGGATATCATGGTTACGCAGCGAGATTGGGTCAGCTCATTGCGAGCCTTCAGCTTGTCGCCGATCAGAAACCGGACTTTCTAATTCCCTGTCGAGGGCCCATTATAACGGACCCTGATGTCGCAATTCAAAAATTAATTACAAGAATTCGTTTGCTTTATCAGAGTTATCTATCGATCACGGCTCAGCGTTGGAATCATACCGACCGAATGATCACACTCACAAAACATTTACTTGGATCACCGAATGTTGTTGATTGGATGCCTTTCGCATCGGTTATCAAGGATAAGACACCATCCTGGTATCAACACATTAACAACAGCAATCTCGTCATGGCGGAAGACAGTTCTGGATTCCTGATCGATTGTGGGTCGAAACAATCGCTGCAAGCGTTACTAAAATTAAAAAGGTCCGGGCGTTTAAAAAAACTGGATGGTTTGTTCATCACGCATTATCACGATGATCATACTGATCTTGTCAATGACATCGTCAAAGAATTTGATTGTCCCGTTTACGTTACCAAAGAACTAAAAGGTATTCTCGAAAATCCTGGAGCCTATCGCATGCCCTGCCTGACGAATCGCCCGATTCAAAACCTGACGATTATGCAAGAGGGCCAGGAACTTTCCTGGAACGATTTTAAACTCACCTTTTTTTATTTTCCAGGGCAAACGCTCTATCATGATGGTCTGCTTTTTGAAAAATCTAACGGCGAGGCTATTTTTTTTACCGGCGATTCCTTTACCCCAGCCGGCATAGACGACTATTGTTTTCAGAATCGTAACTTCCTGCACCCGGAAACCGGATATCTTTACTGTCTCGACTTTCTTAAAAGACTTCCGCAGCATGTGTTGCTGTCTAACCAGCATTTAAAACCTCTTTTTACTTTTTCCAGGGAACAGCTAGATCACATGACCATGGTATTGCAGAATAGAAATTCAATCCTAAAAGAGCTCCTTCCCTGGGACAATATTAATTTCGGGACGGATGAGCAGTGGATGAGCCTGTACCCCTATGGACAAAAAGCGGAGGTTGGTAAGACACTTGAATATGCAATAAAAGTCTTTAATCATTCGGATATTGCGAAAACGTTTCTGATTGAATTTAACCCACCAGCGGGTTTTCGTATTGATCGCAAAGTGATTACAATGATAGTTGACCCGCGTTCCGAGGCAATTCAAAAATTTAATGTAAAGATATCGAAAAAGGCTTCCACCGGTATGTCTATTCTGACCGCGAATGTCAAATTCGATGAGTGGGATTTGCGCGAATGGAGTGAGGCATTTATTGAGTTGTAAAGGGCATAATCGCCACGCCATCCTGTGGCATCGATTGAAAAGCAATTAACGAATAGTAAGCTGATTAAACTTAGATTTTAGTTTCGTTTTCTCGGGCAATTTGATAAATTTAATACCTCGTCTTTCTCGACGAATCCAGCCGATCCTGCTTTTCATATAATTCTCTCATCACTCTAAATCATTTCGATGAAACAGATTGCTTTCCTATTTATTATAGGGGCCATTGCATTTATAGACGCCTGCAAGGCTCAGACTTTATCATCGGGTGAGAAATTAAAAACACAAACAAAATTTCCAAAAGCCGGGGAATGGCCCGCGTTCCGTCGGACAGGAACGCTTGAAGCACATTCTCCATTGAAGAGCAACATCACAAACCCTGCTATTGAGTGGAAGCAATTTGTCGGTGCGCTGGAAAGTCGTGTTGTCGTCGAATCAGCGGATGGAAATACTAAGTTGTTGTTGCCCAGCGATGCAACTGAAATATCAGGTGCTGACTCCATTGCCTTGACTGATTTTATCCCGCTTCCAAAAAATGAAGAGGATAACAATATTTCAAGGACCACGACTTTTGCCGATGTTTTTCCGGAGTATCCGGGCAAAGAGAAACTTGAGTTTGAAAGTACCTTCGACAAACCCTTTATAAACGGACAATATGCGCGCACCTTTGGTAGGTGTTATGCTAAACAAAACGATCAATGGATAACTGTCTGGCAAACCAATCCTATTAAAGATCTTTTTGTGCCCCTTCCATTGGTAGGTGACTTTGACGGCGATGGCACGCAAGAAATAGCGATCCTCCCTTTTTATCAATTGAAGCTGATTGATGCCCGCACCGGACAGACTAAAGATAGTTGCAGGTTCAACGATAACCGGAGTTACGGTTTCCACGGCGTTTATGACTTCGAGGGTGACGGCAAGTGGGAGTTTCTCGTCCAAGCGGACTTCTCAAAACACGTCGATGTACTTGGCTACCGGGATGGCAAGCTAACACTGCTTTGGCAGCAGAATATCGAACAAGACGTTGCCCACCCCCAAAAGATCATGCGGGTAGCAACTGATCCAGTCATGGACATAGACGGCGATGGACATCCGGAAGTAATATTGTCACTCTTCAACGATTCCAGTGACGGACGCTGGCATCTGAGCTTTCTTGATGCGTTGACTGGCCATATAAAGGTTGACTTTCCGGACGAACAGTTTTCTGCGCGCATGGACCTGGACGGCGACGGTGAGAGTGAATTGTTAACAACATGTACCCGTGGCGTTAGCCCGATAAAAAAAATACGCGCTCGAACTATGAAGGGAAGCAAGCCGTCCATTATCTGGGAAAAAGAAAATGCCGACTGGCAAACATGGAATCTGCCGTTGCCAAGACATGTGAAGAGCATGGCAGCATTAGGAAAGGAAACTGTGCTCGCCCGTAGCGACTCAAAGTATATGTACGTTTTGATTCGGGAAACCGGATTGCCTAGGGAAACGAAATTGTCTTTGGTGCGATGGGAGGGAGCAACATTTAAAACTGTCATGACAATCACAGGTGAGAACCTGGACGGGCTAGGGTTTGATTCTATTGGCCGGCTGCTTGTCCGTTCGCGCCATCGGTTCGGTCAGCGATCTGACTTTGTCATCGCAGGAGGGCATTCGATCAAACAAACAACGCGGCGGATCGGTTCTTCACCAGGGTCTGCAGTAGTTGCCTGGCCAGACAAAGCAAAGTTACCCACTATCGTCGTTCAGGGATCAACGCAGGACCAAGTCACGTTCCAGCCGCCGCGCAAAGACGGACAAAACGTTCAACTCAACTATATTTCCGGCCGGGGGCAAGGCGTCGCGTGGCCGAATACGTTAGGTCCCGTGATCGTCGATCTTGCTGGAGACGGACGTCGTCAAATCATCGTGGCTGATGCCGCCCCCTCAGGTGCCGCACGGATATCGGTCAAGGACCTTAACGGACGCGTTGTCTGGCAACATGAGTTCGCGCTGATTGTAGGCACGCCGTTACCACAAAATACGGGTGGGGTTGTCCTTTGGCAAGCTGGGCACTTCACCCATCCAATTCGGCAGGATGTGCTCGTGACCACCCAACGCTCAAGAGGGGGCAGTGAGGAGTCATCTCTCCTCTCCGGAGAAGACGGTCATGTCCTATGGCACCGGTATAAGCAGATCAGCAAACGTGGCGTGGGTGGCAATTCGTTTGCTATCGCGGATTACGATGGCGATGGACTTGATGATATTGGGTCGCTGTGGCCAAGCATTTTCTATTTGATGAAAGGTAGTACGGGAGAGGACATTCTTGCCATTGACACAAAATGGAAGCAGGTTTATGATAAGCAGGTTTATTTTGGCCAGGCAGTGGCAGGAAATTTTACGAATGAAGGAACGCCGGCGATTTTTTTCAGCGGAAGGCTCATGACCGGTGTGATACGCCTGGATGGTACGTTGGTGTGGTTTGATGCGGTGGACAAAAGTCCTGGCTACCTTCCATCGTTCGGAGATTTTAATGGCGACGGACGCTCGGATGTTTTAGCTGCTGGCTTCGAGGATGGGATGCGGTGTTACGACATGGCTTCGGGAAACGTAACTTGGCGCATGCCCAACCCGACTGATGGATTCGAAAATTTTGGACAACCGAGTCCTGTGAAGGGCAGCGCCAGTGCTGACCTGGACAGCGATGGACGCGACGAGGCTTTGATTGTGATCGATAAAACTCTCTTATGCATTGGAATTAAAGTTGGCGATACGACTGGCAAAATTCTTTGGTGCGTCGAATTTCCCTCGCACATTGGTCCGCCCACAGTCGTTACGTTAAAAAAGGATGGTCCTATTTCTATTCTGGTTGCTGGCGACGACGGCTTCGTTTATTGTGTTGAACAAAAATCTAAACCATGATGAAACATACGCTACTTGTATTGATGTTAATATCTTTCGCGGGGATAGCACATGCGCAGGGTCAACCTTCCAAAACCGAAGTTCCACCGCGGACTAACGCAAAATTTCCCAAGCCCGGCGAATGGCCGGCGTTTCGTCGCACCGGCACACTTGAAGGGCGCTCCCCATTGAAAGGCAACATCACCAAGCCAACCATCGCGTGGAAGCAATTCGTAGGGGCATTGGAAAGTCGGGTGGTGGTGGAATCGGGCGATGGAAAAACGACACTGAAATTGCCTGGTGATGAGATAAAAATATCAGGCGCTGACTCGATCGCCTTGGCTGAGTTCATCCCCATTCCAAAAAATGAAGAAGACAAAAACAGTTCGATGACGACAACGTATGCCGATGTTTTGCCGGAATATCCCGGAAAGGAAAAACTTGAGTTCGAAAGTACGTTCGATAAACCGATGACAAACGGACAGTATGCCCGCTCCTTTGGAACTTGCTATGCCATGCAAAATGGACAATGGATTCCGGCCTGGCAAACTAAACCTATCAAAGATCTTTTTAATCCTCTTCCGCTAGTGGGTGATTTCGACGGAGATGGGACGCAGGAGATTGCCATACTGCCTTTTTATCAACTTAAGCTTGTTGATGCTCGTACCGGACACGTCAAGGATAGTTGCAGGTTCAACGAAAATCGTAGCTACGGGTTCCACGGTGTTTATGACTTTGAGGGCGATGGTAAGTGGGAGTTCCTCGTCCAGGCCGACTTCTCAAAACACGTTGATGTGCTGGGCTTTCGTGACGGCAAGCTGACCCTTCTCTGGCAACAAGATATCGAATCGGATATTGCAGATCCCAAAAAAATACTCCGGGTGGCACCCGATCCGGTTATGGACATCGACAATGACGGCCGGCGTGAAGTAATTAGAACCCTTTACAACGATACAGGTGATGGCCGATGGCACTTGGGTTTTTTCGACGCGGTCACCGGCAGGTTAAAAATAGACTTTCCCGATGAGGTCCTCGCGGCGCCAATCGATCTGGATGGTGACGGTGTCGATGAACTGCTTACGACGTGCACCCAAGGCGTTGGTACGCTCTCAAAAATTCGGGTGCGTTCGGTGAAGGGAAGTGAGCCTAAAATCCTGTGGGAAAAGGACAACACCAGCTGGCAAACCTGGAATCCACCTCTACCTCGCCATGTGAAGAGCATGGCCACACTAGGGCAACGAACGGTGCTCAACCATGTACATAACAACCGTCGTTACATTGTATTGCGTGAGCCGGCACCATCCAATCAAACACAATTGACGCTCGCGAACTGGGATGGCTCGAAGTTTAACTCCGTTAGCACGATTGTCGGGGAACAGGTGGAAGGCGTGGGCTTTGATTTTCAAGGACGACTCCTGGTCCGGGCGAAACATCGCTTCGGTACGCCTACATCGATGGTTATTTTCAACGGTAAAGCCATCCGCCACACAACGACGCGTATCGGTGGCCCGCCAGGATCTGCGATGGTAGCGTGGCCTGACGAGGCGAAGAATCCTACCATCGTCGTACAGGGATTTGTTGAAGAGCAAGTATTGTTTCATCCACCAAAGACTGAAAAAGAGCAGGTGAAATTGAGCCATGTGACGGGACGTGCCCAGGGCACGTGGTGGCCTACAACGCTTGGGCCGGTGGTAGCTGACCTTGCCGGGGACGGACGTCGTCAGCTTATCGTGGCAGATGCCGGCGCGTCAGGTTTTGCACGGCTATCAGCGAAGAATCTTGACGGTAGCATTGTCTGGCAACACGAATTTCCACTAATCGCCGGTACGCCACCACCACAAAATACTGGAGGTGTTGTCTTGTGGCAAGCGGGCCATTTCACGGATGCTCGGCGCCAGGATATGCTCGTAACAACGCAACGCTCCAAGATGCATAGTGAAGAGACATGGCTTCTTTCCGGAATAGACGGGCGTGTGTTGTGGCATCGTGACCGGCAAATCAGTAAACGCGCGGTGGGTGGTAACTCGTTTGCTATTGCAGATTATGATGGGGATGGACTTGATGATGTGGCATCCTTGTGGCCAAGCATTCTATACTTAATGAAAGGTAGCACGGGAAAAGATATTCTTGCCATGGATGCAAAATGGAAGCAGGTTTACGATAAGCAGGTTTATTTTGGTCAGGCAGTGACAGGAAATTTCATGAACGAGGGGAAGCCCGCCCTCTTTTTCAGTGGTAGGCTGATGACAGGCGTGATACGCCTGGACGGAACGTTGGTATGGTTTGATGCTGTGGACAAAAGCCCGGGTTATCTTCCATCATTCGGTGATTTTAATGGTGATGGACGCGCAGATGTCGTTGGCGTTGGATTCGAAGACGGCGTGCGATGTTATGATATGGCTTCCGGGAACGTGAATTGGCGCATGCCCAATCCAACAGATGGGTTTGGAAATTTTGGACAGAAAATAGAAAATCCTGTGAAGAGCAGCGCCAGTGCTGATCTGGACAGCGACGGGCGAGACGAAGCGCTAATCGTGATCGACAAAACACTCCTATGCCTGGGATCAAAGGAGACGATGCAACTGGCAAAGTGCTTTGGCGCGTGGAATTTCCAGCGCCTATCGGCCCGCCCACAGTGGTAACGTTAGAAAAGGGTGGCCCTGTTTCTATCCTGGTCGTTGGGAATGATGGCTTCGTTTATTGCGTACGCTAAAAAATCTAAAACATGAGAAAACAAACTCTATTCTTGTTAGCAATAATAGCTTTTGCAGGAATAACCCATGCGCAGGTTCAACCCTCGTCCAAAACACAACGCGAAAGCCAGGTCGCAGATTCAAAATTTCCCAAGCCTGGTGAATGGCCATCATTTCGACGCAACGGTACCCTACAGGCGCATTCTCCCTTGAAGGGAAAGATCACAAAACCAGCTATCGCCTGGAAGCAGTTTGTTGGTGCAATGGAAAGCCTTGTTGTCGTGGAGCCAGGCGATAAGAATACAAAATTGAGTCTGCGAGGTGAGGAAACCAAACCGCGAGACGCAGCTGATTCCATCACAATGACTGATTTTATCCCGGTGCCAAAAAATGAAGAGGAAGATAATAGCTCGAGGAATTATACCTATGCGGACGTCCTTCCGGAATATCCTGGCAAGGAGAAGCTGGAATTCGAAAGCGCTTTTCATAAGACCATGATCAACGGCGAGTGGGCCCTATGCGTGGGTCGATGCATGGCAAAGAAAAACGGTGAGTGGATTCAGATATGGGAGACTAAACCATTTGCCTATCTATTTGAAGCCCTGCCCTTAGTTGGCGATTTTGATAACAACAACACCCAGGAAATAGCAATCCTCCCCTTTTGGCAAATGTTGCTGATCGATGCCAAGACGGGGATCGTGAAGGACAGCTGCAGATTTAACGACAACCGGAGCTACGGGTTTGCCGGCGTTTATGATTTTGATCGCGACGGCAAGTCAGAGTTTCTTATTCAGGCGGATTTTTCAAAACATGTCGATGTGCTTGGCTTCAAGGACGGCAAACTGAGTCTGCTCTGGCAGCAGGATATTGAACAAGATGTTGCTCATCCCCAAAAGATTTTGCGGGTGGCACCGGATCCTGTTATGGACATCGATAACGACGGCCAGCCCGAAGTAATAACAACGCTCTTCAACGACTCCGGTGACGGAAAGTGGCATCTGACCTTTCGGGATGCGCTGACGGGCACCGTAAAAGTTGATTTTCCAGACGAGCTGCTGGCGGCAAGGCTCGACCTGGATGGCGACGGTGTATATGAATTTTTAACAACGAGTAGCCGTGGCGTTAGCACACTGATGAAGATACGCGCCTGGTCCGTGAAAGGAAGCGAACCAAAGATTATCTGGGAAAAGGAGAATGCCGAATGGCAGTCCTGGGATATACAATTGCCAAAACATGTGAAGAGCCTGGCGACGGGAGGACAACGGACCGTTCTCAGTCGTACGGACGAAAAGGGTACTTACGTAGTGATTCGTGAACCCGGACCGGCGACGAGAATGAACCTGTCCGTGGCGCGATGGGACGGATCGACATTTAAACCCATTACTACAGTAACTGGTGAGAACCTGGAAGGATTAGGTTTCGATGCAACGGGAAGGATACTTGTTCGTTCGCGGCATCGGTTCGGTCAACAATCCAGTCTTGACATCGTCGGAGGAAAATCCACGCGCCAAACTACCCGCACTATTGGTAGTCCACCATCAGCTGCAGTCGTTGCCTGGCCGAATGAAGCAAAGGTGCCCACCATCGTGGTTCAGGGAGCAACTGAAGAACAAGTTACATTCCAACCCCCCGCTAAGAATGGGGCAAAGGTTCAGCTGAACTACATTTCCGGTCGGGGCCAAGGCTCCTGGTGGCCGAATACTTTCGGCCCTGTTGTCGTTGATCTTGGGGGCGATGGGCGTCGTCAAATGTTGGTGGCGGATGCCGGTCCTTCAGGAGCAGCGCGCATCTCAGCCAAGGACCTGGACGGGCGAGTTCTCTGGCAACACGAGTTCCCGCTCATTGCAGGCACACCGCCACCACAAAATACGGGAGGGGTTATTCTATGGCAGACAGGGCATTTTACAGACCGCGTTCGACAAGACGTGATGGTTACTACCCAGCGGTCGAAGGGCGGCAGTGAGGAAACGTATCTACTCTCAGGGGTTGATGGTCATCAACTATGGCACCGATATAAGCAGATAAGCAAGCGCGGCGTGGGCGGCAATTTCGGGTTCGGTATACTAGATTACGATGGTGATGGACTCGACGATTTGGCTTCACTTTGGCCCAGCATTATTTATTTCATGAGAGGCTCGACGGGCGAGGATTTCTCCGCCATGGACACGAGATGGAAACAGGTTTATGCCAAGCAGGTTTATTTCGGCCAACCGGTGGTGGGAAACTTTATGAACGATGGCAAGCCTGCATTGTATTTCAGTGGCAGGTTAATGACCGGGGTGATTCGTAAGGATGCCACGCTGGTATGGTTCGATGCGCTGGACAAGAGTCCTGCGTATTTTCCATCGTTCGGTGATTTTGACGGAGATGGTCGAAGCGATGCTATCGGAGTAGGATACGAAGACGGAATTCGCTGTTACGATACTGAGAGTGGCAAAGTGAAATGGCATATGCCCACTCCAGGGGAGAGTTTCGAATCTTTTGGACAAAGGGAAGAAAACCCTGTCAAGGGCAGCGCCAGCGCCGACCTTGATGGCGATGGCCGCGATGAGGCCCTGGTGGTATTAGACAAGACACTTTATTGCCTGGGATCCAACCCTGAAGGCTCAGCAGGCGAAGTGCGCTGGCAGGTTAATTTTCCCGAACAGGTTGGGCCTCCAACAGTTGTCACACTAGACAAAGATGGTAGCGTTTCGATCCTGGTGATTAGCCTCGATGGAATCGTTTATTGCGTGCGGTAAGTCGTCAGACCACTCAAAGTGGTGCGACTAAACCATTTGAGTTGGCCGACGACTCGATCAGCGTATATCTTATACGTTAGTATTGGTCCGGTAGCGTTTGCGCCAGGAGAACACAAATAATTCCGTTTAAAAATTTGTATCAGACCATTCATAAAATTGTACGAATTACATTGGGAAAAAATTTCGTTTGTCCGGTTAATTTTATAATTTTAGTACTCGTCATTTCTTGACGAACCCAGCCGCACCCCGCTTTTCATATACGAGATTTTTTCCAGCACTTTAAAGTCATTCTCATGAAACAGTTTGTACTCCTATTCATGTTAGGGTCATTCGCATTTATAAGCAATGCGCAGACACAGGTAAACGCGCAAGCGTCATCTCAATCCAAAGCGGCGCCAGCGCCAAAATCAAAAAGCGAATCCACCTTGAATGGTAAATTTCCCAAAGCGGGGGAATGGCCATCTTTTCGCCGGACCGGAAGCCAGGAAGCATATTCGCCGTTGCGCGGTAAAATCACCAATCCGGTCGTTGTTTGGAAGCAGTTTGCTGGAGCGCTCGAAAGTCTCGTCGTTGTGGAGCCCGGAAACGGAAATAACCAGATCAATCTTCCGGGCGAAGAAGTAAAAACTACTGCTAAAGACTCGATCATCAAGACTGATTTCATACCCACACCCAAGACTCCCGAGGAGGACAATAACATGCATTCCGTATCATCCACGTACGCGGACATTCTACCTGATTATCCGGGCAAGGAGAAACTGGAATTTGAGAGTGCTTTTGATAAGCCCATGACTAACGGACAATGGGCGTATTGCGTTGGCCGTTGCTTTGCAAAGCAAAACGGCGCATGGGTGAAAATATGGGAGACTAAACCTATGTCATACCTTTTTAATGCGCTTCCGTTGGCGGGCGACTTTGACGGCGATGGCGCCAAAGAAATAGCAATCCTACCCTTTTACAAAATGATACTGCTCGATGCCCGTACAGGCGTGGCCAAGGATAGCTGTACTTTCAACGACAACCGGAGCTATGGCTTTCATGGTGTTTATGATTTTGACGGCGACGGAAAGTCGGAGTTCCTTGTCCAGGCCGACTTTTCCAAACACGTTGATGTACTTGGCTTCCGAAATGGCAAGCTGACCCTGCTCTGGCAAAGAGATATTGAACCGGACATCGCAGATCCGCAAAAGATCATGCGCGTGGCGCCGGACCCTGCTGCTATCGATATTGACGGCGATGGAAAACGGGAAGTCAGCGTCACACTTTTCAATGAGGCAGGCGACAACCGATGGCACTTAACATTTTTCGATGCGATCACAGGGAGCATGAAAGTCGATTTTCCAGATGAGGTTTTGGCTGCGCCCCTGGACCTCGATGGCGACGGTGTGAACGAGTTACTGACGACCTGTACCCGTGACGTTGGTACGCTGGCAAAAATACGCGTGCGCTCACTTAAAGGAAGCCAGCCGAAAATTATCTGGGAAAAAGAAAATATGAATTGGCAGCCATGGAACCCACCTTTGCCCGTACACGTAAAGAGCATGGCAACATTAGGACAGCAGACGGTCATGAGCCAGCTCCTGGGAAAGCGCGCGTATGTCGTACTACGGGAATCTAAATTACCACAAACAACTTTATCTGTGGCGCAATGGGATGGATCGGCATTCAAACCTGTTACGGTGATCACCGGCGAAAACCTCGATGGTTTGGGTTTGGATGCAACGGGACGGATACTTGTTAGGTCGACACACCACTTCGGGCAGCCCTCTAAACTACTGATCACAAATGGAACCGTCAGGAATCACACTACAAAACGGCTTGGCTTTGAGACAAGCGCTGCGATGGTAGCCTGGCCGGATGGAGCCAACGCACCCACGATTGCCGTTCAGGGAGCGGGTGATGAAGTGGTACTATTCCCCGCACCCAAGAAGGATGGTGATAAAGTGCAGTTGAAATATATCCCCGGGCGGGGTCAGGGCGCTTCATGGCCCAGGACATTTGGCACTGTGGTTGCAGATCTCGCGGGGGACGGTCATCGGCAGCTTATTGTGGCTGACGCCGGATCGTCTGGATTAGCCCGCATATCGGTGAAGAATATGGATGGAAGCATCGTTTGGCAACACGAGTTCCCCCGGATTGCAGGTACCCCACCGCCAAACAATACCGGTGGTGCTTTGTATTGGCAGGCCGGCAACTTTACGGATACACGCCAGCAGGATGTACTAGTGACCACCATGCGATCGAAGATGCACAGTGAGGAGACTTTTCTACTTTCCGGCAAGGATGGACATTTGATCTGGCACCGCGATAAACAAATTAGCAAACGCGCCGTGGGCGGGAATACCTTTGCGATTGCGGACTACGACGGCGATGGACTTGATGACGTGGCCTCTCTGTGGCCCAGTATTCTCTACATGATGAAAGGAACTACTGGCCAGGACATCCTCGCCATGGACGCGAAATGGAAACAGGTTTATGACAAGCAGGTTTATTTTGGCCATGCCGTTGCGGGAAATTTCATGAACGAAGGCAAGCCTGCACTGTTCTTCAGTGGCCAGTTGATGACCGGGGTTATTCGCCTGGATGGAACGTTGGTCTGGTTTGATGCGCTGGATAAAAGTCCGGCATACTTGCCCTCCTTCGGAGACTTTGATGGAGATGGCCGCGCAGATGTCGTCGGCGTTGGGTATGAAGACGGCGTGCGAAGTTATGACCTGGCATCTGGCAAAGTGAAGTGGACCATGCCCAATCCATCAGGCGAAGGCTTTGAATCTTTTAAGATACATTCCGATCCGGTGCGGGGTACGGCCAGCGCTGACCTGGACAGCGATGGGCGTGATGAGGCGCTGGTTGTTATTGACAATACACTTTTCTGTCTGGGTGCTCCACGCGCTGGTTCAACCGGTGAACTTCGCTGGAAAATTAAATTCCCTGCGCCGATCGGGCCTCCTACCGTGGTCACGTTAGACAAAGAAGGAACTGTTTCTATTCTGGTAGTCGGAAGTGATGGTTATGTATATTGCCTGAAAATAAAATCGCCTACATGAACCTTTACCAACACCGATGCCGCGAATGAAAAAGACGCACTATCAAACTCTTGTTTGCAGTTTAGGATTTCTATTACTGATTAATGCCTGTAAGCAAAAGGACAATGTTCATACTAACTGGTCTGTTTATCGGGGCGATGCTTACAACACGGCCTATTCGGGGTTAGACCAGATCAATAAAGAAAATGTCAGTCGACTTGAAGTTGCCTGGACTTATCACACAGGCGATGCAGAAGCAGGAAATCATTCAACGATTCAATGCAATCCGATAATCGCCAATGGTACGATGTATGTCACGTCACCGAAGCTCAAGTTGATTGCGTTAAATCCAGCGACAGGAAAGGAAATTTGGAAATTCGATCCATTCAACGGAGGACAATCCTCCGGCGTCAATCGCGGGGTGACGTATTGGGAATCGGGAACGGATAAAAGAATTTATTTTTCGGCTGGTCCATATCTCTATGCGCTCAATGCGGCGGATGGCAAGCTTTCACTAGACTTTGGTGTCGAAGGCAAAGTTGACTTGCGTGAAGGATTGTTGCGTGATCCATCAAAACTCAATGTAACATCAACATCTCCGGGTATCATTTATAAAGACGTCATAATTCAAGGCACCGCCCTCAGCGATGGGTGGGATGCGCCACCCGGTTTTATCCGGGCCTACGATCTGAAGACGGGAAAAACCGTCTGGACATTTCATACCATTCCTCAACCTGGGGAAACCGGTTATGATACCTGGTCGGAAAACGCTTATAAGGAAGTCGGCGGCGTGAACAACTGGTGTGGCATGAGCGTCGATGAGAAACGCGGAATTGTTTTTATTCCAACCGGTTCCGCTTCATTTGACTTTTATGGCGGTAACAGGAAAGGCAAAAATCTTTACGCGAATTGTCTCTTGGCCATCGAGGCGGCTACTGGAAAACTGATATGGCATTATCAATTGGTCCATCATGATATATGGGACTATGATCTACCTGCACCTCCGAATTTGCTTACCGTTTCACAGAATGGTAAACAAGTAGATGCAGTAGCACAGGTTACGAAAATGGGGATGGTCTTCGTGTTCAATCGTGAAACAGGCGAACCCATATTTCCCATAGAAGAACGTCCGGTGCCTGCCTCCGATATTCTAGGAGAAGAAGTCTGGACGACCCAACCTTTTCCACTCAAACCTGTACCGTTGGTAAGGCACAAGTTTGCCGAGGACGATGTCACAGATATTTCACCCGAATCACATGAGTATGTCCTGAATAAAATCAAGGGAGCGAAGATGGGATCGATCTTTATGCCGCACAGTGTCGAGGGAACAGTGCAGTTTCCCGGTACACGTGGTGGTGCTGAATGGGGAGGGGCTGCTGTTGATCCTACACAAGGTATTCTCTACGTAAACACGAATGAAATCCCCTTGCTGATCAAGATGAGGCAAATCGATGTCGCCGGTCGGGATCTTTTTCTTGCGGATGCAGGCAGAAGAGTGTATACGTTGAATAATTGCACAGCATGTCATGGCGGTGATCGCTCCGGAACCAATGTGTACCCTGCGCTGAACAATCTCTCCAAGACAAAATCGGAAAAACAGGTAGCCTCCCTGTTAAAGACGGGTAAAGGACAGATGCCAGCGTTTCCAAATCTTTCACAGGACGATATGGAAGCGTTGATGGCGTTTTTGTTCGATAAGAAAGATCTGCGAAATAAGAAAGCATTGCATGTGGACGATTCAGCCAAGAACTATCGCTTTGTCCATGATGGCTGGAATTTGTTAAACGATCAGGCGGGATTTCCCGGTGTGAAGCCCCCCTGGGGAACGCTGAATGCTGTCGATTTGAATAGTGGCGAGATTTTATGGAAAGTGCCGCTGGGCGAATATCCTGAGCTCGTCGCAAAAGGCTTACCGCCTACTGGAAGACAAAGCCTTGGAGGACCTGCTGTCACTGGTGGCGGATTGATTTTTATTGGCGGTACCGGTGACGAATACTTTCGCGCCTTCGACAAGGAAACTGGAAAAATTCTCTGGCAGTATAAGCTTCCGGCCACCGGAACGGCAACGCCAAGTGTATATGAGGTTGAGGGAAAACAATACGTCGTTATTGCGGCGGGTGGTGGCGGCAAGTTGGGAACACCATCAAGCGATGCCTATGTCGCATTTTCTTTGAAGGAATAATAAACAATCGCAAGGAATGAAAAGACACCTGATATCTTGGTTCAAAAAAATTCCTGGATTGTTTTTGTCGTCCGTATCTCTTCTTCCTTTGATCGTATTATCCTTTCATGCCTACAAATATGCTGATCCCCTGCCTAACGAAATAACAAGCGTTGAAAAGCCTAACATATTATTTATTTTCACCGACGATCAGGCTTATCATACCATTCATGCCTTAGGAGAAAACGAAATTTTTACTCCACACCTGGACTCGTTAGCAGCTTCTGGTGTTAGTTTCACTAACGCCTTCAATATGGGGTCCTGGCAAGGTGCGGTGTGCACTGCGAGTCGTACGATGTTAATGACCGGACTACCGCTGTGGGATGCGCAACGATCGGAGAAAAATCTAGACAATCTGATTGCCACTACTGGGCTATGGGTTCAACATTTGAAAAAAGCAGGATATGAAACCTACATAAGTGGTAAGTGGCAAGGCAAGACTGACGTCCATGCGATATTCGATCATGTTTTGCATGCTGGCACCGCAGGGCCAAGCCAGACACCCGAAGGTTACAATCGTCCCCTTTCACCACGCGATACGCTGTGGACACCGTGGAATGAAAAATTTGGAGGATTTTGGAAAGGAGGCAAACATTGGAGCGAAGTATTGGCTGATGATGCCCGCGTCTATTTTGATGAGGTTGCGAAAAAAGAAGCGCCATTTTTTATGTACTTGTCCTTTAATGCTCCGCATGATCCGCGACAAGCTCCTAAAGAATTTATCGATCGGTATCCGCTGGATAAAATTTCGCTTCCAGCTAATTACCTGGATGACTACCCGTACAAGGAGAAGATCGGTTCCGGTGTAGATTCGCGGGACGAAAAGCTGGCTCCATTTCCCAGGACACCTTACGCAGTCAAGAAGAATATTCAGGAATACTATGCGATCATTTCGCATATGGATGAGCAGATCGGAAAGATTCTCCGTGCACTTTCTAAAAGTTCACGAACGAATACATACGTGTTTTTTGCATCCGATCACGGCTTGGCTGTTGGTCACCACGGTTTGATGGGCAAACAGAATATGTTCGATCACAGCATCCGCGTTCCTGTTATTGTTGCGGGCCCCGGTATTCCAAAAGGTGAGAAAAGAGATCAGCAGATTTACCTCCAGGATATCATGGCGACAACCTACGAGCTTGCAGGAATAAAAAAACCAGAGCATGTCTATTTCAACAGTGTTCTGCCTATTATAAAAAGTAAAAAATCAAGTACCTATCGGGAAATATACGGTGGTTATATGAACCTTCAACGAATGGTGAGAACGGAGCGTTATAAATTAATCGTTTACCCTGAAGCGCCGAAGGTTTTGCTTTTTGATTTGGAAAAGGATCCTGATGAAATGAAGGATGTGTCCGATCAGGCTTCCTATAAAAAAATATTGAATGACTTGAAAACCCGTTTGATCCGTCAACAACAACAATTGAATGATACGCTTGATCTGGCAAAAGTCTTAAACCTGTAAGATTCAAAAATGTCCTGTTCCGTTAAATACATCGTCACGCTGCTCTTCTTCGTCACCACATCGCTGAAAGCGCAGGAAGTTTTGAAAGTAAGCTCGCCTGATGGTAAGATCCAGGGAGAATTTACTTTGCAGGACGGCAAGCTATCCTGGAAAGTTGATTATAATTCCATTCCGGTAATACTTCCGTCCAGGCTTGGCGTTGGGTAGGTATGCCGAGGATCTGAGCATAAAGGAAGTAGTGAGAAGTAAAAAAGATACACTATGGCATCCCGTGTGGGGAGAGCGAAGCGCCATTCGGGATAATTACAATGGAGCCTATATCAGAATAGAAAAGAAAAATGACAAAAATGGATTAGGACTAAACATACGTGCCTACAATGAAGGGATCGCCTTTCAATATGATCTCATCGAGAAGTGGGGTGGAAGAGAGTCGGACGAGGTAAGGGAGGATTATACTGAATTCACAATGCCTGAGAATACAAAGGCCTGGTTTACGGAATGTGCGCAGTGCTTGTATAAATTACTTCCCTTGGCCAACTGGCCTAGACAAAATGAACGGCCACTAACGCTGGAACTCCCTAACGGGCTATACGCGACTCTGGCTGAGGCTGAAATGATTAACTATGCCAGGACGAAATTCTCGCTGAGCACCGAAAAACCAAATACTATAATTGCCAGGCAGGATGGACGTGTGCAGGCCATGCTTCCTTTTTCTGTGCCATGGCGCGTCGTGATGATTGCTGAGAAACCTGGCCAGTTGTTGGAAAATAATTCAATACTGCTAAACCTCAACGAGCCGACGCCTCTTCAGGATGTTTCATGGATAAGAACCGGGAAAATAATGTGGGACATGACCAATTCTATGAAGGGTGGGAAGGAAGCTGTGGATTTTGCTGTGAAGAGAAATATGCAATATGTTCACTTCGACGCCGGCTGGTATGGACATGAATGGAGTTCAAAGAGCGATCCCAGAGGAGTAGCAGCCGATACTATTCAATATATCAACAAGGGAGATCTGGATCTGCCCGGACTGATTCAATACGCAAAGGAGCGAGGCGTAGGCGTATGGTTGTATGTGAATATCAAACACCTGCTGATCTACCTGGATGAGATATTACCACTCTATGAAAGTTGGGGCGTCAAAGGTATTAAGTTTGGCTTTGTTGAGGTTGGTTCTCAGATGTGGGAAGGCTGGATTGTCGAAGCGGTGAAAAAATGCGCGAAGCATCACATTCTCGTCGACATTCATGATGAGTTCAGACCGACTGGCATTAGCAGGACCTATCCTAACCTGTTAACACAGGAAGGCATATTGAGCGAAATGACGCCCGATGCGACACATGATACGCAGTTGGCTTTTACGCGCATGATCGCCGGTGCGGCAGATTTCACCTTAGCTTATTACGCAACCACCGGAACAACCTTCACACACCGTCTATGCTTACCTATCATATTTTTCAATCCACTTCCACCGCTATACTGCTATGATGGTCCGAATTGCTATCAGGGAGAACCAGAAATAGAATTCTGGGATAAGATGCCATCAACATGGGACGATACAAAAGTATTGGATGGAGAAATAGGCAAATACATCACCGTGGCCAGGCGCAATAAAGGTGAGTGGTTTATAGCATCCATTACTAACAGTGAAAGCAGAACCATCAAGATCCCACTGTCCTTTTTGGACAAGGATGCGCGATACACTGCGTATATCTACTCCGATGGCGGCCCGGAAATAAAAACAAGAACGCATGTCAAAGTTGAGCGTAAGGAGGTAAAATCTCATCAGACACTTTCTTTTGACTTAAAGGCCAGCGGCGGTGTTGCCTTGAGGTTAGTAAAAAAATAATCTTGATTTTGTAATTCAACGTTCGTGAATTGAGCTGGCATGAAAAAAGATCGCAGAGCATTTATAAAAAGCAGTCCGCTCGTAGCGGCGCTTGCACTGTCCGATGTTGGGCCCGCATCTGCGTTGTCCCGTCGCTGTAAAAAACGCAACTGGATAAAAAATGGCCACTCACAGAGGGCCCCGACACACCCAAGATGGTGCTGAGTTGTCCCGTTAATGCTGATGTAAAAGCGATGCGGAAATTAAAACAGATTGGTATCAACTACGTGAGCACGGTTTGGGGTCCCGGGCCGTGGAAAGAGTCTGAACTTCGCGGATACATGAATACATTTGAGCAGAATGGATTGAAGCTGATCAACCTAATGTACATTGTCAAACCCAGCATTGTGCTGGGTCGTGAAGGTCGTGATGAGGAGATAAAACAAATTCAGGACTCTTTAAAAGCAGCGGGTGCGTGCGGACTACCTACAGTTGAGTATAATTTTTATGTTGATCGTTTAATCGAAGGATACTTTGAAAAAAGTGGCCGTGGAGGTTCCGGTCTGACGGCCTTTGATTATAGTAAAGTCAAAGACTTGCCGGCCAAAACGGAGATTGGCATTCATAAGGCGGAAGCGTTGTGGAAAAACCTTGAATATTTTTTGAAATCTGTGATTCCAGTTGCAGAAAAGGCGGGTGTTCGGATGGCGCTCCATCCAAACGATCCGGTATCACAAGAAAGTCACGGGTCGGATCAGATCGTGGCGAACCTTGCCGGATTGAAACGGCTGATCACACTCGTCGACAGTCCGTCGAATGGAATTACTTTTGACTCTGGCGTGATGCGCCAAATGGGAGAGGATCCTGTTGAAGTGTGCCGCTACTTCGCATCCCGTGACCGTATCAATCATGTTCACTACCGCAACGTCATTTCGGAAATAAAGTACAACAAGTACACAGAAGTTTTTCTCGATGAAGGCGAGGTAAACATGCTTGCCGTAATGCAGGAACTCTTTAAACATCATTATACACGCGGTTTGTATGCTGAGCACCCTTTTATTCTGGACTATGATAAAGAACATCCCGGCGGCGAAAAAAGAAGTGGTGCAACGCCTGGCGGTGGCGGATATGCAGCCGACTGTTTTAATGTTGGATTTACAAGAGCGATGATGCTGGCGGTAATGTCAACGAAGTGATCTGGGTGTCTCGGAAACTTCGTAATTTTAGTAGATATATCCGATCTTGATTTTTCAAGCTGAAGGGAATGAAAAACGGAAGCGAAAACATAGCGACACGAAAGCAGGTTTACTGGTTGGTACTTCTATGTTTTGCCTGTTTCTTTCTTTCTTGCTCGCCTCCGCTTCCTGACGACGTGGCGGTAGCCTATGAAAAATTGCCCGATGACCTCGATTATAATATTCACGTCAAGCCGATCCTAAGCGACAAATGTTTTGCCTGTCACGGACCCGATAAGGCAAAGCAAAAGGCGGGACTGCGATTGGACCTGGAGGATGTCGCCCTTGCAGAACTTCCTGAAGATCCGGGAAAAGTGGCCATCGATCCCGGCGACCCGGAAGGAAGCGAATTATTTCACCGCATTCTGAGCGACGATCCCGATTATCAAATGCCAGAACCGGAGTCGCACTTAACCTTGGATGCAAAAGAAAAAGCTATCCTAATAAAATGGATCGAAGAGGGCGCCGTATATAAACCACATTGGTCATTTGTCAAGCCTGAATTACCGGAGGTACCTACAAGTAGATTCGATGGACAGGCATTGAATGAGATCGACCGTTTTATTTTTAAAAAGTTGGAACAGGAGGACTTGAAACCTTCTCCTGAAGCGGAAAAGGAATTGTTGCTCCGTCGCGTGACGCTGGATCTGACAGGGCTACCACCGACATTGGAAGAGATCGATGCGTTTTTGCAGGACAAATCCGACGATGCCTATGAAAAGCAAATAGATCGCTTGCTCGACAATCCGCATTACGGTGAGAAGATGGCGGTAGACTGGCTTGACCTGGCACGTTTCGCAGATTCGCATGGCTACACCGTTGACAGGCTTCGCGATATGTCCCCCTATCGGGATTGGGTGATCCAGGCATTCAACAAAAATTATTCGTATGATAAATTTATTCAATGGCAGCTGGCTGGCGACCTAATGCCGAACGCGACCAAAGAAATGATTTTGGCTACAGCTTTTAACCGGAATCACGCCCAGAATATGGAAGGCGGTGTGATCGATGAAGAATTTCAGGCAGAGTATGTCGTGGACAGAACCAATACTTTGGGAGATGCATTCCTGGGACTTTCAGTCGGATGCGCGCGTTGTCACGACCACAAGTTCGATCCCATCTCGCAAAAAAATTATTATGAGCTTTTCAGTTTCTTTAACAACGTGCCGGAGGCAGGACAGATCTCCTGGGATGACGCCATGCCCGGACCAACGCTCATGCTACCCACAGGGGAGCAGGAAAAAATCCTCACCTTTCTAAAGACCCGGGTTTCGGAACAAGAAAAAAAACTTGAGGACATTAAGGTCCAGGCAGCTTCTGGTTTTGAAGATTGGCTAAACTCGGCCGACTTCCGCGCACTTCGCGATGAGAAAATTCCACAGTCCGGTCTCGTAGCCCTGTACACATTTGACGATGGCGCTTTGAAGAACAAAATAAATGCGCGCCAGATCGGTACGATGGAACAAGGCGGAAGCCGGGAGATGCCTGTTTTTGAAAATCGCGATAGGGGAAAAGCTTTGACCTTGGATGGAGATTCATGGCTCGACCTCAAAGAAGTTGGCATTTTCAGAAAGAGCGATGCCTTTAGCATCGGTCTTTTGGTTTACATACCGAAGGATTTGAAGGAGGGTGTCATCTTCCACAAATCGACGAAGGAACGGCACTATAACTACCGCGGATATGACGTCTACCTGAAAGACAATCGCTTAAGGCTTGGTATTTCGCATACAGCACCTTCAAATGCCATAAGAAAATATTCAACCGAGGATGTCCCGCGCGACCGGTGGATTCAGCTTACGATGACATACGATGGGTCATCGCGCGCCGCGGGCTTGCACCTCTATATGGACGGCAGAGCCATGGTCATGGAAACAGCCGTTGACAATCTTACCAAAGACATCCTATTGTACAACGAACAGCCTGGATTACAGGTAGGGGCGTGGGAGCGTGGTTGGGGACTGAAACATGGCAAGGTGGATGATATCGTAGTCTACAATCGCGAATTGACTCCGTTGGAAGTAAGGATTATTGCTAATCGGGAGTCCTGGGGGGCGATCGTTGCATCGCAACCTGATGCCTATACAACGGAATTGCTCGACGATTTGAAAAGCTATTATATCTCAGCGGTAAATCCCAATGTTAATGCAGCACGTGGCGAGCTGCGGTCGATCCGGACGAAGCAGGCTGATTCAACAGAAAAAGTACAAGAGGTAATGGTGATGGACGAAATGGCCCGGCCACGCAAAAGCCATGTTTTGCAACGGGGAAGCTATGATGCTCCAGGCGAAGAGGTATTTCCCAACACACCTGAATCGATCCTTCCTTTTCCTTCAGATCTTCCGAAAAACAGGTGGGGACTGGCACAATGGCTCACACGCGAAGGTCATCCGCTGACTGCACGTGTCGCTGTCAATCGCTTTTGGCAGAATTTTTTTGGGATCGGACTGGTGAAGACGACGGAAGATTTTGGCAACCAGGGTGAGATGCCAAGCCATCCGGAGTTGCTGGATTGGTTGGCAGTAAATTTCAGAGAGAATGGATGGGATGTAAAGAAGTTCCAGAAACTCATTGTGATGTCTGCAACCTATCGGCAGAATTCACGAGCATCAAAAGAAGCGCGCGAAAAAGACGCGGAAAATCGCTGGCTATCGCACGGACCTGCGAACCGGATGTCAGCGGAAATGATTCGCGACAATGCGCTGGCAGCAAGCGGACTGATGCGGAAGGAGATCGGCGGGACGAGCATGAAGCCATATCAGCCGGATGGCCTTTGGGAAATCAATAATACACACTACGTGCAGGATACTGGCCAGGTGATTTACCGGAGAAGTATTTATGTTGTGGTAAAACGAACGGTGCCAAATCCAACATTAGGGACCTTCGATGCTCCGAGCAGAAGCTACTGCGTCGTGCGACGACAACGAACGAATACGCCTTTGCAATCTTTGGTGACATTGAACGATCCTACGTTCGTTGAGGCTGCTTGTGTTTTGGGTGAACAAATGACGCAGGAGCGTGATGCCAGACATGGTATTTTAAATGCTTACCGAAGACTCACCGGCCGTACGCCCTCACAGAAGGAAGTCGATTTATTGCTTGAGCTTCAGCGAACTGAGTACAAGAAGTTCCAGGAAAATCCTGAAAAAGCAAAAGGATGGCTAACCACCGGTCAGCACATTCTGAACCCGACATTGGAACGATCACTGGTGGCTGCCAATGCAATTGTTGCCAGTACGATCATGAATTCAGATGCAACCCTAACGAAACGATGAGTTTTATGCCACATTCGCATGATGAAGAATTCCGCCTGAATACACCGGATGCTGATGCCCTCAACAGGAAACTCGATCGTCGTCGTTTTCTTCTGAAAACTTCGCTGGGCCTGGGAGCACTTGCAACGGGAAGCCTATTGGGAATGAAAGGCCTGTCCGGAGATAAGTCACCTTCGCTATTGGAATCGGACGTTAATTCCACAGAGGAAGCAATGCTGGCGGCCATTCCCCATATTGCTCCCAGAGCAAAGAGGGTTGTATATCTTTTTATGGCGGGCGGCCCTTCACAGTTTGAGACGTTTGACTACAAACCAGCGCTGGTAAATATTGCGGGACAGGATCTTCCGGATTCCATCCGCAAGGGACAACGGCTCACGGGGATGAGTGCCAGTCAGGCTACATTACCGGTGGTACCTTCCATTTATAAATTTCAACAGTACGGTCAAAGCCGCACCTGGGTAAGTGATCTCTTGCCCCATACGGCGCAAGTGATCGACGATCTATGCTGTGATCAAGTCGCTGCACTCAGAAGCCATCAACCATGATCCTGCCATTACATTTTTTCAAACCGGTAATCAGCTGGCGGGTAGACCAAGCATTGGTTCATGGATAAGCTATGGACTGGGATCTGATAACCAGAATCTGCCCACATTTATCGTACTGGTGTCCAAGAATGCGCAACTGGACCAGCCGTTGTATGCCCGCTTGTGGGGAAATGGATTTCTGCCGACGCGACATCAGGGGGTACAGTTCCGTTCCGGCAAAGACCCGGTTCTATTTCTGAACAATCCCGAGGGATATGACGGGACGGATCGCAAAGAAATGCTGGACTACCTTACGAAATTGAATCAGCTGCAAAATGATCTCTACGGTGATCCGGAAATTGAAAATCGAATTGCGCAATATGAAATGGCCTTCAGAATGCAAACTTCGGTTCCCAACGTAGTGGATATGTCAAATGAGCCCCAGGAAGTATTCGATTTGTACGGTCCTGGAAGCCGCGATCCTGGAACGTATGCTGCGAATTGTCTTCTTGCCCGAAAGTTGTTGGAGAAAGATGTCAAGTTTGTTCAGCTCTATCACCAGGGCTGGGATCAGCACGCAGGACTTCCCAAAAACATAGCACGCCAATGCAGGGATACGGATCAGGCGACAGCTGCACTTGTCAAGGATTTAAAACGACGGGGTCTGCTGGAAGACACGCTGGTCGTTTGGGGCGGAGAATTCGGCCGCACGGTGTATTCACAGGGTAAACTTACCGCGACAGATTACGGCCGCGACCATCATCCCCGTTGCTTTTCCATGTGGATGGCGGGCGCAGGCGTGAAGCCGGGTTTCAGTTATGGGGAGACAGACGATTTCAGTTACAATATTGTGAAAGATCCCGTTCATGTTCATGATTTCCAGGCTACGCTTATGCACCTGATGGGAATCGATCATGAGCAGCTTATCTATAAATTTCAGGGTCGTCGATTCCGTCTGACGGATGTACACGGCAAAGTTGTTAACGCAGTATTGGCTTAACGTAAAAGACTAACCCGAGTCCCATGATATTCACCGACATCATTACTTTTCTGGGCCGGTTCCATCCGTTGGTCGTTCACCTGCCAATCGGTTTCTTGCTGATGGGCGCTGTGTTTAATGTTTTGTCCTACTTTCCAAACTACCGGTTCTTAAAAGACGCAATGTCGTTTACGCTTCTCGCTGGATTTCTCGCAGCCGTGGCAGCGTGCATACTAGGTTATCTGTTATCGCAAAGCGGAGAATATGATCCTGAAGTTTTGAGCCAACACCGGCTTGTCGGGCATTCTTCTGGCAATTCTTGCTGGAATACTTTGGTCAATGACGACCGAGTTATACTCGCGATTTATAATGATCTCAAAGAAGATAGTCACTGCGTTGTGTATCGTCTTGGTACTTCTGACGGCTTACACCGGGCATCAGGGAGGAACTCTTACCCATGGGAGTGATTACCTCTCGCTGGAAACTTTAACGTATCAGGTGCGCGAGAAACCTGCGAAGGCAGAGGAGGCTTTTATTTTTGAAGACGTCATACTTCCAATGCTTTGAACGGCGCTGCGAAGGATGTCACCAAAAAGGAAAGCGCAAAGGCCGGTTGATCGTGAGCAGCTATGCACAATTAATGAAAGGAGGAAAGCATGGTCCGGTATTGGAACCGGGAAAACCTGAGTGAGAGCGAACTCTATCGCCGCATTACGCTGGATCCGGGGCACGAAGATTTTATGCCTACGGATGGCAAAACACCTTTGACAAAATCAGAAACTGAAATGATTCGATGGTGGATTGAGAACGCCGATGCGCAGCGAAGGAAGAAAACTTTTGGATGTGAAAGGTTATGAAAAGATGACGCCTCTGGTGGCAAGTTTGCTTAAGCTGCCAGGCGCGAGACCGTTGCCAGAAACAGGAATCACAACGATGCGTGCTGGTGAATGCTGCTATTCCTTCCGAAAACAGATATGGCAGCCGTTAATATTCTCCGTCAGAAGGGCCTGACGGTACGGGTGATGTTGCATGATCCGGTCATGCTGGACGTTACAATGCCCGCAAAAAGTGGCGTAGCCAATGCGCGATATCGAGAAGGAGCTCAGCATCGTCGCAGGCAATGTGATCTGGCTGAACCTATCGGACAACAATCTGACTGAAAATGATCTGGAAATATTGAAGCAGATGAACAATCTGGAAAAGTTACGCCTCGAAAAAAACCCAGTTGGTGATCAGATTGTCGATTTGTTATCTCAACTCCAACACCTGGAGGCAGTGAACCTCAATGAGACGCTGCTTACCAATAGCGGTCTCGCCCGCTTACGTCGCCATCCCAATCTGCAACGTGTTTACACCTGGAACACACCTGTCACGGAAACAAAATAATAGCCCACAACTATTAACGTCGAGTTAGACACAAGCGACGCGTCAGCAGTGGGCTTGAGAGTTTTTAATATTAAACGAAGGATAAAAAAGGAAGAAGCTTTACGCTTCTTCCTTTTCTTCGCTTGCCTCATAGTTAATATTGCTCTCGGCGATCTCTGTTAGCAGCTCATCGGCGTGTTTTTCTTCCGACAATGTTGCACCGAGGAGGTCTTTAATATCGTCACGACCGAGTGTCTTAGCCAATTGTGCCAGTCCACCGTAAGCCGCTATTTCATAGTGCTCAACTTTTTGAGCGGAAACAATAAGTCCAACGTCGCGGGTAGCGGATCCATCTTCGGTGTGTTCAATTACCTTCTCGCCCTCTGCGATCAGGCCTTCCATAGCATCACATTTTTTTGCCTGCGGCTTTTCACCCATCAAGTTGAAAACCTCTTCCAGACGCGTGACATGCTCCTGAGTTTGTTGCAGGTGTGCTTCGAACGCTTCCTGAAGTTCAGGAGAAGTAGCCGCTTTTTTCATTTTTGGTAAGGCTTTTATTAAATGTTTTTCTGCCCAATAAATGTCTTTTACTTCGTCAACAAAAAAACTGAGCAATGCTGATTTTGGATCGTGTGACTTGCTTTTCTTTAGTAGCAGGTGATTTTGCCGTAGTTGCCATAATTAGTATGATTAAGGTGTTAATAATTTTTTTTCGAAATGGGACGGATGTTTTCCCATTTCGCGTATCGTATTTGGTACTGCTCAAAAATTGAACCCTTTCAAAATCCAGTATTAAATGCGTTTTCGGGACGCTGATTTGAGTGTGATCTGCTACACTGCCGATAGATGTTCGGGTTATTAATTCTACAGTATTTGAGAATGATTTTGACGTTTATGTAGCGTAAACAATAACCCTATCGTTAACTAACTTTTTTTGCGCAGGTTTGTTGGTGACCCCTTCGTGCAACCTGCAAGCAACATCAAAGGCGAATCTCCTTCGACTTCTATGACACGTGAACTAGCATTTAGCCCGTATTACGTTTACAGAATATTAGGGCCGCTCTTCTTATTTTCCACTTTTTTGTCTGCGTACCATTTCATTTATCCAAATAGGTGCGAAAGGTGAAGTACATCCTTTAGAAACCGGATAGTCCCGGTATATACCTAGCTTTTCACCAATTTCAATCGCTCTCTTTCGATGTTCGGGAAAGGTTATACCTATTTGAGCAAGTGCCAATTCATTGTCCATTGCACTTCAGGTTCTACAATTGCCATTTCGGACTCAATACGATCCAAAATTTTAGTGAGTATTCAGACCTTTAGAATCTCTCGCTATTCTGCCTGCTGTCAAACTCCATCCTGAACGGGCAGCCCATTTACTTTTAGAATTTAGCCATTCTTCGCGAAGCAATTCTTTTTCAGGATGGTCTTTGAGGATATAAGCATTAAACCAATCTGCTACCTGTACAAAATCAATTGACTTTACCATATCATTCAATTCTTTAGCTGACAAAGCTTTCGGTTTAATGATCAGGGAAGCAAGCAGCCGGGCATCAATATTTTTGGTCTGCCATAGCTCCAAAGCTAATTCGTGGTTTGCCTTAATCTTGTTTGCCAAATTTCTTATATCACCCAATTTGACACCGAATTGATTATTAGTCGCTCCATGCTTGGAATTATGAGCAATCATCTTTTCGTTACTCAAAGATTTGAGTTGAGAAAGTGCGTCTTTGACTGTCATTGTATAATTTTAATTGTTCTAATTCTTCTTTATCACCGCAATAAAGATCGAAAAAATTTACCGGCTCGTTACCTATTTTTCTTATCCTTTCTTCCTGGTCATGATTCAATTTGATAGTGGCTGAATAAATTCTTGTACACGTTCCCAATAGTTTTTGTCAGTCCAAAATCCGTGGATACCCTCCTCATAAAAGAAGGCCTCAACAACTTTTTGATTTGCGGTCATCGTGTCTACCAGCTGCTTTGCGAATCCGACGGTTACAAAAGGGTCGTTCTTGTCATGATGCAGTTGTACCATTGGCAATTCTTTAACAAAATAGATCGGGGAACTGGCTATAAACTTTTTCCTTGCTTCGATCTCTGTAATTTTTCCACGTAACAGATCATTAAAAAACAGTAATTTGAACTGGTCTGGATATAATAAATACAGCGCTTTTATATCAGTGGGGGCAGCAACAGCAATTGTTCTTTTGATTCGTTTGTCTCGTGCGGAAGCTAACAACGCAACGGTTCCGCCCCTGCTTCCACCATAAATCGCTATCCGGCTTTCGTCAGCCTGGCTAAACATTTTGATAACAACATTTAAAAACGATATAGCATCAGTTGTTGCTCCGTCAAAGGCGTCACCGACATTTCCTTCAGACTGATATTTTTTATCGCCAACGATCAGCTGTTGCCCGCGAAATGATGGTATTACGACGACGAACTCTTTATCCAAATCCTTTCCCAGGAAGTTGGGGAACTGGGTCGCTTTATGATTAAAATCCTGCTGAATATCAAATTGAGTGTGGATTCCATCCCCTCCGGTTGCGAAAACAATTACTGGCAATTTTTTAACGTCACTGCGATCAGGAATAATTACAGCTCCATAATGATCGTTACCTTCTACTTTATGAGAAAGTATGAATAATCGGTTTGCATTGGAAAGTATTATGGTGTCTTGAACAACAACCGCATGAGGGGATAGATTTTGTTCTCTGAGGCCGGAAATCACTTTCTCTATTTCTTCAGGGGAAGGGTCAGCCAGAATTTTCCTTATCAGGTTTTCTTCATCCTTGCTTTGTGAGGGTTGCCCCTTGCAGGTAAGGGCAAATAAGATTAACAGAATCAACGGCAGTCTTTTCATAGTCTTTTGTTTTTAGGGTTTGAAATTTTTCCCCAAACAAGAGAATGACGCCTTTGAAAGCGTGCCAATATGAGGGATGGAACTTATTTTTTATTTATAAGTCTTCTGAAATTGTGTGGGTGTTGTTCCTGTGAGCTGCCTGAAGACTCTGTTGAACGTAGTTTTTGAATTGAAACCGGACTCCAAGGCTATTCCCAATAGCGTAAGATGTTTATAAGCAGGATCTTTCATTCTTTTTTTAACTTCTTCTATTCTATAGTGGTTAACGAAGTCATAGAATGTGCTATTAAAGTGGTTATTCAGAATGAACGAAATTAAATTTGGATCAGCCTTCAGGTGTAACGCAAATTCCCTAAGACTTAGGCTTTCGCTTAGATATACTTTCTCTACAGCCATCAGCTGGGTTATTCTTTCCATGTGACCGGATATCTCGTTCTCCGTCAGTTTGCTGAAATTTTTATTCTCTGCCTTTCCCTCATTGTGTTTTATTAAAATAAAATTCCCACGAAGTAGACCCTCTAATCCTATCCAAAGGGTCAGGTAGGTTAGAATTAGCATCAGAATATAAAGCGTCAGAACGACAACAAAGTATAGTAGCTGGAATCTGAAAAACAATAAAAATGTCGCTACGAATGGAACCCAAAGCAACCATAGCAAGCGGTAATAAACGATCAATTTCTTCAGCCATGTAAGTGTTATCTCTTTTAGATTGGAGAAATTTTTCAATAACCACGCTTCATGCGTATTGACGGTAGCAAGTGACAGTCGTAAATAGTAAAAAATCGAACCTGCTGCCCAGAGGTATAATAACGGTGTCACATAAAAGTAGAAGGGTGTATTATAGAAAAGTTGATCGTTTCGGATAGCCTGGGCTATCATAATTGCCTGCAGTCCAACTTCAATGATTGCGGGGATAAAATGTTTGTTGCGTATGGTTGAAATATCAAAATCCGTATCTGTAAGGGCTCTCGTATAAAAAAATATCAGCGGACCAATTGCTGTTAAATATGAATAGGGTATCCAAAGTAAGAAAGGAAAAAAATTATCGAGGTTAGTATCCAACACCATGAGGTAGGTCAGGTGCAAATTGACGATCAATATCGTTATTGATAAAATTCTGTTTGGCAACGGCCTGTCGCCCGATTTAAAAAACAGAATTCCAGCAAGTATGAAATTCTGAATCAGTCCGGAAATGATAAAAAAATTGACTGGATTTAAGTTGAAATATATTTCTTGCTTGTTCAATTGGTCAAATCTTTGAGGCCGCCGAGTTTTTATGAAATTTTCAACGTTTTCTCATCCACAAATTTTATCATTTGATTCACTAGCAGTCTTTAACATTTTTCGAACATTATCAATATTTTTCCTTTACATAATCAATCCAACCTTTTTCAAAGTCGGATTCACTGACTTTTAAAACATTTTCAATGTCAACGTACGATGTAATTAAAACCGGTAACTTATCCTTCCCCCATTTTTCAACTATATATTCGATAATGGTGTAGCCAACGTTGTAAATTTGATTGCTTTTGTTCAAATATGCTAACGTCGGATTTTTGCTCATCCCATATTTTACACTTATTTCATTTACGATACCGGCTTCATAATCACAAATTGCCTCCCAAAACCATTGAGGATACTCATTGATGAACTTCTGTTCAAAAGCGCTGTCAAAGTCACCTCGTCCTTCAAGGGTTAATTCTTCTTGCGCTTTTTTTATGAGAATATTCAGCTGAACACAATGGGTAAATTCATGAAGTGCTGTCTTAATAGGGTCATCTGGAAAAATGCCGTTAAACCAGTTTGTCCAAAGAATATGAAATTTGTTGGGGCCTCTGCTCATGCCGTTGGCAGTGCTATTAGAAAGACCTGTTCCATTATTAAATTCTGTCTGTGTCGGATGAATAAATACTTGAATTATTTCGTGATCTGGACCATTCAAGTCAAGTCGAATTCTACCATAGTGCTCTTCCAGGTTATCAGCAACGTCTTGTGCTTCTTCTTTGTAGATTCCTTGATACGAAATGGCAAAATGGTCTGTCCGTAATTCTGTTGGCTCGTCTACGACTGACGCACTTCTAAGCATTTTTGCACCGAAGTAAACAAGAATGAGACCAGCAGATACCAGAGATATATACTTTAATTTTTTCATGGTCCTGACTTGTTTAGGTTGACGTGACAGTTTCAACCAAGGCCTTCATTTGAATCCATTCTTCTATCATAACTACCGACAGGGAAAACAGCAGTATATATAATGCCAGGTCAAACTTGCTTCTCAGCTTCAAGCCCGCCAAAACAAGTAGAAACAATGGAGCGGTGATTAAATAAACAAAGAAAACCTCGATGATTATACCAAGGAAAATATTTGAATATGAATAGGGGATCAACGATGAAATTAATTTTGCAAGCGTTAAAACAACAAGAGGCAACCCAAGCATCCCCAGGACTGTCAAAAAACTGGAAAGTTGAATGATATTTTCTTTTTCCGAATTCCGGAAATTTAGAATCAAGCGCGTTATCACTGAAATTACTAATAAGCCTAGGATCGCCAGGTGAAAATATTTATTCCTGACGATATCATCCCTGGTTTGATGTTTTTGTTCTGATACCAGATTGGCTTTTTCAAATTCTTCCGTTCGATCAGCTCACCATTTTTAAAATATTTTCTAGTCAACAACTTTATTACCAGCATCATAAAACAACCACACGGAATCCTCGATTCCGTTTTTAAATTTCCCCTCGAAACAGCAATTGATCATTCACGGATCGCTTGAAACTGCCATGGAGTCTTGAGTTGTTAAAATTCATTTCATCAGTGACTGAATCATGTTTCAGGGTTATAGCGGTTCGTCCATTGACGGTTAAGGAATCTCTTAACGTGTTGTATTCGGTCAGATCATCATTTTTAGCGTAGGGTTCTTGTGAATCTCGTACCAGCCTCACGTCAAGATCTGATAATATTTGCGTTTTATGATAGTCATCGTCGATTACCGCTTGTCTGTCAATTCGGATTTCATCAATGCTAATTACTACTAAGACTATCCAGCATCATAAACCTGATAACGGCTAGGGCGATCAGAGTTTGCAAAATCCAAAATGCCAGATTTGAATAGAATAAATTGTGGCTGTGAGAATTTTTGCTTGTATAGGGGTAATGAAGTCGCGCAGAATGAGATAATGGTTAATAGTGCAACGGGATACAGGGTGTAGTTTTAATTCGGTCGAATATTCGCCCCTATGGAAAAACACGACTAGCAACACAGGGAGCGCAACCAAATCGGTAAAATCAACGATCCGATGTATGGAATATAAATTTTGGCTAAAAAGATCAATAAATGTCTGCGAATAGGGACTTTTCCAAACAACAAAAAGTAATGCTGTTGAAATACAAACAATGCCCTTTCGCGCCGGAAAAAGTGCGGTCCAAAATGAAGCAAAAACGAATAAACCACAAAAATCAGACAACTTTCCAGTCAGCCAATTGGGATATTCTGCTTTTAAATAGAAATCGTTGAGTAATAAAATTGCCAGGCAACCAACAAAATGTATGTTCTTGAGAGATCGCAGTCTTGCTTCCATTGCGCTAACGAATGATGCAATAAATATCAATTTTTTAATGAGTCAAAACCTATTTAAAATGTAATTGATTTTTAACGAAAAGGGTAAACGTTATATCTTGTAACCAGAGTTTCATGAAAAACACAAGGCGATTATTGCTAGTAATCTTGGTAGTCACCACTACCGGCGTAGGCCTCGCGCAGGAAAATTTCAACAATGAAATCATCTCGATCGTAAAGGAGCAGACGCTCACAAAAGCGAGATGGGCATTAAAAGAGCAGCCAGTGACCATGACTGCTTTCGTTAGTCCAAGAAGCGCAGGGGGAAGACATGATTTTTATTCAGAGGGTGATTACTGGTGGCCGGATCCGAATAATCCCAATGGCCCGTACATTCAGCGTGATGGCCAGACCAATCCGGATAATTTTGTCGCACATCGTCATGCTATGATTCGGTTCAGTCAAATCATTGGTGCTCTGGCTTCTGCTTATATTGCAAGGGCGATGACAAGTATGTTTCCCATGCTCTTTATCACGCGAAAGCCTGGTTCGTTGATTCAGCAACGATGATGAATCCATTGTTAAACTTTGCACAGGCGATCAAAGGACGAGCGACGGGACGAGGCATAGGAATAATTGACACGATTCACCTGATCGAAGTCGCACAAGGACTAATGATTATGCGGAAATCTTCGGAGGTTGATAAAGAACTTTTGGAGGCAATTAAAAATTGGTTTTCAAAATACCTGGTATGGCTAACGTCTCATCAATATGGTAAGGATGAAATGAATGCCAAGAACAATCATGGCACGTGCTGGGTGATGCAGGTGGCGGCCTTTGCAAAATTTGCGGACGAGAGAGATCTCCTGGAGTTTTGTAAGCGCAGATACAAAACGGTGTTGCTTCCAAACCAAATGGCTGCCGACGGAAGTTTCCCAGAGGAACTTCGACGAACAAAGCCCTACGGTTACTCACTATTTAATTTGGATGCCATGATCATGATCTGCAAAATACTCTCTGATGAAAAAGAGAATTTGTGGAAGTTTGTGACGCCGGATGGAAAGGGTATCGAAAAGGGTATTCAATTTCTATACCCCTACGTTCGAGATAAGAACAAATGGACTTTTGGTAAGGATGTGATGTATTGGGAACATTGGCCCGTAGCGCACCCGTTTCTCGTTTTTGGTGCCCAGGCATTCAGCAATAAAATTTGGTTTGATACCTGGAAAACACTCGATCATGATCCCAAAGTGGAGGAGGTGATCAGAAACCTACCGATCCGAAATCCTATCATCTGGCTGGATAAAGAAAGCCGCTAGAGACTCTCTCGCCTCTGCAAACGTTGGTGGAGAAAACAATACGTCCCAACGATAAATCATGTCGTGGTTTATTTTGTTATGACCAATCTAGCGTGTAGATTTATTCTGATCTCCAATAGTGGCCCCATACATTTTATGAACGTTGGTTGTTGAATTTTTAAGGAGTTTACTACACAAAGGATCATAAGGGAAATACCGGCGTTTGTGTCATTAACAGGAGTCTATCGCCTTAAAGCCGAGATACTCAGCAAGCCAGAATCTTCACTTCGGTATGTTTCATTTTAGCCATCACGCCTTCGGCGCGGACGGCGAAGCTATCATCATCAATTTACGGAAACAAAAACCTATGAAAACAAAGATTCTTGCTTTTACAATTCTTGGCCTTTTCTTATTTCCAACGGCTTACACACAATCCAGCACGCCGAGTATAGACAAAAAGACGTTTGTTTATAAGACCGTCGGGGCACTTCCGATAGAGGCGGACTTATATCAAACGACGGATGGTACAGGTTTGAAGCCTGTTATTATCTGGATACACGGCGGTGCATTAATGGGGGGAAGTCGCGCGGGTCTGTCAGAAGCCCAAAAAAAACTTTACCTGGGAGCCGGTTATTCCATCGTGACTATTGACTACCGGTTAGCACCAGAAACAAAACTACCTGCAATTATCGAGGATGTACAAGATGCTGTTAAATGGACTCGTAAAAATGCTGCATCCTTGTTAAAAGTTGATTCTACAAAAATTTTTATCATTGGGCATTCAGCGGGCGGGTACCTGACTTTAATGTTGGGTAGTTCTTTAAAAAAACCGGTACAGGGACTTGTTTCATTTTATGGGTACGGTGACATCATAGCTGACTGGTATAGCAAACCGGATCCCTATTATTTAAGGACGAGGGAACATGTCACTGAAGAGCGGGCGATGAAACAAATTAACAGTACCGAGATCACCTCGTCACCATCAAAGGAGCGCGGTGACGTATATATGTATAGTCGTCAAAACGGCAAATGGCCTTTGATGGTAGGAGGTCATGATCCTGTTAAGGAAGCGCAGTGGTTTTATCCATACTGTCCCTTAAGAAATGTCCACGCAAGTTATCCACCAACATTGCTGATTCATGGTGACAAAGACACTGATGTTCCTTTTGAACAATCGGTTCTGATGGATCAGGAATTGACAGGGAAGAAGATTAAACATCAGTTCATAAAAATGTACAACTATGAACATGGATTTGATCGCACCCATGAAGACGAGAACGTGCAAAAGGTATTTGCCGACGTGTTGACCTTTCTCAACAGTTGCAAATAGACGCGATGCTATGAAAGTTACCAGAAGGCAATTTGTCAAGGCGTCTATCCTGAGCTCTGTTAGTGTTGGACTTACTCCTGGCTTCACCAAGAAATTACCAATAATGAATGAAAAGACTACATCCGATATTTTAAATATGTCGGTGCATCAGCTGACACAGTTGATTCAAAAAAAGAAAATTTCGTCTTACGAAGTTGTTTCGACATTTATAAAAAGGATTGAGGTTGTTAATCCCCGCTTGAATGCTGTCGTGCTCTTTAGACCAGAGGAGGCATTAAAGGAGGCAAAGAAAGGCAGACGAGGAATTCAAGCCACGGGAAGAGCAAAGGCGTGTTGCATGGAATTCCCTGTACCATAAAAGATTCATTTGACACGGAAGGAATTGTTACAACAGGGGGAACGTTAGGCCGGAGCAATTTCATTCCTAAAAAAAATGCGACGATTGTTCAACGATTAAAAGATGCCGGGGTGATCATTATGGGTAAGACCAATACGCCGGAATTTACCATGGGATTTCTGACGGACAATCTGGTTTTTGGTAAAACGAAGAACCCATTCGATTTAAACAGGACACCCGGGGGAAGCAGCGGCGGCGCAGCAGCCATCGTTGCGGCCGGAGGCTCACCCTTCGACATCGGTACAGACACCGGAGGCAGTATTCGGTATCCTGCGCATTGTTGTGGAATAATAGGCATTAAGCCAACGACGGGAAGAGTTCCCCGCACGGGTCACATCATCGCCTATCAGGGCGTCAGCCAGTCACTGACACAGGTAGGCCCGTTGGCTAAAAACGTTGAAGACATAAACTTACTTCTGAATATTATTTCCGGCGTCGATAACATCGATCCTTATATTTATCCGGTGCCACTTCAGGATTATAGCAAAGTCGACTTGAAAAAATTAAGACTGGCATTCTTTGTTGACAACGGACTGGTTAAGCCATCAGATGATACTTTTACGGACGATCAAAAAGAACGTAGACATTATTGCCACGGCCGGGCTGAATGTCAGCGAAGATATTCCCAAGGGAATCGAAGAGACCGCGACCTTCCGCCCTTATTTGCGCACCGGTGACTGGATGAAGAGAATGCTTGATCAGTATGGAACAACGAAAACATTGTTGGACTACAATCTGCCAGACCCACCAACGTCAGAAGTATGCTGCGCTCGTTGAAAAGGTTGATAATTATCGAAGTAATATGCTTTCCTTTTGGTCGAAGTATGATGTTCTTATTTGTCCGGTAAGTCCTGTGCCAGCACCTGTACTTGATGTGAAATGGGAAGTACCACCTTATTTTAGTTATCTCACCGCGTTTAATACCACGGGGTGGCCAAGCATTGTGATTCGGGGTGGAACTTCTGCTGAGGGTTTACCCATAGGAATCCAGATTGTTGCTCCACCGTGGAGAGAAGATATTTGTTTAGCAGTTGCTAAGTTTTTAGAGCGTGAACTAGGCCCGTGGAAAAATTATATGATCATTGATCGGGGCTAAGGCGAAGCCTTTGCGGATTGCGTACTACTACCTGAATTCATACCCAATACCAGGCAATTGCGTGAGCAGCGTTGGCGGTGCATCGGTTGCAGTTGCTCGACCTTCCAGTTTGGGAGAAATTGGTGAGTGTATTGCCAGGTATTCTTCAATTATTTTGTGAAGCGTGATTCCAAGCCTTTTGGGCTGCGCTACATCGTCAATTCTACATATCGTTGTGTCAGGATCTCCATCGCGCTCACACGCTACGATGGTGTATGTTTTTTCGAGATCAACTGGTTTACCCTTCACGTTAATCCAGTTTAATCTTTTTCCTTTTTCATTGTTAATGGTGAAATTTACTTCCATCCCCTTGAACCGTACCACCCAACCACCAAATCTTTTGGCGGGATCTTTTGCAAAAGCGTTGTGAAGTTCCGTTTCCATATAGTCCCACAATTGTTTTCCCGTGATTGTTCCTTGCTTGGCCTCGCTATCTTCCGGAATCATATTCCATAGAAAGTCAACCGTTATTTCAGCGAGACCGGTTTTTGGATCTGGAACCAAGGGAGGACAAAAACGAAACCCATTGCTTAACGCAATATCGGGCTGGAACTTCCACATCACGGCATCCGTAATAAAATTGTCCATCGGAGTTTCAATGATGTAGTACCGGACCAAAGGAGTTTTAGTTGTCCCAATAACACGGTCGATTTTTTCTTTGTAAGGCTCCCTTGCTTTGTGTACCAACGACTTCATCACCTCGTCCTCTTTATATCGATCAGGGTCTACATCGAGAAGTTGGTACCATTGTTTCTTTGATGACGCCATCTTCCATGGCGATATCAAGTCTGGCG
>CAWEZB010000031.1:0-119781 GCA_963813425.1 uncultured Bacteroidota bacterium
CGCCCTCGCAGTCGACCGACATGATCGTCACCAGCTCGAGGCGCTCGTCGTCCACCTTCTCGAGCTCCTCGGCGAGGATCTCGTGGAAGAGCTGGTTGAGGCACGCGGTGCAATAGCGAGCGGTCGTGTTGTGCGTGCGGGTTCGCTTGGCCACTGCCGGATCCCTCCGCCTACGAGCACGGGGATTGTTTGCGCTCCTCGTACGTCTCGATGATGTCGCCCATCTTGAGGTTCTGGAAGTCGGTCGAGCCGCATGCCGCACTCGAAGTCGGTGGCACCTTCGCGCACGTCGTCCTGGAAACGCCGCAGCGGGCGAGACGCCCTTCGCGGATGATCGTGCCGTCGCGCAGGAACCGCGCCGTGTCGAGCCGCGGGTGATGGTGCCATCGGGCACGAATGCAGCCGGCGATCTAGCCTCGCGGGCGACGGGAGGCACCGACGCACCTCGGCGTCGCCGGTGACCACCTCACGGAAGGTCGGTCGGCATGCCCTTGACCGTGGCGTTATCGATGTCCTCGATGCATGCTGGTAGATGATCGTCGTAGGTGGCGGGATATCGACGTCGTCAGAGGTCGCCTGCTGCGGCGCCTTCCTCGGGCCGCACGTTGAAGCCGATGATCATGCCCTTCGAGGTGACGGCCAGCATGGATATCCGGATTGGGTGATGCAGCCGACAAGCCGCGGTGCACGATCATCAGCTTGACCTCGCACGCTCGTCAGGCGTTCGCAGGCTCTGGCGGATCGGCTCGAGGGAGCCGTGGATATCGGTCTTGAGGAGCACGTTGAGCGTTGCAACTCGCCGGCGCTGATCTGCTCGAAGAGTGTATCGAGCGGGCACCGGTGGGCCGGCTGGCCATCGCGGCGAGGTTGGCGTCTCGGATGCCAGTGGTCGCGACTCGTGGTGACCGACTTGGCGGTCGCTCGTCCTGGCGACGACCATCAGCGCTCGCCGGCCGTCGGCCACGACGTTGAGGCCAAGCACCTCTGCGGCGTGCGACGGACCGGCTTACTTCATGCTGCTCGCCGTGGTGGTTGATGATCGCCTTCACGCGGCCCACGGCTCGCCGACGACCAGCAGCTCGCCGACCTTGAGCGTGCCGCGGGTGACGAGGATCGTGGCGACGGGACCGCCGCGATGCCGAGCTCCGACTCGAGCACGACGCCGCGCGCGCGCCGGTCGGGATTCGCCTTGAGATCCAGCACGTCGGCGGAGCAGGACGTTCTCGAGTAGGTCTTCGACGCCGTCGCCGTTCGGCGCTGAACTCGGCGACAGGGTGTCGCCGCCGTACTCCTCGAGGACGAGCTTGTGCTTCTGAGGGTCGCTGCTTCACGCGATCGGCTCGAGCTTCCGGCAGGTCGATCTTGTTGATGGCGACGACGATCGGCACGCTCGCCGCGCTGGCGTGGTCGATGGCCTCCACCGTCTGTGGCATGACGCCGTCGTCGGCCGCCACGACCAGGATCACGATGTCGGTCACCTGCGCGCCGCGGGCCCGCATGGCGGTGAACGCCTCGTGGCCGGGCGTGTCGATGAAGGTGATGCGCCGGTCGTTCTCGACGACCTCGTAGGCGCCGATGTGCTGCGTGATGCCGCCCGACTCGCCGGCGATGACGTTGCGTCTTGCGGATGTGGTCGAGGAGCGACGTCTTGCCGTGGTCGACGTGGCCCATGACGGTGACGATCGGCGGGCCGCAGGCACGGCGGTCTCGGTCGTCGACCTCGAGGAGGTCCTCCGGATGCCGAGCGTTCTTCTGGAGCTCCACCTCCTGCTCCTCGCCCGGATCGACGAGGCGGATGGTGGGCGCCGAACTGCTTCGGCGAACAGCTCGATCCCTGCTCGTCGCTGAGGGCTCTGGGTGGCGGTGACCATCTCGCCGAGCTGCATCAGGAAGCGGACAACGTCGGCCACGGTGCGGTTCAGCTTCGGACCGAGCTCCTGGGGCGTGGACGACCGCTCGATGACCACCTCACCCTCGGGGATGGGCGCGTCCGTGGGGGTGTAGGTGGGGAGGTCCATCGGCTGGAGCTCTTCCACGGCTCCCGCCGCCTCCGACCACCCTTGCGACGGGGCGGACGCTGCTGCGGACCACCACGGCCGCGGCCGGGAGGGCCGCCACCGGGACCGCCGCCGGGGCCACCCGGACCTCCGGGGCCACCGCCTGGTCCGCCGCCGGGACCGCTGCGGAAGCCGCCGGGACCACCGTTGCCACGTCCGCCGACGGGCGAGCCGGTGGGCGGGCCGGTGGCACGCGACGACCGGGAGGCGGCGGGGCGGAGCGTCCGGACGGACCACGCGGGGGCACGACGCCGCGGCCACCCATTCCGGGCGGCGGCGGGATCGGCTTGCCGGTGCTGGTGCGGGGCGGGCCACCGGGCGGCGGCGAGGACGGCTTCTCGATGTCCGTCCGCGGAGCCGCGGCCGGTGCCTCGGCGGGCGCGGCGCTGGCGGCAGGAGCGACGGGTCGCTCGACCGGTCGCTCGGCGGGCCGCTCGACGGGTCGCTCAGTAGGCGAAGCGGGGGCCGGTGCGGGAGCCGGCGTTGGGGCCGGAGCTGCGGCGGCCGGGCGCGGGGCGGGGGCGTCTTCAATCAGGCAGCGGTGCGGGGGTGGGGCGCTGCGTGCCGCTGGAGGTGACCAGACGAGCCAGGGGCCTTCTTGACCGGGGCGGGCGCTTCCTCTATAGTTTATTCCACCCTGCAGCACCCAACGATTGGAAATTTTGGTACCGACACTAACACCAACTGAATACGAAACGCCTGAAGCCTTTGATTGCGTTGAGGCGGTGTTTGCGGAATTCATGGAGTATAACGCGTTCGACGGAACTGGCGCAACACTTGGATTATTTGCATTAACTCCACCGGCAGCAAAGCCCACTGAAGTCCATAAGTTTTCGGTTTTCTTTTTTGCTTGATCCTTTTCTTCTAACGCAAACTTTTTCTCCTCGTCTGCAAGTTTCGCCAACAGCAACATTCCCGGATCCGCGTTGGAGGCAGGTAGCTTAAGCTTAGGCTCGGCGGGCTGATAAAGTTCAGGAAGTTTCCGCGATGTTTCGCGTGCGGCGGCTGCCGACGTAGAGATAATCAGGGCGTCTTGTGTTGAAGTTGCTGAAGTGGGCGTCGCGGTGTTCGCTGTCTTATCATTGCCACTGGCTTTGGATCTTTTCTGAGCAACTGTTGAACTCGGATTTTGGCCCGCTGCGGTTAAAGTAGTAGCGCCTTTGGCAATCGTGCCGTTGTTTGAGCGTTTATTGCCGCCGTTCTTCGTTTCATCATTCGCCTTCGCCGTAGGTGATACGCCAGCATCCTGTCTCAACAATTCATCTTTGCCCTGTTGTGAACCATCATCGACGGGCGCTAACGATTTATTCGTCCGGGTTTCATTACCAGATACATCTGCATCCGCTTCTTCTAAAGAAGATACTGGGCTATCATTTTTCAATGAAGAGGCGCTGGCCTCGTCTTTCGATTTATCCTGGTCAGCAATCGGCGCGGCCTGTTGGGCAAGATTTCCCATGTCGCTACGTTGAAAAACATAGTATCCTATTCCGGCAACACTCATGGCAAAAACGATCGACGCAGCAGCAAGCATTTTAAAGAAAACCAGCCTGCGCTTCATTTTATCTCCGTCGGCTTTTTCAAGATCCAACTCGATGTTGGTCCATACGTTCTCCGAAGGATTTGCTTCCGCGTCCTTAAAAGCTTCCTGAAACGAATCTTCAAATTTTCGCCTCTCCATATCGTTCATAATACGTTGATTCCTTTAATAATTTAGCTTGCATCAAACTTTTCGCCCTTGCAAATTGTGATTTCGATGTGCCCTCCGAGATCCCGAGTTGTTCAGCAATTTCTTTATGACTAAAACCTTCTATGGCAAACAAATTGAAAACAATCTGACAGCCATGGGGCAGTGTTTGAATCATTTCGAGCAACTGACTAAAGTGGATTCCCGAAACCGAAACTTCTGTGTCGGGCAAGTTGAGTTCTTCCACATCTACCATCGGATAGAGGTACAATTTTCTTCGCTGGACATTGAGTGCGGTATTTACCATGATGCGTGTAATCCAAGTCTCAAGTTTTGATTCTTGACGAAAGTCTTTTAACGCACTGAAAACTTTCACAAAACCTTCTTGTAAAATATCCTCGGCTTCCGCAGTTGTTTTGGAATACCGAAGACACACCACCAGCATTTTTCGACAATAATGTTCATACAAGGCTTTCTGTGAAGCCCTGTTTCCTTTACGGCATCCTTCTATTAGCTCGTTCTCACTGAGCATGGACCGGGTTTAAGCTGTCGTTTTGCATCTTAGACACCATCTATATTAAAAAAGTTGGAATTGGTTATATCTTAGTGGCTTATGAAATACATTTTTGTGCCCTTTATATGGATCATTTTCGTAGCGAATTCCTGCACCCCAATAGCACAAAGTTCGGTGAATTCTGAAAGCAATCCTAAAGTGCTGAGACTTATTGACATAGCTTATGAGTCCGAAATTAGAACCATTCAAATGAGTCCGCTGAGTGCGCCGACGCAACCAGCGGTGACACCATTGGGCAAATGGGACCTTTTGTTAAGGTTTGATGATTTGCGAAATCAGCAAGAACCGTATTATGCCAGAGTGATTCATTGCAATTATGATTGGACAAAATCAGATTTGCAGGATCTGGATTTCATGACGGCGTACAATGAATTTCCGATTACTAATTTCGAATATTCGGTAGATACACACATCCCCTATGTCCATTATTGCTTTCCACTTCCCCCTGTAAAGCTGCCCGGCAACTATGTATTGCTGGTATACCGAGGTAGCAACAAAGACGATATTATTCTCACGAGACGATTTATGGTTTACACCAATCAGGTTACGTTTAAGCACGAGGGGAATCTGCATCGGTCCAGGTACGATCGCAGACGTCAATCAGCAACTTAATTTTACAATTGACTACAAAGACGTAAACGTCCTCAACCCACTAATCGATGTTCATGTAAACATCAACCAAAATCACCGGTGGGATAATATGATCAAAGACGCAAGACCCAGTTTTGCGCGAGATATCGAGAAGGAATTAGAATATCGGTTTTTTGAAGAATCGAAAATGTTTAGTGGTGGAAGCGAGTTTCGTTTTTTTGATCTGCGTTCGCTGAATTATCCCGGTCGTAATGTTGCTTCCGTTAACAAGTCGGTCAAACCATATGAAGTTTACATTGCAACAGACAAATCGCACGGCGACGAAGCGTATAGCCAGATCGATGATTTGAATGGCAATTACATGATTGACAATTATGACTATCGAGACCTGGCGTTCGCAAATTACACTAATGTAAATTTTTCGTTAGCGAGCTCACGCGTTAAGGGTGATGTCTATGTTTTAGGAGCCTTTAACAACTGGAACCTAAACCAGGAAAATAAAATGCAATACGATAGCGTTCAACGGATTTACACTTCTCGTATAATGTTGAAGCAAGGGTGGTATGATTACCAGTACGTGGTTAAATCTTCCGACCTACCTTATCTTTATTTTGAAGGAAGTCATTTCGAAACAGAGAACTATTACGAGATCTTCGTCTATCATAGACCGTTTCAACCGAGGGCTGACTTGCTTATCGGATATTTACGCTTAGAAAAAAATCCTCGCTCTCGCTAAGCGTAGTTCATATCATGCTGGGCCGCTCTTTGAATTGAATCGTTGTTAGCAACATCAAGCATGCCGAATCCTTTATGGGTAAAATAGCCCAGCCCATTTTCATAGATAAATTCCTGGACTTCTCTTGCTGCATAAAGGGTGAAGGGAAAGGTATATCCTCTCACTTCAAATTTTACATCTTTGTCAAATAGCGGATAGATCCGTGCAAACTTCTTATGCGAAGCCTGAATGCGCTGGATATATTCGTGATCGGCAACCAGCTGAAACTTATAAAAAGAAGTCAGCTGCTCAGCGGTATATTTTCCAGTTGCTTCCATTCGGGAAAGCGTCGAGTCATACAACAAGTCGGAAAACTCATCACTCTCAGGAGAGACAAATTTTTTGCTTGACTCGTCGTTGAAAGTCGCTGGAATTACCACGATCGGCGAGATGCAGAGGAAGCGTGATTCGTCAGTAATCTTCACCGGATCCTCTACCTCTGTAGATTCAGGGACAAGATGAAGATTGCCTACAATTATCTCCTTTTGCTCTAAAACGCGCGCAAGAAAATAGTCAAGGAAACGTTTATCGGAACAAGAGAACACTAGCGTTACTTTTGCGGAAAAGTAATGCAGTCCCTTGCGACTAACTTTCGTTTGACCTTTTAATCCGGAAAAGTTGTATTGGTTAAAATCCAAAAACTCTTTCTCGGGCCCGAACATTAACAACCCTTTAATAACCTGCGCTAGCAGATATTGATGGTGAAATGGAACGTACGCCCCCCGGTTCTTTAGTGAAAAAATGATTCTGGTTCTCAAACCCAAAAAATTTAAAAGGGGTTAAAAAATTACCACAGCTAAAAACCTGCTTAATACTGAATATGAGCAGTTTATAAAACTAATAAAAAAACCGAAACGTTCTAAGGTAATTGGTGGAATCTTTAGACGTTAAATCGAAAATGCATGATGTCGCCGTCGTTCACGACGTATTCTTTTCCCTCAACACCCATTTTACCTGCTTCTTTACATGCCTGTTCAGTCTTATATTGCTGATAATCAGATAACTTAATGACCTCTGCCCGAATAAACCCTTTTTCGAAATCAGTATGAATTACCCCTGCCGCCTGGGGTGCTTTCCAGCCTTTTTTTATCGTCCAGGCACGAACTTCCTTCTCGCCGGCGGTAAAATAGGTTATTAAATCTAGTAAATGGTACGAGGCCTGAAGCAACTTGTTCAACCCTGATTCTTTAAGGCCATATTCCTGAAGAAATACCTGGCGGTCTTCCTCCGATTCAAGTTCAGCAATTTGTGCCTCGATAGCGGCACTAATGATGACCACTTCTGCCTTCTCGTCTTTTACATGAAGCTTAAGCGCGTCCACATGTTTATTTCCAGTATGCAAAGATCCCTCGTCCACATTGGCGACATAAATAACAGGCTTACCCGTTAGAAGCTGCAAGTCTGCAACGGCATTTTTTCCATCTTCGTCAACGGCAACTGTACGCGCATTTTTCCCGCTCGACAACACTTCTTTAAATAGTTGAAGCGCAGCAAGCTCTTTTTTCATCTTGGCATCACCACTTTTGGCAGATCGTTCAACTCTTGAGATCTTTTTCTCAACCGACTCCAGATCCTTTAGTTGAAGTTCAGTATCAATTATTTCTTTGTCTGAGACTGGGTCCACCTTGCCATCGACGTGAACAATATTATCGTTTTCAAAACACCGTACCACGTGGACGATAGCATCCACTTCTCTAATGTTAGCCAGGAATTGATTTCCTAATCCTTCACCTTTGCTTGCGCCCTTTACCAGGCCGGCGATATCAACGAACTCAATTGTCGTTGGCAATACCCGTTGGGGTTTCACCAATGCCTCCAAAATTTTAAGGCGATTATCGGGTACCGAAATTACCCCAACATTCGGCTCGATCGTACAAAAAGGAAAGTTTGCTGCCTCCGCCTTGTTGTTAGAAATCGCATTAAACAAGGTTGACTTCCCAACATTCGGCAGCCCTACTATTCCACACTTAAGTCCCATAGGATAAAAATTCTGAATTTAGGGCGCAAATATAGGAAAAAGTCCATCGTTCATGACCGCCCGGTAGGGCTGCATTGTCATAAATTAAGATCAATCGTTTATCGGTTAGGATTCTGGCCCGTGTGGCGTGCCTGATAAAGTGCACTTGTGGAAATAAAAAAGCCCTCGATTTCTCAAGAGCTTTTTTATAGATTTAGATTAGGTAGAGTAAAAGTTTTGAATAGGTTATTCCCATTTAAGTTCTGTATCCAGTCCATTTTTCTGCGAAGTGGTCTCTGCTGCCGCGTTGTTTCTTCGCGTTCGTGGGCATGATCAAATTGCGTAAAGTCGACTCCGGGCATCAATTCAGTTTTAACATGGTTAACCGTACTGGAAAGAGCATCTAGAAATTTATTAAAATCTTCCTTGTACAGGAAAATTTTGTGCTTTTCGTACGTAAATCCATCCTCTTTGAAACGTTTTTTGCTTTCTGTGATCGTTAAGTAGTAGTCATTCGACCGGTTGACTTAACGTCAAAAAAGTAGGTTCTTTTACCGGCTTTTACTTTCTCTGAGTAAATTTCGTCCCTGCCGTTTGTCTTATTTTCTTCCACAATCCGTCAATTTTAAGGTTAGGTTTAAGTTTGGTTTAGTCTAAGGTAGTATTTTGGAAAAGGATTGCAAATAACTGCGTATTTTATATTTTTTATTGGCGTTTGAAGTATACTAAAAACTCAAAAATAGCGTTAAAAACCCTTTTTGAACTCAAAGTGAAAATAACACAAACCGATATAAAACAGAGCGGCAGCCTAGAGTTGCTCGCGCGTCAACTGGTTGAAGGCTTTATTACCGGGCTCCACAAGTCGCCCTACCATGGCTTTTCCGTTGAATTTGCCGAACACCGTCTCCATAATGAAGGCGAGAGCACACGCCATATTGATTGGAAGGTTTACGCACGTACCGATCGGCTTTTTACCAAGCGCTACGAGGAGGAGACCAACCTACGTTGCATGATAGCATTGGATACTTCCTCTTCGATGTATTATCCAGTCGCAGACCAAAGGTAAGATTAGGTTTGCGAAATTTGCAGCAGCAGCCTTAAGCTACTTGTTGCACCGGCAGCGTGATGCTGTGGGTCTCTGTTTATTCTCGCACGAGATACAAACCCTAACACCGGTCAAATCAACGTCAAATCATTTGGATAAAATTTTACGCACGCTAAATGATATTGACTTGCAAATGGCTACGCCAAAAAAAACCAATGTCGCAAAAGTGTTGGATGAGCTGGCGGAAAAAATTCACCGCCGTTCTCTCGTAATCATTTTTAGCGATATGTTTGATAATCATGAAAACACCGATGATCTATTCCGGGCGTTGCAGCATCTCAAGCATAATAAACATGAAGTGATCGTTTTTCACGTGATGGATAATCAGACTGAATTGCTTTTTAATTTTGAAGATCGTCCCATGGAGTTTGTGGATCTCGAATCCGGTGAACGGCTGAAGTTGAATCCTGGCGATGTAAAAGAAAGTTATCAAGCCAACGCCAGCCGGTTTCACAAGGCTCTCAAGCTGAAGTGCAACCAGTACAAGATCGATTTTATCGAAGCCGATATTCAAAGCGATTTCAATCTCATCCTGCAGACTTACTTGATTAAGAGGGAGCGTATGAGGTAGTTTCTGAATGGTAATCGGTAATCGGTGTTCAGGTAATCCCTGCCTGCCGGCAGGGGTGGTGCTTCGTAGATGGTTTGAGTGTAAGTAGTAAGTGGGCGTCGGTGAGATGTGGTTGTCTGCGCTGTGCCTTACTTAGATTATAATGTAAGTGAGTTCCGGTAGTTGGTTAGCAGTGGCTCATAGCCCGAGCGTGATGGGACAATTAATTAACGAGAATGTAGAAATTATTTTAGCAGTGGCCTGAACAAGAAGGCGAAATTTCGTTGGCGCGTGACGATTAAATTCCGCACGATCCTACCGGCCACCGATTACTGCTTACATTTCTAACCTAGCCATCAGATTCTGAGCGAACTTTCCGGACACCGATTACCGGTTCCTGCCTACCGATTACCTTCTATTCCTGAACGACCTCCTGATGAAGCCACGCTTTTTTGGCCAGAAGCTCTTCCTTTTCCTCGACGTTATCAGGATCAGGTACACAGCAGTCAACGGGGCAAACGGCAGCACATTGAGGTTCTTCGTGAAAGCCTGTACATTCAGTACACTTACCAGTGACGATATAATAAAATTCGTTAGATACCGGCCCTTGAGGAGTTTTTGCATCCACCGCTGAGCCATCTTCTAACTCTACTTTTTCCAATTTAGTGCCCCCGGCCCAATTCCATTCTTGGCCTCCTTCATAAATAGCTGTATTGGGGCATTCCGGCTCGCAGGCACCGCAGTTGATGCACTCGTCCGTAATCATTATTGCCATGCTTTTCCTATTTTTGAACCAATTCTAATACAAAAATACATCAAACAAACTTAACGGACACGCGCTTCAAAAAGTTTATCACATGATAATTGAGGAAAGGATTAAAGCATTTGTCCAATTAGGTGAATATATCAAAACGCTGCCTGAGGAAAAATTTAAAACGTTAGCGGAAAGCATACGCATCGAAAATCCCTGGTTTACTGAAGGAAATTTACGAATGACCGTTAGCGGAATTCTTAGATTTTTGGACGAAAAAAATTTACTTGGCTGGCTTTCAGGCTATTCGTTGCCCTCACGGAGTCCGAAAGTTATTGCCACAATCCTGGCGGGCAATATACCTGCGGTCGGCTTTCATGACCTTCTATGTGTATTGTTAAACGGGGATACCGCCCTCATTAAACTAAGTTCCAAGGATACTGTATTGCTGAAATTCCTTCTGGAAAAGCTTATGGAAATTAATCCCGGTTTTTCACCTAAAATTCGGTACGCCGAACAGTTAAAAGGTTTCGATGCCGTGATCGCCACCGGGAGTGACAATACTTCGCGTTATTTTGAATATTACTTTGGAAAGTACCCGCACATTATACGTAAGAACCGGACGTCGGTGGCAATATTGGATGGGACTGAGGACGACAAAGATCTGACCCAACTGGGCATGGACGTATTCAGCTATTTTGGCTTGGGATGTAGAAATGTTTCAAAACTTTTTATTCCCTCCGGATATGACCTTAGCCCCATGTTTAGGAGTTGGGAAATATTTCAAGAACTCGGATACCATCACAAATACCATAACAATTATCACTATCAAAAATCGATTTTCCTGGTTTCATTAATACCTCACCTCGACAATGGTTTTGTGTTGCTTCAAGAAAATGAAAGGCTGGTCTCTCCTATTGCAGTTGTTTATTATGAATACTACACGAATGCTGAAAACCTGCACGATAAACTCAGCAGCGTGCAGGACAAACTCCAGTGCATTGTTGGAAATCATTCCCCGGCTACAATAAAATTTGGAGAAGCGCAATTCCCTGACCTGACTGACTATGCCGACGGCGTGGATGTATTAAAGTTTTTGATTGAACTCCCTTAATTTACCTCTTAGCCTCGTACATTTATACAACTCTTACGTTTTACGTCTTACCTCTTACATTTTGCAACCTTACTTCCTTCCAGACACAAGTAAAGTAGCCAAAATCTTTTCGAGCCAATCCTAAGATCATCGTAAGTAGTGGAGACTTGAGGTTATCCCATCTTTCTTTTGTCATCTTTTGTTTTCCTGACGAAAAGTTCTCTCAATAAGAATGATAAGAACAGTGAAAGGAACATGGGCAACAGACGGCGCCATTCTCATAGAAATCTCTTCTATTTCTAATTTTTTAAAATTTAAGGTGTTAAGATATTTTTCAACTTGTGTGATATTTCCCAACTCTGTTAGCGCCCATGAACTGCAGAGTTTATCGTATGCCAGTTTTAAAAATCCAGTTCAAAGGCTTTCCGTGTTTTAAGAATCCATCAGCCATTACAAATTTACCACCGGGCTTCAGCACGCGATGAATTTCCCGGAACAAATCTGACTTAGCATCGCCACTGGCATAGCAGCCGCTTTCAATAGCGAATACCCCGTCGAGAGAATTCGATGCAATTGGTGTGCGTGTATAGTCGGATTCTATTATTTCGAGTACGATCTTGTAAGCCAATACTTGAACATAACGTATTGGCTTGTTCAACTTGCCAAGGTACTATCGTAACACCTTGCATGTTTGACTGTGGATATAATCTGGCGCAATATCGAAGGGAAGCTCCCAGACCACATCCAAAATCGGCAATATGCGAGTGGGAGTTGCTTGCAATTTCCAGTCGTTGCAAAACTTCCCAATTCAACTTTTCAAGCATCGGTTCCAATGAAAAAGGATTCATTCCTTTTTCATAATACCCAAAATGCATATTGTAATTTTTACTCCAGGCAAAATAGTCGGGCCCTGCGCCTTCGTAGTATGAAATAATTTGTTCCTTTTTGGAATTCAGCTTCGTTGTTATTCGTTGAAATAAGATCACCGGATAATACTTCCGACATTGTATTGAAATTTTCCATATCAATAGATTATAACTTCATCAATAATTTATAAAACCAGTTCTGATCCGATTTGGAAAATTTGTCGATTATGCTATCCACCTTCAAGAGAGAAATTCAGCAGATCGTTTGTGGTTTTCTTGAACTCCGCGACGGCTTTCTTGTTGTCACCCGATACAGTTTGAATACTTTGTAAAACATTTAATGATCGGTTCAATCTCCCGGCGTCTTCTTTCTCTTGATACTTGTTTGGCCAGTTCCCAAACATCTTTTCCGGTGCTGAAATATTCTTTACGCTCTCCGACTTTGAGGTCTTTTTTAACAATTCCCCAATCCATGAGGGCTCTTAAATTCATGTTTACATTGCCCCGCGACATTTGAAGTTGCTCCATAATGTCTTCAGCCGACAATGGTTCCGTAGCAAGCAGTAACAACGCATGAATTTGTGCCATCGCTTTGTTAATCCCCCAATTTGAGCCCAGGGTACCCCAGGCCTGAATAAATCTGTTTTTTGCGTCGTTCAATTCCATATCCAAATATAACTGAATTTATTAAACTTTCAAATATTTCTGAAAGTTTAATAAATACGAATTACTAGTCAATTGAAAACATGGAAGCTGGATGCAACCGGTGCTATAATTTTTCCGCTTCATTAAGGTGTTACAACCTGTTACGATGTATATTTATTTCCCTGTGTATCAACTAGAAACTATCAACTAGAAACTAGAAACTAAAACAATCCTCATATGATCAGCAATTTTTCCAGAAGACATTGGCTAAAATATCTTACAGCCGGAATGAGTGGACTTCTCCTTTCAGAAACAAATGCCAAGGCCTCCACGTTTCAGCCAGCCCCACCATTCAACCCCCAGACAGGCTCAAGTTGCTCCTCGCGATGCCATTAAAATCACAAAGTTGGAAATTATACCAGTCCATACCTGTCGCACAATATTCGTGAAGCTGCATACCGATGCTGGCATTATTGGGATTGGTGAAGGCACCGTGGAGGGTCGCATACCTACGACCATGACTGCCATCCAGGAGTTGGAGAAATATCTTATCGGCAAAGACCCCCGACAGCCTGCTCACCACTGGCAGGCCATTTATCGGCACGCGTTTCTATCGAGGAGGAATTATTTTGACCAGCGCGTTGTCTGCCGTTGACATTGCAATGTGGGACATAAAAGGTAAAGCCCTTGGAGTACCAATCTATGAATTGCTTGGTGGCCCTTCGCGTGATCGGACTCCGCGTGTACGGACAGGCTGGAACACCGGAGGGCGCCAAAGAAGTTTTAGCCGAAGGATATCAGTCGATGAAAATTAGCGTGACCTCAAGCCGTGGACGTCTTTCAAGGTATGTCGAGAATCCTGATTTTGTTCAGGGCGTCGTAGAAAATATCAAGGCCATTCGAGAAACCATCGGTCCAAAGGTCGACATGGGTATCGAATTACACGGCGACCACCAGCCTCAGACATCAATGCTGTTGATCAAAGCACTGGAACCATTTCAACCTTGGTTCTATGAGGAACCTATTCAATTTCAAAATCTTCCTTTGATGGCTGAGATGGCAAAGAAAACCCATATCCCATTCGCGACCGGCGAGCGTATGGTCACTAAGTGGCAATTCCGTGAACTGCTGACGTTAGGAGCCGCTTCCCTCCTTCAACCCGATATCACGCACTGCGGTGGGATCACCGAGTTAAAAGCCATTGCTACGATTGCGGAATCATTTTATGCCGGTATGTTGCCGCATGCCAAAGAAGGAATTGTCGGCGCTGTTGCTTCCATGCACGTCGCGGCGAGTATCCCTAATTTCGTGGCCCATGAACTTCCCAGTTTGCAGGCAGCGCCAAAAGATAAAATAGAGCGAAGCTACCTTGGAAAGAGTTATATCAAAAAGCCGCTGGTGATGGACGATGGTCATATTATCATCAAGAAGAATTTTGGTGGACCAGGATTAGGAATTGAATTAGACGACAACCTGGTAGAAAACGAACGTGGCGTTCCCGAATGGGAGTTCCCTGAAATGTGGGATAGTTTTGATGGATCGGTTCTAGATCATTAAGTTTCGGGTTTATAGTTTCGAGTTTGTAGTTCGCGGTTTGAAGTTCGAAGTTTGAGGTTCGAAGTTCGAAGTTGCTCCAGAATTAAGCTCGTAGCTTCAGCCGTCAACCAACTGTCAAGCGCGGACGCTGACTTCTGTCTCGCCTCAGTTCCAGCCTTCAGCTATATGGGTTCACTGTCAAAATTCTACTTTCGAAGTGGCCACACCAACAACGCTGTCTGCTGTGAGCTGTAAGCTGTCAACCTTTCTCATGCACTCACGTTGAAGTTTGCACGCCTTAGCTTTACGCTTTAAGCTTTGAGCTTTCAGCTCAAAATTGTCGCCTTATTGGCGACTATATTAGAGGAAGAAGTTTTAACTTTCGTTGCACCTTCAACGTATAAGCTTAGTCCTTAACGTATATGACTGCCACTACTACAACGACGTTAACGCAGGATACGCTCACGGAGAAGCCGCGTATTGCCTCCATTGATATCATACGAGGAATTGTCATGATCATTATGGCGCTGGATCACACACGCGATTTTTATCATGCAGACGTAGCCTTGTTTGATCCGACGGATTTAACGAAAACAAACCCAGCGTTATTTTTTACTCGATGGATCACACATTTTTGTGCACCGACGTTTGTATTTCTTTCAGGAATGTCAGCCTATATCAGCCGGCAACGAAAATCCACAAAAGAGTTGTCATTATTTTTGCTTACACGGGGATTCTGGCTTGTTGTCCTTGAATTCACAGTAGTTCGTTTGGGAATAATCTTTAATCTATTTTATGATTTCGTCATTTTCCAGGTAATATGGGTAATCGGTGCTTCGATGATTGTCCTCGCTGCGTTAGTATATCTTCCGCAACGCGTTATTTTAGCAATCGGACTTGTATTGGTTTTTGGTCATAACCTGTTTGATCTGATGCAAGTTCAACCAGGCGATAGCGGCTATGTCCCATGGGCTATATTACAACAGGCAGGGACCGCTTCCTTATGGTCCGGAAATTCTACTCTAATTGCTTATCCCCTGATTCCGTGGCTCGGCATAATGTTAACAGGATATGGCGCCGGCTTTTTATTCAGCAAGAATTTTGATCCGTTAAAACGCAAAAGAATTTTGTTGAATGCAGGAATAACTGCCATTCTTTTATTCGTGATTTTAAGATTTACAAATCTTTATGGTGATCCAAGAGTCTGGTCTGTTCAGAAAAATGCCTATTTACCTTAATGAGTTTTGTCAATACCACAAAATATCCCGTCTCGCTGTTGTACACATTAATGACGTTGGGACCTGTACTTATAATTATGGCATGGATGGAGGACTGGAAAACAAATTTCCTCGAACCTGCCAGGATTGTTGGTAGAGTGCCATTATTCTACTATATCCTTCACTTTTACCTGATCCATTTAACAGCACTTTGCGTTTTCATGATAACGACAGGGACTTCCTGGTCGGATGTTAATTTCCATTTTCCTAAAACCTTCGGAGGAATTCCGGCAGGCGTCGGATATACGTTGGGTTGGGTCTATGTAGCATGGATCTCTATTGTGATCGCATTGTATCCCTTATGTAAATGGTATCATCAATACAAGAGCAAACACCATCAATGGTGGTTGGGATATTTGTAAATTATTCACGGAACAATAGAAATCCGTTTCCGGAATTACCACGCATTAGGAGGCTCCTACGGAGCCACGCGAAAAATTTTGCGCTATAAACAGGATGCTCCTATGGAGCAATTGTAATCCCGTGCATTGGTCTATCTACGCTCCGTAGGAGCATCCTGTTTATAGCCAGGCTCCGTAGGAGCCTCCTATTTCACAAAATTTCAACCCGGTTAAATAATTTCCCATTGCAGGTTTACGATTGTAAATTGTAGATTGTCTGAAATCATCTTTGTAAAGCTATTTTCTCTGAAATCCTGCCCATGTCAAAAAAATTGATCCTCATCATTTGCTTATTGGCGACAATACCTGGGTATTCACAACCATCGGCGTCTGTATTTTTCCAAGAAACACCCGCAACAAAGTTCGCAGTTGAAAAAATTCGGAAAAGCTTGATAAGTACTGGCTATGTCGTCAGACTCAATGAAGAAATCGGAAGACCTTCGAAACCTGGAAGTGTAAATATATTTCTGGCTGAGGTCGAGAATAAAACCTGGATAAAATCCAAAACCGATGTCGTTCCTCCTTCTCCCCAGGGTCTCGACGTAGAGGGGTTTAACATTGCACAGATAAAAAAAGATGGTGGCATAACGATTTTTATTCTTGGCAACGACCAGGCTGGATTAATGTATGGAGGACTGGAACTCGCTGAGATAATAAAATTCAATGGAATCAATTCCGTACCTAACATCACGCAAAATTCATACATGAAAAAACGCGGCGTCAAGATGAATATCCCACTGGATGTGCGTACGCCAAGTTACACCGATGTCTCTGATGCAGCGCAACAAAATATTCCCGAGATGTGGAGTATGGAATTTTGGAAAGAGTATCTCGACAGTCTGGCCAGTTATCGATTCAATTTTGTGTCACTATGGAGCCTCCATCCATTTCCGTCACTGGTTAAAGTCCCTGAATATCCGGATGTCGCACTCGATGATGTCCACCGGTCTAAGGCAACTTTTCAAGAATATTATTCTACACGCGCCTCGGGTTTTGATGCGCCCGAAATCGTCAACAATTATGAAGTGGTAAAGAAACTTTCCATCGACGAAAAAATAAAATTCTGGCAAGAAGTAATGCAATATGGAAAAGACAGGAACATCGCTTTTTACATTGTCACGTGGAATATTTACACCTGCGGGGCTACTGGAAAATATGGAATTACCGACGCAATTGACAACGTGATTACCAAAGACTATTTCCGAAAAGCGTTCGGCAGCTTTTCATCACCTATCCCCTGCTGGCGGGAATTGGTCTCACAACAGGAGAAAATATGCCTGGCGCCGACTTTCAAGCCAAAGAAGATTGGTCGTTTGACACGTATGCTCAAGGTGTTTTGGACGTAACTAAGATACAGCCTAACAGGAAAATAACGCTTATACATCGTCAGCATGAGGCTGGAGCATCAGACATTGTAAAGAAGTTTAGCCCGTTGATTGAAAATAAGAACATCAATTTTGTTTTCAGTTTTAAATATGCTCAAGCACATGTGTACAGTTCGACTAAACAGATTCACCATCATGAATTTGTTAAGCAGATCAAAGAAACCGGAGCGTTCAAAACGTTATGGACATTGCGAAATGATGATATTTATTATTTCCGTTGGGGATCGGCGGATTTTGTCAGAGACTTTATAAAAAATATACCGATGGATGTGACAGAGGGGTACTATTATGGCTCTGATCAATACATTTGGGGACGAGAATTCTTAGATCGATACCCCAACGGAAAAAGAGAAATAGAACTTGCAAAACACTGGTATCACTGGATGCTTTGGGGAAGATTGGGGTATGATCCGACCGTCGACAATAACCGATTCATCGCAAATTTAAATCATCATTTCCCTGGAACAGATGGTAAAAACCTCTTTGATGCCTGGCATTCAGCGTCGATGATTTATCCATTGACCACTGGTTTTCACTATGGCGCGCTTGATTTTCAATGGTATATCGAAGCCTCCAAGTCAAGACCTGAGCCGGCTCAAACTCCCTCGGGATTTCATGACATCAATAGATTTATTAGCCTTCCTCCGTATAAAGGAACCGATTTCATTTCCATTCCTGAGTATGTTAAAATGAAAGAGAATAATTCCTCTTTGTCAGGTACGACACCGTTCGAGGTTGCCGAAAAAATCGATCAGGCTGCTGACCATTCTTTGGAGCTTGTGAAAAATATTTCAACATCAGGCAACGATGAACTTTACAAAACCGTCGAAGATATCAAGGCGATATCTTATTTGGGAAAATACTATGCGCATAAAATAAAGGCGGCCACAAATCTTTCATTGTTTAAGAACAACTCTAATCCGGATTTTCACAGCATTACGATCAAGGAATTGAACACCGCTGCATTGTATTGGCGGTACTATGCTGCAACAGCTTTGGCCCGATATAAGAACCCACTGTGGACGAACAGGGTTGGGCATGTAAACTGGATAGACCTTTACACTTATGTTTTAAAAGACATTACTGATCTGGACGGCAAAGTACAGCTACCCCATATGGAAACCACACGAGGCGGAACAATATTGGAAGCGGAAACCGCTACGGTAGAAAATGCAAAGGCATCGTCCGAAGTCAAAGGCTTTACCGGCTCAGGATATGTAATCGCGATTAACTCCCTTAGCAAGGTAAAGTTGACGTACGATGTAATGAGTGCAGGAAAATACATTTTTGAATTTCGATATGTTGCTAAGTTGGCAGCGGGCAGCGCTTTGTCAAAAACTTCGGTATTTATTGGAGATGCACCTTCAGCGGAAATCACTTTCTGGCGTAGCGGGACTCATCAAAACTGGGTCTGGGATAAGGTCGAGGTAACCCTGCCTAAAGGAAGGCAAAAAATTTCCTTTACGCTTCCCGAAGAAATATTACTTGACCACATTAATGTCTATGGTAGGTGACGCTTTCTCCGGCCATTTATGAAAGGTCAACTTCCGAATCGACCCTTGTCATGTACTCTGATGGGCTCATGCCAAACTGTTTTTTGAAGCAAGTTCGGAAATATTGCAGGTCGTTAAATCCAACATTGTAAGTCACTTCTGCAACCGTTAATTTTTGCTGCTTCAACAATTGAGCGGCCCGCTTTAAACGAATGATGCGGATAAACTCCACAGCGGTCTGACCCGTGAGGGCTTTTATTTTCCGATACACCGCCATCTGGTCCATCTCAAGTTCTTTGCCTAGCGATTCTACCCGAAAATCACAATCACCAATATTTTTTTCTACCACCTGAAGTACATTCTTCAGAAATTTCTCGTCCAGTGACGTAATGCTAATCTCCTTGGGCTCCAGTACCAGTTTTTTACTTTCCTTAAAGCGCTCCCGAAGTATTTCTCTTGACCGGATCAAATTCTTTACGCGTATTTTCAGCTCATATGCGTTGAAAGGCTTTGAGAGATATTCATCTGCTCCGGTTTCCAAGCCTTCAATTTTGCTTTCCAGATCAGCCTTTGCAGTCAACAAAATAATTGGAATATGGCAGGTGTAAATATTCTTTTTAAATGTTTTGCACAAGGTTACACCATCCATTCGCGGCATCATTACGTCTGAAATAATCAAATCGGGGATAACTTCCATGCCTTTTTTAAGGCCTTCCTTGCCATCAGACGACTCCACTATGTGATAGATGTCCGCTAAACTCTGTTTGATGTAAGCACGCATATCATTATTGTCTTCAACAATAAGAACACGGGGCAGGTCCTCGGTTGATCGTTCCTCACTTTTCTCTAACGATAGATCTGGCGTGGTCGCGGGAGAAATCTGTTCAAACCCTGCAATGGTTTTGTTGCTTGCTACAATCGGGCCATCGCTTTCGTCGATCTGACTTTCTTTTAAATGGCTCGCACCTAACGGAAGCATCACCTTGAAGGTCGACCCTTTTCCTTCAACGCTTTCAACAACTATTTTCCCCATATGTAATTCCACCAACTCCTTCGTTAGTGAAAGTCCGATGCCCGATCCCTCAGAATTATTGTGATGAGCTACCTGATAAAAGTGATCAAAAATTGAACTTATATATTCCTGCGGAATACCGGCACCGCTATCGATAACCGCGATTTCCACACCATTCTCCGTTGTTTCCTGAGAAGAACTTAGTCTGTTCTGCTGATGCCCAATAACTCTAACCGCTAACTTTATTTCACCTTCACGTGTAAACTTAAACGCATTCGACAAAAGGTTAGTAATTATTTTCTCAAATTTATCAGGATCAAAGTATACGATCACAGGTTCTGCAGGATGCTCAAATGTCAACGTGATATTCGAACGAAGTGCATACGAGTCAAAAGCGGAAACGATTGGCTTCAAAAATTGAATGATATCAATTTTAGACGTTTTTAACTTCATGCTCCCCGCTCCTAATTTGGAAAGATCAAGCAGTTGATTGATCAGTCTTAACAACCGCTCGCCATTCCGGATCACCATCTGGTATTGCTTTTTTACATCGCCCTTGAAATTGCCCGACACCATGTCCCTTATCGGGCTTAAAATCAACGTAAGGGGTGTACGAAACTCGTGCGATATATTGGCAAAGAAATAGGATTTCAACTTATCCATCTCCTGCATCTTGGTGAGTTCCAAATGCTCAAGTTTCAGATCATTTCTAAGGCGTTCCCGGTTAATAAGGTTTTTTCTATACCATAAGAACAAAGCAACAACGACCAAGGCATATGCAGAATATGCCCACCAAGTTTTCCACCAGGGCGGGTTCACCACAATTCTAAGTATTGTACCTTTTTCATTCCAGACTCCGTCATTATTGGTTGCGCGCACCCTGAAAGTATACTCGCCGGGTGGTACTTTGGCGTAGCTGGCCTTCCGTTGCGTTCCTGCATCGCGCCAGCTATCATCATATCCTTCCAGGTAGTACGAGTACTGGTTTTTAAACGCCTGCGAATAATTGAGGGCTGCAAACTCAAAACTGAATTCGTTTTGGGTGTAGGGTAAAACTATCTCTTCAGTTTCTGTAATGTTTGATTTTAAAGGAGAATTTGCCAGGCCTGGTTTCATCAGGTCGTTATAAACCCAGAAGTTTGTGACGTATACGGGCGGAACATTTGGGTTGCTGAGAATTTCCTTCGGAAAAAAAGAGTTGAATCCATTGACTCCCCCAAAGAAAAACTCACCCGATTTACTTTTCAGAAATGAACCGCGAATAAATTCCTGAGCCTGCAAACCATCGGCCGTATTGTAATTTTCCACTTTAATATTCACAGGATCAAATTTGCTGATGCCCTGATTTGTGCTAACCCAAAAATTTCCATCTTTATCTTCAATGATCCCATAAACAACATTGTCAGCCAGTCCGTCTTCTTTCCGAAACGCCTTAAACGTGCGCGTTTGATAATCGAAACGATTCAGTCCAGCCCATGTTCCGATCCAAAGGTTGTGTCGACTGTCTTCGTAGATAGCATTAATCAAATTACTGCTAAGGCTGGAAGGATCATTTGGATTGTACCGGTAACTGGTAAAAGTAGGCTGTCCATCTTTTTCCTTTTGCATGTGAATCAATCCCCCGCCCTCGGTACCGATCCACATATTCTTTTTGCTGTCTTCAAACATGGTGAAGACACGGTTGTGGCCAATAGCTTTGGGGTTGCTCACATCACTGTTTAAATGAATAAATGAGTCGGTTTCGCGGTCATATAGATCAAGCCCTTCGTAAAAGGCACTTACCCAAAGTTTGCGTGAGCTGTCTTCGAAAATCGAGAATACATAATTCGACCCCAGACTTTTCGGATTAGTCGGATCGTTGTAGTAATGATGAAATGTTTTCCGTCTTCTTGTCAAAACGGTTTAAGCCTCCCTCCCACGTTCCAATCCACAAATCGCCATAGCTATCCAATTCGAGAGAAATTACTGAATTGCTGCTTAGGCTTTCAGGATCCTTCGGATTATGAACGTAATGGGTATACTGATTCGTTTTACGATCCAGGTAATTAAGACCACCTCCGTCCGTACCAATCCATAAATTACCTTTTTCGTCTTCCACAAAACATAGCACATCGTTATTTGCTAGCTTATGATCTCCGGAAGGTGGAAGTATGTGATGAATAAATTTTGTGTGGTACTGATCCCACTTATTTATTCCACGGTTCCGGGCGCCGATCCAGATCGCTCCCATCTTATCTTTATAAACGGACCAAATAGAATTACTCCCTATACTTGTGGGATCGAGGGGATCAGGCCAGAAATTCGAAAACGTATTAGTCGTCTTATCGTAAATGGTGAGGGCGCCGTTCTCCATTCCAATCCAGAGTCTGCCATGGTTGTCTTCCGCTATACTCAGAACAATATTATGTACCAGTCCTGTAGGGTCTTTAATGTTGGGTTTAAATCGCTTAAAACTATATCCATTTTCTCCTTCAACTAAAAGATTCAATCCCTCGCGTGTACCCACCCAGGAATTACCTTGTGAATCCTTCAAATACGAATAGAGATAATTGCTGCTAATGGAATTTTCATTTGCCGGATCATGGCGGTGATGAACAAATTTATTTTGCTTTCGATCAAACAAATCCAATCCACCACCGTAGGTACCTATCCACAAATTTGATTTAGCATCTTCAAAGATTACCCGAACGTGATTATTGCTCAGGCTGCGCAGGGTTGGCGGGTTCTTTTTTGAAATGTTTGAATTGCTTCGAACCTGGCTCCAGCAAGTCCAGACCTTCCCTTTCAGTTCCAATCCATAAATTATTTTTACTGTCGCGGAAAAGATCAGAAATCCAATTATCGCTCAAGCTTTTTGAATCGCCATCCTTTGGTTGGTACCGTATAAATATATCTCTTTCGCGATCGTATAAATTCAACCCAGCATCCAGCGTCCCAACCCAAATATTTCCTATGCTATCTTCGACCAGCGAATTGATGAAATTGCCGCTCAGGCTTGTGCTATCCCCGTAAACAAATTCGTATATCTTAAATTCAACGCCATCGTATCGATTCAATCCGTTCCGTGTTCCAAACCACATGAAACCCTTTTGATCCTGCAGGATGCAAGTCACTGATTTTTCTGAAAGTCCTTCGGAAACTTGTTCAAATTTAATATTATCGATGGTGTTGTGGTGCTGCGCGAGCGCACTGGATAGCACCAAGGAGATCAAACAAATTAGAACTGCTGCCCGCGTCAGGAAGGCGAACCTTCTTGTGACAGTTTACAAGCGTCCCAATTCGATAGTTTTCTTTCGTACACATTCGTTAGTCCAATAAATTAGTAAGAAATAGTGTTTTATGCTATGATTTTTCCGCATAGGACTACTCTGTTTTCTTGCGACGGTGCAGCTATAAATTCTTTTCCGCAAAAAGAACTTTATTACCGTTCAACATTTCGCTTTTAGAATCAGTGGCTTCGCATGCATCTGAGAAATTATTTGAAAGTGACATCAATAGAAAAGAAAAGCAATAGGCCGTAGCCTATTGCTACTTACTCATCACAAACCCAATTAAACGTGATGGAGTATCTGCAATTCGTCTGGTTGTAGTTGGCTACTACTTGCCCGAATTACTTACGAATGCAATGCTTTTGCTGTCGGGTGACCAAGATGGAACATTTATTGTTCCCTGGCCACCGTACAAATACGCTATTACTTTAGGAGCTCCTCCAGTCGTTGGCATTAACTTTAAGGTCACTCTTTTGTAAGACGGATGACTATTCACCGGTATATCATACGGGAAAGAAATGTATGCGATCCATTTTCCATCCGGAGAAATATGTGGAAACCAGTTATTGTACTGATCAAAAGTAAGCTGTTCTGGTGCCTGACCCATCGGGCTTCATACGCCAGAGTTGCATTGTTCCAGATTTACTTCCGTTATAATAAATGTATTTGCCATCGGGAGAATACTCGCAGCCATCGACGTGCTCACCTTTGCCTGTGTTTGTAAGCATGATTTCTTTGCTCTTTCCGTCGATGGATTTCTTGTATATATCATAAGTAGGATTATCAGCGCGCGTAGCGACGTAAACCACTTCCTTATTATTCGGCGCCCAGCCATGGAGGTATGAAGGTGTCTCCTCTGTGAAGTAGCTTTGGCTCACCGCCTCCTATCGGAAGAACATATACTGATGATCCTCCGCCAGGCAATCCTTCGCGGCTGTTGCTGATCGCAATCATTTTTCCATCAAATGAAATGACATGATCATTATTAAGTCTTGCTCGCAGTTCCAGTGTTTACTTTTTGCGGCTCGCCTCCGGCGACCGGAAATGTGTAAAGCGAGCCATCCATATTGATCAGCAAGTTTTTACCATCGGGCATCCAGTTAGGTGCTTCAAATCGTCCGCTCTTTTCGTAGATTACTTTCCGCTTTCCGTCGAATACGTTCATGGTTTCGAGGCGACAGCCTATCCAACCTTCCTTGCCAGGGTTATAAGAATCAGGGACTGGCCGGTCGATGCGCACATTCCATACGCGCGCTTGCTCAATTACATCTTTGTTATGAGAGGAAATAAACAATCCTACCAAAACGGAGTCTTTAAAGCTGGTCATCGCATGCGAACCCAAAGTTTGCAAAGGTTCGCCCGGATGAGCAGCACGCATGATGATGTTCTTACCGACACGTTCCAATTGTAGGATCGTGTAGTTATTTTTTGGGGGGAAGATTTCATCTTCCGGATCGCGCATGAATGCACCGCGAAGTTCGCGCCATTGCAAGCACGGTAAGGCCATCACCGTGCAACGTTGCATTGATGCTAGCCGCCTTTTCATCTTCTGACTCTCTTACCATCAAGCCAATCTTTCGGTGCGGGTCTGTACCCTTATCGACAAACTCGAAATTGGCCGTGATGACAAAATCTCCAGCTATCTTGTTGTATAAAAAATTAAACTCATCTCTTTCAAACCAGATGTTGTATCCTGCTCCTTTTAACGTGTAGGTCTGGGAAGCCTCATCATACGATGCACCTCCTGTTTTTATAGGTTTACCAATGTCTTTGTTGTTTTGAAATATTCCGATGTTTTTCTGTTGTGCAAAAGCGATACTGCATACCAGGCAACAAATAGTAACGAGTACGTTCTTCATAAAATAAACTTGGGTTTTGTATAATAAAAAAACTAAAAATTAGTCTGCGACTATTGTTATATATAATGAGCAAATATTCAGTGATTTTTCCCATACCATTTCAATCTTTATTTCCACTCCGGATTCTGTTGTAACACACCACGGCTCAAATCAATCGCATCAAGCGGAATTGGAAACACAAGGTGCTTTGATTGCGCCTGGGCTCCTGTGTTAATGTTAGGAATGGTCCTTTCTTCGTTCGGAAAATATGTATTGATGACGGACGGTAAAACCTCCCACCGCATTAAGTCAAACAATCTATGTCCCTCCATCCCGAATTCTATCCTCCTTTCAAAACGGACCGCTTTACGGGCATATGTTTGATCTGGAAAAGTTGGATACGGTTCTACGTCATAGTTGGTCGGGTTAACCCCTGATACAGTCGGAACATAGGTCATATTTTTTGCCCTGTTTCTAACTTGGTTGACATAGTCCAATGCAGTAGCCAAATTATTTGTTTCCACCAGTGCTTCTGCTGCCATAAGCAGTACGTCGGCATAGCGGATAATATTATAATTTATACCTGGCCTTGCCTGACCCCAAGCCCCTCCGTTACCCTTAGCTTCCGTTTCATCGGCGCGATAGGTGGCCTTTGAAGCGATGTATGGACCACCCGCTGATTGAACTCGCACCCAAGCAGATCCGGGATTTCTACCCCAGCCATTAAAATTAAGATCTCGCCTTCCCACCGTATAGTCTAAGCGTGGATCAAGTGGCCCGGCGTGTACCGTAAAATCAGTAGGGATCGGATTGCCAGCTCCATCGTACAAGACGGTACCATTTGCATCTGTTTTATATGAGGGAACGCCCTGGTCGTTTTTGACATCAGTCTGATTCCAGGTGTCCAACAAGGGAAGCCCGCTGCCATTTGTTTGAAAAGAATTGACCAGGTCTTGCGAAGGTTGGTAGAAACCACAGCATGTGTTTAAAGGACCTCCAGCGGGATGGTTTAATGTTCCTCCTCGGTTACCATTGAACGATTCGCCGGCGTCATTTAAGAACTGAATTGCAAAAACCGATTCGCTGGCATTCTTGCCTGCAAGATTAAAATTATCAACATATTCGGCGTTCAATTCATAAGGCCCGTTATTTATTACATCCTGAAGCATGGATGCCGCTGGAGCCCATTTTTTCTGGTATAATAAGACTTTCCCCATGTACGCTTTGGCCGCCCAGCGGTTTGCCCTGCCCACCTGTGCCTGACTTTCGGGAAGGTTATCGATAGCGAATTGAAAATCTGCTTCAATGTCTCCCCATATGGGGCCAGTGTTGGGTTTATTTGGATTCAGTAAATCGTTCTCGGTAAGAAATGGAATATTTCGGAACGTTCGCTGAAGTTCAAAGTTGAAATGGCCTCTGAGAAATCTTGCCTCTGCAATCTGACGGGTAAGATCAGCCCCTTCCACCAAAGCAGCCTGTGCCATTACGGCATTGGCTCGGTTTACACCGGCAAACGGTCCGATCCATTCATCTTTAATCCACGGATTGCCAGTAGTCCAATCGTAATGCTCCAACAAATAAAGTTCGTTCTGATCGCCATTGTCGGCACCCTTATGCGCATCGTCTGCTACCACATCAAACCACCAATTATCACCACTTGATCGATAGTCTTGTGAAAGGCCATACCGGAAGCCATCCAGCATAGAATACGCTCCGATCAACAAGAGGTCAACGCCTTGCTCAGTAGCTAATGATGCCGAGTTGAGCGTTCCTTTCAAAGGCACGTCGGTGAAATTCTTGTCACAGGATAAAACTGCCAGTGTCAACATGAATGTTATTATCTTCTTTTTCATTTTCTTTTCTGTTGAAGTTTTAGAAACTAAACTTTAAACCCAGCAAGTATGACTTGGCAATAGGATAACGTCCTTGATCTACACCTATCGTTAGATCAGCCGCCGGTGGATTCGGATCATCGCCAGCATTGCCCGTGCCCATTTCAGGATCTGCACCCTGATAGTCCGTAATCGTAAAAAGATTAATTCCCTGAAGGTAAATTTGTGCGTTTTTGACTCCAATCTTCGGCAGGTCGAAATTGTATCCTATCTGAAGGTTTCGTAGTCTCATGTAGGATCCATCCTCCACAAAATATGAGTTTGGCTGTGATTCATTGTTTACAATACTCGTATTTAAAGCGGGTAGTATTGCATCCCTGTTATTTTCACTCCATGAATCCAACACGCGTGTGCTTCGGTTGCTATTGAAGAAGCTCGGGAAATCGGTGCCGATTTTTGTAAAGTTATATACCTCATTACCCTGAACACCCTGTAAAAATAAAGTCATAAACACCTTGTTGTAACTTAAATTCACATTCAAGCCATAAGTAAAGTCCGGGTGGGGATTGCCAAGTATTGTCCGGTCCTGATCATTGATGACGCCATTATTATCAACGTCCTGATATCGAAATCTTCCTACTCCAGCTTGTGCGCTGGAGAATCCTTGCGTCGGGGCAGCAGCCACTTCGTTGGCATCCTGAAAAATGCCTATGACTCGCCTGCCGTAGTAGTATGAAATCGGAAGACCCGTTGAAGTTCGCGTGATAGTCCCTGATCTGAATACCGAGCCGAGGATGAAAGCATTCGGATTTGCGTCATTGATCTTAACAACTTCATTTTTATAGGCTGAAAAATTAAGCGCTACATTCCATTTAAATGAAGATTGTTTAGAATGGTTACCATAGCCTACGGACACATCAAATCCCCGGTTGTTTACCTCCCCCGCGTTGATAAGAGGTGACACTGCATCAATGGATGTGGTTGGCAGCGGATCGACAACAATCATGTCTTCCGTAGCACGGTCGAAAATGTCGACTGATAAATTCAAATCGTTATTCATCAGTCCAAGATCAATCCCGATGTTAAATTGACGTGATGTTTCCCACTGTAAATTAGGCGTGCCCAAATATGTCAGCACAGCACCAGTTGAGACTGCATTACCATTGATGGGATAAAAACCTATTTCCTGCTGTGCTGCAAAACGATTTAAATATGGATTACCCCTTGGAACATCCTGGTTGCCCAACAACCCATAGGACACTCTGAGTTTTAAAAGGGAAATTAAAGAGACATCTTTCAGAAAGCCCTCTTCACTAAGAAGCCATCCGACTGAACCGGAAGGAAATACTCCGGTGTTGTAACCATCCGCAAAACGCGACGATTTGTCCCGCCGCACTGAAAACGTTGCCAGGTATTTACCTTTAAAAGCGTAGTCGGCATTGAAGAAGTACGAATACAATGTATTTTGTTCATAAATGCTAGTCGGTAGAATCGTAGGCGTGCTTGTTCCTCCTGTGATCACAAAGTAATCTTTATCTTCCAAAAGGAAATCGCGAACGTTCATGTCACTCACTGCGATCTTTTGGCTAACGGCTTCCATACCTGCGAGGAGATTAATGGTATGTTCGCCAAAAACTTTGTTGTAACGCAGCGTGTTAGTCCATATCCAAGAATTGGTTTCTCCATTGATTTCGCGAAGCGTATTAGTAGCTCTTGGTTCCGGCGCCTCAGGATTTTTTCGAGTGATAATATTTTGCTTGTTGTCATTGAATGTTATCCCGATAGTAGACCGAGCGGTAAAATTCTTTAGGAACAATACTTCCATGTATGCATCGCCAAGCAAGCGAAGATTTTTATTGAAGTTGTCCTGGCCGCGAATCAACTCAGCGACAGGGTTATTGGTATTGCTCAGACCGGAGGATGTGGAGGGCCCGGAACCCCCATAGTTTCCTCCCTCATCATACACGGGCACAAGTGGTGGCGTGGCTTGAGACAAACCTATCTGGTTCTGACTCAACTGATCTGTAAAGGCCACACTTAAATGCTCACCAAAACGAATATTATCATTGATATCAAATTCAGTGTTTATTCTTGTGGAATACCGCTTAAAGTCAGTATGAATCTGAATGCCTTCTGCATTTTGATACCCTAAGGAAACAAGGTATTTACCTCGGCTTGCACCGCCTTGTACAGATAAATCATAATTTTGAATTGGAGCAGTATGAAAAATTTCGTTTTGCCAGTCCGTGCCCTGACTTGAGCGTGTAATTTTATTCGTGGCCGCGTCATATGGAAGTGCATCAGTCCCCCTGATGAAAGTAGGTATTACAGGTTCAGGCCCACTTCCATACTGGGGATGACTTAGCGGCGCATTAACATTTTTAAAACTTTGCCATATAATGTCACCCATTTGTTGGGAGTTCAACATGTTTTGCAATTTGCCGACTTGCTGGATGCCGACGTAAGAACTGAAGTTCACAACAGGCTTTTCATTTTTGCTTCCCGCACGCGTTGTCACGATAATGACACCGTTGGACGCACGTGCACCATAAATTGCAGCAGAGGCATCTTTCAACACATTGATCGATTCTATATCATTCGGATTAATCTGTGCCAAAACGTTGGCATCTGTGGTCTGCATTCCGTCAATAACATATAGTGGACCGTTGTCGTTCGTGGTACCAAAACCCCTTATACGAATTAAGGGCGTCGATCCTGGCTGGCCACCCCCCACGACATGAACACCCGCAGCCCTGCCTTGTAAAGCTTGGCCAGCGCTCACAACCGGAAGGGCTAACGCCTGCTTCGTATCGATCTGTGACATAGCACCAGTTACCAATTGTTTCGACTGCGAAGTATAACCCACAACGACCAGTTCTTCCATTGCTGTAGCATCGTCTAACAACTTAATATCAATTCGGGTCTGCGATCCTACGCCAACCTCTTGTGACGCCGCGCCAACGTAGGAAAAAACAAGCGCATCCGAAGGAGAAGCCTGAATGCTATACCGGCCTTCTACATCTGTAACCGTTCCTTGGGAGGTTCCCTTGATCACCACGTTCACGCCCGGAAGCGGGTCTGACTGTACATTGGTCACAACTCCCGTAACTGTCTGCTGTGAGAAGGCTAAGAAACTAGTGAACATCAAACAAGTCAAAAGCTGAAACTTTTGGCCCTTTAAAATGTGCGTAAAAATTTTTAACATAGTCTGGGTTAGTTTTTTTAATATTTGATCGGCATGGATTGGCCTGAAGCGGCTCAAAATTGGACTGAAGTTCTTAGAAACAACGATTGCAGAATCAGCTTTTATGGGGGGTATTTTTTTAAAAAGACGCAGAAATTGAGCTTTTCAATCGGTTATCCGAAAATTGATCGGCTAAGAAGTCCGGACTTCGTCTGTTGCCCTGTTTGCAATTGATCAGGGGATAACTTTAAATTTATCGGATCCTTAAATTACGCCATGAAAAGAATAATCGCGCTATTTTTTGTCTATTACGCTGTATCATTTCCCATCGCTCAAGCGCAGGTAATCAGCGACTCAATACAGGTTGATGGGAACTATCGAACTTTTCATTTCAACAAACCTCCTGCAGTGAAAAGCGGGAATAGCCTCGTCTTTGTGCTCCACGGTTCTGGTGGAAATGGAAAGGACTTAATGGATCGGACGGCAAACCTTCGCCAAAAGGCGGTTAGTGAAAACGTTTTGCTAGTGTATCCCAATGGTTATAAAAAATATTGGAATGAATGCCGGAAGGCCGCGAGTTCGTTAGCAAATCAGGAAAATATTAACGAGGAGGGGTTCTTCGGCGCTATGATCGAATACTTTCGAGAGAAATACACAATCAATGAAAAACAGGTTTTTGCCGTTGGGACGTCCGGCGGCGGACACATGTGTTACAAACTGGCGATGACCGTGCCAGGAAAATTCAAAGCCGTGGCAGCGATTATCGCTAATCTTCCCGCCGAAGAAAATATGGATTGCAGCGACGCGAAAACTCCAATAGCAATCATGATTGCTAATGGGACAGCCGATCCCACAAATCCATATGAGGGTGGTATGATGCAGGGCGGAAATTTTATTATGGGAACGGTCAGGTCTACTGATAACACTTTCCATTATTGGTCGAACCTTGCCGGTTATACAGGTAGTCCTGCGAAAGAAATGCTTCCAGACACCGACCCTGCGGATGGAAAAATAATCGAACGTTATACTTTCAAATCGCAAGGCAAACCCGAGGTTGTCCTATTAAAAATTATCGGAGGCAAACACGACTATCCTAACGACATTGATATCCATGTTGAAGCATGGGAATTTTTCAAACGTCAGCTAAAAAAATAGTTTTATGAGGGTTATTCCGGTAATGCAGTGTAGAGACATGACGCAGTCGTTGTCATTTTACACGCGGATATTGGACTTCGAGCATGTCGGCACCTGGCCTCCAAAAGGGTCTCCTTCTTATAGCGTCGTCAAAAAGGAAGACATTGAAATTAATCTGTCGACTCATCGTGGCGATGGCGTAGCTGGAAATGTTGTTATTATCGAAGTCCGGGACATTGACACGTTTGTTCAAAAAATTTTTAGCACAGGGGATTGGATACATCGCTAAAAAAAGAATCCCCAGTTCACCAGGCACCATTGGACCAAACGTGGGGCCGTCGGGAATTTTACGTAACAGACCCATCTGGAAATACCTTGCGGTTTAGTGAGAAACTTTACCCCAAGTGATTCGTTAATGCATTCATAACGGCCAATGAAGTACCAGCAAATTTCACCACCGCTCTATCTTAAAGACTATATCCGGTATTTCTGGGTACTGGAAAGTGATGATGCCAGTCACTCGGGACAGAAATTATTACGCTTAGCCGATGGTTGTCCAGGCATTGTTTTCCAACATTCGTCGGTAGGCTCGTTCTCCGATCCAACGGACGAGCACCTCCGGAGTTTTTCTTTATGGTCAGACCGTCCACCTACTGAACTGAATTTGGGTGGCCAATTTAAAACTATGGGTGTTTGCTTTTATCCGAACTCATTGAAAACCATGTTTGGATTTGATGCCACGGAACTTACGGATTCATGCTTGGATTTAACATTGTGATGAACAACGTTAAAGAACCATTGGTTAATGCACCGTCGGTGACGTATCAAATTGAAATATTCTCGGCACATCTTTATAGCCATATCCAAAAAAGAAGTTATCACATTGACCACGCCACTGAATACGCCCTTTCGGAGATCGTTCAATCGAAGGGGAATCTGCCGTTAAGAGACTTACAAAGAAAGTTAAAACTTTCAGAGCGGGGATTTCAACGCAGGTTCAATCAACATGTTGGTATTTCACCCAAATTATTTTCGCGAGTCTGCAGGTTTCAGGCGGCGCTTGGTCAGTTGAAAAATAATAATTACGCGAATTTATCCGACGTCGCTTTTGATAATGGCTACGCCGATCAATCTCATTTTATCCGGAGCTTTAAAGAATTTGCCGGATTCTCGCCTTATCAGTTTCAAAAACGCGATCGAAAAATAGCCGAAAACTTTTCAGTGATTTAAGATCACCCTGTCGGTTTTGTTCTATTTTTAAAAAAGAAGCCGCAATAGTTTTGACCTAAAAAAAACTATGAGGCTAATAATTTTTGGTTCAACCGGAAGTGTAGGTCGGCTGTTGGTCGAACAAGCACTTCAAGACAATCACCTGGTTACTGCATTTGTGCGCGATCCCGCGAAACTTTCCGTCAATCATTCAAATCTCAACGTCATTCAAGGTGACGTATTGGATTATCGATCCGTTGAAAAGGCAATAAAAAATCAGGAAGTGGTACTCTGTACGATAGGCGCCGGGAGCAAAGGAAACGTGCGGGCAGAAGGCACACGGAATATTATCCGGGCAATGGAAAATAACGGAGTCAGACGATTAATTTGCCAATCTACGCTCGGCGCTGGCGACAGTAAGGGCAATCTCAATTTTTTCTGGAAACACATTATGTTCGGCATGCTTTTAAAGCAAGCGTACAAGGATCACGAACTCCAGGAAAATTATGTTATACAAAGTAAATTGGATTGGACTATCGTTCGACCCGCAGCGTTTACCGATGGCAACCGTACAGGGAATTACCGACATGGATTTGGACCACACGAAAAGGATTTGACGCTCAAAATTTCGCGTGCTGACGTTGCCGACTTCATTCTAAATCAAATAAGGCAGAATGCTTACCTCCGAAAAACACCGGGCCAGTCTTATTAATTGTAGATTTTAGATTGACGATTTTAGATTGCGAGCACAAGACAGGTCCTGCAAAGAAGAAAACATGGGAATAAATGCATTCACGCAAAGGCCGAAAAACTGATTCGCAAAGCCGCCTGACGCAGGCAGGCTGCAAAATCTTAAGAAAACAATCTTAGTGAAACTTTGTGCCCTGGTGTCTTTGTGGCAAGTGTATTTTTTTTTCTATTTACGCGAAATGTAAATGATGAGCGTTCGCTTTTACCACAACCAACATACTTGCCTATCGGCACCAATCTAAAATCTACAATCTAAAATCGTAAATCAAATTTGTTGTAACTGAATAAAATTCCCGCAGGTGTCTTCGAAGATCGCCTCAATACCATACTCAGTTTTTTTTGGTGGGTTTTTAAATACAACTCCTCGCCCTTTGAGCCGTTCATATTCTGCCTGAATATCCATTACGCTGAAAACAATGACTGGAATGCCGGCCTTATACAGCCCTTTTTGATAAGTCTTAGCAAGAGCGTTATGATTTGGCTCCAATAGAAGACCCGTTCCATCGGGTTCCTCAGGAGAAACCACTATAGCAATCCAGGCTTCAGGCATATACATTCTCTTGACGAATCCCAGCACTTCCGTATAAAATTTAAAGGCAGCAATGGGATCGTGCACAAATACACTGGTCAGTCCGATTTTCATGATTTAGTAGTTAGTTTGATAATTTTAGATTTTAGAATGACGATTGTAGATTCGGGCTACTGGCCAATCTAAAATCGCAAATCACTCATTGTTAATTAGCCAACGTGGCAGTCGGTTTTCGTTTTAAAAAAAGGGCGCTTACTAAACTAACAATCAGTCCCACAGGAAAAACTTCCAGGAACGTGACCACCACAACAAACAGGGGATTTTTATACATCTCTTTAAAGTTGGCCATCTCGGCGGCTTTTTCCTGTAACTCCACTTCTGTTGCTCCCTTTCGTGTCGCTTCTTTCAGCACGTGAGGAATGTATTTGTCCAGAAAATCAGGAACAAAAATGTAATAGTCGACAAGCCATACAGCCACGTACGTTCCCGATGCAACCAGCGTGATATACAAGCCGGTCTTGAATGCCTGTCCAAACGAAATAATTCCGTTATTATATTTGTCCCGGTAATTTTTGACCCCAATAAAAACAAGGGAAAATACCGCGATCATTCCCGCATAGCCTACAACATCATTGCTTTGAAAGTCAGGATTCGTATAACACTGTCTCACTGAGTAAAGCGCAAATGAGGTGATGATCAATCCAGCAATCGTTCCGAATATCCATACATTTCTTTTCATTTTTTTGTGGTTAAATGATAGGACAAAAATGTGCGATCAACGGTGAAATTTCATTCAGCCTTTAGGATGATTTTCAAAAATTAGAGGGAATTTTCAGCCTTTTGGGCGATGTTTTATGGTATGATAAAAAGTTTTTTTGCCCTGTCGATGGCTTGTGTTCGTCGTGCAACTCCGAGTTTATCAAAAAGATTTCGTGAATGAGTTTTAATAGTACTTAATGAAACGTAAAGCCTTTCGGCAATTTCATGGTTGCTCAAGCCTTCTGCCATAAGTTGCAAAACTTCCAATTCACGTTTGCTTAAGTTAAGGCTATTCAGTGCTTGCTCATTTAATAAGAAAGAATCGCTACGCACATAAATTTCTTTTTCTACGATAATGGTCTCTACCTTGGGCTTTGACAATTTTAACGCCAACCAAATCCCTAGTCCGGTGAACACAGCTGCAATCGCGCCTACATAAATTTCAAAGGCATGGTCAAAAATAATAAGTCTCAGCTCCAGCCATTTTAGCAAAAACATCAACGCTGCCATGGCTAATCCATAGAGTATTATTCGCGAATGTTTAGCTATGAAACCTTTGAACAACAAGCGATTTTAGATTTTAGATTGACGATTTTAGATTAGGTTCGCAATTTACAATGTGAATTTTAAAATTTCATTGGACGACTTACATGTTCAGTTTATATTTTAAGTCATAAATTCAAAATATCTACAATCTTAACAATGCCACGAAGGCACAAAGACAAAAGTTGGTCGATTTCACCCCGACAACGATCCCCAAATTTGCGGCCCTGCCTGCGTCAGGCAGGCTTTGCTAAACGAAATGTCGCGCAAACCTCCTAGTGTTACCCAATGTAAAATCGTAAATCTACAATCGCTAAGGTCTGATCAAAGTTCCATCCTGCTTTCGGACCTGCCAATTTGATTTTGTAGTAATAGGATATTTCGCAGCTTCTTTCTCGTTGATATCGACTCCTATCCCAGGAACTTCATTGACGGACATGTAGCCTTTTTTCATGGTCGGACATCCCGAAAAAACCTCAAGCATTTTATCAGAAAAGGACACTGCTTCCTGGATTCCAAAATTCCAAACAGCCAGGTCAATATGCGCGTGCGCAGCATGTCCGACAGGAGAAACATCACCGGGCCCGTGCCATGCTGTCTTTATGTTAAACCATTCCCCTAGCCGCGCAATCTTCATGGCTGGTGTAATACCCCCGATCTGTGATACGTGAACGCGTATGAAATCAAACCATTGATTGACCATCGGCATTTTAAATTCATTGATGTTATTGAACAATTCACCCATCGCGATCGGCACCGTGGTGCTTGCCCGCAATTGTTTAAACCACTCCATGTTCTCGGGCGAAAAAGGATCCTCAATAAAAAAAGGACTAAATTCCTCCAACTTCTTGATCATATTGATCGCATCCATGGGCTGAACGCGTTCGTGTATGTCGTGTAATAATTCCACTTCTTCCCCACAACGTTTTCGAACGACCTCAAACATTTGAGGAACGGATTTCAGGTACCCTCTCTCATTCATATAGTTGTCGCTTTCCATTCCGAAACCGGCTTCTTTGAAATCCGGCTTTTCACTTAATGTGGAAGCCGCACCCACCGCCCCATATCCACCCTGTTGGATACGAACGTATTTGAAGCCACCTTCTATGATCTTTTGAGCATGGTCGGCAACGGCCTCAGCAGTATTTCCGCTGGCATGTGTATAACATGGAATTGCAAACCGAACCTTACCACCTAAAAGTTGATACACCGGCATGTTCGCTCTTTTACCTTTGATATCCCACAGCGCTTCATCCAAGCCACTCAAGGCGTTGTTTAGCACTGGCCCATTGCGCCAATACGAGCTTACATACAATGCGTGCCACAAGTCTTCGATATTATCAACATCCCTGCCCGCACAAAATTCGTTTAAATAGCTATTGATCGCAGTAACGACAGCAAACGCCCGCTGCGTAAAAGTCGCGCAACCCAGCCCGTAAAGCCCGGGTTCTGTGGTTTCCACTTTGACAACGATAAGGTTGGAACCTTGAGGCGCAGTAGCAATAGCTTTAACACTCTTAATTTTTACAGGGGGAAGTCCCTTCGCGTAATTGGGTGTAGTATGTTGCGCGGCCCGCGATTCGGTGGTTCCCAAAAGCCCTAATAGACCGGCTGAGGAAGTTATCCCCAACATCTTTAAAGCCTCTCGTCGACTGGATTCAAAATTTGATTTGGTTTTCATATCATTCGAGGTTGAAGGTTGTTTAACTGTTTTGGTGTGTCGAAAATGCTTACTTAAGTTTCATCGAAATTTTTAAAGAATCCTAATGGATTTTGTGAGTGCGAGAGAACGGCGTCAAAAAAGACATACGAAAAAAAAATGGCGCCACCGGGGCCTTGTGTGTCCATAGGCGAAATAATGCGATCTGTTAGGAGGCTCCTACGGAGCCTGAACAATTCGCCAATTGACGTGCTAGAAGCAGGATGCTCCTATGAAGCATGGGGGCCACCTTGATTTAGCAAGATTGCATTTTAAAATCTTCCGGGAGAGTCGAGTGCAGACTAGTAAACTGAACGCCGTCCTTTTGATCATCCAAGAAAAATGCACAGACAATGTATTGATTGTTCGGAAAATTGGCTCCGTAGGAGGCTCCGGCTTCTAGGGAAAACATATAGGTTTATATCCAGACTCCGTAGGAGTCTCCTAACCGTTACCCACAAGAAACAGGATGCTCCGTGCAACATAGTGACGAAGGACAAATGGCGAGCCCAGAGAATTGGATTTTAAAAATGGATGCTTTAGGCGCGTCATTCTTGGCTTCCAAGCAATCACAAGAAAATTGCGTTGGCAAAATAGGATATAATTTGTCAGGAAAAATGGCTCCATAGGAGCAGCCGGTCTCTAGAAAAAATTATAGATTTATTTCCACAGACTCCGTAGGAGTCTCCTAACCGTTACCCAGATTATGCCCAACACATTTTCACAAATTTATTTGCAATTTGTATTTGCCGTTAGGCAAAGAAGAAGTCTCATTCCAAGAGAGCATAAAGAAGAATTGCACAAGTATATTACAGGTTTGGTCCAAAACAGAAATGCCAAAATGCTTGCCGTTCATTGCATGCCTGACCACGCTCATTTATTCGTCGGATTCAAACCCACAATTTTAATATCAGATTTTGTAAAAGAAATTAAGGTCGAAAGCAATCAATTTATCAATTGTAAAAAATGGGTCGATGGCAAATTTAACTGGCAGGAAGGATATGGTGTGTTTTCCTATTCACGTTCTCACGTTGACACTGTTGTAAAATATGTTTTAAATCAGGAAGAGCATCACCGCTCAAATTCCTTTAAGATGGAATATTTCGGATTTTTGAAAAAATTTGAAATTCCGTTTGAGGAGAAATATGTCTTCGATTTTATAGAAATAATTTGACCAATTTAGGAGGCTCCTATGGAGCCTGACCTTCTTCCATAATTGCCTGCTATTAGCAGGAGGCTCCTACGGAGCCCGGTACCAAATCCAATGCTAGAAAGGATGCTTCTACGGATCAAATTGAATCGCTGCACCGTTTATGTTGGCAATAGGTTTGGTCATATACGAAATACACACCCGCGATTTTTCCGCCGTTTCCATCCGCAGCTTCGTCCACAAAAAATCGCCTGTATCACGGCTGAAAATCTTTTATATTACCATCTATGGATAGACGAAATTTTCTCAAAACCACAGGTGCGCTGGGTGGCGCGACTGTGATGGGCAATACATTTTCACTCGATGATTCCATTCAACATTTAGAAACCGTTGATGCCCCCTGGTTTGATCGATCCATGCGATGGGCACAACTCGCCTTTGTTGAAAATGATCCTGGTCAGTACGATCCTGATTTTTGGCTAGACTATTTTAAACGCATTCACGCCGACGGCGCATTGCTTAGCGCCGGTGGGGTCGTTGCTTTTTATCCAACCAATATTCCGCTGCACCATCGCAGCGCATGGCTGGGAAATACCGATCCGCTCGGCTATCTGGTAAACGGCTGTCGTAAAATGAATATGTCGTTATCCTTCGAACAGATCCACACGCCGCCCGACAAGACGTTTACGAAGCCCATCCAGATTGGATCGCGGTGGGAGCGCGACGGAAAACAACGACGTCACTGGGCGAATACAGACTTATGGGTGACTTGCGCGCTCGGTCCTTACAATTTTGAATTCATGACCAGTGTGAATAACGAGATCATGGAACGCTATCAACCCGAAGCAATTTTTTCCAATCGGTGGACCGGTCATGGCATTTGTTATTGTGAACATTGCCTAAAGAACTTTAGAGCATTTTCCGGGACTGGACCTTCCGAAACTAAATCAGTCCGGGTTGAGTACCACTATGGCAAGTGGCGATATGAACGATCCCGCCTATCGCAAATACAGAGTGTGGCGTACAAACCGGTTAAAAGAATTGTGGTTTCTATGGGATGCCGAGATTCGAAAGCAAAAATCTAGCGGCGCGATTTATTCCCAATGGATTTCCTGACAAACTCATTACCGGACAGCATTCTGATTTTTTCTTTGCCGACCAACAGGCACGCAGTGGATTGATTCCACCATGGTCCAACGGCAAACATGCAAAAGAACTTCGCGCCACCATGGGGATGAAACCACAGGTTGGAATTTTCAGCGTCGGCGTTGAAGAATCTTATCGATGGAAAGATTCCGTTCAAAGCAATGCTGAGATCAGCGGTATGGGTTGCGGAAGGCGTTGCCAATGGATTGCGCCCCTGCTTTGTAAAATTTGGCGGAAATATTTTTGATAAACGATGGATGGACACCGTGCAACAGATGTATCAGAAATATCACGAAAATGAAAAATACCTTCGGAACACAGCACCGATGGCTCGTGTGGGTGTGGTTTACTCTGAACAGACTGACCAAAATTATGGCAGTAAACCATGGCAGAAAAATTATCACGATCATGCGAACGGAATTTATCATGCGTTGATTGAAGATCATTTGCCATTCGAAATGGTAAACGACCGGCTGATGGACGACGAACACCTCAAGCCATTTAAGTTGCTGATCCTTCCCAACATTGCAGCCTTATCGGATACGCAATGTGACCAGCTTCGAAAATTTGTTGAAAAAGGCGGCAGCCTCGTTGCCACCTATGAAACTTCACTTTATGACGAAGAAGGGAAATCCCGATCCGACTTCGGATTATCTGATCGTCTTTGGAGTCTCGTACAGCCAAGGGGTTGAAGGTCCTTTGCAAAACAGTTACTTACGATTGAAAAGCGAGGCTGCAACATCTAAATTTCATCCTGTTTTAAATGGCTTGGAAGACGCTTACCGGATCATTAACGGAACACATCGGGTACAGGTAATAAACGAAGGGAGATTTTCCTAGCCCGGTTACCCTGGTTCCCACCTATCCTGATCTACCCATGGAGGATGTTTACCCTCGAACAGGCGATACCGGACATTCGGGAACTTTACTTGCGTGAATTTGGCAAAGGTCGTGTCGCGTATTTTCACGGAGACATTGACCGTGCCTTCTGGCAAATCATGAGCGTGGATCACGGAAAGCTTTTGAAAAATACCATTCGCTGGGCCTTGAACGAAGAACCCATGGTGTCGGTGAAATCTCCAGGCGTAATGGATGTCACTACCTGGCGACAGGAAAAATCCATGACCGTACACCTCGTTAATCTTACCAACCCGATGATGATGAAAGGGCCTTTTCGAGAATTTATACCAGTCGATGCGGAAGTTCAGATCAGACTGCCCGAGAACACGAAGGTTACGGGTATGAAACTACTTTTGCGCGGTCAGGAAATAAGTCACAAAATTGCGGGTGGAATTGTTTCCATTTCAATTCCAAAAATAGAGGACCATGAAATCGTCGGGATCGATTTAGGTGAAATAAATTGTTAAGATTTATCGAGGTGAACAAAATTGAACATCCATACCGCACTGTTATGCAGCGAATTACCGATTACTGTTTGCCTATTACCTCTTATATTAGTGCCCGTAAACTTCAATGTTAAAAAATTACTTGAAAATAGCTCTTCGCTTCATGTTGAGGCAAAAGGGTTTTTCGATTATCAACATCGCTGGTCTTACCATCGGGATCACCTGCAGCCTACTGATCATTCTTTACATATTCGACGAGCTAAGCTATGACAAATTCCATCCCGATGCTGAGCAAATCTACAGGTTAGGGTTTAAAGGCGTCCTGGAAGGAAAAAAAGTTCAACTCTACGCAAACGGGACTTCTTGTATGCACAGAGCCTGGAAGAAGATATTCCTGAAATCGAAAGTGTCCTCCGAATAGCAAGCTGGAAAACTTTTCCCATTCGTTATGAGAACAAGGCATTTACAGAGCCTAGTCTACTGTTGGTAGATTCGAATTTTTTCCGGTTTTTTAATTTTAGAATGGTCGAAGGTCATCCCGACAGCGTCCTCACTGGAGAACGAAAAGTTGTTGTGACCGAATCAGCAGCCAAGCGCTATTTTAATTACAAAGGCAAAGGCGACCGGACGCCCATCGGAAAAAAAATAAACTTAGCGCAAGGTTACGCAGCAACAGTCGTTGGAATTGCTGAGGATCCTCCCCTGAATTCGCACTTTCATTTTTCGGTAATCCTTTCGCTTGAATCTTTCACCAGCACTCAGCCAGGCGATTACATGACCGGTACAGTATTCACTTATTTCAAATTGAAATCAGGTGCAACGCTGAAAGATGCTTTCGTGAGAATTAATAACATCCTCGAATACAAAATCGGCGCGCAACTGGAAGAAGAACATAATACCACCCTGGCAAATTTTAAAGCACAAGGCAATGACATTGCTTTCTTTACGCAGCCCTTGCTCGACATTCATTTAAAATCTCAATTAGGTGATGAGTTCGAACCCAACAGCGATGTGCAGTATCTCTTCACCTTCGGATCGATCGCTTTATTCATTACCGTTCTGGCCTGCATCAATTTTATGAATTTATCGACAGCGCGGTCAGCCAGCCGCGCAAAAGAGGTGGGAATAAGAAAAGCGGTCGGTGCCCCGTACAACCGGCTGATGACTCAATTTCTTTTGGAGTCATACTTATATATTCTCATTGCCGTTGTGATCTCGTTGTTCTTTATCCTGGTGTTGTTGCCTGTATTTAATTTATTCACGGGCAAGCAGCTTAGCTTTGTTGGTACTCGCCAACCCGGTGTTCTTGGCATTTGCTATTGGATGCGTTGTCCTCTCCGGGAATTCTTGCAGGAAGTTACCCTGCGTTTTACTTGTCACACTTTAGTCCTGTGGAAGTTCTTAAAGGAAAATTACGGGAACAATTTCGTAGCTATGGTATCCGAAACGGCTTGTTGTTTTTCAATTCTTCATTTCTTCTGTACTCATTATCTCAACGCTGGTGGTATACTTGCAGATCCGGTATATCCAGCAAGCCAATATCGGATTCGACAAAGACAATATTATTAATCTTCTCCATACACGGAACTTGGGCAAAAACGGTTTTGCCTTTAAAAAAGAACTTTTATCACATCCGGAGATCAATTCAGCAAGTTACGCGAACAGGCTCCCACCTCATGTTGACTGGCAATCGGTCTTTACACTTCTTGACACAGAGAAGGATTATCTACTGGGGGTCTATGAAATGGATTACGATCACCAGGAGACTATGCGCTATGAAATGGTTGAAGGACGTTTTTTCTCGGAACAAAATCCGGCGGACACAAACACAGTTATCCTGAATGAAACGGCAGCCAAAAAGCTGGGACTTACTATTTTCAAAGGAAAAAAACTCATTACAAATTATGATCAAACGAAACGCGAGCGTGAAATTATTGGCATCATGAAAGACTTCAATTTTCAATCGCTGAAAGAACCCATTCAGCCGCTTGCAATTTTGCTGGGTCCGCAGCCCAATTGGGAGATTGCCATTCGCCTGACACGCGGGGATACCGAAAAAAAAATAGAACTGGTAAAATCCTTATGGAAAAAGTATGCTGATAACGCTCCGTTTGAATACACGTTTCTTGACAAAAATTTTGAAGCAAAACATCAGACTGAAAAACGCATCGGCTTATCTATTTCTTTTGTTTACGTCCCTCGCTATTTTCATCGCCTGCCTCGGATTGTTCGGGCTGGCAGCTTTTATTGCCGAACAACGCACGAAGGAAATCGGCATACGTAAAGTCGTGGGCGCCAGTGTTCGTGAAATTGTCTTGATGATCAACCGTGACTTTATGAGATTGGTAGGGATTGCAAATCTTAGTTGCATGGCCAGTAGCCTGGTGGATTATGTACACATGGTTAAACGAATTCGCTTTTCGTATACCATTTCCGTGGTGGGTTTTGCTTGTTGCAGGTGTTGTTACGCTGTTAATCGCATTTATCTCGATAAGCTTTCAGGCGATAAAAGCCGCTGAAGGTAATCCTGTCCAATCTCTCAGGAATGAATAGTACAAATTGAATTGCCTGCAGTCTCAGATGTAGAAGCAATATCCTGACTACTTACCTGATGCAGCTAATGATGAGTAATTCTCAATACAGATCATTCCCGCTATGAAATATGAGCAGCGGCATAAATAAGGCCGTTGCGCAAATCCTGAACAGAAAATTTATCGCTTTCAAGCAGATCAAGAAGTACAAAAGGTGCCCGATAATATCGCAAATGCAACCCATCCCACTATTAATGCAACGATATGCCTAAATGCAGCCGTTCCATCGCATCTTGAATCGTTCTTCTTCTTCCGAACAAATGCAATGATGATAAATTATCAAGGCCGACCGCTATGAGCGAATAAAGTACGATTGCTCTCAATATCATGACGTAACCAGATTTAACTCGCTGAATTTTCAATTTCATCGCCACATACACCAACATAGAAATAAAGAAAATAATCAATCCGTATAAAATGTTTATTAGGGCAACCTTCAAGCCGCCCATAATCACTTGAAAAGGAATGATCTCCTTGCTTGCCTCAATGCGTCAAAGGCGATAAACAATCCTACCAACGTACCAAATGTTCCAACGCCACTGCTAATCCACCGACATGTTTTATAGTCTCGATCCATTTTTCGTCAATGGATTTCTTTTTTAAGTGATTAAAGATAACATATGATCCATCACGCCTAAATTAAAAAGAAACAAGCAGTGTTATCGGATGCATATATTCGACTCCACCGGCGATGTAAGTGTCTATAAGATTTGACATGATATAAAGTTTAAGTTTAAATTTTGTTTCAGCAAGCTTATCGATAAGATTCGGAGCGATTCTGCCTTTTTTGGTCAAGGGACCATATTGGTGAACCTAACGAATATAAGTCGATCCGGTTATGACGAAAGGGAGCCGAATTGTGTCGAAAGGGACATTTAATTGGTCGCTATGCATGCGTATAATTATTACAGCCCCGCATTTTTTCCTAATTATGCAATCTCGATATGGATCGTATCACGCTATTTTTCGACACTTTTTTTACACAGCGACGATGGGTAGCTCACGGATTTTTTTGGCTGCTGATCCTGGCATTCTATGTCATTTTTTTCGGGCGCAGGACGGAAAATTATTCCCTCACATTATTCTTTGTCGGTCTTCTAATGCCCGTCACCATCGGTACTACCTATTTCGTAAACTATGTCCTGATACCGCGATATCTGATGCGGGAACAGTACCTGTTCTTCGGACTTTACTTCACTTACACGCTGCTCGGTTCTGTGTTTCTGGAAACAGTCATTGCACTCATTACTTTTATCATTATGGCAGAGCTCAGTATTAAAAGCATGAGTCCTGCATCCATCGACATTGTATTTTTGCTTACCTCTTTGTTGATGGTAATCTTTTTCGCCAGTGGAATTAAAATGTTACTGCATTGGAAGAAATCGAAAGAAGAATATCAAAAGCTGATGCGCGAAAAAGTGGAAACTGAATTGAAGTTTCTCAAAACGCAACTGAATCCGCATTTTCTGTTCAACACATTAAACAATCTATACTACCTGGCTACTGTAAAATCAGACAAAGCTCCTCAAGCAATCCTTTGCCTTAGTGATGTGCTCGACTATGTGTTGAAAGAAGGTAAGTCAACGTTTCGTACCGCTCGACCGAGAATTAAAACACCTTCGTAACTACGTGGATCTGGAACTCCTTCGATACGAAGATCGCGCTAATGTAGACATACAAATTCTTGGAAAGCCAGAAAGCCACATCATTGGTCCAATGATGCTGATTACGTTAATGGAAAATGCATTCAAGCACGGTGTGGGACCAGTCGCAGAAAGTCCTGGGTTCAGATGTCCGTAAAGTGCGATGATCAGCAAGTGAATATTAACATTCACAATGGCAGAAAAAATAGAATGAATGGTCATGGAATCGGATTGGAAAATCTGCAAAGCCAACTGAACCATCTGTTTGGAGAAAGATTTCAGCTGGTTATCGACGATAATATTCCCGAAGAATTTGGTGTAAGTCTTGACAATACACAAAACCAGATAAATGAAATTCAAATTCATTATCGTTGACGATGAGCCCCTCGCCAGGAAGTTAATCGCTTCGCATGCCTCCAAAATTGAAGGACTTGAATTTTATGGCGAGTGCTCAAATGCAATTGAAGCCAGTAATTTATTAAGAAATAAAAAGGTTGACTTGATATTTCTCGATATTCAGATGCCAGAAATTGATGGACTGAAATTCATCAGCACCCTTAAGAATCCACCGGCGATAATCGTTACAACGGCACATCGTGATTTCGGACCTGAGGCGTTCGAACTTGACGTAATCGATTACCTTTTGAAGCCCATTCGCTTTGATCGTTTGCTTAAAGTCAGTCAATAAATTTTTTGACAGGACACGCAAACTCGTCGTCTAAAGTTGTTAGTTCAAATGAAGAAGAGATTTTTATATATGTGACGGGCTGAAAGAAAAATGCATAAAATTTCCATTGAGTGAAATTCTTTTTATCGAAAGCCTCGACGAGTATGTAAAAGTCCATTTAAAAAGTAAAATGATTGATAACACGCGAAAGCATCAGCGTTCTCGAGCAAAAACTGCCCGCCGAAAGGTTTGTACGAATTCATCGCTCCTTTCTTGTTTCCATAAAATCTGTCACTGCGATCGCTTCCGATGGGGTCGAAATTGCAGGCAAAATTCTTCCCTTTGGACGCGCATTCAAACAGAGCGCGTTGGCCGGTTTAAAGGTAAATCCTTGATTTCCGGAAGTCGAGCGGATCATGGTTAGATTAAATTTTTGGGTTACCTTCATCGATTGAACTCGCCCTTGATTTATGAACCACCTTTATCTGGTTGTTGCTCTTTTTTTCCTTTGCCTTACTCTTGAGGCTCAAACGTTTTATCCAAGAATCGGAATCACAGCTTCTGTCAATACTTATCGTCCGCCGGACTACGACGTTAAACCAAAAGTTGGATTCACAGTGGGTGTTGGTTATAATCACGCACTATCCGAAACGTTCTCAGTACAAGCTGAGTTAGATTATGTTCAAAAATCTTTTGAATCAACCTTTTCAAAAAGCGCTACATTTCAAGATGGCGATGATATCTATGAACTCCAGGTAAAAGGCTCAAACCAATATGCGATTTCTTATCTGGAGCTGCCACTTTTTCTGAAAGCACGAATAGTCCATCACGATTTTTTTGTATTGGGAGGATTTTCAATCGGCATGGGCCTTGGTGGGTCGCATAAGTATAGCCGAGACCAAACTTCAAGCTACTTTGGCCCAATTCATGAAGAAGGTTCGGGAAAAATCAAGTTTGGCGATGGCCCGAGATTGAATAACGAAGATGCTTATTTCGACAATCGCTGGGACCTTGGATTTCATGTGGGTTTTGGCGCCCTGATCCTAAAGAAATTTCAAATCGAATGTCGCTTTGATACGGGTACCGTTAACCTGAACAAAGACGCAGACTCCAAAAACCGTTGCCTGCAAATTTCATTCGCCACACCCATTCAACGCAAACGTTAGGTACGAATAAACAAACACAGCTGTGGTTGCTGAAACGTTCACATCATTAACAAGCCGGTATACTGAAAGTATACCATTGGTCGAAAAACTTTACACGGAACTGGTGAAGCACTATTCGGAAAAGGGTCGCTTCTACCACAATCTTGATCACCTCAATTCTTTGCTTCAACAAATTTTACCACTTGCAGATCTAATAAAAGACCTGGACATGGTTCTGTTTGCTGTATATTATCACGATGTCGTGTATCGCGTCTTACGAAAGGACAATGAGGAAAAAAGTGCGTTGATTGCAGAGAAGAGGCTTAATACATTGAATGTTAAGACGAATAGGATTGAACTATGCACCAAACATATCGTGGCCACGAAGGCTCATCGACGTAGCGACGACCCCGATACTAATTTTTTTACAGATGCAGACCTGGCTGATTTTAGGTCAAGATTGGTCTGCGTACAAAATCTACACTGAAGGAGTTAGAAAAGAGTATTGGATTTACCCCGATATCATTTACAAACCTGGGCGGAAAAAAGTAGTTGAGCACTTTTTGCGAATGGAGAAAATTTACAAGACCGGGCCATTTTCCGCAAAATTTGAGAACCAGGCACGGTTGAATCTGAAGAGAGAACTGGAGGAACTGACCAACGTAATCTAGCCTGGGTGTAACCCCTCTCCGCAATCCGCGTCAAAGTTTTTGAAAAAGAAATTTGGCCGTGCAACCTTCCGATAGCATCCATAGTCCTTAGCAGGTAATTGAATAGATTGTTCGGATTCGTGCAGGAAAAGGTTAAATGTGAACACGATTTTTTCAAAAATCACTCTAATCTCATCCCCTTGCAATCATCGTGCGTGGCATAGGTATTGGGATACCAGGACAACCAGAACTGCTTTATATAAACTTTTAACAACCATATCAAGATGAAAAAAATTGCCAACCTTTTATTGTTTATTCTGCTGACTGTAGCGCTGCAAGTTCAAAGTCAGGACCGAGAGGCCTATATAACCAAATCGTTTTCCGGTGAATCGGTTAAGGAAGTATATGCCCGTACATCTGGCGGCAGTGTCGACGTTGAAGGGGGAAGTAGTCAGGCGCGTGTAGAAGTGTTTATCCAGGGAAATAACGGAAGGTCTCTTTCAAAAGATGACATAAAGGAACGGTTGGAGGAAGATTATGAATTAGAGATCACCGTCGTTGGAGGTGAGCTAAAAGTTGTTGCAGAGCCCAAGGACAAATTTTTTAATTGGAAAAATGCACTGAATATTTCTTTCAAGATATCTGTGCCTCAACAAGTATCGACCGACGTTAGCACGAGTGGCGGAAGCATCAGCATGAAAAATTTATCAGGCAGCCAAAATTTTTCTACGAGTGGTGGCAGTCTGACGATCGATAGGTTAAGCGGCAGAATCAAAGGCAGAACTTCTGGCGGAAGCATCAGAGGTCAGCAATACGAAGGATAACATAGACCTAGGTACAAGTGGTGGAAGTATCGATGCGGATAATTGCAATGGAACTATGACGCTCTCAACGTCTGGAGGCTCCATTAAACTAAACAGCCTCAGCGGACAGATAAAAGCCAATACCAGCGGGGGACCTATACGCGGAAACAGCATCAAAGGCGAATTAATTGCACACACTTCAGGTGGTGGCGTTGATCTCGAAGATCTTGAGGGTAGCGTTGACGCGTCAACCAGTGGTGGTAATATGGATATTGAAATAAATAAAATAGATAAGTACGTGACTGTTCACAATTCCGGTGGAAATATTCACGTCTCGTTACCCGCAAATACAGGTCTTGACCTCAAATTAAGGGCTGAGCACATTAACTTACAAAACATGCAAAACTTCAATGGAAACAAAGAAGAGCATAAGGTGGAAGGGAAAGTAAATGGTGGCGGAGTTCCTGTGAATATTCAGACAAGTGGAAGCGTAACCGTTGCTTTGAATTAGTTATCATTATCAGTTATCAGTTAATCGTTAGTCGTTACTCGTTCGATAGAAAAAAAATCTGTGGCAAAATAAAGGGAGTATTAATGTTTTAGTACCCCTCCTTTTTTTACAATGATAAGAGTAAATTCTTGCATCAAACGTTATGAAACCTGGTCATCACCAGTGCTGTATCAACAACTATTCTTCCTCAATCCCGTCTGATAGTAGGAATTGTTTCAATGCCTTGTAGACAATCATCTACAGCATTCTTGAAAAACATCGAAGCAATCGAGTGTTTGGAATGGAATAATTTTTGTCAGCATATTCAAAACGATCACCTATGAAAGAGGATGTAAAGGCTAACAAAGACTGGGAAATCGACAAAATACATCTCGACGAGATCTATGAAGTCGAGGCATGGTGTCACATGTTTGGAATTTCCATGAGCGATCTGAAACGTGCGGTCGATAAGGTTGGAACAAGTGCATTAAAGGTAAAGGAATACTTGAGTCAACAGACTCTAAAATCACAAAATACATCAAGGTAAACTTGTCTTCTTTTAGGCCAAACGGCCCGGCCTTATCCTGATTTTCACTCCTCGGCGCTGCATATCCGTGCAACACGTCATTCTTATACTCAAGTGGTCCATTGACAATTTAAGAGACAAGCAGTTAATCATTCGCCTGGCTTCCTTTAAGATTGTCAGCGATTAGTTGATTTTCCAAGAATATTTCCATTACTTCAATGCCGGAGCCTATTTCTATGAAGAACTTTTCGGCCTTATTCGTCGTTTTGGTCCTATGCTGTGTGACTTGTACGGCCAGCATCCGCTGGTTGGAACCTGGGAAATGGTAACGATTAAAGGAATCGATGCTAATGGTGAAAAGTTCTCCAGCGATACATCAACGATCCGGGAAATCAAAATAATCACCCCGACTCATTATATGCTGATCGCGCAGGATGTTGAAGGCGACTCGCTTGTTTTTAACAGATGCTACGCAGGTGCCGTCAAAATTGATGGCGATAGTTATAATGAAATCCCCATGCTTTCTTCGGCGCCTATTTTCGACAATGTCAAAACTGACTTTAAATGGAAAGTTGTCGGTGATCGATTTATTCAGTCAGGAACATTAATCCGGCCCGATGGCAAAAAAGTCGTCTTGGATGAGTTGGTGTTTCGACGCGTAAAGACTGCCCACCCCTACGTGAACAACCCAGGTAATGGAGCATGGAAACTACTGACGTTCTAAATATACATTAGCCGACGGAACGCATCATTCTGAAACAAAAGAGACAGTTACGGCACTGCAATTTATTACGCCCACGCACTGGATGTACGTCAGCAGCAAAAACAAAAAATTTGAACATGCCATGGGCGGAGCGTATTCGATGAAAGGTGGCAAGTGTTATCCTAAACTGGATGTTGCATCCTTTCCAAAAAAGCTCTGGGGAGAAACAGAATGGACTCAAAAACTTGAAGGCGATAAGCTGCGCATCACCGGCGTCAGTGTATTCCGCGATGGTAAAAAATTCACTTGGGAGGATTATTTTGAGAAGGCTAAATAAGTTTTTAGAGATCTTATTGCTTTTTTCGTCTTACAGTTACCGACTGTCCACCAATTCCCCAGTTATCGGTTGAGACTTCATCAATAACAACGACCGTTGTTTCTGGATTTTTATTCAAAACTTTTTGCAGCAGTTCTGTAACACCTTTGATGAGCTCAGCTTTTTGTTGAGAGGTTACACCGTCGTCTGTTACTTTGATATTCACGTAGGGCATAGTAAGTTGACTAGTTTCTAGTTTCAAGTTTCTGGTTTCTAGTTGGTCGAATGATTGACCTGGGTGCCCACCGCCCACGTGTTTCCCTGAAAATCTTTGAACGTTCCGCGTACATCAGGATCACCTTCCTTGTTCACCGGCTCTTCTAGCGATTGACAACCGAGGTTGATCGCCTTTTTAAAGGTTTCCTTTACATCTGGTACATACACGTGAATCAAAAGTTGTTAGCCGGATATTCCTTGCTGGAATTCGCCAACATAATTACCGAGTCATCGATCTTCAACTCCATGTGCATGATCGCGCCGTCTGGGTGTTCATACTTGCGCAGTTCCTCGGCATCAAAAATACCTTTCAGCAGTTCCACCATTTTTCGGCAATCGTCCACGATAAAGTACGGCGAAAGGGAGTTGTATCCGGTCGGTTTGAAATCCATAGGCAGTTTCTAGTTTGAAGTTTAAAGTTTCTAGTTTCTGTTTAAAACATCGCCCTCACGGTCACACCTCAATTCCGAGGATCGCCTAAATGGGAACCACCAAAGTCGTATGCATAGCTGATGTATCTTTTGTCGGTGATGTTACTCATCCAGAACATTAGTTCGAAATTTCTTCCGGATACTCCAGCTCTGGCATTAAAAAGGCAATACGCGTTCTGCTTAATTGTATTCGCCAAATCAAAGTACTGTTTGCCAATGCACATCGCTTCGCCACGGAGAACTAATTTTAGAGATTGCCATTCGCTGATTTGAGGACTGAATTGCGCGGCCACCATCGACGTGACTTCAGGCGTAAATACTTGTCGGTTGCCTTCCAGGTTTACTTCGTTGCCCTGATTAGGAACGGTCAATTTATCATACCTGGCATCGGTATATCCAAAGCTGTAGTCAATTTGAAATGCCTTTGAAGGTGCTGCTGACAACTCTACCTCTACGCCTTTGCTCGTGAGCTCGCCGGCATTTCTGGTTACCGTTAACGCCTCAGGCAATACCAGACGTCGGCACCTGGGCATCGATCACTTTAATATAAAAAACAGAAACGTTCACGCGTACGCGATTATGAAGGAAACTGTTCTTAATCCAACTTCCAGATTGTGGCTAAACTCAGGTTTATACTGGTACAATGGCGGCTGAGATGGGTCAGAGGAAAGTTGTGTAAATCCACCAGGGCGATAACCCTTGGTATAGACGCCGTACAAATGATGGTCTTCAGAAATGTTGTAGGTAAGTCCCACTTTCGGTGAGATCGCATTGTATGAAGTTGTTGCCGAGGTATCGGGCTGCGTCTCAAAAATGGGTGTAGGGTCTGGATCCATAAGGTACTCGCCAAACACCCTTTGCTTTTTGTGTTCATGATCAAAACGACGCCCAACGGTAATGTCAAGGTATTTATTCAGGCTATATATGGCTTGTCCATAAAAAGCGATTCCCTTGCTGTTTGCCTCCGTCGTATTTAGAATCGAGGTATTTGGCTGTGCACCATATAGGTCACCGTTTTCTCCGAAATGTGTCGCTTGCTTGTTGGGGCTATTCTGATAGAATAAATAGGACCCCGCAGTCCATTGCCAGGCCGACGATGATGGCGAGGACGTAAATTTAAATTCCTGTGTGAAGACCTTTACATGGTTCCAGTCTTTTCCATAATTATTTACGATGGTAATTATATCCAACGGAGAAAAGTCACCGTCAATGGGATTGTCGTAATACCGGTGATTGGATTGATAAGTTGTAAGGGATGTAAAATTAGCCACTCATCCGGAATACTGAATATTTAGTGAGGTATTGAAAATATTGTCTATTAATGTCGTCAATGCATTTTGATCCACTTTAAAAGGATCTGAAAGCGTATTGAGATCATTCGGCGCCAGGGCGAAATGCTCCATTATTTCTATTGCTATGGTGTTTCAGGTTCAGGGTAACGGACAGCCTGGAGGTAGCCAGGTATTTTAGGTAGTAATTACCCGTGAAACTGTGCTTCTTATCGAAGTCGGTATTATTAAACTTGTTGTCATAATAACCATCTGAACGGTCATACATTCCTGCCACACCAACAAAAAGTTTTTTGCCACTAATGGTGTTCTTATACCCAAGGTGTAGCGTTGTTGTCCGTAACTGCCGACGTTGATTTCGCCAAAGCCATGTAGCGTATTCGTCGGCTCTTTGGTGATGATGTTAATTACGCCACCCATTGCATTTCTGCCGTACAGGGTGCCTTGCGGTCCACGCAGTACTTCGATGCGTTCAACATCAAAAATCGGAGCGATGTAAGTATCCAGGTTGAATTGATTTACGCCATCTATATAGGTCGCAACTGCAGGGTCGTAGGAAGTCGTCGTAACGCCGCGAATGGACGTAACGTTACGGTTATCACCCGGATTTGCAGAATATACATTAGGTACGATCGCCGTAATATCCTTCGAGTTCCACAACCGGTATTGTTCTACCTGCCGCGATGAAATGTTGCTTATGCTGGAGGGAATTTTTTGAATATCATCTTCCTTTTTTTCCGCCGTAACGATTACTGCATCGAACTGTCTGACCGACTCTACCAGTTGTATTCTTAAGGGTTCCTGATTATTCGTCAGGTCGACGTCCTTTTTAATACTTGCATACCCCACGGCGGAAATTTCCAGGGTGTATTTTGCCTTGGTCAAGTCCGAAATGGTGAATTCACCAGCTTCATTGGTCGCAGTACCGATCGGAGTGTTAAGCACCCGAACCGTAGCGCCGGGTATCGGCTCAACTTTGGTAGTACTAATTTTACCTGACAAAACCCCCGTTTCCTGAGCCCAAACAGGTATACAGGCCATCACTATCAAAAATGTAAAAATCTGTTTCATATGCTTTTACCTCCAAAACAATAACAATAATACCTGGCCATTTTCTTCCTAGCCAGGAAAACATGCAAAGATAAGAGAAGAACTTAAACGGCAAGGGCGGAGCTTCGCAATACATTTAATTAACCCTGCGCTATTTTTTCGTTTATTTACTTGTAGATTCAGTTTGACACTGCTAAACAACATTTAATCTGTGGACGAATATTCTAAACATGTAAGAAGGAAAGACCGGCAGGAAACCGATCCAGTCTTTTTAAAAAAATTATTACACAATTCTGTTTCTTGTTCTATTGCTATCGAAAGGGAGGGCTATCCATTAAATCACGTCGCATTTTATGTATATGACGAATCAGCACATGAAATCATATTCCACTTCTCCAAACATGGTTTTGCGGGAGACGAAATAATCGATGGCAAAAAGGCTTGCATCTCTGTTTATAAATACGGAAAACTTTATACCGCGAAACGGGCTGTCGATTTCGGATGCGAATATCAAAGTGTTATCCTTTATGGGACGATTGAAATTCTTACAGACGGAAGAAGAACGCATACACGCTATGGATCTTTTCTTTCAAAAATTTTTTTCAGGTATTCCTAAAGATTCCTACGATGACTTTACTACCCAGGATGCCAAACCTATTCACGTCGCAAAAATAAAAATTGAAGATTGGTTTGGTAAAGAACATTTGGTTCCTGCGCTTTGCGCTTTCTTCATTTTATCCAGCACCGGATCCGGTGATTAAATAATCAAAGGGCCAACTAATGCTTTGCAGCTGGCGCATATTTCATTTCACCAGCCAGGAATTTTTAATGGAAGACGATTTGCCTCGGGAGGTATCGGACATGAGTAACCGGAACCATAACTGCAATAGGGGTTGTAGCATTTGTTAAAATCAACGACCACCTGATCTGACGCAGGAATTCTGAACTCAATGTACCGTCCTACCTCATAGGTATCAACGCCGTTGGTTTCATCAGTAAACGGAATGAACAGGTAATCTTCATATCCTGGTCTTTTCATGATCTCAGGACTTTGATAGACTTCGAGAACCCGATCTTCTCCATCTAATTTAAAATGAACCTCTCCGTACTTTTGATATTCAGGTAGCCGGGAAGTTGTAGTTTTCATTTTAAACAACGTTGGATTTTCAGTCTTGACAAAAGTGGCCTTCACGCGGTAATCCAGGTTGATCGGGATAATAATTCAATCCTTTAAACTTCTTCCTCAGCTTTTTATCTAGTGGTGATTTCTCAGGATCTCTAAATTCTCCTTCCTGCTTTTTCCGATGTTGTTCGATGTCATAAACGGCAGAGTCGATCTGTGCCAGGAGCGGACCGAATAGTAAAAAGGTGCGAATAATAAGATTACGGATTTCATAGTATTGAGCTTACAGCTCACAGCAAACAGCCGCTCGAAATATACAAGCGCTTATAACTCTTTTATGATTCGCAACGAAATAGTAGCAGTCACAAGCTTTAAGCTTTATGCTTTGAGCTTTCAGCTTACTTCTTATAAGTCAACGCCTCCGGAATCCATCCTTGCAGGTCCTTTATACGGGTCGAGTGCGATGGGTGAGTAGATAAAAACTCAGGCGGCTCCTGCCCTCCTGATCCTTCCGTCATACGTTCCCAGAATTTCGGAGCCTCGTTCGGATCGTATCCGGCCATCGTCATAAAAATTAACCCAATATGATCTGCTTCCGATTCATGTTCGCGGCTAAACTTCAACAAGCCGACATTAGTCCCGACTCCTACTGCCTGCATCAACAATTCGTTTCCAGCACTCGGATTTTGACCCATCAAGGCGCCTAATGTACTTAAACCATATTGAGCAAGCAGTTGCGTGCTCATGCGTTCGCGACCATGGTTGGCAATTGCATGGGCTACTTCGTGGCCCATAACGACGGCGACACCGGTTTCGTCTTTGCAGATGGGCATAATCCCCGTATAAAACGCCACTTTTCCACCCGGCATACACCATGCGTTGACGGTTTTTGGATCGTCGATAAGGTTAAATTCCCAGGCAAAACCCTGTAGCTCGGCACTCAGATTTTTACTGGCCATATATGATTCTACTGCTTTTTGAATTTTTGACGCCGACCCGTTTTACCATCTCCGTTTGTTCGCGGTTTTTTGAAAGAGGGCCCTTTCGAATAATTGAATCATACTGTTGATTCACCAGGGGAAGTATTTCCGCATTCGATACCAAGTTTAATTGCTTGCGACCTGTTACCGCTACAGGAGTACAGGCGTAAATGACCAGACCGACAATTACAAAGAATGAATATCCAAAGTCTCATAAAATATATTTTTCACACAATTATACAAATCCCGTGCAAGATTGTTAACCCATCAAGAAGGAAGTTATTCCACGTTATTCTTGCCACACACCATAACGATGAATAAAGCGCAGTGTTCGGTCAAGAATATAAAATATCGGAATACACTATATATATGAAAAAAAGGAAAGTTCTAATCATTGATGATGAAGAGGATTTTGGCATGTTGATGAAGCGGTTTTTTTCTCAAAAAAATTATGAAGTGTATGTGGCATATACCATTTCAGACGGACTGAAACTTCTGGATGAGCATCTGCCCGATATTATTTTTCTGGATAACAATCTTCCAGATGGCTACGGCTGGGATAAAACTGATTATATACTATCGACTTATCCGCAGACGCAGTTGAATCTGATCAGCGCGCTAAATGTTCCGAAAACATCGTCTTCTTCGTTTAGAATTTTGGAAAAACAAATGCTACTAAAGGAGCTTCCAAAAATGTTTGTTTAGTGAAAAATGAAATGAGTTCAGAAAGGTTAGCTGGCAGGACACTTTTTATGGCTGATACCATTACCTGATCGGCCAAGGATTCAGGGAATGCCTAGTGAAAACAAAAAATTCAGGATGAAAGGTAAGACCAACACCATCGATGATATATTATCTCCGCTTTTGCAACGCTTTCAAAAAGATTCATTTGAACGGCAGGATGTCAATGAAAAACCTCCACTTCGTTCGGAACTTTTCAACGCTGAGCAGATGGCTTTGCATGCCATTCACCTTGCTGAAACCCATCAGATAAGCAAGGACCATGGCCCTGAACTATTGTTGAAGCGACTCGCTGAAAATGAAGATATCTTATTTGAAGTCACCAATCTTCTTCACGATGACGTCCGAGACAAAAAGACCATTACGCCGGCTGCCGAATGGCTTCTGGATAATTTTTATCTCATTGAAGAACAGATCCGAATTGCCAAAAGGTATCTGCCAAAGGGTTATAGTAAAGCGCTGCCACGTCTAAGTCAGGGCGCTTCCGCGGGACTTCCCCGGGTATACGATATCGCCATCCAAATCATTTCGCACAGCGATGGACGATTAGACCTCCAGGACTTAAGTAATTTCATCTCTGCCTATCAAAAAACGAATTACCTGACCATCGGCGAATTGTGGGCCATTCCCATCATGATCCGCTTGGCGCTCCTCGAAAATCTAAGTCGTGTGGCTGCCCGGATTGCTGTAGACCGTAACGATACTTCATTGGCCAACGACTGGGGTAATCGTATTATCGGAGTGGCTGAAGAAAATCCTAAGGAATTAATTCTGGTCACCGCCGATATGGCGCGTGCCAAACCTCCCATGGTCAGCGCGTTCGTCGCTGAACTGACCCGAAAACTTCAATGGAAGGGTCTCGACCTTACGTTACCGCTAACATGGATTGAACAACATCTTTCCGAAACCGGAAGCAACATCAACATGATGGTGCTGGCCGAAAATCAAAAGCAGGCGGCAGATCAGCTTTCCATGAGCAACAGTATCAACAGCCTGCGACTTTTGGCAAAGATGGATTGGCGGGAGTTTGTTGAATCGATGAGTATCGTTGAACAAACGCTTCGCGAAGATCTCAACGGTCTGTATTCGCTTATGGATTTTTACACGCGGGACAATTATCGTCATGCTGTTGAAAAAATTTCCAAAAAGAGCAATCTCTCCGAATATGAAGTAGCAAGGGCCGCTATAAACATGGCTCGAAAAAGCGCTGTCAATGAAAAGAATGACAAAAGAAAAGCCCATGTGGGTTACTACCTCGTCGATAAAGGAAAAACGCTCACCGAATACGTTGCCCATATTAAGTTAACCACATGGGAATCATCCAAAAAGCCTTTAAACTTGCTGTCCCGCGTTTGTATTTTATACTTGCCTTGATTATCACGATAGGCGTTAGCTACGCGATGGTTTATAAGGCTTATGACGATGGCGTAAACCGAAATTTGCTGATCATTATTGGCATTCCTCGGCCTGGTGGTGTCCAGTCATTTTGCATTTGCACTCGTGAACTGGTGGGCAACACTTTGGGTCAAACCCAAGCTCCTTCCGAAACTGGATTTTTCAAAAGGTATTCCCAGCTCAGTATCGTACCCTCGTCGTGGTTCCTTCACTTATTGTGGATCATAAGCAAGCTGAAAAATTAATTGAGGATCTTGAAGTCCGTTTCCTCGCAAACCGTGATCCCAATCTGGTCTTTGCATTGCTAACAGATTTTACGGACAGTATACAGCACGCATTGCTGGAGGATGACGTCCTGATCGCACGTGTTCAAAAAGGAATTGAAAATCTGAATCAGAAATACGGCAGGTTAACCAATGATATGTTTTTTCTATTTCACCGCCCACGACAATGGAATCCCAGTCAAAACAGGTGGATGGGTTATGAACGTAAACGAGGAAAATTGTCTGATCTTAATCGGCTTCTGCGCGGCGAAGGCCACAGATCAGTTTGCAATTATTGTCGGCGACGCACAAGCCTATACTTCTGTTAAGTATGTAATTACGCTGGACAGCGACACACAATTACCAAGAGACTCCGCGAGAACACTTGCAGGTATCATGGCCCATCCTCTCAATCAACCTGTATACGATGAGAAGAAAAAAAGAGTGGTAGAGGGATATGGTATCATACAACCACGAATAGCCATCAGTCTTCACGGCGCAACTCGCTCACGGTTTAGCAGGTTGAATGAAAACGATTCGGGCATTGATCCTTATACGCGGATGGTATCCGATGTGTACCAGGATGTATTTGGCGAAGGATCTTTCATTGGAAAAGGTATCTATGATGTCGACACATTCGAAAAAGCGTTGCGCGACCGGTTTCCGGAAAACAGAATACTGAGTCATGATTTGTTAGAAGGATCATATGCACGATGTGGTTTCGCCAGCGATGTACAATTTTATGAAGAGTATCCGTCAAAATATCTTATTGACGTTGCCCGGCGTCACCGTTGGATCAGAGGAGACTGGCAAATTGGAAATTGGTTTTTACCATTTGTTCCGGGAAGGGACAAACGCTTCAAAAAAAATCCAATTAATGGGTTGTCCCGATGGAAGATTGCAGATAATCTCAGACGAAGTCTTGTACCTATAGCTTTTTTGGTTCTGGTAATATTGTCTTGGGTCGCTTTACCCAATGCCTGGTTTTGGACGATTTGCTTAACCGGTATTGTGCTGATACCACCTCTTCTTATTTCGGTGTGGAATGGAATTATGCGCAAACCACCCGAAATCGAACAAACACATCACCTGACGAATGCATTTGAATCGACTTATAAAAACTTGCTTCAGGCGTTGTTTACGCTCGTGTGTCTGCCGTACGAAGCATACATCAGCTTCGATGCGATAACCCGAACGTTGTGGCGAATGTTTATATCACGGAAAAAATTATTGGAGTGGAATCCTTCAGGACTTATTCAAATACGAGACAGGAGTTTGAAGGAAACATACTTCTCCATGGCGATTGCCCCGATTATCGCTGCTATTGTTTTCATTTACCTGGTCGCCACTAAGCCTGAAGTATTAGTCGTTGCAGCCCCTATATTAATTGTCTGGGCGATTTCACCCATAGTCGGAATGGTGGCTAGGACTGCCTGTGCCCTCGCGGAAATCTAAGGTTACTGAAGACCAACAATTTTACCTGCACGAACTTGCCCGCAAGACCTGGTCATTTTTCGAGAATCTGGTAGGACCCGATGATAATTGGCTTCCGCCAGATAATCTGCAGGAATACCCAATTCCTGTCGTAGCGCATCGAACCTCTCCCACCAATATTGGGCTTTCTCTATTGGCCAATCTCGCTGCATATGATTTTGGGTACGCTACCACTGAACAATTACTTCAACGGACAGCCAATACGTTTTCGACGATGGAAAAACTGGACCGGTATTTCGGACACTTTTTCAATTGGTATGATACGCAATCACTCAGGACGTTGCATCCGCGATATATATCATCTGTAGACAGCGGCAATTTGGCCGGTCATTTATTGACCTTGCGACAAGGGTTATTGGGCCTGAAAGCTCAAAAAATAGTGCGGTCTAACTTGTTGCGTGGATTACACGACACGGTACGCGTCGCCATTGCTTCTGATGTTGAAAAACGCCCTGCACTTCTTCAGTTCAAAAAAAATCCTTGAAGGGCACGTGGCGTCGGATCCCGCCAATTTAAGTGATATCAGAATCTTCCTTGAAAATTTAATCGCTCAACACGCCGATGTTATGGCAAAACTTAGTCCGAACAACGGTTCAGAGCTTAAGCGTTGGATGATTTCACTATCCCAAGAAATCAAAAACGCTTTGGATGAGATTAATTTTCTTGCACCCTGGTTGTCTCTCGCCCTTCCTGAAAAATATAAGGCGCTGGAAGTTTTTAATAATATTCCGACGCTAGAACAACTCACCAGGATTGACAAAGAAACGTACGTCCGAATTGGAAGAATTTCATAATAAAAGCCACACGATCAAGAAACAACACAACTAAATGAATTTGCAAATGCTCTTGAGCAGCCTCTAGCAAAAGAGCTCGCGAACGAATCAAGACCATCCAATCGCTGATGGTTCAATGCACGGAGTTCGCTGAAATGGAATATAACTTTTTATACGATAGCTCTCAGCACCTGCTTGCCATTGGCTACAATGTTGACGACCATCATCGCGATGCAAGCTTTTATGATTTGCTTGCTTCTGAAGCGCGACTAAGTTCGTTTGTCGCCATTGCGCAGGGCAAACTGCCGCAAGAAAATTGGTTTTCCCTCGGGCGCCGGCTTACCACGGCCGAAAACATTCCTGTCCTTCTTTCATGGAGTGCTTCCATGTTTGAATATCTGATGCCCGTGTTGGTGATGCCTTCCTACGAAAATACTTTGCTTGACGAAACGTGTAAAGGTACCGTTAAACGTCAAATCGAATACGGAAAACAACAAAACATACCTTGGGGAATTTCAGAATCATGCTATAACATGGTCGATACCAGCCTGATTTACCAGTACAAGGCATTTGGCGTACCCGGTTTAGGATTCAAACGCGGACTGGGATTAGATATGGTCGTGGCGCCATATGCGACTGTACTGGCATTAATGGTGGATCCAAAAGCAGCATATGCTAATCTGGAAACTATGCGGGCAGCTGGATTCGAAGGAAAGTATGGCTTTTATGAATCGATCGATTACACACCTTCACGTTTGCCGCGTGGCCAATCTCATGTTGTGATTCAAAGCTTCATGGCACATCACCAGGGAATGAGTTTGCTTTCCCTAGCCTATGTGTTGCTGGATCAGCCGATGCAAAAACGTTTTGAAGCTGATCCTGAGTTTCAGACGGCACTACTGCTATTGCAGGAACAAGTTCCGAAGACGACAGGATTTTATACTGCCTCCACTGAAATGGAAGACATTACTCCGATCTCTTCGCATGCACAAATACGAATGATTCATACACCGGATACACCAATTCCGGAAATACAGTTTTTGTCCAATGGAAAATATCATGTGATGATGACCAATGCAGGTTCGGGATACAGTCGCTGGAAGGAAATAGCCGTGACACGTTGGCGTGAGGATAGCACGTGTGATAATTGGGGAACGTTCTGTTACATCCGTAACCTTGATACAAATGAGTTGTGGTCAAATACACATCAGCCGACCTTAAAGGAAGCGGAGCACTATACTGCCGTCTTTTCACAAGGACGCGTTGAGTACCGCCGCCGGGATGAAAATATCGAAACTTACACCGAAGTCATTGTTTCTCCGGAAGACGACATAGAAATACGAAGAGTTCATATTTCAAATCGTTCAAAAAATAAACTTGATCTCGAGCTGACCAGCTATGCAGAGGCGGTGATGGCAATGCCTGTTGCAGATGCATCACACACCACGTTTCAGTAATCTGTTTGTGCAGACAGAAATTATTCAACACCAGCATGCAATTTTGTGTACGCGAAGAGCCGCGTTCAAAAGAAGAACGACCACCCTGGATGTTTCATTTGATGAAACTGAATCATGGAAATGCAATGCAGACTTCTTATGAGACCGATCGTCACAAATTCATTGGACGAGGACACACCATCGTAAATCCTAAAGTACTCACCGACAAAGAGCCGCTTTCAGGTTCACAAGGTTCTGTGCTGGATCCTATAGTCTCCATACAATATAGAATTTCATTGGACAGCCGATGAGACGGCCATGATTGACATCGTCACCGGAATTGCAGAAACGCGAGACGTAAGTCAATATTTGATTGACAAGTACCAGGACCGTAACATGCGTGACCGTGCGTTTGAACTTTCCTGGACCCATAGCCAGGTCGTGCTTCGACAAATCAATGCTACTGAACAGGATGCGGAGTTGTATGGACGATTAGCCAGTTCCGTCATCTACATGAATCCTGTATTACGCGCCAATTCTAATATTCTCATTAAAAATCAACGCGGCCAATCAGCTTTGTGGAGTTATTCTATCTCGGGCGATCTTCCCATTGTTTTGCTGCAAATTTCCGACAGCAGCAATATCACGCTGGTTAAACAATTGATACAGGCGCAAGCATACTGGCATTTGAAAGGGCTTGCCGTAGATCTTGTAATTCTTAACGAGGATCCGAGTGGCTACCGTCAGGTACTGCAGGAGCAGATTCAATCGCTAATAGCCGCGGGCATTGGCATCAACAGTGTTGAAAGACCAGGAAGAATTTTTGTCCGACCGGTAGATCAGGTCACTGCCGAAGATCGCATTTTACTTCAGGCCGTTGCACGTGTCATCTTATCCGATAGCAGAGGAATTTTGGTGGATCAGGTGAACCGAAAGCTGGCACCAAAAGCTACCGTTCCCTATTTGCCTGCCGCGCAAACGCACGCACCAATTGCGAGCAAACCTTTCGTCAACAAAGATTTAATTTTCCAAAATGGCATTGGAGGATTTACGGAGGATGGCAAGGAATATGTCATTACGACCAAGCGGGAACATACTACGCCGCTTCCCTGGATTAACGTACTAGCCAACCGAAATTTTGGAACCATTATAAGCGAAAGTGGATCTTCTTACACATGGGCAGAAAATGCACATGGATTCAGGCTTACACCCTGGCACAATGATCCCGTATCTGACGGATGCGGTGAAGCTTACTACATCCGCGACGAAGAAAACGGAGCTTTTTGGTCGCCTACTCCGTTTCCGCGAAGAGACAAATCATCGTACCGAACGCGACATGGTTTCGGATACAGCGTATTTGAACATACCCACGATGGCATTCTCTCTGAAGCGCGTATTTATGTCGACGTGGATGCACCCGTAAAATTTGTTGTTTTGAAGATCCGGAATAGTTCTGGGCGCACGCGAAAACTTTCGGCACCGGATACATCGAGTGGGTGCTGGGAAATTTACGTTCCAAATCAGCGATGCATATCGTGACAGAACTGGACACCATGACTGGCGCGCTAGTCGCAAAGAATGCATACAATACAGAGTTCCCAAATCGCGTCGCATTTTTCGATGTCGATGAACTTCAATCAAGCATTACGACCGACCGCGCTGAGTTTATCGGACGCAATGGAACATTAAGCGATCCGGATGCCATGAAACAGAACAAAACTTTCCGGCAAATGGGGAGCAGGTTTTGATCCCTGCGCCGCCATACAGGTTGCATTTGATTTAGAAGATGGTGGTGCCAAAGAAGTAATTTTCAGAATGGGTGCAGGAAGAGACCGGTTTGAAGTTGAACAAATCATAAAACAATTCCGTGGAAATAAAGCAGCAGCACAAGCGCTTGAAAAAGTTCATTCTTTCTGGAACCACACACTCGGTGCCATTCAAATCGAAACACCCGATCCATCTTTAAATATTCTTACAAATGGATGGCTCGTCTACCAGGTGCTGGCTTGCAGACTGTGGGGACGAAGCGGATTTTATCAATCCGGCGGTGCTTTCGGTTTCCGTGATCAGCTTCAGGATGTTGTTGCGCTGATGCACGCCGAACCACAAATGACGCGTGATCAAATATTACTGGCGGCTTCCCGACAATTCAGGGAAGGAGATGTTCAACACTGGTGGCATCCTCCACTAGGACGAGGTGTTCGGACATTATGCTCAGATGATTTTGTTTGGCTTCCCTTTGTCACCAGCCGTTACGTTGCCTGCACCGGCGATTCGAAAATTTTGGATGAGGTCGTTCCATTTATTGAAGGTCGGCTTTTAAACGCCAACGAAGAATCCTATTACGATCTTCCGATTGTGTCTGAAATGAAGACGACCTTATATGATCACTGCAAGCGCGCGATACAGCATGCACTTCGATTCGGCAAAGCATGGACTTCCGCTCATCGGATCAGGCGATTGGAACGATGGAATGAATATGGTTGGAATACACGGGCAAGGTGAAAGTGTATGGCTGGGATTTTTCTTGTATGATGTGCTGATGCGGTTTATTCCGGTTGCCGAACATTGTCAGGATACAGTCTTTGTTGATCAGTTAAAGAAAACGGCTGCGCAGTTGAAACAAAGACATCAATGCGCATGCATGGGATGGTAACTGGTATCGGCGCGCCTACTTTGACGATGGAACGCCGCTCGGTTCATCCGAAAATACAGAATGTATGATCGACTCAATCGCTCAAAGCTGGGCGGTAATATCGAACGCGGGCCAGCCAGAACGGACAGAAATGGCCATGAAATCAGTTAACCAATATCTGATCAACCGCGACAAAGGGCTTATTCAACTTTTGGAACCACCATTCGACAAGGCCGACTTCGATCCTGGATACATCAAAGGATATGTACCCGGTGTGCGAGAAAATGGCGGGCAATACACCCACGCAGCCATTTGGATGGTGATGGCATTTGCAAAACTGGGCGACCAGAAACATACGTGGGAATTGCTCAGCATGATCAATCCCATTAATCATGGAAAGTCAGGGGAAGATGTAGCCGTCTACAAAGTAGAGCCGTATGTGATGGCAGCTGATGTTTATGGTGTTCATCCTCATACGGGCCGCGGCGGATGGACATGGTATACTGGATCCGCGGGCTGGATGTATCAGCTGATTCTCGAGTCCTTTCTGGGACTAAATCGAAACGGCGACGAAATGTGGTTTGAACCTTGTGTGCCACCTGAATGGCCATCATTTAAAGTCCGATACAGGTACAAAGAAACGCTATATCACATTGAAATAATTCAGGTGCCAGATCCGCATGATAAAACAACGAAAGTAGATGACGTTGAACAACCCAAAGGCATCATTAAACTAATAGATGATAAAGGGGAACATTCTGTGACCATAAAATGCCATACCTTTGCAAGAACTTTTGTGCCGAAAACCCACAGCATGGAAGAAATTCAGAACAACAAGGGTCATTCAATTAGTTAGAGCATTAATTTAATTATTTGATATTCGGTTTTGATTTTGAATATGTTATGAGTTTTATTTAAAGTAAAATTTGTCAACCTATGAGGATCTTTGCCATCGGCCGGAACTATGCGGAACACATTAAAGAACTGAGTAATGAAAGACCTGATGAACCCGTAATCTTTACCAAGCCAGACACGGCATTGCTCAGAAACAACGCTCCTTTTTATTACCCAGCTTTTTCCAATGATATTCATTACGAAGGAGAACTAGTGCTTCGGATTTGCAAAGAGGGGAAAAATATCGATGAAAAATTTGCACTAAAATATGTTGACGCTATCGGGATTGGAGTGGATTTTACAGCGCGTGACCTGCAGCAAAAAGCAAAAGAAAAGGGATTGCCTTGGGATATAGCAAAAGGATTTAACGGATCGGCACCTGTTTCCGATAAGTTTATTCCCGTTGGTGACTTCAAAGATTTGAAGAATATCAATTTCAGTTTAAAAATTAATGAAGAATTAAAACAACAAGGCAACACAAGTTTTATGCTTTTTAGTTTTGATTATATAATTTCGTACTTATCAAAATTTTTTACGCTGCGCGCCGGTGATTTGATTTTTACGGGAACACCAAAAGGTGTTGGCCCGATCAAGGTTGGTGACGTCTTATCAGCAAGTGTTGAGAATGAAAAACTATTGGAATTTGAAGTTAAGTAAGGTCGTACTTTTATTTTTTACGATCACCCCTTCATTGGCGCAGGCTCAATTCAGCAAACCTGAAGAGAAGTTCCCCGCCGACGAAACCTATCTTTACCCTATCTATCCGGGGCAACCTGGCTCTTTGGCCGGAACAATGGGGGAATTGCGGACGACGCATTTCCATTCCGGTATAGATATACGCACGAACAACATGATCGGTATGCCTGTGCGGGCATCAAAGAGTGGATACATTTCGCGCATTACTTCGAGTGGTGTAGGTTATGGAAATGTTATTTATATCACACATCCTGATGGAAACACGACCCTATACGCACATCTTGACAAGTTTAAAGGACCGATAGCCAACCACATCTTGCATGAACAATATCGATTGAGGTCTGGTGAAATTGACTTGTATTTTAGACCGGATGAGTTCACCGTTATGCGCGGTGACACCATTGGACTATCGGGAAATTCAGGTTCATCTGGTGGACCCCATTTACATTACGACATCCGGGATTCTGAAAATAATGCGTTGGATCCAATCAAGGTAGCCGGCTTCACTGAACTCGTTGATAAGTATCCCCCGACTGCGGAAAAGATTGCGCTTCGCACCATGGATATTAATTCAAGGATCAACGACCGTTTTGGAAGATTTGAGTTCTATGCTCAGCGGGTTGGTAACAATTTTGTGATCGCTAATCCCATATTTGCAACGGGCAATATCGGAATTGAAATCGTTGCAAAAGACAAGCTTGCCTACAAGAGTCAATTTTTTGGCGGCGTAAATCACATCGAAGTTAAAGTTGATAGTCAGCTGATCTTTAAACAGGCCATTGACAAAGTAAATATTGCCGAAACGCGGGCAATTTATACGCTGATGGACTTCAAAACCATGCGGAACAAGGGAACACGGTTCTATAAACTCTACATTGACGATGGTAATAATTTGAAGTTTTATGATCAATCACCTGGCACAGGTAAGGTAAAAGTTAAGCCCGGAAAAGAATCTTCCATCGAGATCATAATGAAAGACAGTGATGGAAACAGTAGTAACGTTTCGTTTCGCCTACAACCAGATGAACTAGCCAAAGACGTGCCGTCGCTCGAAATGATGAATGAAGAAATTACTTCAGATATCATGGAGAATACGATGATAGTAAGCGCGAGACCTTGCGCTGCATCAGGTAACAAGGCCCAAATTTTTCTGGATGGAATGTCAAGAGAAGTGGAACCCAACTACTTCAATCAAAATCAGGCAGTCTATTTAATCGATCTCCGAAAAACCATTCCCGATTCTATTATTGTTTGTGAGAAGACATTTCTTCCCAAAATAAATGCAACCGTTCCGTCAGGCACGGAATATAAATTTTACGGCAACCTGGCGGATATTACTTTTTCGCAAGATGCCCTCTATGATACGATATACCTAAACACGAATTACAAATTAACGCCCGGAGGCTTTGAGATCTATACCATTGGAAATAAAGCTCTCCCGCTAAACAAAATTATTTCAGTTTCCCTGAAGCCACGTACGAGCTATCCTAAGCAGCCCAATATGGCAGTATATCGTGTTAACGGAAAAGGAAATACCTATTTGGGTGGAGAATGGGTTAACGATCGTATCAATTTTTATACACGTGAGTTTGGTGATTTTATGGTGCTTCAGGATTCACTAGCCCCCACTATTAAAGCCGTCTTTGTTAACAGCGCGTCGGCACGATTTAAGATAAAGGATAATCTCTCGGGAATCTCGCTCTATGAGGCCACTGTGAATGGAGAGTGGGTATTGATGCACTATGATAACAAAAATGGAGTTATCTGGACGGAAAGCTTAAATAAGAGCGCACCTATGAGGGGCCTATTTGAGCTAACCGTAACCGACAATGCGGGAAATAAGAGTACTTTTAAACAAAAAATACCCTAACATGTCGTTAAAGCCTGGCGATAAAGCACCTGACTTCTCCGTAAAAGATGAGAATGGAAATGAAGTGCGACTGAAGGATTTTAAAGGCAAAAAAGTTGTTCTTTATTTTTATCCAAGGGACATGACTCCAGGTTGTACTGCAGAATCCTGTAACCTTCGCGATAATTACAAAGCCTTGCAAAAGCAAGGGTACGAAGTGTTGGGAGTCAGCACCGACTCCGAAAAGTCCCACCAAAAATTCATCGCCAAAGAAAAATTGCCATTCCACCTGTTATCTGATCCCGATAAAATCGTGCACGATGCGTATGGAACATGGGTTGAAAAATCCATGTACGGCAGAAAATACATGGGCACCGCGCGTGTAACTTTCCTGATAAACGAAAAGGGAGTTATTGAGGAAATGATCCAGAAGGTTGATACAAAGGATCATGCAAGGCAGATTTTGGGTTAGTTTCGAGTTTGAAGTTTCTAGTTTGAAGTTGAGCGTTTTCTCAATAAGGCGTGCGAAACTTTAAGATTTTTCAACTTTGAAGCCTACAAGACGTCGAGTTGCACCAACTAGAAACTTGAAACCAGAAACAAGAAACTTGACACAATAACGTTAAATTGGTGAATGAACTTTTCATCAGTACGATTTACAAGGAATGCCTTTTTTGTTATTTCGTTATTTCTTTTCACGACGACCTTCAGCCAGACAAAAGTTCAACAAAAAATCCCAGAAAAAACCCGGATATTATTTCTGTTGGATGCTTCCGGGAGTATGCTTGAACAGTGGGAACGGCCCAACCAAACACGGTGGAGTGTAGCCAAGTCAATCCTTATAAAACTTGTTGATTCGCTGCGACAAAATAGCAAGCTGGAGCTTGGCCTACGCGTATATGGTCATCGGTCACCGCAGGAGATAAAAAACTGCAAAGACACCTGGCTTGAGGTTCCTTTCAAACCGAGAAGCCACACGTTGATTATCCAAAAGCTTAATGAAATAAAGCCTAAAGGCGTCACGCCCATCACCTATTCACTGGAGCAGGCGGCAAATGACTTTCCTACCACCGCCGGATATCGAAACATTGTTATTCTCATCACAGATGGAATTGAGTCATGCGGCGGTGACCTCTGTGCAATGTCACGAGCAATGCAAAAAAAGGGTGTCTTCCTTCGACCCTACATTATTGGTTTAGGATTGCAGACAGAGAAATCATTGGAATGCGCTGGAAGATATATTGACGCCGATACGCCCGGAAAATTTAATGACGTCCTTAATGAAGCTATTGAAACCAGCTTTGCGAAAACTACTGTAAGCGTACAGATCCTGGATGCGAACAATCAACCAACAGAAACCAACGTGAACGTGAGTTTTTTAAATTCTCTTACGGGAATACCAATGTATGACTTTGTTCACTATCGTGATAGCCAAGGAAGGCCGGACACGGTTCAGATTGATCCTGTTGTTGACTACGATCTTGTTGTAAACACAATTCCACCAGTCATAAAAAATAACATTGCGTTACTGATAGGTAAGCACAATGTCTTGTCGATACGCGCCCCTCAGGGAAACCTGGTGGTGACGCAAGACGGAAGGCGTGATAATAACCTTCAGGTGCTGGTGCGCGAAAAAGGTAAATCTGAACTTATTCATACACAAAGAAGCAATGAGACGGTCCGGTATCTGACCGGTAATTATGAAGTGGAGACCCTTACTCTCCCGCGACGCGTATTTAATATTGAACTACAACCGACCAAAACAGAAACCATCTTGCTGCCTGCGCCAGGTATCGCAAATTTTAATACCATCTCCACGGGTTACGGAAGTCTCTATGAAATCAAAGCGGATGGTACACAAGTCTGGGTGTGTAATTTGAATGACCTCAAAAGTCAATTCACCTTAACCCTTTTGCCCGGGCAGTACAAAATTGTTTTCCGTGTCAAACAAACGACTGGAAGCAAGTACACTGCGTTTAAGAAGTTCACCGTGAAGTCTGGTACCACCCTCGCCGTGAATGTGTTTAATTGATTCGTACCGTTATAAGTTATTAGTTAGACCGCAGCTGAGGCTAAATTGGAACTTGAAGATTCGGGGGGTTAATTTTTCACAGCTAAAATTCATCCTTGAACGATAACATTATTAACGAATTGATTAGTTTACAGTGGGGATCGGGCTTAGCAGATTACGGATAACAAATTAACGGACAATGGACCTGTGACATTCTGGGATTTAGCACTTCGCATTTCAAACGAATGGTATTGGGTAGTGCCTTTCATCCTGGCTTATGTCGGTGTTATTCTAATGATATTGTTGGAAAATAAAAATCCAACCAAATCAATTGCCTATATCATGCTCCTTGCCCTCGTCCCTGTCCTGGGGTTAGTGGTCTATTACTTTTTTGGACGTGATTATCGAAAGCAAAGACTGTTTAGTATCAAAGGCGCAGTGGACGGCCCCGTTATAGAAAGTTTCTGGACCGACCATAATCGTGAACTTGAAAAACGAGTTGAACAGACCGAAAAAAAGTTCGGTGATTTGATTGTGCCAGCACGATTGATATTCAACCAACATCAGGGTTTTCTCACGGTGAATAATTCTATAAAACTTCTATTAAATGGTGAATGCAAAATTTCCTGAGGTTCTAAATGCGCTAGAGCAGGCGAGACATCACATTCACATGGAGTATTATATTTTTTGCTACGATGACGTAGGAAAAAAAATAGTTGATGTCTTGATCCGAAAGGTAAAGGAAGGTGTTGAGGTAAGAATAATAATAGATGATTTCGGATCCACGAAAAATAGAAAAATGGTCAGGAGGCTGCGTAAGGCCGGCGTTACCGTCCACCGTTTTATGCCCGTGGCTTTTCCATTTCTTGCTCAGGCGAATTTCAGAAACCATCGTAAAATTATCGTGGTCGATGGACGAATCGGATTCGAAGGGGGCATCAACATAGACGAGCGTTATTTGAATAACGGCAAACACAAGTTATATCTGGAGAGATACGCACATCAAAATAGAAGGTCCGCTCGTCAACCAATTACAAATGCAGTTTCTCTTAAGCTGGCATTTTACATCTAAAAATAAATTTCCTTTTGAGCGGCCTTATTTTGGAAATCAGTTCGACGTTCAGGGAAATACAACGGCTACCCTGGTAGCAAGCGGACCGGATTCACCCCGGCCCCATTGTATGGAAGCAATTCTCGCAGCCATCAATCAGGCCAGACAAAAAATTTGGATTGTTACACCTTACTTTATCCCTACGGATCAGATCATTACAGCGCTACAAATGGCCGTCAGCAATGGAATAGAAGTTAAAATGATTCTGCCTGGTAAGTCTGATTCCCACATTGTAAAGCACGCCTCTTTATCTTACATAACACCTTTGCTTAAGAGTGGCATCAAGATCTATTTTTATAACAAAGGTTTTGCGCACGCGAAAACGATGACATTTGACAACCAGTTAGCCATTATTGGAACAGCAAACATGGATACCCGGAGCTTCTATATCAATTTTGAAATAGCCGCCCTGATTTACGACGAGAAGTTGTGTGGCGAGGTTGACGAATCCTTCATAAACGATCTGAAAGACAGTGAAGAAATTCTCCTTTCGAGATGGTCTAAGCGTTCATTTTACAATCGCTTAAAAGACTCTACTTGCAGGCTCCTTGCCCCACTCCTATAAACGTAAGAGAAAATAAAATTGCCACAAAGCCTCGCCGGCAGGCAGGACTCAAAGACACGAAGGTTTCATAAAGGATTTCTTCGTGTAACTTGGGGCCTTAGTGTCTTAGTGGCAATTATGATTCGAATCTAGGTTTTTTGAGTTAGCAGAATAAGCCTTGGAGATGATTCCGGATGGTATTCATTTAAGGTATAATCACCGTAGACTTTGACAGGCTGCAAGCCATTTTTTTCAAACATTTCGTTGAAATCCTCTTCGTTGAGCTTCATCACTTTTTCCGTGTAGACAAACGGACCTTTTGCCTGGATATTCTCGATCTCAATTCGCTTATAAATGAATTTTTCATCAGCCCACCGGCTGATCCTATAGACGATCCCGTCAATTTCTTTTTCCTCTGAGGGAACTAAGCCTTTGACACAATAGAGAACATTCATGTAATCGATCATGACGTACCCATTTTCTCTAACTGAAGTTACCATATTTCGCATCACGAGATCATTTTCTTCGGCGCCGAAATAGCCAAAGCTCGTGAAGAAATTAAATACATAGTCAAAGCAGTTTTTCCCGAACGGTTCCCGCATGTCATGCTTATAAAACCGAAGCGTTTCGGTTTCCCATTTTTTTGCTTGCTGAATACTAGAAAAGGCAAGGTCCAAACCTGTCACACGAAAGCCTTGTGCCGCTAGATATTTAGCATGCCGGCCGTTGCCGCAACCCAAGTCCAGCATCGACGCACCGGGCTGAGGTTCAAGTTCTTGAATTATTTCAGCCACAAATGCTGACGCTTCATGTTCATTCCTATGAGCATACAACTTATGATAGAACTCAGTGTCGAACCAATTCTTAAACCAATTTTTCCTTGAGCCGATCAGTTCTTCTATGGTGATTTTCATAATGGTCTATGCTTATTTGGTTAATGAACTCGCCATCGTCTTTTGCTCGCTTACAAATAGCGAAGAATTCCGCATGTACGCACCAATCCATACAACTGTGAGGATAGCTGCGGGGAGAATGAAAATCGATCCATGGGACAGTTCGACAGCCATGGCACCCCCGAAATATCCAGTAAGTAAGAGCAAGGCGATTTTCATCGAACGAGGGTACAAGAAAAGTCCTGTCAATATTATCTCAGTTGCTCCCAATAATTTCATGTAGGACAGCAGGCCAATCTTCGAATAAATTTCTACAAGCGGTGGCGCCCCGGCGAGTTTCATAGTCGCTCCAAAGGCGATGACCATGGCCACGAAGACGGACGGAATCCATTTCAGTTTTTGCATTTTGTTTTTCATACCAATGATGTTGTTTTTGATAAGGCAAAACTATCCCCACCCGATAGGGTACACATTGATGTAGATCAAGAACGAAAAAATTATTTCTTAAGAGAAGCTTGTTTTCTGATCCTGCTGACGGTTTCAGGTGTAACGCCGAGGTAAGATGCTAGCATATGTTGGGGAACACGTTGCGCTATATTCGGATAAGTTTCAAGGAAATCAGCATAACGTTCTTCGGCCGAAGCCGTTAGTGAAGATATAATCCGGTGGTCCTTCGCGACGGCCCGACGTTGTATTCCTGCCCTGAAAGAATCTGAATAACCGGGCAATTTTTTCAAAAGAGTAACGTGACCTGCCAGGTCCATCATAATATAATTCTGAATCTTCAATAGCATCAATAAAAAAAGTTGCAGGCGTGCATTCGGACATTCCGGTCTTATCGCTGATCCACCAGTCTTCCGCTGCAAATTGCATAATATGTTCTTTGCCTTTGTTGTCGACATATAGCTCCGCAAACAACCCTTCGCAACAAATGCTCCATGTTTTGACATTTCGCCGTCACGAAGCAAAAATTCGCCTTTCTTAATATTGCGTGAAAACACAAGGGACTTGATAAGATCCTTATCGGCTTCCGTCAACGGAAAACTACGTTCAAAGTAATGGTAGAGAACTTCCAGCATGCAGAAGAATTTCCGGTGTTAAAAATACGCTTTTTTTGTGGCTTCAGCCTTCAGCACTCGCTTGTTCAATTAATTTAACGAATAGCGACCAGCCCCGTTAAGTGGTCCCTTCGAGAAGCCAAAAAATTCTCAACTAAAAGCCGAAACTGATTATTCGTTCGTTTGGAGATTGCAAAAGATTTCCGGCTGCGCGCCGCCTAAATTTGATTAAGAGGAATTTCAATCGCATCATGACCAAATTAATATTTACCAAAAAAAAAAGACATCCGTTCCGGGTTGGCGTTGGCTTACATGGGTTAGGAAAAAGAATTCAAATGTTGTGGCACTCTGTGCGCATTATAGATAGATTATGAGTGAGATCTCAGAAACTGTTCTACTTCTTAATAAATCTCACCACCTTATGAAAGCCATTGTTGCCGAATATCTGGAGCACGTATACTCCGGGTTGAAAATTTAATGTGTTTATACTCGAAACCTGTGACACTTGCCCAGTATAAACAAGGTTACCTTGAATACTTCTTATGGTAAGAAGGGCGTCACTTCCAGCGTTGTCATTCATTTTCAGATGTAGCTTATCCTCTACGGGCACGGGATAAATGGATAGCTCTTCGCTCTGATCTTGAGTACTTGCGATCAGATTATTTGCTCCGCTATTTATTACAGTAATAGTTAATGTCCCTTCTATTCCCTGCTCGCCCTTTCCATTCGAATCAGAATAAGGAACACCGCTTAAAGTATAGATGCCTGGTTTATGTAAAGAATGAGGAACATATACATATGGAGCGGTACTATCTTTTTGCTTAGATTTATCCGCAAGTCTGAATTGTACACTGCCCACTGGTGAGGGAAATGTATTTGCTTTTATAGCCCAATTCTTAAAATCTGGATTAGCCAGATCAAGGGTCACCTCGTTATTAATCGGTCGAAATACTTGGTCTCCCGTATGTATATTGATCACACTGAAGGCTTCTATTACTTGCGGGCCACTATTAATGATATCTTCCATAGTACATCCGGCGCCGTTTTCTGTTACCTCGAAACTCCCATCTTCAATATGTGTGTTAACGACATCCCAGCCAATGCTCACTAGCAAGGGGTACAATCCACTGCATCGTGACAGCCCTTGATTATTCGTAATTGTGATATACGACGGTAAATATATTCCATACGGTCCTCTAAGATTCGCAAGCCCATCGATGTTTTCTAATTCAGCATTGTTTTGAATAGTTATCCACGAGGGACCTCCTCCATTCGGAAATACAGTAAGGGAGGCGAGTCCGTTAATATTCTTCAAAACAGGATTATTCAAAATTTCAATGAAACCATAATTACCGGTACTGCTAATGGATCTAAGTCCATCGATATTCAGAAGTGCTGCGTTGTTCGTGACGCTTATGCCGGCAAACTTACCACTAACCGCCCGCAGCGATGATAAGCCTTCAATGTTTGTAAGGGATGCATTGTTAACTAAATAGGCAACGCCGTCAATAATCTCTAATTGTTTAAATCCGATGAATGATTTCAATTGTTGATTATTGCTAATTCTTAATCCACCGAAGATCCAAGACAGACTCGAAAAACCATTGATCGTTTCCAGTGAGGCATTGTCGCTGATGGTTAATCCAGGGCCAATTGGGTCTCCAGAGTAAATTGAAAACAGACCCGAAAAACCATTGATCGTTTCCAGTGATGCATTGTCGCTGATGGTTATCGAACCGTTCATTGATGTAATAGAAGAAAAGCCGTCCAAATTAGTCAGAACAGGATTATTTAAAATATTGATAGAACCACCAACATTGCTAAGGGCGGAGAGTCCATTCACATTCGTTAGGCCTCCATTTTGATTTATTGTAATATATCCTACTGCTATTAAAGCGGAGAGTCCATTCACATTCGTTAGGCTTCCATTTTGAGTTATTATAAGAGCTCCTACTTCTGTTAAAGCTGAGAGAGCATCCAAGTTAGTAATGTCATTTCCGGAAATTGTTAATACTCCTGTTACATACGTGTAATTAAACGCATCGACTTCCGCTTGAGTGGAGAGCGTAACATCACCTAGGAATAAAATCACATCGTCAAACTGACTGTAAGCGTGTGACGTTATGAGAACTATAAGAAGGATAGAGAGGGGTAATTTTTATTTTTTTCATAATGCAGTGGTTATTTATAACGACAACTTTGATGGCCCTTTAAAGTACACCCCCTCCTAAATACTAACACAATGACAGATATCCCAAAAGCAGATGATAAAAATCATGATTAAAAGGGGAATATTTGTACATACTCGTTCCAAGTGTGGAAGAACCTCTATACTTCCTGAACAGAGGACAGGTTATAAAAAATTCAGGGCGAGACCTCTACGTGACGCCGCTTTTTATTTGTGATTTTGCGACTTAGGCCTTCTAACGCCAGGCATTACGTGATCATAGAAAGGAAGTCTTGTAACCTGAGTTTTTGTTTGAATAGAAATTACTTACTTCGATAAACAATCCCTGGCTTATGGAAATGTTAGACAACGCAATCACCTGGTTTGAAATACCAGTAACTGATTTTGAACGCGCAAAAAAATTTTACTCCACTATTTATGACTACCAGATGCCGGACACGATGGTGGGCCCCGTCCGCATGGGTTTCTTTCTTTATGAACAACAGGTTGGCCGTGTAGGTGGTGCTATTTGCTTCGGTGCTGGTTACTCCCCTTCCCAAGAGGGCGCATTGATCGATCCTCAATGGTGGAAGTGATCTCAATGTCGTTTTGCAGCGCGTGGAAGACGCAGGTGGAAAAGTGGTGATCCCCAAAACCTTTATCGCTCCTGAGCATGGGGTACTTTGCCAGGTTTATTGACACGGAGGGAAACTTAATTGCCTTACATTCAAGGAAATAATTTTCACTTTAATACTTCCAAATTGTGAAACAAATAACAAAAACTACCAGTCTTTAATCTGAATTCATAAATCCATTACATTTGCGTTTCTTTATCCGAACATGAAGCTCAATAAGTACTTTGTAATCGATTTCGATAGCACATTTACAAAGGTCGAAGCCCTTGACGTTCTTGCCGACATTTCGCTTAAAGACCATCCTGAAAAGGAAAAGCGGAAGAAACAAATTGTTGAGATCACTAACCAGGGAATGGATGGTTCTATTTCCTTTCGCGAATCGCTTGAGAGAAGGTTGAATCTTCTCTCTCCCTCGACAGCAAGCACCTTGAGCCTCCTGATCAGCGTACTTAAAGGGTAAGGTCTCTGAATCTTTCAAACGCAATCGGGACTTTTTTAGCAACTATTCGGACAACATTTACATCATATCCAATGGATTCAGGGAATTCATAGAGCCAATCGTTACCGAGTTTGGAATAAAGGAAGAGAACATACTTGCAAATGAGTTCCGATTCGATACTGAAGGTCATGTAATAGGATTCGATACAGGAGAATCCCTTGTCGTCCAACAACGGTAAGGTTGAACAATTGAAACGGCTGAATCTTCCGGGAGACGTTTACGTTATTGGTGATGGCTACACCGACTATGAGATCAAACATTCAGGACTTGCCAACAAGTTTTATGTCTTCACTGAAAATGTAGAAAGGGAAAATATTTTGAACAAAGCCGATCACATCACCCCCAGCCTGGACGAAGTTTTATATCTTGAATAAACTTAATACGGCTATCTCATATCCGAAAAACAGGATCAATGTTCTGCTTGCTGGAGAATGTACATCCGGTAGCAGTCGCGCTTATTGAAATCAGAAGGATTCAACGTCGAAACCTATCATGCGGCGTTGACTGAAGACGAACTATGCGAAAGGATCAAAAATGTTTCTGTCTTAGGCATCGGTCGAAGACACAGGTAACAAAGAAGGTACTGGAAAATGCAAACCGTTTAATGGTTATCGGCGCTTTTTGTATCGGTACCAATCAGATCGATCTTGAAGACTGCCACAAAAAAGGGTATTGCAGTATTTAATGCGCCGTTTAGCAATACCAGTTCTGTTGTCGAGTTGGCCATTGCTGAAATGATCATGTTGATGCGGAACATCGTTGATAAATCTGTTAAAATGCACCAGGGCATTTGGGATAAGTCTGCCAAAGGAAGTTTCGAAGTACGCGGTAAAAAGCTTGGGCTGATTGGTTATGGCAATATTGGAACACAGTTGTCTGTTATTGCTGAATCGCTTGGAATGAAAGTTTATTACTACGACACCGAAGAGAAATTGTCGCTTGGCAATGCTGTGAAGTGCAAGTCCATGAAGGAAGTACTTGGAACAGGTGGACGTATCTCTCTTGCACGTCGATGGCCGGGAATCCAACCCCAATCTTATTAGCACACGGGAATTTGGCTGGATGAAAAAAGGTGTGATCTTCATTAACCTCAGCCGCGGTCATATCGTCGACATACAGGCCCTTGCGTGAAAATATTCTTTCAGTGGAAAGTAGCCGGATGTGCGATTGATGTATTCCCACATGAACCGGTCAGCAACGACGAAGAGTTCCAGTCTGAACTGCGCGGACTTCCCAACACGATTCTTACGCCACATATCGGCGGCAGTACGTCTGAAGCACAGGAGAACATTGGAAATTTTGTTCCAGGAAAGATCATGGATTACATCAACACGGGAAGCACGTCAAACAGTGTAAGCTTTCCGAATCATCACGCTGCCGATGCTGGAAAATGCTCATCGACTGATCCACATTCATAACAACGTTCCGGGTATTCTCGCAAAGATCAATCAGATGCTGGCGAAAATGGAATCAATATTGTTGGTCAGTATCTGAAAACAAATGACTCCATCGGTTATGTGATTACCGATATCAACAAGGAATATGATAAGGATTTAATTGCCAAGCTTAAAGCAATTGAACATACCATCAAATTCCGCGTGCTGTATTGAGGCATTGCCCGGCGAAATCTACATTGGGGAATAATAGCGCCAGGGATATCCGGCAATTTATCCACACAACCATCCTGATAATTTTAATGCTGTGAAATTTACGTGCCATGCATAAGGCACGTCATTTGACTTCAATGCATTAAACAATTTCATTATGATAAAAGTATTTGCATTGATTTTGTCGCTGATAGGCTTTCGTAGGCTTGATTCTTGGCGTGCTCGGTATTTTTGGAAAAGACCTGGTAGCACTAAATCCGTGGGCGACTCGCCATCTTAGGACTCATTTTCTTTGGAGCTGGAATCGGCTTGCTTAAGAGAAGAAGAGATACCGATGAAATTAGTTAAGTAGGTTCTTTTAACTCGCGTTCAAAGAAACCGTGCACCTTAACTAGTTTTATGGTATCACCGTGGCAATCGATTCCCTTGTCTGCTTCGATAACGGAATACCCTCTACAAAATTTCTTTGCAGCCGGTACTTCAGGCCTTTTGTAATCCGCGCCGGTTAACACAAAAGCGCTGAGGATGACGATGGTCAAAAGAATAGGTCGAATCATACTAGTTGGGATTTGGGTATGCAGACTTTCCTTCATATGCGTTAAGGCATAAGAAAAAACTGTACCATTACAAAATCATTGATCTCCAGCGTGGTTTGACTGTTGTTGTGTAGAGAAACTCCGCATCGCACCATAAAGTGAGAAGTTGTGCTAACGATTGCGAGACTTCTGGCACCAGAAGAGCAGCATAAGGATGTCAAGGATGCAGGTATAGAAATTGTCATCTGATTCATACGCAAAAAACCGATGATAATGTATGACGAGCAAGTGATCCAGTCTATAAAACAAATTCTTTTGAAACGGCGAGCAAACCATCGCGGTAGCTGAAAGTGTCACCGCCGGTCATTTGCAAGTCGCATTGGCATCCGCCGAAAATGCCTCCCAATTTTTTCAAGGCGGAATTACAGCCTATAACCTAGGACAAAAATCGCGTCATTTAAAAATTGAACCCATCCATGCAGAACGGTGCAATTGTGTGTCAGATAAAATTGCCATTGAAATGGCTTATGAAGTAACTCGACTCTTTTCGTGCGATTGGGGAATAGCGATAACAGGATATGCTGCGCCCGTTCCGGAATGTTCCATTGATGAGTTATTTGCTTACTATGCGATTTCCTTTCAACAAAAACTTTTAGAGGTTAAAAAGATCAATGCGGAAAAGGACGATCCTATGAAGGTTCAGGTATTTTATGTCAATAATATATTAACGGACTTTCAACGACTGTTAGAACATCAGTCTTCTTTTTCCAATAACGATCTTAATTCTATGAGTTCAAGATTTGCATCCGCAGGTCCATTTAATACATCCCCTTCTATAGAATAACGCGCTCCATGGCAAGGACAATCCCAGGATTTTTCGGCCGCGTTCCACGCCACTGAACATTTCATATGTGTGCAGGTGGGATTTACCGCGTGCAACGATCCATGCTCATCCTTGTAAAGCGCCATCGTTTCATTGTTAAGTTTCACCACCTTGCCTTCATCAGGCGCTAGTGACGAAAACTCTTCCAGCCTCTCCGTTGCAAACCATTTTCCAACAAATTGTGAGACGACATCGGTGTTGTGCTTCACAAATTCAGTAAATCCTGCTACCGGCTTCATCCTTCCTGGACTGAACAATGTCGTTATACTTGCTTTCACTCGAAGAGAATGATATTCGCTAACTCGAATGCTGCAACATGGCTGTAGGTGATACCGTTACCGCCATAGCCTGTCGCCACTAAAATGTTTTCTCGCGCTCCCGGTAATTTGCCAATATAAGGCAATCCGTCAACCGGCTCATAGTATTGAGACGACCAGCGATGAGAAATTTCTGCTATGTCAAAATGACTTCGAATATGACTTTCCAGTTGCAAGAAGGATTTATTTGTATTGGTGTTCTCTCCTGTTTTGTGATCTTCGCCACCCACGATCAGATATTTTTCGCCATCAATGATTTGTGTACGATAGTAATGATATGGATCATACATATCGTACGTCAGGCCTTCAGGATATTTTTGACCCTGAAGTTTGACGGACATCGCATAACTGCGGTACGCAGGGCACCTCAAGTGAAGTAAGTTAATGCCGGGAGGAATGTGCGTTGCATATACCAACAGTTTTCGCTTTCAAATTATCGATGCGAGGTTTCAATCGAAACAACTTCAGCCTCTTCTATATTTGTCACACGGCATTGTTCGACGATTATCCCTCCGAGATCTTCAAATGCCCTAGCCAACGCATGAACATATTTTACAGGATGAAATTTTGCTTGTCCCGGGACTTCGAGTGCTTTTCGGAAGTTAACCGGTATAGGGATACCGTTGCTAAATTTTGATTCCACGCCTACCTCCTGGCAGGCGTTGTAAATGTCGTCTAAGCTCGTTGGTTTGTTTTTCATCTTGGGCAAACAAATAGGCTGACGCGCGTTCAAAACCACAATCAATGTTGTATCTCACGAACATTGCTTTCAATTAAAGTAATTGCTTCTGTTGCCGCACGTGCCACGAGTTTGCGCTCCTTCTTTTCCAAAATCTCGTAATGATTGCGGGGTAGGGATTATCCAGCAAAGTATTGATGTGAGCTGTTGTGCCGCCGGTTGTTCCAAAACATAAATTTTTTGCCTCCAGTACAATGCATTTTTTACCGGCTTTCTGCAATTGCAAGTCCGAGCGTAATCCCGGTTATTCCGCCGCCGACAATGGCGACATCAAAAACAGTGTTGGCAAATTTATTCGAAAGGGCTGCGTAAGGACTGACAGTATGCCTGCCACAAACTGAGCAACTTCCATCTCTGGCTATCATATATAGGGGTTAAAAAATTGAATCTCTCTATCAGAAAGTCAATTTCCTTGCCACCCCAAAACATAAGAAACACTCTAAGCCCTAATAGGCATAACCTGGGACTGGGTAATTTTTTCTACACTAAAAAAGCCTACTTTGGCAATAATTATCAACATGCCAGATTTTACAATCAGTACCTTTTCGTTCCGCGTTCTCCCTTTTCAATCGTCTTGGTAATCGACGATACAATTTCATCTAATTTGCCAGTTGAATCTTGAAGGTGAGTCATGATTCCCTTTGCTTCCTCGTCTAACGCAGTTTTCGTTAACAGATTAATGAGCCCAAGGATACTTGCCACGGGACTGCGAAGTTTGTGAGCATTTATAAATGCATATTCTTCCAGCGCTTTATTTTTTTTCTCCAGTTCCTTCGTACGTTCAAGTACAATTTTTTCGAGATTTTCATTGATCACTCTTATCTCCTCTCCCTGTGAAATTATTTCTTCATTTTGTGCTTGAATTTCTTCGTTGCTTTCCTGCAGCGCAAGCCTGGCTTTAATCTCCTTTACCGTAAGATCATAGCGCGTCCTGATAAGGACACATCATAAAAATTGAAACTACCAACAACAAAACGCCGCCTTGAACAAGAAATTGATCAAGATCTAGTACGCTGTTAGCGCTAAGAAAAAATGCTGTCGCTACAATTGAAATAAAAATCATGATAATAGAATACTTCAATTCCCAAAGCAAAAACATCGATGCTCCGATAAGCAACGCAATGTAGTTGAGATTATGTCCGATAATGTCTTCGTTGCCGATCAGGGTGTAGGTATAGGCATTCTGCAGGGAGATCAATAAAAAAGTGACGGCGACAATAAAGTACGACGGCAGCTGAAACTTTTTACGAGCTAGCACAAGAGAGAGAACGATCGCAGAAATTCCCAGTCGTATGAACAGCAGCTGCTTCCAGTTTTCTGGAATATTTATATAGTCTGTAAAAGCAAAAACAGGATCGAAGATTATAGCAACCCATGCCGCAATCAAATGATATGTCAGAGGAGGTCTTTTCTAGTTCTGCTTTCCAGGATTCAACGGTTACTTGAGAAATCAAATCATTCGCAGCATCCTTTTTAATCATGATTTATTTACCTCCGCTTAAAAATATGCAATAAGCGCCAGTACATACGAGTTAAATGTCGGATTTGGATTTAAGATTTTTTCACGGGCTGCCACTAAAAATTCCAGCAACCCGGATTGGATTTGAATTTTTACATCTGCTGCATCGTCCAGAACAACATGCTCATCATCGACGTGAAGAGCGGTGCCTTCCCAGTAAATTTGAAGTTTTTTGGCTTTAAGTACCGTAAAAAAAGGATCTTCTTTCCTTCCCTCCAATTTGCCCTTTCACATATTTTGCAAATTCGTCACGTTGGCTTTCGGCTGATCAACACGACTTCAAATGATTCCGTCTCCTGGATCGGCAAAGGGAGCCAGGTGAAGGTTCGGGCCAATTGAACTGGTATTCATTATTTCCACCAAAAGAAATTTACCGGTATAATCCTCGCCATCAACATTCAGCCTGCAGAGCTTGGTTTTATAGTTTAAAATAATGTCGTGAAGAAGCTGCAAGGCCGTCTTAATTTTTTGCTCAGGATTATCAAATAGACTTTTATCCAGTTTTCTCATTTCTTTCATCAGCCTGGGAAAAACTCCATAGCCATAACTCTCAATAAAGAAATTATGCTTCTTGATGCCTTCAATCCGCCCAACATCAAATTTTTTTAACTCATGTTGTTTCCAGCTTTTGATTATTTCCTCCGCCCCGCCGGCAATACCAAGAGTCCTGGCGATATTATTTGCCGTCCCAAAAGGCAAAAGTGCAATCGGCAGTTTTTTTTCGATGAGTTTTCGTTCCAATAGCTCACCTGCGAGTTTCCGAACGGTTCCATCTCCGCCGGCGACAACAACAAAATCGATGTCTTCGGATTCAATTTTGTCCCAATCTTTTTTCTCCCATCCCTTCTCTTTTGTGGATAAATAGCTACACCTGTAGCCTTCCGCCTCAAGGGCTGCGATTAATTCTTTATCAGAATTATCCCCATCCCCTGCATTTGGATTATGTAAAACCTTTGCAACTTTCATGAATCTGATTTTTTACATTCAAGTTAGCAATTACGTGCCCAGTTATTTTTGATGGCATGAAAATGTACTTGTAGCGATATATGAAAATACTAGTAACAAACGACGATGGCATTTATAGTCCTGGAATCGCAGCGCTTGCAAAAATTGCATCACGCTTTGGTGAAGTCAGGGTTGTCGCACCTGATGTTGAACAATCTTCTATGGGACATGCGATAACCGCGTCTCGTCCGCTTCTTTTATAAGAAGTCGCCAATAAACTTTGAAGGCATCGAAGCCTATCGCGTGAATGGAACGCCTGCGGATTGCGTCGCCTTGGGATCACATCTTTCACATACCGATGTTGTGCTTTCCGGAATTAACATGGGTGCTAATCTGGGAAATTCGATGTGGCATTCGGGAACGCTGGCGGGTGCAAAGCAAGCCGTTCTTTTGGGAATGAAAGGAATTGCGCTTAAGCACTCCAGCGGGAAAGTCTGAGCCCGACTTTAATGCACTTGAACCTTTTGTGGAAAAAACTTTAGCGCTCTTGTTGGAAAATCCTGATCTAAAACTCATCAATGTTAATTTTCCAAAAAAACCAGTAGGCATACGGTGGACGCGACAATCGGTTCGTCAATACGATGGAAAGGTAGTTCCTGGTACTGATCCTTTAGGACGCAAACATTATTGGTTTACCGTGGTGCCACTTAGAGCCCGCAGAAGAGGGAACAGATCGTTGGGCTGTCGATCAAGGGTTATGTTTCGATCACACCACTACGACTGGACCTAACCAACGAAAAAGAATTATTTCAAGCAATTCAGAAACAACCGGTATCCTAGCACCAACTGACACCTAAACGCTTAAATACCTGCCTGCGCCAGCTCGGCAGGCGGCCTAAACACGCCCTAGGCGTTTTGCAGATTAAAAGTAAACACCGGGCGTCCTACTTCCTTTACCAATCGATCGGAGAAGTGATTAGAGAAAATGCGGAAAATTCCGTCGGAGCTATTTTTTATAACCGCGATGAGGCCAGCTTTTACCTCGCGTGCGAATTGAATTACTCCGTTGGCCTGGTCATCCGCTTCATAAATAGTTACGGAATAATTTCTCAGGTCGGCGTCCTCCGCCATATCGGTAAAAAACTCTTTAAGGTTGATGTCAGAATAGTCGGTGGCTTTATCGCGAACGTGGACCAAGTAAATATGGGCATCAAAACAAGCTGCCAGGTCGGCCAGGGTATCTAATGCGTCATGCGACGTGTGCATTATCTTTTATTACATTCACCGCCAAAACAATTTTATTAAAATCTTTTATCTGGAATCCATCCCTCACAGAAAGGACGGGACATTTGGAAATCTTGATCACTTGTTCAGTATGGTTGCCCGTAAATGCTTCGGCGGCGTTTTCTTCCCCTGACGTACCCATGACCACCAAATCAATATCTCTCGCGCTGCAAATATTCATCGATGCCATCTTTGAATTCTTCATCGACAATGGCTGTCTGAATATCTACTCCATGTTGACTGTACTTTTTCCCCAGCGCGTCTAACTTTTCCTTATTGCAAATGGAGTAATTGAAGATTAAATAATTCTCCTTCCTTATCAATTTTACTGCTGACTTCTCCCATGGCTGTAAATGTTTTTCCGAAAGGATGGCGCGTAAAGTTCACAAGACTTATTTCAGCTTCAGACCGCTCTGCAATTTCGATTGCCAAGGTAAGACCCCGTTCAGCAACCACAGAAAGATCAGTTGGGACAAGAATTTTTTTCATACAGGTGATTGGATTTTATTTATTAACACCATAAAAACTACGCCAAAAGAAGGGAAATGAAGTTACTATTTAAGTTTATGTATTTTGTGTCCTTAAAAGGATTTTATTTTAATAGACATGAGGCAAAAATTCCTCAAAGAAAAACAGAAAACGCAAAAAAAAACCAACCAGGCAAGAAACAAAAAAGCCAAGCAAAAATGCTTGGCTTTTCTTTTGGCATTGATGACTTATCAGTTTGCTAAACGCACGTTAACTGCATTCAGTCCTTTTTTTCCTTCTTTGAGTTCAAAAGTTACTGCATCGTTCTCATGGATTTGATCCACAAGGAGTCCTGAAATGTGCACAAAATACTCTTGGCCTGTTGCCGTTTCCTTAATAAAACCGAATCCTTTTGATTCATTAAAGAATTTTACTGTTCCTTCTTTCATTGTAATTTGATATTAAAATAATCCGCAAATATAAGACAATAAACTTAAGTTTGGATTGTGCGTCGGACACACTTTAATAAAGTCCATGAAATGGCTCCGATTTGCGATTAATAAAGTTTTTTCATCCATTCTGCGGTATGGAAAACCAGGTCATCCAGAGCATCAGCCTTCTTTATTTTGAAGGAATGGTCTGCTCCTTCGAATTTTACCAGCGTTGCGGACGGAAGCCCCTGACAAACTTTTTCCATTAAAGGAAGACTTGCAAGGGCATCATTTGTTCCCTGTAGGAAAAGCATCGGAATATTTACCGACTTAAGATGATCAGCGCGCGGAATATCAGGTTTTCCGGGAGCGTGTAAGGGAAATCCGTAAAACACAATTCCATTAACACCTGACGGCTTTTGTTTAGCAAGGAATTGGGAGGACATTCGGCCTCCGAAGGATTTACCTCCTAAAAATATCGAGGTTTCTGGAAAAACTTCCTGCGTATTTGCCAGGACTACCCCAACTGTTTTTTCCGCAATGGCCGGTACATCAGGTCTTTTAGACCCCTTTTCCATATAAGGAAAATTATACCTGACCGTACCGATGGAGAGGTCCGCCAACTTGGCGGCAAGGTTCTCCATAAATGCGTGTGTCATTCCGGCGCCCGCGCCATGTGCTAAAACCATTACAGCCTTCGTATCCTTTGGCTTTAATGTAAGCAAGGACACTTTACCGATGCTCTCTGATATTAAGAGGTGGGATAATTTAGATTTCATGTATCTAAAATACGAAAGCAAAAAAATAAAGTATGCTTATTAATTAAGTTTTGACTAAGTCAAAACCTTCCCACCCCACATAATGTGGAGTGGGAAGGTTTTACCATTTACAATAATCAGAAAATACTAAAGATACGGAGTTGCTGTCGTAGAAGTTTTCCAGTAGTTATCCACATCGTTGAAGTAGGAATGATCATTCGTATCGGGCCAGTGACTTTTATCAAATCCCGGGACACTCTTGACGTATTCTTTTTCTCGATTCAGAATAAAGCATTCTTTCTCCGCATTCAAATAAAGCTGACCAAACGGAATCGCAAATAGCTTCCCTCCGATTCCTAGAAATGATCCCGATTCCAACACAACGTACTCGATAATTCCGCTATTAATGTTGATCATCAGGTTATCGATCTTTCCCAAATTTTCTCCGTCCAAATTTTCCACGATATCACCTATAATAGAAGTGGCGGTCAATCTACGAACGGGTAAATTTGCGTTGGGTCCTTCATGGTTTTTACCGGTCAGGTTGTCAACTTCATACTCTTTTCCATACACTTTCATAATTCCTCCTTTTTAGATTAAATAAATATTCAGAGAAATATGTTGTAAAAAATCATGCTAAAAATAAGTCGCCGTAGCTGGCCAAAAATCAGCATTTCAAAGTGGGATGTAGAAAATGTTTCAATGGGCTGTAGATGAATGAAACAAAAAAGAATTTAATTACCCGACTTGAATTTCCGTTCCTTAACTTTCCTTTTGATCTTAAATATCCGTTGAAAAAAATTCCGATCGGATCGTTCCAGGTCACAATCAAGCCTGCTTTGCAGTTCAGGCGCTATCGGGGAAAATCTAGCCTTCGTGAATGTGCTCTAAACTTTGATCTTTATTCGCGTATTGTAAAAATTTACCGACGATAGGAAGTGCAGTTCGCGAACCTTGTCCCAGGGCCGTTGTCCGAAAGTGTAGCCGTGGATCGTCTGCTCCTACCCAGGCACCAACAACAAGATGTGGTGTAATGCCAATGAACCAACCGTCTGTGTTGGATTGTGTCGTTCCCGTTTTGCCGGCAATATCATTGGTAAGACCATACCTCGCGCGCAAGCTTGAGCCAGTACCTTCGTTGACTACCCGCTTCAACATGTGAATCATCATATCCGCAGTGGCTTCCGACAAAGCTGCTACGGGTTCCTGCGTCGTCTTCAAATTTTTCCAAGACCTCGCCGTGATTATCGGTTATTGAGGTAACAAAAGCCGGCTTCACATACTGGCCATCGTTCGCAAAAACTCCATATGCACTCACCATTTCAAGGATGGAAATATTAGGTGAACCCAAGGCAATAGACGGTACGTTGGGCAAGTCACTTTTAATGCCCATTTTGTTTGCCGTTTCTATGGCATAATCAATACCGGCCTTTTCCAGCAACTTCACGGAAACCGTATTGACGGATCCAGCAAGTCCGCCTTCCATAGAATATTTTTTATCGTAAGAATCTGTCGAGGAATTTTGTGGTGTCCAGTCTTCCATATTGGAGTATGATGTTTGACGACCTGAAACATATTCGCATGGATCAACACCGCGTTCCAAAGCAGCTGCATAGACAATAGGTTTGAAAGTAGAACCGATTTGTCGTTTCGTGCTTTCCCGTACATGATCGTATTGAAAAAATTCATGATCAATACCACCTACCCAGGCTTTTACAGCTCCAGTTTCAGGTTCGATGGCCACGATGCCTGCCTGAAGAAATTGCAGATGATGCTTTAATGAATCATAAGCGCTTATTTCTAATTCCTTGCCACCATCCCATGTAAAAATTTTTCGGAAGGCTGGCTTTTTCATTTCTTCAAGAATTTCTTCTTCCGAAAGCCCTTCTTTTTTCAACTGTTGATACTGCGGCAATTTTCTCACATTGCTTTTCACAATCTCCGTGAGCGTTTCTTTGCTCAATTGACTTACAAATTTTTTTTGCAAGTCTTTCATATGCGATTGCATGGCTTGCTCTGCGTACCGCTGCAATCTTGAGTCAATGGTCGTATAAATTTTCAGTCCATCGGTGTAAAGATTATATGATTTCCCGTCTGGATCGTTCGTGCGTGGCGCACCATGCAAGATCTCATTTTTTATATACTCTCGAAAATAAGGAGCCAATCCGGAGTTGTGTGTGATCTTATTGTAACGAAGTCCCAGAGGTTTCTGCTGATAAGATTTCTTTTCTTCCAGGGTAATGAAATCATATTTTTGCATTTGCGACAAGCACGACATTTCGACGTTGTTTCGCGCGATCTGGAAAAACTCGTGGATTGTAGGTGTGGGTTGCTTTCAACATCCCTATCAGCACAGCGGCCTGATCAGCGCGTCAGCGATTTAACTGAGGTTGAAAAAAAGCGATCAGCAGCAGTCTTTATTCCATATACGTTGTCACCGAAAGGTACTGTGTTTAAATACAATACCAGTATCTCATCTTTGGTATATGCATTTTCAAGTCGCTTTGCAATTATTATTTCTCGAATCTTATTGATCGGCAATGACAAAAATGCAAATGATTTTCTGGGATATAAATTTTTTGCCAACTGTTGGGTTATCGTACTACCTCCTCCCGCTGACTCTTGTTGAAGAAGAATACTTTTGAAAAAAACCCGAAACAGGCTACGGGTATCAATCCCGTTGTGATCATAAAATCTGACATCTTCCGTAGCGACAAGAGCATGTTTTCAGGCAAGGCGTAACTTCGTTCGCCGGCACGGTAGATCGTTCCTGCCAATAATATCGTCCTAACAGGACACTGTCGGCGCTGAATATTTCTGTAGCCACCTGATGATTGAAGGAAGTCAAGTCATTTTTACTGGGAATTTCACCAAATATGCCTAACCAGATCAGCAATAATGAGAGCTGATTGAGGAAAAAATACACAGTACGAGTAACATCAAGAACCTCAAAATGCGCTTGACTTTACCAGGCCGCGAATAAAAATCCTCAATTTTTGCTCGAATACGAGCTTTTACCCGCTTTAAAAGATCTTTCATTAAAATGTATTTCCTACTAACGATATAATAAACAAAAAGTGTGCGGGTATTAAAGTTTCTAGTTTCTAGTTTGAAGTTTGAAGTTCGAGGTCGAGTCGAAGTTTGAGCTTCTGAAAGCGTATTTTGTAGATCAAGAAAGCTGTTTGATGTGAGCTGTAAGCTTTCTGCTTTCTAGCTTTCTGCCTTCCGCTCATCAAAACGGTAACGCTGACCTTCGAAGCTCTGAATGACGTCAAGGCCAAGCTTCATTTTAAGATTTTGAATGTAGACGTCGACAGACGTGTCAAACAAATAAATTTCTGAACCCCAGATGTTGCAGAGAAGATTTTCCTGGGAAATGATTTTTCGTGGGTTTTGAGCAAAGAAAAAAAGAAGCTCAAATTCAGGCTTGCTCAATTTTATCTCCTGCTCATTTATGCCTGACCGTACTTGCCTTTCTGTTCAGACATATATCACCGATCTGAAGTTCAGGAATGCTTTTCCGAATCACGAATCGCCGCTTGAGAACTGTACTTACTTTATACGTTAGTGCTCTTAGCCCTACAACCTTTTCAATATAGTCATCGCCACCTGTATCCAGGGCAGCTTGCTGATAATAGCTTTCCGATTTAGCGGTGAGAAAAAAAATGTAGGTGTTTGCAAATCTTTTTAAAGCTGCGCAGCTCTTTGCATATCTCAATGCCGTTCGGACGTGGCATCATAATGTCCAGGATAATCAGATCAGGAGAAAAGTCTATCGCTACACTCACCGCTACGTTGCTATCGTCCAACGTTTTTACTTTATAGCCTTCCTTTTCCAGATTGTATTCAAGAAGCTCTAGAATGTCCTGATCATCATCCACCAACAATACCCTGAAAGGTTTCTTCTCTCCCATATCACATAACTGAAGTGCAAAGTACAAAATGCTTGTTACCTCATGTTTACAAGCGCAGTTATGGAGAAGTGAATTATTTCAAACGATAGCATGGGAATATTAACACGGAGGTTAAATTTGGCCTCAGCTTTTGCCCAGGGCAACGGCTTTTGCAACGGCATCGGCAGTGATATTTTTATAGTCAACTGTCACCCTATTGTCCGTTTCAATCCACTCGACGATTTTGTCGAGATATTTTTTTCGCAACTTCTTAACTACTGGCACTCCCATCCGTTTTAGCGATGCAGCGTTATAATGCTGCTCCAGTTGAGATTTCATCGGCACTACCAAAAGCTTCTTGTTGAGATAGAGCGTTTCTGCGGGGGTTTCAAAACCTGCACCACAAAGTATACCTTTTGCCGAGGTCATGCTTTCGGCAAATTGTTCTTTATTCACGGGATATACAGACAACTTGCCGATATGATATGATTTTTTAGCGTGCTTGGAAAAGATATGCCACTTGACATGCGGAATGCGGGCCAACAATGGAACTAGCTTACGATCGTCATAGGCAGGTAAGTACACTGTGTAATGGTCGCCGCTTTCGTTTTTACATTCACGAATACCTCGTCGGATCACTGGCGTAAAAATATTCGAATCGTAAGCCTCAAAATGAAAGGACACATTTCGCTTGGTCGGCGCATAATTATGCAGCAACCATTCGCCTACTGGATCAATGCTTTTTGGCCTTGGAACTTGAGGAGAAAGCAAAGCAGATTGATGACTGAAGCCCACACAGGGAACATCACGCTTCCGACAAGCCCAAGCTGATATCGGTTCAAAATCATTAATAACCAGATCATATTTTTCGACGGGAAATTTCTTGATTTCCTTATAGACTTCTTTGGAACTGTTTTGCTTAAAAGTTTTAAGAAAATTTATCCCTCCACTGGTGCCAAAGAAAAAACTAAGGTCCTTTGGATTTATACTTGACCGGATAAGGTAGTTTTACATCCGCCTGAGAGCCACTTACAAAAAGGTCCAGTTCACCGTATTCAGCAAGGATGGGAATGACATCTTCAGCACGTGTTAGATGACCATTACCCGTGCCTTGAATAGCATATAAGATCTTCACTTTTTGCTGGTTAAAAATTCGTTAACTAAATCGCGAAAGATTTCATCATTGTCAAGCTTATCGCTGAAACGTTTTGGTAGTTTTAAGCTCGCGCGCAACTTTATCCTCAATATAGCGGTAGATGTGCCAGTTTCCGTCATAATATTCCAAGGAAGTTAGATTTTCAACCCAGTCACCTGAGTTTAAATAGGTTACTTCGCCTTTATCGGTTTTGATGACTTTAATTTCAGGATGGTGTATGTGTCCACACACTACATAATGATATCCGTTTTCAATTGCGATATCAGCAGCGGTCTTTTCAAAATCGTTAATGAATTTAACAGCTGATTTTACACTGTCTTTTACCCTTTTTGAAAGCGAAATTTTTTGCCTTCCCAATTTTGTCAAGACACCAATTTACAACGGTGTTGATCAAAATAAGTGTGTCATAACCAATAGCACCTAATTTGGCCAGCCACTTGGAGTATTTCATGGTGACGTCAAAAATATCACCGTGAAAAATCCAGGCTGACTTACCGTTTAGTTTTATCACGAGTTTGTTGTCAATTTGAAATGAGCCTAACCGAAAGCCCGAAAACTTACGAAGCATTTCATCATGATTTCCGGTGAGGTAAACGATCTTTGTATTCTTGGCAAGCAGACCCGTAATGTGTTTGATAACCTGCATGTGGGATTTTGGCCAATAGCGTTTGCTGAATTGCCACATGTCGATGATATCTCCGTTAAGAATAATTTTCTTAGGCTTGATCGTTTTTAGATAGCGGAGGAGTTCTTCCGAACGGCAGCCATAGGTGCCGAGATGAATGTCAGATAAAACAACGAGTTCTACCTCCCGTTTTCTTTTTTTACCCATCGCTGCAAAATAGCAACGTTCGTTTATTTCCCGGTGGTACCAGGTTATTAAATTGTTAGCAGAACCCAAGTGTGGACGCAAGGCTGTTAGGTGTAGGACGTAATGCTTCCGTCCTTACACCTTTACGTCACTACCTAGCCGATCAGCTCCTTCTTCCGTTCGCAGCGTTTAATTGACTCCGCAGCGGTTTCGATGCTTTTGGAATCGAATGAGTTTTTGATGTGCAGTTTGAAATAATGAATGGCATCATCAAGATTACCTTGAATTTCCCGAAGCAAGCCATATTCATTATAAATGGTTGCGTAATTGATACCGGAAACTTTGATCGCTTGTTCTAAGCACTTTCTCCAATTCATCATATTTCCGCAAGCGTGGAAAGGCAATAACAATAATTGTAGTGCGCAGCCGGATATTCGGGTGAAAACTTAATGGCCAGTCTGTAGTGCTCTTGCGCCTTTTCGTAATTTTTGAATTTTGTTTCGTGCAACCAACCGAGATGGTTATGCGCCTTTCCAAAGTCAGGTGCCTCGTGCAAAATTTCGTCCAGCAAGTGGGCGGCCTCGCTGATCTTATTTTCTGATATCAGCCGATCTGCTTTCAGAAATTTTTCTTCCAGGTCAAAGTTTGTATGTTCATCCATATAGTAAAATAAGAAGTTAAAACTTAAACCTCAAATACTTTATTGTTTCTCCTTGCGAGGCAAACTGTTCTTCATACTTTGTTTTAATATCAAAACATTCTGGTCTGTATTCTGATTCGATACAAATTATCGGTGTAGATTAAGATCGCTTATATCGTTGCGTGGCTTGTGCTTCTTCCAAGGTATACTGATACAATGCAGTGTTGTCGGTCTTCAGGCGAAAGTAACTTCCAGGCTTTAGAAGCCGTTTATAAATCTCCAGGTATCGTGGACTCGTTAACCTTCTTTTGATATCTCTCTTCCTGGGACGCGGATCTGGAAAAGTTGTCCACACTTCGTCAAGCTCTCCGGGTAAAAAGAAATTTTCAATCAGTAAAATCGGTGTTCGCAAAAAAGCTACGTTGGTTAGATTCTGTTCCACGGCCAAGGTACTTCCCTTCCAGATACGTTCTCCTTTGATGTCGATGCCGATAAAATTACGTTCGGGAAAACGAGCTGCCAGCCCTATGGTATATTCTCCTCTTCCACACGCAAGTTCAACCGTAATCGGATTTTCATTTTTGAAATAGTCCGATCGCCACTTTCCTTTTATATCTTCAAAAATGTCTTTGCTCCGTTCAATTACATTGCTGCGTTCTTCAATAATTTTAAAACGTTCAAGCTTTCTCTTCATCAATTTGTATTCACCATTTCATTAACATATCCAAATATATTTACAGAGAATCGATTTCAGCAACGATATAGGTACTGCCACCAATAAAAATCATATCTTCAGCCGAAGCTTTCGTTTTCGCGCTTGATGGATTGCATCATTTACATCTGGAACAACTTCGCCCTTGAGTTGATATTCAAGCGCTTGCTTGATAAAGCAACGACGCATTCAACGCCCGTGGAATTTTCGCCTCGCAAAAAAAATAGTAGGCATCTTTCGGTAATAATTTTAAAATCGATGAAATATCTTTGCCTTTTACCATTCCAAAAACAAAAAAAAGATTCTGGTACGATTGCATTTTGATCTGGCGAAGAACTTCTTTCATTCCATCCAGGTTGTGACCTGTGTCACAAACAATCATTGGCTTTTTATTTAAGACTTGCCATCGTCCTTTTAGTCCGGTTTGAGAAATTACATTTTCCAGTCCGGAACGCACGTGTTGTCCGGATATTTTCCAGCCTTGCTTCTTCAAAACATTCACAGCCTGAAGTACACCGAGAATATTTTTTTGTTGATAGACACCTTGCAATGGCAACGCCAGATTTTGAATACAGGGCGTCTCGTTTTCAAATACGTCGAATGTAACCAGACCATTTTCAGACTGGCATCGAGGCGTTAAACTGATCCGAAGCAAAATATAGTGGAGAATCTATCGATGACGCTTTCTCCACGAAAACATTTTCCACCTCTGGTTGTCGCTCGCTGATCACAACAGGAATACCTGGGTTTAATAATACCTGCTTTTTCACTGGCAATTTTTTCCAGGGAATCGCCCAAGAGATCCATATGATCCCAGCCAATGTTGGTAATCACTGACAACTCGGGTGTAATGACATTCGTTGAATCCAATCTTCCTCCCAGTCCAACTTCGACCACGGCGATATCAACTTGTCTCTGAGGCAAAATAATCGAACGCCATGGCTACGGTTATTTCAAAGAAAGACGGCTTGAAGTATTCGATCGATGGTAAGAATTCTGTTTACAAAGTCAATCACATAATCTTTTGAAATTTCTTTTCCATTGATCCTTATTCGCTCCGTAAATGATTTAAGATGAGGCGAGGTATAAAGGCCTGTTTTGAAGCCTGCACTTTGAAGAATGGAGGCTAGCATATGCGATGTGCTTCCCTTTCCATTGGTTCCTCCTACATGAATACTCTTAAATTTTAACTGTGGATTTCCCAACGCCTCACACAAGGCGATCGTATTCTTTAAGATCAGGTTTTATCGCTGCTGCTCCGATGCGCTGGAACATCGGCAAATTCTCATACAGAAAGTTGTAGCGTCTCCTCGTAGGTGTGTGAACATAGCGCCAAAAATAGGAATTAGTCTTTCACGTTGATTAAAGTCCTAGTTGATCTTGAGGAATTTTAAATTCGGCTGCACTGGACCCGAAGCGCAAAAAGTATTTCATTATAGGCTAAAAGTTTTGCTTCAATGTGCGTGAGTTCTTCTGGATCGGCAAAACCGCGTCGCTCTTTTAGTTCCCGAATATTTTCATGAATCGTAATGAGGAAGTCTTGAATGAATTCAACCCAACGCTGTTGCATGACTTCTAATTTGCGCGTACAACAAACGTAATTTTTCCTGTGGATATTTCCGGAACATTGGATCCCGTTTTACTGAAGGTTAGCTTTTCTACTGCCCTACGGCAAATTTGTTCTGCTTCAGTGACTTACACTATCGTTCCAGGGTCTTTATTGACACATATCTCCGTTGAGAATCCACCTTGAATTTCAAACACTAATCGTCCCGATTCATTATTAGGAACATTCGGACTTGGTATTTCATCCCAGATCCAGCCCGAAAGCTCCAGACTCGATCCACCAGCACCACCTCCTGGTTTTCCATAGAGTGCATTTAGCCTCCAGGTTGCCTTCGGGACTTCCTTTATCACCTGTTTTACCAGGATCATCACCATGATTGCCAGGCTTTCCTGCTTTGGTGTCCGTGGTCTTGTTATCTGAAGTTGACTGCTGCGCGTTCGGTTTATAAACTGCGTCCGGATTTACTTTTGGTTTTTCCTCGACAGGTTTTTTCTCAACCTTCGGTTCAACTTTTTTCTCTTCCGGCTTTTCGGCTGGCTTCTCAACAGGCTTTACTTCTCTCTTTCTTTTCCTTTACCACCACGGGACTCTCTACTTTGGATACTATCTGTTGTTCGACAGGCTTCGATTCAACCGGCTTTGCTTCCTCTCTCCTCTATCTTCGGGTTTCTTCCTGAACTTTTGGTTTGCTTTCTTCCGGCTCTTCCTCTTGCTGTCCCTTCATTGCCTACAGGCGTCTCGGGCTGAACGTCACCACTCCCCTGATCGTCCGTTCCAAAATTCAGTACAATGCCATACTCGGGAAGCGGCGGATCTGGAGCTCGCCAGGCTACGATAAAAAACAAAGCAACAAACGAGCACTACCTGTATGATCGTGGTATACAGCAACGCAGTTCGTTTGTTTTTTTTCTCGAGTTCTTCTTCGCTCATTTTATTTCGGCTTGGTTGCTACCACTACTTTTGCTTCCAGTGCTGTTGCAATGCCTGCTACATATACCAAATGCTCGGAAGCAACGTCTTTATCAATATGCAATACCACAGATCCACCAGGACCTGCCAGTCTGCTTTTTAGTTCACCTTCCAGGGTTGCTTTCGTGATTTTTTTCTCGTTGACATAATACCGCAGATCTTTCGTAACCGTCACAGAAATTTTTTGAACTTCAATTGTGCTTGCCTTGCTGCTCGGTAAATTCACCGGCAAACCCGATGGCGTCACAAAAGATGAAGTGAGCATAAAAAATACCAGCAACAAGAAAATCAGATCAGTCATGGAAGCCATGCTGAAACTCGGATCTATCTTATTTTTTGAACCTATGTTCATGCTGCGAGTGTTGAGGTGTTGAAGTTCTAGGTGTTGACGTTACTCCTGCTAGGAATAACGTTCTATTATTCAAAACAGTTTTAAGTTTAGCGGGGTTCCTGCAGCAAGTCAATAAACTCGATGGAAGTGTATTCCATCTTGTGAATCACTTTTTGCACACGGGATACCAGATAATTATAAGCTAAGTACGCCATGATACCCACGACAAGACCAGCAACCGTTGTGATCATCGCGGTATAAATACCTGATGACAAAAGTTTAGGACTTACCGATCCCTCCTCCTGTGAAATTGCAATGAATGCTTCCACCATACCGATAACGGTTCCAAGAAATCCCATCATCGGCGCAGCACCGGCTATTGTCGCCAGTGTCGGTAAGATTTTTCTCAAGTTTAAAAACTTCAATCTTTCCGATATTTTCAATGGATGCTTCGATCGTTTTTAAGGGACTTCCAATCCTCGAAATACCTTTTTCAATCATGCGCGCTACAGGGGTACTGATTTTGCGAGCATAACATTTTGGCTCCGTTTATGTCGCCTCGCAACACCAGCTCTTTTACCTTACCCATAAAAATTCCGGGTTCCTCGTTTGCCTTGTTAATCGTTAGCACTCTTTCAATAAAAAGATAAATGGCCAACACCCAGCAGATGCGCGATGGGTACCATCATAAATCCTCCTTTAATAGCAAGGTCAATAACGGATAAGGACTGACCTGCCTATCGGATCAGCAACCGTAGCAGTATCAGCAACAATTTGAAGTAAAATCATGCGGAAGAATTAGTTTAAAAAATAGTTTATCGGTTGAGGTTCCGAGCACCTTTGCATTTAGAATTTAATATTTTACTACCCAAACTTTATCACCGTAATCGCCACCCTTCAGTCCATCGGCGGTCTCTTGCGTTGACGGCATACGTATCGCCTTCGGCAATCGCGAGGCGATGAAAACTCGACTTTCCAAAAGGTGGAATAATTTTAGTACTTACACCTTTCGTGCTGAGCTTCTTGGCATAATCCATAATTAGATCTCCGTCAATGGAACTCGCGACCACAACATAATAACGTCCTGAACGGCCGCTTAGTGTTTCAATGGTTCCTACCGCTGGGGTTGCCGCCACCTCGGTTGCAGCGGCTTCTTCGCCTCTTCTTCTGCCCGTTTTGCTGCTGCCAGGCGTTCATCTTCGTTTTTCCTTGCCGACTCTTGCGATGGCCAGAATTTCTTTTCGTTCCTGCTCTTGCTTGGCGAGCTGTTTCGGTCGATAAGAAGCAAAATACCAGACTCGCGCCACCAATCAGTAACAACAGAACAATAATAAGCCAATGACCTTTGGCCACAGCTGATGGTGCTTTCCTCCTTATAAGTGTAAGAAGGCTGATAAGGCTGATGTTCCGACTCATAGGTACGCTTGCCTTCAAATGTGTTTTCCTTGGCCGGTTCAGGTTCAGATGGCTCTGATCCTAAACTGCGATTGCTGGATCTGGCGTAGGCGGAGGCTCAGGTACATTCTGCGTGGATTCATTGATGACGACGATCGTTGTCGTCAGCTTTGGTTTCTTCAGGCTCGACGGGTTCTTCTGCCTTCGGAGGCTCGTCTCGTTTTAAAGGTTGGTATTCTACTTCGGGAAGTCCAAACGTATCGTCAGTATTATCCAGATTTTCTTGAGGCTCTTCTGTTGGTTGCTTTTTCTTTCTAGCCATGTTCAGGTAGTTAATTGGTTAAGGAACAGGGTAATTATACAAAACTACGGGAAAATTCCACCGATACAAATGTGTTGCCCGCATCTTCCTTCTTTACACCCCTCCTCCGCAGCGGAGAAAACCACCTCGTTAAGATACATCAAACGCATACAAAAAAATCTCACCTTCACCGGCAGATATAGTGTTAAAAGCTCCATGTAATTCCTCCCATAATTTGAAAACCACGCACAGGATAATTAAGGAATACACGGGTACTTGCTTGAAGCAATGTTGTTGAGTTGAATGAACGCAGAAAAACTTTGTGAAAATAGATACTCCGTTTTAAAATTCAAGTCGAAATGCTGCATCAAGTTTAACTGACCTGTTGGTAATTGGCTCTTGAGCTTTCATACCACCTTGGGCTATAATATCCAGGTTAAATAGAAATTTTTCGATAAAGATTATAAAAAGCATTTGCCGTGACCTTGTAAGTTGGTCGATGCCATGCCTCCTCTATTCTCGAAGTCGAATAACGATAGAGATCTGCGCGTAAGCATAGAACTTTGCAGTCTCAGATTGAACAAAACTTAATGCCGCATACAAGTTAGCGCGTTTTGTTCCACTGCCTCCATCATACACGGTCGTAAACTTCGCTTGATCTGCAGCAGTGTTGACAAAGTAATACCAGTTTTTCAGGTTAGCTATCGCCAATCCGCTATGAGCAGAGACTCTGCTCCCCAGTTTTGCATTCAACCCTACGTTAAAATCAAAAGTTTTGTTTGTGTGAAAAATTGGAATGTTCGGCGCAAGCCACAGGTTCTCATAGCTCAGCGATTGCAGTGAAACTTTTTCCATTCCTCCACTCAGTGAAGCAACGGCATCAACGGAGGGGCTGATCGGATACGACGCTCTGATGTCAGGATAAACATGAACACTCTTTCGAATCGATCGTATCATTTTCAAATGCAGCAATAAGCCTACGCTGACCTTCAAGTCTTCAATTGGCAAAAAGGCAAAAGAGGGTGACACAACAAAAAGACTACGCCCTTTCTTTGTCAACATTTTGATCACTTCTTGTAATGTAGAAGTAATCGGCCTTTAACATTGATCTTTTGAATCGTCATTGATCTCATAGGACTGAACTGAATTCGAGATCAATTTCAGTTTCTTTTGCATCATACTTATCGGTGAGAAAACTACTCCGGCTCCTAGCTTGATAGGAAAGGTCTGCATTCTTGGCGTTGGATAAAGCACCGGCAAGTTTAAAAAGACTAAAAGATTGTTTGATGTCAGACGCTTCTACATCTGATCCCGCCGGATATCCATAAAAATGAGTTGTGCGATTTTCATACCCGACGTTTCCAGACAGGGAAATTCCCTTGCGTAAATGATCTTCCAAAAACGGATATTCCTGAAGAACCGCTGCCTGAATTTTTTCCATCAACCGGACCTTTGTCAGAACTTGCATGGTAAAGGTGCGCTCCGATCAATTTATTTTTATCCTTGCGTGTGTTATAGTAAGCTTCAAGAAGTGGTGACGCATAACTGCCATACCCTACTCGTAAAAATCCACCATATATAGTCGATGGATTTTCCTGCTTCAATTTTAAAGGACGAATCTGCGGATTGAGTTGAGGAGCTTGAAAACTGAACGACTTAAAATCGTAGGCAATAGGAGGTTTGATCGGTTCCGAAGGACGAGGCGGAATTTTTTCGAAATTGCGATCAGCTGCAGGAAGCGTGATCTCTCTTTCTTTCACAATTTCTATCTCCACATTTTCAATTTCACCGTCCGTCCATTGCTTCTTCGGATCTTGCGCGACCGATGATATTGAAACAAATAACCATATCACCAGACTGCACGAACTTATAATAGTGTTTTTCAAGTTCTTTGTCGTTTGCACCTTTCTGTAAATAACCATGTTCATCGCAAAAAATAATTAACGATTGTTGTCAACAGTATCCATTTCGACTGTTCCAAGTGTGTCTTGCTCCTGTTCCTGCTGTATTTCAATTTGTTTCTTTTCGATCTCCTGAATTTTTTTCCTCGCTGCTTCCTTCACACTCTGCTGCGGGAAGTGATCAATTAGGGATTGAAGAGTACCCTTGGCCTGGAACACATTATTCAAACCAACGTAATTGTCTGCAAGCAAGAGATAAGACTTACCAACCCAATCCTGATACTCTTCAAAGTCTTTGTTGAGACTTAGCAGGGTTTCAATGCTCTGTTTATACTCCTTCTGATTATAAAAAAGTTGTGCAAGCAAATATTTTGCTTCTGCTCCATATTCATCCTGCGCAGCATTTAACGTATTTAAGAATTCATCCTTGGCGCTTGTCGAATCTCCGCGAGCCATTGCACTTTTGCCAAGATATAGTGACGCCTTGTTCGCAGCGCCTGCATTTATATTGCCATTTTGCAAAATTGTTCTCGCGTAAATGTCAGCCGAGTCGTACTGTTCGGTGAGATAAAATGACTCCATCAATCCAGACCATGCATTGTATTGGTCTTTTTTATTTGTCGCCAATTTTTCTACACGGTGAAATGACCTGATAGCCTCCGGGTATTTACCCTGCATGAATTCGATTTCTCCACTCCTTGCAACGGTCCTGTGCGCAAGATGAAAGGTCACGTCGTTGCTTAACGTCTGATAGATCGGCAGCGCTCTGTTAAAATCCTTCAAGCGATAGTGCGACTCCGCAATGTAATACTGAGCTTCAAGTTTATTGGCGGTTTGAGGATACGAATTCAAGAACTCGCTAAGCCCGGTTATTGCTTTTTGATACTCCTGGTTAAAGTAAAAGTTCTTTGCAGTTTCATACTCCAGTCCCTCGAGACTTTTGTTGTCGGGATTGGCTGCTTTAAACTGTGCTAAGTAGTTCTGAAATTCCCCTGAACGACCTGCACTTGTCAAGGCTTCTTGCAGGGGAATCAAAGCCTCCTGCGCTGCTGGGTGATTGGGGAACCGTTGCACTACGGTCGCATAGTCAAGGATAGTTTTGTCGAGTTGCTTTAAGTTAAAATAGGAGGCACCTCGTCTCATGTACGCGTAAGGCATGAATGATGAAGCGGTCCCTTCGCGAATCAATTCGGAGAGACCATCAACGGCTTCTTTGTAGTTGCCTTGTTCAATGTCAAATTGAGCCCGCTGAAACATGGCATCGTCTCGATACTGGGATTTCGGATAGGTCTTAACAAGCTCCGTAAATTGACTCTTTGCTTGTGTGTACTTTCTCTGCAAACCAAAAATTACACCCGACTGAAGCAGTACATAATCATTGTCGGGAGAGTTTAGTGACTTAGCCCGATTATATAGCGTGAGCGCTTCGTCATATTGCTTGCTAACATAATTACAATCAGCGAGGCGAATAACACCATCCGCATAATTCGGCGTCACCTTCGTTCCCTTGTTGACAAATTCTCTGAAATTGAACAATGCTTTGTCGTAGGCCTTGAGATTATAGTGTGCATATCCAAGTCCATAACGTGCCTTCAATAAAATTTCGGGGTCGACAGCGCTTGCAAATCCGACAACACGTTGATAGTTGGTGATAGCCTCTTCCCACTTTTTGCCCATCGAGTACGCCTCTCCATTCCAGAAACTTGCCAATGCCACATAAATTTGGATCGATCGGATATTGAAGTGACTTCGAAAAATATTCGACAGCACCCGGATAATCTTCCTTGTTGTAAAGTTCTGAGCCTTTCAGATAGGCAGCCTTCTGATACGCCTGATTGATGTACTGATTACGGCTTGGCAGCGCTTCAATGTATTCAATTGCTTTGTTAAAGTTATTTCCGTTCACATAGGCCTGCGCAAGCAGTTCTTTCACTTCAACAGTGTGACTGTTGGAGGATATGTTTTCAGAAATTTTTCAAACTCGTCTATCGCAACGATCTGGTTTGCCGGCGTCGTACGAAACCTTTGCAAATTGAAAAGAGCTCTCCTCTGCTAATTTTTTGTCTTTCGGATTTTTCTTCGCATAGTTAAAGGCGTTTAAGGCATTTTGCTTATTGCCTTGTTTGAGGTAAAGTATTCCCAGATAATATGAAGCGTAATAGCTGACGGTGTCTTTTGTGGCAGCCGCCTTGTCGAGGTATTCAATTCCCTTCGCTGTATTTCCGGCGACATAATTTGCATAGCCTGCGCGAAACAATAAACCTGTTTCTGGCTTTCGCATGGTTGTCAAGATACTTCTGATAGGATTCGATGGCTTTCTTATAATCCCCTTTATAATATTGAGCATCCGCCAGCCAGCATCGCGATCTCACTTGCGTTAGCAGATCGGTACGGTCCTTTCAGTGAATTGGTAGTATTCTATTAAATGTATCAAATCGACCTTGCTTATAGTAAATGTTGGCAATGAGATAAGGAACGATCTTGGCATACGACGGGACTGGTTTCCGCTTTCTTCAGATCAGTCAGAGCTTCATCATACTTTCCCTTCGAGTATTCTATAAAACCCGCATAATAATTTGCAGCGGGTGCATAGGCATTGATTCTGTCTTTTTACAAAGTTGAATTGCTCGAGGGCTTCATTTAAGTTTTTTCTGATTGAAATAACTGTATCCCCATTTGAAATGTCCCTCGCTTTGTTGATTCAAGGTTAGTGCGGGGAAGTCAACTTTCTTGAAATAGTTGTGACGCCTTGGTATAGTTTCCCTCAGCATAAAAGAAATTTGCCAGGTCGTAATAGGCCGTCGAAGCTTTGGGACTTGACGGATGGCTGATCGATGAAATCATCTATTAATTTTTCACCGTCGTTGTGCCCGAGGCTCAGCGCGCTGAAAGCGACGTAGTACTCTGCTTCTTCCCTTCTCGAATCAATGGGCGACGCCAACTTCAGAAAAGTCGGAAAAGACCTCGACGTGCCGCACCATAATTGGAATGTGCAACAAGTTCCGTACCTCTGCTATATAGCCGCTCGACTTTATTTTGCGACAATTGGTCCTGAGCGATGAGTACTTGTGTACTAAAAATAAATATCCAAAGTGCAATAGATCTATGCATTAATCGTTGATATGTTTTGTGAGTAAAACAGCGTTGCCAAAAAATTATTGCAAATGATGAACCAAAAAAATAAGTTGAAAAAATTTTCCGCTGCTGAAATTGCATGGCCTTAAAGGTAAGGCGCTATTGTGTAATTGTCCAAATTTGTGAATGAATTATACAACTTCGTTAATTCATGATGCGCCAGACAAGCTCTCTGAAAATTTGTCCTTCATCAGCTGAGCCGGTGTTGACACCTTTCAATTTTAAGTCGGCGTCTTTCAGCGCTGCAATGTTGTCGATGATCTTTAGCTGTGGATATTGACGTAAAGCCAAAGTGTAATCACGAACCGCATATGGACTCACCTTCAGTTCACTAGCCAATCCCTTCTCACTCTTATCTGCAACTTGAGTTGCCATCAGCAGCTTGCTAAAAAAGGAATATAGAAAGGCTACGACGGGTATCATTGGATTCTTTTTCGTGTTGCTTTCGAAGTAGTTGACGATCTTGTTCGCCAACAACGAATCACGTTGGAGTATCGCTTTTTGAAGCTCAAAAATATTGTACTCTTTGCTCACGCCCACCTGGTTCATCACCTGATCTACGCCTATAGATCCTCCGGAGGGAAGTGAAATGATCAACTTATCGATCTCATTCGCTAACCTGTGAAGGTCATTGCCGACGTACTCGCACAACACCTGGACGGCGCGATCGTCTACCTGCACTTTCTTTTCCTTAATGTATTCGTATACAAACTCCGGTAGCTGGTTGTCATACATTTTCTTAGTGTTGAGCATGACAGCATACTGATCGATTTTTTTTCCCAGCTCTCGTCGTTTGTCGAGCGATTTATGCTTATGACAAAATACCAAAATCGTGCTGGGCACTTGCTTCGTCAGATAATCCAGTAAAAGTTTAGCACCAATCTCTTTATTAAGATCTTGAATATCCTGTGCTTCTTTTACGATAACAACTTGGCGCTCTGCCATCATGGGAAATCGCCGGGCGTTTGTCAGGATTGCAGCCATGGTCACGTCCTTTCCGTACAAGACAACCTGATTGAATCCTTTTTCGGCTTCAGACAATGCGTTTGTCTCAATGTAATTTGAAATCAAATCGATATAAAATGACTCCTCCCCTTGCAGGAAATAGACCGGCGCATATTTTCCAGCCTTGAGATCTGACCAAATTTTTTTTACCTGAGCGTCCATCAATTCACCTTCTTTTGTTTGCTAAAAGTAATCGCTGATGCTATTCCAACCAAGCCGCCAGCAAAATGAGATTCCCACGACACACGTGGATCACTGGGTAATACGCCATAAAAAATTCCGCCGTACAACAATAAAACAATTGTCGAGATAAAAAGCGAAATAAAGTCACGTCGGAAGAACCCAAAAAAAATCAGAAAGAACGCCAAGGCATACACGACCCCACTGGCGCCGATATGATTGGCCGGCCGGGCAAATAAGCCATACCAGAATATTCGTCCAGAAGTATGCGCGGAAAAAAACAGCGCCGCCAATCTTCTCATAGAAGAAAAATAATACAGAACCCAAAAACAAAAGAGGTATAGTATTGGAGATCAAATGAAAAATATCGCCGTGAATCAGCGGGGCAGTAAAAATGCCGATGAGTCCGTGAAACGTTCTTGGCTCAATGCCGAAGACAATGAGCGGCAGGTGAACAAACGACTCAACATAAAAGGTCGCCCACATTAAAAAAGTTAGTCGGAAGGGGACGACTGAACTTCCAAAGATCGAGGTATCGGATGCCATACATTAAACAATGGACTGCAAAGATGAAAAATGCTGACAACGAATCGATATTTTCTATCAGTGCGGTGAAAAATTATTTTAACGAGGGATCCTCGATCATGGGCAGGCGAATGTATCTTGGCCTCCTCAGAGTCAACGGACATCATACCCCAAAATCCACCTGACGACCCAGCAATTTTTTCGGCGAGTTCTTTTAGCATGTCATAGAAAGGCTTGGAGAAGACCTTGTCCAATTTCTTTAATATCGGGTTCAGTTGGCTGAGTTCCTGGATTAGAATTGGATTGCGCTGCGTTGATTCATAGGGATAGCTTTGTAGCAGAATCTTAAGCTTGTCCTCAAAATCCTGGGAAACTTCTTTAAAGTAGTTATCCAGTATGGTTTTATCTTTTTTCTTAACGGTAACATTGATGGCCTCTTTGATTTCCTTACGGTCGATGGTACCATCCGCTCCGGCAATGAGAATACACAATAGAACAGGTGCTTTCAGCATAAGCTCAACTTCACTCTCTTTTAGCCTTGCGAGTTCTTTGATCATCTCTATATACTCATTAAAAGATATAATGCCCTTCAAATGACCGATTTTTTGAGCTTTTCTTTGTTCCATTTTCGACACATATATATACCAATGATAGATATTGGAAGGAATTGCACTTTTTCAACCTATAATTATCCGGTTATTAGCGTTGTGTAAAACGCCTTCAATCGACTTAAAGCCATGTACGAGAAAGACCCTGTTAAAATTTTTGTGGTAGAGGATGACCCGGCGTATACCAAGTTCTTGAAATATGTCCTTGGCCTAAATCCTGATTATGAGGTGGAGTTCTACACCACCGGAAAGGATTGTGTTGCCAACCTCTATAAGAACCCGGCCATTATCACTTTGGACTATTCACTCCCGGATGGTCCTGGAGAAAAAGTATTGGGTCAAATTCGAAGTCATGATCCCAATATTAATGTGATCATCGTGTCCGCGCAGGAGAAAATCCATACAGCCGTAGAACTTCTAAAATCCGGCGCGTATGATTATATCTCAAAAGATCATGAGACTAAGGAGCGGTTGTTGAACTCGATCAATAACGCACGAAACAAATCCTCCTTAATAAAGGAAATAGACCACCTGAAGAAGGAAATCTCAGAGAAATATGAGTTTGAAAAAAGCATAATAGGCACAAGTCCGGCCATAAGAAGGACTTTTGCATTGTTGGAAAAGGCTGTTCAAACCAATATTTCAGTTAGTATTTCAGGTGAAACAGGAACTGGTAAAGAACTGGTTGCCAAAGCTATACATTATAATTCAAAACGTAAAAATAAACCATTTGTAGCCGTTAATATTGCGGCTATTCCCCGCGACCTTATAGAAAGTGAATTGTTTGGTCACGAAAAAGGTGCCTTTACAGGAGCTATCACACGACGCATCGGAAAATTTGAAGAAGCCGAAGGCGGTACGATCTTCTTGGATGAGATCGGTGAAATGGATCCGAATCTGCAGGCAAAATTGCTTCGCGTTTTGCAAGAAAGAGAGATAACAAGAATTGGCGGCAATGCCAGTTGATCAAACTTGACGTTCGTATTATTGCCGCAACCCACAAGGACCTCGCTGAAGAAGTGAAGACCGCGAAGATTCAGGGAAGACTTGTATTATCGTTTACTTGGTTTGCCTGTTCATCTTCCTCCTTTACGGGAACGTGGAAATGATGTGATTCTGGTAGCCAAACATTTCCTGGATCAGTTTGCCAACGATAATCAAATGCGCAAATTCAAGATCACGCAGGAGGCACAAGAAAAACTTTTGCAATATCCCTTCCCAGGAAATATCCGCGAGCTCAAATCAATCGTTGAGCTTTCAGCCGTCATGGCTGAGGATGCAGGAAATCCGCCCCCAGGATATAAGCTTCAATAGTACTGCACGAATGGAATCATTTCTATATCAGGAAATGACCATGAATGAATTTATGTTCCGGATCATCCGGCACTTCCTTAATAAGTATGACAACAACGTATTGGAAGTAGCACGTAAACTAGATATCGGTAAGTCATCCCTTTACAGATATTTAAAGGAGATGGAAGCAGCCGGAATTTAAAGTATGAAGCTTCAGCAGTACGTAAAAAAGGGTGCATTCTATGAAGCCGTTGTTGAAGATGGCTCGGATATTATTTTCATTGTCGACTTCGAAGGAACCATTCATTATCACAACACCGCGGTACATCAAACATTGGGATATCGGCCTAACGAGCCTGGACGGAAAAAATTTTTTCGATTACATTTTACCGGAAACAGTTGATGAGCTAAAACGTCAATTCAAGAAAAGCCAACAACGTGCATACACGCAGAATGTTGAATTTCAATTTTTGTGTAAAGACTATTCTTATCGTTTCCTTGAATTTAACGCCATCAATCTAAAACATAAAGAAGGATTGGACGGATTCATCCTCGACTGTCGCGATATCGCACAGCGAAAGGAAAATGAAGCTGAATTGGTTCGCCTGCAAAAAGCCAAGGAACAATTTCTTGCTAACATCAGTCACGAGATCAGAACCCCTTTGAACGGAATTGCCGGCATGGCGGGACTGCTCAGTCAAAATCCTAGCCCGGAAGAGCGAGAAACTTATTTAAATGCCATTAAGCATTCATCTGAAAATCTGAAACTTATCATTAACGATATTCTTGATCTTGCCGCGATCGAATCCGGTAAGCTCAACCTCGAAAAAATTGCCTTTAACCTAAAGGATTTCCTCCCTTCGCTCATCAGTACGTTCATGTATCAGGCCCGCGAAAAACGGATTTCGCTGGACTATCATATTGATGAAAGCTTGAACAAGATACTTGTTGGCGATCCCGTAAGACTAAATCAAATTTTAATAAATCTGATCAGCAATGCGGTCAAGTTTACGCACACTGGATCCATTAAAGTCTTATGTACGGCTGAGCGGGAGCAAAAAGGTATTTGCTGGGTGCGCATTGAAGTGACTGACTCCGGCGTGGGTATTCCACAGGATAAATTGACTACCATTTTTGAAAGCTTCAGCCAGGCCGATGCAAGTGTTACGCGCAAGTATGGCGGCACTGGTCTCGGGCTAACGATTGTCAAACAATTGGTTGAATTACAAAAAGGAAGGATTGCCGTTACGAGCAAGGAGAATGAAGGCTCCAGCTTTATTGTATTGGTGCCCTATGGCATCGGCAAAAAAGGAGCGATCACTCAATCTTCTCCCAAAAATGAGCGCGCCTTGAAGGCAGTAAATGCCTCTCAGTTGGTGGTTCTATTGGTAGAGGATAACGACATCAACAGGCTTTATGCCAAGAGTATACTTAAGAACTGGCAATGCTTCACCGACACTGCTGAAAATGGATTGGTAGCACTTGAAAAGATTAAAAATCAGGCCTACGACGTCGTGCTTATGGATATTCAAATGCCCGTCATGGACGGCTATGAAACAACCAAAGCGATTCGTTTGATGAACTCGGCGATGCGCGATGTGCCGGTTATCGCTCTGACGGCCAATGCTACTAAGGCCGATGTTGAGAAATGTATGACAGCAGGAATGAATGATTACCTTCCCAAGCCTTTTACCCCAGACGATCTTTACCGGAAATTATTTATCGACCAAAAAATTTCACCGAAACATAAGATTAAAACTAAGGTCGCGGCAATAGCCAAACCCATTAACCAGTTATATAATCTCGATTACCTCCGCTCGGTATCAGGTAACAATGAAGAGTTTATCCGCGAAATGGTTTTAACTTTTACCCAGACCATCCCTCCTCTCTTGATGGAAATGAGACAAGCGCTGACAGACTCAGACTGGCCTAAACTCGCCCGGCATGCTCACCAGATCAAACCATCTTTTACGTTGATGGGATTGACAGACCTGCGCAGTGATATTTTATTTATTGAAGAGAATAGTAAGGCTTCCACTAAGCTCGATGAAATCCCTCACGCTGTTTTGAATTTCATCCAGCAATGCGAGGTTGTTATTCCGGAGCTTTCCAGAGAGGTTGTTATCAACTAGATCTTAGATTGACGATTGTAGATTGCAGATTGCGAGCACAAGATGGTTCTGCTAACAATAGAGCTTGTGTATAAATGCATTTCACGCAGAGGCCGCAAAAACTGATTCGCAAAGGCCGCAAATCTCAAGCTTTGTGAAACTTTTGTGTTCTGGTGCCTTTGGGGACATTTATTTATTGCAGATTTTAGATTGACGATTCTAGATTTACTTCGCGATTGCAGAGGGGGAAATTTCCCTGGCGAGCGATCCCTCGTATTTGAGCCTGCCTACATCCTATCTCAAAGTTACCGAAGCTTTACGTCATCCCGCCCACACGAGACAAGCAAAAGCTAATTCGCCAAGGCCGCCGCATAGCACAAACTTTGTGAACCTTTGTGCCCTGGTGTCTTTGTGGCATTTCTTTTATGCGAGGCTACTTTAGAAAGCTCCCATCGGATTGAATAGGGTAACGTCTTCGTTGAACGCAACTAGTCGTTGTAACTAGTTCCTATTCATAATTGCTATCTTCTTATGCACAACCGACTTGTCGCCAGTTTGGATCGTCATGATGTACATGCCATTTGACAAGTCTCCTACGTTGATCTGTTGATCGCCATTTGAGAAATCTCGTTGGAGATCTCCTGACATTACCAACGCGCCACGCTGGTCGATTAGTTTCCAGGTGTAGTCCCGTTTGAAATTAATATCGGAGTGCAAATTCACAACCTGCGATGCCGGGTTAGGATAAACCACAAGTCCGCGGAGCTCCGCAACGGTAGGGTTATCTTCAACCCCAGTAATCACCGGTCCAACCTTGCGTGGTGCCTTTACAATTGTCGATTGTAAAATTCTTCGGACTGTCGGCGAGCCGGGGGCGGAATTATCCTGAACGAAGGCAAGAAGATAGAGATTATCCGGGTTAACGATTGGCACGTCAATCGTATAATCTATAGACGCATCTTCATAAGGTGCCGAGGCTGATGCATCCCATATGCGTTCAATCGTACTTCCTTCACTCCGCAGCAGTAACTTTCTAACTACATTTCCATTTCCATTTACACCCCGCTCGATTAGCGCAACATGGAAGGTCACAGGAGCATCCAATGTCTTCAGTGTGTCAATGTAGGTATACCGGACATTTAACTGTAAGGCGTTGTTATTTCCAGTCGCGACTGTATCAATCGTGATTCGGAACAACGGATCTTCTAGTGCTCGACGGTCGATTTCGTCGTCGTCAATTTGGGCCAGCAAACCATTGAAATTCACATTGAAATATTGACCCTGAATTCCATCCATGATGGTTGTAGGAGCCTGTGACACGCCATATATCGTGGCCCTGGCACTTGGATCACCTTCGTTTTCATAATATAGATCATCCAGCATATGATACTGAATCGCGACAAAATCAGAAGAGTCTTTCGCCAAAATCTGATTGTCGTACATGGTTTCGAGGTATTGATCCGAATTATTGCTGCCAGCAGAATTGTCGTTTGTAAAGTGCTCTATCAATACATTCCTGTTTTTCTCACCGATGTAAATATTATCAAAAGCAAATCCGTTTAATATTTCACCAGAAGGGTTTTGATCAGGTGAAGGATTATCACCGTTGCTGGCAAATGCGATGCGGAATCGCACAAGGTCTCTTTCAGCAACCGGTATTTGGTCCAAATTGAACCGGGCATTACGCCACCCGTTGGTACGGTCACCGCCAGACCATGCAAAGTTATTTTCACCTCCCGGGCTCGTAGAAAGGTCACGGGTATCATACCAGTTTATTCCATATCCGTTTGTCTCCCCTCCTATGGTTTGCCATGAATTTCCATCATCAGTAGAAAACTGAACAAGCGCACCATCAAATGCTCCAGCTTGGAAATCTGACCAAAAGTCGAGGGAAATCATGGGCCGCTTCAAATCTGTCAGGTTTAGGCAAGGACTTAATACCTCAGAACTTTCGTTGTTGTTGTAAGTGCTGAATGTTAACGCTTGATCGGGATTATTTCCAGTCCACCATGCTTTGTTACCAGCGGTTGCGGGCTGAATTATGTTTCCAGTAGGTGGTCCGTAGATCCAGCTTGAACTTATACTTGTTGTTGCCACCACCCATGGATTGCTGCCGGTTTCAAAATCCGTGCTGTATCCGCCGGACGCCGTCGGCGTTACATAGTCCAGGATTATGACATCGTTTTGTTTTGTCCCAGTGCATCCATCCTCGGTGTTGACAGTGAGTTGAACATTGAAAGTTGTGAAAGAATTATAATCATGGTTCGGATTATTGTAAGTTCCGGTAGTCCTTCCACCATGGGTAGCGGGCGGAACGGCGGCGTTCCTTGGCCCAAAAGCCAGTACATCACCATCATCAAAATTCCATTCATACTCACTGATGGCACTATAATTTGCTGTGGTAGTTGTCGCATCTCTGAACTCGGTCACTTCCAGTCCGCTACATACTTTGCTCCAGGTAAAATCAACGTTCGGTAACGGACCCACCCTGATTACTTTTGTTGTATCGTGCGAACATCCCTGGCTGGTAGTCACCGTGAGACTTACGCTCTTATTGCCAAAATCCGTGTACTTGTATTTCGGGTTGCGTGTAACACCGTCGTTCCCATTTCCAAATTCGCCATAGGTCCAGCTGTAGGCGTCGATTGTTGCACCGGAAGGATTGACAGGAATAAAGGAAGTGTCAGTGTAGGTTAATGAGTCAGCAACACAAATCCTGTCGAAGTCAATAACGGCTTTCGGCGCAGCAAATACGGTAACAACCTTTGTAAGTGTATCCGTTGCGGCGGCACTATTAGTGTAAACATACTGAATCTGATAAGTGCCGGGAGCAAGCCCGTTTGTATTAATGTAAAAATTAGTACCTACTGCTATAATGCGCGCTGGGATATCCGGGCTTATGAACGCGGTAGTAGGATAACCTGTGCTGGGAGCAGGATAGCCAATAAGTTGCAAAGGGTTTTTAGAATTCGCACATATCTGAGGATTGCCGCTACCATCAACAGTCTGACTTTCAATATCAAAATCGATGCTCGTTACGGGGTTAACGATGGTAGATTTGACTACGCTGTTAGTACAGCCGGTTGTCGGATTCGTATAGATGTAAGTAATATTAATGGGGCCCAACGCAGCATTCCCCGGATCAAATTGATTTGTGCCTGCAATTATGCCAGAACCTGTGAACGTGCCGCCCACTGGTATCCCATCCAGCGCCACCACCGGATTATTTTCGGCATAGGTAGGCTGCAACCCAAACAAAAATACGTCGGGCAGTTTGTTGACTTTGACGAATACCTGATCCGTTGCGGCTACACAAGGACCAGAGGGGCCGCCACCATCGGCGTCATTCGAGGTAATCGTGAATGTTATGCCGCCTGCAGCAATATCAGCAGCCGTTAACGTATAGGTAGATGTGAGACTGTTTACGTTCGAAAATGCGCCGCCTAGGCCGCCGGTCCATGTAATTGACCCGGTACTACCCCCCATCGATCCATTCAGATTTACGATATCGTCTTCACAAACTTCGAAATCAGATCCAGCATTTACGGTAGGCGCCCGGTTGATATGAATCAGAATATCATCAGAGCCTGCAGCGCAAACTCCAGTGGTGTTAGAGGTAAGCCTGAATTGTACGTCGTTAGCGACATCAGCAGGTGCAGGTGTATAAGAGGCTGTGACGGTTGAACCTGTTACACTGGAAACGGATAGCGTTCCTCCGCCAGTGAGCTTGCTCCATGTTCCGGTAACAGCACTTCCACTAAGGGTTCCGGACAAAACAATGGACGCAGGTTGACAGACTGTGTAATCAGCAGGTACTGTGACAACTGGCCTTCTGTTTATGTCAATGATTTTTTCGTCAGAAGCTGTCGAACAAGGGCCACCTGCATCAGGGTCGTTGGATGTCAATACAAGTTTAACCTGTCCTCCAATATCGCTTGGGTGTACTGTGTAGGTAGCCGTTACGTTTGTCCCGGTTGTGGTGCTGGTAGATATGGATCCAAATCCGAAACCAGGTACGATAGACCAGGTACCGATACTCGCACTCCCCCCAATCAAACCGCTTAACGGTATGGATGCCGGCTGACATACGGCGTCGTCAGCGCCGGCATTCGCTGTGGCGATCGGATTAACCGTCACGGTAACGACTGTCGCCGGGCCGTCGCAGCTATTTGCTGCAGGTATAATCGTATATGTGACCGTTCCAACACTGGCATTTGTTGTGCTCAACGTTTGATTGATAACACTTCCGTTTCCGCTGGCCCAACCGGTGACATTGGCAGTTGCTATTGCGGTCCATGAGAATGTGGTACCCGCAACATTTTTGGGCGCCGGTGTTATATTGATAGTCGCTAGCTGGCCACTGCATACTGTTAAATTGGAAGCTGTGGCTGAAGGAAGGGGTTTGACAGTTATAACTAAATCAACAGGCAAACCGTTGCATCCATTAAAGCTCGGGGTTATTCGATAAGTAACAGTGCCCGATATATTACCCGTATTGGCCGGAGCGTCCGTAATTGATCCCATGCCAGTTGATGTTACGGTGGCAGGGTTGATGGGACCACTCATTGTCGCCGTCCACGAATAAGTGGCGCCGCCAATGGTAGAAGTAGGCACGAAGCTAAGCGCTTGGGCGCTGCAAATTTGTTGTGATAGCGTTGGCGCCGGATTTGTCATCACAGGCACTGGTTTAACCGTTGCATTTACGATGAACGTAGGACCGGGACATCCATTAGCAGAAGGTGTGATCGTGTATACCACCGTTCCGTTTATAGAACCATGTGTATTTACCAGCAGCTGAGAAATTGTGCTACCCGACCCAGCAGAGGCCCCACTCACATTAGTCGCCACTGCGGTCCAACTGTATGTGGTACCCGTTACGCCGTTTGGATTTGTAATAGCAATTGACGTTGATTCACCAGAGCAGATCGTTTGGTCAGTCGCTGATGCGCTGGTAACAGGTCGAACAGTGACTACTAAATTTACCGGCGAGCCATTACATCCTCCATTCGTTGGTGTGATGGTATAAATTATAACCCCATTCGAATTTGTTGCGTTCACAGGATTATCTGCGATTGTGGCGCCAGATCCGGATAAGTTAACTCCGGTTAAGGTTCCAATGACAGTAGCCGTCCAGTTATAAGTGGTTCCAGCTATTGATGCAGACGGCGTAAAGCTAAAAGGAGTCCCGCTACAAATTTCTTGTATGAAAGATGTCGGTGGATCTATAATGGATGGCTTGGGAGTAACTGTGACCGTCACATCAATCGGGATTCCAGGACAACCGCTTGCCGAAGGTGTTATCCGGTACACTACCGTTCCTGAATTTATGCCATCAGTACTTGAAAGGATCTGACTGATAAGCGAACCGTTACCTGCAAGAGCTCCCGTCACATTTGCTGAACTAAAGACGGTCCAGCTGTAGGTTGTGCCCGCTACTCCATTCGGATTGGTAATCGCAATACTGGCATTCGAACCTGAACAAATAGTTTTGTCGGACGCAGCAACATCAGGGATGGGATAAAATTGAATCTGCACATCATCCTGAGTACTACACACCCCATTGGTTGTAGTCCAGCGCAGAACGTAGGTAGTTCCAGATACGCCATTGAAGGTCGTTGTCGGATTTGTATCCAGGACGAAGCTTCCTCCGGCCCCGGTGACCACGGACCATTGACCGGTACCTACAACGGGCGAGTTAGCGGCCAGCACAGCAGACGGCGCACACAAGCTTTGATTAGGTCCGGCAGCGGCAGCCGTGGGTTGAGCATCAAATTGTATCAGTACATTATCGCTGGTACTGGGACATACACCATTAGAGATCGTCCATTGTAAATCATAAGTCGTGCCTGATACACCATTAAATACTGTCGTCGCACTGTTGGCATTGACAAAGCTTCCTCCTGCTCCACTCACGATCGTCCAGGTGCCTATACCTGTTGTCGCTGCGTTGGCTGCTAAGGTTGTTGACGTAGCACATAAAGTTTGAGGTGATCCTGCATCGGCTACCGGTAAAGGATTTGCATCCAGCTTAATTGTAACCTGATCGGAGCTCGCCGTACATACGCCATTGGAGATCGTCCATTGTAAAACGTAGGTCGTTCCTGCTGTTCCATTGAATGTCGTTGTCGGATTGGTATCCAGCACAAAGCTTCCACCTGCTCCACTTACTACCGTCCATTGACCTGTGCCTGTGGTTGGCGTATTACCTGCTAAGATGTTGCACTGTCGAACACAACGTCTGGTCTGGACCTGCTGTGGCAACAGTCGGTGGTGTGTTGAATTGAATCGTTACATTATCACTCGTACTGGGACATACACCATTGGAGATCGTCCACTGTAAATCATAAGTCGTGCCTGATACACCATTAAATACTGTGGTCGCACTGTTTGCATTGACAAAGCTTCCTCCTGCTCCACTCACGATCGTCCAGGTGCCTATACCTGTCGTCGCTGCATTGGCTGCTAAGGTTGTGCTCGTTGCACATAAAGTTTGAGGTGATCCTGCATCGGCTACCGGTAATGGATTTTGATCCAGCTTGATTGTTACCTGATCGGAGCTTGCTGTACATACTCCATTGGAGATCGTCCATTGTAAAACGTAGGTGGTTCCTGCAACTCCATTGAATGTCGTTGTCGGATTGGTATTCAGCACAAAGCTTCCGCCCAATCCACTTACTACCGTCCATTGACCTGTGCCTGTGGTCGGTGTATTTCCTGCTAAGATTGCTGATGTCGAACACAACGTCTGGTCTGAGCCTGCTGTGGCTACTGTCGGTGGCGTCGTAAATTGAATCGTTACATTATCACTCGTACTGGGACATACACCATTGGAGATCGTCCACTGTAAATCATAAGTCGTTCCAGATACACCATTAAATACTGTGGTCGCACTGTTGGCATTGACAAAGCTTCCTCCTGCTCCACTCACGATCGTCCAGGTGCCTATACCTGTTGTCGCTGTGTTTGCTGCTAAGGTTGTTGATCGTAGCACATAAAGTCTGTGGTGATCCTGCATCGGCTACCGGTAAGGGATTTTGCATCCAGTTTGATTGTTACCTGATCGGAGCTTGCCGTACATACTCCATTGGAGATCGTCCATTGTAAAACGTAGGTGGTTCCTGCTGTTCCATTGAATGTTGTCGTCGGATTGGTATTCAGCACAAAGCTTCCACCTGCTCCACTTACTACCGTCCATTGACCTGTGCCTGTGGTCGGTGTATTTCCTGCTAAGATTGCTGATGTCGAACACAACGTCTGGTCTGAGCCTGCTGTGGCTACTGTCGGTGGTGTCGTAAATTGAATCGTTACATTATCACTCGTACTGGGACATACACCATTGGAGATCGTCCACTGTAAATCATAAGTCGTTCCTGATACACCATTAAATACTGTGGTCGCACTGTTGGCATTGACAAAGCTTCCTCCTGCTCCACTCACGATCGTCCAGGTGCCTATACCTGTCGTCGCTGTGTTGGCTGCTAAGGTTGTTGATCGTAGCACATAAAGTCTGTGGTGATCCTGCATCGGCTACCGGTAATGGATTTTGCATCCAGCTTGATTGTCACCTGATCGGAGCTCGCTGTACATACTCCATTGGAGATCGTCCATTGTAAAACGTAGGTGGTTCCTGCTGTTCCATTGAATGTTGTCGTCGGATTGGTATTCAGCACAAAGCTTCCACCTGCTCCACTTACTACCGTCCATTGACCTGTGCCTGTGGTCGGTGTATTTCCTGCTAAGATGGCTGATGTCGAACACAACGTCTGGTCTGAGCCTGCTGTGGCTACTGTCGGTGGTGTCGTAAATTGAATCGTTACATTATCACTCGTACTGGGACATACACCATTGGAGATCGTCCACTGTAAATCATAAGTCGTTCCTGATACACCATTAAATACTGTGGTCGCACTGTTGGCATTGACAAAGCTTCCTCCTGCTCCACTCACGATCGTCCAGGTGCCTATACCTGTCGTCGCTGCATTGGCTGCTAAGGTTGTTGATCGTAGCACATAAAGTCTGTGGTGATCCTGCATCGGCTACAGGTAATGGATTTGCATCCAGCTTAATTGTCACCTGATCGGAGCTCGCTGTACATACACCATTGGAGATCGTCCATTGTAAAACGTAGGTCGTTCCTGCTGTTCCATTGAATGTCGTTGTCGGATTGGTATCCAGCACAAAGCTTCCACCTGCTCCACTTACTACCGTCCATTGACCTGTGCCCGTGGTCGGTGTATTTCCTGCTAAGATGGCTGACGTCGAACACAACGTCTGGTCTGAGCCTGCTGTGGCTACTGTCGGTGGTGTCGTAAATTGAATCGTTACATTATCACTGGTGCTTGGACATACACCATTAGAGATCGTCCACTGTAAATCATAAGTCGTTCCTGATAAACCATTAAATACAGTGGTCGCACTGTTTGCATTTACGAAGCTTCCTCCTGCTCCACTCACGATCGTCCAGGTGCCTATACCTGTCGTCGCTGCATTGGCTGCTAAGGTTGTTGATCGTAGCACATAAAGTCTGTGGTGATCCTGCATCGGCTACTGGTAACGGATTTGCATCCAGCTTAATAGTAACCTGATCGGAGCTCGCCGTACATACACCATTGGAGATCGTCCATTGTAAAACGTAGGTGGTTCCTGCTACTCCATTGAATGTCGTTGTCGGATTGGTATTCAGCACAAAGCTTCCACCTGCTCCACTTACTACCGTCCATTGACCTGTGCCCGTGGTCGGTGTATTTCCTGCTAAGATGGCTGATGTCGAACACAACGTCTGGTCTGAGCCTGCTGTGGCTACGGTCGGTGGCGTCGTAAATTGAATCGTTACATTATCACTCGTACTGGGACATACACCATTGGAGATCGTCCACTGTAAATCATAAGTCGTTCCTGATACACCATTAAATACTGTGGTCGCACTGTTGGCATTGACAAAGCTTCCTCCTGCTCCACTCACGACTCGTCCAGGTGCCTATACCTGTCGTCGCTGCATTGGCTGCTAAGGTTGTTGATGTTGCACATAAAGTCTGTGGTGATCCTGCATCGGCTACAGGTAATGGATTTGCATCCAGCTTAATTGTCACCTGATCGGAGCTCGCTGTACATACTCCATTGGAGATCGTCCATTGTAAAACATAGGTCACTCCTGCTGTTCCATTGAATGTTGTCGTCGGATTGGTATTCAGCACAAAGCTTCCACCTGCTCCACTTACTACCGTCCATTGACCTGTGCCCGTGGTCGGTGTATTTCCTGCTAAGATGGCTGATGTCGAACACAACGTCTGGTCTGGGCCTGCTGTGGCTACGGTCGGTGGTGTCGTAAATTGAATCGTTACATTATCACTCGTACTGGGACATACACCATTGGAGATCGTCCACTGTAAATCATAAGTCGTTCCTGATACACCATTAAATACTGTGGTCGCACTGTTGGCATTGACAAAGCTTCCTCCTGCTCCACTCACTACCGTCCAGGTGCCTATACCTGTCGTCGCAGCATTGGCTGCTAAGGTTGTGCTCGTTGCACATAAAGTCTGTGGTGATCCTGCATCGGCTACCGGTAATGGATTTTGCATCCAGCTTGATTGTTACCTGATCGGAGCTCGCTGTACATACTCCATTGGAGATCGTCCATTGTAAAACGTAGGTCACTCCTGCCGTTCCATTGAAAGTCGTTGTCGGATTGGTATTCAGCACAAAGCTTCCGCCTAATCCACTCACTACCGTCCATTGACCTGTGCCTGTGGTCGGTGTATTTCCTGCTAAGGTTGCTGACTGTCGAACACAACGTCTGGTCTGGACCTGCTGTGGCTACTGTCGGTGGTGTCGTAAATTGAATCGTTACATTATCACTCGTACTTGGACATACACCATTAGAGATCGTCCACTGTAAATCATACGTCGTTCCTGCTACACCATTAAATACTGTGGTCGCACTGTTGGCATTGACAAAACTTCCACCTGATCCAGTCACTACTGTCCAGGTCCCTACACCTGTCGTCGCAGTGTTTGCTGCTAAGGTTGTTGACTCGTTGCACATAAGGTTTGTGGTGAACCTGCATCGGCTACCGGTAAGGGATTTGCATCCAGTTTGATTGTCACCTGATCGGAGCTCGCCGCACATACTCCATTGGAGATCGTCCATTGTAATACATAGGTCACCCCTGCCGTCCCATTGAAAGTTGTCGTAGGATTGGTATTCAGCAAAAAGCTTCCGCCTACCCCACTCACTACCGTCCATTGACCTGTGCCTGTGTCGGCGTGTTTCCTGCTAAGGTCGCACTGGTCGAACACAACGTCTGGTCTGGACCTGCTGTGGCAACCGTCGGTGGTGTCGTAAATTGAATCGTTACATTATCGCTCGTACTTGGACATACACCATTAGAGATCGTCCACTGTAAATCATAAGTCGTTCCTGCTACACCATTAAATACTGTGGTCGCACTGTTGGCATTGACAAAACTTCCACCTGATCCAGTCACTACTGTCCAGGTCCCTACACCTGTCGTCGCAGTGTTTGCTGCTAAGGTGGGACTCGTTGTACATAAGGTTTGTGGTGAACCTGCATCGGCTACCGGTAATGGATTTGCATCCAATTTAATTGTCACCTGATCGGAGCTCGCCGCACATACTCCATTGGAGATCGTCCATTGAAATACGTAGGTCACCCCTGCCGTCCCACTGAAAGTTGTCGTAGGATTGGTATTCAGCAAAAAGCTTCCGCCTACCCCAGTCACTACAGTCCATTGACCCGTGCCTGTTCCTGGCGTGTTGCCTGCTAAGGTCGCACTGGTCGAACACAACGTCTGGTCTGGACCTGCTATGGATACGGTCGGTGGTGTCGTCAACTTTATCTTTACATTATCACTGGTACTTGCACATACACCATTGGAGATCGTCCAGTGTAAATCATAAGTCGTTCCTGCTAAACCATTAAATACTGTGGTCGCACTGTTGGCATTGACAAAACTTCCACCTGATCCAGTCACTACTGTCCAGGTCCCTACACCTGTCGTTGCAGTGTTTGCTGCTAAGGTTGCACTCGTTGCACATAAGGTTTGTGGTGAACCTGCATCGGCTACCGGTAACGGATTTGCATCCAATTTAATTGTCACCTGATCGGAGCTCGCTGCACATACTCCATTGGAGATCGTCCACTGAAGTACATAGGTCACCCCTGCCGTCCCACTGAAAGTTGTCGTAGGATTGGTATTCAGCAAAAAGCTTCCGCCTACTCCACTCACTACCGTCCATTGACCCGTGCCTGTTCCTGGCGTGTTTCCTGCTAAGGTCGCACTGGTCGAACACAACGTCTGGTCTGGACCTGCTATGGCTACGGTCGGTGGCGTCGTAAATTGAATCGTTACATTATCACTCGTACTTGGACATACACCATTAGAGATCGTCCACTGTAAATTATACGTCGTTCCTGCTAAACCATTAAATACTGTGGTCGCACTGTTGGCATTGACAAAACTTCCACCTGATCCAGTCACGATCGTCCAGGTCCCTACACCTGTGGTCGCAGTGTTTGCTGCTAAGGTTGCACTCGTTGCACATAAGGTTTGTGGTGATCCTGCATCGGCTACCGGTAATGGATTTGCATCCAGTTTAATTGTCACCTGATCGGAGCTCGCCGCACATACTCCATTGGAGATCGTCCATTGTAAAACGTAGGTCTCCCCTGCCGTCCCACTGAATGTCGTTGTCGGATTGGTATTCAGCACAAAGCTTCCGCCTACCCCAGTCACTACAGTCCATTGACCCGTGCCTGTTCCTGGCGTGTTGCCTGCTAAGTTGCACTGGTCGAACACAACGTCTGGTCTGAGCCTGCTGTGG
>CAWEZB010000032.1:0-236965 GCA_963813425.1 uncultured Bacteroidota bacterium
TCTATTGCTGTATAGGGTGGAATTTTAAGCGCAGAGAAATTTCGTCATGGCGAAAATGCACAAAGTGATAAGCCTTGCCAATTTCAGTACAGCACTCGTTGTCTGTAGCTAAAATCAGGGGAATCCTTTAATCCTGACAATCCTGGTTACAGTTTACCTCCCACCCTGCCTCTCAATAAACTTCTCATATTGATCCTTGAACTCCTGGGCTTTCAGTGCACCGGATTCCACGGCACCTTCGCTGACAAGATGCTCATATCCGTCAGGGGTAGTTCCGCGGTACAACGGTGGGAATATACGGTTTGAAACCAGTAAATTGAGTACGCCCAACAGCAAACCGGTGGCCATCAGTAGCACAGATTTGCCTGGAAGCTGGCGTAGATAACTCCAGGCGCCTGAACTTTCTTCGTCGTCGGCATCTGCTCCAGACATTCTCAAAAGACAACCAGCACGAAAAACAGGCCGAAGAGGACAACGCCGGTCATCGCGAGGGCATTTTCATACGGAGGAAAAATTGGGCCGAGCAAAAGGAAGAGGATAAAAACAATGGACACTGCATTGTATAGCGAAAGCGGCAAAACGGTCTGCCATCCGCTCGGCGCCGCTTTACGAATATAGACGACTGCATGCAATAGGGTTGTGACCAATAAAATTGTCAACAGGCAGGTCATGATGATCCCACTCAATGGAAAATCGAAAGAAAAATTCCGCAGCATGTAGATGAAGGCAATGGCAGCGAAAATGACAAGCGAAATAACGTTAAGCCGGCGACGGGCAGGTAGCCCAGGCCGTTGTGACTCGCGGAAGGCCTCAACCAAAAATGCACCCGTAAAACCCAGGCACGCTGTACCACAAATTATTAGTCCGTATGAATACTGGGCCATTGACGCAAATGCTCCCAGGATTAGCAGCACAAACAGGAAATAATAGAGTGTGTTATATTTTTTCATCATTAGAGCGGTTGGCCAACGAAATAAATATAATCTATAGAGTAAAAGTCATCGAACGCTTTCCAGCGCGGCAGGTTGTTCTGCGTTTCTTTTGCCTTGGCACCAGAGGCCATGATCATAGTTTTGCATTCCAAATCCTGAGCTTCGGTATAGGATGGTGAGATAGAAGCGTTGGCATGAAAAAAATCAGAACGCTCACAGCTTCCGACAATCAATCCCAGGGACGCCTGGATTTTCCGCGGCTCCGAGGTTTCCTGCAGCAATTGATCGGCGAGTTCTATCATCTGGTCGCCACCAATCTTTTCGAAAACACGGATAAACCGATGCCTGAATTCCAGATGAACTGAAAACGACACGATTATCGAAACGTTTCAATTTTGATAAAGCGGAGTCCAGAAATATAAACGTGTTCGGATTTAGTTATCGTCGTAAAGCACATTGGCAACTTCCGCGTAACAGAGTTGTTGCAAGTACGGTGATTCAAATCGTTCAATGATTTTTACTGCATCTACCGGTCGTTTATTCAACGCCAGATGTTTTGACAACTCAAGAAGATAATTGTGGAAACGCGTTCTCTGCGCCAGTCCGGTAGCGCCCCGCCGATGCAGGCAGTGTACTGAAATTTATTTTGTTGTAATACGATAGCCCGCCCGTAGTATCGCCGAGTTTAAACGCTCGGTTGGCCGCCATAAGGTATAACAGATTACCGTCAAAACTCTGTCTTGATGGATGGTTTGCCACAAAATTGATAGCGGACTCATCACCGGGTCTTCTACTGGATAATGATTAGCCATCGCGCCAACATCCTGAAAGGGTACCATCTCATCAACGTTGGCCATCCACAAATGAAGTTGCGCAAGGTCCTGAGCGCTGCGATACGCTTTGCTCAGGAGACCGTTACGCTCCATATAACGAAAAAATACGTCGGAATGGTAATTGAGCGCCTGCCAGCCTCCTCTATAGTCAGGATAAATGAAATTTTCCCTTCGTGTCACGTTCGCCAGTCGGATTCGCGCGAGGGCAGAGTACTCTAACGGTACCGTGCGCGCGAGATAGTCGTCGCTTACCAGTGTAAAATGGCGCCATGCTTTGTCGAGCAGTGCATCAATAGACGCTGCAGGTACGTCGAGACCACGATCGTAATGGTACTTCGATTCAAACATCGCAACCCTTTTGAAATGAATTGCCAGAAGATAGTTCCGCTCCTGCGCATCTTGAATGCCGGAAAGAAGCTCCTCGTAGTCAGCGACGATCGTCTTGAACTGACCGCGGCTGGAAAAACAAAGACCCAGGCTAACGTTTCCATCTTCAAAGAGAAGGCGATTCGAGCTTTCGAAAAAATTGAGACGATAGAGATGCGTAATATATCCTGACCGTATGATGAGATCACTGTATACCGTAGCCGGAGTATTGGATGGAAAATAATGTTGTACGTCACCAACAATTGCCGGCGCCTTATCGTGATACCCAAACTGAAAGAGATACCCGATGATGTTGGAATAATCATTTAGCAACTTGCCTGAAAAATAGTCAGGCTGGTCACTGAGTTGTTCAAAGCACCATTTGATCTTTTCGGTATCGCCGACGGCAGCATACAGTGATGCCAGTGTATGATAACCCCCTTTGAAATTGATCGGCCGCAGTCCATCAGGCTCGTAGCTTCCTTTGGGATAGAATGTCTGAAAGACAGATTTGGCGCGAGCGTTTGCCGCAGGCGAGATGAGGTCAAGCAACGCCTTGATATCGTGTTCCGACGGTTTCCCGAAAGCGAGCCAATGCTGAATGGCCTGGTTGAGTTTGATAGTGCTATTGCCTGCAGCCAGCGTTGTATCATTAAAAAAATGTGTTATGAGCGGGTAAAGCCTGGCGGACTCGTCGCTTAATGTCTTTTGTAAATTCTGGTTTGCATTATAATAATTGTCGAACGCGAGCTGGTAAATAAATCTATTCCGTTGCTCGAGGTAGAAAGACAAATCAGTGTCCGCATCTTTCGGATCGAGATCTGCGCCAATCGATGCAATGAGCTTTGCCTTGAGTGGCTTGTCGTACTTTTTATCGATCAGAATCAATTCCTTGTATAGCGGGATTGCCAGGGAGAGCCGGGCGTGTCTATCTGCGATGGTTTCAAGAAATTTGCTGGCGCTTCCCTCATTCAGGCGTTCTTCAACCAGGAGGTAACGACTTTTCGTCTGTGTATTCACTTCGTCGCTTTCGAGCAACGGAATCGATGCTTTTCGAATTTCGGTCATGACGTTCTCGTTTTTCTTTTGATTGCCGGAACGCCAGTACCAGCTGCAAAGCACAACGGCGACAACAAGAAAAATTCCAAACACAATATTTCCTGCGCCGTACTTCACGAACGCCCGGCTTACCCGAACGTGATTGGCGCTCCGCTTCAGATACTCGCGCACGTCATTGAGCACACGCTCCGATTCTTTCCAGCTTGCTTCCGGATCGGCAGACCGTTCGGCGTATCGATTGATCCAGCCGGTATTGGGATTGCATGTAGCATACCAGTTCTCGAAATAGGTAAGGGGGCCAATCGGCAGCAGATAGCCGGAACGTTTGCCACTTTGCTTCCAACGATCGAGCTGTTTCATGAGATCAAGAAACGTGGAGTAATAGGCATATTCGTTCGTTGCCCACTTACGCAGTTTTCCCCAGTTACGGATCAGGCTTTCGTGCGTGATGTCGAGCACAGTATCTTTAGACACTTCGTCTGTCTCATCTTTAAAAGGACGGATGAAGTAATTACCTTCTTGTCTGAAAATGTCCAGCACATCTCCGATCACCTTCGGCCCTAACGCCGGACGATTGACGATCGCAGAAATCTCACCCAGCGTCATCCGGTTTCGGACCGCCCTGGAGTTGTCGATCCGCGTGAGACACGAGCAGGCAAGGGCAATAATATTTTTTACATCCCGGGGGGAAACAGGTGCAGCAGGATTTTCTGCATTGTAAACTTCTGCAGCACTTTCGTATAGTCGGCTTGCATGATTCTCGATGACCTTATTCAATCCGGTTTCATCATAGAACTTTTTCTGATATTCCGGAAGGTTGGCAAACCAGACATCGAAACGCAGCCGGTCTTCTGGCGGCAGTTGTGACGAAGGCATACCGCCCACCATGGCGTAGTGAATCAAGTCCATTTCTTCTGAGCCTCGACCCGCTTCTAACCAGATCTGGCTCAGCGCATGCTGCAATATTGGAAGCTGGTCAACGCCTTCGGCAAATCGTACACTAGCCGCTCCGTGAGGCGTTGGGTGATCCTGTTGCCGCTCAGGATGGCTGGATCTTCTATGACCTGTTTAAGTTCCTTTCGTTTCAGACGCGGAACAAAGAATTGAGAGTAACCAATGTTTTCCGCCAGTCCGCGGAAAGATGAGCATTGACCGATATAATCGGAACGCATGGTACAGACCACATAGATGGGAAGGTTCTTCTCTTGGGCTATACGCGCTGTCTCCAGCACGAGATTTACAACGATTTGCGAATCCTGCGATGGCATTTCATTGTAGTAGTTCTCCGGGTTGGTAAAAAACTCTTCAAATTGATCCACCAGGATCAATAGGTTCGAAGCATTCCGGTTCTTTAATTTTCTTTCAGACTCCGGAAGCGTTTGCCAGGACTCGTCCCGTTCGTTAATATAGAAATCGGAATTCAGATAGAGATCAATCAGCGAGGAAAACCCTCTTCGCATCTCCGTCTCAATGGAGCTTTGCTGGACAGAGAATGCATCCGCAAGCGCTCGGGAAAGATTTTTAAGGGGCGACCGCTCGGGACGAAAATCCACCACTTTCCAGTGCGCAAATTTTGCCTTGAAAAATCCGGCCCGGGCATTCGGAATTAAACCCGCGTAAATAAGTGAGGACTTTCCTTCACCGGAGGCCCCCGTAAGCATCAGGAATTTACGCTCTTCAAGTTGTTTTGTCACCTGATCGACTTGCTCATCCCGCCCTTTGAAATACAGGCTTTCCTCTTCGGTAAATGACCGAAGTCCTGTGTAAGGACAGATCTGCAAGGTATCAGTTATTTTCATCGGCGTATGTATTGGCCCGGTCAAACAACCACGGATGGTTTTCCATGTAGATCTTCCAGCTTAATTGTTGTTTTACAGATTCGTTCCGCAGATTGTATCCATAAAGGATGTTGGCGGCAAAGGCTGCGTTTCCAATCGCGGACGTATTCTTCGTGATATAGTCGAGCGCTTCAAACGTTCTTCCATTCCTGGCCTGCGCACGGGCGATCAGGCCCATTCCAAAATATTTAAACTGAACATTTTTGATGGCTTTGATCGCGGTCTCAATGTCATCAGGCCCGCCGCGCAACGCAAGGGCTGCGCCTAACTGCACGCGGTTGCTTTGGACGGCATTGAGAACCTTTGTTTTTTTCATGTAGAATGTTGCTGAATCAATAAGTTGATCGACGGAGGGCGTTTTGATATTCTCCAGCAGCGGACCCCGTGCACCGTATGCGTAAAATGTTGAGCGGTTTACATCGAGCCGGAACATCTTGACAATCCTATCAACTTCGTCCATGCGATCAAACTTAGCGAGGTCACCTATCGCAGCGCCAACAAGCGAGACTGTAAACCCAGTATTGAAAGAATTAAAAAATAATGCTTTCAAGTGATCCGTCGACAGTTTGCTGTAGTAATGCAGGGCACGATCGCGCTCGTTTCGCAGCGACGCCTGGTGACCGGCGTAGAGGAATAAGAAATTAAGATTGACCTGCCTGGATGCCGGGTTGGAAGCAAGCGCTTTTTCAAGATCCACCATGGTCTTGTACTGCATCCGGTTTGAAGCCGTGTAAACCATGTCGGTTTCTGTAAACTGATAATCTCGAAAATATAATTCGAAATATTTCAGTTCCGCCTGTGTGGGATACAGCCCATCAAACAAGTTCTTGTCGAGGATGTAAGCGACGAACGCATCGGTGATGTAAAAGAAATGGAATAGCCTGGGTTCGTTGGGATGAAATGGTGTACGAACGTCGGGATAGAGAAACAGAAACTTCCTCGGCATCTGGATATCATCGTTAGAACTGATCTCAACGACTGGTATCTTTGTGTTAAGGAAGCTAGAATCTACCGATCGATACAACGCAATGGCTGTGTCAAACAATGGCCGGTACGTTGCCTTCAGCGAGTCAGCGCCTTGAACTTCTAATTTTCTCAGGTGGATGATGGCCTGATCTTTATACGACAACGCGGATTGAAAATTCCGCTCGTCCTTAGTTTTACTGGTACGCCCTAATACCTCACGATATTTGGTGAAGAAGAAGTCAAGCTGAGCATCGCTGCTGTACTCGAGGATCAGATTAAGACTCAGATCAAGGTTCTGGTCATTTTCAATCACCGCTGTGGCAAATTCGTAAGTCTTGCAACGCGCCAGCAACCGGGCATAAAACTGTGCCTCGGCCATTCCTGTCTTCTGGCAATAGCCTCCAACAAACTCATTCAATGCCGTCAAATGTCCGTAAGCATAAAATACCCCCGCGATGTGATACGCATTATCGGGTAAGGCCGAATAATCGTTCTGATAATAATTCTGGTTGTAGGTTAACAGTGTATCGAGAGCATTCAACGCCAGACGGGAGTCACCCTTGGCAGCAAAGAGGTATCCAAGTTCCTGATACAAGCCGTTAAAATTAAACTGTCCGTCATAAAATCCTTTAGAACAGACTTTGTCACGGGCAAATTGGACCGACACCCATGGCGTTGTGCTGGATCCACCAAACGGCGAGAGCGTCTGGATTAACCCATCCAACTCCTGGGCAGTGAAAGCATGATGGTTAATTGCATGCTCCAATCCGCGATTGAAGTTATCGATGGCAGTAAAGTTAGGAGGCCCATTGGTAAGAATACCCCTCGTTAAATTCGCCAGTCGTCCTGCGTTGCGATTGCGGAGCGTGTCCATTTCAGCGATGGGCTTATAGAAATACGCCAGCTCAAGAATGTCAGATTGGTCGTTCAGTTCTTTCAAAAACAAGCCCAGTGTGCGCTCCGTTTTTATACGAAACAGGAAACGCCGTCAACAGACTGTCAGCCAAGCGAAGACTTTGCATGATTTCGCGATGCGGCTCGGTCATGCCTTGATATACCAACTGTGAGGCTATGCCGATAATGAGGTTGATCCTTTCCATGGGATCTTTCACCGCATCAGCTATTTCGGGAATCGTCAAATCACCTTGCATGAGCCCTTCATTCAACGCAACGACCCGGAACGTCAGCACAATATTCTTATCGCCGGCAAACCCTAACGCTTTTTCTTTCACTTCTTTTAGCACATACGCGTCCCGCCGACGCCAATAGTCAGCTGCATAGAAAGAACTCAATGTCAAAACCAGGATCAAACCAAACACGGCGGCGATTCGGCCCGCACCATACCGTACAAAGGCCTTGGTTAGGATATGCTTGCGCCCGCTACGCTTGAGAAATTCTATTGCATTTGCCTGAACTACATTTGCTTTCTCAAGTTTCTGTGCCTTTTCCAGATCATCTTTGAGGTAGCGGGCCACCCAGGCGGCATTTGGTTTTTGTCCTGATCCAGCTTTCAAAATAAGTTAATGGACCAATGGACAGAAGGAAATCGCCGGACTTGTCTCTTCATCCAACGGTTGAGCTGCTGGCCAAAGTCAAGAGAAATCGTATGGCTGTCAAATTCTTCTTTGGCCCACTGCCCAAGGTTTTCCCAGTTTCTGATCAGACTCTCGTGCGTGATGTCCAATACATCGGATTCTTTTAATTCGGCTACCTCTTCCGAGAATGGCCTTAGCAAGGTATTGCCAGGCTCGCGAAAAATATCCAACGTATTTCCTACTGTTCTAAAATCGAGATGAGGAACATCGATGATCGATGTGATCTCCCCCAATGTCATCCTGTTACGAACGGCCCTGCTGTTGTCGATCTTCGTAAGACATTTGAACGCTATCTCGATGATCTTCTTCGCATCAGCCTCGCTTACCCGCCCCTTATTGTTCCCGAGCAGAAAGTCGGACGCCTGATTATATAGCTTGTTAGCGTGCGTGTTTAACACGTTTTGTAAACTGGCTGATGGTAACAACTCTGCACTTTCTCCGGCAGGCTCCCAAACCATTCCTTGAATTTTACTGCATCGTTATCCGGAAGTTCACTTCCCTGAATGCCGCCTACCATGGCATAGTGAACGAGATCCATCTCCTCCTGTCCTGAGTCCGCCATCTTCCAGATCTGATTCAGCGCATGTTGCAGAATCGGAAGTTGATCCGTGCCTTCCACCATATCGTGGATGAGACGTTCCGTAAGTCTGCGCGAAATCACATTTCCACTCAGCATGGCCGGCTCCTCAATCACTTCGCGCAACTCTTTTCGATTCAGTCTCGGAACAAAGAATTGAGAAAACCCGATATACTCCGGCAATCCTCGAAATGCAGCACACTGACCGATGTAATCAGAGCGCATGGTGATGATCACATAGATCGGCAGATTTTCCTCCAATGCAATTCGCGCTGTCTCCAATAAAAGGTTCGTGACAGACATCGCCTCTTGTGATGGCACACCCTTTTGAAAATTTTCAGGATTTGTAAAAAACTCTTCGAACTGGTCTGCAAGGATGATGAGGTTCGACGCCTTTCTGCGTTTTCTCGTTTTTCCTTTGTCGGTAGCGTTCAGCCATTCAGGAGATCGCGCGTCGTAGTATAACGGCGATGCTTTGTACATATCTATTAACGCTGAGAATCCATAATTCAATTCGGTTGAACTGTTTCAGTGGCTTAACACCAAGCTGGTTGGCAAGCGTGCGACTTAAGTTCTCCAGTGGATTTCTTTCCGGCCTGAAGTCAACAACACTCCAGTTTGAAAATGAAGCCTTTAAAAATCCAGCCTTTGCGTTGGGAATGATGCCCGCATATACCAATGAAGATTTTCCATCGCCGGAGGCACCGGTGAGCATTATGAATTTATTCTTTTCCAGCTGGCGTGTTGCCTGTTCAATATGCTCATCGCGGCCCTTGAAGTAGATGGACTCTTCTTCGGTAAAAGGCCGCAGGCCAGTATATGGACATATCTTAATCTCGTCGAGCATGAGGAAGGATCGAGCTAAGGTTCAATGACTTTTATGTACACTCTTTTAACTTCCTCTGGCACTTCCTGCTTCGAGACTATACTTGAAACTACTTTGGGAGCTTTGAATGTTCTGGCAGCGTTGGTTTTGGGATCATCCTCGCCAACCAGCATGATGTGGGTAGGTGATGAAGCTCCACCGACTTGTTTCCAAATCTGTTTGATAAATGGCAATGCCCAATCTGCTGCATACCTGAAATAAACCACGGCGAGCTTACTTCGCCGGATCTGTTGTCTTGACAATTCACGGTATTCATCTTCACCGTCGGGCATGATGTTCATGGTCTCGATTGGATATGAACTGCTGATGAGATCGGTAATTATCTGCGCATCCACTTCATCTTGTTGGTTGAAAATGAAAAAGATGTCTGTGTCTTTTGTGTCCAGCTCAGTTGTTTCTTTCTTCAGCATCATCGCCCGCATATCGTCGACCAGCTGCATTGGACCGCTGCTGTTGCTAAAGATCATGTTTCGGGTAATGTTATTGCGGATGTAATTGATGAAAGTCGACTGAGATGGTTTCACTTCCGGCGCCCCTTCAGGAGCAAACCAGACGATCGTCTGAAATTCATCCGCTGAATCTGCGGACCGCTTTTTCGCTTCTTCAAACTGGAAAACGTGGAAACGAAATTTCCTCGTCTGCTTCAAATCGTCTGCCAAATTCATTTCCCAGAATATGCAGCGAACATTGCGCTTTTGACAAGGCCTCATGCGTCTTCTGCTGAAACATACTTTCATCCGAAGGACAGTCGATTGCAGGCACGACGTTGAAACCGGCCTTTTGAAGAATGATCAACATCTCTTCGCGCTTTGCCTTTAGTTCAAACGAAGTCCAGGCAAGAAACACGGTGGGCCCGTTATTTTTTATTATTGCGTATTTAATGTTTTCGGGAACCGATGCGCTTATCGGCCGTTGAAAGATCTTTTATGCGAGAATGAAGGAGCGCAAGGCAGGGCACTGTGCTCGCTTTTTTATACCAAGTATGATTTCTTTTACGGCATTTGCCGCCTTGTTGATCTGGTTGCGATAGATCGTTCCGTTTTGATTGTCGGATCCGAAAAATTATCATCCTTCTGGCGCAGCGGACGATTGACTCCTGCAGACTTATAAATAAAATCAATAGAGCGCAGCGTACCGGACAATTCATTCTCAAGAAGTTGAACGTCATCAAGATCGATCTCATGAATTCTTATCGGAAGGATACGACTTGCTACGTTGCCTTTGGCAATGTTACCTCGAGACCGATACTTTCCTGTTCATACTCTTAAAAGGAAGGAATTCCTGTCGCCATGCAAAGCTGGTTGTATCGCAATACGTGTTTGAAATGATCGGAATAAAGATCAGCGCATTCAACTTTGCTGACACTGACTTGTCAACGTTGTAGGTTTCTTTTATTCCGTCTTCGGGATTTTCATCGAAATAAATCGAAAGCCGGTCCTTTAAAGTAGCAACCAGCTCCAAAGAAAGGTTGTGAACAAAGTCAGAAACCCATTGGTCATATTTATTGTCGTTTTGCCGGTAACTGATGAAGATATCATATTCGAAGCCAGGAAGGATCGATGCCATGTAGGAAGACAGGAGTTTAGGAAATGGGTTTCTAATGATACAGAAAGATCGATGAATATCAAACTGAATCATTGTAAAGATTTTGTAGGAGCGTGTCACGATGTCTGAACCTTGATTTACTTGATTAAAGGATTAACATGATTCGTGAAGGTTCTCGTTCGTAACAATCAAGGTTAATCCTTAAATCCATCAATCAAGGTCGGACGGTTATTATGCACGCGCTTGAACTCCAAACTTTGTGCTCCGAAATTCAACAAGAGGCCGATCTCGAGTTTATAGCATTCGAGGTAATTCATTGCCTGTGCGAGGTGGACGTCCTCTAGTTTGCTCACAGCTTTAATTTCTACCATAACCGAATTTTCCACAAAGAAGTCTACGCGTCGTGATCCAATACATTTGTCGCGGTAGTAAATTAGACCTTGATTTACAGGATTGCAGGATTCGCAGGATTTCGAAATGCCATGAGTTCAAGCACATAATCAGGGTAATCTCCTAATCCTATAATCAAGGTTCAAACATCCACGCACAACCTTAGCTAGATGCGCGCGTGAGGGATAGACGGCATTGTTTGCGCCGAAATGGAAAGTGCGTAGGACTGGCGAGTGCCGAAAGCCCGACCCGACGTTGCCTGCCGAAGTGAAACGAGGCAGGGAACGAGGGGCACGCCCTAAGAGTTGTCAGCTTTCAGCAGTCAGTGTACAGCTGGCGAACCCACCATAGGAAAGGCTTTCACTTATTTATAAATTTGAACCAATAATTCATCGCATGACGACATCGCACATGAAACGGCTACTCGGCTGTCTCTTGTTAATTTTACTCGCGGCTTGCTCACCCGACAAACGAGACGACACTTCCTCCTGGCCGACCTTCGGTCATGATGTCTCCAATAACAAGTTCTCTGCGTTGAAGGACATTGACTCTTCTAATGTCACGCAGCTAAAGGAAGTCTGGCGTTATGAAGATAGCACAGAAGGTGGTGGTCTCTATTTCAATCCTGTGATGATGGACAATCGCGTCATCGGATTGATGCCTTCCAATAAACTCGTGGCGCTCGATGCTGCGACGGGCAAACTGTTGTGGGAGTTTACACCCGACTCATCAGCTATTCCTAACTGGTCGAAGGGAATGACTTACCATCCGGGTAATCCCGATCGAATCTTTCTTATCTCTGGAGGCACACTGTATTCAATCAATGCGGCCGATGGCACCGTTATGGCCGACTTTGGCGACAACGGTCGCGTCGATTTTTATGAAGGTCTCGAGGTACCTGACTCCATGCGTACGCGTGTGCCCGTCTCGAGCAACGCGCCAGGAGTCGTATACAATGATCTCTTTATTGTGGGGTGCAAAGTGCCGGATGAACTACCGTCGACACCAGGCGATATCCGCGCATTCAATATCAACACCGGCGAATTGGAATGGACCTTTCATGTGATTCCAAAACCTGGTGAGTTCGGCGCGGATACCTGGAGCCCTGACGCCCGCGAACGCAACGGTGGCGCTAATTGCTGGGCGGGGATGGCGTTGGACGAAAAACGCGGCATCGTCTTCATCCCGACGGCGTCGCCTTCTTTTGATTTTTATGGGGCGGATCGTCCAGGGCAAAATCTTTTCGCTAACTGCCTGCTGGCACTGGATGCAAAAACCGGAAAGCGTATCTGGCATTTTCAAACTACACACCACGATCTTTGGGATCGCGACAATGGTTCGCCTCCGAATCTTGTTACCATCAACCGCGACGGAAAAGAAGTCGATGCTGTAGCGCTCGTCACGAAGATGGGATATCTGTTTCTGTTTGATCGCGAAACAGGCGAATCGTTATATGGTGTAAAGGAAGTACCTGTCGACACCGTCAGCAGTATGCCGGGAGAAAAACCGTGGCCTACGCAGCCACTTCCCGACAATCCGCCATTTGCGCGACAGGGCTTCCAGGAAAAGTTTTTCGGGCGTTCGTCAGCGTGGATAAAAGAAGAGGTCGTCAAAAACAAATACAAGACTGGTGTCTATGAGCCGCCGTCGATGGAGGGATTGCTCATGCTCCCGACAGCCCATGGCGGATCCAACTGGGGTGGCGCTTCGGTCAATCCGGAAACGAATAGGCTATTCGTTAACGCCACCGACATTCCAATGATCCTGAAACTTACGGACCTGAAAAAAATCCGTGCCGCAAACCAACTCAACCCTGAAATATTATTCAGGACGTACTGCAGCAACTGTCACGGCGCTAACAAAAAGGGAACGGGTGTTGGGCCTGATCTTACAGGGCGTGTAAAAAAATATAAAAACGAGCAGATCGCAAACATCATTAAGACAGGTGCTCCACCCATGCCTTCTTTTAAGTTTTTGTCGGAAGAACAGATCGCCTCGATTGTTGCGTACGTTAAAGACACCGCTGTACAACAATCATTCGAGACAGGAGACATTCCACAGAATAACGAACCCTATGGCTTTAATGGATACAGCTTTTATCTGGATCCCGATGGTCATCCGGCAATAGCGCCTCCGTTTGGTACCATGACTGCCATCGACCTGAACACGGGAGCCATTGTCTGGCAGGTTCCGCTGGGCGAAGATCCTAAATTTAAAAAAATGGGCATTCCAAATTCAGGCATGTTCAACCGGGGTGGAGGAATTGCTACGGCAGGAGGTTTGATCTTCATCGGCGCCACGCACGACAACATGTTCCGGGCGTTTGATCAGAGAACCGGAAAGGTGCTATGGGAATACCAGCTGCCAGGTACCGCGAGTTCGATACCGTCTACCTATGCCGTTGGGGGAAAGCAGTATGTGGTTATCTCAGTGAATGGAGAGCCAGAAAATAATTTCAAGGGAGGGTATATTGCTTTTGCGATTCAATGAGCCTTAATGAATGAGGAGTATTCCAACTGCAAATGCCGAATGACGCATGTCGAATTTCGAATATAGAAGGTATCGGCCGCGCCCGCCGAAGCACTGTCTCAGTGCGAAGGGCGGGTGAATGGCGAGGGGAGTTTTATGGGAGGGTATATGGCGTTTGCTATTCCGTAGGGTTAGCTTCGAGGTTTGAAGTTTGAGGTTCGAAGTTCGGCTCGAGGTTAATGCGTGCATATGAGCCAAGAGTATTGAGAGTTGAGTATTTTAAATATTCAACAAACAATAATCAATAATCAATATTCGAGGGGCATCTAGGTTAATGACTGCTATCGGGCAAAGGACGTAGTCAAGTTTTTTCACCGCGAGAGGCGCGGAGGCACGGAGGTCGAAGTTTAGTCGCGACAGCAAACGACCCTAAGTCAAATTTACTCCCAAGTAAAACCCGTCATTCAGAGCGAAGGGTTGAATGCGCGAAGGGCGAAGAATCCCCTCCCAATGAAATGCATCAATTGGATAGCTAAATCACGAAGCGATGAAATGGAGAACACGTTTAGTGTGGCCTGTACGTTGTTTTCCAAGTACTCATCTTTAATCTTGTGTCTTCTGGAAGTGCCTGGTTTAACTAAGGCGTAGATCTTTGCTTTTGCAGTCTCAAAGCACGGGATGTTTCGCGGACAGTTCAGTAACTTCGAGAACGGACGTAGGCTCAACATGACGGATCGCTAGGGGGAGGGAGAGGCCAACCGGGGTGACGCCTTACCCCTAGTAAACCCGTCATTTAGAGTGAAGGGGTGAATGCGCGAAGGGCGAAGAATCCCCTCCCAATGAAATGCAGCAGCAGAGGAACCAAAATCACGAAGCGATGAAATGGAGAATAAGTTTGGGGTATACCCATCGACCATCGTTTGTTGAATATTGAGTGTTATAAAAATGGTGGTCAAAAATTTTTAACCCGAAGGCAGGTGGTCTGCACGTAAAAGTAATGCTGGTTTACATAAAGACCAGTATTGGTTAATCAGCGTAATCAGGTCAATCAGCGGTCTAGCGAGATATAACCTGATACGCCTTCTCTCCATTTACTTCCGTCTGTTTCACAACCTTGTTTTTTTGAAGTTCATCTAGCATTGCATCGATGGTGGATACATATTGAGAGCCTAGATGGCTGATGATCTCACGGTAGGTTTTCGTGCTGTTGGGAGATTTCCGGAAGTCGGTTATGAAATTGAGAATATCGATTTTCTTCATGGTCTAAGTTTTTCTTCTTGGGACTTAACGGGAAGAATATTTGAAGGGTTTCAAGAAGCGGAAAGCTTAAAGCAAAAAGCTTAAAGCTAGTGGGTAGGGTTTTTTCGAGCGTGCGTTTTTGGGACTGATTTTAGATTAACGACTAATTTTTGATGAAAAGATCGTGCTGGTCTTAGGTGATTGAAATAGGAATGCCTTTACCACAAAGCCGAAACAAAGCCGGCCGGCAGGTTTCACAAAGAAAAATGTTCCATTCGAAGCCCCACTTCTTACAAACTACCTCTTACAAACTACATTGCACTTCCTACCCTCTCCTACGAAGAGCCACCCCTGCCTACCGGCAGGCGTTACCGGATTACTGATTACCTGATTACCGATTATAGTATCTTTAAGCGCTCCTTGCGCAACACCATGCTTAAAAAAATAATGGTTACGATCTCAATTCTTCTGGGTCTATATATTTTAGTCTGTGCCCTCTTATTTATTTTCCAGGAGAAACTTATATTCTTTCCGGATAAGCTAGGCAAAAATCACAAGTTCGATTTTCCCCAAGGCTTTGAAGAAATCTACCTCACAACGGAAGATCAAAAAGTTCTTCACGGACTGCTGTTTAAAGCTGATAGCTCGAAAGGTCTGATCTTCTATTTACATGGCAACGGTGGGGCGCTCGATCGTTGGGGCACAGTGGCAGAAACTTACACAAGCTTAGACTACGATATTTTCATCCTTGACTATCGAGGCTATGGAAAAAGTGAAGGACCAATTGAAAGCGAAGCACAACTTTCCCAGGATGTACAACTGGCCTACAGCGAAATGTTGAAACTATATTCTGAAAATAAGATCGTTGTGCTGGGATATTCCATCGGCACAGGCCTCGCGGCAAAACTTGCTTCAACGAATCATCCGAGCTTGCTGATTTTGCAAGCTCCATATTACAGCTTGACTGATGTAGTGAAACACACTTTTCCTTTGGTGCCTCCTTTTCTCTTAAGATACAAACTCGACACCTATAAATACATTTCAGACTGTGAGATGCCCATCGTTCTTTTTCATGGCAATGAAGATGAAGTGATTCCATATGGTCAGTCCATAAAACTAAAAGGCTTATTAAAAAAATCCGACAAACTAATAGTATTAAACCGGCAGGGGCATAATGGGATGACGTTTAGAGAGGATTATGTGGAGGCTATTGGGGAGGTTCTTCGTGACCGGTGAGCCGTAAGGTAAGTAGTAAGTAGTAAGTAGTAAGTTGTAAGTTGTAAGTGTGGTAGAAATGTTAGAACAAAATCATTTTTTCACTTTTCGAATTTGCCACAAAGTCACGAAGGCACAAAGATTCACAAAGGTCGAATGCGCCTTTCGTCTGTGCTGAGACTTAAGATTTACAACGCACCAACCATACGCCAAATTCGGGACATAAGCTTTCAGCTTTACAAGATAAGAATGGGAAATTAACACAGAAGCTCAAAGGTGGGGACGTGATAAAATTAAATGACGAGAACGAACCATTGCTGGAGTTGATTATTAGACCAAAGCCGGATTAACAAATACATTTGTTAAAACTTCGCGATCTCCGCGCCTTCGTGTCTCCGTGGTTAAACATTAGGAGGCGCGAAGATACTCCTGCTTCGAATAATATCGGTCACTTCATCATTCGATATTCCGTATTCCTTGTTCGATATTCCCAACACGGGTCTTTTAAAAAATATCGAACAAGGAATATTGAATAATGAATTTCCCTGCCTGCCGGCAGGCAGGGAACGCGGGTCACCCCACATTCAGAAATGACCATTCCGGATGGGTATCTTTGTTAACCTTTTTTAGTTTGTCCAGAATTTCATCGACAGGTTTTTCAATCAGGTGTCCTTCCATCGCATCATGAAGATCGCGATTTACGTAGGGGTCCATAAGACCGTGGGCCGTTGCTAAGGAGGATAGATTTTTGATAGTAACGCTCATTTCGTCAATGAGAGCCTCCATCCTTTCTGTGTCAGGTGTTACCGTTTCACTCATAATTCGCTTTGGTTTCGGGTGTAGTTGCGAGTCGTAAATTTACAACCTGCAATCGATTGAAAGATTCCCATTCGCATAAAATTTTCATTAAGAAATCTTTAAAGCGACAAAAACGACCGTTGAGCGAAAGTGTCTTTTTAACGCTTCTAGTTAAAAGTTCGAGGTTTGAGGTTCGAAGTCCGAAGTTGGCCAAAGTCCTGCAGGTTGGAGTGTGGAAACAAGAATTGTGCAGGCGACAATCCATATCTCCTCGGGATGCATACTATAGACTGGTTTTCCCCGGTAAATTTCCCGCGAACTCATCCAATAGGTTTACGGTAAAATTCAAGCTACCTTTGCCCGTATCAATTGCGGACTCTTTTAATTCACTGCATCAATTTTCAGTCTCTTAATCCTCTCCCCAATTAATCGGTACAGATAGGCATCAATGGAGTTATATCTCGCGCTGTACCGGGGCATTTTACTAAATCATTAGGTTCGTCTTTAGGCACTCAGGAACTCCCATATGCCGGAGTCATTCCTTAAGACCATCTTACTGTTCAAAGAAAAATTTTCAAAATGAACTTATACGTATCCAACCTCAACCTTACCACCAAGGAAGAGGAATTAAGGATATTTTTCCAGAAAGCTGGGGAAGTATCGTCTGTAAAGATTATCAGCGATCGATATACCGGTGACTCAAAAGGCTTTGGATTTGTGAATATGCCAGATGACCGCCAGGCGCAGGAAGCGATTCACCAACTAACTAACACCAGCTTGGCAGGTCGCAAACTGGTGATCTCAAAGGCACGTGAAATCCAACGGTATTAAAATCTTACCCTAAGAAAATTCGGAAATTGAAAAAAGGTTCTATTTAAAAATAGTTTTCGCAAATATGATTAGTTCAACGATCGTCGGTACTGGAAGCTACCTGCCGGAAGTGCGGGTGAAGAATGAAGCGTTTTCGAAGGCGCAGTTCTTTCAAAAGGATGGAACAAAAATGTATAAAAGTACCCGGACCATAATCGACAAATTTCAGGAAATCACTGGCATTGAAGAAAGACGGTATGCAAAACCAGAACAAAATGCCTCTGAGTTGGCGTTTCTTGCAGCAGCGGATGCGTTGGAAACTTCTGGTATTGACAAGGAAACGTTAGACTACATAATCGTCGCACATAATTTTGGTGATGTTTCATACGATAGCAACCGCGTTAGCCTGGTCCCGTCGCTTGCCTCACGTGTCAAGGCACTTCTTAAAATAAAGAATCCGGACTGTGTCGCCTACGATTTGTCTTTTGGATGCCCGGGGTGGCTCGAGGCAGTCATCCAGGCGAACTATTTTATCAGATCCGGTGATGCCAGACGGTGCCTGGTGATCGGCACAGAAACATTGTCGCGCGTCATTGACAAGCACGATCTTGACTCTATGATTTTCAGTGATGGTAGCGGTGCCGTTATCCTGCAGGCGTCGAATGAACCTGAAAAGGGAATAATCGCTCATAAGACTCAAACCTATGCCAGTGAACATTCCGCTTTACTGAATATGGCATACTCCTATTCTCCTTACGATACAAACAAAAATGATCTGTTCATCAAAATGAATGGACGCAAGGTGTACGAGTTTGCACTTAAACATGTGCCGGAAGTCGTTAAAAATGTAATGGACAAAGCCGGTGTTTCCATTGATTCTATCAACAAAATCTTAATCCATCAAGCCAATGAGAAAATGGATAATGGCATCCTCGACCGGATTTTCGCACTGTTCGGCAAGGCTTCTATTCCAAAAGGGATCATGCCTATGTCCGTGGGATGGCTGGGCAATAGCTCTGTCGCAACCATCCCGACTTTACTCGATCTTATCCTAAAGGGCAGATTTCCGGAACAGGCGATCAGGAATTCTGATACCATTGTGATGGCATCCGTAGGCGCAGGTATGAATATAAATGCTTTGGTATATCGATTTTAAACGTGACAATAACGGAAGTATATCTGCCTTTTGGTGACGTTATCTTATAAACTCGATTTCAGCACCTCACACGTTGCTGTAAACACAGCAAACAAAATTAATAGCAATGCAAATCCACTTAAATAAACCTTACAAGATCGTTCCTTCCATGCTGGATGTATATGAGCGACACTACAACGTTCCAGCAGCGATATCGTTGGTTATTCCTACCCGCATCCTGGGAGAAGAAGTTGCCTGCGATGTGCGATGGAAAAATAATGAAGCCCAGGAGGTCACCCGTCATGCCGTTTTCGTCAGCGAAAATCTGATGCCAATCGAGCCCTTTGAAGACGATGAACTGTACGCATTATGGAAAACGACAACCAACCCGTTTTGGAAGAATAGCTTGTAATTAGAAAATCATGAGGCAACTCACTATATCGAAGCAAGTCACCAACCGAGAGAGTCTGTCACTGGATAAATACCTGCAGGAAATTGGGAAATTGGAACTAATTAATTCAGACACCGAGGTTGAGCTTGCTGGCATGATCAGACGTGGCGATCCTGTCGCCCTTCAAAAACTGACAAAAGCCAATCTGCGATTTGTGGTTTCCGTGGCGAAACAATATCAAAATCACGGGCTGTCACTTAACGACCTTATCAATGAAGGAAATGTCGGGTTGATCAAAGCCGGACAACGGTTTGACGAGACGCGGGGTTTTAAATTTATTTCGTATGCAGTCTGGTGGATCAGACAATCCATTATCCAAGCTCTTGCGGAAAAAACACGCGTCGTCCGACTTCCATTGAACCGAGTAAGCTCCTTCACTAAAATTTACAAAACTCAGGCGTTGCTGGAACAGCAACTGGAGCGCGATCCATCGGATGAAGAATTAGCGGATGCTTTAGATATGTCAGTGGATGAAATCAGACTGGATCTTTCCCTGGTCAGCAAGCACTCTTCAATTGATTCTCCCTTTCACCAAAGTGAGGATCTGACGCTTTTGGATGTCCTTAAAAATGAAACATCGATGGCGCCAGACCACGCCTTGGTTTCGCATTCCCTATCGATAGAAATTGACAGGGTGCTCGCCACCCTTTCTGAGCGCGAGGCGACGATTATTATTTTGTTTTATGGCTTGAAAGGTCAGACCGCCATGGACCTGGAGGAGATCGGAAGACAATTTTCAATTACCCATGAGCGAGTAAGGCAAATTAAGGAAAAGGCCATGGCCAAATTGAAGCACAAAATGAAAAATCACGCGCTAAGGGGCTTCTTGAAATAGTTCGAGGTTTGAAGTTTGAGGTTCGAAGTTGGCCGAAGCGCGTTCTGGGGGAGATACACGAACGCGAGGCCAATAACACAACTTCTTGTTGCGCACAAACGTTTCTACGAAGTACAACTTCGAACCTCAAACCTCAAACTTCGAACTAACCCATGACGCACCAAGTGAACATATTCATCCTACTGTTCGGCGCCCTTCAAGGAATTCTGCTGAGCCTATGGATGATTCGCTATGAGAAAAAGAGAATTTCGAATCGCTACCTCTCCGCGTTTCTTATTGTCGTCGGGCTGCAGCTGACATTTAAAGTGATATCCAAGACGTGGGTGATGGACCATGCCTTGATCCCTTACGTGATTTCGTACAAACTTCCCTACCTCATTGGTCCATTGCTTTATCTGTTTGTGAGATCTCGGCGAAGAGGCATCGTGGAAACCTCTGGACTTGCTGCATTTTATTCCTTTTGCCTTTTTTACAGCCGTCGAATTGTTTTGGAACGGTCCCTCATTCCACGCCTATGCGCAGGCCACCTTCCAAGCAATTTCGTTGGGGATTTATTCATTTCTTGCGCTTGCGACTTAGCAACAAGCTGGTGAAACAATTCATAGCATTTGTCGCCTCCGCGGAATTTATCATCATCGTTACACTTGCAGTAATGTTTGTTTACTATGGCAGATTTCCCGACGTCCGCTTTTTGTTTATGATTCTCACGATCCTTATTTATTGGATTAGTTACAAAGTTCTTTCGAGGTCCAACCTCTTTTTTCAGTCCAGCCCTGCCGTCATGGCGTTGCCGTCAAGAAGAAATGTGAAATATTCCCACTCGAGTCTGAAAGCAGAGGAGGCAAATCGAATCATGAATGACCTGACGACCTTTATGCAGGACGGGAAAGCCTTTTGCTGATCCCGTCCCTTACGATCGACACGTTAGCCGATCGCCTGCACACCTCCCGGCATCATTTGTCGCAGGTCATCAACGAAAGACTCCACAAAACTTATGGTGATTATATCAGCGAGCTTCGGCTCGAAGAAGCGCGAAGACGGTTAAGCAATCCGGCAAACCTCCGGTACACTATCGCTAGCATTGCATTAGACTCCGGGTTTAGCACTGTGTCATCTTTCAATGACTCATTTAAAAAACAATTCCACGTCACACCGTCACAGTACCGAGACCAGGCACTCAAATCAAAAAGTGCATAACCCATTGTGGGGTAAATTTTATTCCTGCAGCAAATTTTCATCTCCATTCCGATCGGAACCGAAGACGTAGCCCAACCTTTTTCCGTATTTACAGCAGTAACAATACAGAGGTGGTGATGATATCTCCTCCTGTCGGTCAAGGAAGCACAACCAAAAAAAATAAACTCTAAACACTATGAAAACAAATCGTCATCGAGGGATGAAGACCATGGTAGTCATGATTCTGTTGGCAGGCGTGATCACCGGATTGAAGGCAGATGCACCCGCTCCAAAAAAAGGTAACGTCACATTAAAGTCTTTGACCTCTATTACATTCAACAAAGATGGAATCTTGTTTTTGGCGGATCCATTGGGAACTCATGTGTATGCCATCGAAACGCAGGGTGCCACTCAACCCGACCCGGATAAAGTAACCGTTGCCAATATCGACGAGAAGGTGGCAGCGCTGTTGGGTGTCCAGGTAAAGGATATCAAAATTGTCGACATGGCAGTGCACCCGATATCCAAAGAGATCTATCTGGCTGTTACGCGCAATGGATCTCCCGCGCAGTCTGTCCTTATTAAGTGCGATCACAAAGGAAATCTGCGCGCCGTCGCGCTGAACGATGTGAGTTTCTACGAAACATCGATTACGGATGTACCTGCTCCAGGCACCAAGTTGCCGCAACAGTGGCATACGTTAACGATGGCCGTAACGGACATGGCCTTCGTAGACGGAGAGCTTTTTGTCTCGGGACTCTCAGGCGAGCAATTCAGTTCCAAGATGCGGAGGTTTGCTTTCCCTTTTACCAATCAGTCACAAGCAGTACAATTAGAGATCTTCCACACCTCACATGATATCTACGAAACCCATTCCCCGATAGAAACTTTTTTACCGTTTCCCATCAATGGCCAGATGCATATTCTTGCAGGCTATGGCTGCTCGCCCGTGGCTAAATTTTCTTTGCAGGATATTCGCTCAAAAAGTCAATTGAGGGGAATAACATTGGCGGAGCTCGGAGGTGGAAATCGTCCTGTAGATATGATCGCTTATAAAAAAGAAGGAAAAGACTACGTGCTTATTGCCAATAGCGATCGCACGATGATGCGTATGACTTCAGAGGATCTGAACAAAGGTCAGCCGTTGACAACGGTTGTGCCAGGCGCATATGTCAACGCCGGAGTCAATTACCTGGCAATCGCCGAAGTCGGCGTGATGCAGCTGGACGATTTTAATGAGAAAAATTTCATCGTCATTCAACGAAACATAAACGACGGATCCCTGAATTTAAAAACAATGGGAAAGTGGTTTTGAGATTTTTCAGGGGATTTACTTTGATGCTAGCAAGTTTGCTTTCGGTGGTAAGCTTCTGTCAGGATCGTGCCCAAGCTGGTATTTGCAGAGCAATCGGTCAAGATTATCAACCTGGACAATGATGTATTGACCACCATCATCCGCCAACATTGGCGTGATGACGACTGGTCAGAAGCTTTCCAGCATCTATACTTGGCATGCCCATCAAAATCAGATTCATCAGCCGCTGGCAGGATATTATTCCGTAGAAGGAATGGTGGTGTACTTTACGCCACTTTTTCCTTTTGCAGCAGGAGAAACATACTATGCAGAGCTTGATTGTGGAAGATTATTGAAAAAATCAGGTGGCCTGGCCGTTGGGTCTAAGTTAAGTGGAGGTACGGGAAATATTGATCTCATCTTTACTATTCCTGCCGGGGCCACTGGCCGGTCATTTGTAGAAGCTGTTTACCCTGCCAGTGATAGTTTGCCGGCGAATCTGCTGAGGATGTACATCCATTTTTCAGCGCCGATGAGCACGGGTGAAGCTTATCAACATATTCAACTCAAAGACGAAAGTGGACATATCGTTGAAAAATCTTTCCTCATCGTTGACCAGGAACTTTGGGACAGTGATCGCCGGCGATTCACGTTATTGTTTGACCCCGGAAGAATTAAGCGGGGAATTCAATCAAACATTGATCTGGGCACGCCGTTGCAGCCCAATCATGTTTATCATTTGGTCATTGATTCCTCCTGGAGGGATGAGCATGGAAATGCTTTGTCCGGTAATTTTGAAAAAAGAATAGTGGTCACGGCTCCGGAGCGGGAAAAACTTTCCAGCCATGATTGGAAGGTAATTGCACCGGAAGCAAGTTCCAAAGGTCCATTGGTATTGCAGTTTCCCAGACGCTGTTGATCATGCGCTTGCGATAAAGTATATAGTCGTAACGGATTCGTTCAACAATGTACTGGAAGGAAAAACCATGATGGAGGATAATGATCGGACCTGGGCATTTTATCCTGACAAACCTTGGACTGGAGGTCATTATGCGCTTCAGATATCTCCCTACCTGGAAGATCCGGCCGGAAATAATTTCAACAACCCATTTGATATCGATTTGTCGGTAGCGAAGCGGGTGGATTCGGATGAGCCAATCGTCATTTCGTTTGTCGTCAAGGCGGAGATGAATTGATAGATGTTGTTTTCAAATTCAAGGCATCCCTTCGGGATTGCCAAGCAGGAAAATTTTACCGCAAAGGCGCGAAGACGCAAAGGTTCGCAAAGTCATCGAAAGAAGTTGCATCCATTCAATGGATCACTTTTTTACCACGGAGGCTCGGAGGCACAGAGGAACAGAGGAGAGAAGGACGAAAATTTTTCTTATAGAAATCCTTTGCGCCTCTGCGTCTTTGCGGTAAAATATATTTCAGAAGACCACCTCCAGGAGGCAACGCTCCGTAGGAGCATCCTGTTTCTAGACCGAAGGTCGGTTTTGTTTACAAGGCTCCGTAGGAGCCTCCTCGTCGAATTCATTGGATATCCAGTTGAACTCGGATTTTCACACATTGCATTTTTCAATAGCGAGGATGAACAATTTTTTTATAGAAATCCTTTGCGCCTCTGCGTCTTTGCGGTAAAATATATTCCAGAAGACCATCTCCAGGAGGCAACGCTCCGTAGGAGCATCCTGTTTCTAGATCGAAGATCGGTTTTATTTGCAAGGCTCCGTAGGAGCCTCCTCGTCGAATTCATTGGATATCCAGCTGAACTCGGATTTTCACACATTGCATTTTTCAATAGCGAGGATGAACAATATTTTTATAGAAATCCTTTGCGCCTCTGCGTCTTTGCGGTAAAACAAATTCCAGAAGACCATCTCCAGGAGGCAACGCTCCGTAGGAGCATCCTGTTTCTAGACCGAAGGTCGGTTTTGTTTACAAGGCTCCGTAGGAGCCTCCTAATCGAGTTAAACGCGATGCGACGGAGTTCTCGTTTTCCCAAAATTTTCTACAAATCGGATGCAAAATTTTGTTTAGAAATCCTTTGCGCCTTTGCGTCTTTGCGGTAAAATTTATGCAGGAAGATTATCTTCGGGTATGCAAAATGATCTTCTCCTGATCCTTTCCCTCCTCTTCGGCACGCTGATGTTGGTTATGCTGGGACAACGGCTCAGAATCTCCTATCCAATATTTCTTGTGGTCGCCGGCTTGGCCCTGAGCTTTATCCCAGGAATACCTCATATTACCGTCGATCCTGAATTAATATTTCTCATCTTTTTGCCTCCACTCCTTTACGAAGCCGCGTGGTTCACATCCTGGGCCGACTTCTGGAAGTGGCGTCGCGTGATTTCCATGTTAGCCTTCGGATTGGTGTTCGTCACGGCGACGGCAGTAGCATTCGCATCGAGTGCCATGATTCCGGGGTTTACTTTAGCACTGGGATTTTTGTTAGGAGGCATCATATCTCCGCCAGACGCCGTTGCAGCCACCTCGGTGCTAAGAAATATCAAAGTTCCGAAACGCCTGACTGCTATCCTGGAAGGGGAAAGTCTCGTGAATGATGCATCGAGTTTGATCGTCTTCCGTTTTGCACTCGCTGCCATCATCAGCGGCCAGTTTGTGTTACAAGACGTCGTCGTTCAATTTTTTCTAGCGGCGGGAATGGGTATCGTCGTCGGCCTTGCGATTGCCAATATCGTTTATGTCATTCACAGGTTCCTGCCCACGACATCCAGCATAGACGTAACGCTTACCCTGATGACGCCGTACTTCATGTACATGGCCGCTGAATATTTTCATTTTTCAGGGGTAATGGCTGTCGTCACCGGAGGATTATTTCTTTCATATCGTTCGCATGAGATCCTGTCTAATGGCGCTACGCGTATGCAGGCGTATGGTGTTTGGTCAACGGCTATTTTCGTGCTCAACGCATTGGTCTTTATTTTAATTGGTTTGGAATTGCCGATTGTCATTGAAGGTCTGCATAATTATTCAAGAGCCGATCTAATTAAATATTCTGTTGTCATCAGCGTCGTCGCGATTGTCGTCCGGATGCTTTGGGTTTTCCCCCTCGCGTACGTGCCCATCTGGTTTAAAAATCGTGTCCGTGCCGACAACGTGAACCCTACCTGGAAAGGACCGTTGATCATCGGCTGGGCGGGGATGCGCGGCGTTGTTTCGCTGGCGTCAGCATTGTCTGTGCCGTTGTTACTGAATGAACAGACACCGTTTCCACATCGTAACCTGATCTTATTTCTGACATTTGTGGTAATATTGGTTACGCTTGTGTTTCAGGGACTGACCTTGCCATGGGTGATCCGCTGGGTAGACATTCTGGAGAGTGACAAAGAACTTCCTGAAGGACAACAGGAAGCAGGAATACAAATGCGTCTAAAAAAGCTCGGTTTAACGCTGTTGACTGAAAAATTTGCGAACGAGATCTCAGAGAATGAACTCGTCGGTCTCCTCAAAAATAATCTCGAAACTGATGTAGAGGAGGCAAAACAAAGGCTGGAATCATTAGAATGCGATACGATGGCACAGGGGGAAATTGAACGCTATCACCAGGTGTTGAGGCATCTTTATTCGCACCAGCGAAAAGAATTGTTCCAGTTGCGAAAAGAGAAAGCATTCAGTGATGAAGTAATTCGTAAGCAAGAGCTTCAGTTAGACTTGGATGAAACAAAGCTTACGAATCAAACGCACTAGGACTTGGTGGAAGTTTTAGCGCAGAGAACGCTGAGAGAAGTACGCAGAGGACCCAGAGGGAAAGGCGTCGTCTTGCTTAAACTTCGAGAAAAATTCTAACAATACGGAATATAATTTATGCATACCGGCAAACATTACAAGTTAAGAGAAGTTCTTTACTGGACGCGCAGGGAAATTTTTGGTTTAATGGTGTTAGGAACAGTGCCAACCGTTTTATACGAAGTATGGGACATCAAGCTAACGATTCCTTGGCTTCCGATTGCGTTGATCGGTACTGCCGTTGCATTCATTGTGGGATTTAAAAACAACGCTACGTACGGACGCCTTTGGGAAGCTCGTCAGATCTGGGGCGCCATCATCAATGCCAGCCGTTCCTGGGGAATTATGGTAACCGATTTTGTCACGACGAAAAATTCGACATTGAACCATTCCGAGGATGAGCTTAAAAAAGTTCATACGCGCCTGATTTATCGTCACATGGGATGGCTTACCGCATTGCGTTTTCAGCTGAGAGAACCTCGTGCATGGGAGAATCTGAATACAAGTTATAATGCAGAATTCAGACGTCAATACAGTATTCCCGAACACGAAAGCAAGCTGGAAGTGGAGCTCGCTAAATTTCTTTCGGAAGACGATATGAAATATGTTCTCAGCAAGAAAAATCGCGCAACCCAGCTCATCACTTTACAATCGCGTGAGCTGCGATTGCTCACTGAAAATGGACTTATCGACAATCTTGACCGTTTCGGGCTGGAAAATATGCTGGTGAATTTGTATGATCAGCAGGGAAAGTGCGAACGGATCAAAAACTTTCCCTATCCCCGTCAGTTTGCTACCATCAATCTTTACTTCGCTCGATTGTTTACCTTTTTGGTGCCTTTCGGCATGCTCCAGGAATTTGATAAGCTGGGCGACCATTATGTGTGGCTGACTATTCCCTTTACAGTGTTAGTATGTTGGGTGTTTCTCGCGATGGAAAAAATTGGCGAGGCCACGGAAAACCCGTTTGAAGGGACGCCGAATGATATTCCAATGGCAGCATTGTGTCGTACGATCGAGATCGATCTGCGCGAAATGCTTGATGAAAAGGATGTGCCGCCGCCTGTGGGAGCCGTGAATAATATTTTGATGTGAGAGTAATGAGTTAGAGTGGAAGTTTTAGCGCAGAGAACGCAGAGGGAAATTACGCAGAGGGCCCAGAGAGGAATTATACCTAAGCGAACTCAGCGGGCATTCCTCAGCGTCCTCTGCGCTAAAGAATTAGAACAAAATAAAACCATACGTTATGCCAAAAGGACTTGAAATAGTTCGGAAATATTTTCCCAACGCATTGCCTACTGAGGAAACCGTCAATCGTCTTCTGGACATTTTAAAAGATGAGTTCGAGGTCTACCCACACCAAATCATGCTGGCCGACAGCATCTGCAGCGACGATGTGAATACCATGGAATATCCGCAGCGCGCCTACCAGATGCGCGGACCATTCAAAATGGGCGGACTGAATGGATTTCCATTTGCTGGTCTTACGGGTATGAATGCATTTGCGCACCACGTGCCGGAAGATGGCGCGGTGTTCATTTATTTCGCGCCCCACATCGGAATTACACGGGATGGAACCATCGGAGAAATCAATCGCGTGGGGCAACATAAGCCTTCTGCATGTTGTGGCGCTGCAAAAGCGGCACTGGCTAAGCTGCTCGACAACAAGATCGAACCCAATCTCATCACCGAACTCGACTATCAGCAAAACCACATTGAACAAATTTTCTACCAGCAAAAGGATCGCATAATAAATTCTTCCGAACCATTGCTGGAAGCCACAAGAGTGATGTACAAGGCCATCGAAACGCGCATCGACGTCCTTGCACAGAAAACAGAATACCCTTGTCAGTACCTCATTTTGATGGGTGGCATTCTCATCAACGGTGATCATGATATGGGGTCGTTTAATTCATGTCAGCGATTTGAGGTAGTCGAGCTCGACGGCGGGAAGAGGCACGATTTAATGGGGAAGCTTAAAGCTGAAAGCTAAAAGCTTAAAGCGGAAACTGTCGGATGATGCGGAGGGAGCTTTCAGCGGACAGCTAACAGCTGACAGTAAGGCTTGTCATTGAAGGGCGGAAAGCAGAAAGCTTAAAGCAGAAAGCGGAATCTGTCGGATGATGAGTGCGTTGGGAGAGCTTTCAATGGGGATGCATTCCTCTTGCATTTCCTCTGCGGGTATTCCTCTGTGCTCTCTGCGCTAAAAATTCGACTGAATCCAGATCTTATCCCCGATTGGCTGTCAATCTCTCCCTCCAAAAAAATATTTTTCTCATTCCCCTTGATCCCTTCCTCCAAAAAAACCAACATCGCGCTTGAAATTCAGAGATGAGACAGAAATTATTAAACGCCGGGGCCAGCGAACTCAGCTATGAGATCCGTGAAATCGTAAAAAAGGCTGACCAGTTAAAGAAACTGGGCCTGTCTATTTCATGGGAAAATATCGGTGATCCCATCCAAAAACACCACAAACTTCCTCAATGGATCAAAGATATTATCTCCGACCTGGTCAAACAGGACGACACCTATAGCTATTGCCCCTCGAAAGGGATGTTGGAAACGCGCGAGTTCCTGGCCAAACAAACCAATGAGCTGGGCGGCGTTCAGATCACCGCAGAGGACATCTGCTTTTTCAACGGACTGGGTGATGCTATCTCGAAAGCCTATCAATTCATTTCCAGAACTTCACGGGTGATCGGTCCTTCGCCAGCCTATTCAACACACTCCAGTGCGGAGGCAGCCCATGCCGCACATGAACCGCTTACCTACCGGCTGGATCCCAACAACAAATGGTATCCTGATCTTGATGACTTGTATAACAAAATAAAATACAACCCCAACATTGTCGGTATTTTGATCATCAATCCGGACAATCCCACAGGGATGGTCTATCCGTTGGAAACGCTCAAACGCATCGTGGAAATCGCCAAGGAATTCAATCTCTTTTTGGTGGCCGATGAGATCTATATCAATATCACCTACAATGGCGCGCGCGCGTATGCCCTCTCCGAGATCATTGAAGATGTACCCGGTATTTCCATGAAAGGAATTTCAAAAGAATTGCCCTGGCCTGGCGCGCGTTGTGGCTGGATGGAATATTATAACCGTGACAAAGACGAAGACTTTAATCGGTTCTGTAACGCACTCGACAATGCGAAAATGATCGAAGTCTGCTCAACAAAACTTCCACAACTCGCAATTCCCAAAATTTTTGGGGACAGCCGCTTTAGGGTATACCGCGAAGAGACCAACAACAATATCGGAAGAAGAAGTAAGATCATCGCAGACATTCTGCATACAGTTCCTGAGTTGACATTCAATGAAACCTTCGGCGCATTTTATAACACCATTATCTTCCGCGATGGAACACTAAAACCTCATCAGCAAATCAAGATCGACAATCCAAAAATCAGAACGCTGGTGGAAGCTTGGGTAGATCAGGATATCCCCATGGATAAGCGCTTTGTATACTACCTCCTGGGTGCCAAAGGAATTTGCGTTGTGCCAATTTCCTCCTTCTGCTCGGAACTTCAGGGCTTCCGTGTTACGTTACTGGAGGAGGATGAAGATGTGTTGACCAAAACATTTTCATCTATCCGGGATGGCATTGTAGAATATCTCCACAGCTAACAACTGTTCTTCTACCTAACATTTGTTACTCGCTGATAATGAAATATTTCTACGAAATATCTTGAATTATAAACGATAATTTGTGACCATTGTACTCGCACAGAATGACTATGCTGAATTCATCAAATTTATCGGAATACAGATCAATCTCCTCGCGGATGGTTGATGTTCTTTCTGTGCTTCTCATTGTCGTGATTATTCTTAAACCCGAAGGGGCGATAGTGATATAATTTTAAAAGATAAAACCTCACAGACCGCCCCGACAACCTCGGGGCGGTTTTGTTTTATATGGATTAAAACAAACTAACAATTGTTATATGTACTACACGAAAGACACAATCCTTTTTTTGAATGACAAGTTCATTAAAGCGGTTGATGCTCATTCTGATCTATTCAGCCAGACGTTGCACTATGGCTTTGGTGTTTTCGAAGGGATTCGCGCGTATCAGTCAATGAACGGTGTGAAGATCTTCAAAGCACAAGAGCACTTCGAACGGTTGAAGGAAAGTTGTGCGCTCATCGGAATTCCTTTTCAATACAAGACATCGGACCTGATTCAGATAGCGTATCAGCTTCTTCAGAAAAATAATTTGTCGGATGCCTATATCCGTCCGCTGGTGTATTGCCCACCCAATATGACGCTCACACTACCTCAGGACAGTTATCTGATGATGTGTGCGTGGGAATGGGACAAATATCATGGTGACCGGATGCTCAGACTTTGTCTTTCATCCTATCAACGTCCCAATCCGAACTCACTGAAAGTGAATGCTAAAGTCGTAGGCAACTATGTAAACTCTATTCTTGCTACCGGCGAAGCCAGAACAAGAGGATACGATGAAGCACTCATGCTCGACATGAATGGATTCATCGCACAGACGCCGGCAGCAAACTTCTTCATGGAAAAAAGCGGGGTGTTGTATACACCTCCCGCGGGACATATTCTAACAGGTGTTACACGGCAGGTGGTTTTAAGTATTTGCAAGGAACTCGATATCCCGGTCAAGGAAAGAAACATCAGACCTGAGGAAGTTGAAAGTGCAGACAGCGCCTTCCTTTGTGGAACCGCTGCAGAGATTGCAGGTGTTGAGTCCGTTGACGCCAAACCTTTCCGACTTGATTGGTTTGACAGTCTTGGAGCCAGCATTCAGGAAGCTTATAAATGTCAGGTGAGAGAAAAATCTTTCAGCTACGTGATTATATAATTGATCATATCCTTCTGCACACACCCGGAAGTACGCACAACTAGAAACTGAAAACTCGAAACTCGAAACTATTTAATGGAAGTTAACAAGTACAGCAAGACAATCACACAAGATACAACGCTCCCGGCAGCGCAGGCGATGTTCTATGCACTGGGATTGACAGAAAAAGATTTAGAGAAAGCACAGATAGGAATTGTAAGCACAGGGTTCGATGGCAATCCCTGCAACATGCACTTGAATTCACAGGCTCAAACGGTGAAAACAGCGGTATGGGAAAATGATTTAGTGGGATTGATCTTCAATACCATTGGCGTTAGCGATGGCATGAGCAACGGAACAGAAGGGATGCGCTATTCTCTGGTGAGCCGTGAGATCATTGCTGACTCAATTGAGACTGTATGTGGCGCACAATATTATGACGGATTGATTGCCGTAGTAGGATGTGATAAGAATATGCCCGGTGCCTTGATCGCCATGGGACGGTTAAACCGCCCATCGATTATGGTGTACGGTGGTACAATCGCCGGCGGAAATTGGAAAGGACAACAGCTCAATATCATCTCTGCATTTGAAGCACTTGGCCAGAAGATGGCAGGCAATATTACGCCAGAAGACTTTAAAGGCATTGTTCAAAACTCCTGCCCTGGAGCAGGCGCATGTGGTGGAATGTATACTGCAAACACCATGTCTTCCGCTATCGAAGCGCTTGGCATGTCGCTGCCCTATTCATCTTCTAACCCAGCATTGAGCAAAGAAAAAGCGGAAGAATGCAAAGCAGCCGGCAAGGCGATCAAGCTATTGTTGGAGCGTGATTTAAAGCCACGCGATATCATGACGCGGAAAGCTTTCGAGAATGCGATATCAACGGTGATGATACTGGGCGGATCAACGAATGCCGTGCTTCACCTGATTGCCATGGCAAAAGCAGTAGGCGTAAAGCTTACGCAGGAAGATTTCCAGCACATCTCTGATAAAACTCCGTTGATCGCTGATCTGAAACCGAGCGGAAAATATCTGATGGAAGATTTGTTCAAAATCGGCGGTGTTCCAGCAGTATTGAAATACATGCTTAAAAAAGGATATCTACACGGTGATTGTATCACCGTTACCGGTAAGACCATCGCAGAGAATCTGAAAGATGTTCCAGAGCTGGAGTTTGAAAAACAAAATGTGATCCATCCTGTTGAAAAACCTATCAAACAGACAGGTCACTTACAAATCATGTATGGCAATCTTGCCAACAAAGGATCCGTAGCAAAGATCACAGGCAAGGAAGGTGAAATGTTCAAGGGAACAGCCCGTGTCTTTAATGGAGAATTTGAACTCGTGGATGGAATCAACGAAGGAAAAGTAAAAGCTGGCGACGTAGTGGTCATCCGGTATGTTGGACCAAAAGGTGCACCCGGTATGCCGGAAATGTTAAAGCCAACCTCCGCGATTATGGGAGTCGGATTAGGAAAAAGTGTAGCGCTGATTACAGACGGAAGATTCTCTGGCGGATCTCACGGATTTGTCATCGGACATATTACGCCTGAAGCGTATGAAGGTGGATTGATTGCATTGGTGGAAGACAATGATCTCATTGAAATAGACGTTCAAAACCATACGATCAACCTCATGGTTGATGAAGCAACCATTTCAAAACGAAGAGCAGCGTGGGCAACTCCCAAGCTGAATGCCAGGAATGGAATTTTATTGAAATATGCAAAACAAGTAAAAACTGCTGCCGATGGATGCGTTACTGACGAAGACTAAGGCTGCGACAGAACCCGACGAACGGGAGCAGTCCAAGCAAAAAATATCAGGATCTGAGATCGTACTTCGATCTCTGGTCGAGGAACATGTAGACAAAATATTCGGCTATCCCGGAGGTGCGATCATGCCGATCTATGATGCCCTCTATCATTATGCCGATAGGCTAACGCATATTCTCGTGCGTCACGAGCAAGGTGCTATACACGCCGCCCAGGGATTTGCCCGCGTCACGGGCGACGTAGGTGTCGTGTTTGCAACGTCTGGCCCGGTGCGACAAATTTGGTGACCGGACTCGCAGATGCGTTGATCGATTCAACGCCGCTGGTCTGTATCACGGGACAGGTATTTGCCCATTTGCTGGGAACAGATGCGTTCCAGGAAACTGATGTGGTCAACACTACAATTCCTGTTACCAAATGGAATATCCAGGTAACGGAAGCAAAAGACATTGCACCGGCAATTGCAAAAGCATTTTACATCGCGCGCACGGGCCGACCGGGACCTGTATTGGTCGACATTACCAAGAATGCGCAAAATGAAATGATCGAGGCGCCGGAATATCACAAATGCGAAAGCATCCGCACCTATAAACCAAAACCTGCACTACAACAGGAACAGGTAGAAGCAGCTGCTAAGTTGATCAATGCAGCGAAGAAACCATATATTCTCGCTGGACAGGGTATCTTGCTTTCCGACGCAACGCAAGAGCTGATCGCCTTTTCTGAAAAAACAGGAATACCAGTAGCCTGTACTTTATTGGGCTTGGGAGGAATTCCCACGGATCATCCGAACTATGTTGGATTTTTAGGTATGCACGGAAATTACGGTCCGAACCTCAATACGAATGAATGTGATCTGATCATCGCCATCGGTATGCGCTTCGATGACCGCGTAACGGGCAATGTAAGCAAGTATGCCAAGCAGGCTAAGGTTGTTCACGTCGAAATTGACAAAGCCGAGATCAACAAGATCATCAAAGCTGATGTGCGCAGTACATGCTGATGTGAAAGAAGCATTACAGGCGCTGATCCAAAAATGTAACCAGAATAATCACCAGGAATGGATTGACACCTTTACAGAACTCAACAACATTGAGTATGAGAAGGTCATCAAAGAAGAATTCAATCCTTCCGGAGTTTTGACGATGGGTGAAGTTATCAATCATCTTTCCATACAGACAAAAGGTGAAGCGATTGTCGTAACGGATGTCGGCCAGCATCAAATGACAACATCCCGTTACTATAAATATAAAAATCCACGCACCAACGTAACGTCTGGTGGCGCGGGCACGATGGGATTTGCGTTACCTGCAGCCATGGGCGCAAAGCTTGGTATACCTGAAAAACAAGTTGTTGCCGTCATCGGTGATGGTGGTTATCAAATGACGATTCAGGAATTAGGTACCATCATGCAGTATAAAATTCCTGTGAAGATTTTGGTGCTGAATAACAACTTCCTGGGAATGGTTCGCCAGTGGCAGCAACTCTTCCATGAAAAAAGATACTCCTTTACGGAAATGGCGAATCCTGATTTCGTAAAGATAGCAGAGGCCTATAGCATTCCCGCTCGCAAAGTGGAGAAACGGGAAGACCTGCCAGGAGCAATAAAGGAAATGCTAGAGGCAACTACGCCGTATTTCCTGGAAGCTGTTGTAGGAAAAGAAGATTGTGTGTTCCCTATGGTACCTGCCGGCGCTGGTGTTGCCGATGTATTGTTGGAGGCACCCAAGAAATAAAAATAGATTTTAATTGAAGCGTTATGAAACAAAACTTCACACTCGAAATTCATTCAGACAATAATTTTTCAATTCTCAACAGGATTGTAAATGTGCTGAACCGTCGAAGAGTGCGTATAAAAAAATTGATTGCCCACGAAAATGAAGAGGACTTCACGAGAGGTGGCGCAATCCTGTTAGTTTATACAACCTCGGACATGATGGAGAAAGTTATACATCAGCTTGAAAAACTGATCGAAGTGGAACAAGCGTCGTACTATCCAGGAAGCGATTGTATTTTGAATTAAGTAATAGGAACAATAAGAAAGTGGCTTAAAGCTCAAAGCTTAAAGCAGAAAGCCGTGGGATCCCAAAGCTTTCAGCTTTTAGCTTTCTACTTTAAGCTTAAGAAACAAACTAAAAAAACTAAATAAAATCATGGCAAAGATCAATTTTGGAGGCACCATTGAAGAAGTTGTAACACGCGAAGAATTTCCAATGGAAAAAGCGCTCGACATTTTAAAGAATGAAACGATCGCTATTATCGGCTATGGCGTGCAAGGACCTGCACAGGCATTAAACCTTCGCGATAACGGCTTTAAAGTAATTGTCGGCCAACGCAAAAACTCCAAAACCTGGAACAAAGCTGTCGAGCACGGATGGGTTCCAGGCGAAACATTATTTGATATTGAAGAAGCTGCAAAACGCGGAACGATCATTCAGTTCCTTCTTTCTGACGCAGGTCAGATTGCACTGTGGCCAACCATCAAACCTTATCTGACAAAAGGAAAGACGTTATATTTCTCTCATGGATTTGGTATCACTTTCAAAGAACAAACAGGTATTATTCCTCCTGCTGATGTCGATGTTATCCTCGCAGCGCCAAAAGGTTCCGGAACTTCTGTACGCCGGTTGTTCTTGCAAGGAAAAGGTATCAATTCAAGCTATGCTGTGTTTCAGGATGCCACCGGCAAAGCTAAAGACAAAGCAATTGCATTGGGTATTGGTGTAGGATCCGGATATCTCTTTGAAACTGATTTCAAAAAAGAAGTTTATTCTGATCTTAGTGGTGAACGTGGTACATTAATGGGTGCTATTGCCGGAATCTTTGAAGCGCAATATGAAGTGCTTCGCGCAAATGGACACTCTCCTTCTGAAGCATTCAATGAAACGGTAGAAGAACTTACGCAAAGTCTTATGCCACTGGTAGCAGAAAATGGTATGGATTGGATGTATGCCAACTGTTCCACTACTGCACAACGCGGCGCACTTGACTGGAAGAAAAAATTCAAAGCTGCAACACTTCCTGTTTTCCAGGAATTGTATAAAAGTGTAGCGACAGGACAGGAAGCAAAACGCACGATTGAAACCTGCAGCAAGCCAGACTATCGTGAAAAACTGGCGGAAGAATTAAAAGAACTTCGCGATAGCGAACTCTGGCAAGCCGGCGCCGCTGTGCGCAAGCTCAGACCAGAAAAAGCTTCCGTCGAAGCAAGTATGATCAATTAATACCTTTGCGTCTCTGCGTCTTTGCGGTAAAAATTTAAACCGCAAAGACGCTAAGACGCAAAGAATTTTTTTATAGCAATGTCCATCACAACCCAAACATATAAGCTCAACATCAACGCAGCGGCAGATGCTATAAAATCTGTTGTCATAAAAACGCCGCTGCAATTCCATAGAAAGTTGTCTGAGAAGTTTCACGCTGAAGTCTACGTGAAACGCGAAGACCTTCAGGTGGTACGGTCCTATAAAATCCGGGGCGCTTATAATCTGATTCAAAGCCTGAACGATGAGCAGCGCAAGCGTGGCGTCGTCTGCGCCAGTGCTGGTAATCATGCGCAAGGTGTGGCGTTCGCCTGCAAACATCTTGATATTCGTGGTGTGATCTACATGCCGGCCATCACGCCGAAACAGAAGATCAACCAGGTGAAAATGTTCGGCGGAAACAACATTGAAATTGTGTTGATCGGCGACACGTTCGATGAATGCCAGACGCATGCATTGGAGTTCACCGAACTCAACAACATGGTGTTCATTCCACCCTTTGATCATCCAAAAGTAATCGAAGGACAAGGAACGGTTGGAAAAGAAATCCTTGACGAGCTATCCAACATCGATTTCATTTTTATCCCAATCGGAGGAGGTGGTCTATGCGCAGGTGTCGGACAATATTTCAAATTGTTGTCACCTCAGACAAAAATCATCGGTGTAGAACCCCTAGGCGCTCCTTCGATGAAGGAAGCACTAAAAGCTGGTAAGCCTGTCGTATTGGACAAAATCCAACGTTTTGTAGATGGCGCTGCCGTAAAAAAAGTAGGTGATCTGACTTTCGAACTTTGCAAAGACGCGCTGTCTGATATGTTGTTGGTGCCGGAAGGAAAAGTGAGCTCAACCATCCTACAGCTGTACAACGAGGACGCTATTGTCGCAGAACCTGCTGGCGCTCTTTCCATTGCAGCTTTGGACCAGTATGCAGATCAGATCAAAGGAAAAAAAGTCGTATGCATTCTTAGCGGCGGAAATAACGACATCGACAGGATGCAGGAGATCAAGGAACGCTCGCTCTTGTACGAAGGTCTTAAGCATTATTTCATCATTCGTTTTGCTCAACGCCCGGGCGCATTAAAAGAGTTTGTCAATCATATCCTTGGACCGAACGATGATATCGTCCGTTTTGAATTCATTCAAAAGAACAACAAGGAAAGCGGACCTGCATTGATCGGTATTGAAGTAAAATCAAAAGATGATTTTAATGCGCTGATCACACGCATGGATAGTCATTCAGCTGAACTACACGCTCGTCAATCAAAACGAGAATCTGTTCGAGTATCTTATTTAGTCGAATTTTTAGCGCAGAGTACGCTGAGGAAATTACGCGGAGGTCGCAGAGTTGCTCATGCAATCTCTGCGGATCTCAATTTTTTTCTCCTCTGCGTTCTCTGCGCTAAAATTTCGACCGTCCTCAGAACTCATAATTCGGATTTTGCCAGCCCATGGGAATGTCGGCTTCATAGTGTCGGTCAGTCGTTCTTATTCTCATCTCCAGCCTGCCCTCAATAAGAAATCCCAATGATTGATACAGGGCTATTGCCTTTTCATTGCTTTCCCGCGCGATCAATTCAACTCTTCCAATCATCCGGTCGGTTTCGTCCAACCTCTTCCAAAAAAATTGTCAGGATGGTTCGCCCAAGTTTTTTTCTCTGGAAGTTGGGATGAACGACGATGGTTAGGTCACCTAATACGTGATCAAAAACCTGGATGCCTGCTTTATATGCGTGAATTTCGGCAATGAGTTCATTTTCGTTATCGGGATTTTCTCCCACGATGATCAACCCAGTCGCCAGGCTCTTTTCCAAAAAACTGCTAACGTATTCTGGCGTGATCTCAGGCTCGAGCCTTGCAATACCTCCTTCTGTACGGGCAACTGCTTGATATAATTTTATTAATCGATCCAGATCTTCTATTGTCGCAGTACGGTAACGCATGGGTTGTGTATATATCTAAAGGTGAAACATTTTTGCCACGAAGCCTGCCTGACGGTAGGCAGGGCACTAAGACTCAAAGGTACACAAAGGACCTTAGTGAAACTTCGTGTCTTGGTGTCTTTGTGGCTATTTTCATTCGTGCCTTAATATCGAAGCAGGATTGACGCGAACCGTTCGCATAATGACAAAGATAATGGATACGAAAGCAAACAATTCACAAAGGAGAAATGCTGCAAGGAATGACGTAAAGGATAGATCGATATGGTAGGCAAATTGTTGTAGCCATTGGTTGACAATAAAGATAAGCCGGATAGATCGCAACAAGATTTCCCACGATAGCCATCATAACATATTCGCGCGATAAAATTTTGATGAGAGAAAGGTGTGAAGCCCCAAACACTTTCCGTACCCCGACTTCCTTTGTTCGCTGAGAAACAAAAAATGAAACGATACCGAAAAGTCCCAGCCCTGCAATGATCAGCGCGAGCACCGTAAAGGAGGTGATGATCTGTCCTGTTGAACGTTCTGTTTTATACATGGCATCGTAGCTCGAATCGAGAAACTGATAGCTGAAGGGAAATGACGTTACACTTTCCCATGCGTCTTCCAGTTTATTCAACGTAGCCGTTAAATTATTTCCGTCGACCCGTACGCACAGGGTTGTATATATTGGAGGAAAAATGTGGATCATTACCGGTTCCACCGTAGCATGCACTGAAGCAAAATTAAAATCCTTCACTACGCCTATCACCTTACCTACCTTAGGAACTTCTGTAAATGTATACTCAAAGGCACTTCCCACAGGGTCTTTCAGTTTGAATTCTCTCACGGCAGCTTCGTTTAGAATAAACGCACCAGCAGAGTCTGCCACACTGTTCGGTGTAAAATCCCGGCCGTCAATGATATTAAGTCCCAAACTTTTTACAAAGTCCGCGTCGACCCCCATCACCCTCATCGCGCGCGAGCCATCGGTTGAACCATCTTCTGCAACTGTTCCGGCCAACGCCGGAACTCTTACGCCAAGAAACATCACCCGCTTACCCGGCACCACAGACGTCGCGGCACACGCTTCAACCCCCGGTACTCGGTTGATTTCATTTTTTAACACCTCCGTTTTTCTTCTGGCATCGCCAGTCAACGGAAGCACAATGACATTATTCTTGTTGAACCCCACATTCCGGCTATCAATAAAATTCAATTGACGCTGAATCGTTATGGCGCCCACAATCATGAATGCGGATATGGTAAACTGTGAGACAATTAAACCTTTGCGAAAATACAGTGAAAATTTACCCGTCGCCTTACCACTAACGCCAGATTTCAATGCTTGCACCGGATCGAAAGAAGACAGGATGGTGGCTGGGTAAAGTCCCGACAAAAATCCCAACACTAACCAGGAAACGAACAACAATACAATAAACTCACTATGAAGGAATAATTCCAGGCCGAGTTGTTTTCCTGTAAACGTATTGAACTCCGGCAAAAGCACGATTACAATAACCATGGCAAACACAAAAGCCACCAAGGTGAAGGCATAGGATTCGAAAATAAAATTCACGAAAAGCTTTTGTTGAGAAGCGCCGATGGTTTTCCGGATGGCAACTTCTTTTGCCCGTTTTATCGCGATCGCGTTCGATAAGTTCACGTAATTGATCGTCGCTATTACAATGAGAAATATACCGACACCAATAAAAATATAGACCAATTGCAGTTGGCCATTCGCTTCAAATTCCTTTTCGGCGTGACTTTGCAGATGTATCTCTTGAATAGGAATCGCCGAGAGCGTTACAGGGGGGCCGCTTGCTGCCGTAAGTTTTCCGTCATCATCCGTATACCCATAACGGCTGTACCAATCTTTCAAGTTCTTGGACTGGAATTCCGCAGGTGTTGTTGAACTTCTTAGACGCAGATAGGAATAGACCGCAAATGCACCTCGTCCCTCGTCGATCGTCTTCCACCATGATTTCAAAGGAAACGCAATCTTAAAGTGGAAATGACTGGATTTCGGAGGATCTTCTATGACCCCATTCACCATCAAGTCTCCAAAGTCAGAAGTCAGAATTTTACCAATGGGATCAATGTCACCAAAAAATTTCTTTGCAACTGAGCGGGTAATCACAATTCCATTGGGTGTACTTAGGGCCGTTTTCCGGTCTCCATAAATAAATTCAAAAGGAAATACCTGAAAGAAAGTCGAGTCAACGGGAAGGAATCCATCCTGCGCAAATTTCTCAGTTTCGGTTTTCAGAAAAATTTCCTCATCGTATTTCAGTATCCGTGTAGAAGCTTCAATTTCGGGAAAATGAGAAGTCATCAACGGTATTATGAATCCTTCCGTTGTTGCCCATTCCTCTTTGCCACTATCGGTAGTTGCCGAAAACTGAATCCGGCATATCTGATCATATCCCGCCAGGAACTTATCGTAATTGAATTCATCCCGAACAAAAAGTAAAATAAAAATGCTCACGGAAAGTCCTAAGGTGAGACCAAACAGGTTGATGATCACGTAAGTCTTATTCTTTAACAGATTTCGCCAGGCGGATTTCATAATGCAATGAATTTTTTTTACCGTTAACTAAGGTAAAGAATAATTTTCACAGCGGCGAATGGCGATGACGACTTATCACTTCGAAATGAGTGGAACTATAACGCTGTTAGTGGTACGCGATGTAGTATTTTAAATGTGCAGGGATACGTAAGTAGGCGAAGGTGATGGAGACCTACTACCGGAAGCTTACATCTTGTATAAATCGTATTTGCTTTTCAGCAACAGAAGGCGGTGTCAAACGCAGAAGCGTATCTCTTAACGTTATGAGCAGTTTATTTTCCCATTGTGCGATCCGACCCAGCTGCCAGGAGTCATTCACAATGGTAGTTGTCCGGTGAATTCGTTTCCGTTCAAAGGCAAGGAATGTTTCCTCAACGGAGTGACTATCTGAAATCATATTGGCAAGAATGGCAGCATCTTCTATCGCCATACAAGCTCCCTGCCCCATGTTGGGCGTTGTAGCATGGGCTGCGTCCCCTATTAATAAAATTTTTCCGAAGGAAAACCGTTTCAAGGGTTTGATATCAATAATATCGTTCCAGATTAACTGGCGATCCTTTGTGTTTTGCAATATTTCTGGAATGGGTGAATGAAATTTAGCGAAGTGCTTCAAAAGGTCTTTAACGCCGTAGGCACTCTTTTGCTGATCGTTTTGGCCTGCATTCACACAAGCAAACCAATATAACCGATTGTTGGTTAACGGGACAATTCCAAAGCGACCAGCCTGCGCCCCAGGTTTCGGAGGTCTCGTTTAAATCCAATGATTTTGGGACGTCATCAATGACCGCCCGCCAACACGTATATCCCGCATAACGTGGAAGGCTTTCCGGTAATAACTTTTTCCGGAATATGGAGTGCACCCCATCACAGGCGATCACATAATCCGCTTCAGCCGATGATCCGTCTTGAAAAGTAATTTTAACGCCTGATGCATCCTGAACAAAGTCGATGCAGGTTCTGCCAAGTTGCAGGCTGCCTTCATTCAGATGACGAAGAAGTACCTCATGAAGGTCTGCACGATGAATGGTAAAATTGTTTACAACATTGTATTTGCTGCTAATCTTCTGGGAATCCGTTGTAGCTAAGACCTTTCCCTGCTGATTTTTTATTGATAGCTTTTTCAGAACTGAACCGGCTTCCAAAACATCTTCGCTAATGCCGATTTCAATAAAAGCCCTCACTGCGTTGGCCGCTAATCCCAACCCTGCGCCTAGTGGCGCGATAGACGGCGGCGCTTTCAAATACGGTAACTTGAAATCCTTTTCGCTGCATGGCGATGGCTAAACTCAGCCCGCCAATTCCTCCACCTATAATGGCAAAGCGCTTTGATCTACCCATTGAAGTTTGAAAAGATATCGTTTATTCTTTTGAACGCGTTTTTGCAACCTTTCCTCGTAAATAAGACGATTTAAATTCAATTGGGCTACATAAAATTGCTTCAAATAATTATTAGTTGTAGTCAATACATCCGCTTTATTTTTCATAATCTTCATTTTTGATATGACAATTAAAGGGTCGATTACCCCTATTTTTTATTTTTATTTCTATTTACTTTTTAAGCGATCTCCGGATACCCAGCGAAAAAATTACGACCTGTGATCGTTTGCACTAAGTAGAATAACGCTGTCTTTTAGGTTTCTGTCCGGTCAAAAAAATACCAATCTCAAGTTTGATTTATACGTATAAAGATACCCTTAGGTTTAATTTGAGGCCATTAATTTCCCTCGGGAACGATTTTTCAGGCGGCAGATGAATTCTGATGGTAGGGTGTTACTCTTGGGATCCAACGGGGAACGTGCTTCTTATAGTGCTTATAATCGTCACCAAATTTCTTCTCCAATGCAGGCTCCTCCGATATCAGAAAGTAAATCGTATTTATGACAAAAAAACACCCTGCCCAAATCAAAATGGCTAGGGAATGAAGGATCAGCGATTCACCGATGAGTATAGAAAGTACCCCGGAAATCATGGGATTTCTGCAGTAGCGATACGGACCGACTACGATCAGTTTTTGCTTTTCGCTCCAGGGCGCGAGCGTTCCCTTGCCAATATTTTTAAACAGGAATACTGTATAAAAAAACAAAAACGACCCGGTGCTTCCCATTACGACACCCAGGATTTTTAAAAAAATAGTTTCTGGTACCCGATCATCATGAGCGTCATAGATGAAGTATGGAATGATCACCGTAACAGAAAAAGGCAAAATAAAAATGTCGCGTAGGTGAGCAGCAAAAGATGCGTTTGGCATGGGCTAAATTTTCATATCTAAATTATTGATCTGCCCGACCAAAAAAAATAATGCTCCATGAAAAATCAGTGGAGCATTATAGCGGATGTGTCTCTCAACTACAAATTTGGTTGAGGGGTCGTTCTTAAATATGGTTTAATGCGTTTATGTCCCTTCGGAAATTTAGCTGGAACATCTTCATCTTTAACAGCTGCTGTGATGATAACATCTTCGCCATGTTTCCAATTCGCAGGTGTCGCAACACTGTATTTAGCGGTAAGCTGTAAGCTGTCGATGACACGCAAAATCTCATCAAAATTTCTTCCCGTTGATGCAGGATAGGTGATCATCAATTTGATTTTTTTATCCGGCCCAATTATAAAAACGGAACGCACGGTAAACTTGTCCACGTTAGGGTGAACCATTCCATATAAGTTGGCAATCTTAAATTCAGGATCCGCAATTAACGGATAGTTCACGACAGTATTTTGGGTTTCGTTGATATCGCCGATCCATTTCGTATGCGATTCAAGGGGGTCAGCACTGATGGCCATTACTTTGACATCGCGCTTTTCAAATTCGGAACGCAGCTTGGCAACTTCACCGAGTTCCGTGGTACATACCGGGGTAAAATCTGCAGGGTGAGAGAAAAGGACACCCCATCCATTTCCTAACCATTCGTGAAATTTGATGGTGCCTTCTGTTGTTTGTGCTGTAAAATCAGGAGCAACATCGCCTAATCTAAGTGACATATTATTCAGGGTTTTAGTGGAAAAATTGATTGAACATTAAAATTATATAACTCTGCGCGAAATAGAAATCCCAATATATAAGTAGGTGGCAAGTATATGAGTTATATGTTATTGGCTAACGGTTTTTGCACATTTTAAGTTTTGACGCTGTTTAAGTTTGAGGTTTGAAGTTCGAGGTTTGGAGCGCTTGGCGCGGCGAATCTGGTCCTCCGGGCCTAAAGGCCGCCGTTCGCGAGGTTTGCGATTATCATTTTTAAATAAATAAATTAGATTCGCGTATTAGAAGCCGAGATAGCTCAGCGGTAGAGCAGCTGTTTCGTAAACAGCAGGTCGTGGGTTCAAATCCCATTCTCGGCTCTTATTTTAGGTTTTTTTGGATCGTAAAGGCTTTTGGGCTGACAAAATTGTTTGCTGGCGCTCGGCTTGCTAACAATCACGATACAGTTTAATTCTACATGCAACGGCAACTAATGGCGATCTTGTAGGGTTTAATCAAACCAAAATCACCAATGAATAGCTCAATTTAAGCCATGACCCTTAGTAATCCTGGGTACAAAATGGCTCAAATCTCACCAATCCAAAACGGCAACCACCCCAGAAAACCCTTGAAAATAGGAAGATTTCATTTATCCGCCGGAAAGCGTGAAAGGGGTAATTCGAGAATATTGTAGAGGGACTAGCTTAAGTGGCTGACGACTGACTTTTCTTATTATTTACCTTATCTGGTTCTGTCGGACTTACCTGGTTATTTTCTCTATGTCGATTTTGCGTTGCGAGCCTGTGCGGTACGATAATCGAACATCTTATAGCCAGTGCAATAGTATTTTTTTTGCCTATAACTTCGTGAAGTGTTGAATTTCCAGTACCCATTGCGTTGACGAGAATAATATACGGATGCTTAGGTTCCGTATACATTCCGTAAACAACGGGAATTTCTTATGAACTAGTTTAGATCCGATTTGTCTCTAGCTGCCTCGGCCTTCTGCGCTTGAGCGTCGGCTTTCTTCCGTGACTTTTGAGCTTTCTTTTCTGATTTTAAAGCATCATCAGACTGCTTTAGTGCATCAGCAGCTTCTTCCTGGACGCGATCTGCTTCTTTACTTTTGGCTTTTGCGTCAGCTTGTTCAGCCTTTACGTCGTGCATTTTTTCTACATCCTGAGATTTTTGAGTCTGCACCTGGTCCTTTTTATATTCACTCTTGGTCAGCGGAGGAAGCTCCTGAGCGTATAATTCACCTATAAATAGAGAGGCGGCGCCTAGAATAATCGTGGAAAGAATTGTTTTGTATTTCATAGTTAAGTTTGTTACGCGTTAGAGAAAGACGGTGTCAACGTGGCTCTGCAACTGATGGTTGCAATGGATTCTGATCAAAGGTGATTTTCAGCTTTTGAATATTTTGACATCTTATACAAAGGTAGGTTGCCTTACATGGAAAATGTTACACGACGGACCTGATATGTTACATGATTCACTGTTATCTTAATTGAAAGCACATGAAAATGCCTGCAATCACGGTATCGCTATCTGATTCCAGGAGTGTAATAAGATCAGTGGACACTTTCATTGGTTCCCGTATCCGATGGAGTAGTGCAGCTATCCTCTAGAACGATTTACCTGCCTGATGAAAAATTATTTGCTCATCGAGGCAAGTCAATGTTCTTGCAGAAGTCTATAGCCGAAACGTCAGCCGGGCAAACACATAGCGCCCATTAAACCCAAATTGAGTGACATTTCTGCTGTACATAAAATGGCCATTTGAAGTATTATCGCGACTTGTCGTATAATTATTTGCAGGGTCTCCGCTCAAGTTAAACTGATTGTTGCGGGGATCGATGTAGGCCTTGTCGGGATAAACGTCGAACACGTTGTTTGCGCCTACGGTAAAGTTCAAAGTCGAGGCGAGTTTATAGCTGACTGAAATATCCGTGACCCATTTTGCGGAGAATGTCTGATCGATCTCCAACGGAAGGTTGTTCGTTGGAATAGTGGGATCTACCGCGTTAAGAAAAGTGACTTCACCAAACCGGACAGTTCGTAGAAGAATGCCTAACTTCTTAAAAGTATAATTGGCACTCAGACTAATCTTGCTTTTTGGAACGGACGATTCATAACGTGAGCGTTCCAGGCGGTCGAATAATTTAGCCTTTAGTGCGGGGTCGTTCTCGATCACATCTGTGCCCACGACGTCCCTTACCTTCGTTTCATTAAAATTAGCAGCTGCCGTCAAAATCAAGCTACCCTGTGCCAGCCGGAATCTATCGCTTATAACGATATCAATACCTTTTGTGCGGGTAGAAATGGCGTTGGTAAAAAATTGGACGCTGTTTATTTTCGCGGTTGGATCTACCGTATTCAGGATCTGATTTACAGTTCCCGTTGGTATCAGATCGCCATTCGATGCACGTTCACGGGCATATTGACTGGAAAATACAATTCTGTTGTCTATGTCAATATGATACGCGTCAATGGAAAGAGTCAGTGTTTTAAAAAGTTCGCCAGTGATACCGACGCTGTAAGATGTGGATATTTCGGGCCTCAACGATCCAACTCCGAATTCTCGCACAATATTATTGTCATTGTTCACCGTCAATACCTGCGTCGCCGAGCCTTGAACAAACTGCGTACTTTCATTATTGAAGTAACGTTGATGCAATGACGGTGCTCGGAATCCCGTAGCGGCGCCACCTCGAAGTGAAAATTCATTAAATACTTTTACGCGTCCAGCGACTTTATAGGAAAAATTAGAACCAAAGTCACTATAGTTTTCATAACGGCCCGCGGCGCTTACTAACACACGTGGACCAAACTCACCTTCGAAATCGGCGTATAGGCCCTTGTTGTTTCTGGATTGATCCAGCGCGTTGCTAGGATTAAATCCAGGGAATACCTGGGCTCCAGCAGCCTTGCCCGGAAGGCCGGGTATGTCTTGCGATGGTTGTCCGTAGGAGTATGAGAATTCTTCCCCTTCTTCAATCTGATAATTGTCCAATCGAAACTCAGCGCCGTATGCCATATTAAGCGAACTAAGAAACGTGCTGCTGAAATCAAATTTTCGCGCGAAGTCAACATTTAAAGTGTTTTGCATAAACTTCAATTTGCCGGCATCAAATTCTGTAGGGCTTGTGCCCGCGGCCAACGATGCGTTCATTGAATTTGTAATATCGAATGCGATGAAATTTTGTCCATACGTATTGCTTACGTCGTAATTCCAGTTTCCAAGCATGCCTCTCACACCAGCAATGGTCGAGAAGTCAGTAATATTTGTATTTATTAAAGGAAGGAATCCATTGGGATAAAGGGTGAGGTCTACCTGTGAGGTTTGAAAAGGTAGTCTGTAGAAACCAGCTGCTTCGCCTTTTTTGTTCGTGAATCCCGTGGCAAGGTAAGCGTTGGCTTTTGGAGATAGCGCATACTCTCCATTGACAAAGAAGCCTGCGTTCGTTGATTGGGAATTACCAACCCGCATCGTGTTTCTATTCAGGCCTTCTGCATTAGCTTTCGCATCATCGGCGGATTTTAATTCGGCATAACGATTTTCAAATTCGGTCTCTGTCTCCGTTGCTCCTTTTGTAGGTGAAGCGGAATACAGTAGCGGTCTTGTATCTGGCCCCTGACGATCCGTTGCGCCACGGTAAAGAAATTGTCCTCCAAAATTGACGGAGCCTTTGTCACCGAGTGCAAATCCCTTGCTCAAGTCAAACTGAAATGTTTTACCATCGTTAAAATTACGACCCAGTGCATTCGATGCGGATTGCCCGTAAGTAGAAGAAATCGTGAGGGGTGAATTCTTTTTTAACACAATATTAATTACCCCGGCAATGGCGTCAGAGCCATACTGGGCGGCCGCTCCATCGCGGAGTACTTCGATACGTTCTGTGGCAGCGACGGGAATGGAATTCATGTCGGTCCCGACGGTTCCCCTGCCAAACGTTCCGTTGATATTTACCAGAGCCGAAGTGTGTCGCCTTTTTCCATTCACCAGCACCAGGACCTGATCCGGACCTAGTCCTCTTAACGATGCAGGATCGATATGATCCGTTCCATCGGAAACGGTTTGCCGGTTTGAGCTAAAGGAAGGTTCATTGTAATTCAAGATCTGTGTGATATCATTTTGCGCGTATTCTTTTACGTCTTTTATTGCGATAAGATCAACGGGAACTGGTTTGTCGATATTTGACCGGCTCGACGAAGATCGCGAACCTAATATCACTACTTCATTCAGGGCAACCAGTGACTCCTGTAAAGTTATGTTTATAGTCTGATCGGCTCCCTGGACAGTAATATCCTGTACCTGTGTATGGTAGCCGACAAAACTTATCCGCAGGGTGTACCTGCCTTCAGGGAGTTGTAAGTCGAATTTCCCCGCAGAATCTGTAGTCGCACCTTTTGAACTACCATCAACCTGAATGTTAACTCCCGGAAGCGGATCACCTTTGCCCGAGTTAACGTTGCCGTATATGTGACGGTCGACGGCGCGGAATGAAGGGTCCGTTTCATAAAGTGTCGTAGAAATATTGGCGTAGCTTTTTTGCAAAAGTGTGGTATTAAGGAGAACGACAACCACGCACATAAAAATTAAAAGAGGGAATGAGGAATCTCTTGTTGAACAGTCGTGGGTAAATTTTTTTGATTCCATAGAAAAATAGTTTTTGAATTTGCCTCAAAACTACTTTCAGATGTCATGGGTGACCAGTAATAATGTATCAAATAGTCGTAATCTCGTTGCATTGTGCTTCGTTGAAGAGCATCTCGAAAGGAAACCGAGGCTGGCACTGAAAGCGCTAGGGCGATCTGTGCCGGCACCCCAATTGTTAAAACATTAGCGCCCTTATTGGGATACTCTGCCCTCAATTACAAACTGTAAACTGAAAGTGGACAAATGCAGCTCCCTTCTTTTGGTTTAGTATTTGCTTTCTAAGTCAAATAACCTAAATCTATGAAACGCTCGATCATCATCGTTCTGGCCGCAGTTCTATTAATATCGGCAACGGTGAGACTACTCGTGAAAACAGAAGGTGAATTTGAAGGTGAAAGACAGTCTTATATCCGTAATCTCAAATATGATTTTTCTGCAAAAGTTGATTCAATCGTAGTGGTGAGCAAGAAGGGGCGAGGCTTTTTGGTCTGTCAATTAACCGACGGGAAATTGACCAGGCTTTTGGAAGATAGTCTGAATCAACGCTTAAAAAACCATGAATGGATGCGATTCTTATTTTTTAATTCTAAAGGACAGGCTCAAATATTTCTGAAAGATATTTTCAACTACAATGTCGGTGATAGCATCTGTGTCAATTCCAACACAGATAAATTTTACGTGTACAGAAATGAAAAACCCATTTCTGAATCTTCCGTTAGTCGTGCGATGATATATAAGGTGTCATGGGCATCGTGGCTGAAAAACAAATGACATGTTGTTGCCGACGTAGGTTTCTAGAATTGAGAAAATAGATTGAAAGGCATTTTGGTTCGTTATGAACCCGTGGTTAAAATGAAAAAGCCTACCCGATGAAAAAGTAGGCTTTTACCCTGTATGTTTTATTAACCTAAAACATTGCAATGTTACGGTAGCACCTTTACCTAATTATGTCTCTTGTGTTACCTGTTATTTATATGAGAGACTATGTCATGAACAAATTGCTTGATCGTGCCGAGGAACGTTAAACAACACGCTCAAACGCACACCCTTAAGTCGGCCTAGTAATTTTGCTATTAGCCACCAGTGTCAGGTCAATCGACTTTTCCCAACCAAAAAGCAATACGTTGCCGTTTCCAGGTATAGGTAACTGCAACTGTATCCCCAACATGGATGATTGAAGGATACGAAAATTCATCTCCCTTAATCCCCGTCTCGATATCCATGATCGTTGGCCATGTTGCCCCATTATCATTGGATACCGCTAATGTCATTGGGTTTCTCTCCCCCCAGTTCTTATCATCAGGGTTATAGGCAAGAACGAGCGTGCCATCGTCCAACTTCGTCACGTCAATACCGCTGTTGGGATTCGGCAGTGTCGTCTTATAGACCTCAGACCAGGATTTACCGAAATCCCTTGAATCACTGCGACAAATAACGCCTGCTGAGCTTCTCAAAAGCATGTGAACATTACCATTTGAGGATTCCCATAACGCGGGTTGTATCACGCCTTCTTCGACGATGGAATCCCTGTTTATGGGAAGGAAAGGTGAGGCCGTCCACGTCTTGCCCTGGTCCTCGCTTCGATCGACGAAAGCATTCCATACTCCTTTGGTCTCATTCGACGATGGCGCTAACCAAGTCCCGTCTGATAGAATGATGGGCTTATTTCTGACAGGGCCCCTTCCACCCTTGTCCCCGGCGATTAGCTCCTTGGCTTCACTCCAGGTTTCGCCGTCATCAGAGGACAGCTTGTACCAGGTTTCCCAGTGGTCTATAGTTTTACCGACTTTAAAATAAAGTATAATGTTACCATCCTGACCGTGAAACAATACCGGATTCCAGTGGGCGTCTTCTCTTATTTTTGCTATCTCCACGGGCGCGGACCAATTGCCGGGTTTGCCCTTCGACAACCAAATACCTACGTCATCGTGCTTTTCATGTGTGCCTCCAAACCAGGCGACCAGAAAATTTCCATTGCGTGTATGCAACACGGTAGATGCGTGGCACTGGGCAAATGATTGTCCAGGATCAAAAACAAATCCGCTGGAAAGTAATTTCACACTGTCTTTTTTATCGGCCTGTAACGCATTTTCGGCTTTTTCCTGTTTGCAGCCTATGGCGGCTGTCATCATTATTAGGACATAAACGAAAATGATAATTTTTGATGCGTTCGTCATGATAAATAAATTAAGGCATTTGATTTTTGTTAGCTCTTTTTGACGCCACTGCTTGGGTTCCGATAAGCAGAGATTGATCATAAATTTAATGCATGAGAAAAAATTCCAAGCCGTTTATCACGCATTTAAAGTCACGTAATACGGCGATAGCTCCCCACCACGGCCAGGATTTGATAAATTAACGATAAGTTCAGAATACGGATACCAACGGCTGTGATAGATATGACTGGCCGATAAGCCAGGCGTATGGCCAGAATATTACAATTTAACTACCTGTCTATACGCACGCTTCATTTGCTTGCTGCGCCATCCTCCTAGGATAAGATTTTGGATGCAATCGTGTTATTCCCTGGTTAGTCTTTCAATCAATCTAACTAGCGCCTTTCAGTCTTGATTTGTTTCAAAACGCGCAAATATTCTAGATTTGTGAATAAGGTGAAAGTCCGTGGCGGCATTAACGAAATAATAACTGGTCATGAACCTATATAAACTTTTAATCATCGGGCTTGGCGGCTTTCTTGGAAGCGTGGCACGGTACGTGACGACTAAATTCGTCGATGAAAAGCTGAGTCCAGCATTTCCATACGGAACGTTGACAGTTAACATTCTCGGATCATTTTTATTAGGAATAATCTACATTATTGCCCTTCGGAAAGCCGGGCTCACCGAAAACGGGAGGCTATTCCTCGGCGTCGGTTTTTGCGGGGGTTTTACCACATTCTCGGCCTTTGCCCTGGAGAATTTTAGCCTAATGCAGGAAAAATTTGTTGGTACATCCTTACTATATATCTCAGTAAGCATAGTCGGGGGAATTTTGGCGTTGGTAGCAGGGGTTTGGGTAGCCCGTTTTGTATAAAACCTTTGTTAATGTATAAAACGTTACTACTTTTGTCGCCCTCATCTGCCTAATGGCAGGGGCTTTCACACTCACACACAGATACTTTGCCCAGGTGGTGAAATTGGTATACACGCTACTTTGAGGTGGTAGTGCCTTAACCGGTGTGCTGGTTCGAGTCCAGTCCTGGGCACGTATATTTCTATTTAATGGCAGTCCGGGAATTTAGCTATTTCCGGGCTTTATTTTTTTTAGCCCGGGGAGAGAATTATCAAAAATGATAATTGGGTTTTCTCGATGAGGTAGCCACGAAAACGGTTGTAGGGTTCCTTGCCTCGAGCGGTTATAACTCAAGGTGAGATAGGAAGGCATTCCGATTTATTAATCTACCTTCTGCTTCTCCCAGTTGCCACAATGAACAACGGAATAACTGCGAAGGCTAAGACTACCCCGAGGGCGAAATAAACCAGAACTTCAACGATAGGATGTGCGTTTTCCATTACAATTAAAATTTACAGAATTATAGTTTGCAAAACGAGTACCTGTTTAATATTTTGATTCTGACGAAATAACGCAGTCTTAATATTCCGAGTGTGGAAATCATTACCCATCAAGGTTAGTTGTGCAACATTTCTTCGGCTGAATTTTAAAATGCCGGCAGCTGCTGTCAGGACTATGAAATGGAGGTCAGGCGAATCAAAAATGAAATAAATGTTTGGGAAATGTTTTTACATTTGTAGCCCTCACGGCGAGGAGAAGCCTCGCCGCGAAGCTTGGATACAAATTATTTGTGGTCCTTGCTTAATGATTTGGAAATCACCAACATCAGTACATTCTGGTTAGCGAGAAGCAGAATGGTCTTGATGAATGCATTTGCCGAAGTGGTGAAATTGGTAGACACGCACGTTTCAGGGGCGTGTGGCGCAAGCTATGCGGGTTCGAGTCCCGCCTTCGGCACTATACTCCCAGTGAGGGACGCCATGCATCGCGGTGTCCCTTCTATTTATCTTTTTTTAACCGCTGAACCTCCGACTGCAGTGTAATAACGGTATGGGCCAAATGGTCTAACGTAACAGTATTGTTCTGAAGATCAGGAAATTGATTGGAGAAAAAAGCTTTTGCACTCCAGAGTTCCAACACGTCGCTAGCGTCTATCGAATAGGGCTCGAATTGTCGGTTGTCTGAAACCAATAATAGTTTTCCCTCATCCTTGGTAAAATTGAAAACGCGTTTAAAAACGATGCCATCCTGTTTGGTTACCAGGATGTATAGCTTTCCATTTTTTAATGCTCCAATATTTTCCACATACTCGCCAAAAATGATACTCCCCGGCTGAACGGGCAGCATCGAGTCGCCCTGTATTTCAAATGCCCGGTAGGTTTTATTTTTTGGCAATACGGGCATGCTGATCTTGGGAAGATCTTTTACAAATTCCGTATCCTGATACCCCGACAGATAGCCCGCCGAAGCTTTGTGCGAGACGAGTTCTACATTTTCTTTATTGTTGCTATCCACGGTGATCGCCAGAACTTCCCGCTTACCAGAGGCCATCGACTTTCTTTCCTTCTCCGAGATCCGACTTAAGTCGTACTTGACGAGATCATCAAGATTGACGTTAAAGATCTTCATGATATCGAGCAAGGATGCCAGCGGTGGTGTTGCCCGCTCCTCTTCGTATGCGCCAATAGCCGCTTGTTTCAAACCCAACTTTTCGGCTAGCTGCTTTTGTGTCATCCCCTGCTGAACGCGAAGAAATTTCAAGTTTTTATTTACGATGGGCATTTTTTTAGTTTCTAGTTTCTGGTTTCGAGTTTAAAGTTCGAGGTTCGAGGTTTGAGGTTTGTACGCTTAGTCCGTATTGTTAGTCCTTTGACAAGGGTAAGCGATTTTTCGAGTTTTCGCAATTCTATCCATCGTAAATAAATTAATTCAGCATCTCAACTTTTTTGTTCAGCTGCAGGCGCGTAATCCTATTCCGCCCCCTTACCTAATTTGGCAAGAGGCGGGACATGTATCGTTATGGCATCAACACTACAAAACTAAAATAATTAGTTTACATTCCAAACATTCGACTAATATTTTTAGTTATTTAGCATCATGGAGCGAAACATAATACATCTGGATCTCGATGCCTTTTTTGTCGCCGTAGAATGTCAACGCAACCCATTCTTAAAAGGTAAACCCTTAATTGTTGGCGGCAGTAGCCGTCGTGGCGTGGTCGCTGCCTGCAGCTATGAAGCACGCAAGTTTGGAGTGCACTCGGCAATGCCTGTGTACCTCGCGCTGCAGCTATGCCCCGATGCTATTGTGATTTCGGGTGACGTAGAAGCTTACAGCGTCGCCTCCCACCTGGTTACTGATATCATTGCCGATTCAGCTCCCATGTTTGAGAAATCGTCGATCGATGAGTTTTATATAGACGCCAGCGGAATGGATCGTTACTTCGGTGCCTTTAAATGGGCGGTGGAGTTGCGAAAAAAAATAATGAAAGAAACCCATTTGCCCATCTCATTGGGGATGTCGGTAAACAAGCTCGTATCCAAGGTCGCCACGGGGGAATTCAAACCCAATGCAGAAGAACATATTCCCGCCGGGACAGAAAAAGCTTTTCTGGCGCCATTGGCCGTCGATAAAATTCCGATGGTTGGCAAACAAACCTCAGCGTTCTTGTATGATATGGGTGTACGTACAGTGGCCACGTTGCGTGAGATGCCCCTGAAATTTTTAATTAGCGCCTTTGGAAAGAATGGTATCAGCCTCTGGAATAAAGCACACGGCATCGACGATTCTCCGGTGGTGCCTTACATGGAACAAAAGTCCATTTCCACCGAATGTACTTTCGAAGAAGATACCATTGATGTGAAACGGTTAAAATCGCTGCTGATTGCTATGATCGAAAAGGTGGCGTTCCAACTCCGCGATCAACAAAAGCTGGCGTCGTGCGTCACGGTTAAAATCCGTTACTCCAATTTCGATACGGAAACAAAACAAATTCAGATTCCTTACACGTCGTCGGATCATGTCTTGCTCCGGATGGTTACTGAGCTTTTCAACAAGCTTTATAACCGCAGGATGTTAATTCGATTGGTCGGCGTTCGCCTCAGCGGACTGGTACATGGCAATCATCAGATCAGTTTGTTTGACGACACCGCTGAAACGATCAATCTCTATGAAGCCATCGATCACATCAAACACAAACATGGCGTTGAAAAATTGATTCGCGCCACCACCCTGGGCGTTGGACGCCGGGTAAGGATGCAGATGAATATGTTCAAAGGGAATTTGAAATGATGATTTTCCAGGCAAATAATAAATGAACAAATAAAAACGTAATCGATATGAAACCCTTAACTGTAAAAATCAGCGAAGAAGTCCGGGAATTATTTTTTGTCATTTCGCCGCCGCCCCATATTATGAGCGACGTGTCGGTATTGAAAGACGATGTCCAGTTTTTGGTTGGTCACGAATTGGAGGATCGATACGCCAAGGCCAACATTTCCTTGTTCAAATTCGATGACAAGAAACATTTTGATGAGATCATTCGATTCGTAGAATCGAAGGCCATGGAATTCGAACCCTTTAATATCTTTCTTAAAAATCTGAATTTTTTTCATCAAGGGCCAAACCGCACGATATATCTCGACATCGTCAACAAATATCTCATTCAGGATATTTTTGAAAAGGTCGTGAAGGAAGATATGAGTTATACGCCTCATATTTCTATTGCCAGAAATATGCAACCTGAAGATTTTCTGAAGACGTGGCTGTACTTAAAAGATTTTCACTACAGTCAGCATTTTCTCTGCGACCGCATAACGGTGTTGGCACGGGCAGGTAAGCGATGGACACATTACCGGGATATAATGTTTTCCTCATCATTTTAACAAGGCAATATTTGAGTCCAGTATTTGAGAGAAATCACAGCGCATGTACCTCAATTGTCATACCGGCTTCAGTTTTAAATATGGAACACTTCCGATAGAGGGGCTGTTCAATGAAGCTAAACGTTGTGGAATTCATAAACTGGTCTTGACCGAAATACACAACACAGCGTCCTACATGGAAATGCTGCGAATATGCGCCAAGAATCGCACGCACAAAGATGGTGTTACAAAATTCGGTAAAGAACCCTTTGACCTGGATATTGCTGTAGGCATTGAATTCAGAAAAGATGATGAGTTGCTATACATCGGGATCGCAAAAAACAATGAGGGATTCGAAGCGCTAAACAAATTCTTATCGCACAAAAATCGTGAAGACCGCGCGCCTGCTCCGCGAGCGCCTGAACTGGACGAGGTTTTTTTTATTTATCCTTTTGGAAAAATTGAGGCCGGGGCGCTAAGGTCATTCGAATATATTGGAGTCGCCAAGCATGAGCTTAATTCATTTGCTGTTCAGCCGTCCAGAAAAGAATATAGCCACAAGTTTGTTATCCTTCATCCGGTGACATTTCTCCCGCCGGAAAAAAAAGATGGTAAACTTGTCTACCGTGATCACAACGTACACCGGTTACTCCGTTGTGTCGCTCACAATACGCTGCTCAGCAAGCTCGCGGAACATCAGCAAGCGCGGAAAGAGGAATATATGCTACCCTTGACAGAAATCAAGGAATGGTTCGCCGGTTGCCCCGAATTAATTATCAACACCGAAAATCTACTTCAACAATGCTCGATCACCTGTAATCAACACGAGGATAAAAACAAGAAATTTTATAAAGGAAATAAAAAAGAAGACCTGGAATACCTTCGCGCAGAAACCTTAAAGGGTTTTGCCATGCGATACGGGCAAGATAAAAATTTATGGAACGAGCGTATTGAAAAAGAGCTGGCAATTATTGAAAATAAAAATTTCACGGCCTATTACCTGATCACATACGATCTGATAAATCATGCTAAACAACAAGGATTTGATTTTGTCGGAAGAGGAAGCGGGGCCAACAGTACTGTGGCGTATTGCCTGGGAATAACCAATGTCGATCCCATTGAACTTGACCTCTACTTTGAACGGTTTCTGAATGAAGAGCGTACCTCGCCTCCTGATTTCGATATCGACTTTTCATGGGATAACCGTGACGCCATCTACGAATATATTTTTAATAAATATGGCCCTGATCACGTTTGTCTTTTGGGCACGCATGTTACCTATCAGAGCAAATCCGTTCTGCGCGAATTGGGAAAAGTATTTGGATTACCCAAAGAAGAAATTGATGAACTGGTTGAAAGCAGAAAGGAACGAATTAATCGCGATCATATCTGGAAGTTGATCTATACTTACGCTGCTTATATTATTGAACGGGAGTTGCCGGCGAACATGTCCATTCATGCCGGTGGAGTTCTGATCACGGAAAAGTCCATTTATCATTACACGGCTACCGACCTCCCGCCCAAGGGCCTTCCTGTTTCACATTTTGAAATGCACAACGCCGAAGATTTTGGAATTTACAAATTTGACATCCTGAGCCAACGCGGATTGGGACATATTAAAGAAACGGTAAAACAGGTTAAAAGAAATAAGGGGATTGACATTGACATCAATCGTTTTAAAGATTTTAAGAATGACGAAAAAATAAAAGACCTCATGCGTCAGAGCAAAGCGATGGGATGTTTTTATGTCGAATCACCAGCGATGCGCATGTTGTTAGGAAAATTACGATGCGACAATTACCTGACACTCGTCGCGGCCAGTTCGATTATTCGTCCTGGCGTGGCAAGTTCGGGAATGATGAAGGCGTACATTGAACGTTTTCATATGGTAAAAAATGGCGGCACCTATGAGGTCATTCATCCCGTCATGGATGAGCTTATGAAAGAGACCTACGGCGTCATGGTGTACCAGGAAGATGTGATACGCGTCGCGCATCATTTTGCGGGCCTCACCCTTACGCAGGCTGACGTGTTACGTCGCGGCATGTCAGGAAAATATCGTTCGCGCGAAGAATTTCAACAGGTACGCGATCAGTTCTTCAACAATTGTCACGAGAAGGGATATGACCAGAAAGTAATCGACCGCGTCTGGTATGAAATCGAAAGTTTCGCCGGCTACTCTTTTGCAAAGGGCCATTCCGCCAGCTATGCCGTTGAGAGCTACCAAAGCCTTTACCTCAAAGCTCATTTTCCGCTGGAATTCATGGTAGGCGTGATCAACAATTTTGGAGGATTTTACAGAACAGAATTTTATTTTCACGAAGCCCGGATGAACGGCGCGCAAATTGAAGCACCGTGTGTTAACCTGAGCGAATATCTTACCACCATCTATACCAATCAAATTTATATTGGATTCATTCACCTGAAAAGTCTGGAAAGTAAAGTGGCCAAGCAAATTGCCATCGAACGTCAGGAAAACGGTGAATATAAAAGTCTTGATAATTTTTTGCGCAGGATAACGCTTGGCCTGGAGCAGGTCCGAATCCTTATACGCATCGGAGCATTCCGGTTCACCGGCAAAACCAAACAACAACTTTTATGGGCCGCCATGTTGTATTTCAGCAATTCGAAATCGCGAAATAAAACCACGGTAGATCTGTTTGATACAGAACCAAAGGAATATCCGTTGCCCATTCTTGCAGCGAAATGCTTTGGAAGATGCTTACGATGAAATGGAGCTGTTGGGATTCCCTATCGGAAATCCTTTCAACCTCATTTCCGATCCCGAACGAGGCGATACGCGTGCCAAAAATTTACCCAAAAAAGTGCATCACCACGTCCACCTCGTAGGATACTGCGTCACGACCAAAGACACTACTACAATGAAAGGTGAAGCGATGCATTTCGGGACCTTTTATGATTACGATGGCGACGTATTTGATACCGTTCATTTTCCTGACATCGCAAACCGGTACCCCTTCCGTGGCAGCGGATTTTATGAGATCAAGGGAAAAGTGGTTGAAGATTTCGGTGTGTTCATGATCGAAGTCACTTTCATGAACAAACTTCCCATGATTCATAAACGACCGGAAAATGCAATGCTTACGCTTCCCGTTTGATATCGCAGTGGATTTAAATTACTTCAGCAACGGAATTCTCGTAAGCGTTCCGTTAAAATCCCCTGCATTGAGCGTATGCATATTGGTGACAATATGGAATTTGTTCTCTTCCTGATGTGGCTGAATGGAAACAGCGCTCTCTTTAAGGTCAAGGACATCGCCGTTGAAGATCGCAGAGATCAGCTGATTTTCTGACTCCACTCCCGGAAAGTGATAGTTATAATCCGCTGTCTTTTTAGTGACGGCGAGTTCCAACGATTCACCATTTTCGAATGCAAAAGAAATGGTATACACGCCGTCTACCTCCGTTTGACGAACGGCACCAGCATTCGCAACATAGATCACTTTTGGTCCTGCATTTTGTTGCTCGAGTGCACCTTGAACAAAGCTAACAGTGCTCTCCTCAGAAAACTCAACACCCCACAATGGCGATTTTTTTGTTACATCTTCTTCTGTGCTACATTGAAAAAGAAGTGTTGACAGACCGATCAAAAACAAAAATTTCGTTTTCATAGCTGTTCAATTTTAATAGTAAAGGGACAAAATTTTTGGGAGGTAGCAGAATAGTTATCGTCATGGGTGCACTACAATCGACGACTGATACCTGTGGAAGTCGAGTCGTCGTTGCGAATTTCCCCTCGGAAAAAGGCCGTTTTTCGCGCGAAAAAAGCCCACCATTCGACCGTTTCAAAAGCGCGTTGATCGAAATATCGGTGCAAGAAAAGTTACTTTTTCAAGAAGTAAAATGACTTAAATGTCGGAGCGTGTCAATTTAAGATAGCTGAAATAATTGAAGGCAATCGACCACACTATGACTGTGATCACAGATGCAAAGGTGAGATAGTCTCTGATCTCCTGAAATGCATATCGTGGCAGATGGAAAATCGATTAAATTCCAGATCGAGCGCATAGGAAAATAAGGTATCACGTCTGGAACGTAGTCATCAAGATTTGCTGTGATGATGGATTCTATCATTTGCGACAGCAGCAAAAAAATGATGGTAAGTCCAGAGCGCTGAATCAAAATACCCAGCATCAGCGCATACGACAAAAAGAAAAATATTTCCAGAAAGTAAGCCAGAAAAAATTCCAGATCGGTAAGGATTTGATTGATTTCAATCGAAGGACTATAAATCATTCCTGTAACCAGCCCGATCAAAAAAATCATTGCCACGCTCATCAGGCTCAGCAAAACATTGGTAAGAATCTTTGAAATCAAGAACTCGGTACGACTGAGTCCATCGATAATATTTTGGCGAAGTGTGCGATAGGTAAATTCATTTGTTATGGATATCACAACCATAATCGCTAATACAACTTTCAACAGTCCGCCAAACCAAATGAGGTTCAACCAGACATCCGGAAAATGATATAGGGGAATTCTGGTGATATTTAGTTTTTCACCGAAGTTATCGAACAAATTCGCCAGCCACTTCAAAAATTCCATGCCACTGGCAGCGCCGAATCCTAATGTCAAAAAATACAGGCCGCACACCACCCAAAACGTGCGGTAGCTCGTCATTTTTTTTAGATCTATTTTCAGTAAATGCAACATCTCTTAATGGTTTGCTTCCGCCAATATTTCCAAAAACATTTTCTCCAGACTTTTTTTCTTCGTCACCAGGTGATCGGCCACCACGCCGTTTTCAAATAAAAATTGATTCAAATCTTTGCTGTGAAAATTATCGCGAAGCGTGACCTGGTAATATCCGTTGTCACGCGCTACCGTTGATGTACCTCCAAACTTCATCAGCAGTTCATTCAGCCGCTCCACATCCGCGCGAACTTCGATGGTCTCACTTCCCTTACTCACTTCCTCTACCGGGCCACTATGAATTAGATTTCCCTTTCGCAGAATTGCAAAATGCGAACACACTTTTTGAACCTCATCCAACAGGTGACTTGCCAGAATAATAGTCTTCCCATTGGCGGCAATTTTTTTGATCAGCTCACGTATCTCTGCAATCCCCATGGGATCAAGTCCATTGGTAGGTTCATCCAGAATTAAAACCGTGGGATCATTCAACAACGCGGAAGCAATTGCCAGCCGTTGCTTCATGCCGAGCGAATAGGTTTTGTATTTATCATCTTTCCGGTCTGCTAATTCGACCAGCTCCAAAACATTCGGGATATTTTCCGACCCGCATTGCTTGATCATCGCATTGAGCTCCAGATTTTTTTGGCCGCTCAGATACGGATAAAAGATTGGATGCTCCAGTACCGCCCCGATTTTCTTTCTGACGTGATGGGTAGGCGCTTCGCCAAACCAACTATACGATCCGGATGTTGGATTGATCACACTCATCAGCATACCAAGAGTGGTAGTCTTTCCGCTGCCATTGGGACCCAGCATGCCGAAAACCTGACCTCGTTTTACCTCGAGGTTCAAATTGTTGACCGCTGTTAACCGACGGAATTTTTTAGTGAGGTTGGTGATGGATAAAACTGTTTCCACTTAATTTTTAATTTACTCAAATATGTCGACTCGGTAAGAGAGTAATTACAAATTAATGTTCATGTTTTGCAAATTCCTGAATTCTTTTTCCGATCTCGGTGCTTTCATCAATTCTTTAAAGAGCGTCGTTACTTTGTTTAACGGAATGCTGCCAACAATATCAAGCACATACAAATTTTCTGAGTCGTTAACTGCGACGATCATGCCTTTCGTATTTCCTTCTTTCATGTAAACGTCAAAATTCTTACCATCGTGACGACTTGTCATCATCTCTTCAAATGACTCTGATTTATAATCACTAATCAGTTTTTTGTAATCGTCCTTTCCGAAATCTTCTTTTTTGATCATGAGAAATTTCATTTTTTCAATATCCTTGATCAGCGCATCAAATTCTTTATCATCAGTCTGATTGATCATGCGCAAGGTGTTATTGTAGAAAAAGAGTGAAAGAGCTTCGTTGTATTTCTTGTGAAGCTTTTCTGTGGTTTTGCTTTGTGCTTGCACCGAAAGAGCAAGGGCTATCAAAAGAGCGAGTATTGTGTACTTCATATTTGCTGCAACGTTTAGCGCGTGTATTGGTTTCTTTAGAAATGGAAAGGTGCTGATGGATTTCGCCAATCAACACCTTAAATGATCAATGTTTTTTATCGCCGTCGTGCATTTTCTCCAGGTGCTCAAGACCCTTCACATCCATCTTTCTTCCGATCCGTGCAATTTGTTTCAGATCAATTTCACCAAACAAACTCATGACCATGAACTGCTCATTACCACCCACAACCATCAGAAGTTCAGAAATCTTTCCACCCGTTTCCTTAATAAAGAATTTCATGTCTTTGTCGTCGGTGCGAACGGCCATCAGCTCTTCATACTCTTTAATGGGAATCAATGTAAAAGCCTCCTTATAAAGTCCGCGTGCAGTTCGCGCATCTTCTTTCGCCAGGATCTTTAATCCTTTTAATTTACTGATGGCTTCCAAAATCTCTTTGTCTTCTGGCGTATCGGCTTCCATGTTGGTAAATAGTCCAAACATTTTGCTCGATACTGTCACAGAACTAAAGGACTCATCGGTTTGATATTTGCTGAAGAATTTTGAAATCGCGTCCTGAGCAAATGCTCCGTTCATTACAATCAGTAATGCTCCCGCTACAATTATCTTTTTCATATTTTAATTTTTTAAAAATCTTAATTCGTTGAAATTTCCTTTTCTATTGGTGTGATCGTGTGGAGAAACTTTCGATGCATCAGTTTTCTCTTTGAATTTCTTCCTGTGCTTCGTTGAACATATTGATCTTTCGTGTTTGCTCTTCGGCTGTTCCAAAACTTTTCGAGATCATGAGCAAGGCTTTTTTCGTTTCTTCAAAGGCCAGCTTTGGATCGTCATAAGTATCGACAACCGCCTGGGGAGTGGTTTCCCGTACTTCATTCCGAATAAACCAGGTCGCTGCGAGGACAACGGCAAGGCCAGCGGCAATTCGCATGGTATTATATACGAGTCTTACCACTTTGCTTTTTTTAGGAGCATGAATCTTATGTATGACCTGGCCTTCGAACGCCAAATCGTTTAGCGATTTTTTTTTAGTCTCCTCAAAATATCGGAACAAGGCGGCAGTATCTTTCCATTGGTCAGGTATGTTGTTTCCGCCGAAGTATTCGCGCAGCTGCTTTTCTTCTTCGAGCGTCGTTTCGCAGTCCCAATACTTTTTCAGCAGGTCTTCCATGTTCTTAGAGTCCATACGCATTGATCTTTATAAGTTTTTCGCGTACTGCGTTCCGTGCCCTGAAAAGATTTACTTTTACCTGGTTCATGTCCAGTTCCAAAATCTCACAGATCTCATTGTAGCTATATCCTTCCACATCTCGAAGGTGTATTACCTGACGTTGTTTTTCAGGTAGTGCTGCAATAAACTGATCGATTCGATTCATGCTCTCTCGTATTTCTGTTGACTCATGAGGCGATAAGCTTTCCTGCAAGACATGGTAGCCATCTTCAATGGGCTGCGTTTGCCTGCGGGTCACGGAACGAATGCGGTCGAGGGAAAGATTTTTGGTGATGCGCATGCACCATGCCTCCCAGTTCTGAACCTCATTCATCTGCTCCCGCCCATTCCAAACCCGGATAAATACTTCCTGCACAATATCCTTGGCCTCCTCCTCATTGCCCAAAAATTTCAGGGCAAATCGAAAAAGCTTGTTTTTGACAGGTAAAACCCGGTTTTGAAAAGCTTCAAGATTCATTCAGTCAAATTCAAATTCAAGACGTGAAGGTCGTTAAGATGTTACAGCTAGTTTATGGATATCTTTCCGAAAGTTTAAACTTCGCAAATAGATCGGGAACTTTCCGAAAGTTTGAAACTTTCGGGAAGTTATACGGGAAAATATTAAATTCAGTCGATCGTTATAAAAATGGGTCGACAGCACATTAGAACCCGGTTGTTTGTATCATATTTACAATCATGCTGTAGGAAATCGACAAGCTTTTCCTCTCAGAAGACAATTACCATTACTTCTTGCGAAGGTACGAACATTTTATTCCTCCCGTCGCAGAGACTTATGCCTATTGCCTCATGTCGAATCATATTCATTTTTTGGTGGAGATAAAAAATCAGATTCTCGATACCGGAAAATGCGCGATATTCGGAAAGTCAATTTGTAAGCAAGCAATTCTCCAATCTGTTTAGTTCTTATTCGCAGGCTTTTAACAAGCAACAAAGAAGAATTGGGAAATCTATTTATCAGCAATTTTAAAAGGACTAAAATTGAAACCGACGAATATTTTACAAACGTAATTAAGTACATTCACCTCAATCCAGTAAAGCATGGCGCCGTTAAGAATGTTTCGCAATGGAAATTTAGCTCTTACAACATGCTTTGTTCAAATGAGCAAATCATTCCTTGCAAGGAATCAAACATTAGAATGGTTTGGCGGACTTCACGAGTTTAAAAAATATCACGAGTTTGATAACTTCACGAAAGCTTTCGTGATAACTTCCCGAAAGTTTAAACCTTCGGAAAGTTTGAAACTTTCGGGAAGTTAAAATTTATCGAAAAATAAATGATGTTAGCTGAAATCAAAGTCAATTTACACCCCCTCAATTTCATCATCATTTCAGGGATTCTTCAAAGTATCATCCTTGCCTGCATTCTTCTATTTTACGGAAGAGGTAACAAACTGGCGAATCGCCTTATCGGCACATTCGTATTGATTTGCGGATTACATTTTTCATGGTCTTTAATTATCGACACCAATCTTGCCGATATTTTTAAGCCAGTCTTTTGGTTTCCGTATTCATATTTATTGGCAATAGGACCCCTGCTCTTTTTTTACACGAAGGCGCTCACGACCATCTGATTTTAAAATGGATGTCAAAGACGTCATTTCATTTTCTTCCCGTTTTAGTCGAGGTATTGATTCAGGTGTTCTTTATCAGCTGCAAGTATCCGAAGCAATACGTTAGTTTATGATGTTCCTGGGTTTCTCTTATTCCGAATAGTAGAGTTTGCCGGGACAGCCATTTCAATACTGATATATGGCAAACAATGTTTAGTCGCTCATCAAAAGCCATGAAACCTGGGCAGTGGAAAACTTCTCCAATCAAAAAGACATCACCCTTCCGTGGTTGTCAAAACTTGATAAAGTATCTGCTGGTACTGTGGATTTTCTGGCTGGCTCTTTGAATTGTCATTCATTCTTTTTTTACAATTTCAATTGCACCTGATCCCGGTTTATTTACTCCTTTATATCCTTCTCGGGGTTATTACTTATAGCAATTACTGGATCGCTATCCAGACGATGATCAAATCGGAAGTATTGACCGAAAAAAAGACCATCATTCCTCGCTTCGGATAACACCAATGTGTATTCAAGGCTTACCGAAGCTGAAATAAAGCACTACGCAGACGCGTTGAGCGGCCTGATGAAAAAGGAAAAATTGTACTTACATGAAACACTAAGTCTCAGAACCCTGGCCAGCAAGCTCCAGAAGGATCCCAACCTGGTCTCTTACATTCTTAATAACTTTTTTCATAAGTCGTTTTATGACTATGTGAATGATTTCAGGATTGAAGAAGTAAAAAATAAGATTGATGATCCTGCCTATTCCCATTTTAAAATCGTTGAGATAGCGTACGAATGCGGTTTTAATTCTAAAGCCACTTTCAATCGCGTCTTCAAGAAATCAACGGGCAAATCGCCTTCGGAATATAAGAATCGAAACGACCTAACAGAAGTTTTCGATGATCCGTCCCTTAAAATCCTGGTCTTGTTATCTCATTCTACCTATTGAGGCGCATTTTATCGGATAAAAGCTTCCTTTGCTACTGAAAACATCAGAAAATGCAAACGATGCTTATTGATTCCACTTAATTTCGCTTTACGTCGCTATCCTTGACGGCACAATCCAGTTCGCGCTCAGGCGGAAAGAAAAAAACAGGATCCCAATCCGAATGCCCGGTATGTGGGAAAATATGAAATGAATGGAAATATTATCCAATTCGCTTTACAAAACGGCCGCTTGGTTTTAGTTGTACCAGGAGCCCCCATTCAGGAACTCGAATACCTCGGGGAAAATAAATTTCAATCCAAGGTTTTTAAGGATCAGCTCTTTGTCTTTGACAGAAACCAACGGTGCAGGTAGTAGAAGTGAACACCGGAGACAGCAAGGAGCTTTTAAAGGGAAAAAAGTATCGGACAACGTCGAGCTGTTAAGCGTTGCCATGGATTCCCTGCTCATTTTCCAGAAATCGACCGAGCATTTTCTGTTGCGATATAGCAGCTGTTGATTCTGTCATTGCTGACACCATTGCAATGGACATGGAAAAAAATTACACCAGGATACTGCATGACTTTAAGCTAGAGAAGATACCAAGGGTCACGGTGAGAATATATCCTGACCTGGAAAGTTTTCACAAGGGCATAAACTTTCCAGGGGCTCCCGATCAGGTTCTGGCTACGGCGTTTGGCAAAGATGATATTCGAATGGTTTCACCAAATAACGCTGGCCCTGAGCGTTGGATGTTGCATATGCTGCTCCGCATGAATTCACCCATTGCGTTCATTTGAATATCGACTATTCGCCCAATAATCCGAGATGGTTATGGGAAGGGGTGGCACAATATGAGGCTGCGATGGTTCTTTGATCCCAATGAATTAGAGAACATCAAGAAAAAAGAATTTCCGTCTTTAGCTTCCCTTGACCAGGGAATGGAATACATGTTAGGTTTTGTAGTGATTGAAGCAATCAAAGATCTCTGGGGCTTTGATACTGTGATTGATCTAATTAAAAATCAGGGTGATGTTCAAAAAGTGTTAAACATTGACCAAAGAAAATTTGAAGAAAAAATCTTTGAGCGGATATATTCGAAGTATATACAGAAATGAAAAACTTCCCGAAAGTTTAAAACTTTCGGGAAGTTGAATGAGGGGGTGGGAAGTTGAGGACGAGTTCGGGAAGTTGCCGCGTATTAAGTCCCGAAGGGACGCAATCCTGGTAGCCCGGAGCAAAGCTTCTGGCTACCAGACGGGATGAATTAACATAACGCACCAAGCTGACACAACACTTGTTATGCGTTCGTGCTTATTCTTGTTGGAATTTTGTCAAATTATTTTTGACTGTGGATTTAGTCGATTTTTCAATAGTTCAAGGACACCATTGCTGTCAACATCTACGCAAATGTTAACTTTAGGTCTATTCTTCCAAGGTACCAGGGCATCCCCTTCCTCATGGTCGGATTCCCCTAATGATGGCCAAGTTTTTCCCCTGCTGATACTTTCAATAGTTTCTACCCTTATCGGACATTTAATTGTTTTATAAAGCTGCTTATTAATCAAGTATGCAAAAACAGAAGAGTCATGAACGTAGGTTCCTTCGATTTTATTTGTTTTAATAAAAAAGTCCTGATAAAAGATATAAGCAGAAGTAACCTGTTGATTAATCGGAGAATCAAATTTTGATAGTTCGCTTAAAACATCTTTATGTAGAATTGTTTTGTGAGTCACATCTAAACCAACCATCGTGATTGGCCAAGCAGCTCCAAATACTGCATCTGCAGCTTCAGGGTCAGATAAGATGTTAGCTTCGGCAGCAGGTGTCGCGTTTCCCGAACAAAAAGCATTTCCGCCCATAATGACAATTTCCTTAACAAAATTTTGTATTTCAGGCTGCTGTTCTACAGCCAACGCAAGATTTGTCAATGGGCCGATAGCCGCAATTGTTATTTCGTTTGGGAATTTTAAAATTGTTTCAATAATAAATTCAACTGCAGTACTTTTTATTGGAAATAATGGACTTACAGGTTTCCATGTATTTCCTTGTCCATCATTTCCATGAACAAATGGTACACCTCCGCTAAATTCTCTATTGAGTGGCTTAGAAGCGCCCTTTGCAACTGGAATTTCATTTCTGTTTGCTAAGTGTAAGAGCCTTAACGCATTTGTTGTTACGGTGTCTATGTCTACATTTCCAAAAACAGTCGTTAACCCGACAATTTCAAATTCTTCTGAACCTAAAGCGAGTTGAATAGCCATGGCATCATCAACACCTGGATCCGTGTCAATAATTATCTTAGTCGCCATATGCTAATTCTTCTTTATTCTTGCTTTCACTAATTCTGTGTTGATTCCTGCAGATTTCATTTTCATTTCTGCATTTTCTTCGATCAGTTGCCTTAAAATTGAAATGGTCTCATCAAATTCTGTATGTTTATCCATCATAAAACTCATGTCATACTCTAGTTCCTCCCACGTTGAAATGTCAGCATGATTATGTTGCAATTGTACTTCTAACTTATCAAGTGCGTTTGCAACTTTAGATTCATAAGTAATTTTGTCTTCAAACTCATAAAAAAGATCATAAATTTCATGTCCGTTGATATTAATGAGAGAGGCTCTTAAATTTTCTATGGCTTTCTTTTCTCGCTCAATTTTTTGAATTTTGATTTCAGGATTTCGTAAGATGTCAAGCGCAGAAACGTCCTTCGCCTCTGCTTCGACCAAGTCATGGATTATAATCATTTTTAAAAGTCGAGCTATGTCAACTTTCTTTGTTAGTAAAGGTTCAATTAAAACCGCCATTAAAGACATTCTCCAAGTGTGTTCGGCTACACTTTCTTGCCTACCGTTGGAAGTATAACTATGACGCAATTCGAATTTTAGCCTTTCTGCTAGCGTTAAAACTTTTAAGATTAACTGCAATTTCTCTGTCATGAGTATTATGTTATTTGTCAGTCCAATTTACCAAAAACAATTTATTCTTTACTCTGTATTTTCTTGTCAGGCGGGCATGACGCACAACCGATTTTAAAGCTATTTGTTGTAGCTCGTACGCAATTGCACGATCTCCGTTTAGTCTCAGGTTGATGCTCACCCGTTTTCAGCGTAGGTAAAGGTCCTCGAAGAACCTAAATCTTTGTCCCGGAACGATCATTTTCCAAATGTCCTTTTTCTCCATTAGTCCTTTGTCTGCTAGTCTTTTCCCATCAATGAAGGTTCTGTAATAAGAAGATAGAAGCAGAACGAGTGTACGAACCAATTTGAATTAATCGTGTTTGTCAGTGCTAAGAGGAACATGATTGCAACCGGAACAATCACTACACAGTAGTATACAATCATTGCTGGCAGTAGTTTTTGCCTCACCGCTTTCTGATGTAAACAACTAATCCAACTATAAAGAAACCACCAGCAAGAAAGAAGTCAGCGTACGAAGACGCTATTCCTTTTTCCATTTCCAGTGTTTTCTCCATACTTAGATATGTCGACCGTTTTACTTTGATTGAAGTCACAAAAACATTTTCATCAGAGTTTAATTTGTTAGCCTGAAACTTGGGAATAGTGAATTGAACGTTGTCACCGCGTCTGACAGTAGTTATAAATTCTATCCCTTTAAATATTCCTAGATAGTCTGCTTTGATTTGAAAGGCGTTTCGATAACCATCAATCCAAATATAGTATTGGTGTCCTTGTCTTCTTCCGGTATTATCCTTGAACGAATACTTCAAAAAGTTGCCTTGAACTTCTGCTAGATCATCCTCTGATTTTATCTTTTCTTTTGTCAGTCCTTGATATGAAAAGTAAACGAGGGCGACTATTCCACAAATCAGTCCAAAATAGCCTTCATTCAAATATTTTTTCATCGTCCTTTACTTGCATCTCTTTGTCCGGCAAAAATTACTTCAAACGTCAATGTATACGCAGTATAAATCTACATTTAAAAAATACTCAATCAAATTCAACTTGTGCATACATGTTTGTTAGCGCCAGTTTCTATTTTAATTTAGGCTCAATTCATGAACACCTCTTTTACCATTCATTCCTAGTCGCTTAAATTTTACACTATTCTCTACAAATCTATAAACGACTATCACAGCGACTTTTTTGTTTGGATTTTCCCATTTCAATTCTTTATCAATGTATTGTTTAAGATGAAGATTTTTTGTTCTAATGTTTGTATCGTTTTTTAAACTCATCAAGCAAGAATTTCCATTTAAATCAACTATTATTTGAAGTGACAATGTTCCTCGAATTTTTTCTTTTGTCTAGCGTCTATTAGATGCTCGTCTTGAATTTTAGCAGTTATTGTATCGCTTTCCAAAGCAAAAAGATCTGTAATGCACCCATCAAACTTCTCTGGAAATATATTCTGAGCATATCCCTTTATAGTCCCGGATAAACAGACCAGTAACAATAGTATCTTAATTTTTTTCAAGATTGACGCCAACCCAATATACGTATTGCGTATATCTCCTTTTTGTGTGGAAGGTAATCTAGATGGTAAAATATTATATGTCCAGAATCAAAGAGATTTTCCATCTGCACAATTTTTCACCCAGACACATCCGTCTATTAAAAACTTCCCGAAAGTTTAAAACTTTCGGGAAGTTGAATGAGGGGGTTGGAAGTTGACGACGAGGTCGGGGAAGTTGCCGCGTACGAAGTCCCGCAGGGACGCAATCCTCGAGCCGTGACTTTTGCTATGCCTTTGTAGCAACCCCGAAACAATGGGAGTAACCGTCTTCGTCTGTAACGAAGAACTCCGTCTGCCCGTAGTCTCTGTCCTCAATGTCAGACACCTCGAATCCAAGTTGCTTCAAATGCTCCCTTGTCTCATGAATGTCAGCCGGGGTCCAATAAAGCCGGATGCCTTCATAGTCTTCTGGCTTGACCGGTGTCCCGGGCTTCTCGTTGAGCCAGAAGTATGTGTGTTCATTGTGAACCATACAGCCGATCAGCTTGCCTTCTCGTCTCATTTCTCGGTCCACCGTAAGTCCGAGACCGTCAACCCAAAAGCGTAAACTTTTCTCAAGATCAGCACTTGGAATCACCGGGATGCACGCAGTCATAAGTAGGTTCTCTCTCATAGTGTTTTAGGTGTACCGAGTTTAAATTATATTTTTAGAAAATCATTTAAATCTGAAGCGCAGTAGGGCATGTGTTTGACAACTTTTTTGTTTGAAGCTTCTCGCCGCTAACGCAATTGCACGATCTCCGTTTAGTCCCATGGATGCTCACCCGTTTTCAGCGAAGGTAAAGGTCCTTGAAGAATCTAAATCTTTGTCCCGGAACGATCATTTTCCAAATGTCCTTCTTCTCAATTATTCCTTTGTCCGCTAGTCTTTTCCCATCAATGTAGGTTCTATAAATCAAAAGATAGAAGCAGAACGAGTATACGAACCAATTTGAATTAATCGTGTTTGTCTGTGCTAAGAGGAATATGATTGCAAGCGGAACGATCACTACACAGTAGTATACAATTATATTTTTCATATCCATTTTGTTTTTGCGTATGAGCTACAACGTCCCGCATATAGGGCGTGTCGGCAGTCCAAATTAATAATTAATAATTAAACTCTGCCAGCGTGATTTATATGCTGTGTTGTAAGGGATTTTTTCTGCCTGAAATCTTAATTAGTCACTGTATTTACTTTGCGTCACTCATTCTTCAACGCTTCCGCAGGATTGATATTCGCCATGCGCCAGCTTTTCCAGGTAACGGTAATGAGGGCAAGCGTCATGCATGAGGCGCCTGCAGCAATAAATATCCACGGACTTAATGCAATTTTAAATGCAAACTCCTGCAGCCATTGGTTCATCAAATAAGCTGCAATAGGACAAGCGAGTATAAAGGCAATGAACACCCACCACATGAAGTCGCGGGTAAGCAACTGCACCACTTCTGCCGAGGACGAGCCCAGTACTTTGCGAACACCAATCTCTTTGGTGCGCAGCAGGATCAGGTAAGAAGACACGCCAAACAATCCCAGCGAAGCAATGATCATCGCCAGCACGGAGAACACGGCAAACACCCGCCCGAAACGCTGATCGCTTTTATACTGATTGAAGAAATATTCATCGAGAAAGAAATAATCAAACGGATTGTCGGTGAATACCTTTTCCCAAACATGTTTGATGCCGGTTATGGATTGATCAATGTTGCGTAGAGGGGATCTTGAACGCATAGTATTCTCCTGCCCACGGAGCAATCAGGTATTTCTTCAATGCAAAGACCATCGGACCTACCTCATTGCGGAAAGAAGTCTGATTGAAATCTTTAACCACACCGATTACTTTTTTCGGCACGGAGTTATTGCTGGACTCGTGCCAGATGATGGTTTCATTGATGATGTCGGATGGATTGGTATAGCCGAGTTCTCGCACTGCCGTTTCATTGAATACGATTGTATGTTGATTGGCGATGCTGCCGTCACTGAAATTAGCACCTGCGACAAACATGGCTTTAAAGAACGGGAAGTAGTTTTCGTCCACGGCTACGATGTTTGCACCAATACTCTTTGTGCGGGTCACTTGCTCTGCTATAACCTCTTCCCCAGTGCACCTGTTCACCGGGTATCGATGAGGCCATGGCCATAGCTGATACGTTCCGGCAATTGATCAATTGCATGATGAAAGAAATCCAGGTGCGTGTGATACGTACTGTCTTTGATGGCGGGTCCTTTCACAATGAGTGTTTGCTCCAGGTCGAAGCCGGTATGCTGATGCAGCATATAATGCAACTGACGATAGATGGTGACGGTGCTGATCATCAAAATCATGGAGGCAGTGAATTGAAAAATGATCAGCGATCGGTTCAATGAGATGTTGAACAAGACGTGAGCCTTTTGTTTTCAATACCGCCAATGGCTTTAGTGAAGAAATCGCGTAGGCAGGATATAATCCAGAGGCAATCGTACCGATCACAAACAATAACAAAATGATCCACACTTCGTTCTGTCACCAAGTGTCAGTGCTTCGGGAAGCGAGAGCATGTTTTTCAATAAGGGCAACGTTATTTCAAGTATGACCACGGAAATAAGAATGGCTAACAGGTTCACCAATGCCGACTCAGCCATGAGCTGACCGATCAGTTGCCATAGGTTGGAACCGGAAATTTTCCGGATGCTGATTTCTTTGATGCTCTCCGCGGATTTGGCAATGGCGAAGTTGATGTAGTTCACCCACGCAATCACCATGATGAAAAGTGCAATGATGGCCAGGAAGTTAATTGTTCTGCGGTCGCCATTGGCTTCGATCTCTCCCCAGAGTTTGGAATCGAGATGAATGTTCTGCACTGGTTGAAGGGTTAATTTCACTGTATATCCATTCGCAGGATCGTCAGCTAAATACGTCAGGTATTTCTTGAGGAATGCAGGAAACTTTGCTTCCACGGCAGCCGCTTCGGTATGCGGTGCAAGTTTGACGTACGTATAGAAGTTGCCCCAGCCCCAGTCGTTAGTAAGATGCTTCCATAAAATCTTCAACGTACTTGAATGAAACAAGGAAATCGGTATGAAGGTGAGAGTTGGCAGGAACATCTTTAAATACCCCCGTTACTTTCAGTGTGCTGATGCCACGTTCTCCGCGATGAAACAACATCGTCTGGCCCATTGGGTCTTCGTTGCCAAAGTATCGTTTCGCTGCAGATTCAGAAAGCGTCACCTGGTCGGGCAATGCCAATGCGGTAGCAGCAGAACCCGCCACCATTTCATAGGAGAACAGCTCAAGAAAAGAAGAGTCGGCATAATAGATTTTGCTTTCACGAAAGATCTTTTCACCTGCCTGCATGACGGGGTCGGCCATGAATGGTCCGGTGTGTGCCAGGCGTGCAGCATCGGTAACGTCAGGCAGATCGTTTTTGAAGGCCGGTGCAAGAGCCGGAACCCATTGTGCTGATTTTCCGATCTCTGCATTGTTCTGATAACCATATTGAGCCACACGATAGACTTGTGGTGAACGAAATTCGTCAAAGCTCTTTTCGTAGCGCACGTATAAGTCGATCAGTATGAACGACACGATGCCTAATGAGAGTCCCATGACGTTGAGAGAAGCGAATAGTTTACTTCTCCAGATTTTTCGTCCAGCGATGACGAAGAAATTTCGTAGCATAAGGTCAGGTTTGGAAAGCGCTGTTCAACAATTAGTCCAAAATATGTGAATGCGTGTTGGAAAGTATTTAGGGGATTGTCAATGAAATATACGGACCGATAATGGATGGACGCGTTCGAAATTGGACGAAAGGGTCAAAACATCATTCTAAATTAGCGCAAGGATTTACTTATTTCTTTCGAAATCTGCGGGCCATTCGGAAGACAACCTTTTAAAAATGAAAAGGGTCGGGCCATACGTTTCTCATTTGTCCGACGTCAATTATTTTTCAAAGTCCAAGTTGTCACGAAGCCGTTCACTTATCCCATTGGAAAATCTTTGTTAGACCCATTTAGATGACCAAATTGTCTGGGCCCTATACTGCCAACGTCTTGCTATAATGCGTGCCGGCAAACCAAATTAATAATCAATCACAAAAACTTCCCGGCAAGACTCATAGCTTTTGTTAGGGCCAGTAGCAATTCTTACCACTGCAATTTACCCGGATTTTTTAATGTATCCTCAGTGAATTGTTTTCTCCATTTGTCCACTGGGATAGCCGTCTCTTCGAGTTCATCATCAAACACAATCCACGTTTTGGTCTTATTCGAGATCCCAATTAATTCGTCAATGTCCTCTTGTGTAATTTTTCCGCATCCAAAGCTTCTTGGTCCTGAAATCACGGCATCCCACAAAACATATTCTGAATCTCCCATCCAACCAGCACTATAACACTTTTCAGAGATCGCACTCATGAATTCAGCTAGTCGTTTTTCGTCGTCTGTTAAATCATGTATCATTGGTCGGGTATTGGCGCCAACGTCAATGTATGCGTCAGTCTCTATTTTAATTTAGGCTCAATTCATGAACTCCTCTTTTACCATTCACTCCTAGTCGCTTAAATTTCACACCATTCTCTTCAAATCTATAAACGACTATCGCAGCGACTTTTTTGTTTGGATTTTCCCATTTCAATTCTTTATCAATGTATTGTTTAAGATGAAGATTTTTTGTTCTGATGTTTGTATCGTTCTTTAAACTTATCAAACAAGAATTTCCATCTAAATCAACTATTATTTGAAGTGACAGTATTCCTCGGATTTTTTCTTTTGTCTTGTCGTCAAACGACTTTATTATAGCATCTATTAGATGATCATCTTGAATTTTAGCAGTTATAGTATCGCTTTCCAAAGCAAAAAGATCTGTATTGCACCCATCAAACTTCTCCGGAAATATATTCTGAGCATATCCCCCTATAGCCCCGGATAAACACACCAGTAACAATAGTATCTTAATTTTTTTCAAGATATTTTTTCCAATTGGTGCCAACGTTTTGCTATAAGGCGTGGCGGCACACCGAAATATAAAAATTAATTATCCAATGTGCCGCCATGACTTATAGCTTTTGTTGCCAGCAGCTATTCTAGTCCCAATCTATGTAAGGTGACTCTGTCGCTAAGTATTCCCCAGTGAAGGCATCAATGATAAATATCTCGGCATACGGCTTCTCATCGTATGCTTTGGGTTTTTCCCTGAATTTACTCTCAACATTCCAGACGATTCTCCCCTTAACTATGTCCCTCAAGTCCTTTGTTCGTTCAAATTCTTGATAATCACCTTCATCTTCGTACCACCCCAGCTCAACTTTGAATTCATTGATGGGATTCTTAATCTTCTTTTTCTGACAAATCTCAATCGCTTGCTTCTTCGAGATAATCTTAAAATCTTCTTTAGTGGTCGTCAAATTAATTAGTCCTCTTGGTTCGAAACCTGTCATTAGCAGTCTTGAGGAATCTAGCATAAATGAAATTCTGAAAGACAGCCCTAACAGTGCTGGATGGTTTAATGAATAGTTGAATTCAAAAACATTTGGATTGAAATTGAGATCTTCTTTGAACTTGGCTTTGTTGTCCCAGTGATTCCTTAAAACAAGAAACTCACTTTGTCCAGAGTCGAGTCTTACGAACTTATCAAATGTCTCTTGTCCAAGGTAGAGTGAAACGATGCTGTCAGCCGTAACCTTATATGGTCCATAGATCTTTTTATCAATCTGTCCGTTGCACAGAATTGTCGTATGAATACAGATTGTTAATAGGAGAATCTTCATTAGAATAATTGCTGGCAACAACCTAATATACGTATTGCGTATATCTCCATTTTGTGTGAAAGGTAATCTAGATGGTCAAATATCATAAATACTCAGAATCTGACAAAAGCCCGCTGCATCGCGTTGTAAACATTTGTTGTCGTTTGTACGTGGATGGATCAAACTTGACAGGGAAACCTTGAATTAAGAGCATTTCCATTTGCACAATTTTACGCGCCCACATCGGTTTATTAAAAATTTTCCGAAAGTTCGAAACAGTTCTAAACTTCCCGAAAGTTTAAAACTTTCGGGAAGTTGAAGGAGGGGTCGGGAAGTTGACGGCGAGTTCGGGAGCTGCCGCCTGCGAAAGTCCCGGAGGGACATGATGTTGGTAGAAAGGCGACTCTCAATTCTACCAAGTCCCGTCAGGGACGGAATATGAATCTTCGTCTTGAAAACATTTCATCCCCTCCGGGATTCGTTGTCATAAAATTTCTTTTCTACCAATATTAGGTCCCTAGCGGGACCGTATTGAGGTATCTAAATTTTGTAAGTTTCGCTATCCTGCATGATGCCTAAGAATGAAAATTTACGAGCGATTTCAAAAGAGTGAATGCTTTGATTTCTGCATGTCCCGTAGTGACGCAATCCTGAACGAAATCCGTGTCGACTACGCGAGTAATTTGAAAAGCCATATTTCCAGCGACACATGCTTGCGCATTAATTTCATGGCCGCATTTAAAAAGTAGATTGTTGTATAGGAATCACATGCCGGTTGAATACATGAACTTTCCCCAAAAAGCAACCTCCTCTAAACGTTTTTCTCTACGACAACCGCCGTTCCGTACGCAAGCACTTCCGTAATACCACTCATTACCTCATTAGCATCATAGCGCATATTGATGATCGCATTACCGCCAAGTTCCTTTCCATGTTGAATCATTAGTTGTAATGCATCCTCCCTCGTTTTCTCGCAGAGTTCTGTGTAAATAATATTCTTACCACCAAAAATAGCAAGAAAGCCTCCTGCTATATTGCCAAATATGCTTCTTGATCTGACCGTTATTCCTCTAACTAAGCCGAGTTGCTCCACGATTCGATATCCTTCTAAAGAAGTGCTGGTAGTGATTAACATTTTTGTATTCATAAAATCTTAAGTTTGTCGCAATTTCAACTCCCGAATTTTCTTCACGAATTTAAAACTTCCCGAAAGTTTAAAACTTTCGGGAAGTTGAATTGGGAGGTCGGGAAGTTGACGACGGTCCGGGAAGTTAAGGAGAGGCCGGAAACGTTGAAGGGATGGGTGGAGAATAATCTGCGCGTGCTATTTCTTTTTCGCTTTTGCTTCCCCGATCAACTGCAGATCAACGTTCTGCTTCGAAATGTAACGGTAATTTCCATTCCCTAAATCTGCTAAGCGCTCCAGCGTCTTGGATGCTCCAGCACCCTTTCCAAAGTTAAAGACCGACAGAAAAATATCCTGCTTCGAAAATTTTTCAATCAGTTGGCGAGTCTCATCATTCAATCCGAATTCACCATCCGTCGCCAGAATAATTCTGTTGTTACCTCCGCGAATGTAATTCTCATCGGCTACCTTATAGGCCAGCTTCACGCCCGCGTTTCCATCGGTTTTACCCGCCGATTTCAAATCGTTAATAGCATTTTTAATTTTCTGTTCTTCTTTAAAAGATGTGGATTCTAATAATGTCTTTGGTTTTCCCGAAAAGGCAATGATTGAAACTTTATCCTCCTGTCGCATCATCGAAAGTAAATCAAGCACGGATTTTTTTAGAAGCGGAAGTTTTTCCGGTGTATTCATCGAGCCTGAGACATCCAACAACAAGATCATATTGTTGGTGGCGTATCCCTCCATCGAACGCAAGTTTCCACCTGGTTCTGGAAGATATACTGTATCTCTTCTTTCTATGTACACCGTGTCATGTAGCACGGTAGTTTTTTCAACAACACGCACCGGCTGCTCCTTTGGTTCAACAGCCTTCGCGTTGGATTGCTGTGCCGTTGTAACTGCGACAACGGGTACGATTTCCTGGGCCGGCGCCTGAGTCTTTTGAGATACCGGCGAAGCTTCCGTTTTGGCCTTAGGATACTCCACCTGAAATAATTCAGGTTGCTTTACCGTTTTCAAAAGGAGAATATCCTTCGAAAGCTCGCAGAACTTATTGTAGTCATCAACAATGTCATTGTAATGATATATTACATAATAGTAGGGATGTTGGTAACGCGACGCCGTTGACGGTTTGACTTTATGCAACGCCTCACTCAATGATTTTGATGATTCCGGAAGATCTTCATAAGGAGTATAGGGACAAAGTCCGTTATTCCTCCCAATCTTCTGAATCCCTTTCATGTTATCATACTCTTTCGAAATTACTTCCCGTAGTTTTTCATCGATCTTTTCTGTTGGGATCGTGATGGATGGATCGCTTTTGTAAAATGCTTTTGCCTTGAACACACCCTCGTGATCCAGATCGGTTAACTGTTGCAATGCTTTTCCGGAAACATACCAGGAATTGGTTGTATTCATCGGCGCGTAGGCTTCATAAACGCGAACGAACATCCTGATAGAGTAATTCTTTCCTTTCGTCCCATTCATCGAATAAAACTTTTTGACGTTCCAGTATGTCGTACACTTTTTTCAGGCGATCTTTTTCATACCGTTTTTCTTTTGTCTCGATTTCAAGCGAGGCGCTAAGGTCATCCATCTCCTTTAATATGTTTAGGAGAACTTCAGCCTGGTCATTCAAGGATTTTGTCACAGGGGGAGGCAAAACTTTACTATCGGCGACAGCCTTTTGGTAACTTGATAGCGGAACTTGAAAATCTTCATAGTTGAAGGACATCCCACCGGTACGGGTATACGTTTCCAACGTTTTGTAATAAGACGCAGAAGAATTGAAACTACCCAGCGTCATCTGCAGTCTCCTCGTTTGACTCCACATTTCATTGATGTAGCTGATGTAATTGGAGAGCGACTGATAAACAGGTTTTGAAATCGCTGTTTTAAGGGGCGCAACTGACACGGCCTTCCGGGGAATGTCATTGAATTTTTTCACCTCCACATCAACAACCTTTTCCTGCGCCCGGATTTCAAATCCGGGAACGTAGTTGATCAATTTCAACCCTCGATACCCATTTTGTTCGGCGTATTGCAAAAACATGTTGTAATCCGACACTAATGTTCCATTAACATAATTTATCAATCCTAGATATACGTCGTTCGAATGTTTGTCCGATTTTTTTGCTTCAAAATTGTATTCATCGAGCCCATTCCGTTTTGTACTGAGGACCGAACTCAACGAACTTTGAAAACTGGTCCACATGCTGGACGCCGGATATTGTAATGCCGGTTTAAACTTTTGTAATGCGTTCAATTGTGCATCGGTATCCAATATGCTTTGTTCTAGTTTTTCAACGGGCCATCCGGTATGAACATCCTCTTTAATATTGAACGTCCATAAATCGAGAAAGGCTCTTTCTCTGCCCACCTGAGCGCGCATCATTTCATCAGCTTTATGATAAGCATTTTGCGCAGAAGCAGTCGTCAATTTTTTAAACCCAGCTTCCAAATCAAGCTGCAATGCATTTTGTTTTTTCCTGTAGTCGCCCACAAGGATTTGCAGTTCACTTATTAGCGTTAGCGCTTTGGCGAAATCATCATTTTTATAATCTTCAAGTTTATGGTAGGTGTCGAGTGCCTTGCAGGTGATATCAATTTTTTCCGCTGCCGAATGGAGTTCTTTAAGCTTTGCATTCGCGGAAACCGTGACATTGCTGCAGGCAGTGACTTGGTTTGACTGGTCGCGGTGTTCCAATAATATTCGTCCAGTTGTACCGGGCAGGTAATACCGCGGCGTGCCCCACGAACTTTTTTGATGGATTGTGGGATAATAGGCGATAATACTTTTTACCGTACGCCGTAACTTCTTCAGCAGATTGATTGGCATAATCGACATAGCTGTTTAAAGCTTTTTGTTGCGTGGCTGTCGGCTGGCAAAAACAAGTCAACGAAAGCGTCAACAGAATCAGCGATACAAATATTCGCATAATGGAGTGGGTACTGGGAACAAAAATAGCAAGGAGAGGTGAAAGCAAAAAGCTGAAAGCTGAAAGCCAAGGCGTGCGAACTTCAAGGTGCATCGGAAATTGTTGGCGGAGTGACAAGGCATGGTGACAATTTATAAAAATCGCTCGCCGACTTCTTTCCAGTTATTCAGTCGTGGGTAAGTATGAACATGGAGGTTATGCGGTGCTGAAAAAATATATTTCTCACCGTTGAAAGTTTCCAGGTTGTATGGAAGATCATCGATCATATAATCACCATGAACTACCGCTTTGCTACCACAAAAAACAATTTGTTTCCAATGCAGAAACTTAAAATGTTCTTCCAGCCATTTTAATTTTTCAAATAGTGACAGTGGAAACTCCATCGCTGCCGAAACTATAAACAACTGATATTTTTTATTTAACTGCTCTAAGATTTCCTGACTGTCTTCGTGCGGAGTCATAGTCCGAAAAAATGTCTCTCGAAATGGAAATCCTTGAATGATATCATGATGGTCTGGAAATCCTAAACCTTCGTCCTGATGATTCAGGCTTTCGCGCGGTACACGGACCCCAAATTCCTTTTCATAATACTGGATGAACTGTCCGGTGGCATCGGCAATAACGTCATCCATATCAACAATTAGTCGCTTCATCGGTGTGAATTTATTATATTCAACGGAGTAAAGATGTAATTTTAATAAGAATGACGGAGCGTGATGATATTATTGTTTTCAGAAAATTTGAAACTTCAATCGAGGCATATATTGTGAAATCAAAACTGGACGCCTATGGAATTCCGTGTTTTTTAACGGAAGAGAACATGGCCAACCTGTATCCCGGTGCCAGCAGCCTGATGAATTTCAATGTTCGCCTACATCTGTTTTCACATGACCAGGAAAGAGCTGAACACATTTTGGAAGAAGCGCACCTGCAGATTGACGATGAATCGACAACGAAATGTCCAAAATGTAAGTCCCGCAACCTGGAGCGCGATTTTCCGAAGAAATTTTCTTTAACCTTTGCTTCCACCCTGAATGTTTTATTTTTTGGCATTTTTTTCCCACACAAAAAAGTATTCCGGTGCCTGGACTGTGAATATGAGTTTAAATGATCGCCGGATTTGTTACTATCTCGCGGGAAATTATCTTGCATCCTGATAAAAAGAATATGGCCGCGAAAACAATTATTGGCGTAATGGGCCCTGGTGAAAATGCTTCACCGGATGAAAATGAAATGGCTTATGAGCTCGGTAAGGAAATTGCGAAGCAAGGTTGGATAACATTGACCGGTGGACGCAGTTTCGGAATAATGGATGCTGCTTTGAAAGGCGCTTCCGAAGCTGGCGGCCTTACCATTGGCATTTTACCCGGCGATAACGACAGCAATTCCTCCGATCACGCACAGATAAAAATTGTCACAAGTATGGGAAGCGGACGCAACTACATCAGCGTCTTATCCAGTCATTTGATGGTTGTATTGGGGATGGCTTCCGGAACGGCCTCTGAAGTCGCCTTAGCGCTTAAATCACGAAAAAAAATCATACTCCTCAACCAGGATGAAATAACCATCCGGTTCTTCAAGAATTTAGGATCTTATAATGTATTGGTGACGAAGACGGTAGCTGAGACCATTCAGCACATAAAGGAATATGTTGGCATGAATCAGGGCGTTGAGTCGTTTGATGCGGATCTCTAATTACCTTTCTGGACAGTTGCACTCCACGTTGATAGCCACAAAGTCCCTAAGACGCAAAGCCTGCGCCGGTTTCACAAGAGCTGCGAATGCCAGTAGCACATCTTCAAACCACCTCTTACCAACTACACCCGGCTACGAAGAGCCACCCTGACTGCCGATCAGGCAGGGATTACCGAATACCGAATACTGATTACCATTATTTTATCAAGCACGAGCGCCTCTGCAGCATCCCGGATGAACATCAATTCCTCCTCTGTTAACTTAAATGACAGGGCCTTAACATTTTCCAAAACTTGTTTTTCGTCCCTTGCTCCCACCAGAACGCAGTCCATTGCTGGCTGCCGCGTGGTCCAGTTGATGACCAGTTGGGTCAATGTAACGCCATATCCATCCGCAATTGGTTTGATCTTCTGGAGAAATGAATTGGTCTGATCGATATTTTCAGGTTTATAGAATCGATTATTTTCGCGCGTATCCCCATCATTAAATTTATGACCGCGTTTGATTTTACCAGTAAGCAACCCTCGCTGTAGTGGACTGTAAGGAATAATGCTGAGTCCGTTTGCCAGCGCCTGCGGAACGACAGTAGATTCAATGTCACGAAAAATCATGCTATACGGAACTTGATTGGACGCCAGCTTGACCGTCTTTAAGGCTTCATCTACCTGAGCAACATTATAATTGCAGACACCTGCAGCGCGGACTTTACCTTGTTGAATAAGGTTGGCGACTGCTTCCATGGTTTCGCTGATCGGTGTGGTGGCGTCGGACCAGTGAATTTGAAACAGATCAATATAGTCCGTCTTCAGCCGGCGTAGACTTTCTTCACATCCCCTAGTCACGGCCTCCCTGCTAGAATGCCTATAAACTTTTACGGGTTTTCCACTATTGTCAACGGAATCAAAATAATATTCACCCTCATTGGTTCGCCAATTCATGCCATACTTGGTCAGTATTTGGTATTTATCACGACCAACCCCTTGCAACGCCTGGCCTACAAGCTCCTCGCTTTTTCCGAAGCCATAGACTGCAGCCGTATCGATCGTCGTAACACCAGCATCCAAGGAGGCGTGAATGGCTTTGATCGCTGCATCGTCTTCCGCGCCACCCCACATCCATCCGCCAATAGCCCATGCACCAAAAGCAATGGGAGTAACCTTCAATGACGACGTTCCAAGTTGTTTAAGTTCCATAGTTCGTATGTTTCGCGCTACGATATACGAAGGAGAGTTTTAAACTGCAATCAAATTTACAAATGGAGAGTAACGTATTTGTTAACCAGCTTAAAGCAAAAAGCTTAAAGCAAAAAGCCAGGGCGTACGAACTTCATAGTCTGTGCGTCGAAGACAACTTGATTCTATCTGGCGTACAGCTCACAGCGTACAGCAGACAGCTTTATTCTAGACAACTTCGAACTATTAGCGGAAAGCAAAAAGCCGAGAGCGGAAAGCCAGCCGTGGAAGTTTAGATACAATAACCGACAACGCTCAACTTCAAACTAGAAACTTCAAACTAGAAACTTACATGCCCATCATCACAAACGCTCCCCAATAGTACGGCTCTTTATACTTTGCCATCAGCTGCAATTGTGCTTGCTTGAATGCTTTTTGTTTGTTTCCAAGTTTGAGCCACTGGGTATAAAAGGTTGTCATCAATTGTTGTGTGGCTGCATCATCCACTTTCCAAAGGCTCATGATGAGAGCATCGGCTCCAGCGACAAGAAATGCGCGCTGAAGTCCATACACACCTTCGCCCGCCTTAACCTCGCCTAATCCAGTTTCACAGGCGCTGAGGATAATGAGGTCGGTCCCTTCTAAATTTAGATTCATTGCCTCATAGGCAGTGAGAATTCCGTTGTCGTTGCTTTCCAGACTCGGGATGCGTTGTCCACTCGCCGTAGCGCCAGCGCCAGCCAGCATCAATCCTGAACGGAGGAGTGGATTGTCATTTGCATTTTCCAAAGAGATGCCGAATGCTGTTCCGGCGATGCCTGTGCTTTCGACATCTTGTAAAAAATATCCGTGTGTAGCAATGTGCATTATCGTCGGACTCTTCGTGGTCTTAAGGTTGGCCTCAGTTGCTGTCTTCTGCATAAATTGTTTGACCTGGTAGCCTGAAGTTTTTAAAACTTTTGAGATCCCATCAAGTTCAATCTTAGTTCCTGGCAAAACAGCGATCGTGCCCGGACCATAATCCGGGAAGCCGACCAGCGTTGCATTTTTCTTTAATGCGGTTGGTTTTCTTGCTTTTAGTTCGATCAGGTCTTTTGAATTTCCAATGATGACGATGTCGTAACGGTTAATGACGTAGTCTGCATCCGGCTTTTTGAGGGTATTTAAATTGAGCTGGTTATACGTGCCGTCCGGCGAAATGTAGATCATTTTTTTTCCGGCAAGCTCAGGCTCAATCGGTGCCCAGTATTGATCGTATGAATATTCGTCCGCGACGCGCTGTTGGATAGCGTTGCGGTAAAATTTAGAGTATCGTGTATCCAACTGTTGTCCATTCTCCAGGAGCACTAACTTGGGAACTTCCGTGGTTTTAGTCAGGATCAACGCGGCATATTTTGAGTCTTTGGTGAAGTTCTGATCGTATTTCTTCACGTGTATGATTTCAACCACCGCTTCCGTGTCGTTCAGCAAACTTTTAATTTGTTTGAAGCTTAATTGTTTTGCCGAGTACCCGGCGGAAAAATCAGCAGATCTCGCAGAAAGTTTTTTCTCCATGTCGTTGGCCGCCTGCTCGAGAGAATCGAGGTTAATTTCCTGCAGTTTCAGCTCATCCTTTGAATAAGCATAAAGGCGGGCCAGCGTTTCTTTTTGATCAAGCCACAAAACATAATCTTTAATCAATGCTGAGTTTTTGCTGGCTAGAATTGCCTGTTTGACTTTATTCGTGCTGTTCAAAAGCAACGCTTTAGTTGCAATCTGATAATCATATAAATCTTCTAAGACGGCAGGATTTTTCGCGCTCATCTCTAATGCAAAATTATAAAAGCGTTGAAAGCGCGGCGATAACAAGTCCCAGTATTTCGTCTTTTCAGCTTCGCTCATGGGTGGAAAATACCGATTGATGAAATCGAGCGATTTGCTCATCACTTCATGATAAATAGGTAATGCCTTCTCCCCTGCTCCTTTCTTCCAATGAAGTATGGCCAGATCCTCCTGCGTATGAACATAGTCAGGGTGATTTTTTCCCAACGCCGATTCGCGCGTCTTCAATGCTTTTTCAAGGAGGGTTTCGGCTTCCGGATAGCGCGCCTTGTAACGATAAAAATTTCCAAGGTCATTGGTGGCCTTTGCAAATGCCGGGCTATCCTCGCCAAAGCTTGCCTTATAAATTGCGGCAGCTTTCTTTAACAACTCTTCTACCTTATCTTCTTTGCCCATCAGCATGTAGAGCGCTGCCTGATTGTTCAACATGTTTGCATAGTCAGGATTATTTTTGCCAAGCCTCTTTTCCATGCTTAGATAGATTGCTTCCGCTTCCGGATATTTTCCCATTTGACGATACAACAGTGCCTGGTTCGATAAAAATTTCAAGTGGTTTTTGGATTTGCTGTCTTGCAATTTTTCAGCAATGGAAATGGCTTGTTTGAACACGGCCTCCGCTTCCTCGAACCTTCCAATCGTTTGGAATAACATGGCCTGATTATTTAACAAAATTGCATAGGTCATGGTCTCCAACAATCCATTTTTCTTGGCAATGGCCTCAGCATCTTCGAATTCTTTTTCAGCCTCGTTGTACTGCGCAAGATTGTATTTCAAAACGCCGTAATTATTGTGGGAGGCCGCAACGCTGGCGTTATCGGTTCCAAATCGTTCCTGTCTTAGCTTCAGAGCCTTTGCTGTAAATTCTTCGGCCTGCGTGTAGCGTCCCATAGTGCCATACAATAAGCCTTGATTTGAAATGGTTTTCAGATAACCCATTTCCTTCTGCAGAGAATCCCCTTCGTAAATCGCCTTGGCGATTGCAAACTTTTTTTCAGCTAACGCGAATTTCAAATTTGCATATAACACCTCGCCCAAATCCAGTTGAAACCTGGCCTTATCTTTAGCGGACGTGTGTTCACCTTTTACAAACCCAGCACCCATGCCTAGCACGGAAGTTACCTTCGCCGTACCCTCACCTTTCTCCTTTACGTCAAACAAGCCTGAATTATCGCTAAGCAAAATAGCATAATCGAAGTCGGTGGAATCAAATTCTGCACGGGCCTCTTCCATATCGTCCATGACAGAGTTTACCACCCGTTCACGCGTTTCTTTGGAAGTGAGTCTTTTTGTTTTGTTTCCCAGATCTTTTAAAATCTGGGCTGGCAATTCAGAAGATAGAATGAGAAGTAAAAAGAAAATTAGCCTACCACCTACTTTCATGGTCGTTGCAATTTGAGGGTATCAAATGTACTCTAAAACAAGAAGCAAGGTTTCAAAAACCAGAAAAATAAAGGACCAGTATTCAGCTAGCCATTTTGGGGAATGGTGCCCACGTTAGGAAAAAGAATCGCTTTCCCGATATGCCTTGATCAGGGCCATCTCACCTTCTTTGCCAGGTTTGGCGTTGCCATGTTCCATACCCATGATACCACGGAAGCCCTTGTCGTAGATGTATTTGAAGATATTCTTATAATTCATTTCTCCGGTGGTCGGCTCTTTTCTGCCAGGATTGTCTCCAACCTGGAAGTAAGCAATCTCACTCCAGCATTTTTCAATGTTCGGAATGATGTTTCCCTCGTTCCGCTGCATGTGATACATGTCGAACAGAATTTTGCATGACGGACTGTTCACCGCCCGGCAAATTTCATAGGTCTGATCCGACCCTCTTAAGAAAAGATCGGGTGTATCACTCAGGGGTTCCAGCACCATGACCAGTCCGGTGGGTTCAAAAATTTCTGCGCCCATGCGAAGAGCATCGATAACATTTCCGGTTTGTATACCGATCGGGAGGTTCCGCTCGAAAAATCCAGGAACGACAGTTGCCCATTTTGCATTAACACGTTTGGCCAGTTCCACACTTTGTTTGCAGGTTTTGACAAAATTATCTTTGAACTCCTGCTTGCCCGTTGTAAGGGAAACTTTCCAATTGTCGCCACCGTCAACAACAAAAACACCCATCGTCATTCCCAGTTTTGCCAACGTTGCCCCTATTTTATCCTGCTCTTCCTTGGAGCGTTTAAGCATACCGTTATCTTCGATGCCTCTGAAACCTTGATCATGCATGAACTTGATTTGCTCGACAAAATCCTTTCCTGCATGGTTGCCGAACATGCCATCGTGCGGAGCATAATTCAATTTAAAGGTTGGCTGCTGAATGGTTGATGCTAATGATGCAGGTGTCGCTTGTCCATTGCTGGCAAAAACATTTCCAACGACCGTTGTCACAGCTGTGGCTGTCAATCCGCGTTGAAGAAAATTTCTTCTGTCCATCGTAATAGTTCGAGGTTTGAGGTTTGAGGTTAATGGAAGTCGTCGGACCACTTGGAAGTGGTCTGACGACTTTTAGTACTTAAGAAAAATATTTGGTCAAGCCAGGAGTTGCAATGGGGTAAAGACCGTTTGCATCGGGAAGGACTGGAGGATTTGCATCCCATGCGTACTTAGCAGGCATAATGCTGATGCCTGAGTTCAATACTTTGTCCCATTCCATAATTTCACCTGAATAAGTAGCCATTCTACCCATGACTGCCGTCATGGTTGCCTTGGCACCATTTTCAGCATCGGCAAATTTATACTGACCTTTTGCGATCGCTGCAAAAAGTTCATCGTGCTCAGTTTGATATGGATTATTCTCCAACGCCTTATCGTATTGATACAAAGTTTTTCCCTTGTTTACGATTTGCATTGCGCCGCATTTGATAACGCCTTTTGTACCGACAAGCATCTCATCGACGATGGCATAGGTACCTTTGATGTGACGACACTGACTGTTCATGATGCTTCCATCCGCATAGTGAAATTCTACAAAGTGGTGATCGTAAATTTCCCCGAATTCTTTTCCGGTACGAACTTGTCTTCCACCCATGCCTTGTGCTTTCACTGGATAGGCCCCTTTGAACCAGTTCATCACATCAATATTATGGATGTGTTGCTCATTGATATGATCTCCGCACAACCAGTTGAAGTAATACCAGTTTCTCATTTGGTATTCCATTTCTGTCTGATCTTTTTCACGATTTTTCACCCATACGCCATCATTGTTCCACCACACTTGTCCGGAGGTAATTTCACCGATCATTCCATCTTGCGCACGTTTATATAATTCGCGATAGGAGTTTTGGTAGTGTCTCTGAAGTCCCACCACAACGTTTAGTTTTTTCTGTTTGGCGATTTCTGCCGTCTCCAATACTTTTTTCACACCTGCGGGATCAGTAGCCACTGGTTTTTCCATGAAGACGTGCTTGCCTTGCTTGATGGCTTCTGCAAAATGAATCGGGCGGAACCCGGGAGGTGTGGTAAGAATGATCACATCCGCCAATGGAATGGCTTTCATATATCCATCGAATCCAACAAATTTAGTCGCTTCAGTGACGGCCACTTTGGCTTTTACATTTCCTTCTTCGTTATCTTCTGAAGTCAACGCATTAAAGCATTCGTCCAGACGATCACGAAACGCGTCAGCCATAGCAACCAGCTTCACATTTTGTTTAGATAGCAAAGCTTGCATAGCCGCACCGGTACCCCGGCCACCGCATCCAATCACGGCAATCTTTATCGTATCATCCACCGAATTAAAATAACCGGCATTTGATACTAGCGGCGCAGCCAAAAGACCACCTGCCATCAGAGACGATTGTTTCACAAACTCTCTGCGCGATGTCTTGCTTGTTTCATTTGTTGATTTCATAGGGCAATTATTTAATATTTCAGTATCTAGGTTTTAGGTCAAATATGCGTTGTATTCAGTCAAAGCTACTTTAAATATTGGGCAAAAAACTTTTCAATTTCTTCCGGTGGTGGTGGTTGCGCCGGCCTCACCAACCGAAATCCCACCGTCATTCCATCTGTCAGCCACCACCTGCTCTTAGGAATCTGCGGATCGCGTTTATTCCAATCAGCCAGCGATGGTACCCGGTTTGCGCATCGGCATTCTTTCGCATCGGAAAGGTAAGAACCGCCACGCACAACCCGAGGGTGTCTCGAAGCGGGAGGCGTCAGGGGATTCTTAGCATTATCAGAAAGTTTTTGATAAGCGGCAGCATCGTATTGGTCCAACGTCCACTCGCTGAGGTTGCCCAGCATATCGTACAAGCCCCAGGCATTGGGTTTCAATTGTCCAACTTTTTGGAATTTACTTGCACTGTTATCCTTAAAGTACGCATATTCCTTCAATCGTTGTGGGCTATTATCAAAGGAATATGCCGTTGTGGTCCCTGCGCGGCAGGCATATTCCCATTCAGCTTCTGTGGGTGGTCTGTAAAAAATTCCAGTTTTGCTATATAGCCATTTGCAATACATTATTGTTGCTGCCTGGCTCATGCTGTTCGTTGGTTGTTTTCCGTCCCGCCCCATCCCCCAAGTGAGATCTATGTACTGGGCCGTTGGTCTGGAGACTGCATCTATTGCAATTGCCTTTGTTTGCGGGACATCGACACTTTTGAAGAATGCATCCCATTCCGCAAAAGTGACCTCGTGCTCAGCCATCCAGAATGCAGCGAGGGTTATTTTTTTTTGTGGTCCTTCGTCCTCTTCGCGTCCGGGCTCCGCCGCGGGACTGCCTATTAGAAAGGTTCCCGCAGGTATTGGTACCATTTTAAATTTTACCGAAGAGCCTGGCAAATCTTGTTCGTACGCTTTGAGGTTTTGAGCTGTAAGCTGTAGGCTGTAAGCTGTAAGCAAGGTGACGGCAAATACGCGGAAATCCAGTGCCATTAATAGAAGTTAAAAAATAAAGGTATTGAAATTGAAATTTGGGGGCAACACAAGCTTAATTCTTAATGGTTAATTATTAATGGTTAATGCAGCTTTTTAACTTATTTCATCCATTAATCATTAAGCCCTAACCATTAACCATTAGCTTAATTCTTAATGGTTAATTATTAATGGTTAATTCTTAATGGTTAATTATTAATGGTTAATGCAGCTTTTCAACTTATTTCATCCATTAATCATTAAGCCCTAACCATTAACCATTAATTTTGCTTTCCGGGTGGTTATTTTTTGCGAAGAAGGGCCATGTAAAATCCATCAAATCCTTCCGAGGGCCAAATATGCTTCTGATCGACCATCTCAAATTTGTCACTATTGCTCGCGAGAAACTTCTCCACCTGTCGTTCATTTTCTGAAGGGAGCACGCTACAGGTTGAGTACACCATTAACCCATCTTTTTTTAGCATGCTACAATAGTCTTGAAGAATATGCTGCTGAAGCTCTTTCACATTCTCGATAAATTCCGGCGACAATTTCCATTTCGCATCTGGATTTCTTTTAAGGACGCCCAAGCCGGAGCATGGCACATCCAGGAGAAGGCGATCCGCAGAATTTTCCAATCGTTTTATCGTTTTTGATGATTCAATATGTTTGATCTCCAAATTATTTACCCCAGCTCGCTTCGCTCGCTTTTGCAGCTCTTCCAATTTAAAAGCCTCAACGTCCATGGCAATAATCCGTCCCTTATTTTTCATGATGGCGGCAAGGTGGAGCGTTTTGCCTCCGGCCCCCGCGCATGCATCAACCACACGCATCCCAGGACTAACGCGCAAAAACGGAGCAATGAATTGCGAGGCTGCATCCTGAACTTCAAACATTCCTTCTTTAAATGTTGGATGTCGAAAAATATTCTGTCGTTCAGTCAGCACTAATGCATCTGGGAAATCCTGCAGGGAATCCGTTTCAACTTCAGTTTCGCGCAACGCATATTGCAGATCTTTAGCGGAAACCTTCAGCGTGTTTGCACGAAGTACAACCGCAGCCTCTTCGTTGAGCGCCTCTAATTCCTTCTCCCACCGTTTTCCTAACTCCTGTTCACCGAGCGTATCCAGCCAATCCGGTATCGACTCACGAAACCGTCGAACAGATTTCATTTTTATATTGCGGTCAAGGATTCTTTTCTCATTGAGGTCCTTGAATTCTGTCCAGTCAGGAAGTGGTACCTCATGAAGAACACACCACCCGCCTAATAATTTCCAATAGTCATTTTCTTCGGCTTCGGTAATATTTTGCAAAAACCGATACCAACGAACAATATCGTATGTCGTCTCTGCGATGAACCTTCGGTCACGAGCACCCCATTTTGGATTTTGTTTCAAAACTTTTTCAATAACCTTATCAGCATATTTATTTTGCTCAAAGATCATTTCCAGGGAACTTATGACGGCGCGAGCGAGATTTACAAAGAGTTTCATTCAGGGCGAAGATAGGGCTTAATCCGTTATGCGTTAAAACATATTCGAGTGGACCTCGAAATCGTTCGTGCCAAGGCATTTCCCATGATGTAATTTTAGGTTTTCAATTTCAATATGCGCATCCAATAATTTGATCCATAACCCGTAACTTTCAACATGAGCAGAGGTGTAATTGTAATCTATCGTCCTAAAAAAGGGAAAGACGCAGCCTTATTTCAACTGGTTAAAGATCACATGTCGATCCTTCGAACGCAAAACTTGGTAACAGACAGAGCACCCATTATTATGAGGGCTGGGGATGGAAGCATCGTTGAAGTTTTTGAATGGAAATCCGCAGATGCAATCAAAGAAGCGCATCAAAACGAAGTGGTACAGGAATTATGGGAAAGATTCGGCCAGGTTTGTGACTATGAGATTCCCGTTAATGTCAAGGAGTTTCAAGGACTGTTTTCTGAATTCGAGGTCCTGAATTAACGGTGCGGGTTTCTGACAAATCTCAGCGGAGAGCACGCCGCTCAAGGCAAAAAATCCTGCTTAAACGTGCCACACGAGACAGCGCACAACCTCGAACTTCAAACCTCGAACCTCGAACCCTTGTATCTTCACCAAACTTTAAGAACTTTCGGCAAAATTTTGATCGCCTGGTTTTGAAAATATTGAATTGGATCCTGCTTAAGCTCTATGCCTTCTGGGTATTTCTTGTTTTTACAATATTTATGATTTTGCTGTTACCCGGAATCGTACTTCCTTTTTTAATCGGCGGAAGAGTAAGCTGGATTGGGGGAAAGTTCTTGTGGCTATGGTCATGGATCTTTAGCATGCTGACCTTTATACGTTATGATTTTTACGGCAGAGAAAATTTTCAGAAAGGCAAGTCCTACATATATGTCAGCAATCACACCTCGTTTTTAGATATCCCGGGAATATGGATGATCATACCAGGGGAAAAAAGACCACTAGCAAAAAAAGAACTTCTAAAAATTCCTGTGTTTGGATGGATTGCCAGTTCTGCAGCCGTCATCGTTGATCGATCGAGTGGTGAAAGCAGAAAAAAAAGTATGGATCGCTTAAAGAACATATTGTCAAACGGGACTTCTATTCTACTTTTTGCTGAAGGAACACAAAACCGCTCAAAAGAACCGTTACAACCATTCAAAGATGGAGCGTTTCGCATTGCTATCGATACTCAGGAACCGATTTTACCTATGGTCGTCGTTGGGGCAGGTCCGCTCATGCCGCCAGGAACGATCAGGCTCAAACCGGGAAAAGTAAAGATCATTGTTGCCCCTGAAATACCAACACAAGGGTTGACATCCAGCGATCAGGCCGCCCTAAAACAACAGACATTTGATGTTATGCAGAAGATGATTCTGGATAATCAATAGGTAGTCGGGACGCCATGCGTGGCGTCCCCACCGGGCCTCGCGGCCCTACCTATTGTTCTCAAATCGAAAACCCTAGTGTAACAACAAACGACCTTCCATCGGAAGACCACACCCCTGGGCCTGGATAAAATTGAGGTCGTTTCGTGAAGTACTGTTTGTCTGCAACATTATTCACGTTAACCCGAAGCATCACATGATCCGAAATTTTCCAGGAGGAATTTATATCGAATAAGCCATACGCCGGAACAAGACCAACAGAACCATTCTTCGACGGCGTTTCTGTATTCAGTGCATCAGCAAAGCTTTCCGCAGTGTAGCTATAAAGAAGCGACAGGCTTGCCGTGCGGAATTTAATATTCAGTCCGTTACGGGAAATTACTTCGGGAACACTCTCTACCTTATTATTATCAACGCTCACATTAGCATCACCAATGCGCACGTAGGCATCCTGATAACGGGCATCCATCCATGACGTGGAGGTGAAAAGCGAAAGGTTTACCTCCTTGATTGAAAAATTATACTCCGCAAATAATTCGACACCACGGGTCATTGAGTTCCCGATGTTGGTTCGGTAGAGATAAAAATCTCCATTCTCGTCGGTTAGGGAAAGCATACCCAGACGATTGTTGTATTGCAGTTGAAAAACACCAATATCCCACCGAAAAGATTTGGACGCTCCCGGTATCCTGCTTCAAAATTATATCCATCAGCATCTTTTAAATTCTTGTCGACGCGCTCAAATGTTGAGGACGGTACGATGTCTTTCAGAATCACTGGCCGGTAAGCCTGAGCCCATCCCGCATACAAATTTTGATATTCTGAAAGCTGATATTGAGCACTGACTCCAGCGAGCACAAAATGATGTTCGATCGTATTCGGTAGCGCTTCGGAATCATAATAAGTAATGGAACCTCCAAGATCTGACTCACCCATTTCAGCGCGCATCCCGGGCGTTAGAGAAAGTGCGTTCTGACAGCCTGAAATTATTCTCCAGAAACAACGCAATGTTATTGGTTTTAAAGTGCAGATCGCGACCCCATCCTGGTTGAATTAATGTCAAATCATAATCGGAGCCAGTCGTTCCTTTCCCTTGTTGTCGGCGATGAAGATCATTGTTCATCACCTGCGCACCGACCAGCAGCGAACTCGTGGTGTTAAGGAAGTCATATTCATGCAATACTCGTAGCTCAGACGTATAGCTATGGTAATTATCGATATCCACCTGTCGCGAAGCGTACGTCAGGGTTACAGGATCAATCGCGTCAACAATGTTGGCAGGCCGGTCGAACATTACACTGCTTCTGCTGCCCAACACTGCGGACGTGAGCCAGGTTAATTTTGTTCTGGCTCCAATTTTCCAATCGAGGTTAACCATCGGAATGTATATATCAGGACTGTAATAATTACGTGCCCGTGTCGACTGGCGTGGATCCGCATAAAACATACTATCCGTTAACGGACCAGGTATGTGGTATAAATACTTGGAATGGGAGAGTTGCGCGCTAATCGTAACAGACTTTGACGGTCTATAGGTAATCATAGCTGACGCTGCACTTGCATCGGTGTCGCCGTTATCTCGATATCCCTCGGAAACCCGTTTGCTGTAATACACGTAGTAGTCAACTTTGCCAACGCGTCCGCCGATAGCGTTGTAAGTACTGAGCAAGCCATACGACCCAACTGAGTTTACACTTTCAAATCCGATCTGGCGGGTTGTGTCAGCAGATTTCGAAATATAATTGAGCATTCCACCAAACTGCGGACCGTATTGCAACGAGCCTGTTCCCCGCACCAGTTGGATCCGCGCCACGGCCTCCATGGGCATACTATAATGACTGGCTGGATATCCATACATGTCAGAATTTGTTATGGCATCGTTTCTGCGAATATTAAACTCCCAGCCACGATGTGGATCCAGCCCTCGCGTTGCAATGTTGATTTGGTTCCCGGTGCCATCCATGTCGTACACGAATACACCGGGAACCTTAGCAAAGATCTGTCGCGCTGTTTTTTCCGCGACGTTGGCGTCAAGGTTTGAAATATTCAGAACTTCATTCTTTTTCCCAGACCAAATCCGGGTCCCTGCTATCTCAGGAAGTCGTTCCACATTGATCTCTTGCTGACCTTTTATAACAACTTCGTCCAATCTCCTGGTCTCAATAGAATCTCGCTGATCCTGACTCCATGCATCACTGGCCAGACTGATCAAGAAAATGATCATCAACAACCTCTTCATCAGTCCGCGCCGTCGACCTTTGCAAAGTTTTCTACGATATGTTCGCCTACGTCATATCCCAGCGCTAACCCTCCCTCACAATCTTTCCGATAATGAATTCCACCATATAACCTTGACATCGACGCCTCGGTAGCCATGGCTTCAAAATCGCTTGAATGTGCTGGGAATAGGTATGATAGCACCCCCGCAGCAGAGGCTGAAAATGTTGAGTGACCAGAAACGTACGCTGGAAAATTCGGAATACCTGTCCCTGTTTTGATGGCAGGCACCAGTTGAGTCGGGCGGGCATTAAAATAAAAGTATTTTGTATCCCAGCAAGCGACCGCTGCATTATGCATCGCCATATTTAGCAAAGCAAATGCCCGTGCGGCACGTACTTCACTGAAGCTGGCATCGCGAATGTGCTCGGCTGCGATATCGTTCCAATGTCCCGGAGGAGTGTATGTTCCTGCGCCATCGGCCCATTTGTGAACAATAGCTAAACGTTCGCGTGTTAAGATTGTCTGTATAGTATTTGACCTCAGCGCATTCCGAATCCATTTCTGCTGAACCTCTTAACGGAGGGGCTGCGGGTCGGATAGCTACAATTTGATCGTAGGTCATCTTCCATGGCAAAACTTTATTGAAGACCGGGAGCATCGGAGGACGCGGAGGGGTTTCCAGGCTCACCCAGGGCTCATCCCCGCGACTGGATGCATTCAACTTCAAGGCTTCCCAAATTGCTTTGTTACCTCCCGCAGCACCCATTCCATCTGTCCTTGCCCTTGCCATGAAGAGAGCTGCAACGGATTTGCCTAAAGCAAGTCCGGCGGAAATATCACTGGTCGAAGCTTTTCCAGACCACAATGCGGCGTTGCGTTGGTCAGCTGCATTTTTTGTGATTTCTTCAAGGGCCGCCGGGAACAAAAGCTTAAGCATTTCCGCGGCTGCTCCAGACATTACAGCATCTTCGGAAGGATATGCCGGTAAATCGGTTTCAGGAACGAGCGCCTGAACAGCATCGTCGACCTTGTATGGAGCCTGCCTGTTATATAAGTATTTGAAATGCCATGCTGCTTTCAATGCATCATAAATCGAATTTGTAACATAGCTATAAGCTCTTGCTGCATAGGGCGGGTTTGAAAAAGGAAACATGGGATCACCAAAAGGATTTTCTGCATCTGGCGCTGGATAAGTCCCATCGGCCCTTGGGGCAGGCGGAAGGTTGTACTTTGCAACCAAACCTCTGAAAATCTGGTTCCACCGCAATACACCTCCTCCACTCCAATATTCTATTGTTTGTGTTTGCCCTTTGGTGAGTTTGCTTTGAGCATCTTTGATGGTAGCCAATTCCGCTTTATACGCATCAGATGCAACATCGGCCGGTGCCGGAACGGCAATTTGATCAGGGCTAGTCATTAGAATCATCGACCAGGATGCAGCATCGGAATCGAGATTGCCAGGACTTAAGGGCACAAGGTCTTCTGAAAATTCAATACTCTTATCACAGCTTGTCACACAAATCAATGTTAGGAAAAGAGATGAAAGTATATATATGTAAAATTTACTTTTCATAATTCTGGTTTTTACTGGTTCTTATAAAATTGAATGGTATAAAGGGCACCGCCCATGAATGTGGTAGACTGACCCATATTCCGACCGTCAACGGTAACGGCAGTGCTTGCACGAACCGCCAGATGTTTAGGCTTTGGAAGGTAGTACATTACCAATGCGCCAACCTTTATGGCATTCATACGATTCGACACGAATGGCATATCCTGTCTGCGAATATCGCCACCGCCCAGGGTATTTTGTTGTATATAATTCAGCTCTACCTGCAAACCATTCTTGAGATATCCAAGGCTCACAAATACATCAAATACGTTGGGCATTTTTACTTCGTCGCTAGTATAAAACTCATTCCCGTTGAAGTACGATGGCCGATCCAAAGTAGTGTTGCTCCGCCATGTATAGCCGCCCGATGCGTTGATGAACCAGCCCTGTTCGATTTTAAAATAAGCAGTAAGGCGATATGTCAGATTCGTGGTTTGGGTTCCAATTGAAAGCGGAACAAAATCCGGCGTGTAGTCGCTTAGTGGTGTTGAGAAATTTAAGACAGCAAAAGTGTTAAAGGCGCTTTTTTCAAACTTCTTTCCGAAAAAATTATACTTAACACCAACGGACAAATCCTGAATCCCCTCCATTCCCTGAAGGGTACCCATACTGGCCTCGGTTTTTATATAGGGAAGCATGGCAATCACATTTATCTTATTTGTAATTCCATAATTTCCCACCCACATAAGACTTTGGGTGGTTACTTTACCGATGTTTCCATTGTCTCGTTTTAGTTCGCCTTCCCAGTAGTCGGTCCAGCTGTCATGCGTGTACATGAATCCTGTACACAGGTTTTTTTTAGGCATCATCAATCCATCGGTCAGCGTTTGGCCGCAAACCGAGGCAGACATACCAATCCCTAAAAGGAAAAGTAGATTTATTTTCATTGACTTAGTTTAAAGTTTACTAATGTTTATTTAAGACGAATACGGATTTCAGCACAACCTGAAACGCGTAGCGTTTTCAGCGCAAGGCCGCTGAAGTTGAAAAACAACTAAGAATGGGATTAAGTCCGGGGAGGAGGAGAGGCGATGGACTGATCGTGATTTAGCAGATCATACTTTTTTATTGCAAAGACCAGCTCAGAATTCCAGCCGGTTGAGATTGTGTTGATGCTAACGCAAGAGGGAAGATAATCTTTGACAAGGTTAGTGGCAACCTTTCCGCTATGCTTCGCATCGATTGGCTTGTCGGTAAAAGTTTTTACATAATCAGTAAGGGCCTGCTCGATTCTTTTGCTTGTGTGGTCCTTAATGCAGACCATAAACAAGGTATCATTCTGATATTTTTGCTTAACGAGCCGGTAGAATTCCCCTTGATGTTCGAACTCACCGTCAACGCGCTCATATTCTTCTGAATCAATTTGGTATGGCACAGCAACCGGGATTTTTAACAGGATCGTTTCTTCCGTCGAATATCGATCGTTATCAAGGCGTTGAACCAGTTCCAGTGTAGTTTTATAGCGCAAACCCTGCAATAGTCCATAGAACCCCAGTATGTTAAGAAACAGGAGAAAAACCAGGAATATCGAAATGATCCGCTTCAATGCATTGGGAAATAGGCTCCCATAGGTATGAAAAAATTTTGTAAGAATCAATTGCGGTACTGTTACATCCGCGTTTCCAGGCTTTTTACTTTAGGCTTTTAGCTTTAAGCTTTCCGCTCAAAGCGGCAGGTACACTATTTTTTTTGTCTCAAAAAATTCTTCCTTAAAATAATCCGAGAGTTCGAAAATTTGATAAGGTTTTTTTAATTCAGCCAGTTCTTCTTCTAAATCGCCGCCTTTGAGATAGAGAATGCCATTAAATAGATCGTGACTCGATTTCTTCTTTACCCTTTTGTGCACCCAGCCATAAAATTCTTTCAACCTCGTTACTGCCCGGCTCACAATGAAGTCATATTCCGTCTTTAATTGCTCAACCCGTATTTGCTCAGCCGTAACATTTTTCAATCCTAGCGCGTCAGCGACATTCTTAACCACTGTGATTTTTTTTCCAATGGAATCCACCAGGTGAAATTGTGACTCAGGAAAAAAAATTGCTAATGGAATTCCAGGAAACCCGCCACCTGTACCGACATCTAAAATGATTGAGCCAGGCTTAAATGAAACTGCCTGAGCAATACCGAGAGAATGCAGTACATGATTGACGTAAAGATTATCGATGTCCTTGCGCGAGATAACATTGATCTTTTCGTTCCAATCCTTGTATAGATCCTGGAGTTTTACGTACTGATTTTTTTGAGACGCCGTGAGCTGGGGAAAATAACGAAATAATAAATCTGCGTTGCTCAATCTTTCAATCTTTAATTTTGCAAATCTTAAAATTCCTAACCTTGCTAAGCGCACAATCATAGTCCTTTCATCCCATAATCCTGATCATCCTATAATCCTGATCAAATATGATCGCGCTTATTCTTTACCATTTCGAACATAAGCTCGCGCGCGCGGTGAAGCTGTGCTTTGACGGTCCCTAGCGGGGCATCCAGATCGACTGCAATTTCCTCATATGATAATTCATGAAAATAACGCAGGCGGACCAGTTTTTGGTACTTTGGGGGCAGCTTATCAACAAATATCTGTATAAGTTCAGCTTTTTGCATCCGGATGGTTTCCTCCTGAGGATCCAAATTTTCATCCTCCACATCAATAGAAACCGATTGACCATCATCATCCGTAAAGGTATTTTCAATGCTGAGTGTATTGAGTTTTTTCTTGCGGATAAAATCAATGGTATTGTTTGTCGCAATGCGAAACAGCCAGGTACTGAATGTAAAGTCTTTCTTAAAGCGATGAAGGCTCCGGAAGGATTTTGCAAATGATTCAATGGTCAAATCCTCGGCATCATCAACATTGCGGACCATTTTAAGGATCATGTGATATACCGGGCGCTTGTAACGTTGCAGGAGCTTAGCATAGGCCTTGTCATCTCCGCCCACTGCCATATCGATCAGCTTAAAATCTTCCAGCGCTTTGGATGAAAACCTGTTTTCTAATTCTTCCATCGTACTTTTTTGGTGGCTAAAGCCTTTATGCCCGTGACAAGATAATAAAAGGCATAAATAAAATCTAAAAGCGGCACAATCCACGATTCAAACTTCTGATGGAGTTTTTTTGAGGCAATGTTCGATGTCAATACAACAATAATAATTCGGAACAGCAATAAACCGAGTACCACATATTTGAACGGAGATAAGATTGCCAATGGTATTCCCACAAACCATGTCAAGATCCAGGAAAGTGTAAAGAGACCCAGCAACAACCGATGCCAAAAACGATAGTACTTACCCACCGAAAGGTGCCTTATCTTCTGATTAAAAAATGACCCAAATGTTGTTTTGGGGAAGGACGTAACAATTGACTCTTCATCCACACAAACTGCCGTATTGCTCTTTCGGGCGTGTTGGTTAACGAAAAGATCATCGTCTCCTCCCGTAACTTTGGTGAAGTTGTTGAACCCTTTGACTTCCAAGAATTTTGATCTTCGGTACGATAAATTCCTCCCAACACCCATATAAGGAGTGCCCGCTAAGGCGAACGAAATATATTGTATTCCTGACATCAAGGTCTCAAACCGAATGAACGCATTTAAGAATCCAGGCCGTTGCTGGTAGGGCGAAAATCCCAAGACAAACTGCGTTGTCGGGCTGAAGTGCCTTGCCATTGAACTAAGCCAGTTTTTGCTGACTGGGACGGCAGTCAGCGTCTGTTAGTAGCAGCCACTCATATTTTGCCGCCTTAATTCCCAACGTGAGCGCGTACTTTTTCGTATTAAAAAGTTGTGGCGTGCGATTGATGTGCACCATCCTCAGCCGGTGGTCTTTGCTGGTTTCCTGAAGTAACAGATCAAACGTTCCGTCATTCGACCGGTCGTCTACGATAATAATTTCAAATTCGGGATGGTTTTGATCCAACAAAATTGGAATTAACTCCCTTAAATTTTGTTCTTCATCATGGGCGCAGACGATAATAGAAACCGGTAACGCTTGGTCCGGTTTCTTAACCGAAGCTTTCGTCAAGGTGGCGAGATAGAATGTGAAGTATATAACCTGTACTCCGACAGCAACGAAGAAAATAATGAGTAACAATTCCAAAGACGCGAGATTTTTCGACAAAGATAGAGTTAGCGAACATGGATGAAAGAACTTTTAGACCAATCTCATGATAAATTCGGGCACGACCGGAGTTTGCGTGTCGACTTGTTTTCCATTCATAGAAAACCTGAGTCGACGGACCATTAAAAATTGACAATGAATGTGTGAAAACGAGCTTTTTTTAATGTTTGCGTGAACATAATTCATGTGTTCGAAAACAGATTTCGCACATTGAGCACATTTTTTTTCCTTTTGAGCGCAAAATTTTATTGCTTTGGACCATGGACTTAGGGAAGAACATTCGAATTAAGGACATCGCCAAACTAGCAGGCGTGTCAGTTGGGACTGTGGATCGCGTTATCCACAATCGTGGACGAGTATCACAAGAGGCACTTCAGAAAGTCACCTCCGTTATGGAGCAGATTGACTACAAACCCAATCTGATTGCCCGGACTCTTGGTTCAAACAAAAACTACCGGATTGCAGCCATTATCCCCAATCCTCAACAAGATCCCTATTGGTCACAGTCGAATCTGGGAATTCTTCAAGCTCAGGCGGAGTGGACTCAATACGGAATCAACATTGATCTTCACGTATTTGACCTGTTTGATAAAGATTCGTTTCGCAGGACTGCCCAAGAAGCTGTGGCTACCAAACCCGACGGAATTGTAATTGCGCCAATTTTTTATCACGAGGCATTGCCAGTATTTGAATCACTTAAGACCGAACAGATTCCTTACGTTCTTTTTAACACGAACATCCCTGAGGCATCACCTTTAAGTTTTATCGGACAAAATTTGTTTCAAAGCGGTAAAGTTGCTGCGCAGCTGTTGCATTTCGGCCAACAGAATCCCGGCACGTTTGCCGTGCTTCACATTGACGAAGACATCCAGGACTCCATTCACTTACTGGAAAAAGAAAAAGGGTTTCGGGAATATTTCAGCTCAAACGGCAAAGCCAAATTTGAAATCCTTGCCTTTAACTTGAATCCAAAAGACAGCGGCTTCGAAAATCAGCTCACGGAGTTAATTAATAATGAAAATCTTAAAGGCATTTTTGTCTCCACGTCAAATGGCTCCGCCATTGCGGCTAGTTTCCTGGAGAAACTTGGCAAGAAGCATATACGCCTGATAGGCTACGATATTTTGGAGGATAATTTAAAATACCTGAAGGCCGGAACGATCGATTTCTTGATCCATCAGAATCCGAAAAGGCAGGCCTTCCTGGGAATAAGTCATCTGGTAAACCACCTGATGTTCAAAAAGTCAACGCCACAGCAAGAACTTTTCCCGCTTGAAGTTATAACCGAGCAGAATCTGGGGTCATATCTGAAGCTCGGGCTTACACTAGGTAATTTTAGATTTTAGATTGACGATTTTAGATTGGGTAACACAAGAACGTGTGTGCCCTTAAATGAAGTTCGCAAAGGACGGCAAGGAGTGCACCTTTTTGAAATTTTGTGTCTAGTGCCTTCGGGGCTAAATGGCATTTAGTAAGAAAGGCCTGCCGCGATTCTCTTCATAAATCCCTCGGTAATCCCTCTGCGGTTAAATTTTTCAATGATTCGCCCTTGAAGCCTATCCCAAGCGATTTTAAAACCGCCAATCTACAATCGTCATTCTAAAATCTACAATTGAAAAGCTATTTTTGCGCTCCCTTATGACGTTCCAACAGATATCCAAAGATCCAAAATCGGCCGCTCGCGCAGGAATAATCTCTACCAGCCACGGAGAAATTCATACGCCAATCTTTATGCCCGTCGGTACTGCCGGGCTCGGTCAAGGCTGTTCACCAAAGGGAATTGGAAAACGATATACAGGCCGAGATCATTTTAGGAAATACCTACCACCTCTACTTACGGCCAGGCGTGGAGTTGCTGGCAAAAGCGGGAGGTCTGCATAAATTTAACGGATGGACCAGACCCATTTTGACGGACAGCGGCGGATACCAGGTTTATTCGTTAGGTGCTAACCGAAAGATCACCGAAGAGTCCGTCCTTTTCAAATCGCACATTGACGGGTCAAAACATACTTTTTCACCCGAAGCCGTGATGGATATTCAGCGGACCATTGGCGCTGATATTATTATGGCATTTGATGAATGTACGCCCTTTCCCTGCGAATATCAGTATGCAAAGGATTCAATGGGCCTGACGCACCGGTGGCTCAAGCGTTGCATTGAACGCATCAATTCAACGGTGCCATTATACGGATATGAACAAAGTCTTTTTCCCATTGTGCAAGGAAGCACCTACAAAGACCTCCGGGAACAATCCGCAGAATTCATTGCTGCCCAAAACCAACCTGGCAACGCGATAGGTGGATTGTCGGTAGGCGAGCCGCATGAAGATATGTATGCCATGACCAGTCTTGTATGCAGCATATTACCTGCGGATAAACCTCGGTATCTGATGGGTGTGGGCACCCCGGAAAATATCCTCGAATGCATTGCCCTTGGCATCGATATGTTTGACTGTGTGATGCCGACGCGAAATGCCCGCAATGGCATGCTTTTCACAACAGAAGGCATTATCAATATCCGGAATGAGAAATGGAAGGATGATTTATCACCGATCGACGCATCGCTTGGAGGTTACGTCAGCACCTTTCATTCCAAGGCTTATTTGCGGCATCTCATTATTAATAAGGAAATTTTAGGAGCACAAATTGCTTCCATTCACAACCTCACCTTTTATTTGTGGTTAGTAAAAGAAGCCAGAAAACGAATTATTGAAGGTACCTTTGTGCCATGGAAAGAAAGTATGGTAAAAAAAATAAGTCAGCGGTTCTAGGCAGACTACCAACAGCGAACTTCAAACATAGTAATCGTGAAGCTCCTTGATAAATATATCCTCAAAACTTTTCTCGTCACATTCTTCTTTGTGGTGCTGATCCTGCTTTCCGTTGTCACCGTGATAGATCTTACCGACAAGATGGATAAGTTTTCCAAAGCTGAACTAAAGGCCGTTCACATTGTGGGATATTATTTGGATTACATACCCTGGATCGGAAGTTTGCTCACGCCGATCACTATTTTTATTGCAGCGGTGTATGTCTGTTCCCGGATGGCAGGGCACACCGAGGTAATCGCAATGCTGAGTGCCGGAATAAGTTTCAAGCGGATGCTGTTTCCTTATTTTATCGGAGCAACTTTGGTTGGCATTATCAGCTTCGTTCTGAACGGCTGGATCATTCCGAACTCAAACAAGTCACGGCTTGCATTTGAAATGCAATACTTTAAGACGAAGTATTACTTTGAAAAACAAAATATCCATATCCAGGTGGCGTCGGACACTTACTTGTATATGAAAAGTTACAACAACAACAATCAAACGGGATATCATTTTACGCTTGAGAAATTTCGTGATAACAAACTCGTTGAAAAGCTTACCGCCAGCCGTATCGCCTGGGATACGACAAAAATGAAATGGATCCTATTTGATTGGTCGCTGAAAAAAGTAGATGGAATTTTTGAGACGCCAAAGAGACCGGAAACCATTCCCGCCATTCGAAGTTTCAAAAGTTGCTACCACTAAGGAATTTGTAGAATCCGGCACTACATTGGACACTGCGCTGGTCATCCATCCAAAAGAATTTGAAAGTGACTATCGAAAATATGACGGTCTTACTTTAAACGAATTGGATGAACAGATCAAGACTTTAAGAGCCAGGGGTTCGACAGGGATAGAGATGTACGAAGTGGAGAAATATACACGATACACTTCACCCGTAACAATATACATTTTGGTATTTATGGGGGTGATTGTATCCGCAAGAAAAAGCAGGGGTGGTACGGGTCCTCAGATTGCGTTGGGATTTTTGTTGTCGTTCATCTTCATCTTATTTTTCACGCTTTTCAGAACGTTTGCAGAAAATGGCTCGATGCCTCCCCAAATATCCGTTTGGGTACCTAATATTATTTTTGGTTTGATCACAATTGCCATGTATAAATATGTTCCGCGCTGATGGCGACGCGCGCTGATTATTTCAAACTACATTTCATTGTTTTTCTCTGGGGCTTTTCAGGAATTCTGGGAAAGTTAGTGGTGATCCCCGCATATGAAATGGTTTTTTTTCGAGGACTGTTGTCAGCGCTCGGAATAGGCATCGTCATGCTTTTTGTCGGCGAGACATTTAAAGTGACCTCCAAACAATTGATCAATCTGATCGGCATCGGATTTATTGTAGCCATCCATTGGCTGGCTTTTTTCGAGTCCGCCCGCGTCTCAAATGTTTCAGTGAGTCTTGTGGGTTTTGCTACCAACTCTTTGTGGACCGCACTATTGGAACCGTTGTTTAATAAAACCTCAATAAAAAAATTCGAATTGATTTTAGGGTTGGTTGTAATTTTAGGACTCTACGTCATTTTTTCATTTGACTTCCAATATCCATGGGGTCTATTCCTGGGTGTGTTGTCGGGATTTACTTCTGCGATATTTGCTACGCTAAATTCCAGGATGGTAAAGAACATTTCAGCTTACACCATAAGTTTTTACGAAATGATTGGTATTTTCATTGGCCTTGGCTTGTTTTTACCAATCTACAAAACGGCCTGGGCAACGGACGGAATCCTACATCTTGTTCCCAGCACAATGGACTGGGTCTACATGATTATTCTTAGCGGTGCTTGTTCAGTTTACGCCTATACTACTGCCGTTGAGCTGATGAAAAAGGTGAGCGTTTTCCTTATCCAGTTAACGTTAAATCTCGAGCCGATATATGGAATTATTATGGCTGTAATAATTTTTGGTTCATCCGAAAAAATGGGCCTAAGCTTTTACTTAGGAACATTGATTATCATGAGTGCGGTAGCTTCGTATCCCATTTTCAGAAAGAAGTATGACGGCGGGATAATTGTTAATCAGTAACTCATCCGGGAAATCCACACCACACCGTCGCTCCGGGAAATTGGTCCGAAATTTTGACTTCACGATCAAAAATGCCAACGAGGGCAGAACCCGATCCGCTCATGGTCGCATAAGTGGCGCCCCGAGAATACAGTTTTTCTTTTATCAATCTTATGTCGCCGTACTTCTTGAAAACACTTTCTTCAAAATCATTTTTTAGAAACTCTTTCCACTTTGTGATGGGATAGTTTAAGACGACATCTTCAATTGGAGGCATCGCTGCTTTCGGTATTATATTGGCAAAAGCGTCTGCGGTAGAGACGTGTATGTCTGGCTTTACAACGACAAAAAATTTATCGTTTAAGGATAACGGAATTTCCTTCAAAATTTCACCTCGCCCTGTCCCGAACATGGGACCATCCTGGATAAAAAAAGCGCAATCACTTCCCAGCCGCGCGGCGTATTCCATTAAAGAATAGCGATCCAGGTTCAGCGAAAAAATATCGTTCAAAAGGCGGAGGGTATGGGCAGCATCCGAAGAACCGCCTCCTAATCCGGCGCCAGAAGGAATTATTTTATGCAGATGAATATTTACCGGATCGAGTTTAAATTCCTGTTTCAACAAACGGTAAGCCCTTACGCATAAATTATCATCGGGTTCGCCCGCGATGTCATTTCCCGTTGACGTGAACAAGAATGTTTCTGCAGGAATTACTTCCAACACATCGTGCCATGGCAGAGGATAAAAACAAGTCTCAAGATTATGATACCCATCAGCTCGTTTCGAAATCACGGATAACCCAAGATTGATTTTACAAGGCGGAAAACTTACCATGGGATTGGTTTCAAGTTTCGAGTTTCCAAGTTTCTAGTTTCCGCGAATTCCAAACGTGCAACCCCTTCAAGGCGCACAACTCGAAACTTCAAACTAGAAACCAGAAACTATTTTACGAGCCGGTCGATCATCTCCTGTGTAATTCCTGAGGTAGAAAACCCACCATCATGCATGAGATTTTGCATTGTAACCATCCTCGTGTAGTCTGAGAATAATATGGTAATGTAATTGGCGCAGTCTTCACCAGATGCATTTCCCAACGGAGACATCATTTGTGCATAATCAAAGAACACATCAAACCCAGAAATACCTGCCCCAGCCGTTGTTTTAGTAGGTGATTGCGAAATTGTATTCACCCTCACTTTTTTCAGCTTGGCGAAACGGGCACCATAACTTCGCGCGATGGACTCCAGCATGGCCTTTGCTTGCGCCATATCCGTGTAATCAGGATAAGACCGCTGAGATGCGATATAACTTAAAGCGACAATGGAGCCCCACTCGTTCATCGCGTCGAGTTTTTCTGCAGTTTGTAATATTTTATGAAAAGAAAGGGCCGAAATATCCAACGTCTTTAAATACCAATCATAGTTCATGTCACCGTACTCCTTGCCCTTTCGGATATTAGGACTCATACCGATAGAATGAAGAACAAAATCCAGTTTTCCTCCCAGCACTTCAAGGGATTTTGAAAAGAGGTTGTTTAGGTCTTGCTCCGAAGTTGCATCAGCGGGAATTACCTGAGCGTTGCAGGCACTGGCAAGCTCATTGATTTTTCCTAATCGCATTGCAATCGGCGCATTGGTAAGGGTAAATGCACCGCCCTCATCTTTTACTTTCAAGGCGGTTTTCCATGCGATGGAATTTTCGTCCAGCGCACCGAAAATAATACCTCTCTTTCCTTTCAATAAATTATTGCCCATGATTCTCTTTTAAAGTATAGGTAAAAATAGAAGGCACAATAATACGAATCTTGCGTGGAATAGTATAGCGTCGCAGCGATATCGGACCTTAGGACGGGCGTCAAGGAACACCAAATCCAACCCCTGGATTTCTGAAAAAACCCATGAAAAATGCGCCTAGCTCGAAATGTGCTTTTAGAAAATTCATGTGACCCGGGAAATTCAAAAAAACGTAGGAGAATGACTAAAAGAAAATCCCCGGGAATGGAGAAACATTCGGGAAAATTATTATATTTCCTTTATACTAAATCTTCCTGACTTATGGAAACCACGTCTACCTTCTTTAGTGCGTGGGACCAGTACATGTACATCGGCGCAGCCGTTTGTGTGGTGGTGGGTGTATTGATCCTTCTCTATCATGAATTCAAAGTTTTACAACTGAAAGATTACAAGGCCAAATATGACTATGTCAATCTTCACGAGGTTCGTTATTTTTGGTATGCAATTATTGCATTTATCGTTGCAGCAGCATTTTACGCGAACACCATCGCCACCGACAAAATTTTAAACGAAGGGATACGATGGTTCTACGTCCGCATCTTTATCACTGCTTGCTTCGCAGTAATAGCCTACAATACTTTTAATAGCCTGATAAGAATTTATTATCCGCGCCAATTAGAAAAAAGATTAAGCTAAGCTACGAAACACGCCAAGGCTTTCGCCCGAGGGAAATGCCATGCGAAAACTTAGTGAGTCGGAGGAGGAACATCACCTGGAAGAATTTATGAAAAAGGAGGGAAAGGTGCACTCTATTGATTACGACATCTGGCTCGACGATAAAACCGGTTTTAAGAAAATTGAAAAATATCCGGCCTATCAGCACGTAGAAGAATGTTCGGAATGTGGTTTCTTCACCATGAAACTCGAAGATGAGGAAATTGAACAGATGCCAACGTCCAATGAGCAGGGTCTCCTCCTAAAACACTATAAATGCACGTATTGTGGCCATCGCGAACAGCATGAAATAGTGGTTACAAAACTTTCCGCCAACATAGCATAAAATAAAGTCGACTTACGCGAGTTATTTGAAGGCCTCCAATTATATTGGCGGCCTTTTTATGGCATTACTCCCTTCACAACCTATAGGCGTTTTTGATAGCGGTATCGGCGGACTCACCGTAGCGCACGCAATCCGACAGTTGCTTCCAAACGAAAGCATGATTTATTTCGGCGACACGGCACACTTGCCGTATGGCGATAAATCTGAAGCTGCAATTCAAGCTTATTCGGTAAAAATTGCCGATATCCTGGTTCGAAAAGGATGTAAGGTAATTGTGATCGCCTGCAACTCGGCGTCGTCGGCAGCTTATGAACTTTTGACTGAGTATGTTCGAAAAGACATTCAAATCATAAATGTTATCGACCCAATGGTGGATTTGGTGCTTAACGAATTTCCTGGCAAAAATCTTGGATTGATCGGAACGAAAAGAACGGTGCAGTCGGATGTGTATTCACGTAAGATCTACGAAGGGAAGAAGGACATTCACCTTCATTCCCTAGCCACCCCGCTATTGGCCCCAATGATTGAAGAAGGTTTTTTTAACAATCAAATTAGTCATGAAATCATCGCCCAATATTTGTCTGATGAATCGTTAAAAAGCATCGAAGCATTAATTCTCGCCTGCACACACTATCCCCTGATTAAAACTGAAATCAAGGCTGTATATGACGGTAAGGTAACCATTCTCGATTCCTCCGAAGTGATAGCAAAGGCATTAAAAAGACATCTGGAAGACCAGCGGTTATTGAATCCGGGAGGCCCACCCGCTCAGCATCATTTCCTGGTCTCCGATTACACCGATTCTTTTGAGGCTGCAGCACGTATGTTTTTCCATGAAACGGTTCGCCTTGAGCGACATTCATTATGGAACTAATATGTGGATGATGTATTGTTTTTCATGAAACAACAGAAATCAACACAAATAATTTTCTCAATTTGGCAGGCTAATTAGAGATTACAGACCTTAAACCTTGACAACGTTAATCTTTATATTACCATTTCTGTTGTTATATGCGATCGTCGCAATCTATGCTGAACGGAAGCTTTCAGCTTTCATTCAGGATCGGCTCGGTCCTATGGAAGTCGGTTACTATGGAATTGCGCAAACTGTTGCAGACTTGCTGAAGCTGATACAGAAAGAAGACATTACACCTGCAAAAGCAGATTCGCGTCTCTTCAAGGTGGCTCCGATCATTATTTTCGCCTCCGTGTTTGCAGGCTTCGCGGTCTTACCCCTTTCAGCTTCGTGGTCAGGTGCAACATTTTCATCGGCAATATTTTTTCTGTTGGCAATCATCTCCCTTGATGTGATAGGTATTGTCATTGCCGGATGGAGTTCAAATAATAAGTATAGTATGTTAGGGACGATGCGGTCCGCAGCTCAGATTATCTCATATGAAGTACCGCTCGGTCTGAGTGTATTATGTGTATGCATGGTCTGCGAATCGCTGGACCTTCAGGAAATTTCTTACCAGCAAAGTATTCTTGGTGATCACCCTCAATATTTATTCGGTATTGAATCCTGGGGAATAGAGACCGGTGGGATCGGCGGATTCGTCACCTGGAATATTTTTAGAATGCCACTCTTAGCAGGCGCATGGATTATTTTTTTTATTGCTTCACTAGCAGAATGTAACAGGGCACCTTTTGATTTGCCTGAAGCTGAATCTGAACTTGTGGCCGGATTCCAAACTGAGTACTCTGGTTTTCGATGGGCAGTTATCATGCTGGCTGAATATGGAATGATGCTATTAGTAAGTATATTGGGAGCTGTATTATTTTTTGGGAGCTGGAATACACCACTTCCTAACATTGCCTCGGTGAAGTTAGCAACGTGGACCAGTGGAGCGCCCGGTACAATTGCTTCAACCCTCTGGGGTATTTTTTGGCTGATGAGCAAGTCATGGTTTTTGGTTTCATTGCAAATGTGGGTTCGGTGGACTTATCCTCGTCTTAGAGTTGATCAACTAATGAATTTGTCCTGGAAATATCTAACACCTTTAGCCTTAGGGCTCGTAATTCTATGCGGATTTTGGAAAATATTTTTTGTATAAACACGAAACGCTGCTTCAAGTATCTGCTGCTTTTTTTTGTCCTAGGTACATTCCAGTGTCTGGCGCAAAACAAAATTGACAGCCTTGAAAATTTATTGAAGAATAGTCTTCCGGATTCATCCCGCGCGAAAGTTCTGGTCGCGCTTTCGTCGGCGTACGAATATGTGGATTTAGTTAAAAGCCGTGCACTTAGCGAAGAAGCAATTTCCCTGGCTGAAAATTCTAACCTGCCAAGTGTTAAAGGACTTGCATATAGAAGCATGGCGTCCGTCTATCGCGTGAGCGGTGACTATAGTTCATCGCTAAAACTTGACAACATGTCGTTGGAATCCAGCATGCTTTCAAAAGACAGTTCCATGATTGCCAGTGCATACAATAACGTTGCACACGACTATCACGACTTGGGAGAGTACGATGAAAGTTATTACTATTTCACACAAGGATATAAGTTTGCACAGGCGGCACAGGATTCTTTCATTATGGCTGTGACCATCCATAACGTCGGCCGCGTTTTTAAAGAACTGGGGCAATATAATCGCGCACTCGACCATCTTCAGATATCTCAAAAGATGAGCAGAAAGATAAAGGACGAAGAAGGCGAACCTTATTCGCTGGACGAAATCGGAGATGTCCTCCTTCGTCAAGGTAAATATGATTCAGCATTAACAACACTTTTTGATGCATTGGAACAAGGCCGGAAGCTTCAACTGAATGGACTCCTGCCGAAGACCATGAGCAGCATAGCGCAAACGTATATGCAAAAAGGCGAGTTTGAGAATTCACTGAAATATTATGATACAACGTACACCCTGTACTCGAAAAATAAAGATAACTATGGACTGGCAGAAATAGAGTTGGGACGCGGCGAGGTGTATCAAAAACAACATAGATACGATGACGCGCTCGAATCTGTGAACAAAAGTTTGTCGCAGGCCAAAAAATTAAATGCTCGTATACTTGAAATTCAGTGCTTCAACCAATTGTCGTCTTTGTGGGAAATGAAGGGTGATTATAAAAAATCGCTTGCCTACTTTAAGCGCTTCAAACAATTGGAAGATACGCTGTTCAGTCAGGACATGCAGGCAAAATTGCTACGCGATCAGGTCCGTTTTGAAACCGAATCCAAAGATTCGCAAATCGCAGCGCTAAACGAGCAACAAGAGAGCACGGAAGGCGCACTCAAACGCAAGGAATTTGTACAAAATATTCTCGTCGTCGTCATGGCCTTGAGCGGTATCTTGTTATTCAGCGTGTATCGAAGCGGTCAACGTCGTCGTCAAATCAATACACTGTTGGTCCGTCATCAAAAGGAGATTGAAAAACGAAGTGAGGAACTCGAACGCCTCAACCAGGTAAAGGACAAATTTTTCTCAATCATTTCGCACGACTTGCGCTCACCTATCAATGCACTTTCAGGATTGCTGGATTTACTTGATAAAGGGGCTGTTTCAGCGGAGGAATTGCCAAAACATGTCAGGGAACTTAAGACGCGATTCAATCACACGCGGGCGCTTCTTAATAATCTGTTGGATTGGACATTGCTGCAAATGGACAAGCTTAACGTACAAAAGGGAAAAATAGATTTGAAAAAGCTTGTCGACGAAAATATTCAGTTGCTGTCTGATACCCCTGGTAAGGAGATTCAGTTAATTAACGAAGTTGGACCCAACACAATTGGATATGCAGATTCCAACACTATAAATCTGGTGATTCGGAACCTGATTACTAACGCCATCAAGTTTACAAACGATAAAGGAGAGGTCAAGGTGAGTGCTGTGCCGCGAGGAAATGAATGGGTCGTTTCTGTAAAAGACAATGGTGTCGGTATGGCCACCGAAGTATTAAGGATTCTATTTGATAAAACGGCCCCTTATACCACCCGTGGGACAGCCAACGAAAAAGGAACTGGACTGGGCCTCATCCTTTGCAAAGAATTCGTTGAAAAAAATGGTGGAAGGATTTGGGTGGAAAGTGCGGAAGACTATGGAAGCACGTTTTACTTTACCCTTCCTAAGGCAGAAACACAAGCGGCGTAATCAAATTTTAGGAAAACTCCTACGGAGTTTGAACGTTTCCCATTTGCAATATTCCAGAAATAACACGCCCCTACGGAGCAATGCAATCTAAGTAATTTGGCAAGCCTGCATCAAATGCCCTACGGATTCCGCTGTAAGCTGTAGACTGTCCGCTGTCTTCTCCACGAATATTTACACGAAATTGCTCGTTACAATCTTTTTACATTCTATTTTTGTATTGGATGGAACGGCAGCAAAAATTTTCCTATGCACAGAATATCGTACGCACTATCCGTTCGTTGCTAGCAGGACTGCGAATTACCCTGCGTCATCTTGTCAAGTCGCGAACGACGCAAATCGTCCGCTCGATAAGCGAACCAGATTATTTTAAAGACCGGGTCGGCATTGCAACAATCCAATATCCTCACGAAATGCAACCCATCCCGGATAATGGGCGATACAGGCTACACAATGAAATCGACGACTGTATTGTATGTGACAAGTGCGCAAAGATCTGCCCCGTCGATTGTATCGATATTGAACCGATCCGGGCAATCGAAGAAATCGGGAAAACATCCGATGGTACTCCAAGACGAATATATGCTGCAACGTTCGACATCGACATGGGTAAGTGTTGCTTTTGCGGATTGTGTACTACGGTTTGCCCGACAGAGTGCCTTACGATGACGAAAGTGTATGATTTTAGTGTGACGGATATCAGGGAGCACAATTTCGTGTTCGGGGAAATGACCGAGGCTGAAATAGGAGAAAAGAAAAAATTGGAAGAGCATCAGAAAAATAAGGTGGCAGCAGCCGCGCTCCGACAGATCTCAAGAGAAAAGAAACCACCGACGGCGCCGAAGCCAGCAAAACCAGTTTTCAAGCCAAAGATAAAACCACCGGGGCAGCCACCACCTTCGACATGAATTTGACGTCTTTCATGTTTTATTCTTTGAAGCTCTCGCTGCTCTGTCGTCAATTGGACTCATATTCGTTCGAAATGTTTTTCATGGAGCATTGCTTCTTGTAACTTGCTTCTTGCGCTGGCGGGAATATATGTCCTGGCCTTTGCTGAATTCGTTGCAGTAACCCAAATCCTTGTTTATGCCGGCGGTATTTTGGTCGTTATTATTTTTGGGATCATGCTCACCACCAAACTTTCGGGAAAACCATTGCTGATCGAGCATGTTTATAGATTTTCCGGCACACTTGCTGGCGGCAGCATGTTTTTGCTTTGTTGGTGTATTGTCTTTCGAAAGAGTCTTTTAGAATCTCTGCCGCAAACTGCACCACCGCCAGTAAATAGTGCAAACAATTGGTGTTGGCTTGATGAGCAAATACATGCTTCCATTCGAAGTGGCGGGGATGCTTCTACTTGGTAGCGCTGATAGGTGCAGCCGTTATTGCTTCAACCACCAAAACAAAAAAGAGTAATGTTTCCGACTCGATCATTTTTTATATCTGGCGGCGCTCCTCTTTTCACTGGGTCTGTGTGGTTATCATTACCAAGCGAAATACGATCATGATTCTATTGGGTATTGAACTGATGTTAAATGCCTCAAACCTGAATCTTGTTGCATTCAATCAGCTCCTGCCCGAAACATTAGACGGACAAATGTTCGCGTTGTTTGTTATCATTGTTGCTGTGTGTGAAGCGGCTGTTGGGTTGGCGATCGTACTCCAGGTCTATCAATATTATCACACTTCGGTACCCGATTCAGTAGGTGAGCTAAAAGAATAAACTTGCAAAGCGACATATCATATTCCTTTTTCTTTGAATTTGCCTGCTGTTAGCGCTAGCGTTGCCCTTGCTTTCATTTGTGCTTTCGTTTGTAATCTCTGAGAAATATTCCTGGGTTGTTTCTATTACGGCACCCTTCCTGCTTTTAATAAGCACGCTGGCATCCTCTGTCGTATTTTTTTCGATCCAGGACGAGCAACCTTACCATTTTGCAGTGAACTGGTTTGTGGTAGCCGATCACTTCATTTTCCGCCGGTATCTTAGTGAACAATCTTTCCGCAACCATGCTCCTGGTGGTCACCTTCGTATCTTTTCTCGTTCATGTTTATTCAATCGGATATATGGCCGGAGATGCGCAGTCTCAGAAAATATTTTGCGATGCTGGGCTTATTTACTTTTTCCATGCTCGCAATTGTAGCTTGCTGATAACCTGCTAATGCTATTCGTGTTTGGGAATTGGTTGGGTTTTCGTCGTACATGTTCATTGGTCATTGGAAAGAAAAACCTGAGGCGGCACGTGCAGCAAAAAAGGCATTTATTCTCAATCGAATTGGTGATGCAGGATTTTTAGTGGGCCTCATGATTTTATGGACGCAACCAGGATCGTTCGATATTTCTGCATTAAGCTCAATGGCTCATTTTTCTTCGTGGCAAACAGCCGCATCCTTAGGCATTTTTTGCGGTGTCATCGGTAAGTCCGCACAATTTCCGTTGTTGATGTGGTTGCCTGATGCAATGGAAGGTCCTACACCGGTATCTGCATTGATCCATGCTGCGACGATGGTTGCAGCAGGTGTTTACCTAATGGTCAGAATTTTTCCTTTCTTTACACCCACCAGCCTGGATGTAGTTGCATCGTTGGAATTACAACGGCTCTGGTAGGCGCATTTTCCGCGCTCGGTCAGTACGACCTCAAAAAAATACTGGCCTATTCCACCATTTCTCAACTCGGCTTGATGGTTACCTCGGTAGGGTCCGCAAATCCTGATGCCGCATTCATGCATTTATTTACGCATGCTTTTTTCAAGGCATGTTTTTTTCTTGCTGCAGGATCAATCATTCATTCACTTGCACCATGCACAACATCAATCGCATACACATTTTGATGTTCAGGATATTCGAAATCTTGGAGGTTTCAGAAAAAAATTACCAGTTGTCTTCACAGTATTTATGGTCGCAGGAAGCTCGTTGGCAGGAATTCCATTCTTTTCTGGTTTTTTTTCCAAGGATGCTATTCTCACTGGTTGATCACCTGGAAAGGCAGATATTTCCTGGAGATGGCTTGTGTAATAGGTGCGTTTCTGGTAACATTTTTAACGATGCTATATACTTTCAGAATGATTTGGATTATTTTTTTTGGCCACGAGAAGAAGACCTCGGGATTGTCATTGCCGAACCACCAGTGGTCATGCAGGTGCCAGTGGCTTGTCCTTGCGGCAGCGTCACTTTGGATCATTATATCCTGGAATCCTTTTGAATACCCGATGGATCAACCCTACCCTGGTGCACAATTGGTATGTGACGCTTTTTTCCGCTGGCGTGGGTCACGGGAGCATTTGTCACTGCTTATTTGCGCCGTCACAAGTCCGCGCCATCTAAAACCTTGGAGCATGGTTTCTTCTGGATCAATTTTATCAATGGACAACAAAAAATGTTGCTTTCGAAGCTGTGACAAAAACATCACGGATAGACAAGAAATGGATTGATGCGTTTATTCACGGCACGGCGTATGCACAAGTATTGATTGCCCATGTTACAGCCTGGTTCGATCGCGCTGTTGTCGACGGAACTGTAAACGGTTTTGTAAGCTTTGTCAGGGGAGTCGGAACTATTACACGTTCCTTTCAAGACGGAAAAATCCAGCTTTATATTTTCTGGTCAATCTTTGCAATCATTATTTTTCTAATTTGGACCTTGCTTTAACACTGGCAGGCATAATGACTAAAGTACCTATTGATGCAGCAATACTTAATCTCATTTTTAATCTTCATTCCTCTCGCTGCTGCTTTTCTTGGGCTCTGTTCATCCCGGCCAAATCTGAAAATTCGTTTCGATATCTGACGTTGTCCGCAAACATCTTTCAGATCCTGATATTAATCTTCATGTTTGTCGCCTATGATGGTTCAAAAACATTTTAGTTTGTCGAGCAACAACCGTGGATCACACTGGATCTGGGTACCTGGGGATTATTAAAAGCAACTTACCTGTAGGCGTAGATGGTTTGAGTATTCCGCTGGTCATTCTCTCAGTTTTTGTTATGCTTATTGCTACGATATCGTCCTGGACAATAAATCAAAATGTAAAAGGATATTTCATTCTTCTTCTGATTCTGAATGCCTCAATCATCGGAAGTTTCACAGCGCTCGATTTCTTTTGTTCTATCTCTTCTTCGAATTCATGTTTTTGCCGATGTTCTTTCTCATTGCGATATGGGGAGGTCCAAGAAGAGAATATGCTTCGATAAAATTTTTTCTTTACACTTTACTTGGGTCGATTTTTATTTTGATTGTAATGATCGGTCTCTACATCTCCGTTCATGATCCGTCCAGGATCTGGTAAGCTGGTTCACACTTTCAACATGTTGACCATGGCTGAACCGGGAAATTTTATTTCGAATTCCATTCTTGATCCGAACAATCCCTGGAAAATTGGTCCTTACAACGGCAGACTGTGGGCCTTTCTGCTTCTTTTTATTGGGTTCGCCATAAAGTTACCCATGGTGCCACTTCACACTTGGTTACCCGATGCACACGTCGAAGCATCCACTCCTATCTCCGTTATTCTTGCAGCCCTCTTTTGAAAATCGGAGGTTATGGATTAGCACGAATTGCCTTTCCAATCTTCCCGGAAGCAGCATTGTACTTTGGATGGTTCGTTGGACTAATGGGAGTGATCTCCATCATCTATGGCGGTTTGAATGCAATGGCGAGCAAAGATCTCAAAAGACTCATTGCTTATTCGTCGGTTTCACACATGGGATTTGTGTTGTTGGGATTTGCATCGCTTACACCGGAAGGTATAGCTGGTCGGTATTATCAAATGTTTAGTCATGGAATAATTTCGGCGATGTTGTTCTTGCTGGCAGGCGTTCTGTATGATCGCACGCATGATCGCATGATCAGCTCATACTCAGGACTCTCATTAAAAATGAAATCATATACCGCCATGGTGCTGGTCGCATTTTTTGCTTCAATAGGTTTGCCGGGATTTTCCGGATTTATTGCCGAGATCATGATTTTCCTGGGAGCATTTAAATCGAACAGCACAACAGGAGTCTTGCCGGAGAGTTTCGCCATAATTGCAACGTTGGGATTGATTTTGGGTGCGGCTTATTACTTGTGGACACTGCAACGAATGTTCTTTGGGCCATTCAACGTGAAAGGGCATATTTCAGAAGATCAAATTTTTGATTTGACAAAACGTGAGTATTGTATGCTTATTCCACTGGCAGCGGCTACATTGTGTTTCGGAATTTTTCCACAACCGATACTTTCTATTATTGACCCGTTTGCCAAACATATGACAGAATTTGTTTTGACTACTGGCAAAAATCTAACATTAAGCCTTTAATGGGTACAGGTTTATACGAACAGTTGGAATTGATCCGGATGAGTTTCAAGTTTTTCATTCCGGAAGTTCTGTTGACTGCAGGTATTCTACTTCTCCTTGCTTCGGGTCTCGTCAAAAAAGAAGCCACGCATCTTTTTACTTTTCTTAGCTTCTTTACATTCCTGGTTTCCCTGGTGGCGATCATTTATTCATCAGGGGCAAGCAGCACGCCTGACAGATCTTTTTAATGGAATGCTTCGACATGATGGTTTCTCGACATACCTCAAAATATTAATCGATGTCGCAGGTATTTTCACCGTGTTGATGACCTGGCGAAATCAAAAGCAGCAACACCTTTCTGAGTACTATGCTTTAGTCATAACGGTGGTGTTAGGCGCACATCTGCTGGTGATGAGCATCAACTTTGTAACGGTTTTTATTTCGCTTGAATTGATCTCCATCAGCTCATACGTGCTCACAGGATTTTCATTTTCCAGAGCGGGAGCAGAAGGAAGTCAGAAATATTTTCTTTTCGGCTCAGTGGCCTCCGCAGTAATGCTCTATGGTTTTACCTTCTTGTATGGATTGACGGGTACACTTGATTTTTCGTCGTCCTGAGTTTGTCGACGCATTGATCAACAAAAACAGCACTCTATTCCTGGTTGCTGGCAGCATGGCATTAGCAGGGTTCTTATACAAGATGGCAGCAGCTCCTTTGCATCCATGGGCTCCCGACGTCTATGAAGCTGCTCCCATGCCTATCGTCGCATTTTTTTCTGTGGTGCCCAAACTTGCAGGGTTAGGAGTCCTCACCAAATTTGCCCTTGCTTTAAATTTTTTTGGCCAATCCCATCACGACTGGCAATTCGTGATTTGTTTTGTCTCTATACTTTCGCTGACCGTCGGAAATTTTTCTGCGTTGTGGCAAAACAGACCAAAAAGGCTGATGGCATACTCATCGCATCGCGCAATCGGGTTTTCTACTCGTGGGTGTGGGAGCCTTTATTCCTAGCTGGAATAAATTTTATGCTTTTTTATGCCACGCATCTATTTGCTGACAAATTATTTGGTTTTCATCTATCTGCAATATTTCGAAGCGATGGGATATGAATCAATGGAATCGTTTGCAGGGATTGGGAAGAGTTTTGTGTGGCCATGTGTATGTCTTTTAATTGGACTTATTACGTTGACAGGATTGCCTCCTACAGCAGGTTTTACTGCGAAATTTTTCATTTTTTCTTCCGTTTGGGAGTCATACCAATTAACTGGAAAGCCAATTCTGCTGTGGTTGCTGGTTTTTGGACTGTTAAACACCGTCGTATCGCTCTTTTATTACGTCAAAATTCCCTTCTACGCCTTTATCAAGAAGGGCGAACCTCCTAAAAAGGCAAATAATCTTACGTTCGAAAATTTTTTTGGAGCCGGATTGGTTTTGTTGATACTCCTCTTGTTCTTCAAGCCAGATTTGTTGATGAGATGGATTAATAAAATTAACTTTGTGCTTTGATGCCGTTAGTCGTTATCTGTTAATAGTACGACTGGGTATTAACGGAGCGATGGACGTCAGGCAAAAGTGTTTAGGGATAACCATAAAGGATAACGGACTACAAAAATGAGTGACCAAATTCTCCACGAGTGCGGAATTGCAATGATCCGGCTCCGAAAGCCTCTTTCGTATTACATCGAAAAGTATGGCTCCATGTATGCCGTGAACAAGATGTACATCCTCATGGAGAAGCAACACAATCGAGGTCAGGATGGCGCAGGGATTGCAAACATAAAAATAGATGTAGACTCCGGACACCGATACATTAGCCGCTACCGATCGATAAAAACGCAGCCCGTAGCCGCACTCTTCAAAAAAATCGGAAAGAAATATAAGAAAGCTCAAAAGGAAGGAAAGCAGAAATTTAAGAATGAACGGTGGCTGAAAGAAAATGTAGCATTCACCGGTGAGCTTTGGTTAGGACATCTTCGTTATGGAACACATGGGATGAACAGTATTGAAAACGTTCATCCTTTTTTACGTCAAAACAATTGGCGCAGTCGTAATCTGGTAATGGCCGGCAACTTCAACATGACCAATGTTGATGAGTTGTTTGATCTTCTCGTTGGCCTGGGTCAGCATCCGAAAGAAAAAGTAGATACCGTCACCGTGATGGAAAAGATCGGACACTTCCTGGATGAAGAAGTGCAAGGTCTGTTCGACAAATACAAAGACAAATTTTCCAATCGCGAGGTGTCAGAAATTATTGAAAACGAACTGAACCTGTCTCGCATGCTTCGAAGAGCATGTAAAGATTTTGATGGTGGTTATACGATGGCAGGAATGACAGGTTCCGGATCTGCATTTGTAGTGCGCGATCCTAACGGAATTCGACCTGCATATTTTTATGCGAATGACGAAGTAGTCGTAGTAGCGTCGGAAAAACCCGCGATCAAAACCGCCTTCAATATTGACTACAATCAAATTGAAGAGATCAAGCCAGGACATGCCCTGATCATCGACAAAAACGGTGAATACGGACAACACATGATCATCCAGCCAGGAGAGAAAAAATCCTGCAGCTTCGAAAGAATTTATTTTTCTCGCGGTAACGACCCCGATATTTATAAAGAACGAAAGCAACTGGGACGTCTGCTGGTACCCCAGGTGTTGCGCGCTATCAATTTTGATATCAGGAACACCGTCTTCTCTTATATTCCAAATACCGCCGAAACAGCATTTTATGGCTTGATGGCCGGTATCGAAGATTACCTGATCAAGAAGCAAAAGGATATGATTATTGATCAGAAACCATCCGTTGATTCGCTCGAAGACATTCTTTCCTTCAGGCCGCGTGTCGAAAAGCTCGTGTTGAAGGATGTAAAATTAAGAACTTTTATCACCGACGATGAGCACCGCGATGAAATGGTAGCGCACGTATACGATACCACCTATGAAGTAATTCGAAAAGGGGTCGATACATTAGTTGTCATTGATGATTCGATTGTACGCGGTACAACACTGGAAAAAAGTATTCTTAAAATGCTGGACCGGCTCCACCCAAAAAAGATCGTTATCGTTTCTTCAGCACCTCAAATTCGTTTCCCGGATTGTTATGGTATCGATATGAGCAGGATGGGTGACTTTGTTGCCTTCCGTGCGATGACCGCGTTGTTAAAAGATCAAGGCAAGAGATTACCTGATGGGCGAAATCTATGAAAAATGTGTTCGCGCCCGTGGGCATCAGAGTCAGCTGAATTATCTCAAGGAACTTTACGATCAGTTCACCTATGACCAAATCTCCGCTAAAATCTCTGAGATCGTAAAGCCAGCCGACATGAAAGCCGAAGTCGAAGTTGTTTTTCAAACCGTCGAAAACCTTCACAAGGCAATACCCCATCATAGTGGCGATTGGTATTTCACCGGAAACTATCCTACGCCTGGCGGCATGAAAGTAGTGAACCGCGCCTATGCGAATTACATGGAGGGTCGACTCGTACGAGCGTACTTAGTCGAGGCGAGTCGAGGTTCCAGAACAACTGTCCCGAAAGTTATCATAGAACTTTCGGCGAAGTTTGTTAATCGTCGGGAAGTTCAACTTTTTTAAGGCAAATAAAAGTCAAACACGATCTGATTCATACAGTTAAAATGTCCTTTTGGACATTTGGAAAACCCCCTGGAAGAGCACGGACGACAAGAAGTTTTATTGTTCTCGAGCACCGTGAACTTAGTACGGTAGGGATATCTGCCGAATAACAAAATAGTATTTCCCCACAAGCCAAAAATTTCCTTTTTGAACGCGGACGCTACCGGTATAAATTCATTGTCGAAGGTAAAAATTGCCCGCGACTGCTTGACCACACTTGCCATCTGATTATGGTTAAACTTTCCGCATGCGTTGTGTACAATGGTTCGTTTATTCAGTTGCAAGAGTCCTTCTTTGTAACCCACCGAAACCGGCTGATTAAAAAATTTGCTGATCGTCTCTCCGGTGTCCGCATCGTCCTTTGACCCTAACAAGACGATGGGCTTGTTGATTTTATCGCACAGCTCTATCATTCTGCTAACGGTGAGTTTACGGGTATTGTAGGAGGCATTGATACAAAAAACCACATAGCCTTCCCAAAAGGGATGGGGCAACCATTCCTTTGCTACTTTGTCCTTGTCTGGAATAAAATAATCCAAGCCTAACTCATCGGGTTTTATTTGAAGACCACTCAATCCCGTGAACATCCGGTCCACCAGATGTTGATTGGGAAGCTGATCGATTTTAAGATTGATCATCAACCATCGCTTAAATCGAATGGAGTTTAGACTATAGGTCTTCGCCTTTAGGAGGAAAACTAAATATTTCGACTTGAAATCTTCTCTGAGGCTTACAACGATGTCAAATTTTTGCCTTTTGATGCGGCGGTAATTTTTCCAGCTTGAGGAATTTGAAAAATGAACGTTGTCGACGTATGGATTTTCATCTAGTACAAACGCAGAAGATAAATCCGCAAGAATATGCAATTCCACCTCATCCAGCTGAATTTTTAACGCGCGTATAATCGGTGTAGCAAAAACTACATCGCCGATGGAGGGACCACATATCACTAACGCTTTCAAGGTGTGTAAGTGTTTTGGTGTTTACGTATTTACGGTATGATAGGACAAATCTGCGTTTGAAATCTCAGGGCGCACAACTTTAAACACGAAAGTCGAAACTCGAAACTGAAAATATTTACTAATTTGTAAAACTTAAAAGAGATTAAATTATGAATTACTGGCTAGTGAAGAGTGAGCCCGGCACGTTTTCATGGGACGACCTGGTACGCGATAAAAAAACAGTGTGGGATGGCGTACGGAATTTTCAAGCCCGGAATAATTTGAAAAATATGAAAAAGGGCGATTTGACATTTTTCTACCACAGTGGTGAAGATAAAGCGATCGTGGGAATCGGTAAAATTATTAAGGAGGGATACCCCGAACCCAATGATAACGACTGGGTGGCCGTGGACATCGCTCCGGACAAGAAGTTAAAAAATCCTGTCACACTCGCACAAATCAAGGCTGATAAACGTTTAGCTAGTATGGTTCTGGTGAAGGCCTCCAGACTTTCGGTTCAACCTGTAAAAGCCGAGGAATTTGACCTCATAATCGCTTTAAGCGAAACAAAATGAACTTATCTTCGTCTATGAATGGCTTAATTCCGTCCAAACTATTTTTGCCTGCCTTATTGTTGTGTGTCAGCCATTTTAGCCAGGGTCAAATTTCCCAAACCCAGCGGTACGAACGGCAGCAAAAAAATTCGGATGATTACTTCAATGTCATTTCCTTAAAAGACGAAGGACTTGCATTATTTCGTGAACGAGACAAATACAAAGGTGGCAACAAGATCTGGGAGCTCATCTTGCTGGATACTGCCCTGAACGAAAAGAGTACGCTTGACCTCGAAATCAACGATCGTCATAAAATGATTGGCTATGAAGTCGCGCCAGGCGAGTTGTACTTTCTTTATAGAACTGGTGAAACGACAAGAAACGACTTTGAATTAATTGAAGTTGGTCTTAAGGATAAAATTAGCGAAACAGGCCGCTACCAGATTAAACCTGAGCTTGATTTCAAGCTTACACACTTTATTAAGGCTGGCAGGAATTTCGTTTTCGGTGGCTATGTAAACAATGAGCCTGCTATTATTTTATTCGAGCTTACAACGAAACTCATTCGTGTTATCCCTGGCTTCTTTCAAAAGGATACTGAGCTGGTTGACCTTCGTACCAACCAGAATCAGACATTTAATACGGTTCTTGTTGACCGAAGCACGAAGGAAAACCGAAAATTTGTGCTCCGTACATTTGACGAAACTGGCAAACAATTGTTGGAGGATATTGTGCCTATAGAAGAGGGGAGATCGCTGCAAACAGGAATAACCAGTACGTTGCACCGCGAAGACCTCGCCGTCATGGGAACTTGGGGAGAGCGTAATTCAAAGCAATCTCTCGGTTTCTATTTTCTGGACGTGAATCCCTTTCAGGACCAGCCCATAAGGTATGTAGACTTTGGCCAGCTGACGCGTTACCTGGACTACCTTCCCTCTAAACGGGCAGAACGTATTAAGGCAAATTCCAAAGACGATGCAACCGCAGGTCGTATTCCGAATTATATGAATTATGTTATGCCCTTTACGGTTGTCGAATATCAGAAAGGATTCATTCTTCTTGCAGAGGCATATACTCCCGTTTCGAATAGTAGCCCCTATTACTCCAACCCTTATTATTACAACCCATACTATAGCCCATACGGTTATTCTCCTTATGGATTTTATTATCCGGGATTGAGCAGAATGTACCGCCCTTATATGTATAATAATGCTACGCGAAATACAAATGAAGTCCGAACAGTTTCCACAGCCTTGATTTCATTCGGCAGCGATGGAAAAGTGAATTGGGATCACAGCTTTAAATTAGACGAAATGAGAATGCCGGGGCTCGAGCAAGTATCCGATTACTTAATGAAAAATGATCAACTCTATTTCCTTTACAAAAAGGAATCGGACTTAAAGTTGAAAGCTGTTAGCCTACAGGATGGACAAGCATTGGAAAATTCCCTGAAGGTGCAGACCAATGATCCACTGGATGAGATCAGGTCGGAGAAGGAATTTGAAGGTGGCGTTCGTCAATGGCTGACAGATGCGTTTTATGTCTGGGGATATCAGACGCTTCGAAATACAACACAGGAAGACCGCGTACGCGATGTATTCTATATTACTAAAGTCGTGGTTAAGTAGTGGGATATCTTTACTCCTACTCCTAATCGTTCAATGCAGCAACGCCCAGCAAGTGTTGCAAACGAATCGCTATGAGCTTCCTTTAGAAAAAAATGATTTTTATCAGGTCATGCCGTCTCAGGAGGATGGCATTTTTCTTTACCGAAGGCTTTATGCGGCTGAGGACGACAAAATTGAAATCATAAAATTAGATACGGCTTTCAAAGTCAACTGGAAAGGTTACCTCTCCGTTGACAAACGCATGTCCCTCGTCGGCAAACGCGCTGTAAACGGCCAGTTCTTTTTACTATTTCGACGACCTGATTTGAAGCGAAATAACATGCAGATTTACGCTGTTTCCCAGTTGAAGGGTGACTTTGCTAAATATGAGGTGAAGAATTTCATTCCGTTTGCTACGACCGAATTTCAGATTACTGAAAACGCAGCACTCATTGGAGGTTATTTCAACCAGGTACCGGTCGTGCTTTATTTTTCCTTCACGACACAGAAGTCCAAAATTTTACCAGGACTATTAAATGAGAGTGGAGAACTGACACAGATAAAAACATTTCCAGACGGAACCTTCGATGTTCTCATCAGCGCCGTAAACTTCAAAAAACAACAAACTGTCTGGCTCAAAAATTATGATGAGAATGGCGATCTTCAAAGTAATTTTGCGCTGGAGCCAGAAGACAACAAGCACTTGATCTTTGCACGCGCTATGAAAACCTCCGACGGCGTTCAACTGATCGCCGGGGTGTATGGCGGGCGGAACTCCGATTATTCCCGGGGGCTTTTCCTGGCAAGTGTAGGATCATCCGGCCTTCAGCAACTCCGTTATTATAATTACGGTGATCTTGAAAATTTCTTCAAATACATGAAGGCGAAGCGGGAAAAACGCGTAATGGAAAGAATTGAAAGACGCAAAGTAAAAGGCAAGCGAATCCGGTTTAGCTATCGATTTTTGGTCCATGAAATTGTCCCATATAAGAATCAATACGTGCTGTTAGGTGAGGCCTTTTATCCACGCTATAAATCAGTAGAGCCCAGCTACGGATTTTTTTCCGGCGGCCCTTCGAACTACGGCGCCCGCAATGGGCGTATCTTTGATGGTTATAGTTATACCCATGCCGTTGTGATGGGCTTTGATAAAAGTGGAAAGCTGCTTTGGGACAACAGTTTTGAAATTAACGATGTAAGAACCTTTACGCTTGAGCAATTTGTAAAGCTCGAAGTGCAGAAAGATCGTATCGCGTTGCTATACCTTTTTGAAAACGAGCTACGGAGTAAGATCATCCAGGATGATCAGGTGCTGGAAGGAAAAACCTTCGAACCGATCCGCACAAAATCAGATGAAATTGTAAAGAAAGAAGAAACTGAACTAAGCAAGCTGGACTATTGGTATCAGGATTTTTTCTATGCCTACGGAATACAGGAAATCACCAATCCGGGTACTGGGAAGAGAAGGGTCTTTTTTATTAATAAGATTAGTTGTCAGTAACACCGTTGTTCGAAGGCGGCTGGCGCGAGTGTTGTGCGATGGCCACTGCGTCAGGTCACTCGTGCCTATTATGCTGTCAGTCTTTGGACTGACTTCGCTAGTTTTGATAAAATCATTTTATTCCTCCTTTTCATTTAAGACTGCAATGCCCTCCTCCATTAGGATCTTGCACAGGGTACTGGAAATGTTGTTAATTGGAATCCCGATTTTTTTTACAAATGATACCATCAAGTAATATTCATATTCGGAATATCCTTCGATTTCAACTCCTCCTTTATTACTTATTAGGTGGATTTCAAGACCAAAGCATTCAATCAAAAAGTATTCTCCACCCAAATTTTCTCCGTATCGTCTTTGCGGACCTTTTGTAAGTCTGTTTGTCGTCGATGCATTGAGGATGGTCCTAATTTTTTCCGCCAGGTCCTCCAAGCTCATGTTTGACTTTATAAATATGTAGGCTACCTTGTTCATATGTCGTACCATTCGAAGATGGTTAAAGTTTTGTTCAGTATTGAGCCGGCATTAAAAACTTTTCATCGACTCAATAAAAGTTACAATCCCCTATCCTCAAAAAATCAATTTTATTTACCTTCGAAACTCGAGTTAATTGCAAAAAGCCAATGCCTCTACCCATAAATCAAAAAGCACCAGACTTCACGTTGCCTTCTACAAACGGCAGGAATTTTACATTATACAGGGACATGCAGGAAAAACCCTGTATACTCTATTTTTATCCGAAAGATTTTTCTATCGGCTGTACCAATGAAGCGTGCAGCTTCCGGGATACGTTCGAAGTATTTCACGAGCTTAATATAAAAATAATCGGTATTAGCCGCGACACGATGGAGAGTCATCATAAGTTTAAGAAAACACTGAATCTTCCTTTTGATCTGCTAGCCGACGAGGGCGGGAAAGTTTGTGCGCTCTATAAAACGCAACTTCCCTTTGTGCCGACGTTCACGAAGCGTACAACGTACTTGCTGGATAAAAATCAAAATATCCTGGCCGTATATGAGAATATCTTTTCATCAAAACGCCACATCAAATTGATGGTAGAGACAGTAACAAAAAAGCAAATGGTTTAATGCGTTCTCCCTCAGATTTAAAAAAATGCAGTCGAACCCTAGTTTGCATCCTGAGATTTGTTAAAATAATATCCCAATGCAACTCCAAAACTATGAAAGAAGCTTTTGGATGTTCCCATCCAAGGACTTGGATCCGTAAACTCCTTCAGCTTTATACCGGGCGCATAGGAAACGCGAAAAAATACGCCACCATTCTTTCTTTGAAATCTATATGATGCCGAAGGAACAAAATGTAACGTGTTGATCACATACTCATACCTGTTTTTGTTATTGTAATGACTGGATGAATAGGTCAGATAAAGGCCCAATTCCGGATGAGAATTTCTATTACCATGGTAGACATTGACGCCGAGCGGAATCTGATAGTCGCTGTCGCCATCATAACTCGAATAACCAAATCCAGCTCGACCATTCACGTACCAAATGGATTTTGAAAAAATCAAATGCTCTACATTTGCGTTGTAGGTATTAAATCCTGCTCCTGCCACCTCAAGATATACGACGGGTCCTTTAAAACTTGATTCCTGAGAAAACGCATTTTCATCCATAACTAACATCAGGATGACAACGAAGAGCGAACCGAATTTCATTTGAGGCGACTTACCGTAAAACATAAAGAACACTGGTATACAAAATTTTTTACAAGTGAAAAGAATATTGATCAAAACGTAACGGTGACTTTGGCCACGGTACCAGCAAAATTCAGATTGACTTTCGTTCTAAGAGATGTCGACGGCGCTTTGTCATTGTTATACAAATCGACTGCGTTACGCGCATGTTTTTTATAGGAGCTGGAGAGCGGAATGGCTATCAACAATACAGCAGCACCACCGGCAGCAATACCCCACTGTGGTTCGCCGCCTCCCAACGCGGTTCCCAACGGCCAGCCTATCATAAAACCGCTGATAAAACCAAAAACATTCGCTGCATCGTAGTTTGACTTCGCTTTCTTAAATGCTTTAAAGGCCTCTGGATTAGGCTCCATTATATTCAAAACTTCCCGGGGCTTTAAGATGCGTCCATCCTGATAAAACTTTAAACCCCCAAAGCTTCTCTGAATTGTGATATCGCCTTCCTGGTTCTGGGCGCTGGCGGCTACAAATAGCATCGACATCAGCAGTGATATGGCTAACTTCCTCATAGAGATATGTTTCCAGAAGCTAAATCGGTTTCAAATCCCAAACGTAACCCGGCCTCAAAACGAAACTGAATCAACTATAAACTTAAAACCTCCCGCTCGCGGACTTTAATCTTTACGCCTAAACCATTACATTTGCGCCTGCGCTATGCAGAAAAAGCTCATCCTCGATTCCGACCTTCTCGACATCACCATCAGCCGTCTTTGCCAGCAATTAATTGAAAATCATGATGATTTCTCTCAGACTGTCATTCTTGGCATGCAACCTCGCGGGATTTTCCTGGCAGAAATTATTCATAAAAAGCTGCAAAAAGACACCAAGAAAACCATCCCGCTAGGCTATCTAGACACCACTTTTCACCGCGATGATTTCAGAAGAAGGCAGATCCCGGTCAGAGCAAATGAAACCAGGATCGATTTTATAATCGAGGCAAAAAAAGTGGTTTTGGTAGACGACGTATTATTTACAGGACGCACTATACGCGCGGCGATGGATGCCATGATAGCTTTTGGAAGACCGGCAACCGTCGAACTGTTGGTTCTCATCGACCGAAAATATAACCGTGAATTACCGGTCGCGGCCGATTACGTTGGGAAAGTCGTGAATACACTGCCAACACAACGCGTACTGGTGGAACTGGAAGCACAAGGTCATAAACAAAATAAGATCTGGTTGATCAATAAGGATTAAGGGCTATGTCTAAACTCAGTCAAAAACACCTGCTCGGAATCAAAGACATCACCCGTGAAGACATTGAACTTATTTTCGAAACAGCCGACAATTTTAAAGACGTTATCAATCGGCCTATAAAAAAAGTTCCTTCCCTGCGCGACGTTACCATTGCCAATGTATTTTTTGAAAACTCAACCCGCACACGACTGTCGTTTGAACTGGCTCAAAAAAGATTATCTGCGGATGTAATTAACTTTTCAGCTTCCAATAGCTCCGTGAAAAAAGGAGAAACACTCCTCGATACGGTCAACAATATTCTCGCGATGAAGGTCGATATGATCGTGATGCGGCATGCGAGCGTAGGGGCGCCGCATTTTTTGGCAAAACATATTAAAGCGAATATCATCAACGCGGGGGACGGAACACACGAACACCCAACACAGGCGCTGCTTGACGCCTTTTCTATCCGCGAAAAATTAGGCGCTGTATCAGGAAAGAAAATTGCCATAATCGGCGATATTCTACATTCGCGGGTTGCACTCTCTAATATTTTCGCCCTGCAAAAACTCGGTGCAAAGGTTATGGTTTGTGGCCCACCCACGTTGCTTCCGAAATTCATCGGACAATTGGGAATTGAAGTTGAATTTGATGTAAAAAAGGCATTACAGTGGTGTGACGTCGCCAATGTCCTCAGAATTCAGCTAGAGCGTCAACAAATAAAATATTTTCCTTCACTCCGCGAGTATTCGCTGTACTACGGAATCACAAAAAAATTACTGGATAGCCTGAAAAAACAGATCGTGATCATGCATCCCGGCCCAATAAACAGAGGGGTCGAATTGAGCAGCGACGCGGCCGATTCCCAACATTCTATCATCCTCGACCAGGTAGAAAATGGGGTGGCGGTCCGGATGGCGGTCTTATATCTGCTGGCGGGAGCAAAAGGATAGCTTCGAGCTTCAAGAAAAGGAGCGCAACTTAAGGTTTGAGGCTTGAAGCTTGCAGCTTTTAGCAACCTATCGTCCTCATATCCGTATCCATTGAGTCAGATTTTGTAGTTTAGCCGTATGAAAGTAGGAACCCATGTTTTATAATTCTATTGTAGAAACCATCGGAAATACACCATTGGTGAAGTTGAATAACGTGACGAAGGGCGTTCAGGGCACCGTTTTAGCCAAGGTCGAATATTTCAACCCCGGAAATTCTACGAAGGATCGAATGGCTGTAAAAATGGTTGTGGATGCGGAAAAAGCTGGTTTGCTAAAACCCGGGGGCACCATCATAGAAGGTACGTCAGGAAATACAGGGATGGGTCTGGCGCTCGCAGCCATTGCGAAGGGATACCGGTGCATTTTCACCGTCGCTGACAAACAGTCGCAGGAAAAAATTAACATTTTGAGAGCGGTCGGTGCCGAGGTCATTGTTTGTCCCACGAATGTGGCACCGGATGATCCTCGTTCGTATTACTCAATCGCGAGAAAGCTTAATAGAGATATTCCAAACTCGTTCTATCCAAATCAATACGACAACCTTTCCAACACCACTGCCCATTATGAAACCACCGGGCCTGAGATCTGGAAACAAACGGAAGGGAAAATAACGCATTACGTAGCAACCGTTGGAACCGGTGGGTCTATGTGCGGAACAGCAAAGTACTTAAAGGAACAAAATGCATCTATCGTTACCGTTGGTATTGACACCTACGGCTCGGTTTTCAAAAAATATAAGGAGACAGGTGTCTTCGACGAAAAAGAAATTTACCCTTATTTAACAGAAGGATTTGGGGAAGATATTCTTCCTAAAAATGTAAACTTTGATGTGATTGATCACTTCATTAAAGTTACAGATAAAGATGGCGCTATTGGTGCCCGAAGGCTGTCGCGGGAAGAAGGTCTCTTCGTAGGCTGGTCGAGTGGCTCCGCAATTCATGGTGCGCTCGAATATGCTCGCGAATTTCTTAAGAAAGATGATCTGATGGTCATCCTCCTTCCGGATCATGGAACACGGTACCTTGCCAAAGTCTACAATGATCAATGGATGAAAGATCACGGTTTCCTCGAAACCCGTGCGTTTGGATCAGCCCGAGATATTGTTGCCAGCAGAAACGGGAAAGACAGTTTGCACACAGTCACCAAAACAACGAAAGTCAGCGAAGCTATTCGGGTGATGAGCCGGGAAGGCATCGACCAAATTCCTGTAGTTGAAAATGAGAATTTTGTTGGAAGCGTCAGTGCTGCAAGCCTACTGGAAAAAATTATCCAGGATCCCCATCTTCAAAATAAACATGTTCACGACGTAATGGATAAACCTATGCAATTTGTTGCTCCAGACAGCACGTTGGATGTTTTATCTTCATTACTCAATAGGGATAATAAGGCGGTGTTAGTCCGCGATGAACGCGAAAGGGTTCACATAATTACCCAGCATGATGTCCTGAAAGCGATGTCAAGCTTAGCTTAATTCGCGAATGTGGTATTTGGGAATCTGTGGATTCCAGTACCTGATCACTATTCGGCCGTTGCCCTAGCCTTACCTTTACTATTCCATTTAATATTTTGTTAAAACTAATTAAGTTTTAGTTGAAAATACTTTTGACCATATTTTTCCTCTGCGCTATCAGCATTCTTGCAATGCCGCAGGCTGCCCTGCCAGATAGTACGCAAAATTTGGTAGAGGAGCATGAAAACCATCAAGTCCGGTCCGAGGCGAAATTGAAAGAAGCAGAACTAGAAACCCGGGACCTTTTGATCGTTGCCGTATCAGTAAGCTTGATCATCACCGGTATCCTGGCCGTGATCCTATTCCGCCAACGAAAGGAAATTTTGCGAGCTAATAAGGACCTTCAAATTAAAAATGAAGAGATAAGTTTTCAAAAAAATGCGATCGAGTCACAAGCAGAAGCGTTGCTAATTCTTAATGACGAACTACTAGATCTGAATAAAACGTTGGCGGGCCGTATTGATGAGCGGACAAAACAGATATTTCACCAGAATAAAAAGTTTGCCGAATATACCTTCATGAACGCGCACAATCTTCGCGCCCCTGTTGCAAGCATTCTTGGATTGATCAATTTGATTCAACACGCAGGACCTTCTGAACAAAAAGTTATTCTGAACTATTTAAGAACCTGTGGTGAGCAGTTGGACAACACCATACGTGCTATAAACAGTCACCTCGAAGATAGTATTGTCCACAGCAATGGAGTTGTGGTTGGTGACCATGGGATTGGTATTCAGGTGAGCCGTAGTTAGGTGAGAGGTAATCAGTAGTCAGTAATCGGTAATCGGTAATCGGTTTGGAACTTCGTAGGAGAGTGTCGTTGGTAAGAGGTCGTTAGTAAGAAGTGGTTGCCATTCTCCGCTTGGCGACTTTGTGGCTGAATGTGTTGTAATCGGTGCTCGGTAATCAGTTGGTACTTCGTAAGAGAATGTCGTTGGTAAGAGTTGGCTGGTAAGAAGTAGTCATTGCCATTCACAGCTTTGTGAACCTTTGTGCCTTGGTGACTTTGTGGCTATCTATTCTAGTTCTGTAATCGCCTAATCAGCGCCATAAATAAATCAATGGTCAGCGTCTTCAGATAAATCAGCGGTCAGCGGTCAGCGGTCATCGGTCAGCGTCAATCAGTGGTAGTTAGTTTTCCAAAATTTCCACTTCCACTCTCACATTCTCTTGAGCTCGCGCGCTGTGTTTGTCGTGGATTGAACGTTTACCGCCCCAGGCTTTTATTTCGATCCGTGACTGTTCGATCCCGTTGCTGATAAGATAATTTCTAATTATAACAGCACGTTGTTCGGATAATTCTTTGGCAGATCCGAATCCATCCTTTGTATCGTTCAGGGAGAAGAAATTCTTACTGTCTTTATTCATCGAAATTATTTTTCCCGCAGCGTTACCGTTGGTATGTCCGTGTAGCATGATCTTATACTTGTTGTTCTCATTCAGCATCTCAAGCAAGCTGCCAACTTCATATCGAGATTCCGGCCTCATAATGGCAGCATCTTTAAAGAAGTAGACATTATACATAACCGCGATATCACCTTTCTGCAACCGCACAAGTTCAAAAGGAACAACGACAGCGCCATTTTCTTCTTTTGATATGCCTTCGCCCTCTGGGTTATTGTAATCAATGTCCCGTTGAATTTTTCTGTACCCGAATACCTCGCAAACAAATGAAACAGCTTTTAAGTTATTTTTGGGAAGACTAACCGGCACGTTGGCTTTATACGTCCCGATCTTTCGGGTCTTTTCTGTATCAATTGCATCCACGTCACCGTCAACGGAAGTACTATCGGCAGCGCGAAATACCTTGAATAGAAAACTCTTTCCAGAAACATCGTCCAGAGATTTCATTTTCTCCTCTGCTGAATTGGTTGCGTTTGCCTCCGGCGTGTTGCTTCGCCTGGTGTTTCTGTTTTTCCTTGGGATCATCGACTTTCTTGACTTCGCCAATCTTTTGCGCAGTAACAGGATTAATATCCTGGCCTACATAATTTTCGCCGAGTGCAATGGCCCTATCTCCAAGTGTTCCAAAATATACCCAAGTATCTCTGAACTCCGATTCTTCGCGAAGTCGTCTCGCTTCATTGATTGCGAGACTCTGATCGTCGGTGCTTAGTACATAGACGTAATAAAGCTTCCGATAGGGATTCAGCTCGAACTTCGCGTCCATTTTCAAATCCTTGTGAGCATGAGCCGTAAAGCGGATCGCATTTTTGTAAACACGGAAAGCACCGATAACTACATAGTTAGGACGATCATCCAAGTCGTCCCTGATCCAGACATGAGGCGTTGGTAGGCTCTGCAAAAAGAACAAATAAAAAAATGCCTACCAGTGCGAAAAGTTTGACATTCATAACACTGATTTTATTGTGAAGGCACAAATAATATAGCAGCAAGATAGTAAAGAATTAATGCAAAACAATTAATCTGCTACGTGTCAGTGGTTTACATGTATGAAATAATGTCAAAATATGAATTTATCGTCTCCCCGTTTTCGTCGACGAGGGTCAAAAAATGCTTCCCTTTGCGGGGATTTAATAGCAGACTATGGCTTCCCTTGGTGCTTCCCACAAAATTCCCGTCCAAATGCCAATACACGACGGTACTGGGATTGCGATGGGCTAATTCAAAAACGACTCTTACCTTCGTCTCCATTCAATTCACGGGGAATAAAGATCTTAGAATCTGGTTTGGGATATATCAGATCCATGGAAATCAGCGGCGACGAATTCTGACAATCTTTCCGAAACGGCGGTAAGGTTTTATAAGAAAAATTCTTTGCACGGAAATAATATTCCTGCATCGGAGGAAGAACAAACCAGGTTGCCTGGACAATTTTATCCATAGGTTCGCATTCACTGTGAACACGAAATTTTTTGTTCGATGTGAGGTGAACTAATTTATGAAACGGACAGGCTGCACTCTGAAGTCCTTGCCGTGTTACAAAAACAGTATCGACTTCGTTGCACCACGTAGAATTTCGATAACCGCTCTGACGGCAAATTGTAATCCTTTCCATCTCTTGCGCGGGAGCTCGAAACCAGGAATCGTTCTTTTAGTTGCGAAAAAATATCAAACATCAGCGGCGCTGCCGCATCGGTTCCCGTAAGTCCTGGTCTTCCTTCTCCATCCGCATTTCCTACCCAAACACCGACAGCATAATGAGGTGTAACACCAACCGCCCATGCATCGCGAAATCCGAAACTCGTTCCGGTTTTCCATGCAATTTTTTTTGAGCTGCTGAAATATCTCCATCCTGATTCTTCTCCTGGCCGATAGACTTCTTTCAACGCGTCAAAGGTCTGAAAAATAGCAGCGGCACTCAGCCATGAGGTTGCCTCAAGATTTCCCTCAGACCCTCCTTGATTAAGATCCGATTCATGCCGTGGCTCGATATAATGCGGTGGATGAAAATCACTCCTGTTGTACCGGTTTTTTCCGGGATGCTCCCAATAATTATTCAGCGTTCTCGCCATCGAAGCGTACATACCGGTGATATCCCACAGCGTGCCCTCGGCTCCACCCAGAATTAGGGAAAGTCCATAATGATCAGGACTACGATCCAGGGTATTCATACCCATGTTTTTTAAGAGAGAATGAAATTTTTCATAACGATAGGTTCTTAACATGTGCACAGCAGGAATATTAAGCGACCGGATCAGTGCTTTGTTCGCGGGAACGGCTCCATCGTATTCCTTAGAAAAGTTCTTTGGAGAGAATCCGTTGATGATCGTCGGAACATCGGGAACCAGCGTGCGCTGAAGAATTTTTCCTTCGTCCAACATCGCCGCAAAGAGAAATGGTTTTAAAATACTGCCTGTGCTTCTACGTGATTTTATAATGTCCACATCATCTGCCATGAGTATTTTCCGTGTTCCGCCGGTATTGCCACGTATGCTAAAACTTTTCCAGTCGAGACCTCCAGAACAATAACCGCAGCGTTGTGAATTTGATTGGCGCTGAATCTTTGATAATGATCCTGTACAATTTGTTCTGCGCGTTCCTGTAAGAGATTTATCAAGAGTCGAGATAATAAAACTTTCGGCGAGTCCTTCCTTCATAGCTCTGGCCAGCAAGTGGCGAGCGTGTCGTGGCAATGATTTTGGTTCTTCGGGAATAGATTCGTCCTTGGCAAGGGACGCCGTAAAGGCATCAATTTTTCCACTGCGCTACGAGTCTTGTCCAAAAGCCGATCTCGTTTTTCCTTTAGGCGATCGCGATTTTTACCGGGATGCATTAATGAAGGGGCATTGGGTAAGACTGCCAGCAACGCCGCTTCTCCCCACGAGAGTTGTTGAGGACTCCTCCCAAAATATCGCCAGCAGGCCGCTTCGAGGCCCACAACATTTCCGCCAAATGGCGCATGCGACGCGTACAAGCCCAAAATTTCTTGTTTCGAATAACGAAGCTCCAATCGCGTGGCCAATACCATTTCAATAATCTTTTCAAAGACAGTTCGGCGTTTTCCTTTTCTGGAAAGACGAATGACTTGCATGGTTATCGTGCTTCCTCCACTCACAATGTCGACCGTCGGCAAGATTTTGTTTAACTGCGCGGGCAAGCGATAAAGGATCAACACCAGGGTGTCCATAAAAGCGTTTATCTTCATAGGCAATAAGCGCCTCAGAAAATTTCCTTGGAACAGAATCAACCTTTGGAAATCGCCACTGGCCGTCTTTTGCAATGGACGCGCTGAGAAGTTCGCCCTGATTGCTCTTGAGTACGGTAGAATAAGGGTCATCAAAAAGTCGACGGGCAACGAAAAAAAATACAGCAACCGACACCGATCAACGAAATGGCTAGGGTTAATCTGATTTTTACTTTTCGCGTCATCTTACAAAAATTTACGGTAAACTCGATATAAGCGATTACTACGGTGCGCCCGTTGCTTTCGTAACCTGCACTACCTCTCCTTTTTTCCCGGCATAAACACTATTGTCGTACATAGCTTCACAGATCACGCCAGGTAAATAATAAGTGCCGGCATAACTCGCTGTCAGAATCGTTTTAAAAGTTCTGGTGCGGCCCGGGCTTAGTCCAAAATACGTGTAAACTCTATCGTCCCGAATATCCTGATAATCGCCGCGATCTGCCTTCAGCGTATTTTCGTCGTCCGTTAAGCGCAGGTTATTAATTTCCCAACCGGAAGGAAATATTTGTGTAAGGGCCAGATTTTGATACTCTCCACGAATGCCAGGATTTTTTACAGTGACGTTGGCAAGGAATTCCGTGCCTTGGCTGAGAACCGCGGGGTTGATGGGGTTTCCTTTCACATCGGTATAGGCGACAGAAAGCACGAGGTTATTTTCGCGCTCTTGTTCCTGTCCGCGTGCAGGGGTACCGGTACTTACAACTCTGACAAATAAGCTCCCTTTGCTCTCATTCGAAATTTTTATCGGCGCTTTTTGTGCCCCCGCGATGACAAGTGGAACTTGTGAAAGGGGCAGGTTTGTGCTGGCGTTGATACTCTTTCCTCCATAACTGTACGAAAACTTTAATTCGCCGCGTTTTTCAGTAGCCACGAACATGCCTATGGCTTTTAACGAATAGGCAATGGTTTGCGTGCTCATCCAGTAACTTGAGTTGCTTAGAGAAGTTGAAATCTCTTTTACCAATTCGAATGCTTTCGTTTTGTCATTCAGTAGAACTAACGTTTCAAGGATAATCGCTCGATCGCGCACATCACTTCCGTAGGTGTATCCCATTTCCTGATACGGCTTAATGCTTGTCGTCAGGTTGCCGATAATCTTTTTTGCTGCTTCTGGCTGGCCTGCCTTAACATAAGCGGCCGCCAGCATCCACTTGGCCTGCAGCGACAGATCCGATAGCTCCCGCAATCTGTTCATTGCGCTTAGCTCTGCCGCATCCGCAGAAGCCAGGGTATACAGTCGATAAGCCTGAATGAGATCGGTGTTATAGTATTTATAGTCATTTCTTCTCCACTCCATCGCCTTATTGCGCTGATACCTCTTCCAACGTCTAATCATTTCAGCCGGGACGTAGTAACCCTTTTGTTCTGCTTCAATCAAGAAGTGCCCCGCGTACGTTGAACCCCAGCTATCCGAATCATCATTGCCAGGCCAATAAGCAAATCCACCATCCCTCGTAACAAACATCTTCAGTCGCTCGATCGCTTTCGTAATATTAAATTTGGTTCTTGCAATTTCAGCTTCGTTGAGGTCCTTGACGACCGAAAGATAAAGCTGTGGAAAGGCAGCTGACGTCGTCTGTTCGATACAACCATGGGGATATTCCATCAGATATCGCAGTCGATGACCCAAGTTAACCGGGGGAATAGAAGAGACTTCCAAGACCGCAGAATTTGTTCCGGAGATTCCCACAGGGATCACGTCGCCACTCCATGATTTTCCAGCTTCCAGGAACATATCCGAAACCTGTGTAAGCGGAGGATTTGGATTGCGAATATCTATCTCTATCTCATCGGAGGATTCAAAAGATCCGGAAGAAGCGAACACTGTAATTTTACCTACGCCGGTTGCTGATTTAACAGCCAACTCAAAGTCAACAGTCAGATCCCCGGAAGCTGACATTGCAACACTTCTTGATGCTTCGCCTACAATGGAAACGGGCCCCGTCGTCTTCACGTCGACTTTAATATTTTTGATTTTTTTATCCTGCGTAAACAGTGTAATCGGAAGCTTCACGTTTTCTTCAGGACCTAACACTCGCGGCAGCGTGGCCAGTACCATTAGTGGCTTTCGCACAGGGGTCACGTTATCGGCATGCCCATATGCGCCCTCGTAGCCCGCGACCACCATGGTCTTGACGGAACCAATATATTGCGGCATGGTGAATTTAAATTCTTTGCTACCTCCGGCATCAATGGTAACCGGGCCAAAGAATTTGACGACGGGTTTGAAACGATTGGCGCGAGGATCTTCTTCCGTCGGCTTTGATTCTTCATCCCCGCCAACGGCAAGAAGCCGTTCGATATGGGATCCAAATGCACCCATAACCTGGTCGTACAAATCCCAAGTCCTGACACCAAGCGCTTCACGGGCGTAGAATTTCTTCCAGGGTTCAGGTGTTTTAAACTTGGTAATATCCAAAAGTCCTTCATCCACCATCGCAAGGGTAAAAGTCATTTTACGTTTCGCCTTTTCGGAAACTTTAATCGTGACTTCCTGTCCAGGTTGAATTTCCTCCGGCATGTTAATCAGCGGTTCCAAATGCGTGGATGGATCTTCCACTCCAAGTGGAATGATACCGTATAATCTTATAGGCAGATCGTTGAGCGTCTGGGAATGCGGCTGTAACAAACTTACGTTTACGAAGATATTGGGTGTCATATCTGCGGTAGCATCGAGGGAAAATTGATTATCTCCCTTCTGTGTCTGAATCCAAAATGTTGAAATTATTTTACTTCCATTTTCCACGGAAATGAGCGCGCGACCTTGTCCGCTTCCGGGGATGGTAAGATTTATTTTATCGCCGACATTATACTTTGTTTTATCAGATGAAAAAGAAAGCTGAGTTGCGCCACCTTTGCTCTCCCGGCTATTACGTCCATAGTATCCCGGCTGATCGATATACACGGTTTTGCCCGTACAATGACCTGATACGGGGTCACAAACCCGGATGTAGTAGGTTCCCCAATCGGCAGCTGCAATTTTGAAGGACCAGCTACCCTTGCCATTGGAAGCGTTCAATTTGCCTGAACTAATTAGTTGCGCGTTGTTACCCTCGATGTAATTGGCGATGTTGTCGTGGGCATTGTCCCACCACCAGTAACGGTTCAAACGGTAAAGGCCAATGGTGGCATTTGACCTCGGAACAGGCGTACCATTGATATCAAGAAATACGACGTCTAACCGCTGCGTTGTGTCCGTATACAACATCCCGCTGTACCGTTCGCCTGTTGGTGTCTTTAAGCCTACATATGAAGTGAATGGATAATAAGGAAGGCTGAATCTGTCAATGCTAAAATTTCCGCTCTCCTCAAAAACTTTCCCGCGAAAAACAGCGGTCATAAATCCAGGAAAACCTGCCGATGAAGGAAGCGTTGCCTGAAAGACAGCCTTACCTTCGGCATCTGTATTTCCTTCGAAGATGGATTGCGTTTCGGACGTATAAGTCTTTGAAGGCTCTTCAAAGACATAATCATTGTATTTTGGAAACGTCGTATTGGCGCGACTAAGGGTCACATCGAATTCAGCTTTAAGGTTCTTGCCCGGAGCACCATGCAGCCAATTTACCTCGAGATTGCCCCTGATATCCTGTGAAATAATTTTGTCGCCTCCAACGTCAAGGTTAATTTTTAATCGATTGGGTTTAATGGTTTCAATTTTTACCTGCTGGCTGAATTCCGTCCCGCCAACTTTTATCCGAGCCATCCAGTTACCAGTAGGAGCATCTGGATCCGTCGCTGTGGCCAATCGGTAAAATCCGTTTTCAGATGTTGACTTTACCTGACGATTGACAATTGTTCCTTGTGGGTTTTGTAATTCAAAAACAACCGGATGCGTGGGTGGAAGTATTTTATTTTTGTCTTCCAGTATAAAACTAAGATATACAGAATCACCAGGACGCCATACGCCACGTTCGCCGTAGATAAATCCTTTCAGTCCTTTGCTGATATAATCTCCGGACACATCAAAACCACTAAGCGACAGCGACTCGCCATCCATCAATCGCAGATATCCACGCTGTGAGCCACTTTTTGCAATTAATGCAAAGGGAACATCCTTGGATTCAAATACAGCTTTTCCATCTGTCGTTGTTGTCATCGTGCCAAGCAATTGCTGCTGATAGTCATAGAACTCCAGGGCCACGCCACCCAACGGCTCGGCGGATTTCAAGTCCGTGACCACGACCATTGTGCCGCCATCATTTCCCTTTTTTGCTAACAGACCAAGATCAGATGCTAATACATTTTTCCGGATGAACCTTGAATTGGTATAGTAAGACGAATTGCAAGGATTGTCCCGTTGCTCCCAATCGTAATCTTCGCCATAGTAATATTCCTCTTCATAATAGCCTTCTTCGTAGTATGACGCTTCTTCCAGCGTCTCATCGTCTATTGGTGTCAGGTCATTATCACTGTCTTCATCCTCACAGACGTATGAAGCATAGGCTTTCTTGAAACTCATAGAAATCTGGTAGATGGCGCCTGGCTCTGTCTGAATAAGTTTTGCCAAGTCCAATGTATACCGGTTCCATTTTCCAATATCCGTTACGCCTTTATTGTCGAGCTGAATTTTTTGCTTGAATAACCGTTTGCCTACACGATTCAGGTCGTAATTACCCTCCAGGTTATTGACTTGCAAAAACTGCAACATGTTGTTTTCAAAAATGCGTGTAACGGTCAGGTCGACGGCTTTTAAATTGACCGCCTCAAATGGCAGGATAAGGCCGTCTGTGCTAGGTAAAATTGAACCTTTGCCCACAAATCGCGCAGCCGGCTTTAGCTGTTCAAATGTAACCACGGTCGAGGAAGCTACCTTCATCCGATAGTCATTGATGTTCCGCATACCTTGCTCAACGTAAATGGTTTTGTCTCCGGATTGACGCACGGGTGGATACACCCATATTTCATTGTCGTGAATTTCAAACTCCAGTGTAAGGCTTCTGTCCTCTTCGATTGAAATCAGACCGCGTAATTCCTGCTTTTCCTTCAAGGGATCTGAGAACTGAAGGACAACGTATTGGTTTGGGTTTTGAACCACCTTGGTATTGACGATCTTGAAATCACCCAGCGCAGGAATCTCCACCTCTTTTTTATCATTGGAGGTTATGCCCAGGTTTTTGCCGTCCACGGTTACCGTAACTTTGGTGGCGGCCTCTTTGCGGACAACATCCTCGACAACGAACATATGCTGTTTACCTTCCGCTGTATGGGTCCATGTCACTTTTAGATCCTTGTTCTCCTGTTGCGCCATCAGCATACTTTCGACTGTTTTGTCTTCAGCAAAATCCGCAGTGCTAAGAACACCCTCGATTCGTTGGCGCGTAAGTTCGGTCTTAACGTAGGGCTTGATGTTGTCGATGGAGACATCGAAGTTTTGAGGCATGACCTGAAAGGAAAAAGGAAATTCAGCCAATTCCTTGGAAACCGTTATGAGTTTTGAAAGCTGAAACACCAGCTTCATAAATTTGGCCAGAACCCATTCTTGTTTCGGGAACAAATTCAACGGTGCGCCGGTCAAGCCAAAGGGTCTTGCCCTTAAGTGAAGGACTAAAGGAAAAAAGATTCACGCTTGATTCCCGACCAATGAATGTTGAATCTACTGCATCATTGGCGAGAATAATACGGATGGCTTGAACCGGATGAAATGACACCTGCTGTATACGATGTTATGTATTCACTAAAGGCCGGATTGATAAAATTGTCTGACGCTTTTTTACCTCTGCTCTCTGTAAAGTAAAATACGCCGAACGCGATAATACCAACTGCCACCACGCCAATGGCAATTTTTTTCCAAGGAAGATTTTGCATAAAAAAAAGAGATTTTAGGGAAGATCGAAAAAATTACTGCAGGGTATCATACCGAACGAATTAAAATTGAGCGGACGTATGAATAGGCAGAAGAATATTTTTTTTTGCAAGATGCAAATAAAAAACCTCTTACCAGATAGGTAAGAGGTTATGCTTTGGGAGCTAACGAATGAAGGAGCCAAAAATCCCGTACGTCTTCTCCGATGAAATATTCGAAATTATCATTCCCAATGCGTAAGGAATGTGTTACGAAATCTAAACCTAATTTGGAGCCCAAGGCTTCATCAAAAAGAAAACAATACCAGGATTTTGACACCTTACGGTAATAAATATACAGACGGGAATGCTTGCGAGGCAATAGCCAATAGTAAAACCCCTACAAACCGGGGGTTTCAAAAATGCCCGAAATAACTGTTTTTTGCCATAATTAAGGTATATTTTTTTGATCTTTAGACACGCTCCACCCCACTCTGTGTGCTTGTGTGCACGCCAACTTCAAGTCTATGAAAATTCATCGATACGGGTGAATCCTATGACCGGGCAATGCTTCAAAAAAATATTATGTCGGGGTGAAAAAATTTGTAGAAAATCACGCGTTCGAGGCAGAAAGGATTGTTGTTTTCTTATTGAGAGGCTCGTAGTTGATCGTTCTCGGATGTGGTTCATGACCCATTTCCCCCATATACTGGGGTTGTAATCGTTCTTTATTTAAAGATATATTTGATATTGTTTTGTTCATTTTTTTAGGCCAAACCACTAGTGAAGACAAATATTACCGTACTCGTCGCAGATGATCATCTATTCATGCGAGAGAGTCTTAGAGCAATGCTTGAGAAAACTCAATTTGTAAAAAAAATCCATGAAGTCGAGAATGGTCGGAAAGCACAGGAGCTACTCGCTCAACACAACATTGATGTTATCTTGCTCGATATACGAATGCCGGTAGTCGATGGGTTCGAGGTGATCGATTACATCAACAAATTGAAGCTTATCCACACGGATTATTGCATTGACCGCGTTTGATGAAGAGGCGATGATCTTCAACCTCATGCGTATGGGCATTCACGGAATTCTATTTAAAAAGACCACTCATCAACAGGAGATCTATACGGCCATTATAACGGTATTGGAGGGCAAGCATTATTATAATGAAAAGGTAAACATCGTATTGCAATCCAAACCCGATGGATTGCAACATCCGCCGCGAATTAAATTGACTGCGCGCGAATTCGAAGTAATTGTTTTGTTAGGACGCGGCTTAAGCACAAAAGATATTGCGGAAAAACTTTTTTTGAGTGAACATACGATTGAAGGTTATCGTAAAGATATTCTTCGAAAGACCAATACAAAGAATACGAACGAGCTTATCCATTTCGCGCTGGGCAACGGGATTATATCTTCTTAAAATTTATAGGATACAATAAACAACGTTCCCTTGGGAATCGCTTCCGTGGTGACTGACGCCTTTATTATGTCTGCTCTTTTTTGAATTCCGATTAAACCCCGGCCAGTATCACCTTTGCCTGTTACTGCAGCCTTTTCTTTTCCCACGCCATCATCCTTGATTTCTACTTTGAGTTGTTTCTCGGACCAAAACATTTTTATGTAAATATTCCAGGCCAAGGAATGCTTCATCGCATTACTGGTGATTTCCTGAATAATTCTGAAACAACACCAATTCAACCTCGCTGCTAAATCTTTTAACTTCTCCCATTTCCAAAAATTCGATGTGAAAGGAACGGAGCTCTCGTAGCTGGTCACACATTTTCCAAATAGCGTGCGAAAGTCCTTTCTCCTGAAAAGTTTCAGGAGCGAGGTTCCAAATAATATTTTGGACACGATTCAGCAGGTCGTTAAGATCGTGATCGATTCTTAATAAAAGACTTTTATTTCGACTTGAAAGGGTCGGTTCCAAACGAAGATTTCCCAATGCTAAACGTGTCCCTGCCAACAAGCTGCGCCAGATCATCGTGAAGATCATGTGCGATACGAGCACGTTCTTCCTCCAGCATTTGCTGCTGCGCCTTCAGGACATTCTTGATTTCTTCATTTTCTTTTGCAAGTCCTTCCTCGCGCAATTGGCGACGCGCCGACTGACTTAAATACATGGCCCCCAGCACCGCCAGGAATGCAACCATGGATAAAATAATGAAAATATTATATTCCATTCACGCTAACGACTAAAGAGGTAAGTTACTTGCTATTCAGAACTCAACAAAAATTTTTAATAGATTTTTAAAATTTCACTTAACCTGCGGTTTGTTGTATCATGTTATACTAAGTAGATTCTTTTAAATTCTGATGCTATTCTAAGTTCCTACATTATATGAACGATATCTTGTCAAGAGTTTACTTCAGCAATACGGTCCAGGAGTATCTGATCGCCGTTGCGATAATTTTGGGTGGAATGTTGATCCTCGCTTTGTTTAAGAAAATAATTCTGCAGTCGGTTGGAAAAATGGGCGGACCGAACGGAATCAAACCTGGATAATTTTATCATCAAGGCAATCGAAAAATTTGCGATGCCGGCCTTACATTTCTTTATCGTTTACGTGGGTATCAATTACCTGGTGCTATCAGAAAAAGCAGATAAGGTAATCAAGATCGTCATCGCGGTTATTATAACCTTTTTTATCCTTCGTCTAATTTCCTCCGTTGCTTTGCAAGGATTACAATCGTATGTGCGAAGACAGGATCAAGGCGAAGAAAAACTAAAACAGTTGGGTGGGATCATGCTTATTCTCAATATCGTCATCTGGACGATTGGATTGTATTTTCTTTTTTGATAATCTCGGATACAACGTTAGCGCCATCATCGCAGGTTTAGGCATTGGAGGTATCGCCATAGCGTTAGCAGCTCAAAATATCCTGGGTGATCTGTTCAACTACTTCGTAATCTTTTTTGACAGGCCTTTTGAAATCGGTGACTTCATTGTTCTCGACGATAAGAAAGGAAACGTAGAACATATTGGAATCAAGACGACGACGACTTAAAAGTCTAACCGGCGAACAACTTATATTATCAAACAGCGATCTTACAAAATCGCGACTTCATAATTTTAAGCGCATGGAGCGAAGGAGAATCGAATTCGCTATCAATGCTGCATATAGTACTCCGCCTGATCTTGTCAGGGAGGTCCCGGTAATCATAAAAAATATCGTCACATCCATACGGGGAATTACACTGGATCGTTCACACTTTTTGTCCTATGGAGATTACGGATTTCAAATTCGAAACAGTCTACTTTGTTGAAAATGCAGATTATAATACTGTATGCAGACATTCAACAAGAAATCAACCTGAAAATACTTCGAAGCCTTTGAAAAGCGGGATATACAATTTGCACAGCCCGCCCAACCCGTGCTGCTGTCCCCTAAAGAAAAATGAAACGACCGACAAGGTTTTCTGAAAATAACTGATGAACTACATTTTTCTTGGATTAATTATGCTGCAAGCATTGTCCTTCAAAGAAAGTCAGCTCCGACATAGTCGCGTAAAGACTGCGTATGACCAAAAAGAAGCGGTCGTTCAAAATTACTTCAAAAGTAAAAATCTTGATATCAATGATTTTCAATTATTCATCCGTGCGTTTAAGAATGAAAAACTTCTTGAAGTGTGGATAAAAGGAAAAAATGACGATAAGTTTACTTTGCTTCACAGCTACGAATTTTGCACAACTTCAGGTACCCTGGGACCCAAAAGAAGGCAAGGCGATTTACAAATTCCAGAAGGCGTCTATCACATCAATCACTTCAATCCAGCAAAGCAATTTTTACTTGTCTCTTGGACTTAAATTATCCCAACGCTTCCGATAAGATCTTGAGCGACAAACAACACCCTGGGAGTTCCATTTACATCCACGGCAACTGTGTAACCATTGGATGCATTCCAATCACAGATGATAAAATTAAAGAGCTCTACATCATGGCAATGGAAGCTAAAAATGGCGGACAGGAAAAAATACCCGTTCACGTTTTCCCAACCCGATTAACAGATCAGGGAATTGCCTTTTTAAAAAAGAATCACGCCAGTTCCGGTCATATCGAATTTTGGGAAAACTTAAAAAAAGTCTACGACGATTTTGAGGAAACTAAAAAATTGAAACCAGTGAAAGTAAATAAAGCCGGTCAGTATTTCTTTTAAGAAATTCGTGGGTAGGTTCCCGAAAGTTTGAAAACATTTATTCAACAACTTCCCGAAAGTTTTGAACTTTCGGGAAGTTTAATATGGGTTATTTCTTCTCCAGTACTAATGTAATCTTGTTAAAGTCTGCTGCGGCGTTCACGACTTTTCGAAAGTCTTCGTAGCGCGAAAGAGGCGCATAGATCTGTTTATAATATTCTTCGATACGAACTTCCAGGACATTGTCCTTGAGAACATAATCGGATTTAAATAAGAAATGGAACTTGATCTTTGTCCGTATATGAAATGTTGAATTTTAAGTCATCGGGATTTTTGACCTGATACCCTTTTGGTACCTGTAGTCTGATGACGCGATTGTACATTCTATTAAAATCGTTCTCGACTTCCGCCGTGCGCTCCTCGTCGCGATACATTTCAATCTGTGGCCCAATAAGCTCTCCTACCTTGAATAAAATCCGGGGCCCCGCTTTCTCAATAAAATGAGAGGTTTGAAAATCCACATCTACCAAAAAATTATTCGATTTGGTATTGGGTATTGCATTTGCATTCCATTTCTTAATGGTGGCATCTGGCGCAATTTGTTTCGTGATTTCTTCGATCATGCCTACACGCTGATCTGCTGACATCATATCATAGTAGGGTGTAAAATACGCAGCATTGTATCCACCAAATTCGCGCTTCTGACGAATCTGATTTGTCGTCATATCTTCGTTGAAAGTAACTTCAATGTCCAGGTTGTCGAGATTATAGGAATAGTCCACTGCTGGAATTTCACCGATGGTTGAAAGTGCAGACTTAACCTCACCCATTTTAAACGGCTCAATAAAAAGTCCTTTCTGCGCCGTGAACTCAGGTTGAATGAGCGGATAGCGGCATTCAAACACGTACGGTGACAGAAACTGTTTTGTGTCAGGGAAATATAAAACGTAATCATCCAGGAAGGCCCACGAATCAAATTCACCATCGAATTTTATGTTCTCGCGGCTGCAGGTAATAACCGGATGACATTGAATATTTAGCTTGTCGAAAACGCCTAAAAACAATCGTGTCATCCCTTGATGCGATGCAACTTTGACTTTAACGATAGAAGCGACCTGACTCAATGATTCTGCGTCCCCTTCCTTGTTGACCTGAATATTGGTTTTGATTTTATTTTCAATGATCTTAATCCTTTCCTCCAATGTCTTGGCTGGATTGTCACCCAGCGTTTTAACGAATTTCTCCAACGCCTTCTCGTCATCCTTCGTTCTTTCCGTCAGCATCGTATAAAAAGTTTTGGCAGCTTCGTCCCAGGTGTAGAGCCTGGCCTGGGATCTCGCAGTGTTATAAGCAAGTTTAAATTCAATGCGTTTACGATTCGGGTCAAAATTTGAAAATGCTTCCGTCTTTAATGCGGGCACATCCGTCATTGACGTTAGATAAACATTTCGCTCACTGTCCTCCTGTTCCTTTACAGCAGGGAAATTATGATACGTTTTAAAATCAAACTTCAAATGCTCCGGACAGGTTAACATGAACGAATTATTCTTTACGGGCACATCATACTGTACGAATACTCTGTCAAATACACTAGGACGCATTTTACGAATGAAATAATACTCTATCTCACTTCCCAGTTCAATACCTTCGATCGCAAAAATCTTAAAAGCTTTGCCGCTCTCCTCGTTCTTCAACTCTTTCAAATTGCTCGAATCAAAATTAATGGCTTTGCCGTCCTTGTTAATGGCCCTCGCTTTGACGTCAAGCAATTCAAGCGCATTTCCCATAGAAATCACAATTCGATTGTGTTTCTGAACCGCTTCATTATTGTTCACATAGATGATTCGATGAATTGTAGAATACATTACGAATTGATTGTTCTCGAAAACATATTCGTATTGCGTATGCTGCTTTAAGATCAGCTCCGATAATGCGCGATCTTTTTCCGACAACTTGTAGCGCGGACTGCTCTTTTTCCCATTGATAAGGTTCAAAGCTTTTCGCCAGCAACGCGGTTGACAAAAAGGCACAAAACTGCGATGCCTAAAAATTTAGTACAATTCATTCTTATTTTTTCTTTAAAATAATAGACTCTTTATAAGCTTCACTGAGTGGTTTGATGGACGCGTTCCAATGTTCAAACTGATCCGGCTGCATCAGCAAATAATTGACATAGAATTTTTTTCGGAAAACGATTTTATTATTAACTGAGGTGTATTCTGTTTCAAAACCCAACAGTTCACCGTCGGCTTTCGCGTTAGGAGGTAAATATTCCACGGCATATCCTTCGGGAATGGTTAGCTCGCAATACTCAACCTTTTCATATTTATAATCCCGCTCCTTTGGAGATTCACGCATTGCAAGGTTGATAAAATCATTGTAATGCTCTTTGTTCAAGTTCAGGTTAACGTATAGCTCATCACCAATTTTTTGGAAATAGTCGCCAATTCTAAATGTATAATCAATTACGGTTCGCTTATCCCGATCATTGACATCAGACAATACGTAATTATCGAGATAAAATTTATTGCTTCCCTTTCCGATCAGGCGCGTTACATTACGTTTGATATCATCCTTTTCCGAACGGTCCAGTGCATAACCTCCAAAGACCTTGGGATAGCCTCCTAAAGAACTGCTTCCTGATCCAACGATTTGATTGCCATCCAGCCTTATGGATACCGAATCAACCATTACATTTTTTTCTTTCGCGATCTCGGGAATAGTTTTGACTTCATAATGCGTTGCGTCTAGCCCAATAAGCGCCTCCTTGCCCTGGATCATGGACGACGGAAGTCCGAAAGGCGTGTGGTCACTGGTCCCATCCAAAAAGTAATATTGTTTGTCCGCACTGATATAGGTTGCAATCATGTGGTTGTCGACTAACGGTGTAGGTACCTGGCTATACTTATAAGGCAGATCGCGCGTACCGATCCACGTGTGGTAAGCTTTAACATTGGCAAGCTTCAACATGTGCACGATGAGATTAGCCATGTCTTTACAATCGCCATATCTTTTTTCGCACACATAGGAACCATTATGAGGTATCAGCCCACGCATGCCCTGCTCAAAAGCTACATACTGAATATTTTCTTGTACCCAATAAAATACATTCCTGACAACGTCAATCTCGGTGGGACTGGTTGCTTTGATCTTACTAACGATCCCTGCCAATTCAGGAGAAGGTTCTGTATTCAAATCTTTGACGAAGGTGTTATACCACGCATACAGATCGTTCAGGCCGGCCAAAACATTCACCTTCCCCTTTTTGGTCTCGTACGATTTTACGTAGCAGATGATATGAGGCGTAAAATATCTCACCGAAGGACTTTCATCTTCATTTTTACGCGCGGACAGATCTGTGCTGGTCCATTCGTAAAAGACAAACCCCCCCTTCTCATATTTTCTGAATCTGACAATACCTTTTGCATCATTGACAACGTCATACACCAACTCAACCTCCTTTGTTGTTTTGATTGTATAAGAGCATTTTGTTTGGGGAATATAACTTGTGAAAATATAGCCAGGCATAAACCGTGCATCTTTAACTAGCGTCCGGTATTGAAGGTGTGTTCGATTTCCCATGGCAACAGAGGGAAAGTTGAAGGAATAGTTATAGGAATCGTCGTAGAAAATTCCATCGCTCTGATCATTATTTTTCTTGAATTCGGTAACATGCATTTCCTTAAACTTATTTTTATCCCAAATAAGCGTCTTTGCCTTAAGGTCTTTTACCTGACTGAAGTGTGATCCGTACACCCTTCCCGTTGCGTAGACATCGGTTTGTTCCTTGAGGTGAAGCATATCCTCCGTTATATCGGCAAACATCTCCAATGAATCGTTTTTTATAAGAATGGAAAGTAACTCGGACCGCTCGATAAAAACGGCCGGAGCATCGGGGAATTTGGCTTTGGAAACCTTTAGCAAATCAGATTCCTGCGCATAAGCGGCATTGGCCAGGCTAATCCATATCAACAAACCTGCGACGATTCTATTCATAAGGCAGCCCTCCATAAAAGTCTAATTCTATTTTCTTTTGACCTTTCTCAAACAATGAAGCCTTTCCACTCCGGACGCCCATCACATATTGTTCAACCATATACAAGGATCCATCCTCATTGTATTTTTCAAGCGTACCGTTGAGCACGTCCAGTTTGTAGGTCCCCTTCTCCCTGATCTTTCCGTTGGAATAATAAATGCGATAGTCACCGTGGTAATCACCTAATGCGTAGTTAAATTCACTATATAAATTTCCGTTTGGATAGTAAATTCTCTTCGGTCCGTTTAACACTCCATTTTTATATCGCTCCTCGTAGGCTTTTTTACCATCCTGATAGTTTATTGCAATCACTGCATTCCCGGTAAATGATTTCCACGCCTCAGTCTTTTGCGCGGAATTGATGGCACGATATCCAACGAGATGACCCTCGATATATACTTTCTCAACCAATGGAGTACCGTCCGGTCCAAAATTTCTCGTTATACCATTTCGCTCGCCGTCTTTAAAATCTGCAATGGAAAAAATCTCGCCATTAGGAAAATGATATATCCATGTGCTGTCATGCTTTCCGGATAAGTAGGTTCCCATGTAATCCAGCTTTCCATTGTCATAAAATGCTTTCCATAATCCTTCTTCCAGGCCGTTGACAAATTCTCCCTGCAACACCGTCTTTCCGTTGAGCGCATTATATTGATAGGCACCTTCTTTTTGACCACTTAACAAGTCATAGGAGTAAAAGACATTACCATTCGGAAACCATTTAGTGATTTTGGTATAGTCACCGCACGAGGTCACAAATTTGGTTTGCTGCTTGCCGTTTTTATACTTGGACTCGAAGCTAACATTTTTAGACTCCGCAATTCTGTGCGTTACAGCACCGCCGGTTGCATCGTAACTAACGATATCCTTAAGTCTGTCGGATTCAAATTCCGTTGCTGAAGATAACTTGCCCGTTGTAGTATAATCGAAGCATAATCCCGACAGTTCTCCATTCAAATAGTAATAATCAGATTCGGTTACGCCGTCAGGATAATAGGTAATCCATTGTTGTTGCCTGTCACCATCGGCAAATAGCCCGCTTTGCTTGAGTTGTCCATGCGCATAGTATTCTTCAAACTTCCCATGAAATTTCCCATCCTTATACTGAAAGGCATACTTTTTACCGCCTGACTTGAAATATTCAGAAGCATCTCCCTGAACATCTCCATCAACGTACATAAATTCGCTATGCTTGCTCCCTTCCGGAAAATAGTATTGCCAACGCCCATTCATTTTGCCTTTTTTAAAGGCCCCTTCAGCAGATAGCTGTCCCGTTGGATAATACTGTTTTGTATTGAAAGTGCCACTGGAATGACCGAACTTGCCGAGTTGCTTGCCCAGGCTATCCAGGTACACGACGCCAATAAGCAAATCGTTCTTATAAGTACTTACATATTGGACTTTCCCGTTGTAATAAAAACTATTATCGCCTTGTAACCTTCCTTCGTTGTCGAAATTTCTCTTTTCAGTAAGCCCTCCACGTTCGTCATAATAATTCCACTCGCCCACTGCCGATCCATTCTTGTAACTTCCACTGCTTTGAAGTCTGCCATTCGGATGATAATATTTCCAGGCACCGGTCAGGGCATCATTCGCGTAAGCCCCTGTCGATTTAAGCTTTCCATTCGCATAATTTTCAGTGTACTTACCTTCTAATTTGTCATCCTTATATACCGACACATTCTTTGCCGTTCCATTCTCAAAATAATTGGTGTAGGTACCCACCACTTTGTTAGAATCGTAAGAATAGGTAGACTTTATTTTTCCACTGCTATACATGATCTTGCCTGACCCATGTCTTCGTCCTCTGTCGTAGTTCAACGTTTCGTTGGGTGTACCGCAGGCATCGAACAATTCGACTTGTCCATTGATTTTATTATCCTTTAAAATGAAACGCTGCGCTAAAACTCCGTCTCGGTAGATATTCACCTCACCGCTTTCATTGTTCTCAACACGCCTTGTAGTCCCATCTTCATTGTAGTATTTCCAGGTGCCTGTTTTCTTTCCATTCACCGAATACATCCCCTCTGCTGAGCGCTCAAAATTGTTTTTAAAGTAAACCCATTTTCCCTGACGAATGCCTTGGGCATCTTCATTTCCAATGGCTTCAAGCCTGTTGTTACTGTAGTACCACGCTTGGGTGGGCTTGTCAAATCCAAGGCTGGGCATTGTAATCTCCACCCGTTTCTTCTTGAGCTCAATGTTGGTCACATTGTAAAATCCTTCCAGTTTTTTAGCATTTTTTTGATGCCATTTCTTCACCAAATCAATGTTAGCCGAATTCAGAATATGAAATATAAACGGCTCTATCATTTCACTAGCCTTAAGTGCTTTATAGATCGGTAGATAATAGGTGCTCCAACGATCATCCACCCCGGTTGACGCTGTTTCGAGCTGATCGAAAAACATTTGATACTGTTTCACGATCGCTGCATCAATATCAATTTTTGATTTGTAGTTCTTATCCATAGCAATTTTTGCACGGATAATTTGATCGAGCTTGTCGAACGCGTTGGCTTCGGTGGAAGGAATTGATCCTTCTTCGGCAAATTGATTTGCCAAATACTTTTCCATGAATACCAAGCGCTCGTTATCGCCGTTGCTCAATCCCAAATACATTCCGAATGATAACATGGCATGGGTTTTTTTTCCCTGGCCAGCAGATAGCCTTCCGAGATTTAAATGACTACCTGGATGAAACGGATTCATCGACAAAACTTTAAAAAAGCAATCCACAGCTTTTTCGTAAGCCTTGTGATTGTAGTGCGTGATGCCAAGATTGTATAGTAAAATAAAGTCGGCAGGATACGCTTCGATCGCGCTCGTAAAAAGAATTACAGCTTTGTCGTAATCGCCTTTCTTATCTGTGGCAATTGCCTGTGAACGGAGAAAGTGTGGACGGAACGGAGAGGCTTTCTTCAAACCTTCCTCACAGCTGGCCAAGGCTTTGTCGTACTCTTCATTTGCGATATAGGATAGTGCAAGTTCCGCCAACATATTGACGTATCCCGTGTCCCGTTTTGGAATAACAAGGTATTGCGCAATGGATTCTTTGTACTTTCCCGAATCATACAGCTCCTTTCCTTTTGTGATAATTTCGGAAGCGTTGATGAATCTGGGATTTTGGGAAAAGCATGTTGCGGAGATCACGAAAGCCGCAGCCAATAGCCAAAAACGAATCATATTAGTTGAAAAAATATCCTCGGCTAAGGAAAAAAAAATACTACTACGCTACCGTTTGAAAATGAAAAAATAAACCCCTCTGTAAGAAAAGAGGGGTTTTAGTCAAAAAAGAAATTAGCTATTTTAAACGCGTGCTTCTGTCTTGTTCATCACCTTAGTTTGAATCTGAATAGACTCCTGGTGAATAAGTTTAAGCAAATCACTTGTAAAGTCAGCATTCAGCCCCATCGCCTTACCCAGGGTAATGCGGGTTTGAATGATTTCTTCCCAACGCGCGACCTGAAGAATCGTAACACTATTCTCCTTTTTGTATTGACCGATCTTTTCTGAGATCTTCATGCGCGCCGCAAGTTTAGACATGATTTCGTCATCCAATTGATCGATTTCGTCGCGCAAAATGCTCAGCGTATCCTTGAAGGTTTTATTGTCTGATGTTACCGAACGAACAACCAGGCTATCGATGATTTTTGCCAATGTTGCTGGCGTGACCTGTTGTTTTGCATCACTCCATGCCGCATCGGGATTGATGTGAGCTTCGATCATTAAGCCGGCCATATCAAGATCCAGTGCTTTTTGGGAAATGAATGATATCAATTCACGATTGCCTGCAATGTGGCTGGGATCGCACAAAATATCCAGCTCAGGAATTCGTGTCTTAAGTTCAATGGCCATATCCCACATGGGCGCATTTCTGAAAGGGCCCTTTTCAAATGCCGAAAAGCCACGATGTATTGCCGCCATTTTTGTAATGCCTGCCTTATTTAAACGTTCCAGCGCACCGATCCAAAGTTCAAGATCAGGGTTGATTGGATTTTTAACCATAACGGGAATATCAACGCCTTTTAACGCATCGGCTACCTCTTGTACTGAAAATGGATTAACGGTAGTCCGTGCTCCCACCCATAGGATATCCACTCCAGCCTTTAAGCAAGCATCAACGTGCGCAGCATTTGCAACTTCAGTAGTAACTGGCAAACCGGTTTCCTTTTTTGCCTGGATCAGCCATTTCAGGCCCTCGACACCCGATCCTTCATACTGCCCTGGCCTGGTACGCGGCTTCCAGATACCGGCGCGTAGTGCGTGTACTTTCCCCGTTGCAGCCAGTTGTTTTGCGGTGGCGACGGTTTGTTCTTCTGTTTCTGCGCTGCAAGGGCCACTGATTATAATGGGTTTGCTCGCGGTGGGTAACCATTTCGAAATGGATTCAAGCTGCAATGGCTTTTTCATATGTGTCAATTTTTATTTTTCTTGTACTTGTTTGATCTGTTTATATTCTATTCCATTTAAGATTTCTCTGATTCGGTTTGCATCCTTCAAAATCCGTTGAAGTTCTTTGCCATCACGCTTCATCAGGAGGTATTGAAACTTTTGCAAATGCATTATGTATTCCGCCAACGCCTGGCTTAAGAATTCTGCATTCTGCTCGAAGATTGGCGCCCACATGTCCGGCGAACTTTTGGCCAACCGAACGGTAGAAGCGAATCCACTCCCGGCGAGCGCGAAAATATTTTTCTCATCACGTTCGATATCCAATACAGTCTGTCCCAACAGGAAAGAGCTGACGTGCGACAAATGCGATACATACGCCACATGCTTGTCATGTTCTTCAGAGTCCATAAAAATCGTTTCGAGACCCAGCACTGTAAAGACTCTGTTCGCAACCATCAGTGCCTCTTTGGAAGATTTTTCCTGTTCGCAAATAATATTAGTCTTACCACGGAACAATCCTTCAAATGCTGCATCAGGTCCTGAATTTTCCGTACCTGCAATAGGGTGTGACGCTACAAACTGACCCCGGTTAGGATGCTGATCGACGGCACGACAAATCATCCTCTTCGTGGAACCTGTATCAATCACCGCTGCTTTCTTCTTAATGGAATCAAGAACCGATGGCAACAATTGGCTTAACGCATTTACTGGAATTGCCAACACTACCAGATCCGCCGTGGATATCGCAGTGCCCTCATTGTCAATTTTGTCCACAAGACCAAGCTCAACTGCACGCGATGCATTCACAGGGTTTAAATCAATACCCACGAGTTCAGTTGCCAGTCCTGAGCTTCTAAGATCAAGCGCAATCGATCCTCCAATTAATCCCAATCCGATAACGGTTGTCTTCATGTTATGCGTGTGTCTTAAGGCCTGCTTGTGGCTTTCGCTCAGCGGAAGCCGAATTCAAAAATTTATCAATCCGTGTTAATGCTTCGTGTAGCATTTGTTCTGTGCAACACAAAGAAACACGAATGTATCGCTTGCCGGCGTCGCCGAAAATAAAACCTGGCGTGATAAAAACTTTAGTTCCGTAAAGAATTTCATCAATCCATTTTTCAACATCAGCAATATCGTTCGGAGCCTTTGCCCAAACGAATAGTCCCGATTGCTTTTCTGAATACGTACAGCCCAAGCGTTTTAACAGCTCGCAAGCCGCATCCTTTCGCCGGGCGTATATTTTGTTCAACTCGTTAAACCAGGTATCGCCACTTTTCAGGGCTTCAACGGCAGCGTGCTGCAATCCCAGAAACATACCGGAGTCCATATTGCTCTTAACTTTAAGGACAGATTCGATATATTCTTTTCTGCCCGCAACCCACCCGATTCGCCAACCTGCCATGTTGTGCGATTTGCTGAGAGAATTCAATTCCAAAGCAACTTCTTCAGCGCCATCAATGGAAAGAAGGCTTATGGGTTCATCGTTGAGAATTAAACTATAGGGATTATCATTTACAATTAAAAAACGATTCTCACGAGCAAGGTCTATCAACTCTTTTAACTCTTTGCGTGAGGCCGTTCTTCCAGTCGGCATGTGCGGGAAATTAACCCACATCAATTTCACTTTGGAGAGATCACTCTTTCGGAGTGCGGCGATGTCGATACCCCAATTTAATTCTTCACTCAGTGCATACGGCCTCAGCGTCGCTCCTACAAGATTGGCAACCGAGGAGTACGTCGGATATCCTGGATTTGGAATCAGTACTTCATCACCTTCATCGACAAAGGCCATCGAAATATGCATGATACCCTCTTTCGACCCCATCAAAGGAAGGATCATGCTCTCCGGATCAAGGGTTACATTATAAATCCTTTGATACAACTCGGCAATACCTTTGCGCAACAGTGGAATACCCTTGTAATTCTGGTACCCATGGTTCGCCGGATTTTTAGCAGATGTCATCAGGGCATCAACGGTGGAAGGCGAAGGGGCCATATCCGGACTGCCAATACCAAGGTTGATTACTCTTAGGTCTGCAGAATCCAGGCCTCGCACTTCAGCCAGTTTCCTGCTGAAGTAGTACTCCTCCACGTTTGCTATTCTCTTCGCCGTTTGTATCATAATCCCATTTTATTGGTAATTGGTATTTCACCCCTGCAGTTTACTTATATTCAATCTTGGCTTTTTTATATTCTCCAAGCACATTCAGATTTTTTACCTGACGCAACACCTGTTGAATCGCTTCATCGTAATTTTTTCGTTTACGCCATTCCACGTCGATGTGAATGGAGTACTCGCTTGGCCGTCCGATAATCGGAATGGACTGTATCTTCGTCAAGTTGATGCTGTTGTTTTTTAAAGTCATTAGGGCATCAGCCAAACTTCCTACCTCATTGGCAACTTCAAAAGAAATAGAAGCCTTATTTGATTCAGCCTTGCCGTTGCTTCTCTTCGTTAAAACTAAAAACCTTGTGAAGTTTTTCTTATGGGTTTCAATTCGCTTATCGAGAATTTCGAGGCCAAATTTCCTGGCCGCATACTCGTTAGCGATAGCGGCGGTATCCTTCAGCTTTAATTCGCTCACACGCTTGGCCGATAAGGCTGTATCATCACTCTCCCGGATCTCAACATTCTTTAAATCGTGCAAATATTCGGCGCATTGGCGAATGGCCATCGGGTGAGATTCAATGGTTTTTATATCGCTCAAGGCGACCCCGGGAAGTGCCAACAGGTGCATATGAATCGGCAGGTACAGTTCTCCAATGATGCTGAAATGATATTCCTGCAAAAGAAAGTAGTTTGGCAAAATGCTGCCTGCAATCGAGTTCTCTATTGCCATGACGGCACGGTCAGCAGCACCATTTTTCAGGCTTTCGCAAAGTTGATGAAACGTAAGGCATTCCACGGTTTCGACGGGTTCATCGAAATACGTCATGGCAGCCACCTCGTGAAAGCTGGTGGCTATACCTTGAATTGCAATCCTTAATTTCTTCTTCTTTGCCATAATTCTTTCTCCCTATTCTCGCCTTTAGGGAAGTCTTGTCATTACCAAAAAGGCCATAAAAAAAAAGTCCCGGCTTTCCGGGACCTTTTTGAGTTTTTTGTTATCGCTAAGTCAACAACACAGTACTCTTAAAGTCCCGCCGGGGCACTAAAAAAGTAATAAAAATAAAAAGATGTGTTGTTAGCTTTCATTTCTGTCTTGATGGCTCAAAGATAAAATTTTTTTTTCCGCAGTTGCAAGCCCGTTGTGATCTTTAAGGAGAAATTTTACATAAACTAATGGTTGTTAGTATAACATGATTCAGCCCTGAGCCGGGGTCGTTGGAGTCTTAGTCAATTAGACACTACCTTTGCATGGACTAACTTCAACACTCCGAACTGCCTGCAGTAGGCTGGCCTGAACACGCCAAAACCATAAAAGTATGAAAACGATCCTTCCGGTTTTATCATTCGTTGTCCTTAGCCTTGTTTGGAGCTGTGGCGAAAAAAAGCAAGACAATCAGGCACTATATGATGAAGTGATGAAAGTGCACGACGAAGTCATGCCGAAAATGGACGATATCTATAAGCTCAAGCAAGAACTGAAAAAGCAAATCTCCGATACGCCTAACCTCGTGGATGAAAAAAGGAGAACAATTGAAGCCACGATTCTCAAACTTGATTCTGCCAGCGAAGCAATGATGGTATGGATGAGGAATTTCAATCCGCTTCCCGACAGCCTGGGAGAGGATAAAGCGCGTGAATATCTTGAAGATCAACAGGAAAAAATAGAAAAGGTAAAAGACGAGATGCTTGATGCGATCAATAAAGCAACGGAATTAAATTAAAGGTAATTGGTAATCCGTGCAGGTCGCCTTGCAGGGTAATCCCTGCCTGACGGCAGTCAGGGGTTCTCGACGGTCATTAGGTATGCTTATTTTTGAATTTGCGTACGATCGCAATAATATTTAGGCTTAACGTTAATTTAAGACCTATGCTAAACCCGCGTGGCAAACTATTTTTATTTTTTTGGCTGCCATGGCTTTGGATAGTCCCAGAGATATCACTTGCCTCCCACATGATAGCTGTTGAGATCCGAGCCAAGCCCCTCAATTGCAACTCACGCTCGTACGAGGTTACGCTTATCGGCTACGTTAATACGGCATCCCTGGTGATGTTTGGCGGTGAAGAAGATGTTTTATCATTTGGTGATGGTAGTACCGTTATCGTACCCGAACAAGTTCCTGTTGTAATCGATCCCCTCCTTAACATTGGTCGTGTACAATACACCATCGTCCATACTTATTCCGGTACGGGAAAGTATATACTTTCCTACAGGGAACATGCAAGAAATGCTGGCATCGTCAATATGGACGAGTCGGCGTTTACAACGTTCTACACGGAAACAGGTATTACCATAACGAATGGATACTGTGATTCATCGCCTTATCTCACCGTTCCGCCCGTTGATCGGGCTTGCTCGGGAATATCTTACTATCACAATCCTGGCGCCATCGATCCAAATGACGATAGCATATCGTTTGAGTTCGTGATCCCAAAAAGTGACTTATCTACTAACGTCAAAAACTACCGCGATCCAAATGATCGTCAATTTTATTCGTCAGCGGGAATTGACTATGGCACTGGCAATGAAGATCACGATGGCCCACCAACTTTCGTTATCGACCCCGTAACAGGGACCCTCACTTGGGATGCCCCAGGCGTCGTGGGAGAATATGCACTAGCAATCAAAATCACTGCCTGGAAATTCAATAGCGCCGATAGTACCTGGGTTGAATCCGGATTCAGCATTCGCGATATGCAGGTATTGGTCGAACAGTGTTCCAATCAAAAACCTGCTTTGGTTGTCCCCGCTGACCTATGCGTCATCGCCGGTACCGTTGTTGAATTTAGTGTACCGGGTTCAGATCCGGATGGTGACCCAGTTGTCATCGAATCGTTCTCGGACGTTTTCGGTTTGGAAGAGAGCCCTGCCACGGTGGTACCCGCCGGGCCCGTGCTTCAATCAACTGCCGCACCCTTTGATACCGCAGCCATTCAATTTAAATGGCTTACGTCCTGCCTACACGTTAAAAATCAACCCTACAAAATTGTTTTTAAAGTAACCGATAGTCCACCGAACGGACCAAAACTGGTGCGGTTCGAAACGGTTTCGATACGCGTAATTGCACCTGCGCCTGAATTTGAAACCATTACTATAAACCCCATCAACAGAAACGTAACATTAACCTGGAAGGATCATGATTGCGAAAATATACAAAACATACAAGTCTGGCGTAGAGTATCCCGTTACGAATATGAACAGCCGGAATGCAGTACGGGTATGCCGTACTATTTGCGGTACACGTTGTTAACCACTCTGCCAGGGGATTCGCAACATTATGTTGATTCAGGTCTCTCTATTGGTGCACAATATTGCTACAGGATTGTGGCACTAATTGGTGACAACAAGATTGCAAGTCGTATATCGTTCGACACTTGTTTTATACCGAAGCCCGTTGAAGCGCCAATAATCACAAACGTAACCGTCACGGGTACCGATGAATTTGATGGGAAGGTTCAAATTCGTTGGACGTCACCATTTGATATCGACAAAAATCAATATCCACCTCCCTATGGATACAAAGTTTATCGTTCTTTAGGATTTGGTCAAAGCTCCTTTGTCGAAGTTACACCCACACCAGTTCATGACACCGTCTTTATTGATACTCAAATTAATACACGGGATTTTCCACACGAGTATCAGATTTCTCTTTTTGTTCCTTCGTTGGTAAACACGCCGGTCGATACATCATCAATTGCTTCTTCCGTCTTTTTAAAAGCTGAACCACAGCCTGGCAAAATAAAGTTGGTATGGCAAGCCTATACTCCCTGGTACAATTATGTACAAGCTTATCCTTATCATAGAATTTACCGGAGCAATGATGGGCCGTCCGGACCATTCCATTTAATTGACAGCGTCGATGTAAATGAAAATGGATTCCAATACATTGATATCGGTAAATTTCAAAATAGTGCGTTGGCAGAAAATAAGGTTTATTATTATAAGGTTTTAACGCGTGGTGCTTATGGCAATCCCGATGTACCCGAGCCGCTTGAAAATTTCTCCCAGATAGCAAGCAGTACAATCCTCGACGGCAAACCCCCGTGTACACCTATCGTTGTCATTGAGAAGGCTGATTGCAGCACGTTTGAATGCAGTGCAGATAGCTACTATAATAAAATGACCTGGCGTTACCCTGACGATGCTGCATGCATTGAAGCGTCCTTGACTTATCGTGTGTTTGTTTCAGATACGGAAGGCGGTGAGTTCATCCCGTTGGCCACTGTCTCCGAAAACTCCTTTCAACATAAAAATCTAAATTCTCTGGCAAAGTGTTATGCCATAGCGGCTATTGACGCCGTTGGAAACATCAGCTCAATGAGTGAGCCGGTGTGCAACGACAATTGTCCATATTTTGAACTACCGAATGTTTTTACACCTGGATCTCCAGATGGATGGAACGATCAGTTGGTGGCCTTTGGGTCCGAGACCGGAACTTCACGATGCGCACGTTTTGTCAAGGAGGTGGATTTGAAAGTTTATAATCGTTGGGGAATGGAAGTCTACTCCGTTGTCGATGTGGTACCGGAAAGTAATTATGTCTTTTGGGATGGCTCATCGAATACTGGAAGTGAGGTTAATGATGGAGTTTATTTTTATTCCGCCGATGTTACATTCGACGTACGTGACCCCGCCGCGCAACGCAAAATTATTAAGGGGTGGATTCATTTGGTTCGCAATCATTAATGAATGAATGACGCTCTGCTTTCCATCGTTTTCGGTAATCATTTTTGCGACGGATCGATCATAATCAAATAATACTTTCCGTTTTCGGAAATAGTTTACCTTTGTCTTCTTCAAAAGTATATCATGGATTTAAAGTTTGTTCCCCTTAACGATTTGCATACGAAACTCGGCGCTAAGATGGTTCCGTTTGCCGGTTATAACATGCCGGTTCGTTATTCATCTGACATTGAAGAACACATGACCGTTAGAAATGGCGTGGGTGTTTTTGATGTGTCTCACATGGGCGAGTTTCTTCTCCAAGGCCCACAAGCATTGGATCTTATTCAGCGCGTTACCTCCAACGATGCATCAAAGCTCGTCGATGGACAGGCCCAATATTCTTGCTTGCCAAATGAAACGGGGGGAATTGTTGATGATCTTATCGTGTATAAGATCAAAGACAACGACTACATGCTCGTGGTCAACGCGTCCAACATTGAAAAAGACTGGAACTGGATAAGCAAATTCAATTCGTCGGGTGCTACCATGAAAAATATTTCCGATGACATTTGTCTCTTCGCTGTGCAGGGCCCCAAAGCAATTAAGACGTTACAGAAATTAACTAAAGTTGATTTAAGCGCAATCAAATATTATCACTTTGCCAAAGGTGACTTCGCCGGAATACAGGACGTAATTCTTTCCAATACGGGATATACGGGTGCCGGTGGATTTGAAATTTATGTTGATAAAAAATTTGCCGAAAAAGTCTGGAATGCAATTTTTGAAGCTGGAAAAGAATTTAACATCAAGCCTATTGGTCTTGGTGCCCGTGACACTTTGAGACTTGAAATGGGCTTTTGTCTCTATGGGAATGACATTGATGATACTACTTCTCCAATCGAAGGAGGTCTCGCCTGGATAACGAAGTTCACCAAACCATTTACAAACTCCGCCTCGATCAAATCTCAAAAAGACGCAGGAGTAAAGCGTAAGCTTATAGGCTTTAAGATGGTGGACAAGGGCATTCCACGGCATGACTATGTCATCAAATCGGCGGATGGAAGCGCCATAGGCAAAGTTACTTCCGGAACGATGTCGCCGGTATTGGGAATCGGCGTTGGATTAGGATATGTAACCCTTGAACACGCTGCCACAGACACCGAAATTTTTATCGATGTGCGCGGACGGGCGTTGAAAGCATCCGTGAGTAAACTACCATTCATTTGATATGATGTTGAAACTTCTTGTTGCCTTTGTTTTCGCAAGCTTCACCCTTCATGCGCAATCCAAAGAAGAAGTTGCTCTCAATAATCTCGCTGTTTCGTTGATGGAGAAGGGTGATTACAAGGAAGCCCTGGCTCATCTGGATAAGCTTACTGCGGCAGATCAAAGCAATTTTGTATATCGATACAACCGGGCGGTTACACTATTTAATCTAAAACAATACCAGGAAGCAATTGCGGAATACAAATATCTGCATGAATTGTTGCCAGAACAAAGCGAATACATTTTTCAAATTGGAAATGCATATGAGCAACTGGACAGTATCACCCTGGCGTTAAACTTTTATACTCAGGCGATTGAAATAGATCACGACCATTTTATGTATTTTTTTAAGCGAGGTACCATCTTTCTAAAACAAGGCGAATTAAAGCGGGCGGAAGCTGATTTCACGTCATCGCTAGAACTTAATCCTAAACATCACAACTCACTTCACAATCGGGGGATCGCACTATTTAAACTTGGCCAGGAGAACAGAGCTTGTGATGATTGGTGCCAGGCCTCTGTGTTAGGGAATGTTTATTCAGGAAATTATTTTCGTCAAAATTGCGCCAAATCCCCAGCTTGCGTTCCGCCCAAATGAAAAAGATAGATGTTTGCCTCAGTCCGGAATTAATGCATTTGTATAAGACAGATGACCGGACCGTTGTCGTTGTCGACATTCTCCGCGCGACTTCATGCATGACCACGGCTTTTGCTCACGGAATTAAGAGTATTACACCTTTTGCATCCCTGGAAGATTGCCGCGCCATGAAACAACAAGGATATCTTACGTCCGGCGAGCGAGATGGGAAAAAGGTAGAGGGTTTCGATCTTGGAAATTCTCCGTTTGAATACATGGACGAAAAATTGAAAGGAAAAAAAATTGCTTTTACCACCACCAACGGGACGCAAGCAATTGCTAAATCAATCGGTGCCAAAGAAATCGTAATTGGTTCTTTTTTAAATCTAACAGCATTGTCCAACCATATCCGGCAAGGTAGTGACGATGTTCTCATCGTATGTGCCGGCTGGAAAGGAAAATTCAATTTGGAGGACACGCTTTTTGCAGGGGCGCTAATCGAATCTGTAAAAGACCATATTGAATTGGAATGTGATGCGCCGCAGGCTTCCCTTCAAATTTATCAACAGGCAAAACCAAACCTGTTCGAGTTTCTCAAAGAAGCAAGCCATGTGAAACGGTTGGCAAACCTTAATATTTTCGAAGACATCAAATTCTGTCTCGCAATCGACACGTATACTGTTGTTCCCATCTTTGTAGAGAGTTCGAGGTTTGAGGTCTGAAGTTCGAGGTTTCCGCATAACAAAACTTTCAGTTCTAAGCTGCTTGCAAAGCGCCAACTAAGGACCGATCACTTTGAAGTCAGTTGGGTTAATTGCAGTCACGTCGAAGTTCGCACACCCAAGCTTTATGCTTTCAGCTTTAAGCTTTAAACTCTGACATAGATTTTCTTCCGATCCAAAACATATCCAACGGCCCAGCAAGCGAGCATAAAGAATACAGCAAATAAAAATGAAGCAAACAGTGGACCGGCAAAGCTGCCAAAGAAATCATGATAAAGCCAATCTCGAGCACTGTTATCCCTTGAAGGAATCATCAGAAGCGTCATCAGGCCAATCTCTGACAATAGATAAATAAAGAGTGGGTTACGCCCAAACACTACAAAAAAATACGTCCAGTGCTGGTGCTTCTTGATATCAATTACATACATCAGTGCACGCAAGGATCACGGTTTCCAGTCCGACCGTTAGCAGCACAAATGAACTTGTCCAAAGCTTTTTATTAATCGGAAAGAACATATCCCAAACCAGGGCTGCAAAAATCAAGACGGCTCCTGCAATCAGGAGCTTTGCAATTGATTCGTAAGAACTTTTGTTTTTACGGACATAGTCTCCTACCCAATAACCACCGATGACATTTACAATAGCCGGCAAAGTGCTTAAGAATCCTTCAGGTTCAAAAGCAATACCCTCACCGTGGTACATGTGTTTTTCACCAAACAACATTAAATCCAGCTTCAGTCCGTAATTGCCCACAATGCCGTAAGGATCATTTGGATCTCCAAAGGCATAGGAAAGAATCCAATAACCAAAGAGTGCCACGATGCTAAACCAAATGCTGAAATTTCTCGAACCGAAGAAAATGATAATCGACGCAAAGAAATAGCATAGTGCAATACGCTGTAAAACTCCAAGGATCCTGGTCTCTGCGAGTGGTTTCAGCTCCAGGCCACCGCCCTGGGTTTCACGAAAGAAAGGAAACCAATACATCAAAAATCCCAAAAGAAAGATCAACAACGTTCTCTTGATGGTCTTTCTCCAAAATACATCAGCTCCCAAGGCTTCATATTTAGGCATGACAAACGCCATGGCATTTCCTACCGCGAACAAAAAAGAAGGGAATACAAGATCCGTCGGTGTGAACCCATGCCACTTCGCATGAAGCAATGGTGGATAAGCAAGGTGCCAGCTACCCGGTGAATTGACGATTATCATAAAGCAGACCGTCATTCCCCGAAAAACATCCAGGGCTAGGTAGCGTTGATTCTCTGGCATGATGGCTTAGGATTTATCTAAAGCTCATGGATTTTTCTCAGAGCTGCAAGGAGAATTTCTCCCATAAATCAACGCACATCGCACAACTACAAGTTTATAGTTTCGGGTTTCTGGTTGGTGTTATCGTAGCTTAGGATTCTGGTGATGACGGTCTTTGTCGCGCTGCGTTTTCTTCTCAAGGTTGTCATTAAATGCCTTGGTTAGGTCGACACCAGTTTGATTCGCAAGGCATATCAAAACCCAGAGCACATCTGCAAACTCGTCACGCGAGGTCTTTGCCTTTATCCGATTCTTTTTCGGACTGTTCGCCGTATCTTCTTGCAATGATGCGTGCTACTTCTCCTACTTCTTCCGTTAGCATTGCCATGTTGGTGAGTTCATTAAAATACCGAACACCATTTTTTTTAATCCATTCATCAACGGATTGTTGAGCCTGCGCAAGAGTCATTTTAGGTTTTTATTTGGTGTACTGCATCACAGCGGCAACTATTCTTTCGGAAATTTGCTGTTGATTTTTTTGATCCTTCAAATAAGCGTAATCCTTTGAATTGGAAAAATATCCAAGTTCCAACAAAACCGCCGGAATGCTATTCTCACTAAGGACATAGAAATTTGATTCTTTTATTCCGTTTAGGCCGATTCCATTTAAGGTTTGAAATTCATTTTGGATCTTTTCTGCCAGCCTTTTACTGTCTTGAGATCTACTGTTCTTATCGCTTACAACGCATTCGATACCAGAGGACTTTGCATTCTCCGGGTCATAGTTTGTATGAATTGAGATAAAGGCATCGGCGTCATGGCGTTTGGCCAGATTAACTCTTTCTTCAAGGTTGATCGCCTTTGTCATCGGTCCGTGTGAGAATCACTTTCATGTTTTGCAGCTCGCCAGCCTTTTGAATACTTCTGGCCATCGCCATAGCAAATTCCTTTTCAGACAACCCTTCTTTGCCAGTACTTCCTGAATCATCTCCTCCATGACCTGGATCCACGATAATAACGACCTTTCCATCTTTGTTCCCAGCAATGGAATTTTCAAATGTAATGGACCTGATAGATGGTTTTGCAAAGGCGAATAACAGAAGGCATACTGCCGGAATGAACAGGACGTAGAGCAGGGAAAATCTAAGCGGAGTCTTTTTTCTTGTCATCATAATAATGCGTTTTTTAATGTTTTGAGAATAAAATTGACTGATTGGAATACCGAAGTTTTCAGTTTGAAGATGATGAAGAATGCAATCGAGGTAATGCGGAATATCGGAGCCATTTCGTATCACATGGTCGTCCGCCTCATACTCATGTTGAAGTTTTATCGACTTTTTGTAAAAGATCATTAAGGGGTTAAACCAGAGAATGGCGCTGGAAATTTCCAGCATGAGCAGGTCAACCCAGTGATGATAGCAAACGTGCGCTTTTTCATGCTCCACTATCAAAGGATTTACTTCGTCATTTGGCAAAAAGATCAGGTTAAAAAAAGAAAAGGGCTGCGGCAAGTCTGTGCGCACAATCCGCACAGCTCCATTCCGGGAAATACCAGCCCTCGTTTTTAGTAGAGTTAGTCTGGCAATGGAATACACCAGTCGCAGCATCATAAAACCAAACCCAGCCCAATAGATTAGTAGGATAAAATTGAGATTTCCCGTGCCTGACATTGTATCCAGGGATTCAGGCTTTATATTATTTAAGATCGGGAGAGCTTTTGTATTGAGAAAATAGCTTGCCGGTAGATGATAGTCTGCAGCGACCTTTGAAAAATCCAAAACAGGAATAATAAATGAAAATACCAGTGCTACGAGCAAATAAATTCTGTTGGCTCTGAAGAATGTCGAATGTCGGAAGAGCACGACGTACAAGACGTAAAAGACGCTCGTGCATGCGCTTACCTGAATCAGATACAAGGCATTTTCCATAGTCTACTTCTTTTTCGCTTTTAATTTTTTAATTCTACTGTCGATCAATTGCCTAATCTCTTCTAATTCGGAAAGATTAAGTTTTGCATTTGAAAAATATGAGGCAACGGCGGAAGGTGACTCTGTCAAATAATTTGACAGCAGCGGCTTAACCTGTTGTTGAAAATATTCATCTTTTGAAATGGTCGGGTAATATTCATTAGTCTTTCCAAAAGTCTTAAAACCAATAAATCCTTTTTTTACCAAAACCCTTATGACGGTCGATATGGTCGTGTAGGCCGGACGAGGCTCCGGAAATTTTTCAACGACATCTTTCAGACAAGCACGTTCTATTTCCCATAAATATTTCATTACCTGTTCTTCTGCCTTCGTAAGTGACTTGCGTACCATGAGGCAAATATATAACTATATTTATAGTAACAAAACTATAAATATAGTAATTTGAAAAAAAATCAGTGTGATCGGAGGCACATCATTCACTAAGACGCTTTGTGTACCCTCGTGCTTTGAGTTCTGCAGGCAGGCTTTGTGATAAAAAAATGTTTCGAATTTTATTCAATAGGGAACTGCTACGATTGTAACTTCTGCAGCAAGACTTCAGGTATCCTTGCAACCTTTCTCGCGTCGTAGTCAAAACAAACAATACCAATCTTTGCGCGTGCTACTTCTTTACCGGTAACTTTATTTTCGATTTGATAGTACATGTCAAATCCATATTTATTAAAATCCAATACACCGATTTTAATAGTCAGCTGATCTGCTAAAAAAGATTCTGATTTATATTGAACCACCACATCAGCGATGACCTGGCCGACAGCACCTTCAAAGTTGAGTTCATTTTTGAAACCGAGCGTACGATAAAATGTGATGCGCGCTTCCTGCATCAGGGTAAGCACCCTATCGTGACCCACATGGTTGCCATAGTTCAGGTCGGAAGCACGGACAGTAAGCTCTGTGGAAAACAAAAACTTTTCAGGAAGATCCAATTGCACGCGGGCCATACATCATATTCAGGTAATTCACTTTACAAACTCTTCCACAGATATAAGGTCGCGTAAGCTTCCCATCCTTTGTACTTCTTGTACACTTTTTTTACTTCCTCGAGCGAAGGTTTTTTCGTTAACTTCTTTAGGTTTTTAATGGCATTATGAATACCAGCGTCTTCCAGGGGAAATGCATCCGCATGACGAAAGGTCTTCATAAGAGCATAGTTAGCGGTCCAGTTGCCGATCCCTTTGATTTCCATAAGGAGCTCTTTTGCTTCCTTCAGCGACAGTCCCACAAGCTTTTCCTTCGAAACAAATCCGGAAGCAAACGCCTTCGAAATATTTATCGTGTAAGCCGCCTTTTGTCGTGAAAACTGGAGGGCCAAAAGTTGCGCTTCCGTAAGTTGAGCGACCACCTGGGCTGTCGGGAACAAATAATAGGTCTCTTCTTTTAGCGTTATGGCTTCCCCATAACGCTCCACAAATTTTTGTTTGAGCGTGTACGCGAACTGCACATTAATTTGCTGACCAAGAACAGCCCACACGATAGATTCAAATAAGTCAGGTTGTCCAACAATCCGATACCCATAAAAATTCTTGACCAATGCTTTTAGAAGTTTATCTTTTTGGCCCATTGCGTAAAATGGTTTTAGATCGGTATCCAGATCCAGCCATTCCCGAATAAATTTTACCACTTCGGTTGCCTGAGCGACGGTAACTTTTGTATTTAAAAATTCTACCAGCAGCTCGTCCTTATCGTAACGAATGGAAAATACAATGACTGCGCCGTTTATACGGATTGCCTTCTCAATTCTGTCATCGATAACTTTGTGCAACAATTCGCGGGGAGACCGTTTTAGAAAAGACAGCGCAAGCTCATAACTGAATTCTTGGGGAGGAGGAATGCGCAGTGACTTCATTTTGAAAGAGTGAAAATAAGAAATTCATAAACAAAGTCCACAAGGCGACTGCAATACAGTCAACAAGTTTATCCGCAAGATTCGGGTTGAACAGGTGCATCACAGGCCCGACCTTTACAGAACAGAATTTAAGATAAAGAAAAACAACTAACAAACTTCTAAAACAATAGTGAGCGGACAGTCATCAACAGAGCATTAACATGAAAGATATTCAAACTATGAATTGGCATACGATAACAAACAGCCTCAACTCAAGGGGATACGCCGTGATGGAGAATGTATTATCAGGGGCGGAATGCAAGCATCTCGCTGGCCTATACGACGATAATTACTTGTATAGGAGCATCATTAACATGCAACGCTATCGATTTGGTCAGGGCGAATACAAATATTTCAACTATCCTCTTCCGCCGACCATTCAATCTTTGCGGGAAATACTTTATTCGCCTTTGGCAGCAATCGCAAATCAATGGATGGAAAAACTCGAAAGCGCCGTTCAGTTTCCTGAAAAACATGACGACTTTGTGAGGGAGTGCCAGACTAAATCACAATCCAGGCCTACTCCATTAATCCTGCGGTATGAGTCTGGCGGGTTTAATACGCTTCATCAGGACATGTATGGCGAAATCTATTTCCCATTTCAGGTGGTTTTTGTTTTAACCCAGGCGGGCCTCGATCACGAAGGCGGCGAATTTGTCCTGACCGAACAAATACCCAGAGCACAATCCAAGGTAGAAGTACTTCAACCCAACCAGGGCGATGCGGTCATCTTTACGACGAATTTCAGACCGATAAAAGGCACGAAAGGATACTATAGAGCAAAAATGAAACACGGCGTAAGCGAAATTAAAAAAGGAGTTCGGTACTCATTAGGCATCATTTTCCATGATGCCGCCTAAATGCACTTCTTAAAATGACGCGACACAACGATATCGGTATACAGGAGCTTTGGCGGAAGATTAAAAACAGATCTATTCTTTATGCTGGAAATTCCAGATTAAAAATATTTGGGCGGCTTAATTGTCGTTCAGGTAAAAGAATGAAAAAGGGAAACAGGATATTCTTCAAAACAGAAACGGAAGCCATCGCCGAGGGCTTCCGTCCGTGTGGTCATTGTATGCGTGACCATTATCGTGAATGGAAATTGATTAGGGTCTGCTGATAAAGTAATACCTCAACAAAAAAATTGAAAAAATTTTATAATATCTACCGAAATTAAGTGCAAGGAAAAAATGAATACGATCAATGAAACCGTGCACTTAAAACCTTATTACCTTAGTAATAGTAAGTTCTCAGTTTTACAAAACCTTATTACCTTATCTGAACAACTCATCATTAAAATTCTTGGTCAATAATGTAATAAGGTTGTTTTGTTATGTTCTCCAATTTACTAAGGTAATAAGGTTAAAAGTCCAAGGCTTTTTCAGCAAACTCTAACTAACTGATCTATTTTTTCACTGGCTGTGTCGCCTTCAGGTTTTCGGCGATAAGGAGAACAAAATCTTTACCCTTAATGAATCCCTTACCCCATTCAGCATCATATTTACTGCTGACAGGCAAACTTGTAATTTCCTCTGGCTTCTTTCCTTTTTTCAAAGCAGCCGCAACCTCATCACGTATTTCGGCAAGCCTGTCCCTGAATTTTTTTACGTCACCCTTGGTACATAACTCGCCATGGCCCGGAATAACCTTGGTATTATCGTCCATCATCCCTAAAAAAGCATCCAACGAAGCAATAAATCCATTAATGGATCCACCACTTCCGTAGTCGATATATGGATACCCATAAGTGACAAACATATCACCCATATGGTACACGTTAGCTTTTTTAAAATGGATCACGACATCGCCATCGGTATGTCCCGGGCTGACATGCACCAATTCTATTTCTTCCTGATTCAGATAAAAATTCAGCTTGTCGGCGAAGGTAACAACGGGCCATGCGTCTTCCGGCAGCGGAGGCGTTACCGTTTTGTCGGTTGGATTAACTTTTTCCTTCGACATCCTGGCTCTTACCATATCGTGTGCTACCACCGTAACACCCATCTTTTTGAAGTTTTCATTCCCCCCTGCGTGGTCGCCGTGTAAATGCGTATTGACGAGGAAACGGATATCATTTGGGCTCAATGTTTTAATAGCACCGTTGATCTTATTCGAGAGCGGCGCGAACTGATCATCGACCATCAATGTTCCATCTTTGCCAATGAACACGCCGATGTTACCGCCAGAACCCTTCAAAAAATAAAGGTTCTCAGCCACCTTAACGGGCCTGATCTTTACAGTGTCAAAGTTCTCCTGAGCCTGAACGAGCAGGCAGCAAATACAAAGGATTAAAATTACGAGGGTTTTTTTCATGTGGGATTTAGTTGTTCTTAAATATAATAAAAGGCAGATTCGTTTCTACCTGGTTATTTTTTTTGAGCAACTTTTTTGTTACCGCTGGCGATGCGCAAGAAACGGGTTGAATAGGTGAAGGAAGGAAGCCAATTTTGAATCATAAAAAATGATAGTTTTATGACGACAACAATGAATGAAAATCACGTTAATTACACCCGGATAGAACAAGCAATTCTATACCTGGAGAAAAATTTTCAACACCAGCCGGAATTGGACGAAGTGGCCGAAAAAGTCCATCTTTCACCATTTCATTTTCAACGGATCTTCACCGAGTGGGCAGGTATCAGTCCCAAGCGATTTTTACAATACCTTACGGTCGACTATCTGAAGGAAAAATTAGATCAATCCAAAAATCTGGTGGAAGCAGCCGAGTACGCTGGCCTTTCGAGCCAATCGAGAGTATATGATCTCTTCACAACTCTTGAGGGGGTAACGCCTCAGGAATACAAACAACATGGCGCCGGAATTAGAATTGAATATGGTATTCACAACACCCTGTTCGGCACCTGTCTGATCGGCGCAACTGACCGGGGAATTTGCTGGCTGTCCTTCCTTCAAACGGATGAAGACCCAAGGCGGGAAGTGGAATTGATGAAGGGCCATTGGCATAATTCAACTTTTCATCAGGACCAGGAGCTAACGTCAATCTTTGTGGAAAAAATATTTGGTGAAAATGTTGCCGGCAAAGGTGAAAAGCTCCATGTGTTTGTGAAGGGAACCAATTTTCAGTTAAAAGTGTGGGAGGCTTTGCTAAAAATTCCAATGGGCGAAGTGACTACATATCAAAACATCGCCGCTTCGATTCAGAGTCCAAGAGCAATGCAAGCGGTAGGGTCGGCGGTGGGCTCAAATCATATTGCATATCTTATCCCTTGTCATCGCGTCATTCGTAAGGATGGCATACTCGGTGAATACAGGTGGAGTTCAGCAAGGAAGAAGAGCATTATCGGATGGGAAATGGCGAGACAGGGATTTTAGATTTTAGATTGACGATTTTAGATTGGGTAGCACAAGTACGTTTATGCAATTCAATTGTAGGAGGACAACTTTGCGAAACTTTGTGTCTTAGTGACTTCGTGGCTAATTCTCGAGGGAGGACCAATATAAAATGCCACAAAGACACCAAGCCTCAAAGCTTCACAATGGTCGTTGCCCTCGAACCAAATCAAGTAGTTTTTAGAAAAAAAAATCCTTCCGCTTGGGTGATAACAATTACGATGTCGGGACTCGTTCTTAGACATACACCAGCCTATGCTCTTATGATTCGTAATTTCCTCATCATCGCACTGCGAAATTTTCAACGTCAAAAACTTTTCTCATTACTCAATATGTTTGGACTGGCGTTAGGGCTGGCCAGCGCAATACTTATTTTCCTGTATGTAAGCGACGAGCTGCAGTACGACATCATGCATCCTCACTACGACAATACTTACCGTGTCGGATGTTCTTTTACAAATCCGAACGGTCAGGTATTTGATAATACAACATCGCCTGGATTCTGGATAAAGCATTTGAAAGAAACGCGTAGCGAAGTCGTTGATGCCACGCGGGTAGACTACATTGGTTACCCAACCTCTTTGCACCACAAGCCCACCGATAAAATTATTCTGACCGAAGAGATTAAATGGGCCGAGCCAGGATTTGATGAGATCATAGATTTCCACCTAAGCAAAGGCAATCAGGCAAAGATGTTTGATGATTACAATACAATAGTGCTGAGTGAAACGGGCGCTGAAAGATTATTTGGCGACGAAGATCCCCTCGGCGAGGTCATTAGCATTAAACATCCATTCGCGACTGATGGAAAGGAGATCGACGTAATGGTGACAGGAGTCTATGAAGATTTGCCTTCTAATTCTCATTTCAAACCCAAGTATCTTGTCAACGTCAACGCCTTCCGGAGTGTAGTTCCAAATTTCACCAACTATATGGAGGGAACCCGATTTCGTGACCGAATCGAATTTTTTGAGAACTATCTGGTGTTAAAACCAGGGGCTGATACGAAGGCGATTGAAGCCGACTTACAGGAACAAGCCAATTATTTGGTTCAGTCGGATTCTGGCACGGCAGCCGCGGGGTTCAAGATGTCTGCCTTCTTAACCAAGATGTCGGACTTACACTTCGACGAAAAAAATCTTTGGGAAAATGATAGCACAAGAGGTGATCGAAAATATCTGGTAATTTTTAGTGCAGTTGCTGTGCTGATACTGCTCATTGCCTGCATCAACTACATGAATCTTGCTACCGCCCGATCATCCAGAAGAGCTAAAGAAGTTGGCCTCCGAAAATCCTTGGGAAGCAAACGTTCTGAACTGGCGAAACAGTTTTTTTATGAATCGATGCTCATGACGTTGGGATCTCTTGTGATTGCGCTAATCCTTGTTGTCATTCTCCTGCAGCCCTTCAATCAACTTGCGCACAAAACGTTTACGATAGCATCCCTCTTGAATCCATACATGATTGCAATCGTCCTGCTGATCGTTTTATTTATGGCTTTTCTTTCAGGAAGTTATCCAGCCATTTACCTTTCTGCGTTCAGGCCAGCCGATGTATTGAAAGGACAGATCATAAAGGGAAAGGGCGCAGAGCTATTTCGCAAAAGCCTGGTTACGATTCAATACACCGTCTCACTGATTTTGATCATTTCAACATTCATAGTCATTCGGCAAATGGATCACATGCAAAATACTAAGCTAAATCAGCAAGGAAGCCAACTGCTGTCTATTCGCTATGGTGGAATTGCGCCGCAGGAGAAATTTGAAGCATTTAAGCAAGCGGTCTTACAGGATAAAGATATCGAACACGTGACCATGGCGAATCACTTACCGCGTCTCAACTACTTTGGATATATCGGTGCGAATGTGAGGTTCCCGGAATTATCGGATAAAAATCTCCAATGGAATCAATTGAATGTGGAATTCGATTTCGCCAAAACTTATTCTCTGGAATTTATAGCCGGACGCGACCTGGACGTCAATAATGCCGGGGATTCGTCGAGCGTCATTTTAAATGAGGCCGCTGTGAAAGCACTCAACCAGCCACTTGAAAAAATTATCGGTGCAGCAGTTCAAGAAGCCAATAATAACAATGGAAATAACAATCGCACCTATAAAGTAATTGGAGTAGTCAAGGATTTTCCATTCAGGTCGATGCATCAAGCCATTGAACCTCTAATGCTAAATCCACGCGTTCATTTTATTGACCGTATCGCTTACGTAAAGCTACCGCCGGGAAAATTCCAGGAGAAAATTGCCTCCATTGAAAAAAAATGGAAGGAAATCTTTCCGGCTGTTGGATTCGATTATTGGTTTCTCAGCGATGAATTTACCCGGATGTATGAAACAGAGGCCAGAGTTTCATCAATGGCTAAAAGCTTTGCTGTCCTTGCTATTCTGATAACAGCAATGGGAGTTTTTGGGCTCGCCTCGTACACTGCGGAACAAAAGACTAAAGAAGTTGGAATTCGAAAAGTGTTGGGTGCGCAAGTCCTTCAGGTCATTGGAATGTTTCTGTGGCTATTTCTGAAAATTTTTCTCGTAGCCTGCGTGCTCGCAGTACCGGTTGCGTATTTTATGGCCGACAAATGGCTAGCCGGTTTTGCTTACCGCTCGCCCATCAGCCTGACAATTTTTGGCGCCAGTCTCCTCGGACTGTTGCTCATAACGTTGATGACGGTAAGCTACGAAACCTGGAAGGCTGCAAAGACCAATCCGGTAAATTCATTGCGAAGTGAGTAGGTTCGAAGTTTGAGGTTTGAAGTTCGAGGTTCGAGGTTGCCGGTAGCCAAAGACGCAGGCGTGTATTTTAAAGCCTACCTATTTTCTAGCTCTTTTAACTCGATATTTCTAAAGTCTATGGGCTGGCCCTCACTTTGCAGGGCGATATAACCGGATGTCAACGGCTTACCTACCTGCCAAATGGTGCTATCATAGCCTTGAACTACGCCACCCCCCATGGAGGGTTTGCTGTATTGCAATACCGTGTCGCCATTGATAATGTGCGTGATGAGAGAATCTCCCAAGACAATAAGTTCAGCACGGACCCATTCATCTTTATCATAGGTTTTAGATGTGGAGTTTAAACAATGACTTTCATACATCTTTCCCTGGTACACAATCTCAGTACCGGGAGAACACATGTTTCCGGTGGGCCGGGGATTTCCATCGCCCAATCCGGCCAGGAATTGCATCTCCACTGAAATAGGCCAATTTTGTTCCTTCAGCATTCCGCGAGGGTCCTGTGAATGAAACATTACTCCGCTGTTCAGCATCGTATAATCTGGAGCACCTTTTTGAAGTTCGCCAGTAAAATGGTACTCTAACTTTAGATGGAAATGAGAGAACGGCTTTTTGTAATAGAGATGTGAAAACTGGTCATTGAAGTCGCCATACTGATCGTATCGCACTTTGATTATTCCGTCTTCCACCCGGAAAGTATTTCCGAAGTTGTCGCCAGCAGCATGATGATGAACTTTTACGATCCAGTCGTTAAGATCTTTGCCGTTGAAGATTTTTATCCATTCATTTTCCGTTTTGGTTTCTTTCGGAGCGCCACATCCCAGGGCGAAGGCCAGCATAAAAAGAGACAGTGATTTCCACATGGTACTTCTGGTTGTTTTAAAATCAAGAAATGGTAAGAAGATTACGAATTTAAATTCGGGTTAATTTAAAAGATTGACAAGCACCAAATCTAATTAAAAGAAAACGACTATTACTCATCAAGCTGCAACCGGTAAACTTTACCACTGCTATACGCCAATACATACAAATTTTTCTTCTCGTCTTCCCCAAAGGAAGATAAGCCATCAGAAAGCGTAGCAACAAGTTCATTTTTTACTGCCTTCTTCCCAGAATAACTTAATGCCCAAATATTGCCAGAAACAAAATCGCCATACAAATATTTACCCGCTAGCCCAGTCAAACTTTTATCATGACAGACATAACCGCCGGTGACTGACCGGCCCGTGCTGCCGCCTTGACGATAGCTCCAGATGGGCAATATCAAGTTTTCTTTGTTGCAATTTTGCGGTTTGAAACATTTTTCCGCCTCCATAATTCTCCATCCATAATTTCCACCCTTTTCGACGATATCAATTTCTTCAATTTCATTTTGACCTACGTCGCCGGCCCATAGCAACCCTGTTTCATCATCAAAATTAAACCGCCATACATTGCGTAATCCGTAAGCAAAGATCTCTTCCCGATAACCTTCGCTATTTCCGCGAAATGGATTGTCCTGGGGTATGCTATATTTTCTACTACCAGAAGGTTTGTTCACATCAATTCTTAAAATTTTTCCCAAAAGAGATTTTAAGTCTTGTGCATTGTTGTGAGGATCCCCTCCGCTACCACCATCGCCGGCAGAAATGTAGAGATAACCATCTTTTCCAAAAGCAATCTTTCCACCATTGTGATTTGAAAAGGGCTGCGAATATCGAAGTAAAATTTCTTCCGACGATGGATCTGCAGATTCCGCATTGGAGCGGCTTATCTTAAACCGCGAGACAATAGTTTCCAACGGACTACTGCGTGTATAATTCACGTAAAAGAATCCGTTGTTCTTATAATCGGGATGAAAGGCCAACCCTAACAAGCCTTTCTCGCCTCCACTATCAACTTTCTTTACGATATCAAGAAACACGGACGCGTTTTTCACATCTGCTTGATTCGGAAAGGACATGATCCTTCCTTTCTGCTCGACAACAAATACGCGGTTGGAATTATCGAACGGACTTGTTAATTCGACAGGCATGTCGAACTCCAATGCGGGAAAAGCCGGAGAAAGGCCATAACGGGTAATGCTCTCCCTATGCGTTTCGGGTTTAAGGTCACTGCTGGCGAAAAGAAGCGGTAAGATCAAAACCGAAGGGACAATTGCGTTTTTCATAAAATGGAATTTCATTTTTGGTAAAGATCATTGACGAGGCTACCACTTGTTATACCGTAGATTCATGACGAAATGAACGTCAAACACAATAATTATTCAATAAAACTTACTTATCTAATTTTCGTGCTTCTACATAGAACGTTGCGCTTCAGGATTGCGTACCTTGCGGCCTCAAACATCCCTCATTAATGATCCGTCTGATTATTTATTCTCTTAAGCGCTTCGCGTGGTTCAAACGTCTAAATGCAAAAGTAACTTACGAACTCTTAGCAAAGCGCGTTCCTGCGGCTGAATGGCAATTCATGAATTATGGCTACGTGCCGAATACGAACGAAAAGCCGATTGTATTGCCAGATGACCCCAAAATTCAAAGGTATCCTTTGCAAATGTATCATTATCTAGCGCTAAAGACGCAGGTAGAAGGTAAGGCGGTCCTCGAAGTTGGTAGTGGTCGTGGTGGTGGCGCCAAGCACATTGCGAGTGCGCTAAAGCCGGCATCTTATATTGGAATGGACCTTGCTCAGAATGCTGTTGACCTTGCGAACAATCTCCATAAAGTGCCAAATTTGAAATTTATCCAGGGTAGCGCTGAAGAAATTCCACTGCCCGACAACAGTATCGATGTGGTGATTAACGTGGAGTCCTGTCACGCCTATGGAGATGTGGAAAAATTTATAAGCGAAGTAAAACGGGTATTAAAACCGGAAGGTGTACTTGCATTAGTCGATTTCCGTGACGCGGAAAAAATGAACATTCTTCGCGATCAACTTAAGGGATCCGGTCTGCAATGGATCGAAGAAGAAAATATATGTAGTAACGTTATTCAAGCCATCGAGGCCGAAGACGACGTGAAGAAGGCACGTATAGAAAAATTATTCCCTGCGAAATGGCAAAAGCTTTTTGGCGAGTTTGCCGGCGTTGTTGGCTCGAAGTTCTATACAAAACTAAAATGCGGTACGAAAGTCTACCACCGGTTTGTCCTTAAAAAGGCGTTTTAGCCACAATTCAGGTTTTCGTTTTTCATTTATTTATTTTTTGGGCCCGTTTGAATGTAAATAGGCCCTTCGATTCCCCTCTTTTATTTTACAGAATAAAAAATAGCAAAACAGGTGGTTTCATTACATGTCCATTCCGGATATACCACTTGACGCATGGATACTCTTCCACCAGAAAACGCATAAAAGGTTAAGCAGCGATAGCGAAGCGCAAAAAAGCCCTTTTCAACTCATGAAATTATCACCATTATGTTTCGAATAGCCTTTCTCATTGCATCCCTTTGCATTTTCGCCCTTATGGCCAATGCATTGATTATTCAATTGGACAACTACTTCAATAAGAAAAAACAAAGCAAAAAATGACAAGCAACCCAAACCATTTTACCAATTACGAATTTTAAAAGAACGATCATTTATTGAAGTCCAACGTGTCTGGGCTGATGTAATTAGCAAGTGTACCGGTACCGTTGTGCCTCAATTCCAAACCGATGGAGGGCCTGTTTCAAACGGAGCATTAAGTTTCATGGACATAATGAACGCCAAAACCGCTGAGGGCTTTGCGCTGGAACTGAAACAAAAATCTAACTAAATCTTTCCGAGACGAAGATTTAGTCGAAGCGAAAGAGCGGAAGAAATTCCGCTCTTTTTTTTCGTCCAGCTGGAGACGCAATATCGGTTTTGCTTATTGATTCGAGAATTATAGATCCATTTTTGGGAAATCTCTTTTTCAAATTCCTTTATTTCAATACCTACGCGATGTTTACACCTATGGCACAATATTGTTGAGAAGTGTTGAAACACTATACGTATGAAACCTGCTCTAGTTCTCTATTTTGCTCTTATCCTGGGTATGTCCATGATCTTTGCTATTGTATACACGTTATTTAAAAATGTAGTTGAGTCCTATCCTGTCACATTTTCCCTCATTCTCATAACGACTTTGTTGGTAGGCATGTACGGCATCACGGACAACATTATTTGCCAAGAAGCACACACCAAGTACACAAAGAAATAATTTTTTAAACCTTATTTGAAGCCAATTTTTTCAAGGGACCACTGACACACAGTGGTCTTTTTGTTTTTCTCGAATAGCCTTTCCGTCTTCGAAACATCCAGGCATATTGTAATTGACTGCCGCTATACACGCATAGTTCGATGCCTCTAAAGGTTGAGAATGAAGTTATTTCTTGATATTTGTTAGTTTACTACCTTCAAGAACCAATTCAACCAACTATGAGAACACTTCTTCTATTAATATTTACGGTCTCCATACTATCATCGTTAGAGGTAGTCGGCCAATCAAAAAGTCTTTTTAATGGTAAAGACTTGACAGGATGGCATGTTGACGTGCCGGACATGGATAAAGACAAGTCATTGAAAAATCCTTTCATCGTTCGCAACGGGATGCTCGTCAGCTTAGGGACACCCGGGGGGCATCTGATTACAGATGCCATATATCAGAATTACAGGCTGGAGGTTCAATATCGTTTTGCTGGAACGCCTGGTAACTGTGGCGTACTGGTGCACGCGTCCACGCCACGGGCACTCTATGGGATGTTTCCAAAATCCATTGAAGTTCAGCTGATGCATGAAAATGCAGGCGATTTCTGGTGTATCGTGGAAGATATCAGGGTACAGGATATGGAGAAAAGAAGAGGGCCAAAAGATAACTGGGGAACAACTGAAGATAAACTGAGGCGGATTATCAACCTAACAGATGGGTCGGAGAAACCGTTAGGGCAATGGAATGACATTAAAATAGAATGCCTGAATACCTCTGTGAAGGTCTGGGTAAACGGAGTACTCGTTAATCAAGGTTTTGATTGCACTGCTCAAAAAGGTCAGATAGCCTTGCAGGCGGAAGGTTCAGAAGTGGAATTCAAAAAAGTACTGCTAACGCCTATCACTAAACTCACCGACTAAGTTTTGATTTTTTATGCTTCAAAAGAGGCTCTTTAAAATACTTGCGAAGATCAACAGAGTGATTCTTCCTAGGTTGAGTAAACGAGATCTGACCAAATTGTCTAAAATTGACAAAGCGCTGGTAGCCTACCGATATTGGGTAACTACGCACGCGCTTGACTAGGTGATGTAATGGCTTACTTGCTGGATGCGATTAAGTCGTAAGCATTCGTACGCGATGCATGGATTACGACTTCGTCTTCTTCGCGAACAACGCTTTCGGTTGCCTGCTTCTTACTCACTCGGCTGCTAAGTTTCTCATTTTTGGATTCGGGCAAATAGGCAGCGTCCATTGTGTTGACAGCATTCCCCAATACCTCTAACTGGACAAGAAATGTTGAGATTTTATCAGCCTCTTCAGACTGAGGCACACCCGCAACGGTAAAACCCATGAGCGACCCATCATTATTATAGATATGGGCATAGGTCAATTTTGGGTATTTCTGGTGTGCATAATACAATTTAACCGCAAGTTCATTTATAGATTCTACCGTAATCGCATATTCCTCCTGAGAGTTGATCACATATTGGCTTCCAGCAACAGGTTGGGCTGATGTATTTTGTGCAAATAAGTTAAAGCTCGCTAATAAACCGGCAAATATTCCAACTGCGATTAAAAGCCTTTGTCTGAGAGATGTGGTCATTTGGTTTGTCTTTAATTTTTGTTGAGTCAAATCTAATAGGTGTTTGAGGCCTAGTTCAATGACGAATCACCTGACTCAAAATGATGTTCATCATCATGTTTAGTAGGTAAAATCTATGCCAGGTCTTAAAACCTTCGATTTTTCGACGAGATGCGGGTTTTGGGGGTTAAGACTGTGGAATCCTCTCTACACGGCAAAAACGGTGACGATTTTGGGATATCTTTTTCCCTTTCTGGCACTTTCTGATGGGAACTTCAAGGTTTTGTTCTGAATGGAAAGGTGAGCGACTTTCACCATCACCGCTGATAATAATTCAAGGTTCGATTGGCCAACTTATATCTATCTTTTCTTCTTCAAAGAAACTTTAAAACATGAAAGCTGCATTTCAATTCCTAATCGTTGTTATAACGATGATTTCATTTCAACCTGCAAACGCTCAGTCACCTGCGAGTGCGGATGCACCAGCGTTATCCTTAAACCACATCGCGATCTATGTCTTCGATTTAAAAAAGAGCACCACTTTTTATGAAAATATATTAGGGTTAAAACAAATACCTGAACCTTTCCATGACGGGAAGCATACTTGGTTCACGATTGGAGCAGCAGGAAGCCTTCACCTTATTCAGGGAGCACCCGCTAATATTACACGAGATAAAAATGATCACCTGTGTTTTAGCGTAAAATCAATTGACGAGTTCATCGCAAATCTCGACAAGCATAAAATTGAATACACGAATTGGCCAGGCACCGCGAAGGCACCAACGGTACGGGTGGATGGCGTTAAACAGGTTTATTTTGTTGACCCAGATGGGCATTGGATCGAGATCAACGATGCTCTTCCAAAATAGGGCAAGGTGAGCTTACTTCTTTACCACCAGCCCTTCGTTGGGAGTCCATTTATCGTATTCCATATAAAAAGCTGTGCTCTTTGCAACTTCCTCACCTTTTAGTTTTGAAACCAAATGGAGGGCACCATCAATTCCAGCGGAAATACCGGCTGTTGTAATTACGTTACCATTGTCAACGTAGCGAACGTCTGATAGAACTTTTGCTTTTGGAACATCCTTTTTCAATGCGTCAATACTAGCATGAAAAGTGGTGGCTGTTAAATTATCGAGCACCCCGGCCCTTCCTAAGATAAAGGCACCTGTGCATACAGAAAAATAGTAGTCTGGCTTTTGACTCTTCACCCACGCGATGACCTGCTCATCGTCCCTGGCACTATTTGCATTCCCGCCAAAGAACGCAAGTATGTCAGCTTTCGGGGCATCATGGATATCATATTCCGGTATTACTTTTAAGATACCCTGTGAAAGAATCGGTTTTTTTGTTTTCGAAACGGTGAAAACTTCAAATCCTGAATAAGAAAATACTTCCATAGGTCCAGCAAAATCCAGAACCTCAACACCATCTTGCAGGTAAAAACCGATACTCATCTTCTTTCCAGTCATACTTTCTTTTCGTTGTTCAGCAGTTTGTTTCACCAGCAACATTCCGCAGTGCTGACAACTGCCAGGTTTCTCAAATGAGAGCTGATCGCAACGATTATTACAGGGAGGGCAGTAATAGGCTTCTAACTTCGAACCTGATACTTGTTGACCTTGCAGGGAAATAAAACTCAAGGCGGCAACAATGCCCATTAGTAAACCTTTCATAATTCTCTTTTTAATTTATTTCTTCTTTTTATACGTTTCTTCGCGTCTAATTTCTTGATTGTCAAATCTTGCTGTTTTCTTTTGATTTAATATGAATATAACGAATTCACTGTATCATGTTATAATTTTACAAACAAGTCATTTGCAATTTTAACCTCAAGATTATGAAAAGAATTTCTGTCCTCATCCTCTTATTTGTTTCAGCGTTTCACGTTTCAGCGCAATCATTAAAATCAGTATTACTTAACCAGGTAAAAACCACACACGATAAAGAAGATTGGTTCGTACCCGTAAACGTGGCGTTGAAAGGAGTAACTGCGGAGCAAGCCGTGTGGAAAGACGGAAGCGAGAACCATTCTATTGGTCAATTGGCAAATCATCTGCTCTTCTGGAATGAACGGCAAATAAAAGTATTCAAAGGTGAAAAATTAGAACCCTTCAATGGCAACAATGACGAAACTTTTAATGCGTTCACAAAAGAGCAATGGACACAAACCATGAAAAAATTGGACGACGTTTTACTGGAACTGGAAAAGATCGTTCAAAATGCCGATGAAGCTTCGCTTAAATCCTGGGCCGAAACGATCGGTAATATCAGCACGCATAATGCGTATCATACTGGTCAAATTATTTTTGTGCGAAAGCTGCAAGGTTCCTGGAAGCCGGAAAAGGGTGCCAAATAATTCGTACACCTGCTTTTATTCCGTTATTTCGTTCCATGAAGGAACTGTTTTTGATTAGCGGCTTAGGCGCCGATAAAAGAGTTTTCGATTTCCTGGATTTAAGCGCTTACAGCATTCATCATGTCAATTGGATAACGCCACTACCAAGGGAATCCATGGCCGCATATGCTGCCAGATTGCTGCCGCAGATAACTTCGCACAAACCTGTACTCATTGGGGTTTCTTTCGGCGGAATGATCGCCTTGGAAATCGCGAAAGCTTATTCCCGTTGAGAAAATCATTCTGATCTCGTCTGCGAAATCGCCGAATGCTATTCCATCATACTTTAAAATTATATCTAAACTTAGATTGGAAAAATTGGTGCGCCCAGCTTCACTCAAAAAACCAAATGAAATATTTTTTTGGCTCTTTGGCGTCAGTTCAAAAGAGCACAAAGCCCTGCTTGCGTCCATCATGAAAGATACGGATGAAATATTTCTCACCTGGGCAATCGAGACTATAACACGATGGGATAATAATACTTCGCCAAATCAGGTAATTCAGATCCATGGAACTAAAGACAGAATATTAAATGTCCGAAATGCCGATTATCTCGTAAACGGCGGAGGTCATTTAATGGTCGTGACGCAGGCCAAGGAAGTAAGTGAGATCCTTAAAACGATTTTGGTCGCATGATCAAACTGAGTCTTATTTTTCCGTCCAGTAGTCAACGACTGTAACTTTATCCAAATGAGGCCCTAAAATTTTTCCAAATGCCTTATGGTCCGGATGGAACGAGATATGCTTCCCGATCTTTTTCGTTGGAAAAGGTTAATAAGAAACAATGGGTTAATCCCTGATTCAGATTTTCAGGACTATTGTTTGTGCCCCATTCATATCCTTTGATCAGGGAAAGCTTTCCGGGTAATGCAGCAAAAGCCGCTTCGACTTTTTTTACATCTTCAGGCGTAGCCGTATCTTTAAATTTAAAAAGCACCACGTGTCTGAGAACTTTTGATTCAGTTTTGGACTGTGCTTTTGCCACCAATGCTCCTACCATCACAAATGAAACTGCCAGGCAAAGTGTAAAAATTATTTTCATTATTATGAGATTAGATAAGTATAAGTCTTGTAAAAGGTTAAATCAGTTGTGCCTGACTATTGTGCAGGCACAACCGAACAAATATTTTGATTGAAGATTATTTGTATCCCCATTTCTTCATGATTTCCAGATTCTCTTTCATGCAAGCGATAGGCGTTTTCCCTTGATACGATTCCTGTTCTATAATAAAATGTATTGTTCCGCCTGACTTTCGGCCCAGGTCTATTACTTCCTTGACGGATTTACAATGCCTTTACCCAGAACAGTGCTTTCATATTTTTCATTTCCTTCAGTCGCAGTTATTTCATCCTTTACGTGCATCGATTGAAATCTTCCAGGATACTGTTTGACTATGTCAATCGCTTTAGCCCCACCGTTATACAGGTTACCGATATCCAATTGCTGTATCACCAGCGTCGGGATCTGTGTTCTGAAGCATAATGTCATAAACAACTTTTCCGTCCAGTTTTTCGCTGAATTCAAAGGCATGATTGTGATAGCCGAACTTCATTCCAGACTTTTTACACAGCTCACCTGACTTATTGAACACATCCATAAACCGTTTCAGATCGTCTCCAGTTTTCCAAAATTCCTTCTCCAGCGAAGGACTGATAACAAATTGCTGACCGACAATGGCAGCATCTTCGACCGTATATTTCCACAGATCTGTAAAATCTTTTTTGGAAGCATCCCAATGCTTGCCACCAAGTCACGGTGTGTCCACTGGGCATTTCCATTCCGAGGTCGTCTCAAAATCTTTTTGAATTCCTTGGCGTCATGTCCATAAAATTTCCGATTGTTGTAATTGGCGTGTTCTACATGTTTATATCCCATTGCGGAAAGTTGCTTTAATGTTCCCAAAGGATCATTTTTCATGTCATCGCGAACGGAATACAATTGTAGCCCAACCAATTCTTGTGCGCCCTTAGCGGCAAAAAGCGAACGGGTTGAAAGACTAGTCGCTGCAACCAGGAGTGCTCCTTGTTTAATAAAATTTCGACGAGATGTGTACATAGGTGTTTGTAGTTATATTAGAATCACTAAATTTATAATATTTTTTACGTTGCTTTTAAGCGCTAATTGATAAGCCTGCTCATAATGTTTGATCAGGTTGGACCAATCAAAACGGAAAGAGTTGTTTTCAACATTGGTGCGCTGCAGTATCCGTTCGCGCCTGGATTGCTTCAGAAAATTATACATTACTTCGGTGAGCTGGGTAGCAGACCAATCAAATGTCCGTTTCCCCCGCTCAATTACGTGCAGGCCATATTCTTCATGTTGTGGAATATGATGCAAAATATAATCACCAAATCCCGCAAGGTCGCTGGTGATGCTGGGTACTGCACTCGCCATACATTCCAGCGGCGTATATCCCCATGGTTCATAATAGCTTGGAAATATTCCGAGATGGCATCCGCGAACAAATTGAACGTAATCCATGCCAAACAGCGGATTGCTGGTGCTGATAAAATCAGGATGATAAACGATCTTAATATTATCTTCCGGGCTGTTTAACAGTTTTTTTGCCTGAATCATGTTTAAGATCTCATCATTTTCTTCATTCACCAGGCGATGCGTAATGACCAACGGATTTTTCTTCGTCTTCCATGACTGAATCGTTCTGCGATATCGCAGTTTCCAATACTCGTCAACAAAATCATTCAGATCTGGCAGGTGAGTTTCATTCCGAACGGTGCTTTCGTAGAACAACCTGCTGCCTACTTGCTGCTGTATCGCATTGCAGGTTTCAGATATTTCCTGCATCATCGCCTTTGACTGCAGCACTTCCGGTCTTATGTTGTAAAAATCCCGTTTCGTTACAAAAAACATCACGACGGTGATATCTGAATTCTCTTTTTTAAGTCGTTGATTTAACCTTGATAGCGCTTCGATTGTCAGGTCGAAACCTTTGTTTTTGAATTCATATCGGCCCGAAGTAAAAAAGTACAGTGTCTTATCGAGGTCAAAGGAATAGGATTGAAAAAAATGAGCCATTACAAAACGGTGAATTTCTTCCTTGAACAACACATGTTGATTTTGAAATTCATGTAATATTTCAAAGCGTTCAATGTTCAGTCCATTGGGGACAATTGCCTCCGGTTTTCGTTTCAACAAATGTTTACACTCTCTTGCGGTGACTTCACTTACGGTACTTAAGACATCGGCTTTATTGGCGCACAAAAATTCAATTCGGGCCTCGGTTTCAATACCAAATTTCCTTGCTTCATCTTCCCATTTAAAAAACGGAAGGTGAGCATAAAACAACGGTGAATTAATAGCAAGGTGTCGGCCAAGCTGTGTCGCATGCGTTGTAAACACGGTTTTGACCGGCATGTCCTCCCGTTTCATATCCAGAATCGGAAGCGCCGCCATCCATTCGTGGAAATGCGCAATCACGTTTTGTTCTTTATCAACCAGTTTTATCAGCTCATCAAAGAACAGCTTTGTTAAATAGCCAAATGAAACGACCTGATTGAGAAGAGGACTATTGTTCTGGATATCGATACCGTGATTTTTCCAAAGAAGATATTTAACAACATTTAGTGATTTATCCTGAACCACATTAGGATTCAATAAGACCACCCGTGGTTTACCGGTTATCAACCATTCGGCATAGTGTACATCGTATCCTTTTTTCCGAAGGACAGCAGCTGCCTGACCAAAAACATCCTGTGAGTCGTCCAGCGGTTCTAGCTCCGCCTGAATGTTTCGGCTTAGATAAGGCCCAACCATACAATAAGGTCCACTCGCATTCTCAACCATACATGGGGCTTTTGACCGAATAACGGTATAAATACCGCCTACCTGGTTACAAACTTCCCAGGCAACTTCCACGATACAGGAAGGTGGAAAGTGCGATGAGACCGCTGTGACGTTTTGACATTTTCTAACTTTAAACCAAATAAATAGACCGATGTTTAGCTCTCATGAATCTGTTAATTCGGCACATAAAGGGCCATTGTGGCGCACAACATATCACTCCGTTGTAACTTTAAATGTCAAAATTTCTGAAATGATAACATCATTTTTACTGGATTATCTTTTGAGGTCACCCTAAAAAACTCACTGACCTATGAACTTTGAAAAATTTACTATAAAATCTCAGGAAGCTTTGCAGAAGTCGGCGGAGATAGCAATGGGTTTACAGAATCAGGCAATTGAGCCCGGCCATTTGCTCAAAGCTATTCTCGAAACAGATGAAAATGTTTCCAATTATCTTTTTAAAAAGCTGAATGTAAATGCGACAATCCTAAACAACAAGCTTGAGGAACTTTTACATGGTTATCCACGTATATCAGGACAGCAACCTTATTTGTCTTCTGCCAGCAACGTGTACTGCAACACGCTGAAAAGGAACTTCGGGAATTTAAAGATGAATACATCGCCATTGAGCATCTGTTGCTTGCCTTGCTTGCCAGTAAGGACAAAGTAAGTGCTATAATGAAAGATGCGGGCGTTGAACGTCTGCCGTTGATAAAAGCAATTAAAGAACTACGGGGTGGCACAAAGGTGACAGATCAAAATGCGGAAGCGAAATACAAATCGCTCGAACGATACTCTAAAAATCTTAATGAGTTGGCGAACCAGGGAAAAATTGATCCTGTCATCGGTCGCGATGAAGAGATAAGACGTGTCCTACAAATTCTTTCGCGACGCACAAAAAACAATCCGATACTTTTGGGCGAACCAGGAGTGGGAAAAACCGCCATCGTTGAAGGGATGGCACAGCGTATCGTTGACGGCGACGTACCGGAAAATCTGAAAGAAAAAATCTTGGTGTCGCTCGATATGGGCTTGCTGGTGGCAGGTGCGAAATATAAGGGAGAGTTTGAAGAGCGTCTGAAAGCTGTTATTAAAGAAGTAACGGATTCGAATGGACAGATCATCCTTTTTATTGATGAAATCCACACCTTGATTGGTGCTGGTGGAGGAGGAGAAGGTGCCATGGATGCGGCAAACTTGTTAAAACCTGCGCTGGCCCGAGGAGAGCTGCATGCTATCGGTGCTACTACTCTAAAGGAGTATCAAAAATATATTGAAAAGGACAAAGCACTTGAGCGCCGTTTTCAGTCTGTAATGGTGGATGAGCCTAATGTAGAAGATTCGATTTCTATCCTTCGCGGGATTAAAGACAAATATGAATTGCACCATGGTGTTCGCATAAAGGATGATGCGGTAATTGCTTCGGTGGAACTCTCGAGCCGATATATCAGCGATCGTTTCTTGCCCGATAAGGCAATTGACTTAATGGACGAAGCAGCAGCCAAGTTGCGACTTGAAATGGATTCGCTCCCAGAAGAGCTCGATGAGCTTAATCGCAAAATCATGCAACTGGAAATCGAGCGGGAAGCAATACGCAGGGAAAAGGATAAAGAAAAGGAAAGTATTCTGTCGAAGGAAATTGCTGAACTCGTTGAAATACGAAATTCATTGAAAGCGAAATGGGAAAGCGAAAAAGAAGTTGTCCATGGAATTCAAAAAGAAAAAGAAAATATCGATAGGCTTAAGTTTGAAGCAGAGCAGGCTGAAAAAGCCGGAGACTACGGAAAAGTGGCGGAAATCCGATACGGTAAAATAACAGAGGCAGAAAAACGGCTGGACGAGTTCCAACGCAAAATGAAAGAGATGCAGGGCGAAAAATCCCTCTTGAAAGAAGAAGTCGACAGCGAAGATATTGCAGAAGTCGTAGCCAAATGGACCGGCATCCCGGTTTCCAAAATGCTACAAAGCGAACGGGAAAAACTTTTGCATCTGGAAGAGGAACTTGGACGACGCGTCGCGGGACAGGAGGAAGCCATTCGAGCGCTGAGCGATGCGGTGCGCAGAAGTCGCGCTGGACTCCAGGATCCAAAACGGCCGATCGGAACGTTCATTTTTATGGGTACCACCGGCGTCGGTAAAACGGAATTGTCAAAAGCACTGGCTGATTACCTTTTTAATGATGACAACGCGATGGTGCGTATCGACATGAGCGAATACCAGGAGCGTCACAGTGTAAGTCGACTAATTGGAGCGCCTCCAGGCTATGTCGGGTACGATGAAGGTGGCCAACTTACGGAAGCGGTTCGACGAAAACCCTATTCGGTTATTCTGCTGGATGAAATTGAAAAAGCTCATCCTGATGTTTTCAATATTTTGTTGCAGGTGCTGGATGAAGGAAGATTGACGGATAATAAAGGTCGTGTCGCAAATTTCAAGAATACGATCATTATCATGACCACCAATATTGGATCTCATCTGATCCAGGAAAACTTCGAAAAGATCAATGACGAAAATTATTTCGATGTTATTGAAGATACCAAGGAAGAAGTGCTTGCGTTGTTGAAAAAATCGGTGCGTCCTGAATTTATCAATCGTATCGACGAAATCATCATGTTCCGGCCATTGACGCAATCGGATATCCGGAAGATCGTTGATATACAGGTTAATCTGATCGAGAAGCGTCTAATGGAAGCTGGAGTTCGCATTGAAGTGTCGGAGGCAGCGCGAGCGACGGCTTGCTAAACTTGGATTTGACCCGCAGTTCGGGGCACGACCATTGAAGCGAGTTATTCAGCGAGAGATTCTAAATGAGCTGTCGAAACAGATATTATCAGGAAAGGTTCAGAAGGATTCTGTGATATTTATTGATTTAATAAATGAAACAGATTTCTCTTTTGAGAACCTTGAGGCCGCAGAAGTTGTTAAGTAATTGGTTTAAGGATTGTGATTCCCTCCCAAGCCATTGGGAAATGGATGTGTTGGTTCGAGGGGGTTTGGTTTAAGCCCCGGGGTGGTTCCCGGGGCTTTTTTTTGTCAAAAGTTTTTCAATCTTCGCATCGTGATATGAAAAACCAAATGAACCGCCATCAACGACCATTCCTTTTCCTCCTATTTTTTTGCGTAACCATTACAGGGATCGCACAAAATGAAACTTTTCCATCTCCCTATTTCTCTTATGGAAAAGGACTGGGAATTACCTCGCCGGACAGCCTGTTTATGTTAAACATTCGATTTAGAATGCAAAACAGGTTGGCCTTTATGACGGAAAGTGGAACCAATTTGGACATTGCTACAGTTGAGGCTCGTGTGCGCAGGCTTCGCCTTCGATTCGATGGCTTTATCTATACACCACGATTAACCTACCTTATCCAACTGGCGTTCACCCGTGCAGATATGGATTTTGACGACACAGGTTTTCCAAATATCATTCGTGATGCCATGATAATTTACGCCGTCACGGACCATTTTTCAGTTGGTGTCGGACAAACGAAGCTGCCCGGCAATAGACAAAGGGTTAACTCGTCGGGTGATCTGCAGTTTGCTGACCGTTCGATCGTCAATTCCACTTTTAACATAGACCGTGACTTCGGCGTACAACTATACTACAACAATAATCTTCAGGGTCTGCATTATGTTTTGAGAGGAGCGATCAGCTCCGGTGAAGGACGCAATATCGTCTCCTCCGATCGCGGTCTTGCCTACACAGGACGAATTGAACTGTTGCCAATGGGCAGGTTTACGAATGGCGGTGATTATTTCGAGGGCGATCTTGCCCGTGAGTCCACGCCTAAAATCTCCATTGGATTAACGTACTCGAGCAATCAGAATGCAATTAGAACCGGCGGGCAGTTGGGAAGATTTCTTTATGGTTCAAAGGATATTCTTACCAATATGGTAGACTTTCTATTTAAATATAATGGCTGGGCCTTTGCAACCGAATTCCTTCATCGAGACGCAACTGATCCGATCACGGTTAATGATCAAGGGGATAAACGTTATGTGTACGTGGGTCACGGGCAAAATTTTCAAGGGAGCTATTTGTTCAAAAAAAATTATGAATTAGCACTGCGGTATTCCTATGTAAAACCGGATCCCGACATTCAGCTCCTGGAAGAAAGAACACGACAATACACGATCGGGGCATCTAAGTATATCAGGGGCCATCGTTTAAAATTGCAAACTGATTTAACCTACGAGGAAAACACCTGGCTTCAAGGTGAAGTACCGGATCATGACAACTGGCAGGTGCGATTCCAGATTGAGGCCGGAATTTAAATTTTGGAGTCTTGGGCTGCTTCGAAGGAGATGAGGCTGCAAAAACGTCATTTCAGAAACATCATTCGCGCCCCTTCGCTAGGCACGTCATCCAGAGCGAAGGGCTGGCTTTAGCGATGGGGCGAAGGATCCCGCAGCCACGGAGTGACTACGGGAAGACGCACACAGCGGTAGAATGTTCTGAGGTACTTCCACGGGATCCTTCGCTCCGCGCAAGCCTTCACTCGATCTCCGCTCTGGATGACGTTTTTCATAGGAGGTGAGGGGAGTGAGCTTACGGTAATACAACTCTGAGTATCTCGTCAAAAACCTCTTGGATTCCTCAGCGTTTAAATTCAAAAAAAATATACGAAAATATTCGTAACAATTTCTTGGAACTTGCCGTTACAACTTTTAAAATTGTATACGAAATCATTCGTAGTATGAAACAAGACCTGCCAAAAGCCACCGAAAAGGAACTGGAAATCCTCCAAATCATCTGGAAAAAGGGGGCAGCCTCGGTGAAGGATGTGCACGAAGCCTTAGGGGGCGATGACCTTAACGGTTACACCACGATTCTTAAACTCATGCAAATCATGCATGAAAAAGGACTGTTGACACGCCAAAAAAGCGGCAAGCTGCATCTATATGAAGCTGTGCCGACCCTTGAAAATACCCAGCAACAAATTCTTGATAAGATGATCAAAACGGTATTTCAGGGATCAGCTGCGCAGCTTGTCATGAGCGCACTTGGAAATAAAAAATCGTCGAAAGAAGAATTGCTCGAAATAAAAAAATATCTGGAAAAACTAGAAGGAGGTGAATAATGAAAGCAGTGCTGGAATTTTTCGACGCGTCATGGCTGCAAATCTTAGGGTATACGCTTCTTCACTCAGTCTGGCAGGCTTTCATTGTCGCTGCTGCTGTGATTCTCGCCCTTCGACTTATACCCAATAGATTATCGTCGGTGCGATACTTCGTTGCATCACTGGGTTTGATGGTGATCGTTTCATTTTCGATAGGAACTTTGGTCTATCTCAATGTCACGTCGACTGCATCAACTTCGATGGCGAACATTGTCATGCAAGCCGGTACAACCAAACTACAGCAGACCACATTCACGCCGGTCACTAACTATTTAGATCAAGCAAGCGCCTTTATTCAATCCAACGTTCCCTTCTTTCTGATGGTATGGATTTTCGGAACACTTCTTTTCTCACTGCGTATACTGGCAGGGTTAGTATATGTGGAAAAAATCCGGCGGGACGCAACGTTACTTCACAATGAATGTACGCGACCGAATTCATCAACTCGCGGAACGTCTCCACATCAACCGGTTGATTTCACTGGCCGAATCAAGTGCCATTCAAGTACCCATCTTAATTGGACATTTTAAACCAATGATTCTGATACCTATCGGCATGTGTACCAGCCTATCAACGGAACAATTAGAAACGATATTCATTCATGAGATCGCTCACATCAGGAGAAAGGATTATTTGATCAATTTGCTTCAGCTGGTGGTCGAGGCAATTTATTTTTTCAATCCGTTTGTGTGGTTTGTATCCGCAGTGATGAAGCGAGAACGGGAACATTGCTGTGACGACGCTGTCGTTCAACTGCACGGAAACGCCAAGGCATATGCTCATGCACTGGCCACGCTGGAAGAATTACGGCTCTCTAAGGTGGGATTGTCATTGTCCCTTGCGGAAAACAAGAATCAATTATTAAACAGAGTAAAACGTCTTATGGAAAAGTCTGTAAAAAATTATTCGGGCAGGGAAAGGATCATTCCTGCCGTTGCTGTTGGTGATCGGATTAATTTGTGCCTCGTGGATTTCAGCACATACTAGTAAAACAGAATTGCCATCTGTCAATCCAGACAAACTTTTCGTGGCTTCCGATACAATCAAAAAAGATAAAAAGATTAAGGTCAAGAAAAAAGCTGAATCGAAGTCAAATGAGACTTCTGCAAATAAACAGGCACAGGATGATAAATCGGAACCTTGAGCCCAGACTTAAGTGATGCAGAGGAATTCGAGACTGATTATGCTTTCCAGTTTAATCAAGGACACTTTCCAGTTCCTGAAAATGATTTTGACTTACCGGGCATGCCACCCATGCTTTGAATCATTTGGCATGCAATTGTCGATGATGCTGCCTCCCGGCCATTTAGAGCTTGACTCACCCGGATTTCGCTTTAATGAAAACGACTGGGAAGAATTCAGCAAGGAATTTGAGGAAAATTTTAAAACCAAGTTTGAAGACTTTTATGAAAAGCATCAAGAAGACATTCAGCGCATGCTGGAAGATGTACAGAACAAAGTGAATAGTAAATTTGACAAAGAATGGGAGTTAAAGATTGAGGATTTTGCTCAAGAGCAGGAAGAATGGGCCAGAACTTTCGAAGATAAACGGCAGCGAGAAGCAGAATTGAAGTCACTACGGGACGAACACCTGCAGCGCGAACAAGAAAGGCTTGAAGCACAACACAGAGAATTTGAAAGAAATCATGCGAGAATTGGAAGAAAACATGAAGGCTCTTGAAGAAAGCAAAAGGCTTTTTGAAGAAAAAATGAAAGAGCAACTCATCAAAGACGGGTATCTCGGAAAGGATGAGAAACTTGAAACTATTCATTGGCAGAACGGAAAGCTTGAAATCAACGGAAAGAAAATCAAGCCCGAAGACGAGAAGAAATACAACGAAATTTACAAAAAACGTTTTGAAGGTTGTGATGCATTTCGCTATGTAATACCCGCCGCCAAGCCGGTGTCGATATACGTACCCGCCGGTCAGCCAGGAATGTATGAAAACGGAATGTATAGAAACATTAAGTTCTTGCGTAAGGTCCCGGGAAAATTTGAATAACAGAAATGTGTTTTGCAGGGACTAATCCGGCACATTGTTGTTCTCAACGCGTAATCCGATCGCCAGAATTCCTTGTAGTGTATCGACCCGCATTAATTGCTCGAACTTGATTTTGTACCTGCCACGGTCCTTAAACTGGTAATCCTTCAACAGCTCAAAACGATGATCATAAATATCACCAAGGCCACTGTTGCCAAACGGTTTTCCGCTCTTAGCATCAAAAAGGTATTGCGTAACTAATTTTTTTTGGATTTCTGCCCCTGTAGAGTCTTGCAGATAATAGGTAAAAAATATCCTGGAGTAGGGATAGGAGACTGAGTTTCTAATATTTCCGTATAAAGTATAACGGTCAGCCGGTTTGTCGATGGTAAATTCAAATTCAGGTTTTTCACTCACCATCCAATACCGTTCAGGGAAGTCAGCATTTTGTTCGTACACACGGGATTGGTCGCAAGCGGATAAGGCGATGCAAAATATCACTGACGAAAACAGAATCCTCATCGCTGATTGCCCGGTTTGGGTTTACGATTATTCCTATTGTGACGTGCCTGATCGCGACCTTCAGCGGGTCCACCTGGCGGCGCACCTGGTCCACTTTTTTTCTTTTTCCGTTTTTTTGATTTCCCTTTGAATTTTTGATCCATTCGTGCGAGATCGCTATTGAGTGTTTCGACTGGAATTTTCTCTGCTTCGACATCTTGATCCAAGCTTGCAGGCTTTTTTCCCTCCTGGTTCATTTTCAGGATTTGATTCACACGTTGGATATTGAGTGGATACCAGGTGTTCTCTTCATTGAACCCAAACCACATGATCTTTCGGAATATATCCGTTTTTTGAAGCGTGGCGTCACCCTTTTCAGTAAGCAATGGACCTTCTATTTTTGGAATATCCTCCAATGCTTCCATATACGTTTCCAATTCGTAATTCAGGCAACATTTTAGTCGTCCGCATTGCCCGGAAAGCTTGCTCGGATTGAGTGATAAATTTTGATAACGTGCAGCACTGGTAGTTACGTTTTTAAAGTCGCTCAGCCAGGTCGCGCAACAAAGCTCTCTGCCACATACACCGATACCGCCTAAACGGCCAGCCTCTTGTCGCAAGCTGATCTGGCGCATTTCCACGCGGATCTTAAACTCTCCTGCTAATAATTTAATGAGTTCCCGAAAATCGACACGGTCATCTGCGGAATAAAAAAAAGTAGCTTTCATATTGTCCGCCTGATATTCGATGTCTGAAAGTTTCATTTCCAGTTTCAGGTCACGAATAATTTCTCGCGTACGATACAATGTTGGAAGCTCGCGTTTCTTTACCTCCTCGAACTTCTCCAAATCTTTTTGGTGAGCCAGACGATAGATCTTTTTTATTTCGTCATCGTTATTGACTTTTTTCTTTTGCATTTGCAACCGAACGAGTTCCCCCTGCATCGAAACATGTCCGATATGGTGACCGTTGGGCACTTCAACGACAATAGCATCACCTGTGGTAAGGTTAAGATTTTCAGAATTACGGAAAAAATCTTTCCGTCCATTCTTAAACCTGACCTCAGCAATTTTGAATTTGTCTGAGGTCGGCATGTCCATATTGGATAACCAATCGAAGACATTCATTTTATTGCAGCCGCCGGTCTGACAAGCACCGTTGTTCTCACAACCAGCGACGACCCCGTTTTTTGTTGTTCCGCACGAGCACCCCATCCGCTAGCCTTTATAGTTCATTAAATCCTGACCAATGTCTTTTCTGTAATACAAACCTTCCCAGTAAACCTGCTGCAGCAGTTTGATAGACCTGAGCGCGCGCCTCTTCCAGCGAATTACCTTTTCCCGTAATCGCCAATACACGGCCACCATCTGTTAATACATTGTTATTTTGCTTTTTAGTTCCCGCATGAAAAATGAGTGCCTCTACCTTCTTCTCCAATCCGACAATGGACTTGCCTGTTTTATATTCACCGGGATAGCCACCAGATACCAGGGCTACCGTTACGGCGTGATGTTCATCAATTTCAACTTTTTTATTTTTCAGATCTCCCTGGGCTGCCGCAACCAATAGTTCAACAAAATCATTTTTGATTCGAGGCATAACCGCCTGCGTTTCCGGATCACCCATGCGGGCATTGTATTCAATTACATATGGCTCACCGCCAACATTCATTATTCCGACAAAAATGAATCCTTTATAACTCGATTCCTTCTTCATTCAATCCGAAAATTGTTGGCTTTACAACGCGCTCCTCAATTTTGCTCATGAATGCCGCGGTTGCGAATGATACCGGAGAAACCGCTCCCATGCCACCGGTATTAAGGCCAAGGTCTCCCTCCCCGATTCGTTTGTAATCTTTGGCTTCCGGAAGAATCACATAATCGCGTCCGTCCGTCAAGAACGAAAACCGAAAGCTCAATTCCATTCAAAAATTCCTCAATCAGCACTTTTGCGCTTGCTTCGCCGAATTTTTTGTTGACGAGCATTTCTTTGATTACCGCTTTGGCTTCCCCCTGACTTAAGCTGATGATCACACCCTTCCCAGCAGCCAGACCATCAGCCTTCAAAACGATGGGGGGCTTGCAGGTCGATATGTAGTCAAAAGCCTGCGTTAAGTTGGAGGCTTCAAAGGTTCTTGCCTTCGCCGTAGGAATACGGTGCCGCAGCATAAACTGCTTAGAAAAGTCCTTACTCCCTTCTAATTGAGCGCCCAGCTTTTCCGGGACCGACCATAAGTATGTCTTTTAAAGACGGATCGCTCTCAAAGAAATCGCGGATACCATTTACAAGCGGACCTTCGGGCCCAACGACCACAAGTTTGACCTCCTTGCTAAGGCAAAACTTGCCCAGCGCGGCAAAATCATTTATTCCGATCGGAACATTCTCCGCAATCATGGATGTCCCTGCATTCCCCGGGGCCACAAAGATCTGGTCGCAAAGTTGACTCTGCTTTATTTTCCAGCATAGTGCGTGCTCCCGGCCCCCATTACCAATAACGAGAATGTTCATGGATCCTGATTTCAGTTGAATGTCAAAGATAACGGCGAATTCGGGGAAATAAAATATCGGATCTCGGTTATTCTGAATCTGTTACAAGTTATCCGGTATCCGTTGGGAACTTTGACACCGAAGTTTGGGCACGAAGGGTCTAAAAGCAAAAAAATCGTGAAGCACAATGCTTCACGATTTCAAATAAAGTAAACAATCCCTAGTTTGCGTACTCCGACATAAATTTGATTCGCATCATTCGGACTTCTTCTTCCGAGTAATCGGACATTGACCGATCTCCCAACGCTTTATCAAGGTTGTCAGTCTCCGCATTCATAAAGTAATCGTGAATATCATCTTGCTTATGGGCGTCGATCACCTGATCGATGTAATAATTGAGATTCAGTTTTGTACCAGAATAACAAATATTTTCAATCTCTGTGAGCAAATCTTCGAACGATAACCGCGCCTTTTCTGCAATCTCCTCAAGATCAACCTTCCGGTCGATCTGCTGGATGATAAGGATTTTGGTTTTCGATTTGTTGACAGAAGATTTTACAACTACTTCGTTAGCTGTTTCAATATCATTTTCATCGACGTAGTTCTGTATTACCTCCAAAAATTTTGCGCCGAACTTGTTGACTTTACCCATCCCAACCCCATTCACCTGCGCCAAATCCTCTTTTGTAGTAGGATAGGTGGTCGCCATTTCTTCTAGCGAGGGATCTTGAAAAATAACGTAAGGAGGAAGATTTTTCTCCTTCGCCATTTTCTTTCTCAACGTTTTGAGAATTTCAAAGAGTTTGACATCATAAGCCCTTGCATTAACAGGCCCCTTGTCGGTTGATTCTTCCTCTTCTTCTATTTCCGTAGTGAAGTCATGGTCGCGGGCTAAAACGATCTCATATGGCTTCTTTAAGAAGTCGAGCCCGCGTTGACTAATTTTAAGATTACCAATATTGTCAATATCCTTTTCCAGATACTGATAGATCAAAGTTTGCCGAATAACGGATTTCCAATAATCCGCATCCTCGTTAGCACCTTTGCCATACACGTTCAAATCGAAGTGACCATAACTTTTTACATACTCATCCTCAATGCCGCGGATGACATTCACTAAGTGGTTAAGTCCAAATCGTTCGTTGGTTTGTTTTACGACTTGCAAAACCAGCGTTACGGCATCAGTCCCATCAAATCGTTCGCGCGGATGTACGCAATTGTCGCACATGCCGCAGTTCTCGTATGCGAACTCTTCGCCAAAGTAATGAAGCAATTGTCTCCGCCTACACACGGGTGATTCGGCGTAGTACTCCATTTCCTGCAACAGGGTCCGCGCATTTTCGCGTTCCTGAACAGGCTTATCTTTGTTGAATTTTTCTAATTTGTTAAGATCATTATGACTATAGAACATCAGGCAATGTCCTTCAAGTCCATCACGCCCACCTCGACCGGTTTCCTGATAGTACCCCTCCAATGATTTAGGAACATCATAGTGAACTACAAAACGAACATCGGGTTTATCGATGCCCATGCCAAAGGCGATTGTGGCGACAATGATATCGGTCTCCTCATTAAGAAAGTCATCTTGATTTTTCATTCGCACATCAGGATCAAGTCCTGCATGATATGGTGCAGCTTTAAATCCGTTGACGATTAGAAGCTGCGCGATCTCTTCAACCTTCTTCCGGCTCAGACAATAGATGACGCCAGACTTTCCTTTATTATCCTTCAAAAATTTAATGAGCTGCTTCTTCGTTTCTTTTTTTGGACGAACCTCATAATAAAGATTCTTGCGATTGAACGAAGAGATAAAAACATCAGCTTCTTCCATCTGAAGATTCTTTTGGATATCAAGCTGAACTTTTGGAGTAGCCGTAGCGGTGAGCGCAATCACAGGCATATCGCCCAAGGTCTGAATCATGGTTTTTATTCTCCGATACTCAGGACGGAAGTCGTGTCCCCATTCAGAAATACAATGCGCTTCATCGATCGCGACAAAAGACACATTTACTTTTTTCAGAAACTCGATGGTTTCTTCTTTATTGAGTGACTCGGGGGCGACGTAAAGCAATTTTACATTGCCGTTCATACAGTCTTTCTTGAGTCGGGTGATTTCTCCCTTACTTAGCGTTGAATTTAAAAAACGCGCGTTTACGCCGTAGGCATTCATTTGATCCACCTGATTTTTCATCAAGGCAATCAACGGCGAGATCACGACTGCCAAGCCTGACCTCACCATCGCTGGTAACTGGTAGCACAAGGACTTACCAGCCCCTGTGGGCATAATAACAAATGTATTTTTGCCGTCCAGTAAGTTGCGGATGATTTCTTCCTGGTTACCTCTGAATTGGCTGTAACCGAAAATTTCTTTTAATCTTTCTTTGAGCGTATCTTTCTCTTCGACCAACATCGTTTTCATCTTGAATAAACCCTAATTTGTATCTTTGTCTTTCGTACAACAAAGTAATTTTGAAAAGGAATTGAATTTAGCAAAAAATATCAAAAAAATTGCGCGAGACGTATTATTAAATGAGTCGTCTGCAATTCATAATATCACTAATTTTATTGACGATAATTTCGAAGCCTGTGTCAGGGAAATTTATTCTGCAAAAGGCCGCGTTATCGTAACTGGCGTTGGCAAAAGTGCCATTATAGCCAATAAAATTGTTGCTACACTCAACTCCACCGGTACTCCTTCAATGTTCATGCATGCCGCTGATGCCATTCATGGCGATCTTGGGATGATACATTCTGAAGACATTGTTATTTGTGTTTCAAAAAGTGGAAATACTCCCGAAATTAAAGTATTAGTTCCGTTACTCAAACGTAGGGGATCAAAGCTTGTTGCCTTAGTTAGCAACACAAATTCATATCTTGCGGAGCAAGCCGATTTTATCTTAAATGCAACGATTGCAGAGGAAGCATGCACCCTGAATCTGGCACCTACAACCAGCACGACAGTACATGCAGCTTTGGGCGACGCACTTGCCGTATGCCTGTTAGAGCTACGGGGTTTTACAAGTCGCGATTTTGCTGAGTATCATCCTGGCGGGTCGCTCGGCAAACAATTGTACCTCAAGGTTTCAGACATTTACATCCACAACGAGCTTCCAATGGTTGGCCCTGATACGTCTTTGAAAGACGTAATTCTTGAAATTTCTTCTAAACGATTAGGATGCACGGCTGTCATAGATGATAAACAGGATTTGCTGGGTATTATTACGGACGGAGACCTAAGACGTATGCTTCAAAAAAACACTAACTTAAATGATATAATTGCAACCGATATTATGACGCGAACGCCAAAAAAAATTGAAAAAGATGAATTTGCAGTGGATGCATTACATAAAATGCAGGAGAATAACATCACACAGTTAGTGGTTATGAATGGTTCTCAAATTGCAGGATTTATTCATCTTCATGATCTTTTAAAAGAAGGAATTGTTTGATACACTTGGACATAAATTAAAAACGCCTCCAACTGATAGTTTAAAACTTTTACAACCAAAATTTTCGATGAACAAGAATCTTTATGTAGTGCTTATGGCGGGTGGTGTCGGAGTACGCTTTTGGCCATACAGTAGAAATTCAAAGCCAAAACAATTTTTAGATGTCCTAGGCACAGGCAAAACTCTTCTTCAATCAACATTCGAAAGGTTTCTTCCCATTTGTCCTTCAGAAAACATTTATGTAGTTACACACGAGGAGCATGCTCATTTGGTCCATCAGCAATTGCCACAAATAGGTGATGACCAGATTTTAGCCGAACCAATGCGAAAGAATACGGCAGCTTGTATCGCCTATGCCAATTATAAAATCGTTCAAAAAAACAAAGATGCAATTATCGTTGTGACGCCTTCCGATCATTTGATCATGAAGGAGTTGGAATTTTTAGATGTCATAAAAAAAGCGGCGGATCAAGCGACAACCCAAGATAAATTGATCACCCTTGGAATTTCTCCCACCCGCCCGGAAACGGGTTATGGATACATTCAATTTCACACTGAAAAAAGTTTTGCTAAACGCGTTAAGACCTTTACCGAAAAACCCGAACTGTCGCTGGCTAAGAAATTTTTAGAAAGTGGCGATTTTGTCTGGAATTCAGGAATCTTTATCTGGGGTGCCGAAGCCATCAACAAAGCATTTCACGAATTTCTTCCGGAAATGTCGGAGGTCTTTGACGAAATAAAAACCAAGCTTGGCACCAGCGAGGAAAAAGAAGCAATCCGAAGTGCTTATTCGCAATGCAAAAACATTTCCATCGATTATGGTATCATGGAAAAAGCAAAAAATGTGTATGTCTGTTTGGGCAATTTTACATGGTCCGATCTGGGCTCATGGGCATCGATTCATGAGATCTCCACCAAGGATGAAAATAACAATGTAATTAATGCAAACACACAAGCATACGACACTAGAAATTGCATTATCAAGGGGCCAGCAGATAAGCTTATCGTTGTTCAAGGATTGAATGGCTACTTAGTCGGCGAATTTGGCAATGTCGTAATTGTCTGTGAAAAAGATAAAGAGGAACAATTTCGCAGATTTGTAAGCGACGTTAAAGCAAAGCCTAACGCTAATGAATTCATTTAGATAAGGAATGATATAACGGTACAGTTATACGAATATCCTATTTTATTTTTTATCAGGAACAATACGTTGCTCGCGGTTTGCAATTTCCCATGCAGTGTAAAAAATACATTGTGTTCGCTTTGTCAGCAAATCAAATTCAATTTTATCGATTTCATCACTTGGCTTGTGATAGTCCTCATGTATTCCATCAAAATAAAATATGATAGGAATATTTTTCTTGGCAAAATTCCAATGATCTGATCTATAATACAACCGGTCGGGATGATTGACATCATTGTAGATATAATCAAAAATAAGATTCGTGTATTGTTTGTTAACCGTTTCGCTTACACGATTTAATTCGCTCGAAAGTTTGTCCGCGCCAATAACGTAGACATAGGGCGCACTGTCGCGATGTTTAAAGTCCCTTCTTCCAATCATATCGATATTCAAATCAACAACCGTATTTTCCAACGGGAACACTGGATTTTGAGTATAATAATCTGATCCCAACAATCCTTTTTCCTCGGCTGTTACCAACATGAACAAAATACTCCTTCGCGGGCCCTTTCCATCTTTTTTTGCCTCTACGAAAATCTTCGCGAGTTCCATCACAGCTGCTGTCCCGGATCCATCATCATCGGCTCCATTATTAATCAAATCTCCCTCGCCTTCTTTCTTTACACCCACGTGATCATAGTGCGCCGTAATAACGATAACTTCTTCTTTCTTGTCTGATCCTTCCAAAAATCCCAATACATTTTCAGACGTTATGGGCTTTAAATCTGAATACGTACGATATCTAATTTCAACAGGTTTTATTTTTTTGAATGCGCTCTTTTTATAACCGCCTTCCATAATTTTTATCAGCTCATTTCTTGGCAGTCCAAAAAACTTCTCGGTCATAAGTGGCGAAACAATAAAGACTCCGGGCACGGAGCTACTGCTTAAGGGCTTTTGTAAGGTGAGGTCGCGTTTTCCTGAAAAAGATTTTATCTGATTAGAAGTAATATCAAAGTCGACTTTGGTTTTTGCATGGCTAACAAAAATCATTTTGACGCCCTTCGATCGGATCAGTTGCAGGCGCTCATTCGATGGAAATTCCAGATCAGCAACCAATAAAATAGCTTTCCCTTTTATATCACCCAACGGTTCTAACGCTTCATCCGAACCATTGCCGGCAAAGATCAATGGAACAGAAATCTCTCCTCCGCTATCACTATTTCCATAGAAGGTAACCTCGGCAAAATTAGTGAATCGATTTCCCCCTACCGTCACATAGTTTTCACCCGGCCGGGTGGTATAAAGATCAAAAACCTGATAATATTCACCATTTACTGGCCCTTGAAGACCCAATTCTTCAAAATGCGCGCGAATAAAAGCCGCCGCCATTTTTTGACCTCTTTTTCCAGTCTCGCGCCCTTCCAATGCATCGGAAGAAAGAATGGTCAGGTACTCTCTTAAATCGTTTGCGTTTATTCGATTACCATATTTTTGAATTTCGGCATTTTGGGCAAAGACGTTCGTACTGGTAATCAGTATATATAAACCCATCCACAATTTCCATTTCCTCATAGTCCATTAGTTAATTTGGCCAAGATCAGGAGGTTTCGGCAATTGGACAAAGCAAAAATTATGAAAGCGAATTTTATTCTTCGGGATTTGCGATCCATAATGTTAAATATGTGCCATCGGATTACCTTTGTGACTCCTATAGAAGCAATTTTATTTACCAATAGATGAAAATAGATTCGCAATACTCCGAAAGGTTTGAGAACAGACACATCGGACCTGATGCTCGCCAGGTTGAAGCCATGTTAAAGGTAATTAAAGCGAAGTCGGTGGATGACCTGATAGGTGAAACTGTACCTGCTGGAATCAGGCTGAAAGAGCCGCTGAACCTTCCCAAAGCAAAATCTGAATATGAGTTCCTGCAAGATTTCAAGCACATCGCCTCAAGAAATAAAGTTTATAAAAGTTACATAGGAACCGGGTACTATAATACCATTACTCCAGGTGTGATTCTCAGAAACATTTTAGAGAATCCAGGCTGGTATACAGCTTATACACCCTATCAAGCTGAGATCGCACAGGGCCGGCTGGAGGCGTTGATCAATTATCAGACGATGGTTATTGAGCTCACTGGAATGCAAATTGCGAACGCGTCATTATTAGATGAAGCCACGGCCGCTGCTGAAGCCATGCATTTATTTTTAGCGTCCAGAAAAGGATCGAAAAAAAATGCGGTTAAGTTTTTTGTTGATCAAAATACCTTTCCCCAAACCATCGATGTCTTAAGAAACCGGGCAACTCCCCTTGGTGTCGAACTGGTAGCAGGGGACGTCGATAACCTGGATTTAAATGATCCCACGCTATTTGCGATTTACGTCCAAAACCCAAATAATAATGGAGCAGTTAAGGATTACACTGCATTGATTCAGGCTGCCCATGAAAAGGAAGTTTTGGTAGCGATGGGCGCAGACCTCATGAGCCTTCTCCTAATTAAAACCCCCGGTGAGATGGGTGCGGATGTGGTCGTAGGCTCTAGTCAACGATTTGGAGTTCCCCTGGGATTTGGTGGACCTCACGCTGCCTTCTTTGCTACCAAGGATGAATTTAAAAGACAAATGCCAGGACGGATTATCGGTGCATCGCTAGACGTCTCCGGAAACCCGGGATATAGAATGGCCTTGCAAACTCGCGAACAACATATACGACGTGAAAAAGCAACCTCCAATATTTGCACTGCGCAGGTTTTGCTCTCTGTGATGGCTGGAATGTATGCGGTGTACCACGGACCACATGGACTAAAAAAGATCGCAGAACGCATTCATGCGTTAACAAGGTCGCTTGATGAAGGGTTAAAGTTGCTGGGCGTAAAACAGGTCAATGAATATTACTTTGATACATTGAAGGTTGAGGTTGGTGACAAAAAGCTGATTGAAAACGAAGCTTTAAAACACAAAATCAACTTCCGTTATTTCTCCAGCAACCACGTTGGAATTACACTAGATGAAACTACCCTACCGCAGGATATTCATATCATTCTGGGCATTTTTTCTTCTGTTGTAAATAAGAAACTAGACATGATATCTGTCAATGGCCAGGAGATCAGTTGGCCATCCGAGTGGATACGGAAGTCACCTTACCTTACGCATCCTGTGTTCAACGCCCATCATTCTGAGCATGAAATGCTTCGATACATTAAGCGTCTGGAGAACAAGGATCTGTCGATGGTCCATTCCATGATTTCGTTGGGCTCGTGTACCATGAAACTCAATGCCACAGCAGAAATGATCCCGGTAACATGGCCGGAGCTAGGAAGCATCCATCCTTTTGCGCCTTCGGACCAAACGCAAGGATATCAGGAAATTATTGCGTCTCTGGAAAACTGGCTAAAAGAAATCACTGGGTTTGATGGCGTCTCACTGCAACCGAATAGTGGTGCGCAGGGTGAATATGCCGGGCTATTGGTCATTCGCGCCTACCATATTGACCAGGGAAACTCGCAACGAAATATCGCATTAATACCCGCATCTGCACACGGCACCAATCCTGCCAGCGCCATAATGGCGGGTATGGAGGTCGTTGTGGTGAAGTCGGATGAAGACGGGAAGATTGATGTCGCTGACTTAAAGGCTAAGGCTGATCAATACAAGGAAGACCTTTCGTGCCTGATGGTGACCTATCCTTCCACACACGGCGTATTTGAAGAATCGATAGTTGAAATTTGTGAAATAATTCATGCTCACGGCGGACTGGTGTACATGGATGGTGCCAATATGAATGCTCAGGTAGGCCTTACGTCGCCGGCGACAATTGGCGCTGATGTGTGCCATTTGAATTTACATAAGACATTTTGTATCCCTCACGGAGGTGGCGGACCTGGTATGGGCCCGATTTGCTGTAATGACAAACTCAAACCTTATTTACCGGGCCATGCTGTCGTCAAAACGGGTGGCGACAAAGCTATACAGGCTGTTTCTGCTGCCCCTTGGGGAAGCGCCAGTATTTTAGCGATATCGTACGCCTACATCGCCATGATGGGCGGCAATGGATTGACACAGGCAACAAAAATGGCAATCGTTAATGCCAATTACATCAAAGAACGACTTGAAGGTCATTTCAAAATCCTTTATACAGGTACAAAGGGCAGGTGCGCGCACGAAATGATTGTTGACTGTCGCGATTTTAAAAAAATAGGGATCGAAGTGGAAGACATCGCGAAGCGGCTCATGGACTACGGTTTCCATGCCCCAACAGTTTCATTCCCAGTCGCGGGGACACTCATGATAGAGCCCACAGAAAGCGAGCCCAAAGAAGAGCTGGATCGTTTTGTAGAAGCGTTGCTGGAAATTAGAAATGAAATTAAGGAAATTGAAACGGGCCAGGCGTCAAGAGAAAACAATGTACTGAAAAATGCTCCCCATACGGCATCCGTTGTAATGGCCGATCATTGGGATCGCCCCTACAGCAGGCAGAAAGCTGCTTATCCTCTTTCGTTTGTAAAAGAAGCAAAATTCTGGCCTTCCGTAAGTAGAATAGATAACGCGTACGGAGATCGTAATCTCGTATGTAGCTGTTTGCCTTTGGAGAATTATACGAGTGAAGCTGTTGGCCCCGAAGCCCACTGAGAATTTAATTGGAACCCGGCGAAAATTTGTAGAACAGGTGATTTAAGCAATCCGGGCAATCATTTGTTCTGAAACTATTTTGTAAAATCTGGTAGGTATTTCAAAACTTCATTACCAAAAAAATACAGAGCGACACTCCACACTACAGACCATACGGAAGCACTGATGAACATATAAAAAATTATTTTCTCTTTTGGACTTCCGGAACTCACAGCCAGTAAGGTGCCACCGATCGGTGTCAATATTAGCGGCGTCAGGGCAGCCACCCCAATGAGCCCATATTTTTTCCAGATCGTAACAAAACGACGATTGCGCGGTGAGAATTTATTTCTTTTTTTAGAAAACCGTGATGTTATTCTTTCGCGGATCCAATTGCCAAAAAAAGTAAAAACGAGTACAACGGTCATCATACCCGCAACAGTCACCAGAATAGTCGTAACCAAACTAAACCCTGCAGCGTAACCGCCTAATGGACCAAAAACAAATTTCAGCATGGATGAAAAATAGACCGACGCAAGCTTTATTATAGTTTCCCACATACTTTTGATTTCCGTTTACAACTTCATGCCGAAACTAAGGTCACCTGCATCACCCAAGCCTGGCACAATGTAAAATTGATGATTCAAATTTTCATCCACAGCACAAGTATAAATTGAAAAAGGAACATTCAGATTTTCTTTCAAGAAGTGGATTCCCTCGGGGGATGCAACCAAGGATGCTACATATATATGGCTAGGCGTTCCGTGTTTCAACAATGCCTGGATTGACCTGACAAAAGATTTTCCCGTCGCAAGCATGGGATCAACTACAATAACTTCGCGATCATTGACATTTGGCGTTGCCACATAATCTAAGGTGAATGACAATTTCTTCGGAACCTTCCTGTCGATAAGCACCCATAAATCCGCAATCAGATTGGTCAAAAAAATCCAGAAATCCATCGAAATAAGGAAGCCCCGCACGCATAACAGTAAGCAAAACTGGATATTTCGAGAGCAATTGAATAGACGTCTGTCCTAATGGCGTCTGAATAACTTCATCTTTAAAGTTCAGCCTCTTTGAAATTTCATAGGCCATAAGTTGCCCAAGCCTTTTCATATTTTTCCTGAATTTTGCCCGGTCAAGCTGGATATCTCTGTCGCGTAGCTCAGCGATAAATTGATTTCCTATCGTATTCTGAGCGCTGAGGTTAAAAATCATAGACAATTTTTTTCTAACCAAAATTTAGAATAAAGTTGTGTGAAGAACTAATGAATGAAGAATTGAAGGCCAAAAAGTAAATATGTGTCCTTAAATGAAACTACTTAAACAACTCTGCGAGATACCCGCTCCGTCTGGCGATGAGGTTGCCATGAAGGAATTTTTGTTGAAATACATCAGGAAGGAATCAAAAAAATGGAAGGTAAAACCGGAAATTTTTCAGGATGACTTGCAAGATTGCTTGGTACTTAAAATTTGGCAAACCCCGCACCGCCATTTTTGCTCACATTGACAGCATTGGATTTACAGTTCGCTATCAAAATCAATTATTACCAATTGGAAGTCCTGATGCGGACTCAGGAACCCTGCTTGTCGGCAGCGATAGCCTGGGACCGATCGAATGCGAACTCGAATTCGACAATGACAGGCATGCGTTCTACAAATTCGCGCGCCAAATCGATCGAGGGACACCACTTACTTATAAGATAAATTTTCGCGATACAAAACAATTTATACAATCGGCCTACCTCGACAATCGCTTGGGGGTTTACAATGCGCTTAAAAGTGGCGGAAAGTTTAAAAGATGGCGTAATCGTTTTTAGTTGTTGGGAAGAACATGGAGGCGGATCCGTGCCATTTCTGGCAAAATTCATTTATGAGAAATGGAATATCAAACAGGCGTTAATCTCGGATATAACGTGGATATCCGACGGAGTTTATCCCGGCAAAGGCGTTGCAATTTCGATGCGTGATCGAAACCTGCCACGAAGAAAGTATGTAGACAGAATTATTGGCATTGCAAAAAAAAGAAAAGTGGATTTTCAATTGGAGGTGGAAGGTGCCGGATCGAGCGATGGACGCGAACTTCAAACCTCACCCTACCCTTTTGACTGGTGTTTTGTGGGCGCTCCAGAGTACGGAGCTCACTACACCAAATGAGAAAGTTCACAAACATGATATCAAGACCATGATTGAACTGTACGAATGGTTGATGAAAGATCTGTAAACGCTGTTGCCAATCGGAAATTAGCCACGGTCGTTGTCGCTATTTTTGACGGTTTTGTGTTCTCAAACTGAAACTTCAAGCAAAACTAATTTCCTCTTATCTTTACGGCCTCAATTGAAAAGAATGAAGATAAAGGATTTGGATTTTGAGAAGTTCATCAGTGAGGAAGAAATAAGACAAAAAATAACTTCCATTGCGGAAAGCATCGACGATCATTATACGGGAAAAACTCCGGTTTTCCTTCCCATTCTCAATGGGTCCTTCATGTTCGGTGCCGACTTACTGAAGCAAATATCCATACCATGCAGGGTTTCCTTTGTTAAAATATCGTCCTACGTAGGGACCGTTAGTTCCGGTCAAATTAAAACATTGATTGGCTTGGAAGAAAGTCTTTTCAATCAGGACATCCTTATTGTGGAAGATATAATCGACAGCGGGCTGACGTTGCAGAAAATTGTTGAGGAATTAAGAGGCCTGGGTACGAAGTCGGTTGAAGTAATATCATTGCTTCGGAAGAAACCTGCACGCGATAAAGGAATTGTAGTGAAATATTTAGGGTTTGAAATTGAATCGGAATTTGTCGTGGGTTATGGGTTAGACTATGACGGCCTGGGAAGGAACCTGAAGGAAATTTACAAGACGAATCCGGAAAATATAGCCTCACAAAACAGCCAAGTTTAAAAATCGTACCCGGATTGCTATATTCGTCACCTTGTTCAAACCGAAAGATCTTTCAGCAACGTAAACAACCAAAAAATTTACATGATCAACATTATACTCTTCGGCCCTCCTGGTGCTGGCAAAGGAACGCAAAGTGCAAAAATCATTGAGAAGTATTCGCTCCTCCACATTGCTACAGGCGATCTATTCAGAAAACATCTTAAAGAAGGTACGCCGCTCGGGAATCTTGCTAAGGAATACATGAATAAAGGCAATCTTGTTCCCGATCAACTTGTGATTGACATGGTAGATGACAAGATCCAGAGTACTGAGAACACTTCTGGAATTATCTTTGATGGTTTCCCCAGAACAATCCCACAAGCGCAAGCTTTGGATAAGCTGCTGAATTCAAAAAGTGCACCCATAAAAGTGTTGATTGAACTCGTGGTGACCGAGGATGAATTAAAGAAACGATTGGCTGAACGTGCGATGAAGGAAAACCGTCCGGACGATGCAAAGCCTGAGGTGATTGAAAACAGAATCTCAGTTTATAAAGGTGAAACAGCTGCTGTCGCAGACTACTATAAAAAGCTTGGAAAGTATGCATCCGTTGTTGGTGTTGGTGAAATTGAAAATATATTTTCGAACATTTGCCGGGAGATTGACAAGAGCCTCTTGTTGTGAGGAGAATTGGAAAATTAGAAGATTGGAAAATTAAAAGATTAAAAAATTAGAAGATTGGAAGATTAGAAAATTGTTCCCCGAAACTAATTTTGCAATTTTTCAATCTTCCAATTTTTCAATAACAAACACCACACCTTGGCTTCACCTAATTTCATAGACTACGTTAAATTTTGCTCCCGTTCAGGGCATGGCGGCGCGGGTTTTTTACATTTTCATCGCGAAAAATTTATTGAAAAAGGTGGCCCTGATGGAGGTAACGGAGGGCGTGGGGGCCATGTGATTCTACGCGGCAACGCGCAGCATTGGACCTTGTTACACTTGAAATATCGCAAGCACGTCATTGCAACTAATGGCAACGGTGGCGAAGAGCAAGATCGAACTGGGGCAGATGGTGAGGACGAAATTCTTGATGTGCCGCTGGGGACAGTCGCCAAGCGGGCAGACACCGATGAAATACTTTTTGAGGTGACTGAAGATGGAAAAGAGTATATCCTATCGCCAGGTGGACGTGGCGGAAAAGGAAATGCTCATTTTGCAACGTCGACAAACCAGGCGCCACAGTATGCGCAGCCTGGCGAACCTGGAACCGAAGAATGGATCGTTCTTGAGCTGAAACTGTTGGCTGATGTTGGCCTTGTGGGTTTTCCAAATGCGGGTAAATCAACCCTGCTTTCCGTAGTTTCTGCTGCAAAACCGAAAATTGGTGATTATCCATTTACCACGCTTACGCCTAACCTGGGCGTGGTATCGTATCGAGATGATCGTTCTTTTGTAATGGCCGATATACCTGGAATTATTGAAGGTGCAGCCGAAGGTAAGGGCTTGGGAATTCGATTCCTGCGACACATCGAACGCAATTCACTATTACTGTTTCTCATCCCCGCTGATTCAAAAGATATTAGGACAGAGTATGACATCCTATTGAATGAACTCCGCAAATACAATCCTGAGTTGCTGGATAAAAAACGCTTGCTCGCAATTTCCAAAATGGATATGCTCGATGACGAACTGCTCCGGGAAATGAAAAAAGAGGTACCGAAAGACGTTCCAGTTGTATTTATCTCGGCCATAACGAGTAAGGGCATTCAGGAATTAAAGGACTTAATCTGGAAAACCTTGCATGAAGTTGGCGATTAAGCCAAATGCCAGTTTGACATTAAAATTGACTTTGGCAAAATTGTTGACCGGAGGGATTTGTTTAGTTTTCAAGACGTTATGTCTATTTAGGAACATTTATAAACCAGCGAAATGAAGCAGGACGAAGAGATACTTTCGGAAAATAACGAATCAGCAGAAAAGATGTCAGATCAAACATCTGTAAACACGCCCGATGAGGTATCAGTTGAAAAGTTACAATCTGACTTAGCTGAACAAAAAGAAAAATTCATTCGATTGTATTCTGAGTTTGAAAATTTCAGGCGAAGGACCGCGAAAGAAAAACTGGATTTGATTCAATCTGCGAATGAACAATTGATAAAGACATTACTTCCCGTTATTGACGATTTCGACAGGGCGGAAAAATCATTTAGAGACAAGAACGATAAGGAACTGGAAGGATTTTTTCTTATCCATAGCAAATTCAAAAAAATCCTGGAACAAGCAGGTGTGAAAATTATGGACGTAAAGGCAGGTTCAGACTTTAATGCGGATCTGCACGAAGCCATTACACAAATTCCCGCTCCCGATGAGACATTGAAAGGCAAGGTCGTTGACGTCATCGAGCCCGGCTATTTATTAAACGATAAGGTTATCCGTTTCGCTAAAGTTGTTGTCGGGAGTTAAACCTCGCTTTTAGAAAAACTATTTCAATAGAACGCACATGTCTTCAAAAAGGGATTATTACGAAATACTAGGAGTCAACAAATCTTCATCGGGCGACGAAATTAAGAAGGCTTACCGAAAAGTTGCAATTCAATTTCATCCTGATAAAAATCCCGACAATAAAGAAGCGGAGGAAAAATTCAAAGAAGCTGCGGAAGCTTATGAGGTATTGAGCGACGCAGACAAACGCGCACAATACGATCGTTTTGGACATGCCCGTGGAAATGGTGGATTTAGCGGACATAACATGAATATGGACGATATCTTCAGTCAATTTGGAGATATCTTCGGCGGAGGCGGAAGTCCATTCGACAGTTTCTTCGGCGGCGGATCGACCCGCGGTGGACGGCGTCAACGAAAAGGATCGAACCTCAGAATAAAACTGAAGCTGACGCTGGAAGAAATTGCTCATGGCGTAGAGAAAAAAATCAAAGTAAACCGGCTTGTTCGGGCGGAGGGGGTGACATTTAAGACCTGTCCGACCTGTCAGGGATCTGGCCAAATTCGAAAAGTCGTCAATACGATGTTGGGCCAGATGGTTTCCGCAAGCACATGTTCCAGCTGTGATGGTTCGGGCCAAATCGTTGACAAACGACCAACCGGAGTGGACAGTTCAGGCTTGGTATCGAAGGAAGAACTTATTTCAGTAAAGATACCCGCTGGGGTTGCTGATAGCATGCAGCTTTCCATGTCTGGCAAAGGAAACGAAGCTCCTGGCGGTGGAGGAGCAGGAGACCTTTTAATCCTGATCGAAGAACAAGAAGACCGATTTTTAAAGCGAGACGGGAACAACCTCGTATATGATCTTTACATAAGTTTCGTAGATGCTGCTATCGGAACTAATATCGAAGTCCCAGCCGTAGGAGGAAAAGTAAAGATTAAAATTGACCCGGGAACCCAAAGCGGTAAAATATTAAGGCTTCGCGGAAAGGGCCTAAAAGACGTCAATGGCTATGATGTCGGCGATCAGCTCATTTATGTGAACGTTTGGACACCCAAAAAACTCACGTTCCGAAGAAAGGGCCAAACTAGAAAGCCTTAAAGATTCCCCAAATTTTGAACCTCATCCAGACGCCAACGAAAAGGGCTTTTTTGAGCGAATGAAGGAGTATTTCAATTAAAACCAATTCTGACAACCGATTTCAATTATCGCCGTTAAATTGAGATTAAGCGGGGTTATTTTGTATGATTTTACCTTTAAACTTACACAGGACAACCCCTACAATCAGTAGATCGTAAATATACGACATGCGCAAAAAGATTTGGTTAACGTACTGTGGAGTTGCAATCGTGGGACTTGCATTCGGACAGCTTAAAAAACAATTTACGGTTGAAGACGTATCCTCGTGTGAAAATATCAGGCTCTGCCTAAAGGCAAATAGTGGCAATTGCTATATAAAACCCAGCCAGAACACACGAAATTCTCAATGTTTTCAGCAATCAAACGGAAACCAGCTACGCGCATAATTTCAGGAAGGAAGTAAAGGGAAAAACCTGCGAAGTGTTGCTCAATCTTGAAGAAACACAGACTGAGGGCATTAGCCAAACCATTTCCACTCGTTTTTTCGGAGCCTCTGACAAGCCCGTTAGCGACAAACTTTGGAAAATGTATCTCACAGACGCCAAGCCGTACTTTCTTGAGCTTAACTATGGCATCGGAAATGCAAACATTGACCTTTCAGGGCTTGCTATAAAAAATCTTAAAATCAATACTGGTAGTGCAGACGTTAACGTAGGGTACTACTCCTCGCTTGGAGAATCAGATTGACATGGATACCTTCTTCGTGAAGGTTGATCTTGGATCAGTGAACGTAAAAAATCTTAACATGTCGCGTGCTCGGTATATGATGGCCGACGTCGGATTTGGGAATATGACACTCGATTTTAGAAGTAAACCATTGGTGAGCAATAAGATTAAAGGAAGTGTCGGCGCGGGAAATCTTACCATCTTATTGCCCAGCAACGAGACCCCGGTGTTGGTAAAGATTAAAGATTCCTGGCTGTGCAGCGTCAAAATGCCCGAAGAATTTAAAAAGGTCTCTGCAAACATTTTTGCCAACGCTGCATATTCCAAAGACGCAAAGAACAGCCTCACATTCGATCTCGACGTTTCAATGGGAAACATTATTTTCAAGCAAGATTACCGTAAAATTTCGCTGTTTTTATAAACGCTCGTCATTCCTTGTAATTCCTTCTTATCTTTTGACACTAATTCCAGTGTCAAAAAATATAACCTAGTGGACGCATTAGTTGCCAACCAAGTAACCAAACGTTATACCAACCATTTGGCCCTCGACCAGGTTAGCCTGAACATTCCGCAGCAAACCATTTTTGGCTTGCTTGGACCAAATGGCGCCGGCAAGACCACTCTTATCAGGATCATCAATCAGATCATAAATGCGGATCAGGGCGACATTTCTATTTTTGGAGAAAGGCTTCAGCAAAAACATATCGGGACGATCGGATATCTACCGGAAGAGCGTGGTCTCTACAAAAAACTCAAAGTAGGGGATCAACTGATCTACCTGGCTCAGCTTAAAGGGCCTGAGTGCAAAGACGCCACCGAAAAAAGTAAAAACTGGATGCGTAAATTTCAGATTACAGATTGGTGGAATAAAAAAGTCGAGGACCTAAGCAAGGGAATGGCGCAGAAGGTGCAGTTTATCAGCACTGTCATGCACGAACCCAGGCTTATTATTTTAGATGAACCGTTTTCAGGTTTTGATCCGGTTAATGCCCAACTGATCACGCAGGAGATTCTAGAGTTGAAACAGAAAGGTTGCACGATCATTTTTTCAACCCATCGCATGGAAACAGTTGAGGATCTGTGCGACGATATTGCATTGATTAACAAGTCAAAGAAAATATTAGAAGGATCGAAGAAGAAGATAAAAGAAACTTACCGAACCAATACCTATACGGTTGAGCACAAGGGTTTGTTAAGCCTTTCTTCGGAAAGATTTGAAGTGATTTCACAAAAAAATCTTGAGGAAACGTTTTTCAAATCAGTCGTTAAAATGAAAAATGGTACCAGTCCCAATCGACTGATTCGCGATCTAACCGAAGTTACCGAAGTCCACAGCTTCATTGAAAAAATTCCGAGCATGAGTGAAATCTTTATAAGCCTTGGTGAAAGGAGAACACCATGAATAAGATATGGCTCATCATCCAAGCGGGAGTTTTTAAACCGCGTTCAGAAAAAATCCTTTTTAATTGCCACCATCCTGTTGCCTCTTATTTTCCCGGCAATCATGGCTATTCTGGTTTACGCCGCCGTCGAGCAAAAAAAGAATGCGTCCAAAGACATTGTTTATTATGTAGATGACAGCGGACAAGTTTGTTCCGGATACATCCAAATTCATTTTCAAAAAATTTACGGGGTCGATCGACGATGCGAAAAAGGCATTTCAACACGACGAAAGTTACGGCTTGCTATATGTTCCAAATTTTGATCTCTCAAATCCTCAGGGAATCACGCTATACACTAAAGTAAATCCGAGTCCCAATGAACTTGGTGATATGGAAGGCATGCTTGAAAACCAGGTCAAGGAATTGAAAATGATCAAGTTTAATATTAACCAGAAATTACTGGACAGCATTAAGACCGACATTTCTATTCGAACATAAATATTTCTGAAGAAGGTCATGAAGAAACCTCAGATTCGAAGGTTCTTTTTGGCGATCGGCATGGCATGTGGGATCATGATGTACATGTTCATTTTCATTTACGGTGCGCAAATCATGCAGGGCGTCATTGAAGAAAAAACCAGCAAGGTTGTTGAAGTGATCGTTTCGTCGGTAAAGCCTTTTCAGTTAATGATGGGAAAAATCATGGGACTAGCTTCCGTCGGACTTTTGCAATTTTTGATCTGGATTATACTGATCACCACTTTATCTTCTGTTGTCTTAGGATTTTTCGGATTGGAAATGCCCCAACAACAAATGATGAATGAAATGAATCAGCAATATCCCGATGCTCAAGTACAAAATCAAGGCATGATGGAGGTGATGAAGCTGATCAGTGAAATTCCATTCGGATATTTGATTTTCAATTTTCTGTTTTATTTTCTCGGCGGATACTTATTGTACGGAGCGCTTGTTCGCAGCAGTCGGATCTGCCGTCGATAGCCCAGCAGAAGCTCAGCAGTTTATGTTTCCCATTACAATTCCAATGCTCATCTCGTATTTCGGCTTATTCACTTTTATCCTGGACGATCCCCATGGATCGATAAGCGTCTGGCTTTCGATTATTCCCTTTACCTCTCCGATTGCTATGATGGGTCGGATCGGATTTGGTGTACCGACTTGGCAATTATTTTATCAATGCTGTCGCTTATCGGTGGCTTTATTTTTACAACGTGGGTTGCCGGACGAATTTACCGCGTAGGTATTTTGATGCATGGCACGAAAATCAATTACAAGGTGATGGCGAAGTGGTTTATGATGAAAGGTTGATTACGCTCATCGCCGGCAATTCCTACACGCATCTGAAATAAACTCCATGCTGGTTGCTATGATCCCTGAATTTAAATTCATTTCGCGAGGCCCAGTTGGTTTTTGAGTATCTTTCAAATTAGAATGAGCACGAAAGCTCCCATACCTTCCCTCGATTTCTATCGGAATAATTCCAATCTCAAATGGATTGTTCTGGTGGTTTCGGTCTTGATCAGCATCAGTTCGATCTATTACACAAATATTCTCGTCGATCAGTTAAAAGAACGCGAACGCCAGCAGGTTCAGCTTTATGCCAAAGCGATAGAATACACGGCCAATGACGAGAATACCTATGGTGATGTAAATTTTATCGCTCAGGAAATTCTTTTTCAAAACAATTCAATTCCCATCATCCAGGTGACGACAGCGTGAAGGTATTATCATTCCGAAATCTCGATCTGGAGGACAACTGGTCCGAAACAAGAAAAAATAATTTTCTAAAAGCGAAATGAAAATGATGCGTCAGACCTACGAGCCCATTCAAGTGACGCTGCGCGACCCGCAAACCGGAGAAGTTTTTGGCACACAGTACATCTATTATAAAAATTCATTTTCTGCTTAAACAACTCATCGCCTATCCTTACATCCAGCTTTCCGTTATTGCAATCTTTGGTTTTATCGCCTACCTCGCTTTCAACTATTCAAAAGCAGCAGAACAAAACCAGGTCTGGGTAGGCCTTGCAAAAGAAACTGCCCATCAACTGGGCACACCGCTGTCGTCGCTTATGGCGTGGGTTGAGGTTATCCGTGAAGATCCGGATATGAAGCACAAGGGAATGGTTGAGGAACTGGAAAAAGATATTCAAAAGCTTCGTATTGTTACTGAACGATTTTCCAGTATTGGATCCGTTCCTTCCCTGAAAAAAGAGAATGTTGTGCAGCTTGATTAACAATGTTGTCAATTACCTGCGACCGCGGGTTTCATCTAAAATCAGAATGGAAGTGTTTACGTTATCCGAAAATATTTTCGCAAATGTTCACGCACCGTTGTTTGAATGGGTTATTGAAAATTTGATAAAGAACGCCGTCGATGCTATGGGCAATACTGGCACGATTGCCATCAAAATCCTGAGGGGAAATGAGGGAAAGGTTTTTATTGATATTTCTGATACTGGAAAAGGCATTCCACGGTCCAAAATGGAGCATGTTTTCAGGCCTGGATTTACCACGAAAAAAAGAGGATGGGGATTAGGACTTACCCTTGCCAAAAGAATTATTGAAGCCTATCATAACGGCAAAATTTTCGTCAAATCTTCGGAGGAAAATCTGGGAACAACCTTCAGAATTGTTTTAAATGTGGTTTAGAAGGGCAAAGAGATTCGAGTCAAACCTTTTTGCATTTCCGCTTTGGTCTTAGTCCACAAAAACATACTTTTGCGCTCGAATTTTCAGACCTAAAAATTTCAAAAAACATATAGAATGGCAAATATTGGCAAGATCACCCAGGTAATTGGTCCGGTAGTGGACGTTGCATTTGACAGCGATGGGGCAAAATTACCCAATATCCTTGATTCTCTTGAAGTTACAAAAGACGATGGCACCAAAGTGGTATTGGAATGCCAGCAGCACCTTGGTGAAGATCGTGTTCGTACCATTTCGATGGAAGGTACTGAAGGACTTGTCCGCGGGATGAAGGTGACTGGATACCGGATCACCTATTAAAATGCCAATTGGCGAGGATATCAAAGGACGTCTTTTCAATGTAATCGGTGAAGCTATCGACGGTATTAGACAACCAAAAGGGAACGTCAACGCTTTCAATTCACCGTCAGGCTCCGCCGTTTGAAGATCTATCAACTTCTACGAAGTTCTTTTTACGGTATTAAAGTTATTGACCTTATCGAGCCCTATGCAAAGGGTGGTAAAGATCGGTTTGTTTGGTGGTGCCGGTGTAGGTAAAACCGTATTGATCCAGGAATTGATCAACAATATTGCAAAGGCATATTCAGGTCTTTCGGTATTTGCCGGTGTGGGTGAAAGAACCCGTGAAGGAAATGACCTTCTGCGTGAAATGATCGAAGCGGGAATTATGAACTATGGTGAGGAATTCATGAAATCGCTGCAAGCAGGTGGATGGGATCTTTCAAAGTTGATCAGGAGAAATTGAAAGATTCAAAAGCAACCTTCGTATTCGGACAGATGAATGAGCCTCCTGGAGCACGTGCACGTGTGGCTCTTTCTGGTTTTACAATTGCTGAATATTTCCGTGATGGTGATGGACAGGAAAAGGCCGAGATATTCTTTTCTTCGTTGATAACATTTTCCGTTTTACACAGGCAGGTTCTGAAGTATCAGCCCTTCTTGGCCGTATGCCTTCTGCGGTGGGATACCAGCCAACACTGGCTACTGAAATGGGTGTGATGCAGGAGCGAATCACTTCTACAAAAAATGGATCAATCACTTCTGTACAGGCGGTTTACGTACCTGCGGATGACTTGACCGACCCTGCTCCTGCAACAACATTTGCTCACTTGGATGCAACAACGGTATTGTCCCGTAAGATTGCTGAGCTTGGTATTTATCCTGCGGTGGATCCTTTGGATTCTACTTCACGTATTCTTACGTCCTGAAATTGTGGGTGAAGAACATTATAATTGCGCCAACGTGTTAAAAATATTCTTCAACGTTATAAAGAATTACAGGATATCATCGCCATCCTTGGTATGGATGAATTGTCTGATGAAGATAAATTGATCGTGTGTACCGTGCAAGACGTGTACAACGTTTCCTGTCACAACCTTCCACGTGGCTGAAGCATTCACTGGCTTGAAAGGTGTTCTTGGTAGATATCAAAGATACCATCAAAGGATTCAATGCGATTATGGATGGTGAATATGATCACCTTCCGGAAATGGCATTTAACCTCGTTGGTAATATCGAGCAGGCTGTTGAAAAAGGTGAGAAGATATTGGCTGAAGCGAAGGGATAAGAATATTTGAAGATTAGAAGATTGCAAATTGAAAAATTCGGTAATCTTCTAATTTTCAAATCATCAAATTTTCAAATCTCATAACTAAACTATGCAACTTGAAATATTAACACCGGAAAAAAAGATTTTTGAAGGCGACGTTACCATTGTTACTTTCCCAGGTGCTGATGGATCATTTCAGGTTATGGATAATCACGCACCGTTAATCAGTTTTCTTAAAGAAGGAACGGTGGAGTACAAGGGGAAAGACGGCACCAATAAAATAGGTATAGTAGGCGGTGTTGTTGAGGTCTTAAAAAACAAAGTGATTGTGCTTGCAAGTGGCATTGCTGCCTAATCTTCTTAGTCCCTAAATCATCCATTGCCATTCGAGACCCACTTCACAAAAAAGAAGGCGCCAACCACTAGGCAAATTGCACCAGCCACCCAAAAAGCATTGCATCCGCCAGCATAATCATTACAATCCCGGCAACACCAAAAGCGATCGCCAATGCTACCAGGGTATCAAATTTTTGGGTCGCCTGTACACCATCAACGCCATCATTTTTTTTGAGCACGTTCTTCTTGGAATAATTTACTAGCTCCCTTCGTAATTCTTTACGAAACACTTTTTTCTCCTGCTTCGACATGGTCTTAAACTTCTCGGCTACTTCCTTAACGGAGGAATATGGAGCTTCTTTTTTTCAGCTATCGTAACGGGCTCAATAGTTGAGCTTACGACTAGCGTTTTTTCATCCAAAGCCAATGGGCTTTCTTCCATTAAGTCTTCTCGCGGCGCATCAACCTTCTTCCCACTGTTGTAATCGTAGTGGTCAAAGTGATATACGTATTTGGGCGACGAGCAAGCTGTTACGAATACAAATGCACTTAAAAGTACTTGACGAAATTTCATAGCATTACTTTTTGGTTTTTCTAAACGAGGATAACCTTCTAAAAAGTTTTTTCTCAAACGCCCAAAAAAAACTGAATTGACCAAACAAGAATCCATATCCCAACAATATAACATTATACAGCGGCAATATTAAAATATAATACAAGATTGAAGCCACTACACTATCTCCCTGGTTGCCGGCCAGAAATTGAAGCAGCGGTCTTTTTAAAAACAATATCGTAAAACCTGTACACGCGAAGACGACTAGGACAATGATGACTTGGAGTGGACTGCCCAGGTTCCATCGTTGTCTAAGTCTTTCAATCCAAGCCACGCCCGTAGTTTTATTCAAGATCCAATTTCAAAAAATATTTCCATAAACCCATGGCAGGCAACGGAGCTTTGATTGTCAAGGGGACCTTTCGAATCGGGTGTTCGAAGGATAACTGCTTCGCATGTAGGCAAATACTTCCATCTTCATTTGGCTCGTCATCTCCGTATTTTATATCGCCTTTAATGGGGCAACCCGTGCTGGCCAACTGCACGCGGATTTGATGGGGCCTTCCTGTTAAAGGACTAACCTCCAAAAGCCAATGCCCCGCCTCCGGTGCAATAACGCGGTAGTCAAGTTCCGCATATTGGGCCCCCTCGGTTTCTTTTTTAAACGCAGTTGTCCGATTTTTTTTATCATCCTTGAGCAAGCCAATGTCTTAGTGTTTCCTGATCTGAACGGGGTTTATTTTTTACGATCGCCCAATATATTTTTTTTGTTTCCTTATTTCGAAACAAAGCATTCATCCGTTCTAATGCTTTCGATGTCCGAGCCAGAACAACGACCCCACTTACAGGCCTATCGAGCCGATGCACTAAACCTAGAAATACTGCGCCGGGCTTGCTGAATTTTTCACCGATATAGGCTTTGCAAAGCTCCACTAATGAATCATCACCAGTAGCATCGCCCTGGCTCAAAATGCCTGACAATTTATTGACTATCAGCAGGTGATTGTCTTCGTAAAGTACAGTGAAGGGCTGCGTCATTCTGAGATTGAAATACGAATAACAGGTCTGCCCTTCGAATGTTGATGTGCCCAAATTTTGAACGTGCTAAATTTACTCATTGGACGGAAACTCAATGTACAAGCTGGAATTTTTAAAGAGCGCTCGAAAGTTCACGGTTGGACTATCCATTGACGTCAACATTGCCCGGATAATTTTCTTCCACCCTAGCATGGTATCTGGCTTTTCGAATGCCGTGGTAATGCCCGAGCCTTTCAATGCCTCCACAACCTCAATGGTGATCTTGGGTGCATAAAGAAAGACCGGAAGAACGTCAAAATCTGGATTGCTCCTGAGTTCCATCAAACACTGTATCCCATTTCGACGCGGCATATTCAAGTTCATAAATACTGCAGTGGGTCCATCAAGAATCTTGCTCGTCAGCGCGGCCATTGCTTCCTCCGAATATATAAAGCTCAAACTCTGAACATCCGGATCGATAGAAGCCAGCGCTTCCTTGATAAAAAGAAGATCATCCTTGTTGTCGTCTATCAATACCAGGCTTCTCATTTTCTAAATTGATTGGAGTTTTATCGTGACCGTCCCAAAAATCACAAATACTATAAAATGCTCTGCCACGGTCCTCGATTGTAATGTCGATTTGATTTCAGATTTGGGAATATTTCCAAAGTAAAAAGCCCATTTCGGGAGTGTACTTTTTGAAAATTTAACAGCATTACTTTTACACTGTTCAAAATAAACGGCAAAATTCATTCAAAACAATGATTTTCAAGTACAAAAGGTAAATTTTTTCCCAAAGGCCAAAAGAACATTTGGACTCTGAAAATGGAGCAATTCTTGTAATAAGTGTTGCCAAAACCCTTGTATGGAAAAAAATAAGAAAATTATCTTCCCGGCGCCCCCTCCACAATTTAGCACTCCGGAATCCCCAGAGGCAAAGTACTGGCGTGAAAAATATGAAATCACGACCAAGCACCTTATGGTAGCTGTTAAAGAATGGGGGAAATTAAGGCAACAAGTTGAAGAAGGTGGTGGTATGAGCAAAGTGGCATAGTTGCCCCTTAACCATCCGTCGACATTTTTTTGATTGACTTATGACAGCCCTACTGGGTAAACTTTTCGCGTCTCAGTCTTGATTTCCAACTTTCCGTCTATCTGTCATCAAAGTTTATAAAACTTTTTTGAAGAGAAAATCCGTTGCATTACCTTCATTTCCATGAAGAATCTCGTCGTCCGAAGAAATTTTATAAAATCATTTCTTTCCCTGCCGCTTTTTACCGGCACGGGAGCTTTACTCGCAAACAGCGAGGCAACCGCCGCTCAAGCCAGAAATGTAAATGGGGGAAAAAGCAAACTCAAAATGAGTCTTAATGCATTTTCCTTTAATGCACCGCTTGCTGAGAAAAAAATGACACTCGATGAACTTTTGGAAACCTGCGCAGAGATTGGCTTCGAAGGCGTAGACATAACGGCCTACTATTTTCCTGGCTATCCAAATGTCCCCTCAGATGAATATTTGTATCACATAAAAAGAAAAGCATTCAGATTAGGTCTTGATATCAGTGGCACCGGAGTTAGAAATGACTTTACGGATCCCGACAAGAATAAAAGGGAACAACATGTCACGCTTGTTAAAAATTGGATTGATGCTGCTGCAAAACTTGGAGCGCCGGTGATCCGAATTTTTGCGGGCACCCAAAATCCGAAGGATTATACCCGTGAACAGATAGCCTCATGGATGCTCAATGACATACAAGAGTGTGTAGCGTACGGGAAGCAGAAAGGAGTTGTCATCGGAATTCAAAATCATGCCGATTTTATTCAAACCGCGGATCACGCAATTGAGATCATTGAAAAAGTAAATTCAGAATGGTTTGGTCTTATCCTTGATACTGGCAGTTACAGGCTTCACGATCCTTATGAAGAAATTGCTAAAACAACTAAGTACGCTGTGAACTGGCAGGTGAAGGAAAATATTTTTATCAACGGAGTTGAAAAGCCAGCGGACATTCAAAAATTGATTGACCTCATAAAGGCCTCGGGATACCGTGGCTTCATACCAATTGAAACATTAGGACCGGGGGATCCTAAATCCAAAGTGACCGAATTGTTTAAGAAAGTGAAGGGGGCTATCGGTCAAATATCTTGATGCGCGTTGCAAAGATCGAAAACCTAAAAAGCACGTTTTCCAGCTGATATCAAGGACTCGCCCCTTATGCGCTAACGTAGGTGTTAATATTTGTTCAAAATTAATTACCGAAACCCGTTGACGTTTTACGCCCAGCCCGTATTAATCGTTTTCAACGAATCTAATACAATGAAAAAAATATTCATCGCTGGTCTTGTCTTCGCCGGTTACCATTCATTCTCGCAAACCTACTTTGATAAAATTGTTCAGGAATCTTGCAACTGCGTTTCCAAAGTTTCTCAATCATTGGATAATGAACAGTACACACAAGAGTTAGGAATCTGTATGATTGTTGCAGCCGAGCCCTATCGAAAACAATTGAAGAAAGATCATAATATCGATTTTGATAAAATTGACGTCGACGGCGAAAAGCTCGGGAAGTTAATAGGGATAAAAATGGTAGCGGTATGTCCGGATCTCATTTTAGCCGTTGCAAAAAGATCAGGTGGTGGTGAGTCGGCGTCCGTCGAAAGCAAATCGTTCGAAGGTATTATTACCAAAATCGAAAATGAATTTTTTGTGGTCCTACATATCAAGGACGAATCTGGAAAGACCAATAAGTTTTATTGGTTAACGTATGTGGAATCAGGAATTGAGGTAGCCGACGGGTATGATTCCATGGTGGGAAAGTCTATTGCATTAACATTCCGTAGCGAGGAGTTTTTTGATCCTAAAATCAAGGAATACAGATCATTTTCAATAATTGAAAAATTGGACTTAGCCTCTAAGTAATAAGCGGTTTCGTTCTGCAAGGGATTTGCGTCGATAATTCTATCGTGCTGATTTTCCTTACATAATCCCTACGCGCCAGTCCAAAAAATTTACCTTCGAAAGTTCTTTTTTGTTTGATACCTTAACTTCAATACGGAAGGGTGTCCATTTTTTTATTTACTCATTCTATTGTCTATGAATCGGCGAACGACGATAAAAAACTTACTGGTTGCCTCAGGTGGGTTAGTAACCCTACCTTCGTGGGCAGAGAACTGGAGCGTTGCTGACGTGACAAAACTCCCGTCATCCTTTTCAATGACGAGTCAGGAGATTTTAGCTTCTGTCGCAGATGCTATAATTCCACCGGGAAATTCTATTGGAGCGTTGTCAGTAGGAGTCGATAAATTCCTGCAGAAGCTCATTGCAAATTGTTACGAAAAAGATGTTCAGGAGAATGTCAACACGCAACTCGCCGCGCTGGACGCTTCAGCAAGAAGCACTTATGGAAATGGTTTCAGCAGTTGTGATCAACCACAACGGCAAGCGTTACTGACCAAGCTCGCCGCTTCAGAAGATAAAAATGAGAAGGACTTTTTTACGTTGATTAAATCTGAAACAATCCGGGGATTCAACACGTCGCGTGAGGTGATGTTGCAATATCTACATTATAAAATTCTACCAGGCCACTTTTACGGTTGTGTAGACGTAAACGCATAATCTATGGCAAATCTATTGGTTGATTCACGCAAGAAAAGGACGTACGATGCAATCGTGATTGGCTCCGGAGCCAGTGGTGGCTGGGCCGCAAAGGAGCTTTGTGACAAGGGACTAAAAACACTCGTACTCGAACGCGGGCGGGATGTAAAACATATTCAGGATTACCCGACTGCCAGTAAAGCTCCATGGCAATTTGAGTATAGGGGTACCGTTCCGATCGAAAAACGCAAGGACTTTCAATATGCGCGATTTATGCGCGAGGAAACTCTGCACTGGGCCGTTAAAGACGATGAGCAACCGTTTATTCAGGAAAAACCGTTTCGATGGTTCCGAGGATATCACGTAGGCGGCAAATCTTTGTTGTGGGCGCGTCAGACACAACGCTGGAGTGATTTTGATTTCGAAGGTCCCTTGCGCGATGGATTTGCCGTCGACTGGCCCATCCGTTACAAAGATCTTGACCCGTGGTACAGCTACGTCGAGAAATTTGCGGGCATCGCCGGGAATCGCGATGGGCTTGCAGAGCTACCCGATAGCGAGTGCATGCCCCCTTTTGAAATAAGCTGTATCGAACATTACTTCAAAGAAAATATTCAGAAGAATTATCCCGATCGTCATGTTGTACAAGCACGCTGTGCGCACTTAACAGATCCTCAGGCAATTCACGTCGAGCAAGGGAGGCATAAATGTCAGAATCAAGCGCAATGCAACAGAGGCTGTGTTTATGGAGCGTATTTCAGCAGTAATGCTTCTACGATTCCATGGGCGATGAAAACCAAAAAACTTACCATCCGTCCGCACGCCGTTGTCCATTCCGTTATTTACGACGAGAAAAAGAACCGGGCCACTGGTGTCCGGATCATTGACGGCAACACCAAGGAAATGATCGAATTTTATGCTGATCTTATATTTGTTAATGCATCGGCACTCAACAGTAATGCCATTTTGTTGAATTCTACTTCGAGCCGATTCCCGAACGGGCTGGGTAATGACTGTGGTCTGTTGGGAAAATACATTTCCTGGCACAACTACCGGGGAAAGGCGAATGCAGAGTATGACGGTTTTAAGGACAAGAAGACCGATGGCAGAAGTCCCAGCCATAGTTATATGCCGCGATTCCGAAATGTCAGAAAACAAGAAATGGATTTTCTGAGAGGATATGCCATTGGTATTGGCGGAGGAAGAGGAACCAAAACCGATACATCGATGATCGGCGATCAGCTCAGAGAAAACCTTTTGCACCCAACACTAGGTAACTGGGGGGTCAGCAGTTGGATGATGGGCGAAGTAGTGCCTATGGAAAAAAATCACGTCAGACTTCACACCGACTTAAAAGACAAATATGGTATCCCTCAACTCATCATTTCCTGCGAGTGGAGCGAAAATGATGATAAGATGGTTGCCGACTATGTTGAGCAGTCTAAGGAAATGTTTGAAAAAGCTGGGTTTATTAATATCAAAGCGGAAGACACCAAGTCTCCTCCCGGCGCGGACATCCACGAAATGGGTGGTGTCCGTATGGGACAGGATCCCAAAACATCCTTACTGAACAGCTGGAATCAAATGCACCATTGCAAAAATGTTTTCGTAACTGATGGCGCTTGTATGACCTCCACCGGAACACAAAATCCTACACTAACCTTTATGGCGATAACAGCTCGCGCAGCAAATCACGCGGTAGAAGAATTAAAGAAAAGAAATCTTTGAAGAAAGTACGAGGTACGATTACGAGGTACGAAGTACGACTTGCACCTCCTTCAACGACAAGTTGCACATTTTGCCGAGCAAAAAACTTCAACACTCAGAACTTCAACACATCAACACTTTTAATACATGAAAAACCATATTACGCTTATCCTGATTTTATGTACACTATCGTTGGCACCAGAGATTGCTGTCGCTCAAAAAAAGAAGGACCCGTTATACACCGCACCCATCGGTATTGCACCCTATACCTTCCGCAGAAGCTTTCCCAACGGTGTGGCTGCTACTCTAGACACGATTAAAAACATGGGCTTCACAGAAATTGAAGGTGGCGGTGGACCGAACTTGAGCCCGGAGGAATACAGAAAGTTATGTGACGAGCGAGGTATTAGCATCCCCTCGATGGGTACAGGTTATGAGGCTTTGGTAAAAGATCCACAAGCCATTGCTGATCGAGCCAAAATACTTGGGGCAAAATATGTGATGACTGCCTGGATACCCCACAAAACTGGAAGCTTCAATTTTGAAAATGCAAAAAAAGCTGTTGAGGACTTCAACACATTCGGAAAAGTATTGAAGGAAAATGGCATCACTTTTTGTTATCATGTACACGGCTATGAGTTCTGGCCTCACGAAAAAGGAACGTTGTTGGATTATATCATAACCAACACAAATCCTGAATACGTTTCGTTCGAAATGGACATCATGTGGACCTACTTTGGCGGTGGCGATCCGGTTAAGCTCCTAAAAAAATATAGTGACCGTTGGAAGCTGATGCATCTGAAAGACCTGAAGAAAGGCACGAAGAAAGATCTCACCGGACTTACCTCGCCTGAAAACGACGTGCCTCTCGGGACCGGTGAACTGGATATTCCTGCGATATTAAAGGCAGCTCAAAAAGCAGGGGTAAAACATTATTTTATTGAAGACGAAAGCAGCAACATTATTACTTCCGTGCCTCAAAGTATTGCTTATCTCAAGGGTCTGACCAAGTAACAATCTCGCATTTTATAACTTAGAAGGTCCCATTTATCGGGACCTTTTTTTTTGATAGGAGCTAATTACATTCAATCTTTAAACTCCGACGTAAAATGAAAATGTATATCCGGGAAATTATCCTGCACCATTTGTAACCAGGCTCGAGATTCCGCCATGAAGACCAATTTATCGTCTTTGTCACGCGCGATGTGACGTGCTTTTGAGTCAATAAATTCTGCGAGCTTTTTCGGATCCGGACTGCTCATCCAACACGCTTTGTAAATATTCTGTGGGACGAACTGAGCAGTTGCACCGTATTCATTTTTCAGACGGAATTGGATCACTTCAAATTGAAGAGCGCCCACAACGCCAACAACTTTCCGTTTGCCGAGTTCGTACGTGAACAGCTGCGCCACGCCTTCTTCCATCAACTGCGAAAGTCCTTTGTCCAACTGTTTTGTTTTCATTGCATCCAGGTTCACCACTTCCTTAAAAATTTCGGGAGAGAAACTCGGTATGCCTGTATACAAAAGTTTTTCACCTTCTGTCAGGGTGTCACCAATCTTCAAATTGCCTGTATCAAAAATACCCACGATATCACCGGGCCATGCCTCTTCGACAGTCTCACGATCTTGCGCCATGAATGCCGTTGCGTTTGAAAACCGTAGACTCTTTGCCTGCCTCACGTGATAATAATTACTTCCACGTTCAAACTTTCCTGAGCAAACCCGAATAAAAGCAATACGATTACGATGCTTGGGGTCCATGTTTGCGTGAATTTTGAAAACAAATCCACTAAATTTATCTTCTTCCGGTTCAACGATACGAACTGTTGTCTCCCGCGGAATAGGTGCTGGCGCAATTCGGATAAACGTATCCAGCAATTCCTGGACACCGAAATTATTTACAGCGCTCCCAAAAAATACAGGCGCCACCTTGCCGTGCAGGTAGTCTTCAACATTAAAATCCGGATAGACTCCTTCAATCAATTCTACATCTGCCCGAAGTTGTCTGGCGTTATTCTCACCCACGTATTCTTCCAATACCGGGCTATGAATGTCACTTATTTCTATTCCTTCTTCGACTGTGGTTTTGCTGGGCGTAAAAAGGTGTAGGCTTTTCTCGTACATGCTGTAAACACCTTTGAATGTTTTCCCCATGCTGATGGGCCAGCTTAAAGGGCGTACTTTGATATTCAGCTTTTCTTCTATTTCATCCAACAATTCAAAAGGGTCACGCCCCTCACGATCGAGTTTGTTGATAAAGCAAATTACCGGCGTACTTCGCATGCGACATACTTCCATCAATTTTTCAGTCTGGATTTCAACGCCTTTCACGCAATCAATCACCATGATTACGCTATCGACGGCCGTCAGTGTTCTATAGGTATCCTCGGCAAAGTCCTGGTGACCGGGAGTATCCAGAAGGTTAATTTTTACATCTTTATAGTTGAATCCCATTACCGAAGTGGCTACCGAGATACCACGTTGCTTCTCGATTTCCATCCAATCAGACCGGGCATGATCCTTAATTTTGCTTGACTTTACGGCACCCGCCTTTTGAATGGCGCCACCAAAAAGCAATAAGCTTTTCTGTCAAAGTGGTTTTGCCAGCATCTGGGTGACTGATGATTCCGAAAGTCCTTCGTTTTTCGATCTGTTGTTCTAAATTCATTTCCTTACAATTCGGTCGCAAAAGTAATAAAAGCACAAAGCTTAAAGCAGAAAGCCGAAAGCTTAATGTAAAAAGCTTGGAAAGTGCGGCCAGCTTTAAGCTTTTTGCTTTTAGCTTTATGCTCAAAATCACGTTTTAGCAATGAAATACAGAAGATTCGGAAGAACAAATTGGAATGTAAGTGAAATTGGGTATGGCATGTGGGGACTGGCCGGTTGGAAAGGCTCTGTTCCGCAGGAAATTGATAATTCACTTTCGCGATCGGTGGAGTTAGGATGTAATTTTTTTGATACTGCCTGGGCCTATGGCGACGGCAAAAGTGAGCAGATTCTAGGCAAGCTTTTAAAAAAGTTTGCTGATAAGAAACTTTATGTCGCTACGAAAATTCCAGCCAAAAATTTTAAATGGCCGTCGAAGCCGACCTATAAATTAGAAGAATGTTTTCCCGCATCCCACATCATTGAGTACACAGAAAAAAGTCTCAAGAACTTGAATGTTGATTGTATTGATCTGCAGCAATTTCACGTGTGGGAGGATGGTTGGGCTGATCACGATGAATGGAAGAAGGCAATCGAAAAGTTAAAGAAGGAAGGGAAAGTAAAACACTTTGGCGTGAGTGTAAATCGCTGGGAGCCGGACAACGTACTGAATACACTAAAGACAGGATAAATTGATGCCGTTCAGGTTATCTATAACATTTTTGACCAGAACCCTGAGGATAACTTGTTCCCACTTTGCCGCAAACTCGACATCGGAATTATCGCGCGAGTTCCTTTTGACGAAGGTACTTTGACTGGAACATTGACAAAGGATACAGTTTTTCCCGCCGGACGATTGGCGCGCAACTTATTTTGTTCCTGAAAACCTGATTCCAAGTGTCGAACACGCGGATGCTTTGAAGCCTCTCATTCCAAAAAATATGACTATGCCCGACATGGCGTTACGTTTTATACTTTGTAATGACGATGTTCATACCATTATTCCCGGAATGCGAACAGTAAGTCATACTGAATCCAACATATCCACAAGTGATGGCAAAAAACTGGACGAATCTTTACGACTTAAATTAAAAGACCATCGGTGGGACAGGACACCCACGAAATGGTCACAATAAGTGATCTGTTGTCCTAATTGTTGCAGTTGACAAGTCTCGATTTGGTAATCCGTCTTGCCGGCGAATTATATCAAATAACCCGTAGTTGAATGTATGACAGAAGAGATGCTTTTGAAGGACTAACTCTTCTTCTTCTGACCAGGCGCGTATGGTTTTGCCGATTGGCTACCGGTTTGCTTTTTTACCTGACCTGGCGCGGACGTCTTCTTCGCCTGACCAGGAGGCACTTTCGAGTCGTGACGTGTACAGCACATGAGCTCAATATCACTGCAAAAGCGACGAAGAGAAACACAAAAGACTTTTTCATAAGATTTAATTTCGAAGCCTCAAGGTAAAGAAGCTCATACCAGAAAACAGGGCTCTGAGGCCGAGTAAGCACTCTAGGAAGTCTAATTGAAGATTTGATCGCTGCTAACAAAGCTTTATGCCATTGTGTCACTTTTATGGCATGAAAACCCCATTGGCATAAGCATTGAAGTGGAGGTTTTGCTTTAAGAACGAAAAACACTGAACATATGGGAAAAATTATTGGAATTGACTTAGGAACCACCAACTCGTGCGTAGCCGTAATGGAAGGTAGCGAACCTGTGGTGATCGCAAATAGCGAAGGTCGAAGAACGACACCTTCAATCGTAGCCTTTTTGGATAATGGAAAAGGTGAGCGCAAGGTTGGTGATCCTGCTAAACGTCAGGCTATTACCAATCCTAAAAATACAGTATCATCCATCAAACGCTTCATGGGAAAGAACTTCAATGAAGTGACTGGTGAAAAGAAGATGGTTTCTTACCAGATTGAATCTGGTAACAACAACACCGTGCGCGTTCGCATCGGTGATCGTTTATATACTCCTCAGGAAATATCTGCCATGATCCTTCAGAAAATGAAGAGCACTGCTGAAGATTATCTGGGCACTACTGTAACAGAAGCAGTTATTACTGTTCCTGCTTATTTTAACGATGCTGAACGTCAGGCTACAAAAGAAGCTGGTCAGATTGCCGGCCTTGATGTAAAGCGTATTATCAACGAGCCTACAGCCGCTGCGTTGGCTTACGGTCTGGATAAGAAAAATCATGACATGAAGATCGCCGTGTATGACCTCGGTGGTGGTACATTCGATATATCTGTTCTTGAATTAGGTGATGGCGTATTTGAAGTTAAATCTACCAATGGTGATGTTCACCTCGGTGGTGATGACTTCGATATGCGTATTATGAACTGGCTTGCTGAAGAATTTCTAAGTGAAGAGCGTGTTGATCTTCGCAAAGATCCGATGGCACTTCAACGTTTGAAAGAAGCTGCTGAAAAAGCAAAGATCGAACTGTCAAGTTCTATGGAAACTGAAGTGAATTTACCTTATGTAACTTCTGTTGACGGTGTACCGAAACACTTGGTAAAGAAACTTAGCCGTGCAAAGTTTGAACAACTGGTAGATGACCTGGTGCGCAGAACACTTGAACCTTGCCGTAAAGCAGTTCAAGATGCTGGTGTCAACGTTTCACAAATTGACGAAGTGATTCTGGTAGGTGGTTCAACCCGTATTCCTCGCATCGTGGAAGAAGTAGAAAAATTCTTCGGAAAGAAACCTTCCAAAGGTGTAAACCCTGATGAAGTAGTGGCCATTGGTGCTGCTATTCAGGGTGGTGTCTTGACCGGTGAAGTAAAGGATGTGCTGTTGCTGGATGTTACACCGCTTTCATTGGGTATTGAAACGCTGGGTGGTGTGTTCACCAAATTGATCGAATCGAATACAACGATTCCTTCGAAGAAGTCGGAAACATTCTCTACTGCTGCCGATAGCCAGCCTTCTGTTGAGATTCACGTGTTGCAAGGTGAACGCCCAATGGCAAAAGATAATCGTACCATCGGACGCTTCCACCTTGATGGAATTCCACCTGCACCTCGCGGCATTCCTCAGATCGAAGTAACATTCGATATCGATGCCAACGGTATCCTTCACGTGTCTGCAAAAGACAAAGGCACTGGCAAAGAGCAAAAAATCAGAATTGAAGCTTCTTCAGGTTTGACCGATGCTGAAATTCAAAGAATGAAACAAGAAGCTCAGGCCAATGCTGATACTGATAAGAAGGCAAAGGAAACTGTTGAGAAAATCAATCAGGCCGATTCTATGATCTTCCAAACTGAAAAGCAGTTGAAGGAGTACGGTGAAAAGCTTTCGGAAGGAAACAAGAGTGCGATCAACAATGCGCTTGAGAAACTGAAAGAAGCCCATAAGAATAAAGATCTGACGAGTATAGACAACGCATTGAATACGCTCAATTCAGCTTGGCAAGCAGCGGCTTCTGAGATGTATGCTTCTACTGGAGCGCCCGGAGCAGCGCCCGGACAAGACACGCCTGCCGGAGCAGGCAATCAGAACGCTGGATCATCCGATGGTAACAACGTGTCGGATGTAGAATATGAAGAAGTAAATGATTCTAAGAAATAAGTAGTCTTCAGCACTACCCTACGAAGTCGTCGGACCACTCGCAAGTGATCTGACGACTTTTTTTTTAGATTGGAGAAATTATTATCAAATCCAATTAAAATGAATTCATTAATACAGAATTTTCTTTTTGCTCATCTTTTCGAGTATCGTTAGCCTTGGCCAAACATTCGAAGGTAAAGTAACCTATCAAAACAGCTTACAAAAGTAAAATACCTAATGTAACGGATGACCTATTGACGGAAATGATGGGGACATCGCAAGAGTATAATTTTAAAGGTGGAAATTATAGATCGGTTTCAAACGGAACATTTTTACAATGGCAACTTTATGTCCACAAAGGACAATAAGTTATATACTAAATTTTCAAATTCTCCGTCCATCTTGTGGAACGATGGCGCTGTGAACCCGGATTCTGTATTAAAGACGGAATTGAATAAAGAGGTCGTCGATATATTAGGATACAAGTGCGACGAACTTATTCTTACCTGTAAAAGCGGCGTTCAGAAATATTACTTCAATTCAAAGCTACAGATTGATCCAAAGCTCTTTGAGAATCACAAATTTGGAAATTGGTACCAATATCTTTCTACAATCAAAGGCAGTACCGTTAAAAATGATAGTTGACAATGCTCAATTTTCGGTGGTCAGTGTGGCTACAGCAGTACAGCCAGGAAAAATTGATGATCAAATATTCGCGCTGCCGGCTGACGCAAAGCTGGAAAAAAGTCCTTTCTAGTCGTGTAAGTCGTCGGACCACTTTGAGTGGTCCGACGACTATTCTTATTCCGATCTCAAGGAATTTACCGGGTTTGCAGTCGCCGATTTTATGGACTTATATCCTACCGTAAGCAACGCAATGGATACTGTTGCTCCCAGTCCGATAAGGAAAATTGACGGACCGATTTCATCTTTATAGGTAAATTCCTCCAGGAATTTGTTCATGACAAACCATGCAAGAGGAGCAGAAAAAAGAAATCCGATCAAAATCAATTTTAAATACTCCTTTGAAAATAATATCACGATACTTTCTACAGAAGCACCAAGCACTTTTCGAACGCCTACTTCTTTTGTTTTCTGATTGGACATGAACGTAGCCAGGCCGTAAAGTCCAAGGCAACCAATGAAAATGGCGATACCACTAAAGACACTCAGCATGACGGACATCTTTCTTTCGCCTTCGATAAAACTCTTCGATCTGTTGATCTAAAAAAGCATAGTCAAATATGTGTTCAGGATAGGCTGCTTCCCACTTTGGCTTAATAATATTCTATAATTTCTTGAATCTTCTTCACATCAACGTTGATAGAGAGCGTTTCGTAGCCTCGAATTCTGTTCATCAGTGCAGTCGCTTCGATCGGTTGACGAAGCGAAACGGTATGGAAATCTTTTACAACGCCGACGACTGGCAACTTTTTACCCCACATGTCAATCACCTTATCCAGTATTTCGTCGGGATTCTTAAACCCAATCGTATGAACAAATTTTTCATTGACAACAAAACCTTTGGCGGTATCGAAATCGTCAATGTTTTTACCGGCGATGATGTCGAGCCCATACAAATCAACATAATTTCCATCAACCTGCTTGACCTGGCTTAAAAATGTCTGATCATTCCCTTCAACGGTAAATGTCGTATTAGAAACATTACCCGAAGAGGGCGGGGCACTGCTAAGACTTGCCCCTACGACACCCGGAAGTCTTAGAAATTCGTCGCGGAGCGTGCGCATCTTGCTTACGTTATTTCCCTCTGCTGGCGTTTCTGATATTGGTACAGGTAAAATGAGAATCGCATCCTTGTTAAAACCGAGATCCTTATTTTTAAAATAATCCATCTGATTAATCACGACGATCGTGCCTATTATAAAAAATTGAGAAATAACAAATTGCGTTACCACCAAAGCTCGTCGCAGGGAATAACCCGAAGAATTTTTGTTGCTGATCAAATTCTTTAACGCCAGCACAGGATTGTAACCCGAGACAACAAATGCCGGATAAAGACCTGCAAGCATAGAAACCAAAATCGTTATACCCAATAAGTATATCCATAAGAAAGTATCAGTTGAAAAGTTCAATGCCAAATTCAATTCTAAAAAAGGATTCAGATAAGTCAGGGCCAGTTGGGTTACGCCCAGAGAAGTCAAAACTGAAATGATTGTTATCAAAGTTGTCTCTCCCAGAAATTGTTTTATTAATTGTGCACGTGAGCTGCCCAGCGCTTTACGAATTCCCACTTCTTTTGAGCGTTTGACTGCTTCAGCGGTTGCCAGGTTGATGAAATTTATACAAGCTGTGAGCACCAATATCAGGGCAATCACCTCAAGGGAAATAAGCATTCCACGACTTGTCGTATTGTAGGTGTAAGTACCAAATCGATCATCAAAGTGAATTTCTGAAAGCGGCTGAACTAGATATTCCGTTTTGTTGACATTGTCTCCAAGGAATTTTTTAGCAAATGCGGGTAGCCTCTTAGATATTTCTGATGACATCCTTCCCTTCCCGCAGCAAGAAATAACAATGCTCATCGCTCCAGACACTGTTCCAGCCAACCTTTTCATTTCCGCTTTTGATTGTTACATACGACAAAATCAAATCGAATGGAAAGTCTGTATTGGACTGGAAAGTCTTCCATTACCGCTGTCACTTTATATTCAACTGTGTCAAATTTCAGGATCTCGTTTCGCGCATCTTCCTTTCCAAAATATTTTAGCGCCCAGCGTTTTGAGATGATGGCTTCATTGGGTTCATCCAGGGCCCCTTCTACTTTCCCTATCAGCATGGGCCGATCAAAAATTTTGAAGAATGCAGGTTCGGTATAAACTATTCCGCTCTCCTCCATGTACTTTTTTGGTTCCAAAGGACTCGGCTGAGGAATAGTCACCATTGCATCGGAACGATAGGTAGTAAACACAACTTCTTCAGCTTCCGGAAAATCGTATCGAAACGCGTCTGGCAATACAGGCGGTATGCCTGGGCTCTGTCGCTTTCCTTTATTGCCCTCTGATTGACTCACGACACGATAGATCCGGTCCTTTTTCGAGTGATAAGTATCAAAGCTCAGGATGTGTTTGACCATCAGAAATAGTATCAGGCTGCAGGTTATTCCTAGCGTCAGGCCTGCTATGTTGATCAATGCACTTCCTTTTTGATGCATTACATTTCGAATCGCGGTGATAAAGTAATTTTTCAGCATAAGAGTATTATCTGTCCTTGCCCGCAATTCAACATGAGTGCCACGTTTTACAATGCCTCAGACAATTGAAATTCATATTTACCAGGATAGACGATTGTACGGCCTTGTTCAGTGCCGTCCGCTATCGGACATAAAAAAGCTTGAAATTTGAAATTATCCTTGTGGCCGCCTATGTTTTAACAGTGAATGATTACTTTTACAGCATGATTCTTCAACAAGTTTTGGTTGGCACTGATTTTTCTCGGTGCAATTGCCTACATCGGATCTATTGTTTACAGAAGTCTTTCAAGCCAAAACAGGATGTGCCTCGGGCTGCGGTAAATGTGGAGCGATTGATTTTGCCAAGATTGAGCAACAGCTAAAAGAAAAAGAAAACAGAGGCGTCGTTAAGCCCAGACTTTAGTTCCTTCAGTACAGTTTTTACAAATTTCAATTTCACTTCTCGACCGTAGCAATGCAGACCTGAATTGTTGATAGGATTTACCATTCCAGATTTCGGAAAAAGAATTTTGCGTTAGATCTCCCAACGTATAGTGCGCATCTTTGTCGAAGCAGCAGGGCACGACTTTTCCGTCCCAGGTAATCACGCAACTGTGCCACATTTTCCAGCAATGATTTTCCAGTTTATTTTTTATTGAATAGGTTCCATCTTCATTCTTCGATATCGTGAGTATTGATCCTGATCGGGAATCAAATCCGAACCATTTTGAAAGTCATAAATTTGAGCCGTCTTCAAAACAACCTGATCAACGCCGAATTCATGGGCAAGTTTATAGACTTCAGGAATTTGATGTTCATTTGGTTTTACAACTAAAAATTGAAACACGACATGAGGTGTTTTCGATTTCAATTTTTTCTTCCAGTACAAAATACTTCTCGTGCCTTCCATTACTTTGTCCAGTGAGCCTCCGACTCTGTAGGACTCATACGTATCCTGTGTGGTACCATCGATGGAAATAATCAATCGATCAAGGCTGATAAAACTGTAGCCTTTGCCTGATCGTCTTTTAAGAAATGAGCATTGGTAGAGGTGGCCGTATATATCCCTTTGTCGGAAGCATACTTCACCATCTCTAAAAATTGGGGATGAAGGAACGGCTCGCCCTGAAAATAAAATGTCAGGTAATTTAACGTCGGCGCAAGCTCGTCAATTACATGTTCGAAACAAATCAGTTGCCCAGCATACCGGTCGGTCTTTTGAACGAACGCAGTCCGCTGGGACATTCAGGACATCGAAGATTGCAGGATGTTGTTGGCTCAAAAGCGATACTGATCGGCAGTCCGCTAATGGAAGAAATGCCCCGCCACCGCGAATATTGATAGCTCGAAAAAACCTTCAACGTATTTGCCGCCCGTTTCGTAGTGAGCTTGGAAAATAAATTCAGACCATCTGTTATTCCTCCGATCATGCATGCAAGTTATAAGTTCGGGCCTCCATTTCAAGCACCCACATTCATTCATTTAATATTTGGCTATCATCCGTAAAAAATAGGATTGCTTACTCACCATTACGAGATAACGATTAACTTGCCAGCAGACTGTACGCAAATGAAAAAAATCCTTTGGCTCCTTATCCTAATCACATCCACCGGTCAAAGCACAGCTATCAGAACAGGCCAACATTTCGGTCCTCACTTGTGGACCCTACGACGAACTATATTCAGCTTTTGGCCACAGCGCTTTCCGAATCTATGATCCTGTAAACAACATCAACGTCACTTGTAACTATGGGACCTTTGATTTCAATCAGCCCAATTTCTATCTGAATTTTGCGCTGGGAAATAATTTGTATAAACTAGCTATTCAGGACTATCAGCGTTTTGAGGATGTGTACATTTATGAAAACAGGTTTATCCATGAACAAGTCTTGAATCTGACTTCCGAACAAAAGCAAAAATTATTTGCCTATTTACAATGGAATGCGAAGCCAGAAAACGCCAGCTACTACTACGATTATTTCTATGATAATTGCTCCACTAAAATCCGGGATGTCTTACTGGAAGCTTTAGGCAAGGACGTGATCTTTGACGAAACTCACATCACCACTGATTATACAATACGTGAGCTTACAGACTTTTATCTTAAGGATTTACCGTGGGGAGATCTGGGGATCGACGTTTGCCTTGGCCTTCCAATGGACAAAAAAGCCGCGCCATTGGAATATATGTTCTTACCTGACTTTGTTGAATCAGCGTTCGATCATGCTTCCATTGTGCAAAATGGTTCAACAGTTCCACTGGTGAAAGAAAAACATATTACCTATGAAGCTCGCGCATCGGAGCCGGCGAAAAGCATACCTCATCCGTTGTACGTGTCTTCCTTTATTGCCCTGCTTGGCGCCGCATTGGCATTCTGGGATTTTAAACGCAAGAAGGCGTCAACCTGGTTCGATATGTTCCTATTCGGGGCCGCAGGACTGATCGGAATATTGCTGGTATTGTTGTGGTTTTTTACCAATCATAAGGCAGCAGCAATGAACTTCAATTTGCTTTGGGCGTTCCCCGTTCATTTTGTTGCAGCAATTGCCATGAGGAAGTCTCGTAAGTGGCTTACGCGCTATTTTCTTTATACGGGCATCGTGATTGCATTGACTTTGTTGAGTTGGCCCATACTACCGCAAAAGCTGCATTACGCCCTTATACCATTGGTCGCAATCATTGGCCTTAGAGCCTTTACTCAGTTTTACCTGCGGAAGCGAAATTCAAATAAATAAATTAGTGGGATTTTTAGC
>CAWEZB010000033.1:0-18524 GCA_963813425.1 uncultured Bacteroidota bacterium
TTTTTTTGCATCTACTCGTACAACTTTCTTGCGTAAGTTCTTGAGAGTAATCACATTCACCTGCAGCAAATAAGCCAGGAATTTTAGTCATTTGGTCGTAGTCAACCCATAGTCCGCCCATTGAATAGTGAACAGCAGGGAAAATTTTCATAGGTACTTTACGAGGGTCATCACCTATGAATTTTTCATAGATTTCGATGATACCACCAAGTTTAATATCAAGTAATTTAGGATCTTTATGTGAAAGATCTAGGTATACCATGTTTTCACCGTTAATTCCAAGTTTTTGGTTCACACATACGTCAAAAATTTCACGTGTTGCAATATCACGTGGTACTAGGTTACCATAAGCAGGATATTTTTCTTCCAGGAAATACCAAGGTTTACCGTCTTTGTATGTCCAAATACGTCCACCTTCACCACGAGCGGATTCTGACATTAGACGGAGTTTGTCGTCCCCAGGGATAGCTGTTGGGTGAATTTGAATGAATTCACCATTCGCGTAATGAACACCTTGTTGGTAAACGATTGAAGCTGCAGAACCTGTGTTGATAATAGAGTTCGTTGTTTTACCGAAGATAATACCAGGGCCACCAGTCGCCATAATAACTGCATCTGCGGGGAATGATTTGATTTCCATTGAATGCAGATCTTGCGCTACGATACCACGTGCTCGTCATCATCGACAACAGCTCCAAGGAATTCCCAGCCTTCATATTTCGTAACTAGACCTTCTACTTCATAACGACGAACTTGCTCGTCTAATGCGTATAGTAATTGTTGACCAGTTGTAGCACCAGCGAATGCTGTACGGTATTTAAGTACCACCGAAACGACGGAAATCAAGAAAACCTTCTGGCGTACGGTTGAACATTACACCCATACGGTCCATTAAGTGAATAATACCAGGTGCTGCATCACACATCGCTTTAACTGGTGGTTGGTTCGCTAGGAAGTCCCCACCATATACTGTATCGTCAAAGTGAATCCAAGGAGAGTCCCCTTCACCTTTTGTATTTACTGCACCATTAATTCCGCCTTGCGCACATACAGAGTGTGAGCGTTTTACAGGAACTAATGAAAATAAATCAACTTGTACCAACTTCAGCTGCTTTAATCGTTGCCATTAGACCGGCTAGACCGCCGCCGACAACAATTATTTTACCTTTACCCAATTCTGTCACTCCCTTATTTCCATTAGCCAAGCTATGTTTTTCCTAATTCTTATAAATGAACTCTATCTTCTTATACGAATGCGAAAATTGCGCTGATTCCGATATAAGAAAGAAGAACGAAAACGATCAATGTAAAGTAAGTCATGATTCTTTGCGATCTTGGTGAAACTGTAAGACCCCAGCTCACAGCAAATGACCATAATCCATTAGCAAAGTGGAAGATTGCCGAGATAATACCAACAATATAGAACACAATCATGAATGGACTAGAGAAAATCTCTGCCATCATGTCAAAGTTAACTTCAGCACCCATAGCTCTTGGATTCTAGTTGCCCATATATGCCAAACAAGGAAAATCAACGTTATGATTCCAGTTAGGCGTTGTAGCATGAACATCCAGTTACGGAAGAAACTAAATCTGCCTAAATTGTTTTTTGCTGTAAAGGCAATATAGATTCCGTACACAGCATGGAAAATGAGCGGTAGATAGATGACGACCCATTCTACCAAAATCTTCACGGGCGTATACTCAATTAAATGAACTGCCCCATTAAAAGTTTCTTCTCCTTTTGTTGCCATAAAGTTTACAGATAAATGAAAAATTAGGAATAGACCAATTGGAATTACTCCTAGAAGTGAATGAAGCCTGCGATTCCCAAACTCACGATTTTTTGCCACTAAGTGCCCCCCCTTAATTTGTGAAAAATCATGCAAAGATAAACTGGTGGCTACCTTTTATCTCCGCGTGAAAATACAGTATAGAGTCAAAAAAACTCCTCTATACTTCCTTTACAATTATGTGACATGTCCATTTTACTCCTGACTTCTATGTGCGTCAAGAAAACGGATACAAGAAATCTCTTTTTCAGAATAGATTTTATTGGGTTATATTGGGTATTTTTTGTTTGTCAAGATAATATTTTGAATAAATTTCTAATTTAACTATTAATATCTCGGTATAATTTCTCATTTTTTTCCAAATGTGATTTAAATAAATAAAAAACAGTATAATTTGCAAAAGAAATACGTTTATAATAGATTTACAGAAAGAGGCGATAAATTATGAAAAAAAATATTGCTGCTGCGATAGAAGAAGAGATTCAAACTGAAGAAATTCAAACTGAGGAATTCCTAGTTCCAGCTTTCGGATACGAATTAATCAGAGAAGTTCTATTGAACGATATTCTTGGAAAAGACTCTAATCAAATCCTCTATTGGGCAGGTAAACAATTAGCAAGAAAATTCCCATTGAATGGCGATGAGGAAGTGATTGAATTTTTCCAAAGCGCTGGATGGGGCAATCTGGAAATCTTGAAGTATACGAAACACCAGATGGAATTATCCCTGACAGGTAAAATAATCAGCCGCCGCTTGGATTTACACCCTGATTGTCACTTCCAGCTTGAAGCCGGTTTCCTTGCCGAGCAGTTTACACTGCAAAAAAAATTCCTCAGCGAATCAACGGAAGAAATCAAACGCGCGCAAAAAAAGTGATATTCACCATCCAATGGGATCCCAGAGATCCAATCTAATGAGCCCTGAAAACAGACTTACCCTTTTTACCGGAAGTCTGTTTTTTATTGGACTCCTGACACTTAAGCTAGCACATTTGCATGCTGACCAAGTTTAAATGCTTCATGAAGGGATTCAACCGCCTTCACCATTTCCTTTTCATTGACGACGGTCGAAACTTTAATTTCCGATGTGCTGACCATTTTCACCTGGATGCCTGTATTGGCCATCACTTCAAACATTTCGGCAGCCACTCCCGGATTGGATACCATACCAGAACCGACGATGGACACTTTGGCCAATCCGCTCTCCGTTTCAACCCGGTCGAATCCCAATTGATCTTTATTATTTTCCAGCACGATCAAGGCCGCTTCCGTATCTTCACTTTTTGTGGAAAAAGATAGATTCGTCGTATCCTCGGCAGTCATGCTTTGAATGATGATGTCCACATTGATCCGGTTTTTCGCAAGCGTCGTGAAGATCGTGGATAATGCACCAAGTGATTGGGGCAAACCATATATTGTGACCCTCGTAATACTGTCTTCAAAAGCAATGCCGCGTACAATTAAGTTTTCTTCCATAGTTGCTTCCTCCTCTATGATCGTACCTGATTCTCTCTCCATGCTTGAACGGACTTCAAGCGGAATTTGATAATTTTTTGCATATTCGACAGCCCTTGGGTGAAGGACGCCCGCCCCCAGGTTGGCAAGTTCCAGCATTTCATCGTAAGAAATGGATTGGAGTTTTCGCGCGCCTTTTATGTAGCGTGGGTCCGTTGTGAATACACCCGTTACATCTGTATAAATATCGCATCTATCCGCATTAAGCGCTGCTGCGATGGCAACTGCCGTCGTATCGGAACCGCCTCGCCCTAAGGTAGTGATTTCCCCATTTGCATCGTTACCCTGGAAACCGGCTACGACCACTATTTTCTTCTCCTCAAGCTGGGCTTGGATCCTCGTGGCATCGATGTTTAAAATCCGGGCATTCCCATGAACGGATTCCGTTTGCATGCCAGCCTGCCAGCCGGTATACGAAATGGCTTCATGTCCTTCTTCAATCAATGCCATCGTTAACAGGGAAATCGTTACCTGTTCCCCAGTCGTCAATAGCATATCCATTTCCCTCTTGCTCGGGGATCCGGAAATATCACGCGCCATGGAAACCAATTGGTCCGTTGTTTTCCCCATAGCTGAAACAACGACGACAACCTCATTTCCTTTCTCCGCTTCCTCGATTACCCGATTGGCAACATTTTTGATTTTTTCTACGCTACCGACGGATGTTCCGCCGAATTTTTGAACGATTAATGCCATCCTCATGCACCCTCTCTACTTTTTAGGCAATAAAAAAAGCAATGAGAAATATCTCATTGCTGTGGTCACATATCTTAATACTGTAATCACAGTGAGATAGCTCTCCAGGGTATAAACCCTGACAATCCGCCATTTCTTAAATGTCGGACCAGGAGGACAAGGTATGAGTCTTGTCTTCCTTCGGCGGCGTCCCCTTTCAAAACCTTTCATGGAAGCTCATACTTCTCCAGGTTTTTACTCTTGAATTCCGCACCTCTATCAGCACTTTTAAGTTGTCTAGTTAAAAATTCCTTTTAATCATAGCATAGAGATTTATCGGTAGCAAGATTATTCTTGTAATTTTCTAACGATTCCCTCGGCTACCCCTTTTGGCATGCCAGCTTCCATGATTTCCTCGGCCGTCGCCTCTTTGATTTTCTTCAATGATCCAAAATGCCTTAATAATTGCTTCCTTCGCTTTTCCCCGACTCCTGGAATATCATCAAGCTGGGAGTGAACCGCATTTTTCCCGCGTAGCTGGCGATGAAACGTAATCGCGAACCGATGCACTTCATCCTGAATTCTTTGCAATAGGTAAAATTCCTGGCTCCTTGAATCAAGAGGTACAAGTTCAAGCGGATTTCCGATCATCAATTGCGAGGTCCTATGCTTTTCATCCTTAATGAGGCCTGAAAGTGGAATATCCAAGCCTAATTCATTTTCCAGAATATCCCGCACCGCTTCGACATGTCCCTTTCCGCCATCAATGATGATCAAGTCCGGAAGCGGCAAGCCCTTCTTTCAATACTCGTGAATACCTTCTTCTGACCACTTCACGCATCGATTCATAATCATCAGGTCCCTGGACCGTCTTGATCTTATATTTTCGGTACTCTCTTTCTTCCGGTTTCCCATCAATGAACACGACTAAAGCGGAAACGGGGTCACTTCCCTGAATATTGGAGTTATCGAAAGCTTCAATTCGATGCGGGGTGTAAATACCCAGTTGTTTCCCAAGGTTTTCCACCGCATTGATCGTTCTTTCTTCATCCCTCTCAATCAAAGAGAATTTTTCCTGAAGGGCGATGGAGGCATTTTTACTTCGCCAATTTAAGCATGTCTTTTTTCGCTCCCCGTTTCGGGTGAATCGTTTTGACACCAAGCAGCCCTTCGGCTAATTCGGCATCCACAGATTCAGGCAGCAAGATTTCCTTTGGTTTAAAGTGGTTCGTAATCTCGTAAAACTGACCGAGGAATGTAAGAAGTTCCTGTTCGGGTTCATCGTAGACCGGAAAAAGCGAAACATCCCTTTCTATCAATTTACCCTGTCGGACAAAAAATACCTGAACGCACATCCAGCCTTTATCATAGGCAAAGCCAAATACATCCCTGTCGATGAAATCGGTCGTCATCATTTTCTGCTTCTCCATCGTAATATCGATATGGGCAATCTTGTCACGAACTCTTTGGCCCTCTCGAAATCGAGTTTTTCTGATGCCTCCAGCATTTTTTCAGTCAGTTCTTTTTTTATTTCAGTATGTCCACCGTTCAAGAACCGGTTGATATCATCATCGACCATTTTTTTATATTCCTGTCTCCTCTACATCATATACACATGGGGCCAGGCACTGACCAAGGTGATAGTAGAGACAAACGCGATCTGGTAACGTATTGCATTTCTAAGGGGATAGATGCGGTCGAGCAATTTTTTCGTTTCGTTAGCTGAAATGCATTCGGATAAGGTACCGAAATATTTCCCTTTGTCTTTTTTTACTTTTCGCGTAATGATTAGACGCGGGTGGCGTTCCGCAGTCAGCTTGATGAAAGGATACGTCTTATCATCCTTTAGCATGACATTATATTTTGGATCATGTTTTTTTATTAAGTTCAACTCTAAAATGAGAGCCTCGATATTGGAAGAGGTGACAATGTATTCAAAATCCTCAATCTCGTTCACAAGTCGAAATGTTTTACCATCATGAGAACCCGTGAAATAAGAACGGACACGATTTTTCAACACTTTCGCTTTGCCTACATATATGATCGTTCCCTGACGATCTTTCATTAAATAACAACCAGGTTGATCGGGAAGAAGGGCAAGTTTATTCTTTATTTGTTGATTCATGCATTCAGCCTCCTGTTCTCCCATTTTTACAATCATTATATATCAAGATAGCGAAAAAAGCTTCAAGTCCGCAGACTTGAAGCTTTTTTTAGCTATCTTACTATTACGCGTGTTTTGCAATAAGTTCAGCAAGTGCTTCTTTAGGTTGGAAACCAACAACCTTATCGACCACTTCACCGTCTTTAAGGACGATTAATGTCGGGATGCTCATCACACCGAATTTTCCAGCTGTTTCTTGGTTTTCATCTACATCCACTTTTACGATTTTTGCTGTATCGCCAATTTCAGTATCAAGCTCTTGAAGAACAGGAGCGATCATTTTACAAGGTCCACACCATGGAGCCCAAAAATCTACAAGAACGACACCTTCGCTAGTATCTGTTGTGAAAGTTTGGTCAGTTGCATTTACAATAGCCATATATATTTCCTCCTCAAATTTACTCAAATAACTAAAGACAGTATACCACTGTTGCTCAAAACGATGCTAATATTTTGCTTCAGTGGTAGGATGTCCAAAAAAAGAGTAACTATGCAGGCCAAAAACCTCCCATTAGCCAAACAAAGGGGCAAGACATGTATCGGCTTATGCCGAATGTCTTGCCCCTCATCTGTATTATTTCTATTACGCGTTAACTTTAAGTTTTTTGAATTCTTCCGTTAGTAATGGAACGACTTCGAAAAGATCTCCGACAATTCCATAGTCAGCTACATTGAAGATGTTTGCTTCCGGATCTTTATTGATGGCAACGATTACCTTTGAGTTGGACATTCCCGCTAAATGCTGAATCGCACCGGAAATTCCGCAGGCAATATATAGGTCAGGTGTCACGACTTTACCCGTTTGCCCAATTTGTAATGAGTAATCGCAATAGTCTGCATCACATGCTCCCCGGGATGCTCCTACCGCTCCGCCAAGTACCTGTGCCAGTTCCTTTAATGGTTCAAATCCTTCTTCACTTTTCACGCCACGGCCGCCCGCGATGATTACTTTCGCTTCTGAAAGGTCGACACCTTCACTGGCTTTTCGGACCACATCCTTAATGATTGTACGTAAGTCCTTAATATCCACACTTAATGTAGAAACATCACCAGAGCGGGACTCATCTTTCGCTAATGGCTCGATATTGTTCGGACGAATTGTCGCGAAAATCACTCCAGCTGTAACAATTTTCTTTTCAAATGCTTTACCAGAATATATCGGACGAGTGAAAACGATATTTCCGCCTTCTTCTTCAATGGATGTAACGTCGGAAATTAATCCTGATTCAAGTTTTCCGGCCAATTTTGGTGCAAGGTCTTTTCCGAAGGCTGTATGTCCAAAGAAAATTCCTTCCGGCTTTTCCTGCTCGATGACGGCAAGCAAGCTTTGCGCATATCCATCTGAAGTATATTGTTTCAATTGATCATTTTCGACTGCAATAACCCGGTCTGCACCATACTGGATCAATTCATGACCGAAATTCTGAACACTGTCACCAACTAAAACACCAACGATTTCCCCGCCATCCGCTGCAAGCTTAGCCGCACCGATAGCTTCAAATGATACATTTCTTAGTGAACCATCACGAACTTCGCCCAATACAAGAAACTTTCTAGCCATTTATAAAACCTCCTGTGCTCATTTTTCTTTTTGTCGTGTGTTGTTGTTTTGAGATGTACCGTTTCGATTAAATCACTTTTGCTTCACTGCGTAGTAACTGAACAAGTTCGGTAACTTGAGCACTGATTTCCCCGTCCAAAACTTTTCCAGCTTCTTTTTTAGCAGGAAGGTATATTTCAATCGTTTTTGTTTTCGCTTCAACATCGTCCTCTTCCAAGTCCAGGTCATCCAATTCCAATTCTTCAAGCGGTTTTTTCTTTGCCTTCATGATTCCTGGCAATGAAGGATAACGTGGTTCATTTAGACCTTGTTGCGCTGTTACGAAAAATGGAAGAGAGGCTTCGATCGTTTCAGAGTCCCCTTCGACATCACGGATAACGCTTACATTTCCATTTTCTATGTCCAATTTCGTAATGGTTGTAACATAGGGAATTCCCAAAATTTCGGCAACGCGTGGTCCCACTTGACCAGAGCCGCCATCGATTGCAACGTTCCCTGCAATGATTAGATCTGCATTTTTATCTTTTAAGTATTCGCCAATAATTTTGGCAGTCGTGAATTGGTCGCCATTTTCTATGTCGTCTTCTATATTTATCAATACAGCTTTGTCAGCACCCATTGCCAACGCTGTGCGTAATTGCTTTTCAGCCTCTTCTGTTCCGACTGAAATAACCGTTACTTCGCCGCCTTGTGCATCACGCACCTGGATTGCTTCTTCAACTGCATACTCATCGTATGGATTAATGATGAATTCTGCCCCATCCTCATTGATTTTCCCGTTGGATAGTGTAATTTTTTCTTCTGTATCAAATGTTCTTTTCAGCAGTACATAAATGTTCACGATAATACCTCCCGAATAATTTGAGTTTTGAAGATTATGAATTTTATTGATATATAGTAATGTTCTACAGATTTCACCAAAATCCTGCATGATATATAAAAATAGTTATTTAAACCGAAACATCATTTCCCTTTGAATACAGCTTCCCTTTTTTCAATGAAAGCGGCGATTCCTTCTTGTGCATCGGCAGTATCGAAAGCCTGGCCAAAGAGGGCAGCTTCCCTTTCCACACCTTTATAGTAGGAATCATGCTTGGAATAATTCAATAACTCAATGGCCGACTTTAATGCCAGTGGGCTCTTCTTGGCAATTTTATTGGCTAGATCCTTAGCTTTTGGAATCAGTTCTTCATCCGTGAAGGCATGATTCGCCAATCCGCATTGCACAGCTTCTGTGCCTGAAATCGGTTCACTTGTAAACAGCATTTCAGCTGCCTTTGCCATGCCTACGTAACGAGGAAGACGTTGGGTCCCAGCAAATCCGGGGATTAAGCCCAACTGCAGCTCAGGCAAACCAAGTTTAGCCCTTTCGGTGACTAAGCGGATGTGGCAGGCCATAGCCAGCTCCAATCCTCCGCCAAGCGCCGCTCCATGGATGGCTGCAATGACCGGTTTTGGAAAAGATTCGATTTTCTCAAATACAGATTGACCATTCTTGGTCAGCTTCTCGAAAGCTTTCCCGTTTTTCACTTCCGTAAACTCTTTAATGTCCGCTCCTGCAGAGAAGAATCTTCCTTCACCATGAAGAAGGACAACCCGTACGGCTTCGTCTTTCCCAATTTGATCGAATGCCTGTGAAAGCTCTCCGATGATAGCCGAAGAAAGTGCATTTGCTGGTGCATGATCAATCGTTATAAAAGCCACATGATTTTCGACAGAAAGCTTAAGATATTCCATATCAATCCCTCCAGGCATGATAGTCAAACTTTTTTGATAATTCTCTATGTATCACTTCCAGTTAAAGCTGGAAGTTGAATTAACCGATTCTTTCGAGGATGGCTAGCCATCCTCTATTTAAATCGTTAACTTTTCAGGCCACAGCCGCCAATCAGCAGGCGGTGAACGTCTGGTGCAAGGTCAGGAAGCGAATACTTTTGCTCATTCATGACCCAAGTCGTCACAGTTTCATCAATCGTTCCAAAAATCATCTGCCTGGCAAGTAAATTATTTAAATCAGGCAGGAATTCGCCGTTCTCTTTTCCTTCTATAATGATCTGATCGATTAAATTTAAATACCCTCTTAACACATCATTAATCCTAAGGCGCAATTCTTTATTCGACTGTCTTAATTCCAACTGAGTGACAATTGCTAAATTCACGTCTTCTGAAAGGTTTTGAAAATGTTTTTGGATGAGCACATGCAGTTTTTCCGAAGCAGTGGTCTTTCCTTTTATCTCTTCTTCGATCTGTTCCACAAAATAGCCCATCTTTTCATGGAATAATGATATTAGGATATCTTCTTTATTTTTAAAATAAAGATAAATGGTGCCATCCGCTACGCCTGCCTGTTTGGCGATTTTGGATACTTGGGCTTGATAGTAACCGTTTTGGGCAATGACAATAACGGCCGCATCAATAATTTGATTATACTTTGGTCTGTTGCTTTTCACTGGATGTCCCCTTTCAGAAAAATGAATGAACCATCATTCATATTTCTATCATAAAATGCCGACCCTTTACTGTCAAGCAAAACCTTATATAAGGCTCCTGACATTTCACTTCTGTTCATTGTACAGCCACCATCCATAGCTTGTCCAGCCGTTCTGCAAAACGGAGCCCTCTTCCGCTGCTCCGTTTAAAGGGGGTGCTTGTTTAAGCTTCTTTTCTTTCCTCGGATAATTTTTTCTTTTCTTCCTCGATAAGGACTCTTCTCAGGATCTTCCCTATCGTCGTTTTAGGAAGTTCATCCCTGAATTCATAGCTTCGCGGCACCTTATACGAAGCCAGGTTCTTTCTGGCAAATTCATTCAATTCCTCTTCAGTGACCCTGGCATTTTTTTTCAGGACGACATAGGCCTTGACGGTCTCTCCTCGATAAGGGTCAGGGATGCCTGCCACAACTACTTCCTGTATGGCCTCATGCTCGTATAGCACCTCTTCCACCTCACGTGGATATATATTGAAACCGCCTGCAATGATTGTATCCTTTTTCCTCTCGACGACATAAAAGAACCCCTGCTCATCCATATAACCCAGATCGCCAGTAAGCAGCCAGCCATTTTTAAAGGTTTTTTCCGTTTCATCCGGACGGTTCCAATAACCTTTCATTACCTGTGGTCCTTTTATGGCAATCTCGCCTATTTCATTCGGAGGAAGCTCTTCATTGGATTCCAGGGACAGAATCGCCGAGTCTGTGTCCGGCCACGGCAGTCCAACGCTTCCTTTTACACGCGGCTGATCCCAAATGAAGTTAGCATGTGTCACAGGTGAGGTTTCTGAAAGTCCATAGCCTTCAACAAGCTTCCCGCCGGTAATTTTCTCAAACTGCTCTTGAACCTCTAAGGGCAATGATGCAGAACCGCTAATACAGGCATTGATGGAAGAAAGATCATATTTAGCGATATCCGGATGGTTCAAGAGGCCGATATACATCGTTGGCGCTCCTGGAAACATGGTCGGTTTCTGTTTTTGGATGGTTTTAAGCGTCGCTTCGACATCAAACTTCGGCATGATGATCATGGTGTTCCCTTCCATGACGGAAAGAACCAAGACCGTAGTCATACCGTACACATGGAAGAAAGGCAGAATCGCAAGGATCCTTTCCTCACCGCGCTTATTTTTATAAAGCCATGCATTGCACATTTTCGTATTTGCCAGCAAGTTCTTATGAGTAAGCATGACCCCTTTGGGAAAGCCAGTTGTCCCACCTGTATATTGCAAAAGGGCAAGGTCATTATTGACATCGATCGGCACAGTGTCGACTTCTTCAGTGATCTTTCGTTTCATGATTTCGGAAAATAAATGATGATTCCCTTCATGCTCCACATTGATGACAATGCCGTATTGCTTTTTTTGAATAAAAGGATAGATAAGATTTTTCGGGAAAGGTAAATATTCCTTGATAGCGGTTACAATTATATGTTCTATATCCGTTCTTGATGCCACTGCAGAAACACGGGGAAATAAAATATCCATCACTAAAATCATTTTCGCTCCGGAATCTTTCATTTGATATTCTAATTCACGTTCAGTATAGGTTGGGTTCGTTTGAACCACGACTCCTCCGGCCATCAATATCCCAAAAAAGCTTATGACACCCTGAGGGCAGTTAGGAAGCATGACGGCAACGCGTTCGCCTTTTTGAAGTCCGATACTTTTTAAATAGGCTGCAAACTTTAAAGCAGATTCATGCACTTCCCGGAAAGTTAATTCTTTTCCCTGGAAATGAATCGATACTTTATCAGGGAATTCTTCGGCTGATTCCTTCAAAAAAGAATAAAGAGGTTTATCTTCGTACGACAAAACAGCGGGTATCTGTTCCGGATAAATAGCTTGCCATGGCTTATTGCTCATTTGCCCCCTCCTTCTGAATATTCTCAATACTCTTAATCATTATAATACAATCGGGATTTTCTTACAATTGCCGAATTTCAGAGTATAAAGGCCTTACGATGAAAAGCTGGATAGTATATATGTCCTATTCCAACTACAGGGAATGTCGGAATGGGACATATATAAAGGGAAACAAAAAAAGGTGTTGGCTATACTCCTTTCAGAATATAGACAACCCTTTTACCCTCATTTTTTTCTTTTAAAAAAGTTCCAGTTGATTTCAGAAATCCGCTCCCTTTCCGCCGACTGTCTGCCAAGCCTCCTCGGCGCAAGCGCCTGTGGGGTCTCGGCTAGCCAGTTATTCGGCAGGAGTGTCGCAAATTTCTTCCATCCAATAAGGATTACAGGTGAAAAAAACATAAAGGATAAACTAGTCTTAAACATGGTTCGGAATGAGACCAGCCTACAGTTTTTTCTAGAAAACATTCCAGTTGATTTCAGAAATCCGCTCCCTTTCCGCCGACTGTCTGCCAAGCCTCCTCGACGCAAGCGTCTGTGGGGTCTCGGCTAGCCAGTTATTCGGCAGGAGTGTCGCAAATTTCTTCCATCCATTAAGGATTACAGGAAAAAAACATGAAGGATAAACTAGTCTTAAACATGGTTCGGAATAAGACGAGCCTGCAGTTTTTTCTTTTAAAACACAAAGTTGATTGGAACGGAAGGTACGAGACTCCTGCGGGAAAAGCGTGGCAAGGGAGACCCCGCAGGCGCGCCGAGGAGGCTCCCGACCGCCCGCGGAAAGCGAGTGCCTGGAGTGGAAATCAACGTTCCCATTTTACAAACGCAATTCTGTAGACAAAAGGAGTTCTATCTAAATAAAAACAAAGTTGATTGGAACGGAAGGTACGAGACTCCTGCGGGAAAAGCGTGTCCAAGGGAGACCCCGCAGGCGAGCGCCGAGGAGGCTCCCGGACCGCCCGCGGAAAGCGAGTGCCTGAAGTGGAAATCAACGTTCCCATTTTACAAACACAGAAAAAACTGTCGGCAAACAATTATTATCTAGTTTGAGACAAAAGGGTTCTATCTAAATAAAACAAAGTTGATTGGAACGGAAGGTACGAGACTCCTGCGGGAAAAGCGTGTCCAGGGGAGACCCCGCAGGCGCAAGCGCCGAGGAGGCTCCCGGACCGCCCGCGGAAAGCGAGTGCCTGAAGTGGAAATCAACGTTCCCATTTTACAAACCCAGAAAAAACTGTAGGCAAACAATTATTATCTAGTTTGAGACAAAAGGGTTCTATCTAAATAAAACAAAGTTGATTGGAACGGAAGGTACGAGACTCCTGCGGGAAAAGCGTGTCTAGGGGAGACCCCGCAGGCGCAAGCCGAGGAGGCTCCCGACCGCCCGCGGAAAGCGAGTGCCTGGAGTGGAAATCAACGTTCAAATTTTACAACCCCTAAAGAAAAAAACATAAAGGATATGCAAATTTCCTTTAAGATCACAGTCGGGGAGAGCATTCCGATCCCCTTTGTCGTCCACTGAAAAGAGGCGTTCTACTTCTTGGTTTTAATTCTATACCAATACTTATACTTTTCTTCAAACCCCAATTTTCCGTATAAGCTTAAAGCAGGTGCGTTCGTTTCTATTACCTGAAGATAAGCATTTTTTGCTCCATTTTCTTTACCCCAATTCAATAGATTACGAACGAGAATTGCACCATTGCCTTGGTTTCGAAAGTTTTCATGGGTAATGATATTGTACAGGCCTATGTATTCGTCTTCCAAAACACCCAGTCCACTTGCTGTAACGGTTCCACCTTCATCAGTCAACAGCATAAAGCATGTTTTTGGAATGATATTCCCCTAACATCTTTTTCAGGATGGTTTGATCATGATCATCAATATTACTTAGCAGGCAGAAATCGTGAAACCATTCATCATGTAAATGATCATACTTTATGACATTGGTTTCATTCGGTGACTCTGTATCTGCCAAATTCAATACCTGGACACTTGTTGTTCCTTCAAGGGCATACCCAGACTCTTCCAGCACACGATCCAAGTTGATAGGGTTTGCCTGTGGAGTCACTTTGTACACGGCCTTATCATTCCTTGCAAAATATAATTGTTCACAATTCGAAATTTTCTTTTTCACATTTTCATTCGATGGATAGATGGGGGTGATGGAATTCGCCCTTTTCGTATATCCATCCGCAAATCGGATAACCCATCCATCATAGATTTGCGTTTGCATGGCGGGTAAAGCATTCAGCGATAATTCTTCAATCTTATGTATCCATTTGGACTGATCCATATTCCACCTTCTCTTCAAAAGTCTATTTGACCATTATTATTATACATGGCCCCCCATTTTTTTTAATAGAACCAAATAAAAGAAGCGGCACACTGGCCGCTTCAGTTGAACAATGTCATATAAATGATTCCAAACAGAAAAAAGATTCCGCAACAAACAATTAAGACTTTTGCAAGTTTCTCCACAGCTTACTCCCTCTCATGAAGGGCATTAAGAAATTCCGGCGCCGATGACAAAAGATAATGCGATTGATATGATCATCGATAGGAATCCAACTGCCCGATTATCTTTTTGTATTTCTTCATCTATTTTAAATCCAGGAGTCATAAATTCAAAAATGAAATAACCGATCAACAGCAGGACAAAACCGTAGACGCCCCAGCCAATCATGGTAAGAAGCGAATTCTGATGGAGAATGGACTGTTGGAATACATAGGCGATCCCAAAAATTTTACCACCTGTTGCCAACGCGACAGAAAGGTTTCCCTGTTTGATCTCCTCCCAGTTCTTGTACTTTGTGACAAGTTCAAAAATGGCTAAAAAAACAATCATGCACAGAATAACGACACTGTAACGAGCAGCTATATATACATATTCATTTTCCCACATATTCTCCATGGTCCAACTCCCGAATGGTAACTAGCCACCCGGCTTGGCTGAATTGCCGGAATGACCGCTTTCCTTTATTTAAATTCCACCACCGTAACACCTGTTCCGCCTTCACCGGCTTCGCCGAAGCGAATCCTTTTGACAGAGCGGTGATTTTTCAGGTATTCCTGGACCCCGGACCGAAGAGCACCCGTCCCTTTACCATGAATGATGGAGACACTCGAATAACCGGCCAAAAGAGCATCATCAACGTATTTTTCCACTCTTGATATGGCATTTTCAAAGCGTTCTCCACGAAGGTCAAGTTCGACGCTAACGTGATAATCGCGGCCTTTGATCGTGGTAAGCGGCTTTGTTTCTTTTACTTTTGTGCTCTTGATGAATTCCAGGTCAGACTCCTTCACTTTCATTTTCATGATGCCGATCTGAACCTGCCATTCATTATTTGAGACCTTCTCAATCAAGTGACCTTTTTGACCAAAGCTTACGACCTTTACTTCATCTCCAGGTTTTAAGCTTTTATCCAGCGGCCTCGCAGCTTTATTTGTTGTTTTTTTCACTTTAGGCGCTGCTTCTTCAAGCCGTTTTTTTGCATCGATCAGTTCATGCTCTTTAACATCGGCATGCTTTTCAAGTCTCAGTTTACGTAAGTCGGCAATGATCGCTTCCGCTTCCCTTTGTGCATTTTCAACGATTGCCGCTGCCTCTTTTGCTGCCTTTTCAACCATCGCATCCCGTTCTTGATGGTACTCATCAATTTGCTTTTGAAGGTCTTTATGAAGAATTTCCGCCTGTTTCAGGTGATTCTTGGCTTCCAATTCCTCTTCTTCAGCCTTCTTGCGGCTGTCTTCAAGGGACGCTATCATATTTTCAACTTTATTCGTATCCTCACCAATATGGCCGCGGGCGTTGCTGATCACGTTTTCTTCCAAACCAAGGCGCTTGGAAATTTCAAACGCATTACTCCGCCCTGGTACACCAATTAAAAGTTTATAGGTGGGACTCAAGGTTTCCACATTAAATTCGACGCTTGCATTTATGACGCCTTCCCGATCATATCCATACGCTTTTAATTCCGGGTAATGTGTCGTTGCAATCACACGTGCTCCGCGCTTATACACTTCATCCAAAATGGAAATGGCCAAAGCTGCACCTTCCTGTGGGTCAGTTCCCGCTCCAAGCTCATCGAATAAAACAAGACTGTCATAATCGACATGCTTAAGGATATCGACAATATTGACCATATGCGAAGAAAATGTACTTAAGCTTTGTTCAATCGACTGTTCATCGCCTATATCGGCATAAACAGAGGAAAACACAGCCGTTTCGGAACCATCCAGCGCAGGGATCTGCAGACCGGACTGGGCCATTAACGTACAGAGGCCAATCGTTTTCAGGGTAACCGTCTTACCACCTGTATTCGGACCGGTGATGACGATTGTCGTAAATTCATCACCAAGAAAAATATCATTGGCCACGACGACATCATTCGGAATGAGCGGGTGTTTCGCTTTGAATAATTTCACGCGCCCCTCATTATTCAGAATCGGTTTGGAACCTTTTATCGCTTTTGCATATTTTGCCTTGGCGACAAGGAAATCGATTTGTGCCAGCACTTTGACATTATGAAGCAATTCAGGGGTGAACGCACCGACTTTTTCCGATAGTTCGACCAATATCCGTTCTATTTCCTGCGTTTCCTTCACTCGGGTTTCCTGCAGGACATTATTCAGCTGAACGATTGCTTGCGGTTCAATGAACAACGTCTGCCCTGATGATGATTGATCATGAATGATCCCGCCATACACACTGCGGTATTCCTGTTTTACCGGGATGACGAATCGATCATTCCGGATGGTGATGATGGCATCGGATAACATGGTTGATGCATTGGAAGAACGGATCATACTTTCCAGTTTTTCCCTTACGCGACTTTCGTTCGTCCGAATTTGGTTTCTTAGGGTACGAAGCTTGTCGCTGGCAGAATCCATCACTTCGCCATGTTCGCTTACTGCATACGTAATTTCCTGCTGCAAATCAATCAATGGATGAAGGGAATCGATATATTCGGCTAAAAGCGGAACATCAATTTCCTGCTCTGCCAGTTCTTCGAAGAAACGGCTTAAGATCCTGCCGGCACGAATTGTACTCGCAAGTTCCATCAATTCCATCGGTGAGAGCATACCGCCAATCTGTGCCCTTTTTGCATGCGGACGGATATCGAAAATTCCGCCCAATGGCAAGTTACCTTTCAACCTTACGATTTTGGCAGCCTCATCTGTTTCTTCCTGCCATCTCGACACTTCTTCAAAATCCGTGGAAGGCATCAATTGCTCCGCCTTTTCTTTTCCTATGGATGAGGATGCGTGTGAGATTAATTGTTCTTTTATTTTATGAAATTCCAATGTCTTTAAAGCTTTATTATGCATGGAGTTAAAGCTCCTCCTTATTTATGGGCAAATAGTTAATCATTTCTCTTTAAAAACGCCAATAAGCCATCCGTATCCCTTGAATTAAGAACCGTGGATTCTTTAATCCAGCCCTTTTTGGCTGACGAGACCCCCACAGGCATATGTTCAAGCATGTCGATGCTGTGGGCATCCGTATTGATCACGATCGGAACGCCTGCTTCCTGAGCCTTGCGCAGATGCGGAGGTGCCAAATCCAATCGGTTCGGATTCGCATTCAATTCCAAGGCCGTATTCGTTTCACGGGCCAGTTCGATCAGCATTTCTATATCCACATCATATCCGGTGCGTCTGCCGATGATCCTTCCCGTTGGATGGGCGATGATATCTACATGCGGATTATTCAGAGCCGTTTTTAAGCGCTCCATGATCGTTTCCCGAGGCTGTGAAAAACTTGAGTGAATCGATGCAATGACCAAATCCATCTCTGCAAGCAGCTCATCGTCATAATCAAGTGTCCCATCAGGAAGTATATCCATCTCTATCCCGGAAAGAACGGTAAAGTCAGTGTATTTTTCATTAAGTTCATGGATGATCCGTTTTTGTTCACGTAAACGTTCAGCGGTCAAGCCGTTCGCCACTTTCAGATATTGCGAATGATCGGTGATGGCCATATATCGATACCCTTTTGCACGGCATGCTTCAATCATTTCTTCAATCGTATGAGCACCATCACTCCATGTGGTATGCATATGCAGATCACCTTTAATGGCCTCTAAAGATATGAGAGGTTCATTAGCATCATAATGCTCCACTTCCGTTCCGTCTTCACGTATTTCTGGGGGAATGAAAGGAAGGCCAAAATGATTATAAAATTGTTCTTCCGTTTCAAACGTCAATACATCACCGGTTTCAGTCACTTCCACCCCATATTCGCTGATTTTCTCTCCGCGATCTTTAGCAAGCTGGCGCATCCGCACATTGTGATCCTTCGAACCTGTAAAATGATGAAGTGTCGTGATGAATTCCTTATCCTTAACGATTCGGAAATCGACAGAAATGTCATATTCATAATCAAGCACGACCGATACTTTTGTATCACCGGCCGCAATCACCTGTTTTATCCCTTTTATTGCAAGCAGTTGATTCTTAACCTC
>CAWEZB010000034.1:0-36192 GCA_963813425.1 uncultured Bacteroidota bacterium
TAAACGGCGTATGGCAGGGCGCGTGTATCCCATTCATCGACAAGCATGGATTGCGCAAAGGCAACAACCGACTTGCGTTCTCACCAGACGGCAGCCTGTACGTAGGCCAGGTAGAGCATGGCTTTGTGGGCGACACCGGAATTCAGCGCATCGTTTTCACCGGCAAAGACCCGGTGGACATCTACAAGATGAGTATCACCGACGAAGGTTTTGATTTGCACTTCACTCAGCCAATGGACGAAGCAACACTACGCGACACTTCCAAGTATCACTTCCGACACTATTATTATGAGTACCACCAAAAGTACGGCTCCGACCAGTTCGATGTGCAGAAGGTTGGAGTAAAGGGCATTCATATAAGCGACGGCGGCAAAAAAGTCTCTCTGAAACTGGCGAACTTGAAGCCCGGTTACATTTATGAGTTGACGATGGGTGAGCTGAAGTCAAGGGAGGGCGAATTTTTGGAGAACAGATTGGTTTGTTATACTGTGAGTACACTCCGATAGGGCAGAGCGGTATACCCTCTCTAGATCGTTTTCAACACCTGCCTTCGCCCTTCATCACTAACAACAGCAAAGATCTGTCGACTATTTTTAACTTGATTGTACCTAAATACTACCCCATGAACCTTTTTAACCGACGAAAATTTCTTGGTGCCGCCGTTGCTGCTGGCATGACACCTATGTTTCCCTTGTCAGGAAAGAATGGGACGGATGGCCTGTCGCCGATGTCGGATATAGGAAAATCAAAATGGGACCTCGATAGCCCTGCCCTTTGCGTCGACCTCGACAAAATGGAGCGGAACATCAAGAAAGCACAGGCCAGCCTGAAAGCTTACGGATTGGAGGCGCGTCCCCATGCCAAGACTCATAAATGCCCCGAGATCGCCAAAATGCAAGTTGCCGCCGGCGCTATTGGCATCTGTACTGCGAAGCTTGGCGAATCAGAAGTTATGCTGGAGAACGGAATTGCCAATGTCCTGATGACCGGCGTGAATATCTCCGTTGCAAAAATCAACAAGGCGATGGCACTGGCGAAGAAATACAATGGATTTATTCAGGCAGTCGACAACCCGCAGAATGCACAAGACCTTCAGGATGCAGCCAAAGCGGCTGGCATCAAAGCAGATGTAGTCGTAGATATTAATGTTATCCGTCGGTCGGGAGTGCTCCCTGGCGCTCCAGCCCTGGCGTTGGCACAACAAGTCGACAAGTCGCCGAACCTTCGTTTTCGTGGCATACTTGCTTACGACGGTGGAGTTCAACATGTCATGGGCCACGAAAAAAGACTCGCTGAATGCCTGAAAAATATTGAGCCGGCGGTAAAGTCGTACGACATGATGAAGGCATCTGGACTAAACCTCGAAATATTCAGCGGTGGAGGTACAGGGACTTATGACATGATGCACAATGTGAAAGGCTTTACCGATGTCCAGATCGGAAGCTACCTGTTTATGGACTGCCAGTATATTGAAATCGGCGGATCGAAGAACGTAACACAGTATGATGATTTCGAGCCATCCCTCACGGTCATGTCGACTATCATAAACAGCAACTACCCCGGAAGGCTTGTAACGGATTCCGGGGCAAAAGCACTCACTCTAAATCAGCCCGCCGCTACCACCATCGGTGAGCCTGGCTTCAAATACAACGCAGGCTCGGACGAATATGGCGTTATCACATTTGATCACGCTACGAAAACGTATAAGGTAGGCGACAAACTTGAACTGATCGTTCCTCATTGTGATCCGGTCGTTAACCTTTATGATGTTATGTATGGCATTCGTAACGGAAAGGTTGAATCTGTCCTTCCAATTCTCGGCCGCGGAAGGTCGCAATAATACGTTGCTCCGTCTGTACAACTTCCCTCCAGGCACTTGAACCAGCTCGGGGTATACTCGATATTTAATTTTTGAAAATGGAATGCAATGCCGGCTCCTTCATGTTGAAGCGGAATTTTATCGGTCCAAGTCTCGCTTACACACGAGGCCGCGCTCAAGACTCGAACCAGCCGATCAGCTTTAGCTCAGCTTCAAAAAAAAATATTCTCTTTTCATCTTCCGAATCACGCGCCGCGACAATGTTGTTGATATCTCGCCTACTACGTCCTCGAGGTTTGTTACTTCTTTGGTGACACATTTAAGCAAAGGTACCTGGATATAGATTTATTTTTGTGCTTCCATGTCAAGGGGTGAATCCTCCTTCAGGATTCCATCGTATTTCTTGAAGAAAAATTCCGAGAGCAGAGTTGCTCAAAAGGATCGATCTGGGTTACATCATATATTGAGATTATCGCACTAATATGGATTCAAAAGAAATCGAGAAGCTGAGAAACAAAAACCCAAAAGCAATCTCTGATCTGTACGACCAGTATTCGCCTGCACTTTACGGAATCATTTTAAGAATAATAAAATCCCATTCTAAAGCTGAGGCGATACTTGAACATACCTTTTTAAAAATTCTGGAAGAAATTGACACCTACAAGAAAATGACAACTTTTTTTACATGGATGTGCTCAATAGCCCGAAGGTTAGCTGCTGAAAGTGTAGCACCCAACATTCCTGAGAAAGGAAGTGCAGATGAATTTATAATGGAAAGTCAGTTGATTTCAAAAGATTATGAGACTTTAACGGAAGGGATGGAAATAGACTCCAAGGAAGTTTTGAATCTCGTATATATTCAAGGGCATTCGCTCCATGAAACTTCCAGACGTCTTGGTATGCCATTGGAAAAAGTTAAAATACAAATGAAAATAGCATTTGGTCATATTAATAAAATACTACAGTCTGATAAAAAAATATTTATCAATATGACATTAATTGTTCCATTTTTAATACAATTTTAATCATGGATCGAAACGAAATTTTAAACTCAGGTCTTTTGGAGCTATACGTTATGGGATCCCTTGAAGGTTCTGAACTGGTCCTTGTTAATGAAGCATTATCTAAAGATCCGCTGCTAGCCCACGAGCTTGATCAAATAGAGCAAGCATTTTTCTTATATGCGCAAGCCCATGCAATAGCACCATCCTCCACTGTTAAGCCCATGCTGATGGCTAAGATAGATTATATGGAACGGTTAAAACAGGGCGAAATCCCGAGCACTGCGCCGACATTAAATTCTGAAACTAAAATTAAAGATTTCGAAGGTTGGTTAAACAGGCAGGACATGCAATTACGAGATGATTTTGATGAGATACAGGCCACCATAATCGCTCATGAACCTGATAAGTTAACGGCCATCGTCTGGCTTAAGTATGGTGCACCAACAGAGACACACACAAGTGAATATGAGAAATTTCTTATTGTCGAAGGAAGCTGTGACTTAACCATTGGAACAACGGTACACCACCTTAAAGCCGGAAATTATTTATCAATTCCTTTATACGTTAGCCATGACGTAAAAGTCACATCTGCTATACCGTGCAAAATAATATTACAACGTGTAAATGCTTAATCGTCTTCCTGGATTTACAATTGCCTGCCTACCACCTAATCCCTCAATAGCCTAAACCTTTTTTCTTAATGATCTCCTTAAGATAATTGTAGCCCTGTTTGTAGGAAGCGAGCCGTTCTGCATCCCCGAATGGAAGTTTATTGTACTCCGCTATTCCCAGAATCTCTTTTTTTCCGATACGCCCCTGGCATTCATCCGCCAACAGTTCGAATTTTTTGACATCAGCATCAGTCAACTCAGGAAAATGCCGGCGCCAGTTTTCATCATACAGTGCTATTACATTTTCAGCCCGGTAATCCTCAAAACACAAGTGAAGGTTCGGATTATATTTTCCCAACACTTCAATTGCCCTATCCCAATTTACAACACCTTCTCCTACGGTTCTCAGCTGTTGCGTAACGCCGGTTTCAGAACGATACATGATCCCGTCTTTACAATGTGTGCAATGAACGTAAGGCGCTAACCGTTCAATAGCATCATTGGGTACATCACCACTTAGAGGAAGGTTACCCGGATCAAGTGTGACACCCAGAATATCCGGGCCAATCTCCTCGATGATGCGAATTAATTCGTAAGAGGTTTCATCGCCATGAGTTTCAACGTTGGCACGCAAGTGCAGATCCTTCAACATCGGGCTTAGCATCGTAATGAATTTCTTCATTGCAATCAGCTGATCTCCCCAGCTTACGTCTGTCCTGAAACGGTCATACGCGACAAAGAATGGATTGCCATGTACCGAGTGACCTGAAACCGAATACAACTCAGTACAGTCGATCGACCGCGCTGCTTTGATCATCTTTTCAACGGCAGCTCTATAGTCGCCATTTCCGAACCTTCTTATTTCTGGAGTCTCCGCTGTATTGTAAGGATTGAGCCAGCCGATTCCACCATCCAGGAAAAGACCGAGCGAATCAGCATGTGCTTTAACTTCTTTCAATTGCCCCGGATCTAATGTAGGACTAATATCCAACATCGTTCTGAAAAAAGCGCCATCAAAGTTATGAGCTTTCAGATAATCCAGTATGGCAAAAGGTCCTTTGCTCTTTACAGCGTATAGCTTATCCGTATCAGAGCCGAGGCGCATACCCTTTGGCTTATCCATTTGCTTTTGTTCAATCCACACTTTTTCAGAAGTTTCGGCACGCCCGGAAACGTGGGTTCCATCTTTTGCGCCAAGGGCCGCAGATGATAAGGTTAAGGCGGCCGTACCGATAAATTTTCGTCTTGATAGAAATTCAGGCATAAACAATATCAGTTACCTTCTATTTTGTTTATCCATGCCCTGTACTCTCCATCATTATCGGCGGTGTTATCGTCGTTAATGCCCAGATATAATTTACCTGATCGATAAGCAATAATTTTTCGGCCTGATTCAATGAGAAAACTTTCCTTTGTGTCTGTGCCAATGCGTGCAATCAGCGCTCCCGTTGGTGCTCCTAATACCGGTTTATTTCCCCAGCGTGTATAAGGTACAGCGCCGTCAGGTCCGCATTTTTCTCTTCCCTCTCTTTTCCAGACGATGCTTCCTTCTGCAGATACTTCAAATACATCACCTTCTTTAATTTCAATGCCGGTGTCTGTCCAATCCTTGGTGCCTGAAACGACATAAGACCGTTGAAGCATGGGCAATAAGGCGAATACTTCCTCTTCCCTGACCTGGCGACCAAACTCAGCCACTTCAAATGCTTCGGCGTATTGGATTTTTGACGCAGCTTCTCTGCCGTACCATTTCTCTAACGCGTATCTATAGGTAGGAAATACTTTACTGAACGCGTAGGTATTGTCGTTGATCAGCTCCTTTTGCTTAGCGGGATTCTTTTTTACTTCCTCCAATATTCCCATGCTGTGTGGAATGGCTTCGGCCACCTGGGTTTGATGAGCCCCACAAGCTTCCAGCTTCTTGTCCCAAACCTTGTCGATGCTGAACGCAAAATGTGGAATATATGAAAACGTAGACGTGTGATAATCGCGGACATAAAGAAAAACAGGGAGCTTATCCATCTTCAGATTTCTAACTGCATCACGGACTATATAACCTGCAGTCATGTTGTCGATATGACCGCCTTGCGCAGGATAGTAGGTAAAGACAACATCAGGTTTAAAAGCCTCGATACTCCTGATCACTTTTGCCTGTGCTTCCTTGGTGTTTTTCAAACCCTGATCATGATAATCCAGCACTTCATATTCTGCAAGGCTAAGGATCTTTTTTGCATTCATCGCTTCCTGGTACCGTCTTTTAGCCAGCACTTCGGGTTTTTCTTCCCAATGTCCGGCATCGCCGTTGGTTAATGACATAAATTTGACCTGGTGCCCCAGCTGAGTGTACAGCGCCGCTGTGCCACCGGTATAAACTTCACCTTCATCAGGATGGGCAAAGATCATCATGACCCGTAACGGCTGCTGCGCCAATGTTTGCAAAGACCATCCGCATAGCGCCAGAATTAAAAAAAGCTTCTCATATGATTGATTAAAAGTTTAGGGAGTCAGAAATTTTATTTTCTTCGAAATACGAAGTTAGTTTTTCGCCTTCATTAATAGCCAAAATTTTGTTTCAGGAAGTCAAGGTTGTGTTTATAACTTTTGACTATATCTGCGTCCTTAGGAGTTGCTCCTTCAATTTGCATCCAACCGTTACCGAAGTATTCCATCGCCAGAAGCGTTTCACATATTTTCGTCCAGTCCAGCGTTCCCTTGCCCAGTAAAAATCCATTTTCCTTCATATGCAATTCGCAGATCATGTCTTTCCCTAGCCATTGAATTTCTTTTATCACGTCATAACCAGCATCGGCAGAATTTCTAAAGTCATAATAGACTTTGATACTCTTCGAACCGACTTGCTGGATAATATCCATGTGTTCTTCTGCACTTAGGTATGATTCAATTCCCAAGGTAATTCCAAGTTTTTCTGCTTTCGGCGCAACCATTTTTAATCTACGAACTACTTCCTTCTTGCCGGGCTCATCGTTTCGTAGATCATTCTTACCGAAGAAGGCTAGTAGGATTACGTTTACATCAAAGGCTTTCGCAACATCTATGCTATCCCATACCCATTGTTCTGTTTTTGACTCGGATTTGTATGGAACTTTGTTTAATTCACGCGATGGCAAGACTTGCTATTGCCACGCCCGTTCGTTTGGATGCATCTTTAAATGATTGTTGAACGGCATGTTCTCTCAAATGCATGTTGTTAGATTCAGATCCTAAATTCAGTTGAACACCTTGCAAGCCGATGCTTTTTGCCACATCAAAAGATTTAGGATCACTGCTTTTACCGAGCGACCAATCGCACGCACCAATCCTAACTTTCTTTGCTTTGTCTTTGCCGGATAAAAAACCTGTATTGAGGAGCGCAGCAATGAGGGCCGATTGTTTGAACCATTGTCGTCTATTGATAGTCCATATATTTAGGAAAAGGTTTACAAAACGTCCGGGACGTCTACTAACGACTCATTTTCATTATCAAATATATAAAGAGTTGCCATCACTAGGCACCATCGGTTACTAATCACCGATGACCATTTATTCACTAGAGAGATTCTGCGCTAGCGCAACTTCTCCTCTACAAACTTCTTCAAAGCGATGGCCTGGTTGTGCGATTCGTCCCTGGCAGAAAATAGCAGCGTCACCGTTTTATGTTTTTTCACCAATGTCATCAATTCGCGAAACGCCATTGAACCATGAAGCTCGTTCTTATACTTTGATACAAAATCCGGCCACTTGTCCGGCTCATGGGAAAACCACTTTCGCAGCGCAGTAGAAGGCGCAACTTCTTTCATCCATGAGTCGATCTGAGCTTTCTCTTTTTTGACACCTCTCGGCCAAATACGGTCAACCAGTATACGATATCCATCCGACTTCTTATATTCTTCGTAAATCCTTTTCACATTTACTTTCATGATCCATCGATTCATGTGTCAACCCTATAACAAGTAAATTGATTTCCGGAAACCAATTCCATCGTAGCATTGGATAGCAGTGAGCGACGGCCTTTGTCGGTGCCTGCTTTGCCGGCATTATTTTTCATCATTGAACGTTTATCACAACTTTTCCTCCGGTATGCCCTCCACTAGATAACGAATTGCTTCGCGAGTCTTCTCTAAGGGAAAGTGGCGATCGATAATAGGCCTGATCTTGCCGTCACGTGCAAGCATCACAATAAATTCCAAGTCCTTTTGACTCGACTTCGCTGCGACGAACCGCATCTTTTTTGAGCCAAAGGACATTACCCATCCGAAAAGAATTGATTTGATGATCTGCGATATAGCTCCCCCAACCATGACGTATGGAGCCTTTCTGATTTAGGATTCTCTTGCAGGCTAACAAGGTATAATTCCCATTGACGGCCACAATTACGTCGTAAGTTCTTTGCTTTTCGTGAAATCCACTTTTGCGTAATCAATTACGTGATCGGCACCGAGTGAAAATGTTTGTTCCACATTCTTCGTGCCGCATACCGCGGTGACCGTCGCACCAAAATGTTTAGCAAGTTGAACGGCAAAAGTTCCAACGCCACCGCCACTGCCGACAATCAGTACCTTGTGCCCTTCGTAATGTTCCCTTTGCCGTCAACGCTTGTAAGGCGGTGACAGCCGCCATCGGCAGCGCCGCGGCGTCTTCAAACGAAATTTCTGCCGGTTTATGAACTAGCACTCTTCAGGAGCAGCTACATACTCAGCAAAACCGCGGGACCCATAACCCGCAAGGTCTCCAATTACTTGATCCCCGAGCTCATAACGTTCGACATTTTTACCGACCGCTTCGACTATGCCCGCTATATCTGATCCGATGATCTTATTGTTTTCAACGATTCCCATTTTCATTGAACGGTAATCTGCAGCGTTGGCGGATGCAGCAATTACTTTTACCAATACTTCGTTGTCTTTGGGGCAGGTTTGTCAACCTCACAGTAGACCAGTTTGTCGGGTAGAGTTTCTTTGCTATAAACGACTGCTTTCAAATTGACTTATTTCAAAATGGCGAAATCATATTTTGACGGCTTATAATGACAACTATAGACCTTCGTCAAATACACGTCCAAAAAAAACGGGGGAATCCTCAATTTTTTTTCCGCTTAAATTTCCTAAGGTGGTATTATAATGACAGGGCCCGCAAATCAACATCGTCATTCTTTTCCCCTCGATAGTGTCAGCGTCCGAAATTGCGTATTCAATCTGGTCAACGGGATAGTTGGGTTTACACCCCGTGAAAAGTGTTAGCATCCCTATAACCGCTCCAATCCAAAAACATTGATTCATTTTTGCCCATCCAGTTAATGAGCCAAATTTAAAATGATGAGAGATGCGGAGCGATCATTTGACTCACCAAAAAGGCCGTTGCAGATTCTCCATTGCCTGTCTCACGTGCGTCCGCTATTTAGTCTTTACTTTTAGACAATCACACCAAAATACTTTTAGGAAGACCTTCCTCAATCATTTTACAACATATTCGAATCTTTGCGTCTTTTTTTCCTAAGAGGACCAAGCATCGTCAGCTAGACATCGTAGACGACACGTATGTTTTCATTTTTAAGACTTTCGCCTTTAGTCGCTCATACGCAGGTGTTTTAAAAACCGGCAACATGCTTTCACGTATATCGTATCCATATGACGAGCGGCTGGTAATGATAATTGGTGGTGATTGAATACGCTTAAAAATATTCTTTTGAATTGTTGATACAAACCATTCAAGGTCTTGAACGAAAACACCGGGATTATCAATCTCCCACCTTACAAGAAGCTTGTTGTCAATTTTCAAGTTTTGTTCGAAGGTACCTGTAAAATACCATTCAAGAATCTCTTCGGGAGACTTGCGAATAAAATCAGTTAGTGCTTCCAACAAAGCGTCGTGATACCCAAAGCGCATCGGATCAACCTGGTCCTTCTTCAACTCAGGGGATGGAACAATCCATCGTTCATCAAAAGTAAAGAGGTGATCCGGGAACAACGAAGACGGAATCACTTCTTCTCGGAAGATTTCGTCGTTAAGAAAGTGAGCCATGTCATACACTTCCGTTTTTGTGAGATCTCCGATAGGCGCCAATGCACCATTCACGTCACCATATAGCGTTGTATATCCGAGCGCAATTTCAAGTTTGTTACCATTGCAGGTAAAGAACCGGCTATAGCGGCCAGCAAAATTTGATAAGATAGAGGTGCCACGAATCTTTGCTTGAATATTTTCACTCGAAAGGTCACGAACTCCCTCTGGGGGATTATATTTTTGATCAAAATCATCAAAGATTTCATGAGGCGGAATAAATTTGTCAATCGGGATGACGCAAAAATCTATTCCAAGTTTGTCGGCTATATTCCTGGCCGTTTCTCGCGTCCTAACATTATGCACCGACGGCATATTAAGCGCTACAACGTTTTCCTTCCCACAAGCCACGGCCAACAAACAAGCGACAACAGCGCTATCAATTCCGCCGCTTAGCCCTATCACGAATTGCAAAGGTTCGCCTTCTGCTTTAAAAAGCGACATGTGTTTTATTCCCGCGATAATCGCTTCGTATTTCCGCCTTACTCGTGGCTCTTCGTTCCTGATGAGCGGCGGTTTGTTGAAAATGGATTCATCGAAAATCGAAAGTTCATCCTTATACGATTGTTCAACCATGAAAACCGGCTTTGCCATCACGATTGTACACTGTTGTTCCACCGTCAAACGTCACAATGTTCTTTCCGTTGTTTTGAACGCCCACGTTATTAACATATATAAATGGAACAAACCTCGTTCCTGCCTGCTCTTTTAGAAAATCAATGCGATTATCTCTTGCAGCATTTTTACCATAGTTCCAGGGTGAGGCGGAGATGTTGACTATTATCTGAGCACCATTTTCGATCAGGATGTTAGTGATGTTTAAGGGCTTCCCTGACAACCTGTAATCGTTGCACCAAAGGTCTTCGCAAACTTCACAACCTATTAATTTTTTTTCACCGTCTACCTCTATGATAAAAGGTTGCACGATGTCACTCAGTGAAACACTCGCGTCTTTAGCGACATCTTGAAGAGAAAAGTAATAACGTTCATCGTCAAAGATTCGGTACTCAGGTAGCAGAGTTTTTGGTTGCACACCCTGCGGTAAGACATTGCTTTCTTTTACCCTGTGTGCGGGGCGACCGTTTTGAAATACATAAACCCCATTATACTTTCTGGTCCTGCCATCCTTGTTAGGGTGATATGCATCATCTGTCATCCGCTTATTGATTTCCTGATCCAGGTAAATATTGCCATACACGATCGCAATATCATGACTGGCTTGCATTAAGACTTGGTTGTACTCCATCAAGGCCGCGCAAAAAGATTCACTAACCCATTGGTCCGAAAGAATATATCCGCTGATACAAAGCTCGGGAAACACAATCAGGTCAACAGCCTCGTTCCTGGCCCGCGTGATCATATCCAACATCATATGAATATTATGATCTATTTTACCTGGGATCACCTCCATTTGAGCAAGTGCGATTTTCATTTCTATTTATTCCAATGGTTCAGTCAAAGCTAAGCATCCAATAGTTAACTTTGGATAATCGCCTTTCGCCATTATTCCCAAATAATAACATGCCATTTTAGGGGAATTTATTCCGTAGAAACTACTCTTTATTCTACTGACAAGAATCATTTTTTCACCTGATATTCCTCGTGAGAATCCCCGGACCTATTTCTGCGTCATTTGAGGAACAAATTGAGCAATAGAAAAATATTCGATGGTCTATTATTCAAGAAAATTCAAAATGCCGTTTCAGGAAGTGTTAGAAAAAATCACAGAAAATCTGGAAGATCAGGGGTTCGCCGTCATTACTACTATCGATTTCCAGGACACATTCAAAAGGAAACTGAATATCAGGTTTAGAAACTTTGGCACTTACGATCCTCAATTCGCTTACGAGGCGATCAGCCTTGAGTCGCCCATGGGGTCTATGATTCCATGCAATATTGTTATCCAGGAACACGAAACTGGTGAAGTAGAAGTCTCAGCAAACAATCCGCTTGAAAACCTCCAGGAAACTTTTAAGACAACCCACCTTGTGGACTTTGCGACCGAAATAGGCATAAGGCTACGGGCTGCTGTCGCCTGTGTGCATCGGAGGTCAACCAAAGTTCAACAAGAGCCATTACCAGCGTAGCTGCACCTGCAAATTCGTGTAATCTGTTTGGTTGAAATCAACGGTATGGATAGAGCAATCGTTATTCACCGATCGTCGGCATTGGCTTTTAACACTCGCTCAAACCTAAAGGAATATTAGTAGCCAGCCCCCCTTCGGCAGTCTCTTTGTACTTGCTGTTCATATCTTTGGAAGTATCCCACATGGTCTTCACTACCCCGTCCAGCGATATTTTTGCATGGGCTGGATCACTTTGCAACGCGAGTTGCGCAGCAGTAATGGCCTTGATTGCTCCCATGGTATTACGCTCAATGCAAGGTATCTGCACAAGCCCGCCAATAGGATCACAGGTTAGCCCAAGATGATGTTCCATTGCTATTTCAGCGGCCATTAAAGCCTGTTGTACTGTGCCGCCCAGGGATTCCGTTAGCGCCGCCGCCGCCATCGCTGATGAGACGCCAATCTCCGCCTGACAACCACCCATTGCCGCTGAAAGCGTTGCTCCTTTTTTAAAAATGCTACCTATTTCGGACGCTGTTAATAAAAAATTAGCAATTTTATCATCACGGTGTCCATCACAGAAAATGCTATAGTAGTGTAATACGGCGGGAATAACACCAGAAGCTCCGTTGGTAGGCGCGGTAACGACGCGGCCAAACGATGCATTTTCTTCATTCACAGCCAGCGCAAAACAACTTACCCAATCAAGAATATATGGAAATGTATTTCCTCCCGCTCTGATTGCTTTCACCCATTCGCTATACGAAGCGTATGATTTTTTTTTCAGCAATTTCTTATTCAATTCTGCAGCTCTTCTTTTTACCTTTAACCCACCAGGCAAAGTTCCGGATCTGTGACAACCCCGATACGTTGATTCCTGCATTACTTTCCAGATATTCATCAGACCTTTTTCTATTTCTTCTGGCGCACGCAAAGCCTGTTCATTTTTCATCACAAGCTCATGAATCCGAAAACCTGTTCTTAAACAATGCTCCTGTAGGTCTTCCGCTGTATTAATGGGATACGGTAATTGTACCTGTTCCTCGTTTTGTAAGTCGTTCTCTTTCACTACAAAACCGCCTCCAATAGAATAAAAGGTTTCAGCTAATGATTCACCATTTGCAAACCGGATCAAAAAAGTTAATGCATTAGGATGGAAAGGAAGTGATTCTGTACGGAGAAAAACAATATCTTCCGAAGGGTTAAAAGGGATTTGAAATTTGCTGTCTAAATTAATTTTCCCGATGCTGGCAATTTCATTAATGAATGGTGTCACTTGATCGACATCGAAAGTCACGGGATCAAATCCACACAATCCAAGTTGTACGGCAATATCAGTTCCATGCCCTTTTCCAGTTTTAGCGAGTGACCCGTATAATAAGACTTGTACGTGGACTACATCGGTCAACAATTTTTTTTGGCGCAAGAGCTCCAAAACAAGTAAGGCAGCCCTCCAGGGACCAAGCGTATGTGAACTGGAAGGCCCAATGCCAATTTTAAAAATATCGAACACAGAAATAGCTTCTTGTGACATAAACGCATATTACGAAATTGTTTAAAATGAATCAGACACCTCATCCATAAATGAAATATCGCGTAACGCCTAGTCGATCACGGTAGAATGAGTCAATTAGTGATCACTTCCTTACCAAAATTCAAATATTCATTGAAAAATGGCAGAGATCATTGAAGACTCTTCCATCCGTAGTCCATATTTTGTTGCACGTGATTTCCGATGTATTCTTCAGGCAAAATGTTCAATGCCCAGATTTCCCAGTCTCTGACTAAACATGCCGCATTGAATCGGAAAACGACTTGCAGTCAATTCTGCCCCAATCTAACTTCAACGCTTTCAACTTCCTGGAGATTAGCCGAGCATACCTATCAACCATATAGACGAGGCATGATTATGATTCCGATTTCTCCAAGCACGAGCATTGTTAATGCATTAAACTATCATCCACTTGTACGGTAAATGGAACATCACAATAGAATCGGCGGCATTGATCGGATTAGGTGACCACGCTCTGCGCTACTGCCACAATTACTTTCGGATAATAAGTTTTGTTCAACTACCCAAACCTTAATTGATTATTCTACCAAGCCAGATGAATATTATGCACAAGCTCGCCCTGAAATGGTCGGGTTCATCCCAAACGCAATCAAAACGATGCTTGATGTAGGCTGTCCAAACTGGATCCTTCGGTGCGCAATTCAAGCGCAGCTTGAAAGCCGAAGTATGGGGCGTTGAATGCGATCACGACGCCGCTGAATTAACTTAAGGAGATAACATGACCAAGTATTCGATGGCGCGATACCACTCAGGCCATCGAATGAGCCGCCGAACATTTCCCTTGACTGTCGCGGGTGGCGATGGTGTGCTGGAGCATCTCGTCGATCCATATCGCGTACCAACTCAGCCTGGCGGATGAACTGTCAGCCCAATTGCCGGTAATTGTGTGCTCAAGAGTAGGCATAGATGGCTTCCTTCGCTACAAGGATGTACTGACTTGCAATAGACCAGAAGTATGAATGGAAACGGGATTTTGGATAAAACCCGCTTGACTGATTCTTCACGGTCAAAGAATCATCATCGATATGTTGGCACGGAGTTGGACTATCCGTACCCATGAAACCATGGAGGGTATAGATGCGATGTCGTCCAGGAAACCGTTTGATCCCGGTTTCGTATTATTCGGCGGAAGGTAATCAGACACCTTTCGGATTAGGATATGCACCGCCGGTATTTTGCGAAAGGTCCTAGCATTGATCGAAAAACTGATCGACATTGCCCGAATTCAATTGACCACTTGAGTTTTGAAAAATCAAGAACGCAGCAACCAAGAAGCAGTATTTTTTCACGATTTAAGAATTTAGTGGACTATCACGCAAGCTGGCGAGCCTTTGTGTTTCTTCTTCGAGTATCTTAAAATTTAAGATTATATCCTACTCTGATCACTTGTGTTTCATAGTAGTCGGTGCTAAGATATCTAAATCCGTCTCCCTTAACTTCCTTTTTTATACGTACGGTGTTAGCCAAATCCGAGCCGTTAATAAACAATTCACCTTTTCCATTTTGGATGGTTTTTTTTGCACCCACATCGATTGAGAAACGTGAATAGGTTTTTCCTTGTGGCACCACGTCAGGGGCAAGGTAAACAGAAGATATTTGTAAGTCTGTTTTGTGGGGTAAATGAAATAGTCCATTGAGCTTGATACTGCCCGAATACATTTGTTGACTTTCCGCGGTGAATGTATTTTCAGCCGGATATTCATTTACAACAGTAAAAGCTTCAATCGTGTTCTTATAACCATTGAGATTCAGATTCAATGTTGCCCACGACTGAAAATTATGGGAAAAAATAATCTCAATGCCCGAGCTTTGGCTATCACCGGCATTTTGAAATATGTTATAGATCAGTGTGCTTCCAGGCTGGATGCTGGCAATTCTCGTGATCGTTGCCTCCATTCTTTTATGATACACCGCGGTATACAGGTAACCATGATCGCTGCTCATTTTGTAGCCAAGCTCAACAGAATTTGTAAACTGTGGCCGTAGTCCAGGATTACCAACCTTAATAATTTCGACGTCATCATATTTTGGAAAGATTCTGATGTCGACTTCATTAGGCCTGTCCACCCTGCGCGTATAAAAAAATGACAACGTATGATTCGTATTAAACTTGTATGCTAATCTGAGATTTGGGAAAGGTTGCGTATAGTTATAGCCATCGCTCTCATAGGTATTGTGATTAGGATCCACGTCATAGTAAATATCAACGTATTCCAACCGAAGGCCCGCTTCAGCTTCAAACTTTTCACTTTCAAAAATGTAATTGCCATACAGCACGGGAATTATTTCTTTGTAGTTGGCGTAGCCTCCGGCATTTACATCGAGTGGAGAATTTTCGCCGGGAAAGAATTGCATATCGGTCGGGATTTCTCTGAACCGGAACTTGAAACCACTTTCAAATCGTCCATATCTTAGTGGATGAACGTAGTCAATTGTCACATCGGTCACGTGTTCATCAGAAATCAATTTAAATGAATCCTCTCCGGTAAAGTCAGGAAGTATATTCGTGAAAAAGTATTTTTCATCTTCCCGATGAAACGTGTAGTTATATCCCACGTTTAACAATCTACCTGGCTTGGAATATTTATGTTGCCATGAGGCTGAAAACGTAACCGTGGTTTTCAATTCGTCTTCAAGAAACTGCCAGAGACGCAGTCGCTCCGATAGGTCATCGTTAAAAAATGGCTCCTCGCCGTGATCAAGAATTTTTTCACTGCTGAACAATGCTGAAGCAGCAATGGTGTTGTGGTCATCCACGTACCAGTCCATACCGCCCTTTGCCGTGACAATGTTCGTGTCTCGATTTCTTCTGGTCTGCTGTCTCACAATCTCTCCGTTGTCATAGTACCGATCGACAAACTCATTTTTATTCAGCGTCTTCGTATAGAGGTTATCCGCCTGAAGGAACACATTTACCTTTTTCTTTCTGTAGTTCAACGAAACTGAGGGATTGATCTTTGGTGTATTCTGATACTGCGGACCGATCGTAGGATAGTTTTCCTTTTTTATCCATAGCGCACCAACGCCCAGGGCAAGACCAACTTTTCCGTTAAAGCCTTCCTTCACTTCTTTTTTATAAATAATATTGATGATTCCCGCATTGCCATTTGCATCATACTTTGCAGATGGATTGTTTATTACTTCTATTTTCTCGATTGCAGAGGCAGGAATATTATCAAGACTCGTTTGATTTCCAAAACCAGTCAATGCGGTCTGTTTTCCGTCGATAAGCACTGTAACCCTATCACTTCCACGAAGACGCACGGTTCCTTCCTGGCTAATGGTGACACCCGGGAGCGTTTGCATGACCTGAAGCAGCGAGCCGCCACTCTGATTGATATTATCTTCGATACTAAAGACTTTTTTCTCCATCGTTTCAACGACGGCATCTTGCTCTCCTTCAACAACGACTTCTGCTAACGTTGTTGGATTCTCTTCAAGATCGACGATGCCGAGATCCAGGAACTCACTCAACCTTCCAACCGAGCAACGGAACTTGTTTTTGGGTATACCCAATGAATGACAACTCCAAGACATAGTTTCCTGGAGAAATACCAGCAAGTGTAAAAAGTCCCTTTTCATTGGTCACAGTGCCACCAACGAAGAGGCTATCACTTTCGGACTTTATAACCACATTCACATACGGCAACTCGAGTTTCTGACTTTTTATCCTTGACATTTCCGGACACGGTAACTTTCGCAACCTGTCCCCAACCGGGAAGTGAAAGAAATATTGCAATTATTACGCTCGATAAACGTATCATCACGAAATGCAAGACAAAGTTTAGAAACTAATTTCAAAGGTGTGGGCGCTGTTGTCATATTTGTACCCTAACCTAAAGCCGCAGCTGTCACAGATCTTTTTAACAATGGCGAGGCCCAAACCAGTGCTGTTCGGATCAGTGCTTTCTTTACTGAACCGGTCAGTCATTTTTTCCACATTCATTTTTAAAGGCTTTCCTTTATTGGTCACGGCAAGAGTTTTGTCACGAAGGATAATGGAAACGTCTTCACCTTTCGGGTTATGACGAATGGCGTTCTGAAAAACATTTGAAAACAGCACTTCAATTAATGTTCGATTCGCCGTTATCAATAAGGGATCTATGGAAGTATTAATTTTCATATTCTGAACCTGGGCAACTGGTTTCAGGACCGACAATTGGTTTTGAATTAATATGGAAAGGTCAATTTCCTCCGTATCCAGAAATTGCTCGTTATCGATCTTACTAAGTAAAAGCAGGTTTTTATTAAGGCGCGCCATCCGCTGCGCTGTTGTCTCCAGTTCCAATATTGTTTCGGCTTCGCTTTGTGACAGACTTGAACTTTGCATGAGTTGGTCAAGTTTGCTTTGAAATATAGCGATGGGTGTCTGCAGCTCATGCGACGCATTTTCTATGAATTCTTTCTGATTTAAAAAAACCTTTCTGTTTCGTTCGGTCAGATGGCTAACAGTTTTATTGAGATCATCAAATTCTGTGATATCGGATTTTTCAATGGCGACGGATTCGCTCTTGTCAAGCTCGTAAGCCTTGAGTTGATCAAGCGTTTTGTAAAATGGCTTCCAAAGACGTTTTGAAAGCGAACGGTTGAGAAATAACAGTCCTGCAATAAGGACTATCGATAGGGCAATCTGTACCAGGCCAATGGCCATAACCAGTTCGTTGTTATCGACGAGAGACATTTCCACAGTAAGGAGGTAAGGCTTGCCTTTGACAATCACACTCGTCGACATCTGACGGAAAGGTCTTTGGCTTTGTTCAAGGCTGTCATATTGGATGATCGTTTGATAAATTTTTTCCTGTGTTGTCGTTTCGGCTGGTTTGATATGAATGTTATAAGAAAGTTGATCAAGTACCTTAAGATCGGTTTCCAGATCATCGAGATATTCGAAATTTTTTATATGTCGTAAAAATTGCTCAGACTGACGTGAAATCGATTCGTCAACTTCCTCGTTCAGCATCGCTTGTATAGAAATCCAGGAGACAGGAATGCTGATCAAGAGCAGGACGATGGAATAAATTAGCAACGTACGTAGACTTACCTGTAGTAATCTCATGCGGAAAATTTATAACCCAATCCATAAATCGTCTTGATGTAGTCATTGCTGCCTGCTTCGGTAAGTTTTCGCTTCAGGTTTTTGATGTGCGAATAAATGAAATCAAATTTATCAAGCAATTCTGCATTGTCCCCTGAAAGATGTTCGGCAATCGCATTTTTTGACACCACCCTGTTTTTGTTAGCAAGTAAAAACAGAAGGAGTGAATATTCCATTCTGGTTAAGTCAACCTCTTTGTCGTTGACGATCGCTGTCTTGCCAGGCAGGTCGAGAGAGATCTCGTGAAAATTTATTCTATTGTTTCCTTCAAATCTTTTTCTTCGAATAATCGCAGAAACACGTGCAATCAATTCGGGCATGAAAAAAGGCTTTGACAGATAATCATCGGCACCAAGGTTAAGGCCAATAACTTTATCGTCCAACGAATTCCTGGCTGTAATGATTATCACACCGTCGGTCTTTTGATTGGCTTTGATAGCTTCGAGTATTTTCAATCCATTACCATCCGGAAGATTAATGTCCAGGAGTATGCAATCATAGTCAAACAAAAGAATCTTCTCATCCGCTTCCGCCGCTGTAAAGGCAATTTCACAAACGTAGCCTTCCTGGCGAAGGGCAAGCGCTATACTCTTTACTAACTGGATTTCATCTTCAATGATGAGTATTTTCATTCCAATCTTGCTTCACTGCACTGCCCAAATCGGTTGATGAATATCCTTATGTTGAAGAATGTTATGAATAACATGGATGCATTTATCAGTATCAATAACGTTTGTATTTATTGCAACACTATTATCATTATAGGGCGCATACAAGCTTTGGTCAGTAACTGAAAACAATCCAACGGTAGGTGTTTGAGCTGCACTGGCTAAATGCATAATTCCACTATCAGCACCAATAAACACTTCAGTATTGGCAATCAACGATGCGATTTCACGAACATCTTTACTATAAAATGTTGGAGCTTTAAAGGATAATTTGGAAACGTTCTGGACGGGTAAGACTTCAATGATATTATGTTGAGGAAATTCTGTCTGTAGTCTCTCGTAAAAATTTTCCCACCATATTTCCGAATAGCATTTGTTTCCGGTTGCAAAGGTAAATAAGCAAATGGTTGGACGTTCATTATGCACTAATTGGTCTAATAGTGCTTTGCCTTTAGCAATTTCGACCAAATCTAATTTAAGATTTAACGAAGGTATCGGTCTGTTTTTTTGGGGATACCCAAGTTCACTTAAGTAATGTCTAAGATTATATACAGGAAATTTTGCGTGGTGCCCATAGTCCGGGAATTTCGACTGAAGGGTCTCAATCGCGTCGCCGGATATTTTGTGTTTTGAATTCGCGAAACCAAAAGATAACCTTCCTGATGAAGATCTTTTATCTACATCGATGACGATATCGTACCTATGTTTTCTAATTGAAATCCAGGATTTGACGTACGTCTAACAAATGCTTGAAATGGTCTTTTTGGAAGTTGAATTATCCTATGAATGTTTTCATAATTTTTAAATAGAATCGGCGCGATCCCTCCCTTCACAAACAAATCAATTTTGCAATCGGGGAAAGTTTCCTGTGATTTCTTGTATAAGGGGCGTAATTAATAAAAGATTTCCTAATCGATGATTTGGCCGGCAAATCAGGACCCGTTTAATTTTGCTTCGAGAATCTTTGGTACTTTTCGTGAGACCAAGCGGAAAAGTCTCTCGAAAATTATGGTGTACTTTCTAAAGAATTCATGGTTTAGGGCTCTCTGGTAAAGTTCGACAAAGATTCTGTAGAGATTCTGTAAGATCGAAAAGACGTATAAACGCCTACAGAACGGTAAAAATTACCGTTTTTCTACATTCCGAGCAATTAATGGCAAGTATTGTGCCAGTACTTCTCCCAATGAGACTAAGGCATTCGGAAATTGTGGATACCTTGCCAGGGGCCTAAATAACCATTCATGATAGATTTCACTCGAGTTTTCTATCAGAACCGTCTACTATTTAATTCCGATTCTCTCCTGCACTTACACTAGCATTTCTGCTCAATCACAAGATGAAGAATACATAGCACAAGCAATTGAAAAATTAAGAATTGTCATGATGAAGCCGGACAGTGCTGTTCTCGCCGATCTCGCTTCCGACGATCTGGAGTACGTTCATTCCAGCGGAACTGTCAGAGATAAAAATGGTTTTATTAATGAATTCATGAAGCGCCAAACCAACGTTACAAACGTGGTCTTCTCAAATCAGACGATTAAATTCAGCGGTGACCTGGCTATCGTAAGACATCGCATGGTGGCTGATGCACACAACCCCGGATATCCACCTCTGATTGACATCATTGTAATGATGGTTTGGAAAAAAGAGCACGGGAAATGGAAAATGCTTGCACGCCAGGCGGCGAAGTTACCTGAGAAACAATAACCTCTGAGCAAACTTTCGCATTGTAAAATTCGCACTACGGAAAACGTACAGTGCAGTTTCGACTACGGCTTAAATTTCAAGAGAGCCTTAAACAATTTCGTCTCGCCATTATCATTGTCAGAAATTAAGTGAAGTAATAAGTTCATTATCATTCACGTGTTCGACACAAATGCCCTCTATTTTTTGATTTTTGAATTCGTTACTGGCATCCGACAAATTGATCATTCCATCTAATCTAAGCTTAGTCTTGCTTTAGTTTGGCAGCAACGTTATTCACCCATCCAATGTAACTACTTCCGATCACTCCATCGTCGTAGGCATTGTTAGTTCCCTCGCTTGTGAACGTAAACAAAATCATGTCTTTGGATTCCACATAGCACAGTTCAGAAATTCCCAGGAATTCGCTTTGGGTTCCCAGCCAATTCGATTGGCACAATACGAAGCGCAGCTTCCTTCTGCTGAGACCAAAAATCCTCTTCGGTAACAATAAGGTAATTGTTAGGATCATTTCTGTTTCCTCTGTTCGCAAGGATCAAGCTGTGCCGCATTACAGCTGCTCCCTCTATATTCACAACCTTTACACCACCGTTGGTTAGCCGATCAACAAACGTTGATGTACTATTCGACACAACAGGCTTGCTGTGGTCAATTGCTCCGTCACATCGGTCAACGGAACAAGCAGAATTTTTTTTCTATCATTGGTTGACGCCGAACCCAACGCAACAAGGTGTTTGTTGCCCGCGATCGTGACAATTGCCGATGACTCAAGATCTATTTTTTGAGATTTAGGAATTCTTTTTTCAGGATAGTCAAACAGGCGGATCGAGTCCAACCAATTGGTATTGGGTATCAAGTACAATAATGATCCGGGCGTCATCACCCAATAGATAGAGCTTATTCTCGTAATAATTAATGGACGAACCTGACGGAAAATTTGCCAGTAGCAAAAACTGTAATAATTGGAGGGTCGGATTCAACGCAGTAAGTTTTACGCTACAAATAGAACGACTTTATTTCTCTCTGTCCAGGCACAACCATCGTTGCCAATATTGCAACTAAGAATTTTTAATCTTTGTCCGCCTTCAGGGTATTAATCCACGATGCAATTTTCAGTGCTTCTGCCTTTGGAACCTGTGGCATCGGGGCCATGGGCGTTTCATGTTCCGGCCAATTCTTTGGTTCAGGATTGTAGATCAACTGAACAATTCTTTCATTACTGTATTTGCGTTTCGCGATGTCTACGAATGAAGGACCTACCTGGCGTTTGGTGGTCTGATGACAAGCCGTACAGGTATTTTTAACCAACAGCGGTTCGATTTCAGCATACGTCGGCGCCTTCGCAGCCGAAGACGTTACCGTCACTTTGGCCGCTGGCTTAGCAACGTTGCTAACCGTTCGTTTTGTACTCAATTCTGAAGCAGGAAGTTTTGGTCCTTCGGGAATATTATTCAAAGTATAGTATGCGGTCGGGTGCAAAACAGGAGTGTTATCCAATTGACCGAATACCCCCCACGTTAATTTCATGCAGATAATATTGTTTTAGATTGTCTACTACCACTCTTACCTTCATGCCATCCGCTGAAACCTTAACACCTTTTACGTTAAGTGGTGCTTCGTTTACGGTGGGGCTTCCATAGACCGGATGGTATTTATAAATAAAATTCCTTCCATTGTAGGATGCCAGGTCTTCAGCAGACTTCCTGTCCACGGGAAGCGTAAACTCGATCTCAAAGCCATCGGGCATGGCACGCACTGTTTTCATTTCCATCGGTATTTTTCCCGTCCATACCAGACGTTGTAATCCAGCGGTTGTATTCCCTGCTGATCCCCATCCCCTGTTTGTTTCACCCACAAACATTGACCCATCATGTCCCCAGTTCATCCTCAAAACTCCCGACTGAAATCCACTTTTAAAATCAAATGCAACACCCTGATATTCTCCGTTCACTTTCTCAAGAACTACTCTCATTATTTTGCTTTGACCCTGATCACCCACAAATACCTGTCCTGCAAATGGACCAAACTTTCCGGACGTTTCGTCGGCCAAAAGTTCTGCATTAGAAATTCCCAGAATACCGTGCGGCAACCAGACTGCTGGAAGACGTGTCTCTGGAAAATCTTTCTTCAGCTGATACAGAAAATTGGGCGTTTCATCCTGAACATTTTCAGGTTTTATATAACTGCCATTTTTCTTTATCTGCCGCGCATCTACTTTGGCATATAATTGTTCCGTTGTAAGTTTCACGGGAGAATTTGGAAGGCCTGCCCAGCGAAGTCCAGCGGGATGTCCCGTAAAGCTTCCTTTCGTAAGGTGAAAAATTCCACCTGTGCCCATCCAATCGCCTTGATTGTCGTCATAAAAAAGTTCGCCATCAATGATTGCCAACCCGCAGGGTGAACGCATGCCGGTTGCCCATGGCTCCATGGTTCCATCCGGACGAATTTTCATGGCCCAGCCTCTCCACGGCACTCTGCTTTCGCCGCGCCACCACTCTTCATCGCCAAACGCAACATTCCCCGTTACAAAAAAACTTCCGTCGGGCGCGAGTTTTGGTCCGTAAGAATATTCGTGATAGTGACCGGAAAGGGGCCAGGCAAATACAGTTTCATAAACGTCTGCTTTTCCATCACCATTGGTATCGGTCAGCTTCGTAAGCTCTCCGCGCTGCGCTACATAGAAGGAACCATCATGATACAATAGTCCAAGTGCTTCATGAAGGCCTGATGCAAACAAACGTATAACGCGGAACATCACCATTTTCCATGGCAGGGTTTTCGACAGTCCAGACATCGCCTCTGCGTGTACACACAGCGATGCGACCATCCGGAAGGGTTGCCACACCTCCTACTTCCAATAAAATTCCCTCAGGTACGGGAAGCGTCAGAATTCGATAATAATCTTCTTCCTGAGGCGTTCGAGGATTCTGGGGCAGAACATTCAGCACAAAGCTAATTATCAGTGTAGCCGTTAAAAATATTTTTTTTGAAATGTTGTTCATAGTGATTTCGACTTAAGTCTTACCAGATAATTGAATATTTCAAAGTGCTTGCCATCGGCACGATCAATTCCTTTTTTCCATTCGCGTCGCGAATCGAAGGCTGCAATGACGGATTGATTTTAATATAATATTGTTTGTCATCCACGACATATAAGTCACCTTCCAAAGCCTGAATCGCAGAACCTTCAGCAAGCTTATAATAAAGGCCAGGTTTTGAACCTCGTTCCTTGATGACCACTTCGTGTGTGATCATCCTGTTATTATCATCCGGATAGACCTTATCCTCAACTTGCAAGCCCTTGATAAGTAAAATTGAATACAGGTCTTGAAGTAGCTTCGTCAATTTTATAACCATGTCCGCGAACGTCACGGTCCTGGCCGCCAGACGGAAATGCCTCGCTTCGCATTCGCAAGAAACGCAAGCGGTTGAGAATTGAATAAATACTGGACGGCGCCCCTCGGCCGGAACGAGCCGTCTCCCCGATCGTGCCACATTGGCGTTGCATCAACAAAATCACCATGCCATACACAGACAAGGTTTGCGGCGTTGAGATCATATACATAGTGCGTTCCGGAAGGATCTCCCACACCAATGATATGCGTAAGGCGATCTTTCCGCTGACCTTTGAAATCGAGAAAGGCGCGTAAGAGCTTTGGTTCACTTCCTACTTTAATAAAAATCGGAGATGTCGGTTCATCATCCGGTGGAAGAGAATTGAATGCATGTAAAGACTGAGGATAAGTGGTTTCGCTTTGCACGAACAGTCCTAAACGCGGCGGCATCCAGGATGCATCTTTATAATTGTAAATTTCAACGGGATAACTACCTGCTTTCAAAGCCAGCGATGCCTTGTCCCCTCCGCCGACTGGTCGGTGATTCAGAATTTATGAGTTGCTGATTGTTGATGACTCAGCCTTCCACCACCGGTGTATTGCATCGTAAACTCATAGGTCCCATCTTCAGGAACGTTAAGGGTACCGGTATATATACTTCCGTAAGCATCCTCATCTTCCAATATCTCGCAGCTGAGTTCGTCGGTTTTACCGGTTGTCGTTGGCTTCAGGCTCGTAAAATCAGCGATAAATTTAAAATTGCCTTTATAGGTTTTATAGGAAATGTCGGTCAAGCGAGAATTTAATTTCCTTCATCAAGCGGTAGTTGATGTTCCGAAACGCCACAGGTCCATGATCGCCTTGAATCATCAGCGGACCCATGGGTTTTTCATTATTTTCCAACGGACCACCTGTCGGCAATGGCACCTCTACATTGTCATGAATTTTAACACCGTTGAGCTCGACCGAAACAAAACGGGCGTTGGCAATTTTTTTACCGGTGGAATCAAATTTTGGTGCGCGAAATGAAATTTTCATTTTCTGCCACAAGCCCGGTGCCTTTGCCGGGTTCGAAAGAGGCGCTTTGCCCATGTATATTTTGCCAGGCTCTTTTTCCCAGTTTCGATAAATCCCTCCAATGTCTGAGTATTTCGCGTCCAATACTCCCCAACTATCAAGAAGTTGAATTTCGTATCGGCCTTGTAAATAAATCCCAGAGTTAGAGCCTTTCGGAATCATCACCTCCAATTCCAATTCAATATCTCCGTGTTCGAACGTCGAAACGAGGTGATCTTTTTTTGTTTCATCGTTCATGTTCAACAAAATACCTTGACCCGGCTTAAAAGCTACTGCTTGAGGTTGTGGTGTCGCGGAGGAGTGTCTTTAGCTTTTTTATTTTTCTTTTTGCTCTCGGAAACCTCTTTCTTTTCTTCATGATGAATGTCCACCGTGGGATTCATCGTAACATCGCCCACGATCTGCCAGTTGCCAGCCTGTGGTCTGAAAGCATTCAGATCCTGAAGGGTTAAAGTCTTAATGGAAGACTCTTGGGCAGAAGCTGTAGCAAACCCTAAGGCAGCGATACTGACTAAAAGAAACGTTCGAATATTACTTTTGATCATGATGTCATTGAGTTTAGATTGCTTGGGAAATTCTGGGAATAGAAATTATTGTTTAGGATGTCCTTGACTCAGGGTAAAATCTTTTAACTGGTACGTCTTCTTGAGGGCAATGATAGCATTGTTTTCGTTTGCATTGACGATCCTGGCCACTTTTTCTTAATTGTTTACACAAATGAAATTCCAGCCTCTGGTTTCACAAAATTTCCGTCACGGCCCGCTTTCAGACGGCGAGCTGGATAGGTGAATTTACACCGGTAGCGTGCGCCATTACCATTTAAAGAAAATACATCCGATTGCAACGGTATACCTGGGCTACTCGAAATTGGCACCAGAATTCATTGCAAGTTGAACATTCTTTTACGATAATTTCGTAAGAATAAATCATGTTCTACCGGGTGCGCACTATCAGCTTGTAACCGGATATAAGTATATTTGTAACCTTAAAATTCCGCTGTCCGCAGCTTTACTTGAGTTATGCTTATATTCTATAGAGACCCTTATGCTCGACCCAACGCAAAGAAATAATATCGTTGCTAACCGGGTCGCGAAAATCTTGGGAGGTCTCACCTTTCTTCTCTTGCTTATTCTGGTGACTCTATTTGGCCCCAATGTTAATACACCCATCATTTTTGGCATTGGCATTTTCTTCTTCGGGATTGGATACTTGATCACGCACGGGTTTTCCAAACCAGGCAAGATTTTATTATGTCTGGTCCCGGCGGTTCTCACGCTCATGGCTGCGATTCTGGCAAAACTTAATAGTTCGACATTTACGGACATATTATATTATGATGCCCGGTTCATTTTAATATTGCTTGCAATTGTACCCTGCCTGATTTTCAACACAACGCGAAAAATTAAGCCTGTACGGAAGCCTCTTCCTGATCGTTCTCATTTTGATGCTGTTTGATCCGCTTCACGAGGTGTATAATGTCGGTTATTTTCAGCGCGGTTTTCAGCAGTACCTCGTACTATTATATCAACTACGTTTGCTTTATTACTTTTTTTGGAATTGTTGCTGGAGCTCTAAGCTTGAAATTTGTAATGGAAAAAACCGAACGCGAAAACATACTCGCAAATGACAAATTATCAGAAGCATTGCGAAGTGTTGAAGCGCAGAATGAGGAAATTAGCGCACAGAAGGAGGAGCTTTCGAAGAATCAGATCTTATTGTTGTCAGCAAATGACCTAATCGAAAAACAAAAGACTGAACTACAGCATCAGGTAAACGAGGTTAACGCAAATTTGAAAAAAGTCAATGCTGAATTGGTGAAGCAAAACAGTGAGTTCATGCAATTCTCTTATACGATTTCTCACAATCTTCGCGGACCTATAGCACGGCTGCTCGGACTCACTCACCTTTCCGAAATGAGCGGCATCGGCATATGTTGACAAGGAGACAGGAATCATTATGAACCACATCAAGACTTCAGCGGAGGATCTTGATAAGGTTATAACGGATCTCAATAAAGTGATCGATAATCGAAATGCTGTTCAAAAAAAGCAGCACGTTGAATTTATCCATGAATTCAAGGAAGTTCAAAAATTATTAAACATCTCCGAAAAGATGAAAAGGGAAAACTTCCATATTGATTTTTCGGAAGTCACCTGCGATATATACTGTTAAAGCTATTTTAAACAGCATACTGTACAATCTGATTAGCAATGCTATTAAGTTTAGATCAACAAAACAGAAGCTGCTTAGTATCGGTTACTTCTTTCAAAAAAGATGACTATGTTGGGATTCAGGTTGAGGACAACGGTACTGGGTATTGACTTGACGCTCTTTCAGACAAGATCTTTTTAAAATGTACAAGCGTTTTCACAATCACCTGGAAGGCAAAGGGCTTGGGTTGTATTTGATCAAATCACAGGCTGAGTCGTTAAATGGATTCGTTGAAGTCACCAGCGAACCAAATGTAGGCACCGCATTTCGGGTTTTTATTAAAGATTCGCAGGAAGTTTCGTGAGAATGGGTATTTCACATACAAAAAATATCGAATGTCGAATAACGACCGAAGCGAAGGGAAAAGCCGCGCTGGGCTATTGTAGAGCGTTGTTAAAAACACTATGAGTCCCGATCATTTTAGCGAGATCGGTGAATTGAGACCACAAAGTAATTTATCGCATGTGATCTCCGGCCGCCTATTTCCGGGCATCTGCGGTCAAACATTCGGAGTTCAATAATTCGATTTATATCGTGGATGAATGAGTACCATGCCAAGTTCAAGCGCATTCGGCGTGAGAAATCGCATTCGGAAATGCAAGAGAAATTACAACTCTCAGGTATTTTCTCTGCGTGTCTTTCCTTCTGCTTCCTCAGCGCTAAAACAATTAGAATTTTAGTGCACTTTCAAGTTCTACACAATAACCTACTCCCGGCCTTTCCCTTCGTCATTCGACATTCGGTGTTCGACATTCGATATTTATTTGACAGTCGAATTTCGAACACTGAATCACCGAATAACGAATTTCGAACAGCGCCCTCAACACAATCCTTAAAAAAAAATGAGGACTCAGCCCTACCTGAAATCCCCATTACACATTACTAAACCCAATGTTTTTTACATAACATCATCGTAGATCTGCTGCACATCGGCAGCAGAAAGTGCGCGATTAAAAAGTCGGACTTCATCCAGCTCACCCGTTAGGTAACTTGCCCAGTCCTGAGCACCTGTATTTGTTGTCAGACTTGGATTCGTCTGAAATTGCACTGTGCCGAAAACCAAGGGTCCGGCTTTTTTAAAAGTAAGCGCATCGGTCCATCCTGCTGCCTTGGTTAACTTAAGCGCACCATTGATATAGTATTTGAATTGATGGGCAGTCGCCGTCATACGTGACTACGTGATGCGTCCAGGCTCCGAAGAATCCAGCGAGGTTATTCACTTCGTAATCCAGGTTTCACTGTCGTCATTGGTAACGTGGATCACCATTTTCGCAGCCGATGTGATTGCTCCCGTTTTCTACGAAGAAGTCAATATTGCCCCAGAAGCCATCAGTGTTTGAAAGGTTTACCAATCCTAATATACCGTCAATTCCGCCGTCGGTATTGCCATCAACGAAATCGGGCTTTCACCCAAAACGACATTGAGAAACTCTCTACCGCTGAAAAGTGCGTCACTTGGAAAAAGAACGTATCCCTTGTTGGCAGCGTCCAGGCTGACAGCCTTTCCCAGTACACCATCAACGAACGTTGGACTTCCTCCTGTAGTACCCGGTTCGATAGTCAGCAGTTCCAGATAATCTCCGTCGAAAGGGGCGTAAAAAACTTCACCGTCATATTTTGGCTCATACGGTGCAACTTTTTCAAAGTTAACGGATGAGGATGTCGCCTTACCGGAAAGGTCGGTGGCTGTTACGGTAAGTATATGCGTCCCATTTGCCAGTGTACTATACCGATAGTTGTCCCAATGCTCTGCGGTAGTCTTTAAAATCAGTAAACTCAGTTATTTTCGTTCCGTCTAACGACAAGGCTATTGATCCAATTTCGATGTCATCAGTAGCTTCAAACTGAATATCCACGGGTGCGACATCCTCTTTTACCATGATCTTGGTACCCTCAAAAGGATACGAAATTGCCACGGTAGGAGCTGTTTCGATCGGGACCCGGGTCTACTTGAGAAATAGGATCAATTCCTTCGTTGCATGCAGATCCAAAAGATGGCAAGGGCACCAACTGAAATAAATTTTAATATTTTCATTTGAGTAGTCAATTTTCAGGTGATCAATGATTAAGGATTTTGGCTCAGCGAAGGAAGCAAATCAATCTGTGCCTGAGGATAAGGAAGGAAGATCTTGCTTTCCGTAAAAGTCCTGCCGTCATAGCTAAGCTCATCATACCTGCCTAGTCTGACCATATCGTAAGTAACGAGTGCCCCACTCCATCGCCAATTCTGCGTACTTCTCATCCATGACCTGATTCAGCGTCACGCCTGATAGCGGAGCCAGGCCTGCCCGAGAGCGTACTGCATTGACCGCTTGATCCGCTGTCATCGCTGCGCCTGATCCTCCTTGCATAAGGCCTCTGCATGCATCAGCAAAATTTCAGCATACCGGATACAAGTGAAAGTTTTTGTTGGTGCCGTAATCAGTTCGCCCTGGCGTTAATTGATCGGAAGGAAGGTAATGCTTGCCGCTGGCAAACATCGCCCTGTTGTAATCATTGAATACATCACCCGATGGCGTCGTGTTCGAGACCCAGGACGGCAAAGTTGCATACTTGGGATCTTTTTTTATTTCATTAATTCCACGGTTTGTAAATATCACGCTCGTTTGCAACCGACTGGTTTCTCCTCGGTCGAGCATGAATTTGATATACTTCATACTCGGTTCATAAAAGCCCCATCCGCCTCCGGCCGCCGCTACTTTTGGCGCCCAGCTCTCAGGACCAAAGAATGCAAAGAGATAGGCTTCAAGATTCCCGGATGCAGTTCCAAAATCGGAATATTGTAATTCGAGAATATTTTCGTTATTAAGTTTTCCTCCGAGTTTGAACAGCTCATAGTAGTCTGCATCTAGCGTAAACGCATTCGAGCTGATGATTTGCGAAGTCGCATCTGCTACGGCCGAATAGTTTTTCAGTTCAAGGTTTGCCAGTGCCTTAACGGCAAGGGCCGTGTAGCGGGTTACACCACCGCGTATGTCAGTACGCAGGTTCGGATGTATTGCTTGCAGCATCGGAATAGATTCATCCATTTGATCGGAAATGTATTGCATCACCTCATCTTTTGTTGAGGGTTTCTTACCTGGCAATACAGTAGGATCAGATGTTTCTGGAATGATGATAGTACCCCATACGCGGCTCAAATTTAAGAGCAGAAAAGACCGGATAACTTTTGCTTCAGCAATATACTGATCGGCAACGGCTGGGTCATCCGCAAACTCTTTGTACTTCGCAACTTCCTCAATAGCCTGTGTTGCAAACAGAATATCCCGGTAGAGATTTTGCCAGACAGAATTGAACATCCAGAAGTCCTTGTTGTAGTTGAATTTGTCTTCCTCGGCAAAATCCTGTTGGTCGCCAAGTCCTCCGGCGTTTACATCATCGCCGCGAACAGCAATAACTGGAAAATCTTCCCAGCCACGATCCTGAAACTCAGCATAGGCGCCTAGCAGCGGGCGGATCATATTGCTCGTATTTGTATAGTCGGTTTGACCCGTGTAATTGTTGTTCTCGGGATCTTCCTCCAAGAGGTCATGACACGATGTTGTCATGAACAAGGCCAGGGTGAAAGCCGATATTTTTATTATATTATTCATGGATTTCATACTCATTTCTTTATAGGGTGAATCAAAATTTGACGCTTAATCCAACGGTATATATTGCAGGAATAGGATACGTTTGTGTATCAACGCCGTCCGATACTTCAGGATTGAAGCCATTGTAGTTAAATACAGTTAGGGGACGTTCTGCCGTAAAGGAAATCCGCGCATCAGGCATGTTGTTGCCAATCGATTCCCCTTTCAGATTATACGCCAGCGTTACATTCTGAATCCGGAAGAAATCTGCCATCCTCCACAAAATAGTTGCTCATCTTTTGATTCCAGCCTTTGCGCAGGCCTGCCGATGATGGGTATTTATTTGAAGTGCCGTCACCATGCCAACGGTTGATCGCGAGGTCTGCATCCATGTTACCGTCTGGTGTCCAGATAATTTCTCCGCGCTTACGATTTAGGATCTTATTACCCGACTGCCCCATCATATTGACAGATAAGTCGAAGTTCTTATAGGATGCTCCTAAGTTCACGCCATATGTAAATGATGGTAAGTACGAACCCAGGATAACGCGGTCATCGCCCGTGATAGCGCCATCGCCATTCGTATCCTTAAAAATAAAGTCTCCAGGAACAATTGCATCGCCTTCAGGATCTGCGTCGTTGAGGGCCGTTGCAATCGGATCTGCTTCGATCTGGGCAGTATTCTGATAAACACCGACAGTTTCGTAACCAAAGAACGCAGAGCAGAGGATCACCTACTCGAGTACGTTGCAGAAATTCAGCCGACCCGCCGTCAATATATGTTAGTCCATAAAGGTCGCGTGCTTCATTCTCGAGGGTGGCAAAGTTGACTCCAATATTGTAGCTGAAATTGCTCGCTAGCGTTTCGTTCCAATTCAAAGCCACTTCAAAACCTGAATTTCGTATGACACCTTGCGACCGAATGCCGGTATCACCCGTAAGAATTCTCACAGGAATGGCCGCATTCTTAGAATCTCGGACGTAATAGTCGGCATCAAGCGACAACCTATCGTTCAGTATCCTGGTCGTTAGGCCAACGTTCCACTCTTCGGTAAGCTCCCAGCGCAGGAATCCAAATGTTAATTCCGACAAGGAACCGGTAACCAACGTTCCATCTATGGCGGTCGTTGGCAAGGTAAGCACGTTTGCTCCACTGGTAGCTTCAATTTTATCGTTGCCAAGTTTACCCCAGCTAGCCCGTAGCTTCAAGAAGTCAATTCCGCCGACGTCTGCCATGAAGTTCTCCTCAGAAATAACCCAGCCTGCTCCAACGAAGGAAAGTAACCCCATTTCTCCTGATATTTGGAAGTTCCGTCTGCCCTCATCGTTGCGTACAGGAGGTATCGATCGTGGTAATTATAAGAGACCCGGCCAAAGTACGAGATCCCATAATTGCGGTACGCATTATCGTCAACATCGTCTGCCTTGATCTCGTTTGCCTGGTGGATGTACCAGGATTTTTCCTGATTAGGTGTAAAAAGATCTTCACCCCTTGCTTTCAGCATATCCCATGCTTCATCACGGAAGGACGCACCCGCCATGACGGTAAGGTAATGGTCGCCGAAGGCTTGGTTATAAGTAAGGACGTTATCCCAAATCTGGTTGAAAAATGTTTCCGATTTTTTTACGATGGCAGACTTCGTTGTTTGAGCATTGCTTGAAAGGAAGTAAGGTAAGTCCACGTTTCGTTCATCCTGGAAGGTAGATCCCAGGTTGTAGGTCGTCTGGAAAGATAGTTTATCAGGGATCAGGTCAACCTTCACATAGAAGTTAGCCAGCAATTTTTTCTGCCTCATCTTGTTCCGGTTGAAATCCATCACAGGAAAAGGATTTTTCCCATCCCGATATCCAATATCCTGGGCACTGGCATATTTAACCGGCCATGCATCGTCATTAGCTTCATCATAGACGGGCATGATCGGAGGCGCAAAATAAGCTACCTTCCATGCTTCGCCATTCTGTGACACGATGTCCTGTCCATACTTGGTAGCGTTGCTGATGTTGACGTTTCCACCAACCTTCAACCAATCGTTGGCTTGATAGTCAATTCTTGTTCGAAGTGTAAAACGTTCGAAATCATTTTGCGTGTCCAAAATTCCATCCTGCGAAAAATATCCTGCGCCGATGGAGTACGTCGTGTTTTCGCCCCCACCTGCGACGCCCAGGCTATGGCTTTGAATTGGGGCTGTCGTAAGTATTTCATCGTACCAATCCGTGTTCACGTCCGGCACATTAGGATTGACGCGGCTTCGACCATATCGTTGCATCGCATTGGCAATTGCAGCGGCGTCGGATGGTGATCCCGACTCAAGGGCCATATTTGTGAATTGCTCTGCGTTGGCCATCTTCAGGACATTCTGGGCTATCTGAACTCCATAATAGCCGTCGTAACTGATCTGAGCCTTTTGATTAAATTTCCCGGTCTTGGTTTCGATCAACACTACGCCGTTCGCGGCGCGCACGCCATAGATTGCGGCGGCCGACGCATCTTTCAAGACAGAGATCGTTGCAATGTCCGCAGGGTTTAGAAAATCGATGTTATCAAAAAACATCCCATCTACGACATAGAGTGGTGCTTCCGTATTTAACGGATTACCTTCGACGTCCTTTCTGGGAAGAGAACCGACACCGCGAACGCGAACCGAGGGGGAAACACCGGGCTGTCCACTGCTGACGATCTGAAGGCCAGGTACTTTACCCTGCAACGCCTGCATCGCCTGGCCGGTGGGCGTTTTAACAATGTCTTCTGTTTTGATTGTGGAAATTGCCGATGTGAGATCTTTTTCACGTTGCGTACCATAACCAACCACGACCACCTCCTCGAGGGATGTCACATCGCCCTCCAAAATGACGTCTGCCGTCGTTCTGGTTGTCACGTCAACCGTTGTAGTTTTATAACCGACGAATGTAAATACCAGCGTATTTTCACCAGGCGCCAATTGAATTGAATAACTCCCTTCAGCGTCGGTAGTAACACCTTTCGCCGTACCTTGAACAACCACATTCACGCCCGGAAGACCTCCGCCATCGTCCGACGAAGTAACCTTCCCTGTAACGATCTTTTCCGTTTGGGCCCACGCAGCTAGCACTGAAGAGAGCGGGGACCAATACCATAAGTAAAAGTCTTTTCATACCATTGATTTAAAAAGTTGAAGCAGAAAAATTTAGATAAAAACAAAGTGCCCTAACAGAAAAAATCAACAAATCAAGCACCCGAGTGTTCAACCGTTCAGGCATAAAACGGAAGGTTTTTTACAGAAAAAAAACATTGATTTCAAACGTTTACTAGGGCCTTTTGAAGAAATAGGAGGGAAACGATATCTGAAAAAAAACATTGCCAGAGGGGACGCCGGAAAAAGGCTAGTCTAATGGCAACGCTCTGAGGTTTGAGGTTACTTTTTTAGCGTTGGGTTTCCTGGTGGCTGGCTCGTTTAGCAGAATCACCTCTTCCCATTTGGAAGCAAGGGGATGGTTGCCGCCACGGCTCAGCTCGTGGATTCGTTCCGATACTTTGTGCTTAAAACTCCAAACGGTATTCATTCTTAGGTCGAGCTGTACAGCCAGGGCATCCAATGTGTAATCCTTTTTCCCCGCCACGGTAAGATAGGCAATGTAAAATGCCCGTCTCGATCGGAAATTTGATGCTGTGAAATATTGTGTAAGCCGTAATTGACTCGTTATATCCGCAGCGGGTGCACCGCCGGGAAAATTTCTGGGCGCCTTTAAAATACTTCTCGTTTCTGCATTTACGGCAATTGAAAGCCGTTTTCCCATTTCAGATTCTCAAGAAACCGGTAGCAAGCAAGCGTATCAGGATACAAGGTTTGAAATTGATGGTAGTCCATCGTTTTTTCATGCAGGCGCTCGTTTAGCACCTCTTTGATGCTACTCTTCAATTTCCAGTTATCAAGATCCAACATGGAATTGATTCGATTGATCTCATGCGCCTGCCGTTCGAGTTTTTGGTTTATTTCTTCTAACTGGCGATTCTTTTCGTTCAATTCCAGCGTCCGATCCTGGACTTTTTGCTCCAGCTCGCGGTTCACCTTATCTTTTAGTTGCATGTTCAGTTCGTGCTGATGAATGATACGGCGCAAGGCGCGATCGCGCATATCTTTGAGAATTCTGATCCGGTCACCCATTGCAAATGTCAGGAACAACATTTCGAGTACGAAGCTGATGTGCAGGCTATAATGCAACGGCGTCGTAAATGGAAGGACATCAAAATACACCAGCGACCGGATAAAAAATCCAGCAAACAAAAATCCATAGGCCATAACAAAAAAACGAGCCGGTCTGTACCCGCCGTCCCATACCCTTATCGCTGTGTAGAAAATTAGGCTCAACGGAACAATCTCGATGGTCCGAACAGGTGAGCAACTCTGGGAAAAGGAAAACCTCAACAACAAAAAAGATCGACCTTGCAATGATGGTCCACTTCAACAGCCTGTCAAGACGAGGCGCTGTAGAATGTGTACTCAAAAAACGACGTGTGAAAATCAAGGCCCAGACGATAACGGAATATAGTGTGAAACCCGTGGCATAATTGTTCCATTCCGGATGATTGGGCCACAAATACTGAAAACCAATTCCATCATAGCTCATCGCATAGGCCGCAACGCTCAGGATATACATGATGTAATAGACGTTCTTGATCTCGCGGATAGCCAGAAATACCAGGAAGTTGTACAGGCTGATGATGAGGATCATGCCATAAAATGTTCCAAATAGAAAATATTCATTAAGCGCATAGTGGATAAAACGATCCACTGACCTGAAAGCAATCCGGATGTCAGCAAATTCATGCGACCGCACATTGAAGTAGTAATACATCACCGTATCGGACTTCATGACCAGCGGTATCTCAAAATTCTTATGCGGAATGATTCGATCGGGAAAAAGTTTGCTGTCGCCCATCACTACGAGTTTGTAATTTCCTTCCTCCTGCGGAATGAAAGCCTGCAAGTGATCGATCGTCTGGTCATAGAATTCAAGGAGCCAAACTTTTTTTGTGGACTGATTGTGACGAATGGCCAGGCGAATCCAGTAAGAAGCATCAGTTTTAAAATCTTTGTTCTGGTATTCGGGATGCTTTTTGAATTGATCAAAAAATTCACTCTGAAGAAACCTGGGCAAAGGAAAGTGTATTCGTTGTGTCAACGATAATACATCAGCTCATACGGCATGAAGTTGCGTTCGACAATGTCATCGTCAACTATGACAATATTGTCATTGGTCTTACTGGGTGAATTTCCTTTACCGTGCTGCGCAGAGAGCTGGCAGGCGACACCAATCAAGCATGCAATCAAGAAGACAGTCTGCTTCATCCTGACAAGGTACAGTTTTTTGTGCTGACGGTGAAGGTGTGGTTAATGTAAGGCGTAACAGGTAGTTTGTGGT
>CAWEZB010000035.1:0-36321 GCA_963813425.1 uncultured Bacteroidota bacterium
TCATCACGCCATTCTTTCCTTTCTCGCCATATTCCTTGAGCAACTCGTTGTCCACGAGCATTTCGACCGACGCGATTTGAGTGATGGTCAGCTTCTCAAGTTCTTCTTTGGTAATTTCCTTTTCAATTCCGCCGACTGAAATCACAAACAAAGGTTCCGGGATGGCAGCTGGGGGTGTAACTTGTTCTGAAGGTTGGATAGGGCGAGTCTCTTTGGAAGACTCCGCTTGTTGTGCATAGACAAATACGCACGAACAGATAGTGAAAGCAGCAACTAATAGACTTTTCATCATGCCAGGGGTTGGGGTAGAATCGCAATGTATAGTAAAATCCATATTTCTTATCTCATGAATGATAAAATTATTTTTTCGCGAGCGTAAATTGGTCGCATTGATGATCAAAATCATTTACAAATTATGACGCCAGTCACCATCCTAGGGATAAAGAGCAGCTTTTTACAGGACATGCGGCACCAAATCCCTTATTTATGATTTCAGGAATGATAAATAAAAAAAAACCTCACCTAAGGCGAGGCCGTTACGAAAGCACAACAGATTTAAAGAAACGTCTACTTTATTTGATTTCCGCGAGTGCTGCCGTAGCAGTGGCAGGACTTATCATCGTTGATAGAAGATGAACTGAGTTGATCGGGAAGCCTCCCTTCATAGCATGCGTTCTTAAGATCTCTTCATTTGCTGCTTTGTAAATACAAAATATTTTATTGTCGGTAACATAGCTTTGAACCCACTCAATGTCTGGTCCAAGCTCTTTTAATACCGAACAAGATTTTTGAGCGATGCCCTGGAGGTCCGTAGCCGTCAAGTTGCCGGCGTTGGGTATCTCGCGTTCGATCACATAGGTGTTCATGGTTTTCATACTTTTTGCATTTTTTGTTTTACTGACGGAAGCTGTTTGAGTGTAAGCTGTAAGTGAGCCAAACATAAGGATCAAAGACAGCAGGGTCATTGTTACTGAAGTTTTCATAAATGATTTTTGGTTAATAATTTAATGATGTAAAGTTTGCACGCCTTACAGCGAAAGACTATCACACATCATTCAATGAATTGTAAAATTGACTCAGGCTATGCTCGCGTCTTGAGGTAAGTCAGCGGTTGTAAACCAAATCTTTTTTGAAAACATTTGGTGAAATAGGAGGGACTGCTAAAGCCAGTATCGAAAGTTGTTTGAGAAATATTTCGGTCTTCGCCTCGAAGCAGATTGAGTGACTGCTGGAGTCGGTACTCCCGTAATAATGAATTCGGCGACATCCCGGTAGTAGAAATACTCTTCCTATACAACTGAGGTTTGCTGATCGACATCACGCGACAAAAATCGGGAACATCAAATTCCGGATCATGCCAATGTGAATCTAACGTATCCACTAGGGTTTCTAAGAAATTTTCTTCCGCCGTTGTCAGCCAGCGTATATCATTTTGCCTAACCGCCAGGCTCCAGTCGTTATCCTTGTAAAGATTGCGCACAACAGATGAAGTGGCTATCTGGTTGTCTTTGCTGACGCTGCATAAAAATTGAGCAAAGCGAATAGTATCGCCGAAAATCGAATCATTTTTAGTGACAGGAACACCGCCATGAAGTCCAATGCGTAATCCAATGAGGTTAGCAACGCTCAATAATTTTTTCTGGACAGCCAGTGCGCATTCCATGGCCTGTGATGCCGAAATGAAGGAGATCACGAAACCTTCTTCCTTTAGATACACTTCTCGTCCGCCATGACTTTTGGCTTGCTCCCGAACAATGGTGCTGTATAATAGCAGCAACTCCTCGACTCTTTCTTTACCTAGTAAGTGTTGCAATAAGCGGGCATCCTTAGTTTTTGTGACGAGTATAATCCTAAAAGCCGGGTCACTGAATACTTTTATGTTCGTATCAGCTTGTACAATCGCATTCTCAGGATCTTTGATTCTACCCAGGAAGGCGGTCACCGCATCCGTGTTGACCTGTATAATTTCATTTGGGATCAATCCGTGGGACTTTTCATGCATCAAGCGCACCGATTCCTTGTCCGGACCTTCGATCAGGCAAAAAACAACGCCTTTATCTTCGTCAATCCAATAGGTCATGGCTTTGCAGCAGTAATGGTGTTGAATCTTGATGTCCAATATGTGCGCCTCCGCTACACTTTTTGCGCTAACGCCTGGGGCAATATGGAGGTCCATGAAAAGGGGCATACCTTACGATGGTGCAATTAAATTCATTCTTTTCTTTAAGAATAGAAAATTTGACTCAATTAATTGTAGAATTGATTCACCCGTTCCGGTTCAACGAAGTGGTCAATCATGAACAATTTGATAAATTCAAAGGCGAATTGTGGAAGCAAATAAATTTTATCTTCATAGTCTATGAAAAAACAAGGAAGAGCAGGCGCCATGATCGGCATGCTTATGCTGGTCTTCGCGGGCGTTCATGGTCAGGATGGTGCCACGATCTATCAAACGTATTGCACAGGTTGCCATGGCGCTCAAATGCAGGGAGCCTCTGCGACGCCGCTGATTAAAACCGATTGGAAATATGGTCGGCGCAAGGATGCCATCACCAGAAATATAAAATTTGGCATTCCTTCTACAGATATGGTCGCCTGGGGAAAAGTGTTAAATGATGATCAGATAAAAGCCGTTACTGAGTTTGTCCTGACTTCCCAAACCGTCCCGCCTGATACTCGTCGGCCAATTCCGGCGCCTTGAGCACGAAGGAGTATACCATTAAAGTAGAGCAAGTGGTGAGCACCGGCATTCGCACGCCCTGGGGAATTGAATTTATAGATGCCGACCATGCGTTGATCAGCGAGCGGCCTGGTGCTATCCGATGGATGGTCAATGGAAAATTGGATGAAAAATCTATTTCCGGACTTCCGTCGACCACCTATCAGCAGACAACAGGCGGATACTTTGACATTGCACTCGATCCGAAATACAAAACCACGGGATGGGTGTACCTCGCCTTTAGTCATACTAATGAAAATCCCGCCGATAAAAATGCGCCCAGCATGACCAAGGTTGTGAGGGGGAAGATTAAAGATCATCAGTGGGTCGAGCAGCAGACGTTGTTTGAAGTCGCTGACTCCTTAAAAGTGACTGGCGGGAATCGTTGGGGCGGAAGATTATTCTTTGACAAAGATGGATTTTTATTTTTTTCCATAGGCGATATGGCCAGGGAAAATGATTCGCAAGACCTCAGTAAGCCGTCCGGGAAAGTGTATCGAATCGCCGCGGATGGCACAATTCCGAAAGACAATCCCTTCGTCAAGAATCCGAAAGCACTTCCTGCAATCTATTCCATTGGCAATCGAAATGTGCAGGGGTTTGCTCAACACCCGGTTACTGGCGAGATCTGGATGACCGAACATGGTCCGATGGGAGGAGATGAATTGAATATTCTAAAAAAAGGTGCCAACTATGGGTGGCCTGTCATTACCTATGGTATTGATTACAGCGGTAAAATAGTTTCTGACGACACGCTGAAAGCTGGCATGCTTCAACCCGTTATTTATTGGACACCGTCTATTGCAGTTTGTCCGACGGAGTTTGTAAGCAATAAACTGTTTTCGAAATGGACTACCAATTTATTAGTGGGCGCACTCGCCTTTGAAGAGATTCGCAGGCTTGTCATCACGAAGGATAATAAAGTTGCGGACCAAGAAATAATATTAAAGGGAGTAGGCCGGATAAGAGAATTAAAAACCGGTCCCGACGGTGCAATCTATGTCCTGTTGAACGAGCCAGACATGGTGCTTCGCCTTACGCCACAGTAAAACCAAACATCTAAAACAACAATCACCAAATTATTTTCATGAAAACAATTCTGCAAGGCTGCACTTTTCTGTTTGTTATTTTAATGTTAGGATGTGACTCAAAAAAAGAGTCCACGCCGCATTCGGCTGACACAACCTTTGCAGCATTGGAGGAGACATTTTTGGATGCTTATTGGAAGCAGTATCCCTCTGGATCCATATTTATCGGATACGGAAAATATTATGAGGCTCCCGTTATCCCCGATAGCATGGCAGTTGCGAATAATATCAGTTTCTCCAGACAATGGCTCGATTCACTCGCTTCCATGAACTACGAAGGTCTACACGACAACAATAAGATAAGTTTCAACATCATAAAGAATCAATTGGAAAGTGACATCTGGTACGCCGATGTTTTTAAGAGAGACGAGTGGGATGCTTCATTGTATAATCTTAGCTCGGCATGTTATTACATCATCACCCAGCCCTATGCCCCGCTGGATGAACGGCTAAGAATTTTATCAAAACATTTGGAGCATGCCGAGGCTTATTACGAGGCTGCCGTTAAAATCTTACATCGACCTACGCGCGAGCATGTTGAGCTTTCCATCCTCCAAAATGAAGGCGGCTTTTCAGTTTTTGGCGAAGCACTTACTGATTCTATTAAAGTATCGGGACTGACCGAAGACGAAAAAAGTTTGTTGAATAAAAATGTCGGCAAAACCGTTCAGGCTACTAAAAATTTTATCGATGCCTTGAAAAAGATCCTTTCCGATAAAAATTATGAGTTCAGAAGCTTCAGAATCGGAAAAGAATTGTTTGAGCAAAAGTTCAAATACGATTTGGTTACAACCTTTACGCCATTGGAAATCTACAACACGGCTCTTGCAGATAAAAAAATGTACTATTCCAAAATGTACGTCACGGCTGGCAATTTATGGGGAAAATATTATGGCTCACGGTCCAAACCTTCCGATACCCTTACACTGATTCAATCTGTCATTGATAAAATTTCGATGCAACATGCAGCGCCAGAGCATTTCTTTGATTCACTCACAAATCATGTTGTTCGCCTTAAGAAATTTATTTTGGAAAAGCAGCTGTTTGATTTTGATACCGCGTATCCAATGAAGGTACGCATCATGCCAGCGTTTATGAGCGGGATAGCGGTAGCAAATGCGGAGTTTACACCCCCATATCAGAAGGAAGGCGTGACCTATTACAACATCGATGATCTGACGACCTATCCGAAGGAAAAAGCTGAAAGTACTTTACGTGAGTATAATAATTACACCTCGCAATTGCTTTCCATTCATGAAGCTGTTCCCGGACATTGTTTGCAAGGGATTTACAACAACAAAAATTCCCCAGATGTTCTTCGTTCCGTTTTTACGAATGGTGCGATGATTGAAGGCTGGGCTGTCTATACCGAAGGCATGATGCTTGATAACGGATGGGGTGGTCATTCTTTAGAAATGGACCTCATGCACGGCAAATTGAAACTTCGCGAGCTGGCCAATGTCATCATTGATTATGACCTTCAATGTTTGAACAAATCAAAAGAATCCATTATGAATCTTATGGTGAAGGAATGTTTCCAAACAAAGGCGCAGGCTGAAGAAAAATATCATAGGGCTACCGTTTCACAGGTGCAGCTTTGTTCTTACTACACGGGACATCTGGCAATCGCTTCTCTTCGGAATGAATATAAACAGAAGATGGGGAGCAATTATAATCTCAAAAATTTCCACGAAAAATTTTTGAGCTTTGGCAGCTCTCCGGTAAAGTACATACGGGAAAGGATGTTGGAATAAGATGTTCCTCCGTGCCTCTGAGTCTCCGTGGTAAAATCATTCAATTTTAAGTCTGTACAAAATTACCCAGTAGCTTTGCGAGTAGCTCAATATCAACCCACCGAACCTGAACACATCAATGCTTTCTGTTATTTTCCAATCGATGCTAGCGAATGGTCCAACACTGGCAGGTTAATTTTGACTCCTTTCTTTCCACTACTTTCGTCCAACACTTCACCTTCATTGACATGATCGATGGTCACTCTCGCTACCTTTTTATCGAAAGAAAACTTGAACTCCCGGTGGGTCACTTGATCCTTTCGTATGTATTTCTCCTTATCATCCGACAAGCTGTAAGCCTTTTGAGCTACCCGTTTGTTATCCGCGGAATAAAAATTAATATAAGCAACGACGTTGGAATACGTTTTATCGGGAACGATCTGCACAACAATTTTCTTGTCATTATCCGGATGAAGCTGCACATAAATTCCGTGCTCCACAGGAGCAAAAGAAAAGCTGAAACTCAGCAATAAAACCAGAATAAAGCAATGGAGAGGGCGTGACTTTTTCATGGGTATATTTTTAGTTTGAAATCATCACATATTAGCTGTTAGACTTAAGTTCGCCATACCATAATCGATTGAACTACTGTAGGCTCTGCCTTTTTGTTTAGGCGTCGATCAATGAACATGTGCTTACAACGGTGTGACCTATGATGCTTAACCGTCTCCCGGTTCAGAATAAGCCTCGTGGATTTTTTAAATGCCCTGTTGAAGTCTTGAAGTCAACAAAACCAATATCATTTCATCGTCGGGAAAGGTATTATTACGTTTTTTAACAAAACCGGTTTCAGCAAAGGTTGAAAAAATATTGAACTAGACACTTCTGCGGAATATGGAAAATACCTGGCTACAAATTGCAACCTATGTTACACGATACAAGGATCTATGGAGGATTTTGTCGGAGATCCCTTCACAGGTGGCCCTTCCTACAACGGCACAACTACAGCCTGTTAAATTAAACATCCGAATTTATCGTGACATTCCGGAGTAGGCCTCCATGATGTATTAAAAACACTTATTAATACTTTAATACTAAAAAAATAAAAACAGAATAAAATTTGCAACCTCTACACGTGTGATCCCGTTACGGTGTGTAATTAAAATTTATCCCCCAGAAAACAATGATTCTTAAAAATGAATTTCAGCACAAGGTGCTGAATGCAACTACTCGTATGACTTGTTTAGTCGCTTTTTTATTCACTGCTTCTTTCTTGACTGCTTGCGATGATGACGACGACAATGGATTCCCATCGGTAGCAGGTAAATGGGCTGGAGACAAGACCGAACTTGTTGTGAAAGTCCAGGGAGTGCCTACACCTATAAATGAAACAGATGATTCTTTTGCAGGTAAGGTTGAATTCAAATCAAATGGAACTGCCGTGTACTCTGAAGACGGCGAAGTGACCAATGGTACATGGTCACAGAACAATAATAAACTTACGCTTTCCATTCCTACTGACGACGACGATGAAATTGATATGTCAGGAGAGTACATCATTCAGGAAATCACCGGGTCACGACTGAAGCTTTACATTGAGAAGGAAACGACAATTGAAGACCCTGACACCGGTATGGAATTTGAAGCATCCATCAAAGCAACACTCTATTTTGATAAAAATTAATCTGCACACTTCTTAATTTCAATATATATAGTTCACGAAGAACGCCATGGAAATAGTTTCCATGGCTTCTTTTTTTGGCGTTTTAAAAAGTAGAGGATGGACAAGGGCTATCTAAGGTCTAATAAAATTTCCAATTCGACGGCAACGTGGGGGGCAATTACGCAAGCTAATTAATTTCGATTACGCGAGGTCGGCCTCGGCCTCTGCAAACTTTTTTCAAAACGTCAGGCTGAGCCTCGAGCGCTACTAACTTTTTTAAAAGCGTCATCCTGCCGCGCCCGACCACTGGCGGGAGTGATGCCCGCGCGAAGGATGTGGGGAACGAAGGATCCCCATCAAATCAAGGTGCCACTTCGACATAATGTCTGCGAGTATTGTAGGGGATCCTTCGCTCGCACACTTCCGCCGCACGCCCACCGCTCAGGATGACGTTCTAAAAAAGTAGGAGGGCTGTCAAGAGCTACGGTCAAAGTTCTAATACGAGTTGCAATTTCTCAAACTAATTAATTTCGATAATTCGAGGTCGGTTTCGGTTTCCACAAATTTTTTTAAAACCGTCATCCTGAGTGAAGCGTGAGCGCGGGACCGTGCGGAACGAAGGATCCCCATCGAATCAAGGTGCCACTTCGGCGTCATTTCTGCGAGTATTGAAGGGGATCCTTCGCTCGCGCGCTCCGCCGCACGTCCATCGCTCAGGATGACGTTCTAAGGGAGAGGGAAGCGTCAAATAGTTACGAGTTAAGTTCCAACGAAATTTCCACTGTCAAATCCTTCCATTCTGGATTAGTAGAATTGACTAACGCTTCTTTCCATTTACGCGTCTTCCCCTTTATGTATTTCTCCCGCCCGATAGCCTCGACAATGGAATCAAAGCCTTGATAAAAAACAAGAACAGAAAGATTGTACTTCGCAGAAAAACTTCATGGGATCCAGTTTAGTCCGGTGTTCCCACAACCTCGTGGGGAGGTCATTTGTAACGCCAGTGTAAAGCGTCGTGTGATGAACATTGGTGATGATGTAAACCCATGCTGATGCTAACATTTATAAATTAGGTTGGTGATGATACACAACTTTATTCGGTTTACTCAAGCTAATTATTTTCAGTTCGATTATTCGAGTTCGGCCTCGGTCTCTACATTTTTTTTTCAAAGCGTCATCCTGCCGCGCCCGACCACTGGCGGGAGTGAAGCATGCGCGCGGGACTGTGCGGAACGAAGGATCCCCATCAAATCAAGGTGCTACTTCGACCTCATTTCTGCGAGTATTGAAGGGGATCCTTCGCTCGCGCTTTTCCGCCGCACGTCCACCGCTCAGGATGACGTTCTGAAAAAGTGGAGTAGGGTCAAATGGTCACGGTCGAAGTTCCAAAGAAATTTCCTGGTCAAATCCTTAGTTCAGATTTACCCAAAAAAAGGAGAAGGTACGTGGAGCACAATTACTCACGCAAATTAATTTAGTTTCGATTATTCGAGGCGGTCTCGATGTTTACTACTTTTTTTCAAACCGTCATCCTGCCGCGCCCGACCACTGGCGGGAGTGAAGCGTGAGCGCGGAGTGTGCGGAACGAAGGATCCCCGTCAAATCAAGGTGCAGTTCGACATAATGTCTGCGAGTATTGAAGGGGATCCTTCGCTCGCCGCCGCACTTCCACCACTCAGCCCATTGGTCGGGCGAGGCAGGATGACGGTTACCAAAAGGGCGAAGGGATAACGCGGCTGTTCTTTAATGAGCAAATGTGTTCGATTGTGAGATATTATTGGCAATTGGTGCAACCGCCGCGAAAAATTTTGGTCTAAGAAATAAAAAGGGATTCAGCTGTTACCATTTGACAAACCGGCAGTATCCCTTTTATTGAAATTTTTAAACCTGGTCCAATGTTCAAAAATTATTTCCTGGTTACCATTCGGAACCTTCGCAAAAACGGATTTTATTCTTTTATCAACATCACGGGGCTCTCCATTGGCATTGCCTGTAGCATTCTGATATTGTTGTGGGTGTTCGATGAGACATCTTTTGATAAGTTCCTTCCGAAATACGATCGACTTTACCAGGTTTGGGTCAATGCAAAATTCGATGGAAAAATAAATTCGTGGACTTCTGTTCCCTTGCCGACGTACGAAGGAATGAAGACCGCTGACGCGAATATTAAACGTGCAGTTGTAACGGATTGGGGAGGGACGCATTTGCTGACAGTAGGCGAAAATCGGATCAATAAGAGAGGTTATTATGCGAGTGAGGAATTTCTGGAGATGTTTGAATTTCCATTGATCACTGGCAACGCAGCACAGGTTATGGATGATCCCCGGTCTGTTATCATCACAGAAGCGACAGCAAAAGCATTGTTCGGTAACGAAGACCCGATCAACAAGGTAATTCGCGTCGACAATGAAGAAGATTTGAAAGTAACAGGTGTGTTAAAAGATGTTCCCTCAAATTCTTCATTCCAGTTTGATTTTCTTGATGACCTGGAAATTTCGCGAACAAATCAGCGATTGGGTTCGACGATAACACAACGAACTGGGGCAATTACTCTTTCCAGGTCTTTGTCGAATTAAATGATCCGAACAACGAGCAGGCTGTTGAAAAATCAATCCGAATGATGTTACAGGATCATGGCGAAAAAGAAACAAAACCTGAATTCTTTTTATATCCGCTATCGAGGTGGAGATTATTCAATTCCTTCGACAATGGTGTAGAAACCGGTGGCATGAATGATTACGTTCAATTGTTCACGATCATCGCTATATTCATAATCGTTATTGCCTGCATTAACTTCATGAACCTGGCAACAGCACGTTCTGAGCGACGAGCTCGCGAAGTTGGTGTTCGGAAAAGCGTGGGTTCAAAACGCATCGAATTGATTTTGCAGTTCATTGGTGAATCTACTTTTATCGCGTTGCTGGCTTTTATCGCTGGTGTTCTCATGGCGCAATTGGTGTTGCCTTACTACAATCGATTTGGTTGAGAAAAAACTTTTTATTGACTACATGTCCGCGCAGTTCTGGTTTTTTGGCCTGGCGCTGATTCTCCTTACCGGTATTGTTTCCGGAAGTTATCCTGCATTTTACTTGTCCTCTTTTCAACCCACTATAGGTGTTGAAAGGAAAACCAACTATTGGAAAAGGCGCAAGCACGCCGCGCAAAGTTTTGGTAACACTTCAGTTTGGTTTTTCAATTTTGCTGATCATTGGTACGATGGTGATCTATCAACAAATTCAGTTGGTGAAAAGCAGAGAAATCGGATATGACCAGGAAAATCTGATGGCGGTTAATTATACGAACGAAGTGAAGAAAAATTATCGTCCGATCAAACTGGATCTGCTTGCGTCAGGAGTTGTTGAAGCGGTGACAAAATCCAATAGTCAGATTACCGACATCAATTCCAATAATTTCCTGGGATGGCCCGGTAAGCCGGAAGAGCTACGCGTCATTTTTACGACTATCGCAACCGAGTATGACTATATAAAAACGATGGGTATTAAGCTGCTCGAGGGTCGCGATTTTTCGGAAGATTTCAAGAGCGACACATCATCTATTATTATCAATAAGGCGGGACTGGATCTCATGAATCTTAAAGAACCCATAATCGGTACCGAGCTTGACTTGTGGGGAGGTAAACGGAAACTGATCGGTGTGACGGAAAATGTTTTGATGGGATCTCCTTATGATCCGGTGAAACCGATGTTTATTGTACTGGATCCTGAATGGATTGATGTGGTTTCGGTTCGATTAAAGAAAACGAAAGATCTTCAGGCTTCAATTGCTACGGTGCAAAAAATATTTGAGAAACATGCACCTGCCTATCCTTTTGAGTATCGTTTTGCTGACGTTGAATTCCAGAAAAAATTTACGACCATAAATCTCACCAGTCAGCTGGCGAGTTTGTTTGCCACGCTCACGATCATCATTACAGGTCTTGGTTTGTTTGGGCTGGCAGCCTTTACCGCAGAACAACGGACAAAGGAAATTGGCATTCGAAAAGTCTTGGGCGCTACGGTGCCTAGCCTGGTGCGGCTGATATCGAAAGATTTTTCTTTCCTGGTGATTATTTCCTTTATTATTTCATCACCCATAGCCTGGTGGTTGTTGTCGAAATACTTGGAGCGTTATACGATTCGAACGACGATAGCCTGGTGGGTGTTTCCGGTGACGGGTTTGGTTGCACTGATCTTTGCACTTATTATCGTCAGCACACAAGCGTTGCGGGCAGCACATGCAAATCCGGCGACATCGTTGAGGAATGAGTGACGTAAAAGCCTATTCCTGTCTTAAGGAATCTACCGGATTCACTTTATTTACGTTGATCAATGTCGAAGCCACCGAGGCCAACATGATTATCAACAGAATTAATACAGGCAATACGTACTGCCACCACTGGATGGCTATTCTTTCAGAGAACTTTTCCAGGTATTGTTGCGTGAGATAAGTGGCGACTGGTATTCCAATAAGGACAGCAAGAGCCACTTGCCGCAGTGTTGTAGCCAGCAGGATAAAACTAAGATGACCAAACGCTGCTCCCAATACTTTCCGGATTCCAATTTCCTTTACTCTTTCCGTCGCTTTATTGCGGATGATGCCAAGAAGTCCCAGACAGGCAATTCCTATTGCAAGCGTCGTGAAGAAAGTAATCTGATTGCGGGTAATTTTTTCATTCTGATAAAATCTGCCGATCTGCTGATCCAAAAAATTCCAATTGAAAACATCCCCAGAGAAGAGCGAGCCATAAAGTTGTTCAACTTTTTGAATCGATTCCTCGAAATTGTCCGGGTCAACCTTCAAAGAAACCTTTCGCGGAGCAATACCAGTGGGGATAAGATAATTCTTGTAAAGCAGCGCGAGTCCATCGCGGTTGTTGACACTGGCAAAAAGTGGATCGACTTTGTAGTCCTCAATTACGCCGATGATTTCAATCGGTGCCATTTCGGAACTAAATTCCACGGTATTGATATCCATGCGCTGTCCGATGGCCTCCGCTGGATCCTTATATCCCATTTGTCTGGTCAAAGTGCGACTGATGATAACCGCATTTTGGTCGCTGGGATTACCGGGTTGGAAATTTCTACCTGCCAGCATTTTGATGCCATATAAAGGAATAAAATTTTCATCGACACCTCCATTGGTTTGAGGTGAGAAAAATGCTCCATTTTTTTCAATGACAAAAAATTTAGATTGGAATCCAGGCAACGAGTTGCTAACCGCTTCGCCTCTAACACCGGGAATCCTCAAGACCTCCTCGGAAAAAGAACTCAGTAAACTTTCGAAATTTTCTTGCCGGGTCACCGGCAGATCGATGTTGACGATGTGTTCTTTTTGAATTCCTAAATCTTTATTTAGTACAAGATTTAGTTGAAGGTGAACGGAAAAAACCCAAACGATGAGAATGACAGCAAATGAAAGTTGAATGGTGGTCAACGCTTTGCTAAAAGTATTTCCTTTTTTCAAAACTTTGTGCGTACCAAACAGTACCCTGGGATTATTTCTTAAGGTGATGAAAACTGGATACACGCCTGTAAAAAATATTCCCAGCAAAAACGCAAGAGAACTTATTACTACTGTTGACATTGAAATATCCTTTAGCGCTGGAATATAAAACTGCAACAAGCTTTCTGCAGGACTCAACATCAGTTGCACGACGATAGCCGCTCCAACGATAGCCATAACATTGATTAAGAAAGATTCTAGCACGTATTGTTTAAGGAAATCTATGTGGCTTGCGCCGACCGTTTTACGGGCAGCCAGTTCTTTAATGCGTTTCAGGTTAGCAGTAAGGGCAAGGTTAACATAATTTATCCAGGCCATCACCAGGATGATTATCGAAATGCTGCTCAACACTACCAATAAGTATTTTGATTTAGGTATTGCCGTATCAAACCAATATCCTGAATTGAAAGGAGTTTCACGTATGGGCTGGAGATATGCGTCGGACGTGCAGGTATTGCAGTTTTTTTTGAACAGTGCATTGTATCGTTCGTCAACGAATGTTTTAACCTTCGCCTCGAAATCTTTTACAGTTGTTGTTGACGCCAGCTTAAAATAGCAGTATGGACCACCGTTTGTTATTTTGATTTTGTCGATGCTATTTGATATTGTTAGCGTTGAAATTACAATGTCGAAAGCGAGGTGTGTGTTTCGTGGAAGATTTTTAAATACACCCGTTACCTTTAACGCTGTTTCGTTGTTTAGCTGCAGCACTTTACCGACAGGCTCGTCGGAACCAAAATATTTAGCTGCAATATTTTCCGAAATAACCACGGAATACGGATCGTTCAAAACAAGCGCAGGATTACCTTCGATCAATGGAAAGTTAAAAACCGTGAACAGATTTGGATCTGCATAGGCTACGTTGTTTTCTACGAACGACTTTCGTTCACCGCTTTGAGAAATGTGTGCTAAGAAAATATCTTGCCCATGAATTGGAATGTATGCCCTGGAGAAATTTTTCTGCGCAAAAATGCGGGTATAGCTTTCTACTTCTCCGAACGTTTGTGCTACATCTCTGGTTAATGCAGGATCGTTGATTGCAAGTGTTCCATCTTTTGTCTCACTGTTGGATTCTTTAAAATGATAATTCAAGCCGAATCTCACAATACGTTCGAAATCTGTATGGAACTGATCGGATTTCAACTCAGCTTGAGAGTATTGCCATAGGATAAAAAAAACAGCGAAGCCTATTGACAGCCCGATCACGTTAATAAATGTTGACAGAGGATTTCGAGAAAGCAGGCGCAGGGCAAGTTTTAAATAGCTGAATGTCATAATTAAATAATGTTGGACGTGTGTCGAATTTCCAAAATTCGGGCCACACATGAAGCCCCGAATTTTGAGTTTTCTCAACTAATCAGATATAAGGCCTTCTCACATGCGGTCATTTTTGTGCGGTAGCGATCAATTTGTATAATCATGCTATTTCAATTAGCAACACTAGATCGAAATTTTTCAATATATTCATAGCTTGGCCTCGATCACGATAGTTGGCGGAATTATTGAATTGTCAAATTCTAAATTGAATAAATGGCGTTGATTCATTCGCAACTGTTCTTAAGAATAATCGCCAAGAATCGCGAAGTCTATTTTTTAAAGATAGTCACCCTTGCCATCGCGTTTGCCTGCTCGACACTCATACTATTGTTCACCTTCCATGAATTTGGTCACGACAAATTTCACAAAGACCATCGTTCTATTTTTAGAGTCTTGCAGAAGAATAATGACGTGTCGTATAGTGGGAACCGCCTGTCAAACAAGAATTCATACGATGTATACACTCAGTTGAAGACAATTTCTAATGATTCATTAGTCACGTCCAGGGTAAAGCTGATGCAAAATATAAATGTACTGGCCGGTGATCAAACCTTTCTTGATTTCAAGTTTTATGCCGCCGATCCAGACATAACGAATATCTTCTCATTCGAGATTGTGGATGGCTCGCTGGAAGCATTTCATGTGAAAGAACAAGCCGCGATACTTTCTTCGACCATGGCCATCAAATATTTCGGCACTAATCAATCAAGTGGAAAACAAATCAAAATCTACACGTTGGGAGATACCTTGTCTTTTACCGTTACTGCAGTATATAGGGACTATCCTCAGAATTCTCACGAAGAGTTCCAAGGGTTTATTAAGTTTGACAGTTCATCAATTCAAACGCTTAGTTTTAATCCGAAAGAGACGGGTATCTATGTGAAACTGCTTCGAGGAAGTAAGGCGGACGTTGAAAATAGTTTGAACAAATTAACCCCTTCCCGACAACTGGGTTATCAGCTTCAATCGCTTTCAGAAATCTATTTTGGGCCGAGGGTTATAGGCGAAGATGCAATGCACGGCGATCACTATAGCATATACATTCTGATCTGTATTGCAGCGCTTATACTCTTTTTAGCACTCACGAGTTTTGTAAATCTTACAACCCTTAGCTTACCGTACAGGTCAAAAGAATTAGCCATTAAAAAATTGGCCGGGTCAAATCAAGCTGATCTAACTATGGCGTTTGCCAAAGAGTCGTTTTTGATCGTAGGATCCTCCCTCGTTATAGGAATAGTAATATTGGCTTTTACTTCTCAATGGATCAAGCAAGTCCTCTCTCTTGATTTAATTTCATTTTTATGGGATGGTAACCTGTCGTTCATGTTGATATTGATGGGACTTTTTGTGTGCATTTCACTCTCTCCACTTTTTGTTACACTCAGATTCACCGGCGCCACACCAAATCGACTATTAAGTACAGACGCGATCACCTTCCCGCGATTTAAAAAGGCGATTATGTTCCTTCAGCTGGGTATAAGCATTTTCCTTATTGTAGCATCTATGGTGATGAGAAGACAGATAAACTATTCATTGCTTAAGGAACCAGGGCGGAACCACGACCAGATTGTCTACTTGAGTTATCCTAAAAATCTTACAAATGCAGATCTTGCCAGCCTTCGTACAACCTGGAAGACCACAAATCCTAACGTTGTTGACTTAATGGCGACCTCCCAATTACCAGATAGGATCCTTAGCAAAGAATTGAACTCGGATTTCTATTTTATGTCTGTTGATCGCGGGTATAAAGATTTCTTTGATCTGCAAATGGCTGACGGGAATTGGTTCAAAGTCAATGACGGCGATTCGATTATCGTTGTAAACGAGCAAGGTAAGAAATCAATACCCAGTCACTCGGCCAACGTAATTGGCGTATTCAAGGATATTAGCGGACAATTTAATCAGCCCGAGAAACCGGTGAAGATAAACGTCGCCCCGTATTTCGATTATAATTTCCTCTGCATACGGATACTAGAGGTAGATATTCGAAGAACAGTCAATTTTCTGGAAACGTATTTTGAAAACGGGGGCCGAAAAGCCAAGGTATCTTTTTTAAGTAAACGTTTTGAAGAATGGATGACGTACCAGGATAGGTTGAATAGTCTGTCGGCGTTGTTGACCATTATTTCCGGACTCTTATCCTGCTGCGCTGTGTATGGCTTAAGCATCAGCATCGTGCGCGACAAGTTAAAACAAATTGCCATTCATAAATTATTCGGTGCCAGTAGCCTCAGCATTACTCAAATACTTATTAGGGAATTTGCCAGTCAAATGCTCATGGCAATTGTATTTTTTGGTCCACTAACGTACATCATTTTAAAAGAAATACTTAGAACATTTGTTTACCAAACAAGTTTTCATTGGCTGGATCCGTTGGTGCCGCTTGTCTATTGCGCCGTGATCATTATTCTCTTATGCGGTTTTCAGACTTTGAGTTTAAATCGTGAACATTTGTCGTCCGCGTTAAAAGGATTGAGATAATGGTCTTGAACTATGATGGAGCTGATGGCTATGATAGACTATGATGTCCATTGCGAATTTGTGATTATTTCTTCGTCACAGCAGAGTCTCCGGTTTCCGGGACTCTGCGTGTCGCGCCCTTATAGGATCGTAATTCGTCCACTTTTAGACAATGATATTCAAACGAAAAATGTTGCATGCCAGAGTCCCGGAAACCGGAGACTCTGACCGGACCATAAGGGTCTTGGACTATGATGACGCTGATGCCTATGATTGACTATGATGTCGTTGGCGAAATTTCGTGATCATTTTTTTCGTCACAGCAGAGTCTCCGGTTTCCGGGACTCTGCGTGCCACAAATATTTCGTCCCGTCGGGAAAGGTCTTGAACTATGAAGACGTTGATGGCTATGATGTGGTGATTATTTTTTCTTCAACACCAACGATGGGTCTAGTGGATAACGTCCAAAAGATTTTCCATACACGGCAACGCCACCATCTCCCGTCGTTTTAATCTGAATCACCAGCTTTCCATTTTTCGCGGCGTCTTTAAGCTGTGCTTTTGAGAGTGGGACTTTGGTTAAATATCCGTACGAGCCGGCTTCTCGAAGCTTTCTATCCTTAAGCTGATGATGCCAGGATAAAATACCACGGTGATCAGCAGGATCATCTGCCAACGCTGCGGTGAGTGCGGGTTTTCCATCGACGCTAATCGTTACCTTGGACGGAAACAACTTTTCATCCGTCATAGGATATGAATTTGGGTTACCACTCGGCGAAGCTTTCGCCCCTAACATAAAGTCGCCGGTTTTTTCCTCCTTTACATCCAGATCCTTTACGAACAGCTCTTTCGCGGAAATTTCAACAAGGAAGTAAGCCTCTTTTACAGATCCCAAATCCATTTTGCTATCCAATGGAATGGTATATTCAAAATATCCCTGTCCAGCTCCGTTAACCTTTAGTCCATCCAGAACATTCCATTGTTTCTTCGTGAAGGAAGCGTTTGAGAAGGCCTCTGGCCTTACCGTTATGACGTCGACCTTAGGAATTTTTGATTCCGAAGTGATTTCAAAATGCATAAAATTCCGATGGAGGACGACGCCTTTGGAATCTTCAACCTGTAAAGAAAGCAGGGCGAGGCCGGCGAGGTTCGGCATGTCTAATGTCAGCGGTTCAAGCATTTTCTGTAAGTAGGGCTTATATTCAATGGGGCGCGATCCTTTGGAAATTGCAGCTGATTCGCCGATGTAATTCGTAAGGACTAGTTGATAAGTGAGTTTGAGTTGGCTGCCGTAGTCAACGTCCGTCATAGAGGAGAGAAACAACGGAATCTCTACTTTTTCACCGCCGTTCACCGTCTTACAGATTTCATTGCCTGTTGACAAGTAAACCGGAGTGTGGAAATCGTTGACTCTCATTCCAGGGAATATGTCTTCAACTCCAGTAAATTTATTAGTACGGTCGAAGCGCCAGTAACCATTCCACTCATTGATTACGTCGTGATGTTCGGTGTAGAGCCAGCCCGCGATTTCAGGATATTTGCGGAACGTGTTCATCATCCGGTGATAGTCGTAACTCCAGTCGACGTCGCCTGTGCTACCTTCGTATCCCCACACGTTTCCGCATTCCGAATTGATCTTTGGTTGGGTTCCTTGTTTGAATCCTTTTTCATAGTGAAACGTACCACCTTCAAAAGTATTTTCCGTGATCTTCTTTAAGGAATCTTCCCACTGCCAACCTGCGAGGTAGTCGTGGAAAGAATTGATATCCGTTTGTGTATGGCCCGCGCCACAGCAAATGGAATTATCCTCGGCGAGCCGGGTAGGGTCCAACGACTTGGCCAGGTAATAGATCGACGACACCCATTGTTGAGTTTCGGGAAGATAGTGGCCGACCCGTTTTCCATTTTCTTCCGTGTGCGTACGCAGTCCCCAGGTTTCGTTGAAGAGTGTCCACGTAAAAATTGCCGGATGGTTGAAATCCCTTTTGATCATTTCGCGAAGCGTCTCCTCAGCCTCATTTTGCATCTTAGCGTCCGGATCTCCCCAACTGTTGGGTAAGTCTGCCATCACCAGCACCCCGAGTTTGTCGGCCCAATATAACTTTCTCGGGATTTCAACTTTTATGTGCGGCCGAATTCCGTTCAGGCCAATTGACTTCGCCAGTTCAACTTCTTTGCGCATGAATGCGTCGCTGGGAAAAGTATAAAATCCTTCAGGGTGATAAGCCTGATCTAATGCTAACTGAAGGTATACCGGCTTATTGTTTACAGCTACATATGGAAAGTTAGTACCGGGAAGATTTACGACGGAAATCTTGCGCATGCCGAAATAAGTTTTGACGACGTCATCGCCCAATTTGACTTCAACGTCATATAGGTAAGGATCGTCCATCGCCCAAAGGCGTGCATTAGGAATTGAAACTGTCAAACTAATCTTGTCCTTTCCTTTCGGAATTGTTACTTCGCTTGAAATTGGAGCTGTAGGCGCTTTGATGTTGAGTGAAAGTTTCAAATCTGAAGTTGCTTCCTCGGGAAGGTATACAATGACTGTCGCGTTGCTTTGATCTATATCCGGCTTAAAATGCACAGCCTCGATATAATCCTTTCCACGTGACTCGAGGTACACGGTTTGCCACATGCCACGGGCGTTTCCGTAGCCTTGCTTGCCATATAATGTGAAGTCTCTTCGTTTGTCATCAACGCGCACAACAAGCTTTTGAGCCTGACCATACTTAAGATATGGGGTGAGGTCAAACGAAAATGGCGTGTAACCACCCCGATGTTTGCCCAGCAGGTTGCCATCAAGCCAAACCGTCGTTTCCCAATCAGAAGCGCCGATGGTTAGGAATGTTCGTTTGTTTTTCCATTCCGGCTTTACATTTATTTCGCGCGAGTACCAGGCGATATCGGACTTGTCCTTAACGCCAGAAAGTGCCGACCCCCAGGGGAACGGAACATTTATTTGTTGTGTAAACGTCGTTTTCCCATCGCTCCATTTTTTTGACACACCCTGATCCAGTGAATCAAATTCAAATTGCCAGACGCCATTCAGGTTTTGCCAGGCCACCCGTTCAAAGTCAGGACGCGGATGTTCGGGAAGCGGAATACTTTGAGAGATTGCTGCGTGCGTAGTGCACACAAAAAGGAGCAGGAGTACGATCAGTTTTTGCATGGCCGAAATATACTACTTTACGGAAAACCGTATAGCGTATCACCACCTCAAAAAATGTCGGACAGATTGAGCCGCAAATGCCCCTGAATTTTTATTCCTGCCTTAGCGACCCCGATGGATTTTCGAGCGCAGTTTTAATAGTCTGAAAACTTACGGTAAACATTGCAATGCCAAGAATAATCACGACAGGTGCTAAAAATATCCACGCGTTCAGACTTATTCTGACCGCATAGCCTGACAACCATTGGTCGGTGGCCAGGTATGCTATTGGCAAGGCAAGTACCGACGCGATTAAAACAATTTTAGCGAAATCTTTTGACAGCAGATGCACAATTTGTAAAACAGAAGCGCCAAGTACTTTGCGGATGCCAATTTCCTTGGTGCGTTGAACAATGGTAAATGCTGACAAACCAAATAATCCAAGGCATGCTATAAACACCGCTAATCCGGAAAATGTGGCAATCACGTTACCGAACCGTAAGTCTGACCGATATTGTTGATCATATTTTTCATCCAGGAAGAAATAATGGAAAAGTGTATTGGGGAATACTTCATTCCAAACATTTTTCACCGCCGCTAGCGTTTCTCCCATGTTTTCGGTCTTGAGCCTGATCGAAAAATAGGTCCCGTTGTCTTCAAATTTAAATAACATAGGAATTTGTTTTTCCTTCGGCGATTGCTGGTAATAATTGCCAAGAACACCAATAATCGTCGCAGGCTCTCCTTTCCATCGCGTTTTAAAAGTAATTTTTGACCCCAATGCTTCTTCAGGATTTGAAAAGCCTAGCCTTGTTACGGCCTCTTCGTTGATAATAACCTGGTCGTGATTTTGCGCGCCACTTTCAAAATTTCTTCCTGCAATAATTTTCATTCCCAGCGTCGGGATATAATCGGCATCGATGGATACAAAGTAGTAGTTATAGCTACCATTTTCTTTTTCTTCACCCACTTTCTTAACGTTAGAAGTAGTGCTCAGTTCGTGTAACTCCAGGCCTGGCAGGCTTTCCGAACTGGCGACTTTTTGCACTGTTGGATTTCGCAGTAATTCTGTCTTTAGAATTTGCTGCTTGATACGTAAAATCGAATCGGATTCTTCAATAAGTGGTGCTCTTACCACTAACGTTTGGTCTATGCTCATTCCCAATTCTATTGTTCGCAAATGGTTTAGCTGCAAATAGACTATGGACATGCCTATCATTAGAATTATCGTGGCAGCAAACTGAAAAACAACCAAACCTTGTCGCATCCTCTGTCCATGACTTGAAGTGCGCAACTTTCCTTTTAAAACAGTGGCAGGTCTGAAAGAAGATAAAACAACGGCGGGATAGAGGCCAGATAGGAGAATACCCACACCCATCATCAGCACGAACAAGTACCAGAAAGAAGAATCAGTCATAAAATCGCCCCCCAACGGCTGCCCCGTCAGGTTGCGAAAGAGGGGCAATCCTGACTGGAAGAAAACAAACGCGATGCCTGCAGAGATCATGTTGATAATAGCCGATTCTGCCAAAAACTGAACAACCAGCTGTATCCTTAGCGAACCCATCACTTTCCGGATGCCAACTTCCTTGGCACGTTCAATAGCCCGCGCCGTGGAAAGGTTTACGTAGTTTACCCAGGCAATGACAATAATGAAAATTGCAATGATTAGCAAAGAATATGCAGTTTTGGCGCTCCCGTTTGCTTCTGGTTCAAAAGACTTGTTCGAGTAAAGGTGGATGTCTTTTATTGGCTCCGCGACAAAACGCTCGACACCAATTTTGTCTTTTAGGGATATTGCAAATTCAACAAGTTTGTTATTAAAAGTGGCAAGGTCCGTCCCCGGTGCCATTTGTAAATAGGTGTATTCATTGTTGCCATTCCAGCTGTCCTCCTTGTACCATTCATACATTTTACCCAGCGTGGCGTGAGATAAAAGCGTATTAAATTTTAGGTGGGTATTCTGAGGTAGGTCTTTCATAATGCCAGTTACCTGATACAGATTGCGTCCTACTTTGAGCGACTCACCAATGGCATCAATTCGTCCGAAGTATTTCTTCGCCATTGTTTCGCTGAGAACTACTTTATAAGGCGCTGACAACGCAGTGGACTTGTCGCCATGCAAAACTTCTACAGAGAAAATCTTGAACGCAGAAGCATCAGCAAAATAGATTCCCTCTTCCAGAAATTTTCTATTGTTGGCTTCAATATCCTGCAGCCCATCGTTGTGAAACATTCTCACATATTCGATCACTTCAGGCATCCGTTCCTTTAGCATTGGTCCCACAGGCGCATAGGTCTCGCAATCGGTCACCACGTATTCATTACCATTGTAGAGATCAAGGGTTATACGATAAATGTTGTCTGCGTTCTCATTGAATTTTTCGTAGCTGCGTTCAAATTGTACATATTGAATTATGAACATGAACGCGGCCATGCCTACGGCAAGACCAAGAATGTTTATGAATGAAAAAACTTTTGTCTTTAGAATCGTGCGGTAAGCGATGCTGAGGTAATTTTTTAACATGTCCTGAATTTAGTGAGTCTTTTCAAAAGGCCAATTTAATGCCATCCTGACAAAGGTACGTCAATAACCATTTCGCCCTTTTTAATGAAAGGAGCGAACCAGGTATTTCATTTTCGAACAAAACTGTGCGGAGGAGGTCAATCATCGCTGCCAAAAGCTAGTTTGAAAATATTTTCCCGTCTAGCCTGCAACCTTTCGAAATACCCGCGGTATTGTAGGCAAAGGTGAAACAAATCAACCATGAGAGGTACCTATCTCGGAGAATTTGAAGAGCTTGTCTTGCTGGCCGTCGGAATTCTTTTTGAAGACGCCTATGGCCTTGCGATCGTCGATGAACTCGAACGACAAACGGGCCGCAATATTATGGTCAGTTCGGTGCACAAGGCACTGGTAAGACTGGAGGACAAGGGTTATCTGAAATCACATATGGGTGGCGCCAGCGAGGTACGAGGAGGGAGAGATAAACGCCTTTACACGCTCACACAATCTGGAAAGAAAGTATTGAACGAATCGCGTGAGCTTCGGAATTCAATGTGGAAAGAAATTCCAAAAATCATTTGGGAGGGCGGCAAACTATGAAAACTCAATCACCCAAAATGCCGCCGAAATGGGCAATACGTTTGTTTAACTGGTACTGCAATGATCACCTGGCTGATGCGGCATTAGGCGATATGTTGGAACTTTATCAGCGGCGATATTCACGGATGGGCAAGAGAAAAGCTGACATTCTTTTTGTCTGGAACGTTGTCCTTTTTTTTCAGCCTTTTGCTATTCGAAAAAGATCTAAATACAACCCTATTAACGCCTTTACTATGTTTCGAAATAATTTCAAAATTACCTGGCGGACGATGTCGCGTCAGAAGATGTACACCTCCATCAAGATCGGTGGATTTGCGCTAGGGCTGGCTACGTGTATCCTCATCGCCCTTTTTATCCGACATGAATTGAGCTATGACAGTCATTACAAAAACGGCGCTAACATCTACCGGGTGTACAACGAATACAAGGAAGATGAAATGCAAAAGTGGACGTCAACGCCCGCGCCTTTCGCCCAAATTCTGAAAGACGAATATCCCGAGATTGAAAAAGCGGGCAGGTTAATTCCATACAACTGGTTTAACGCAGGAAATAATTTATTTAGAAGAGAAGATCAGGTCGAAGATACCTATGAAGAAGGTTTTGTTTACGCCGATCAGGACTTGCTGGAAATTCTTGAAATTCCAATGGTCTATGGAAATCAGCAACATGCATTGGATAAACCAAACACCATTGTCATTTCTAAACGAAAAGCCGATAAATATTTCCCCAACGAAAATCCCGTTGGACGAACCATTATTTTCAATGAGGATAAAAAAAGACCGTATACCATTGGTGGCGTAATGGAGAATTTTCCTGTCACCTCCCATCTTCATGAATATGATTTTTTGATTACCCTAACGGGGGAAGAGTTCTGGCCTGGAGAACAAACGAGTTGGTGCTGTTGGAATTACAATCCTTATGTCAAGCTTAGACCAGGAACTAATCCAGAAGAACTGGAGAAGAAACTTCTCGCCATTCGTGATACACATTATGTGGGATACCTGGAGGAAATCGGTGACCAAAACATGGCAGACGTTAAGAAGAAGCATTTTTTTAGGCTGCAGCCGGTTCGGGATATCCACTTAAAATCCGATGGTATTGGTGACATCATTCAGCATGGCGATATCCGCTATGTGTGGCTTTTTGGTGGTATTGCATGCTTTATTCTTGCCCTCGCTTGTATCAATTTTATAAACCTTTCCACGGCCAAGTCGGCAAACCGTGCCAAGGAAGTGGGTCTTAAAAAAGTTGTCGGATCTCTCCGTCGTTACCTCGTGCGTCAATTTCTAACGGAGTCGATATTGGTTAGCTTAGTGTCTTTTGTGCTGGCTGTGTTGCTCGTCATACTGTCTATTCCATATTTTAGCACACTGGCCGGCACAACGTTGACAATACCCTGGACGGCCTGGTGGTGTGTACCAACGCTCATCGTGTCTGCAATCATAATAGGGGTGATTGCCGGTATATATCCATCGTTTTATCTTTCTGCATTTAAACCCATCGACGTACTGAAGGGAATGGTTAGCCGGGGAAGCAAGAGCTCAAGGACGAGAAGTATATTGGTTGTATTTCAATTCACGACATCAATCATTCTGATCATAGGCACATTCATCATAAATCGCCAAATGAATTATGTTCTCACGACCAAAGTTGGATTCGATAAAGAACAGGTTATCATGCTTCAGGGCGCGGGTACTTTGGGCAACCAACAAATCACCTTTAAGGATGAGATTTTAAAATTGCCCCATGTTGAAAATGTCACAATCAGCAATTACCTGCCAGTGATGGGCACAAAACGCGATCAGAATGGCTTTTGGAGAGATGGCAAATCAAAGGAAGAAAAAGCGGTGGGTGCTCAAAGATGGTATGTCGATGCCGACTATATTAAGACTATGGGAATGAAATTGGTGGAAGGAAGAAATTTCATTCCGGAGATGGCGTCAGATTCCCAGGCCATCATCATCAATCAGGCAATGGTTAAAGAGTTCGGGTTTAAAAAACCGCTTGGGGAGCGTATTATGAATTGGGAAACCTACAACGTCATTGGTGTTGTTGAGGATTTTCATTTTGAATCAATGAAGGGCGAGATCAGGCCACTCTCGCTTGTCTATGGGCGGGGAGGAAACATAGTTTCGATCAAGGTCAGATCAGAAAATATGGCTGAAATGATTCAATCCGTTACCATGCTTTGGAATAAGTTTATGCCGCATCAGCCTATCCGTTATACGTTCCTGGACGAAAGTTATGCCCGCATGTACGAAGATGTTCAACGGATGGGCTATTTATTTGCAAGTTTTGCTACCCTCGCTATTGTCGTAGCATGTTTGGGACTATTTGCGCTCTCTGCCTTTATGGTGGAACAGCGTAACAAAGAAATCAGCATTCGCTTAGTGTTGGGTGCCTCCGTAAATAATATATTCGGTTTGTTGACGCGGAATTTTGTAAAGCTTGTCATGATATCATTTGTGATTGCAGTGCCTTTTGCGTGGTATATGATGCAGACCTGGTTGGAGGATTATGCCTACAGGATTGAAATCACCTGGGATGTATTTTTACTGGCAGGCACTATTTCAGTTTTAATTGCCTTGTTAACCATCAGCTATCAATCGCTGCGAGCTGCGTTGGCAAATCCGGCAACAAGCTTGCGTTCGGAGTGATACCTCGAGGTGATACTGCATAACAATTGGCGTTAGTCATACAATGCCTTCACTTATCTATGCCTCTTCCTACGAAAACGTCATCCTGAGCGAGGCCAAGTGTGTGACGGGCATCGAGCGACGCGAAGGATCCCGTGGCGGCCGCAGCGAAAGGGTGAAGGCGCCGCTCGACTGTTATGCATTTTGTTGATAATTGTCGAACGCTAGGTCTTTCATTAACTCTTTTTGAAAGGATGACGGTATCCAATTGTCAAAATGTGTCGGTTTTGGTTAGGTTTGTATTCCATAATTTTTTTCCAACCTAAACTTGAAATAGAAAGTATGAAACGAAGGGACTTCATTCAATCGACAACCACCCTAGGTGCGGGTCTTCCACTTCTTACGTTAAACGAGCCAGAAGCACATGGAAGTCCGGAGGTCAAGCGTAAGGTATTTATTTTCGGAGGTGGCCGTGACAAGGTCATTACGCGATACCTGATCAGCCTGACACAAAAAGAAAATCCCAAAATTTGTTTTGTACCCACAGCGACCGGCGATAGTTTGGAGACGATTACTTCCTGGTATGCTTCCTGTGAGGATCTGCCCTTAAGGCCTTATGTTCTAAATGCATTTATCGATTCTTATACAACGCAAAAAAGTTTTGAAGAAACCATCATGAGTATGGACGCAATTCTTGTTGGTGGCGGGAATACCTTGAATATGCTTTCGATCTGGAAATCGCAGGGAATTGATTTGGCCTTGAGAAAAGCATACGACGCGGGGATCGTGATGTCAGGCGGAAGCGCAGGTTCCTTATGCTGGTTTCAGAACGGAACTACCGACTCAAGACCCATCAAAATTTCAAAAATTGAATGTCTGGGCTGGCTCAAAGGATCTCATTGTCCACACTACGACACAGAGCCGACGCGTCGGCCGCTGTATCACGACTTAATAAAACGAGGAGAACTTTTTCCGGGTTATGCTTGCGACGATAAAGCTTGCCTGTATTTCGAAAATGAAAAGATGGTTGCCGCAGTTGCATCTAGCGCGAAAAGCAAAAACTACTTTGTTGACTTAGTTGATGGGAAAATCGTGGAAAAGGAATTGGACACAAAACTCATTAGTTGAAAGGGCCTCCTCCACGGTCGATCTGGCGCAAATATATTTTTTAAGGAACGGTCTAAACTCTTCGCAAGTTTATTACTTTCAGTCAACCTTTGACCTAACCTGTAAGCCATGATCGTTCTATGCATCGATGACGATCCCGATGATACAGATTTTTTTTGCGAAGCCCTCAAGACAGTGAGTCCGGAGTCGCAATGTCTTGTCGCGAATGATGGTCTGACAGCATTAAAAACACTGCGCTCCGATTGTCAGCCGGACATCATTTTTCTGGACATTAATATGCCGCGCATGAGTGGCAGAGAGGTGCTCATTCAAATTAAAAAGAACTATAAATGGAGCCAGATCCCCACCATTATTTACTCCACGACGATCCTTCCAAAAGATGCTGACGACTATAAAAAACTTGGTGTTAATGATGTTGTCACCAAACGTGCGAAGTTCCACGATTTATGCCGGGCGCTTCAGGCAGTACTGAAAAACTTCGAGTAGCATAGATGAAAGACGTTTACTTTGTCTCGTCTATTTCAAAGAAACAATTACAAATTTTCGGAGATTCGGTGCGACCCAAGTCGCCCGGGCTTGAAGGGAAAATAAGACTTCCCGACTGTAATATTCAAGTGGAAGTTCTTTTGACGACCATTTACTCTTCAGAAATTTATCGCACAGTTCAATTAAGCTCAGACCCTCGTTTTTTTTGACAAATGTGTTTAGTATCCTGCACCAAAACAAAGTGAGCGTTTCGTGGTATCCTTTTTCAGCGGTATTTTCTCCGCCGCTGCTGATGTTATAAGAAATAATTCCGCAGCGCATGAAACAAATAGCCTCCAGCTCGGAATAGTTATAATTAAACCAAAGCCCGGTGATCAAATGCGCCTCATGTGTCCAATGCGCCGCGGGCAGCGTCCTAGTTTTGAAGCCTTCGATCAGGTTTAAGATATCTTCTTCAGTTTTATAGTCCTTTACGATAGCATGCATTTTTGTAAGATCAAGAGTTAGTTTCTCCCAGAATCATTTTGTAAAGAATGGTATACGTAGAACTTAAAAAGAAGTTTTATGCCACTATTTTTTCAATTGAAATTTATTGTGTGTGGCCACTTATTTCAGCAGCTGTTTGAAGAAGGGCGCTACCTCATCTGCCATCACGCCATGGTCCGCCACATTCGGATGGCCGGTACACCCTTGTGCTTGCATAGGTTCGAAAAAAAATGTCGCGACGGGTTTGTCCGCCGGATAAAGGTTATCGACATGTTGCTTTACGGCCGTAAGGCAGTTTTGTAATTTTGTTCGCCGATCGCCATTGACTATTGGACTGCTGAGCAAGGCAATTTGTGCGTCCTGATATTTGGATTTTACTTGTTGTACAAACTTGATATATCGACTTACAAACTCAGCACTATCAAATGGTAGTCGCGGATGCTCGTTGTCGCCATCGCTAAGGTCATTTGTTCCCAGGGCAATGCTCACAATTGCAGGTTTATATTTTTTAAAGTCCCATAGTCGTGAACTTCCCACCTGAAAGTCAGCATTCTCATAGACCTGCGGCATTGTTGGTCCATCGGTGTTCCAATAGCGATAGATTCCTATGCCGCTTACGCTACTGAGAATAAAATTCACGTTTAAGGCTCTCGCAACCCTTGGGCCATAGGCAGCGTATGCATTGTGCTGGTCATGGTACACGCCGGATCCACAAGGTACCTCAGAGGGGTCTGCTGCCGCGCCGCACGTAATGCTATTTCCGATAAATTCAATTACGGGAACATTTGACCTTTGAAGCGCATGTAATTTTTTTCCAGTTATCTTTTCAATAAAGATCGGTCCCACCCACGCTTCCGTGGCTTTGTACAACCACACGGTATGCGTACCGTTACCTTTTGCATTGATAATAATTGGCTGTTTGTCTTTGCCCGATATTTTAACACGCTTTTGATAGACCCCATCTAATTCGTATTGAAGGTAATTGTGTCCCTCCGGATCAATAATGTATGCCGAAACCTGACATTGATCCCCTTGAAAGGTAAATCCAACGTGAGCCGCGGAACTGATAAGTTCGATATGCCCGGAATCAGTTACCATCACTCGTCCAAAAGGATGTAGGGATGACGCTGGCAGCGTGCTGCTCCTGTCACAACTGGAATGACCGAGGCCGATGAGTATCGCGAAATATAGGAGTATAATATTTCTCATGAATTGATTTGAATGGCGAGATTTTCTCTTTCGAGACAAATCTAAAATAAAAGAAGAAATGGTTATCGTGGCAGGAATGAAACACTGAAATCTCCCTCAGAAGACCTCGACCCACCTATACAAAGGACGTCGTACCTTCTTTAGCCAGGCAAAAAAACTATAAAAGTCTTCTTATTTGTTCAATACAACGTGGGTTGGCATTGGCGCAGCAATATTGTTTGTCTCAAATCCATTCTTTAATTTTTCCTGGAGGTCGAAGTAAACATCCCAATAGTCGGCAACGGCGGCATAAGGACGGACGGTCAGCGTGACCATGCCATCGCCCATGCGAAGTATATTCACCGTTGGCTTGGGGTCTTTGAGGACCTTAGGATGACTTATCATTGCATCTTCCACCACCTTTCTTACTTTCTGGATATCGTTGGAGGGAGACACCGCCATGGTAAGATCAACGCGTAATGTTCCGTGCCTTGAGTAGTTAACGATAGTGTTGTTGGAGACGGCGCCGTTGGAAAGTATAATCGTCTTGTTTTCCGGAGTTAATAGAATGGTATTAAAAATTTGAATTTCACTGACAACGCCTGTTTGACCCTGCGACTCGATAAGGTCGCCCACTTTAAAAGGTTTGAACATTAAAATCAAAACGCCGCCAGCGAAGTTTGCCAGGGAACCTTGTAAAGCTAAGCCAATAGCAAGTCCCATCGCTCCGATAACGGCAATGAAAGAGGTCGTCTGAATACCAAGCATGCCAGCTACTGTGATGAGCAACAAAATTTTCAACCCTATACCGACCATGCTGCTCAAAAAAGACTGAAGTGAAACGTCGATATGGCGTCGGTTCATTCCCTTCGTAACCTGACGGGTTAGCCAGTTGGTGACGTAGAGGCCCAAAATAAATACGACGATTGCCCCGATAAGCTTGGGACCATAGAGAAAGAGCCAATCAATAAATCGATCGCTGTAGGCTGATAATTGTTCCATAATAGAGGGGTTTATTGGGGATAAACACAAATTTAAACTGAGGTCATCGGTAATGGCAGCTGGCCATAACGAGTGCATCCCTTCAACGGTTACCCAACGTATTCAAGAGCAGCACGCGTAACGTTGACGGGCTATCAATATAACAAAGTTTTTAGGATATGAGAACAGGTTGTTGTTGTTAAGTAAGAATCCTCAAGCCTGTGTGGTCGATTTAGATTGCCGTTGCGTAGAATAAAAAAACCGGTTTGTCTAATAATTTTATCCGCGATTAATCCTGGACCTATATCTGCACGTCTAAGAATAAAAAGAAAATATGAAAAAGTGTATTTTGTTGCTAGGGCTGATGATGGTGAGCACCATCATATTTGCCCAACGAAAAGGAGATCCTATGGATCGCGCAGCCAGGCAGGCTGATAAGATGAAAACGGAATTGTCTTTGGATGATGTTCAGTACAAAGCGGTAAAAGCAATCAATGAAGATTTCGCCAATAGGCAGATGAAGTTGCGCGCGGATTCAACATTGTCGAAACAGGACATGCAAAAAAAGTCGAGGACCTTGCGTGACGAAAAAAATTCTGCGATCGCTAAGGTGTTGACGGTGGATCAAAAAAGCAAATGGAAATCTTATCGCGTCAGTCAGGCTGAGAAGCACAAGGCGGGAATGGCGAAGTACCGAGGTGAACACGCTAGGCGAATGCAAGAAAGTCTGTCGCTTACTGATGAACAGACTTCCAAAATCAAATCCATCGACAAGGAATTTGGAGACAAGTTTCGTGCCCTAAGGAGTGATAGCACCCTCGCGCGGGAAGATCTACACGAAAAGGCAAAACAGCTTCGGGACGACTATCGATCCAAAACAAAACTGGTTTTAACCGAGGAGCAGTACAAAAAATGGGAATTGCAGAAAGCAGATCGCAAGAGAAGAAAATTTTAGACTAAAGGTGGGGCGGAAGTTGTTTCCGCCCCCTCTCACAACTTTTTTCACAAGATCCGAAGGGTCGAAGTGGTCGCAAAATTGAGTCCTACACCCGCCGCCCTTGTTGCGTGTTCTTCACCAACAAGCCCACGCCCGCGGAGACGCACGCACGTCACTCCCTTTATGCAGTTGAGAGACTTCAACGCTGGAACTAAGTTGTGCCAGCGTGGAGGGGTTTCATCGTTCTGACCAGTTTGGTGCACGGCGCAGTTATTGCGTCGCACACCTACCGCCCTTGTTGTGTGTTCTTCACCAACAAGCGCAGGCACGTAGAGTCACACGCGCGTCAGTATTACATCAGTGGAAGAGAACCTCACGGTGCGAAGCGAGAATGCAAGTAACGTCCGCTCCTGCGGGAAGCTATTTTAAGTAATTTCTTATTTCTTTATTAATTGAATTGACATAATATTTTTTTCCTCCTATCTGAACTTTAACAATTCGTCTGTAGAAAAGAAATTGCCCAACTATTTTTACTCCTTCAATTTCGATTTCTCGTTCAAAAAACAGATTGCCATACACAAACAAGTTGTTGGCCGCATCAATTTTTGCGTGGATAAATTTGTTCATAAAAAACAACCACCAAATCACAGCGATTCCTGACATGACCCCTAGAATAACTGCTGCCACTATATCGTGCGATAATACGGCTTCCTTGTAAACGAAACCAAAAAAGACAACTGCGGCACTAGTAACGAAAACGCCCATGTAAAGGACATACTTTGGACATAGTGTGATGTAAGTGGTCATAACATATTTAAGCCTAAATTCACCAAGAATTTCCAAATTGTAATTAATAACTTACGTTTTACTATAAAAGATCAATATATGAAATCATGGCTAGTTTTATTTTTCTTCGTAGGGCTTATTGTCAACGCCAATGCCCAGGTTATTCCTCAAAGTCAGGTGCCTCCTGCTGTGCTCAAGACGTTTCAGGGAAAATTTGCAAGCGCACCAGAGGTGAAATGGGAAACGAAAGGCGAGTTGTACAAGGCCGAATTTAAGGTCGACAAACGCGGACATGATGTGTGGATAGATAAGACCGGAAAAATCACAAAATACAAACAAGATTTTCCTAAGAAAGATCTGCCTCCGAATATCCAACAGCAAATCGCAAACGAATTCAAAGCCTACAAGCTGGATGACGCCGACAAAATTGAAATGGACGGAAAGGTTTTCTATCAGGTAGAATTAGATGGTACTGCCGACGATCGTAAAGTCTTGTTTAGTGCTGATGGTAAAATCCAGGAGAATACCGTGGATGAATAGATTCAGATTTTTTAAAGCAATTTTTTGCTACAAAGTCACAAAGACACTAAGCCTGCCTGCCGGCAGGCAGGGCTCACAAAGAGTCTTTGTGGAACTTGGTGACTTCGAGCCTTTGTGGCTACATCGATAAAAAGACGATGATCAAAGGACTGTACTCCGACTCCATAACCCTTTTTCTTATCAATGAAAATAACGTTGATGACGTACGCTCTCTGTTCCGCGGGTTTAGTGATTCAGAAGAAATGCTTCTTGAATTGGATGAGCATTACCTCCCTGAGTACGAAAAGGGTGACCGAGTAAAATATGGTTTTTACACACTGCTGGAAAACGAGCTTGCAGGCATGAGTTTACTGGGTATTGATAGCTTCAAAGAAAAAAAAGGATATACAGGAGCTGATACATTTATGCATATGCGAGGAAAAGGAGTGGCACCCCGGAGTAAACCTCATTTATTTTATTTTGCATTTGAATTATTAGGGCTTAACCGCCTGGCCACAGGATGTCTGATCTCGAATCACGCTTCAAAACGGTCGATAGAAAAAACACCGGGTTTTATTTTTGAGGGAGTATCACGCGAATCCGGTATTAATGACCAAGGTGAATTTGAAGACGAGTATCTCTATGCGATTCTTCGCAAAGATTGGCTGGCCCTTTACGATAGAAGCACGATACAGGTCATCAGTTAATATTACTAATGCGCGACAGGGCGAAAGAATCCTCTCCCAATAAATGCCGCAACTGGGACCGACAATAATGGTTCTGGAAGGGTCTGGTTTAGTTAATGCGCGGGCCTTTACTACTGCAGTCTCACAATCCGGGATGTTTCGCGGGAGGTTGTGTGACTTCGAGGAAGCTTGGTAGGCTCAACATGACGGATCGCTGGAGAGAGAAACTCCGACCAAGGGGAAAGGCTTTGCCTGAAATGTTTTTAAGATTGTCCAGGCTCGCGATTTGCGGCCTTTGCGAATTCACTTTGCGGCCTTTGCGTGAAATGGATTAAAATACGAGCTGTTGCCTTTGCAGAACCTTCGTTGTGTTACCAAATCTAAAATCGTAAATCTAAAATCTACAATTAAAAAATGCCATTATTTGACTATCATTAAAGACTAAATACATATCCATGGCCAGACCCATCTATGTAATTGGAAGCTCAAACACCGACATGGTCGTAAAGACTGAAAAATTACCCATGCCCGGAGAAACGGTGATTGGCGGGACCTTCTTTATGAATCCTGGAGGAAAGGGTGCAAACCAAGCGGTAGCAGCCGCACGGTTAGGCGGTCGGGTAACTTTTATTGCGAGAGTTGGTGCAGATCTATTTGGCTCGCAGGCACTCCAACAGTTTCAAAAGGAAAATATTGACACACGCTTCGTCGTGCAAGATCCAGAATACCCTTCCGGTGTCGCGCTCATCGGCGTAGACCGCCAGGGCGAAAATACGATTATCGTTGCCCCGGGATCCAATAGACAGTTAAATGTTAAAGATGTAGCCAATGCTTTTGAGTCCGTCGAGGAAAAGTCGATTATTTTGATTCAGCTTGAAATACCACAGGAAACCGTCGAGTTCGCTATTCAGAGTGGCCGGAAAAAAAACTGTGACGTCATACTGAATCCTGCTCCGGTGCAGCCCGTCGATAGCAGTGCATTGCGAAACCTGACCATCATTACCCCGAATGAGACTGAAGCGGAAATGCTCACGGGAATTCGGATTACAGATCTCGAGACTGCGGAGCAGGCAGCCCGGGAGTTGCATCGATCCGGCGTGCCAAATGTTATCATTACGCTGGGATCCAAGGGGGCGTTTGTGTCCACGGGATCGGGTGGTAAACTTATCGCCGCACCGAAGGTGACAGCTGTAGACACAACAGCAGGAGGAGATTGTTTCAACGGTGCACTCGCGGTCGCTTTCGCGGAAGGAATGAAGATTGAGTACGCCGTTAGTTTTGCGTGTCAGGCTGCATCGCTGTCGGTCACGAGAATGGGAGCTCAATCTTCCATGCCTTTTCGTAAAGAAGTAAATAAATAATTTCCTTGACATAAAGAGACCAACCATGTTCATCGTACAGGATTACACCTTAGCCGTTTTCTTTTGCGTGATCACCATGCTTTGCTGGGGATCGTGGGCTAATACTCAAAAACTTGCGGCTTCTTCCTGGAGGTTTGAATTATTTTACTGGGACTATGTGATCGGGATTGTAATTTTCTCTCTATTGCTTGCGCTGACACTAGGAAGTACCGGGGAGCAGGGAAGGTCATTCATACCAGACATCTTGCAGGCGGAGGGTGAAAATATTTTTTCTGCTCTTCTCGGCGGCGTGATTTTTAATGCCGCTAACATCTTATTAGTAGCAGCAATTGCTATTGCGGGAATGTCTGTAGCCTTTCCCGTGGGAATTGGACTTGCACTCGTCATCGGCGTTGTAGTTAATTACATACGCGTGCCCGTGGGAAATGTAGCGTTGTTGTTCGGCGGCGTTACATTCATCGTGATTGCTATCATATTAAATTCTGGCGCTTATCGTAGAATGATGTCGTCCGCAAAAGAGATTTCTACGAAGGGGTTGGTTTTGTCTGTTGTAAGTGGCGCCATGATGGGGCTGTTCTATAAATATGTTGCTGCTTCAATGTTCGAGGACTTTACAGTTCCCGAGGCAGGAAAATTGAGTCCATATACAGCTGTGTTTATCTTTTCTATTGGGATTTTGGCGAGCAACTTTGTTTTTAATTCCTTGCTGATGCGCTTTCCCTTTGCCGGAACTTCCGTTTCTTATGCGGACTACTTTCGAGGATCTTTCCGCAATCACCTGACCGGCGTACTCGGCGGAGCTATCTGGTGCCTGGGGATGTCTTTTAGCATAATCGCCTCTGGTAAAGCAGGTCCTGCAATATCCTACGGACTAGGACAAGGCGCTACGGTAGTCGCTGCGTTGTGGGGTATTTATATCTGGAAGGAATTTAAAGATGCGCCGCAAGGTACCGGGGCTATCCTTAAAATTATGTTGCTTTGTTTTGCCGCGGGCCTAGCATTGATCATCTTATCGCGGTAGCGAAATTTTCAAAGAGTTATTGCCACAAAGACGCTAAGACACAAAGCCTGCCTGCCGGCAGGCAGGCTTTGTGTCTTGGTGACTTAGTGGCCAAAATGGTTCGCTCTATTTTTTTGATTTGATTTTTGCGGGATCGTACGCAATCTGCGCCCGCTTGTATCCACAAAGCAACCCTTTACCAACAAAACTGTCATAGGGCTTGCCCACGCACTTCCCTTCAATTATTTGCTCGACGCAAACGATCTGTTCCCCTATGAATGACTTGTCGATAGGGTCTCCGTGACCCGGAAAAAGTGTGCTGAATTCTTTTTCACGCCGCTGCAGCTTCTGCAAACTTTTCAGGTAGACATCCAAAGGCAACGCATCCTGTGGATGAAGCCAAACCAAGCCATTGTCGTTATCGCCGGTATAAAGAACTTTGTCTTTTTGATCGAGCAGGCAAATGCTTCCTGGAGTATGGCCAGGCACGTGGATCACTTCGATCTTACGATCGCCTAAGTCAAATATTTTTCCGTCTTTGATTGGCATGAGTGCAGGATAATACAGGCTGTCCCGAACCTGGAACCTTAGCGAATCTGGAACCCGGCTTCCGCCCATCATCTTCAGGGAGTTCCTACGCATTTCGGGAGATCCAAAAAACCGCAGCATGTTAAAATCATCGGGATGGGCATACACTTTTGCGAATTGATGATTGCTTCCGGAATGATCGGGATGGGAGTGGGTGTTGACAATGATAACGGGAAGGGCAGTGATTGATTTTATAAAAAGGTTTAGGTCAGCTGCCCCTATCCCGGTATCGATGAGCACAGCGCTGTCGCGCCCTTCGATCAGGTAAATGTTATCAATATCGCCGTCAGAGATGCGCCATACTTTTTCATTGATCTTCTTCACCTTGAACCATGGATGTTGGGTATAGGGTTGCGCCTGGCAATAAAACTGCGCGATCAGGAGAAATACCAATGTGAATGTCAAATTCCTTTTCAACTCGTGAATATTAGGATGCATATCGAATTAATTAGAAAAGGCCAAACTAAGCAAGTAAAAACTTGCTCTCTGTTGAAGCTTCATTCAACGTACCTTTGATGCATCTCACTCAAATTTTTTAATAAACCGGTTGAGCATTTCTCAACTGGTTTATTCAATTGATATATCAAACCATCTCGACACCATATTCGCGCAAGGAGTTCACGAAATGTTCAATTACATGCGAGGGTGGGGGACCTTGCGGAATTGGAAGAGCCTTTCCATCCGGAGCGGGGGCGCTATTATCCCCAGAACCATTCGTCCAGTCCTGCCGGACTAATCCACATGAGAACTTCCGCTTTTTCCGAAACTATTTCGAACTTGTGGGGCACATTTTTTGGAAG
>CAWEZB010000036.1:0-9054 GCA_963813425.1 uncultured Bacteroidota bacterium
ATGTTATTATCTTTCATTCATGAAAAAATTGCCGTTCTATCTTAAAATCGTATCGTGGTTTATAGAGTACGCACCGATTCGAAATTCTTTTTTCGCCAGAATTAACTAGATTAACTTGAAGTGTTGTGTCGAGTCTAAACACATTGATATGAAATTTAATCGGATGGCAGTGACATAGGAATGTGCTCTTTACTTTGCTGCTCGAAGCAGGACAATAACTTGTCTGGCACTTGGATAGGTGCATACTCCTTCGTTCCGGAGGATAGCACGTTCAGATCCAAATTCCCTCTCAACTGGTTAGTCGAGGTTTCTGACGATGAGCTAAACGTCACGACGTTGAAACTTGATGGCGTTCATCCCCCAAATAGATCAACGTCGCTCGCGTATCGACGAACAGGTAATCAAATCTTTATTAATTTCGATGAATGTGTCGACTCCGTCGAGATTGTCTCGAAGAATGATGACAGCATAGTTTTGAAGTATCATGGCGAAGGTGAAGCCAATTTTGTATTCAAAAAATTCGCGCGAGGTGCATCGCCGAAGATGCCAACACTTTCAGGAAAATCATTTAATATTTTTTCAAAGAATTATAAAGATTCAGTATCATTTCTCACAGATTCAGTATTCATAAATATAAGTCGTGGCCGTGTAAACGCTAACCGATGGACCCAGACCGCCGTTCATCAATATAGCTTTATGTTGCTCGGAGAACAGGGGCCGCCACTTTATGTGAAGTCGATGAAGAACGATACCGTGACGCTTGAAAATTTTGGAGCTGGAAATAAGTACATTTTTCTGGTCAGGTTAGGCGACAAGAATTTATCACTTGAAGGACATTGGGAAGAAGTTGGACGCCTTGGCAAAAACGATTTTCCACCTCCTCCCGGGGCCGGCAAAATGAAATTAAGGTTCGGAGCGGACAGTTGCGAAATTTCCTACGGAGCCAGACGCATAAAGCGTCGATGGCGGCTTAATTGATCGCCGAGATTTTGTATTTTAATCCAATCAATAAAGTTAATGATTGGGATTGGGCCTGGCACGTGGACCGGGCTGGTGACTCATTGATTATTGATCGTCGGATTTTGTTTAAGGACGAAGCAGATGATTTCGATTCAGGTGAAAAAATCGTCTTCAAAAAAAGAAATAGAGTCAACTGCATTACCGAGCGATGGATTTTATGGCTTCAACTTGTTGACCGATGAAGGAAGAATTTTTGATTGTTGCAGTATCCCTAATATGCGCTACTTCATTCGCACAAATTTTAAAACCTGTAAATTTTTGAAGAGCAACTTCTCTGCTGCTTGGGAAGCCTGTTAAATAATTAGGTGTTTGTTGCAGGAACAAAAGGGAAATCAAAAGCGTACAAATCTATTCGTACATTCCTATGATCGGCGACACAACCTTAAGATACGCTGTTGTCATTTCGAGTCGGTGAACTTTATCATATTTTACATCGGCCCATTGAGTTTATGTTTAACATGAACGCATTCGATTGGGGATGGCAATCGTCGGTAAGAAAATACCCAAATGGCTGAAAATTAATCTCTGACCATCGGCGCGCTCCGAACTCCAGATCGACGGCGTCTGAAACAAAGCAGTAACCAAACATTCTTTTCACAGGGGATGCGTTCGAGGATTGTCTGGTACAAGTTTACCGTAGGCCGACAATTCTCAATTACATTCAAAGATCAAAGTAATAAAGAACTTAAGATTCAGTTCAAATCATTCTTTGGATTACACAAAGAAAACTATCAAAAGTATTCAGACATTATAGATAATATTTGGAGACTATATCATTCCAATATAGTTGATAGTTTTCTTGACAGCTTTTACAATCATGGGGAAACTGAAATCCAAGGAATCAAACTGAAAAACGAAGGGATTGAATTAAGAGAACAAAAGGAAATGATTCCTTGGGAAAAAGTGGCAACGAAAGATTACTACAAGTATTTTGCCATCTACCACGAGGACAATTCTGCCATTCATTCTAGAGTTAGCCATAACGAGTATGGGACAGAAACGCTTTGGAGTGCAATTAGGACAATACTAAAAGACAAAACAGATGAACGCCTCAAATAATGGTATATAAAACATGTGAAGAAGCCAAACGCTTGAGCCATGCAAAGTCAATTGCGACAATAATAATATTTTCACTTTTGGCCTCGACATGTTATGCGACGCTCCATTCGCTGACGACAAACTTCGGCATTCGTACCTCCAGGAGGATAGGTTTGCAAAACTATACTTCGCGTTTTCTGCGAATTCCACTCTAGCATTTAGCAACATTCTTGCTGATTCGCAGCAGGCGATGATCCAATGATCCTGGGAAAAGCAAAAAAATGCCGGGGAGGTATCTCCCCGGCATCACCGTGTAAAATTTCGTAAGATTTATTTTGCCGCATCGCGCAGCGCTTTTATTTCGTCGTGAGATGCTCTTAACTGTTGTTTTTGTTCTTCAAGCATGGTGCGAACATAAGCGGGAAGATCGTTGTCACTCAACGCCTCTTTATACGCGCTTTGAGCCGCATCTTCGCCGCGTTCACAATTTGCCAAAACAGCGTGACGGTCGTGACCGCTGAAAACAGCTCTGACATCCATCCACGCACGGTATAACTTTCCGCTGGCCGTGGTACCTCTATCATATTCACCGCCAAGTGATTGTACTTCGTTGGCCAAGGCTAATCTTATCTTGCGGCTTTCATCGATCATCGATGTAAAAAGGGTCTTCAAATCTGAGTCCGATTCTTTCGCTTCTTCGATCGCCTTCTCATACCCAGTAATTCTATCATTATTGATTGCTACCAGGTCATTGAGTACTTCTATCGTTTCTTTCGTTGTTGTTGTTTCAGTGTGTTTTTCCATGACTTATCTGTTTTTAGTTTGATATTATGTTATCAACACTCCTGACAATTAACATGCTAGTTCAAAACAATCGAATCAAGCCTGTTTCTGACAAAATCTGTTACGAAACTTCTACAGTGACGCTCTGGAGTTCCTGGAAAGTACAGTTCCCGATTGAAAATGTTGAGCATCCATTACAACTAAAGACAGCTCAGGATTTCGCGAGTAACTTGTTTGTTCCGATACAAAATCTTCTCAAAGCTGAGTGTCAATACGATTGGTAGGTCGCGCAACAAATTACCAACAAAAATTGCCTAAGCATCGGTAACAAACCCTAAATAAATCGAGAACCTTTTGCGTGCGGATGGTTGCCTTAACTTAGTTGGTGCCCCAGAGCATCCGCTACCTGTCGCACCATTCAGTCTGATTCCAATGCGGAGAAGGGCATATGACGTTTGAAAGATTGGCATCCAAAACCCTACACTGTGAACTAAAAAAGATATAATTCACTACATTTAAATAATTGACCTGCCCCTTCATCACATCGAAATCATGAGAAGTCAACTAATTCTTCCGGCAATCTTTGTGTGTATTCTCCATGCTGCATGCACAAAACAGAAGGAAGAGTTGGCTACAAGTTATTTCAAACCTCCTAAAATTGTCGAGGCAAAGACCTACAAAGTGCCACTTGAAAAGGTCGTTCCTCCAAATGTCGTTCCGGCATCGGGTATGAAAAAAGTTTTGGCAGGTAAACCAGAAACTGTAGATCTCAAATCAAACGTTTTTTCTGCCAAACCAACTCGAGTCGTACGTGCCGGACCACCTAAGCTCATCCTCCCGAATGGAGAAGTTTACAAGTTACCCAAAGTTGTGCCCGCAATCGACAGTCCCTTCATAGCCGGTGCTCCTGAAATTATTTTGATGAAAGATTTCTTTATCAAAGAAAATAATCCCGAAAGCTTCAGTTCAATTAAAGCAATGCACGGGTTAAACAGCAATGACATTTCTTCGTTGTGCGAGGACAAGGCCGGTAATCTATGGATCGGTGCCTGGTGGGGTGGTCTTAGTAAATTTGACGGAAGGTTCCTGACCAATTATTCTGTGGCACAAGGCCTGAGTACGGATATGGTTAGCTGCATCTTTGAAGATGATAAAGGTAACCTCTGGATCGGCACCCAGGATGGCGGTGTGAATAAATTTGACGGAATACATATTACGCATTACACCACCAAAGAAGGTTTAGCGAGCAATCGTGTCTGGACCATTATACAAGACAAGCATGGAGACATGTGGTTTGCTACTGATAATGGATTAAACAGATATGATGGTTCGTCCTTCACTCATTACACTAGTGCGCAAGGGCTTTCGGATAAACATATTCTGAGCGTCTTTGAGGATAGCAAGGGAAATCTGTGGGCTGGCGCCCATGGTGGGTTAGCCAAATTTGACGGACATTCATTTCAGAATTACACACCAGCACTTGGTGTCAATGACACCACCGAAGTTTTGAGTATCCTGGAAGACAACGAAAAAAATATTTGGTTTGCTACCAGTGACAAAGGGCTTTTTAAATATGACGGCCAATACATAACCCAGTTCACGACGGAAGGCGGGTTAAGTTCAGACAGGCTATCAAGCATTATGAAGGATATACATGGTGACATTTGGATTAGTACATGGGAGAATGGCGCGAACAAGTACGACGGAGAATCATTTACCCATTTAAGTGTTGAACAGGGTCTAGCCCATGATCTGGTTTCGGACATACTGGAAGATAGACGAGGCACTATCTGGATGGCTACAACCTCAGGTGTCTGCAGATACGACGGAAAGTTATTCAATCACTTTGTGCCATTTAATGAAAAAGAAGTGGGAATCCTCATGGCAGCCAAAAACGGAAATATATGGATTGGCTCAGTAACCGGCGAATTTTTAAACAAATACGATGGCAAATCTATTTCGCGATATACCATTCGCGAGGGTTTACCTCATCATGTTATTAAAAATATCATCGAAGACCGGGATGGCAATATGTGGTTTGGTACCTCGGGCGGTGTTACCAAATATGATGGTCGGTATTTTACCAATTACTCTAAAAAGAATGGGTTGATTGACGATAATGTTTTGTACCAGATGGAAGATGCCAAAGGAAACCTTTGGTTTGGCACAGAAAGCGGGCTGAGCAAGTTCGATGGAAAAGTTTTTACAAACTATGAAATCGCGAGTGATGAAAGATACGTGGTCGTTTTCCCTCCTGGAAGATCATCAAGGCACTATTTGGATAGGCACATTTACCATGGGAGTGTATTCGTTCGATGGAATTACGTTTACACAATACGACCCTGCACACAGCGTGAGTCATAAAATGATAACTGGTATTGTTGAAGATAGAAACAACAACATTTGGTTTTGCACCGGCAGCGGAGTAAATAAATTCGACCGGAAATATTTTACCTGGTATACTACCGAACAAGGATTGAGCAATAATACGACTACGAATGTACTGAAGGACAAGAACGGAAATATCTGGATCGTGGCTATCGATGGCCTGAACCTACTAACGGCAAAGGCAATCACATCAGATACATTAGAAAATAACCAGGTGTCACTATTTAAGAAGTATGCTGCTTCTGAAGGATTCTCAAGTGGCGGGTCCATATTTAATTCCATAACACAGGATAGCAGCGGTAATATCTGGATAGGTGCTACGGACAAGGTTACGCACTATCACCCCGAAGGAGATCTGCCCGATACAATCCCTCCCACAATTCGGTTAAGGAACATTGCCCTATTTAATGAAAATATTAACTGGCATGATGCAGAAAAGAAAAAAGACAGCGCGATCATATTGAACAATGGTTCCAGGTTGGAGCACTTTGATTTCAGCGGTCTCACACCCTGGTACAATCAACCTGAAAACCTGCAATTAAATTACGACAATAATTATTTGAGTTTTCAATTCATTGGCATTACCACATACAGACCCAAAGAAGTACGTTACCAATATTTCCTGGAAGGTCTTGATAAGAACTGGAGTAATATTACTGATCAGCCTGAAGCCACGTACAATAATTTACCTCACGGAAAGTACACATTCAAAGCAAAGGCTGTCAATAGTGAGGGTTATTGGAGTAAGGAATTGAATTATTCTTTTATTATTCTGCCACCGTGGTGGCAGACATGGTGGGCATACTTGTCATATGCACTAAGCTTTGGCGTGATGATATGGATGTTTACCTGGTATCGTTCGCGCCAGTTGAAAGCAGAAAACATTCGTTTGGAAGAAAACGTGAACAAACGGACAATCGAACTGGAACAATCTCTCAGCGAAAAATATCAACTGATCAAAAAAGTTGAAAGCCAGGAAGCTTTGTTAAAAGAACGTTTGCGTATAAGCAGAGAGTTGCATGATGATATTGGCAGCACCATTAGTAGTATTTCCATCTACAGCGAAGTTGCAAAAAAACGCATTTCGAGAAAGGAAAATACAAATGAAGTGCTTTCAAAAATAGGTCATGCTTCGCGTGAACTGATAGATAAGATGAGCGATATTGTCTGGAGTTTAAATCCCACTAACGAAGGTTTTGAACAATTGCAAAACCGCATGATAACCTTTGCGACATTGATCCTTGCCTCGCGTGATATTCTATTTGATTTTACTGCTGATGAAAAATTAAAAGGAATGCAATTCACTGGCGAACAACGAAAAAACATTTTTCTCATTTTTAAAGAAGCCTTAAACAACATGGTCAAATACGCTGATTGTAAAAGCGCGTGGATAACATTGTCGGTAGACAATAATATTTTGATAATGTCAATCAAGGATGATGGAAAAGGTTTCCATGTTTCTCAACTTGCTGCGGATACAAAATTCAAGAACGGGGAATCTTTGGGCGGTAACGGACTTAAGAACATGCATGCCAGGGCGGATGATGTTAACGCAAAGTTGTGTATTAATTCAACAATAAATGAAGGAACAACGATTCAGCTTACATTACGCCTTTAATTTCTTGCCGGATACTACCAAATTTGGTAGTTGATATTACCTCAAACGGATAGAACTTCGTATAAATGATCGGAGATGAACAGAATTAAGGTGATTATATTTGATGATAACGATTCGCTGAGAGACTCCGTAGCGATGCTTTTAAAGGAATCAGGCGATTTCACTCTGGTTGGCGCTTATGCCGACTGCCTTGATGTAACGAATAACATTAGGAATACCAAACCCGATGTGGTGATCATGGATATCGATATGCCCGGGATGAACGGCATTGAAGCGGTAAAAGTGATACGCAATAATTTTCCTACTGTTCAAGTACTAATGTTCACCGTATTTGATGATGATGAAAAGGTTTTTGCAGCCATAAAAGCAGGCGCGGGTGGCTACATTTTAAAAAATGCCGAGCCCCAAAACTTGTTGCATGCTATTTCAGAAGTATATAACGGAGGCGCCCCGATGACGCCGGGCATCGCACGAAAGGTTTTGCTGCAGTTTCAAGACATGCTTCCTGATGAAAACAAAGATTATCATTTAAGTCAGCGTGAAAAAGAAGTCCTCGCTCTGCTCGTAGAGGGTCATCCATATAAAATGATTGGAAGCAAACTGAATATCACCTATGACACCGTCCGTGCCCATATGAAAAAAATCTACGAAAAACTGCATGTCGCTTCCATGACAGAAGCTGTGGCAAAAGCAATTAACCAAAAACTCTTTCCTGCCAAATAATCAAGTACCTGGCATACTGGTCCAAATACCTCCACGAGCCCGACAGCCGATTTCACTACCACATTTGGTAATTGATTTTTGGTGTTATCTCGACTTCCTTAATAAAATTTCGCAGATGTATTTTGCTCTGGAAAAATCCTGCGGCCATTTGGAGCCAAAATGACTTGGCAAGATGGCATCCACGTTGACCGCATCTTTCACAGGCGTGTCTTCTGATATTTAACGACGTTAACCTTAAAAAAACATTATGCTTAAACAATCTAACCCACGTTTCACCACGACAAGAAACGTCTTTCGTGTACCCACTTTGTTTGCCCTCACAGTTGGCTTTATTGGTATGTTGGGAAGCTGCGATAATGCTGACCCAGATATGGGTTGCAAACAGCAAATTAAGATCACAACCTCACGATTGGTCACAGGTTTGGAGGAGCTCCAGGGTAGTACCATCGGTCCCGGCTCGGACCTGTATGTCACCGCGCCGCTCACCGGCAGCATCTGGCGAGTTGACCGCAAGAGCGGCAAAACCAGTCTCTTCGCCAACGGCCTGCCGGCCCGAATCCCTGGCCCATGGTACCAAGGCAGCGGAGTGGTAGATGTTGCCTTCCTCGGCGGGACCGCCTACGCCCTGGTCACCGGCGTTGCCCCGGACCTGGATGGCAATGATATCGTCGGCATCTACCGGATGGACGGCCCGAACACCTTTTCCGTGGTCGCCGACATCGGCGCCTGGTCCGAAGCCCATCCACCGGAGACGGACATTTTCATTGCGACCGGCTTCCAGTATGCAATGCAGACTTACAAAGACGGGTTCATTGTCACCGATGGCCACCATAACCGCGTGCTACAGGTCGGCGTCGACGGCAAGATCACCGAGCTGGTTGCCTTCGGCAACGTTGTCCCGATCGGACTGGCGTTGCGAGGCAACACGGTCTACATTGGCCAGGCCGGCCCAATTCCCCACGTTCCAGAAGAAAGTAAGGTCTTTTCATTCACGATGCAGTCACTCACGCCCACGCAACTGGCTTCCGGCGCTGGGCTGGAGGAAATTGGGCTTCTCGCGGACTTGGAATTTGGCCCCGGAGGCGCGCTGTACGGCATCTTGCAGGGCTACTGGAATGGCCCATTTGAGGGGGCTCCAGCGGATCCAAACACCGGCGCGCTAGTGAAGGTCAACCCGGACGGCACGTTCACAATCCTCCAGGACGGTCTGAACCAGCCGACCTCGTTGGAGATAATTGGAACCACCGCTTACGTGGTCAGTCTGGCCGGCGAGGTCTGGACAATTGAAACGTCGAGGGTTCGCCCCTGTGAAGACTGGAATTAGCAATAATTTATGCCGTTATTAGCAGACCCACTTGAAGAACAATTTTACTTCTAATAGCATTCCCAACGAGCGCGGAAGCGTACCAGGCAAAGCTTAACGCAGTTACGGTACGCTTCCGCTCAAATTTCGTGAGAAGATTTAGCAACATTCTTGCTGGTTC
>CAWEZB010000037.1:0-18282 GCA_963813425.1 uncultured Bacteroidota bacterium
TAGGCATTTTCTTCCGATAAATTAATGGGCATAACCTGGGTGCGACCGGCGGAGTCAGGCCCTGTAGTAATTCGCTGAATCACATTTTGTCGATGCCTATAGTAGACGTTGGAAAGAAGTGAACCATTCTTCCAATCAAACAAATAGCCCGCCTCAATGGAATTTGTATATACTGGACGCAGATTTGGATTTCCGACAAATAAGACCCTGGGGTCTCTAAAATCTGAAAACGGAAGCAAGTCTCTGAAGTCAGGGCGATTGATTCTGTAGCTATAGCTTAATTGAAGTGTTTTACCCTCCTGAAGCTTGTATGAAAGCCCCGCGCTAGGAAAAATATTAAAATAATTTTGAAGATTTGTAATGTCGCCGACCTTGAGCTCTGTCGATATATCAGACAACTCACCGCGAAGACCTGCCTGAGCGGAAAACTTACCGTATGTATTGTTCGCCATGACGTAGGCAGCGTGGATCCTTTCCGTATAAACGAGATTGTTGGTGTATTGGGAAATCGGAATCCACTCAGAAGAAATAGGATCTTGTGCATTTAACCCATAGTCGTTGTTAATAATCCGAGTGGCCGTTTTAATACCCGCTTCGAACTTACCTTGTTGGCCAACGGGGTGACTGTAGTCTGCCTGGAAAAGCCAGTTGATTTCATCCGCAAAGTTGATCGAACTTTGCAACGAATCCGGGCCCTCATTGACCGATTCCCGATAGTCCGTGCTTTCGTCGTCCACACTTTTTATCCATTTAAAATCTGCCGTGAGCAGCTGACCCTTCTTGTCAAATGTCTTTTTGAAATTCAACGATGCCTCAATATTCTCTTCGTCTTCCATTTCCCTTTCGTTGCGCGATACTATGCGGGAAACGTCTCCGTTTTCATCGAAATCATTGTAAATCGTTTGAACCTTACTCAAGCCATCGCCGACGTTATAAAGTCCCGATGCAGTCAGCGTCGTTTTATCACTCAAAAAATAATCCAGTCCCAATGTAAAATTGTGCGAAAATTCTTGTTGCGTCCGTTCATTGCTTTGCGTGTAATGGAAGCTGGTATCCGAGCTGGTATAATATTGGTGCGACTGACCCCGGCCAGGACGTTCGTTGTAATCGATCCCATAGCTTGAAAACAAATTGATTTTTTTCCTTCGCAGATTTATGGTGTATGAGCCTCCATACAATGCAGGATATCCGGCATTTGCAGTAAACGTTCCGTTGATACCTTGATCCTGATTCTTTTTTAGGATGATGTTGATAATTCCCACTTCTCCGGCTGCATCGTACCGGGATGATGGATTTGTAATCACCTCAATACTTTCGATAAGGTTCCCTTGAAGCATTCGCAAAGCTTCCGGGTCGCGAGAAGTTAGACCCGAAGGCTTTCCATCGATCAGGATTCTCACATTACTACTGCCCCGCAAGCTTACGGTTCCATCGACATCTACCGTAACTGACGGTAAATTTCCCAAAATATCGGAAGCGTTGCGCCCCACGTTGCTAAGGTCCTTTTGCACGTTGAACACACGCTTATCCAGCTGAAGTTCCATAGAGGCCTTTTCACCCTGTACCACTACTTCCTCCAACACTTGACTATCCTCTACGAGTGTCACAACGCCCACGTCTACGCGAGTGTCTGCTACCACTACGTTCGGTATCAATTTTTCTTTATAGGAAAGGAAACTAATCTTTACAAAGTATTTTCCAGGTTTTACAGGGACCTGAAATTTGCCCTGGTCGTCAGAAACGCCGCCAGTGACCAGCGTAGAATCTGTTGTGCTATGAATGGCAACATTCCCATACGGCACAGGTAACTTTTTTTTCATCAACGATAGATCCTGTGATCAAAGCACCTTCTTGCTCAGGATCCTGTGAATTTCCGGCGGCACAAACCAGAGCAAATAATGATAATAAAAGATATCGCATTCGAACTCAATTAAGGCAATCTCCGTCGCACTCCTTTCTGGAGTAACCGATCCAACGACGCAAAGTTTACAAAACACTTTGAGGAGAATTTGAAGTTTATTTTTTGGCAAAAAATGAATATTCAGCTCGTGATTTCCCGCAACGTATTCATACTCCACCTTAAAATTATTTAGGTCGCAAATTTGCTTAACAATCGCCAAACCCAGCCCAGTTGATTCAGAGCTTTGCTTATCCTTTTTAAACCGTTTAAATAATTCTTGCGTAGCAACTTTAGGAGGATCGCCGATTTTCTAACGCTCAGGCCAGACGAAGACAACGTAACATCAATTGAACCATTCGTCAAATTGTGGCGGATTGCATTGGTGAATAGATTGGTGAATAAAATGTCAGCAAGCACAGGGTTTAAATTTAAATAGACTTCTGGGCTCAAATCTTCGTTGTGAGACTAAGGGACTTCATTTCTATCAATTCCCGAAACGATTCAATTTCACCTTTTACAAATGGCTAAAGTTCATTTTTTCTTTAACCGGATACTCCTGATTTTCCAGCTTTGTTAGCAAGATCAAAGACTGATTGACCGCGGAGAGTTTTTGAACGGCATTCTGAATGCCTTCCATCAAGGAAGCCTGCTTCTCATCAATCCGGGTCTCCATTAATAATTCTATTTTCCACGGATGATGGCGAGCGGCGTTTGTCGTCACGTCAGGCGTTTTCAGAAAACTCCTTTAAAGACCGGTAATCATCCAACGCCTTGTTCGTCATCTTCTCCAGAAATTGATTTAATTCCTTGAACTCATAGGTGCGAGTATGCGTAAGCTTTATGCGATTCTTTTGTTTAAGGTTGAAGCCTTGAATTGTTTTTAAAGTCCGATTAAAGTTGGACAGGATTAACTTGGACATCTGCCGGCTTGCCAGGGCAACGAAAAGGAGCAGGATTAGTAGTGTTACTGCCAGCGACGCGATGATTCCTTCCAATATTTCATCGGGCTCTGCAATAAAATTATAGGCTGAAATATAATAGTGCTTCCCTTGTATTTTGTAGGACGAAGCGACCGTGAACTTCCGGTCCAATGCCCTACGGTATAAAGAATAGAAACCCATCGAATCGGTAACCTGTAACGGTATTAATGATGCATTGTAGTCCAGTTCTTTTAGATCCAGCTGATTTCCGCGAACGGAATCTATTGGCAGTCCTTCGGAGATAAGTTGTGCTGCATGATCGATATCCCGTTTCAGTCGTGTCTTTACTTCGTTTTCGATTTCGGCTTGCACCCTATAAAAAACAATAAGCCCGCTGGCCAGTAGCACAAACGTGGTAATGGCCAAATACCATATCGTAAGTCTATTGATAAGCTTCATGATATACTGGTGTCAAACTTATAGCCGATTCCATAGACGGTTCCGATGTAGTCCTTGCCCCGGGCGGCAGCGATTTTCTTTCGCAAATTTTTTACGTGCTGATATACAAAATCAAAATTCGCAAGATTGTCGGTATAGTCACCCCATAAGTGTTCGGCGAGAGATTGGCGTGTTAGAATCCTATTTTTATTGATTAAGAAATAGAGTAAAAGGTCAAACTCTTTTTTGGTCAAATCCAGGGGCGTATCATGTATCCTCGCCTCGAGCGCGTTAGTATTCAAGACAATTTCATTAAAGCGAACAGTATTGTCACCATCTAAAGAGTTGCGCCGGTAGATGGCTTTTAAGCGCGCATTCAATTCAGAAAGGTGAAACGGTTTGGTGAGGTAATCGTCCGCCCCTTTGTCAAGTCCATAAATTTTATCATCCAAAGAGTTTTTGGCCGAGATGATAAGGACATTGCATTTTATTTTTTGTTCCTTAATGTTCTCCAAAAGGCTAAGTCCGCTCCCGTCAGGCAGCATAATGTCCAACACGACGCAGTCATAGTTGAAAGCACTTAATTTATCCTGCGCCTCGTTACAGGAAGAACTCAATTCGCAAACATATCCTTCGTGCTGTAAGAAGTCCTGAATGCTCCGGGCTAGATCGATGTTATCTTCAACAATTAATACTTTCATGATACATGGCATTGAAGCGCTGACGGCGTGCTGACGTTTTTTACCAAAGATAATTTCATAAAATCATGCAAAGTAGAGGGATCTTTTGAAGCAATGTTGAAGGAGCAGGAAATGGGATGCGATGAACGCGTTATGTTTACGCAGGTATAAATTTCAAACTTTGTGCGACATCCTCAAAGAAGGAAAAGAGTGTAAATTGTTAGATCAATTTGGATACCTCCGTAATAACGTTGCTCAAGCTTGTCCCGGTCACCTCCACACGCACACTTTCTTTGTCACCCTTTTTTAAGGTAAACATCAATACCCTCAGTGACTTTTACACCTGAAAAAGGGCCAATTGTGCGGGTTTCTGATTCTTGCGCAAAGGACTCTCCATGGAGCTATGAGAAGGATCCAAGTAATATTATAAGCAATAAACTCTTCATAATACTTTCAAATTTGATCTAAAGACAGGGCCCAAATATAAGGGTTGCATCCGGGTTGCTGCCCGTGAATTATTTTGTCATGTACGAAAACATCGTATTTTACACTAAATTCAAGGTACATTTTAGAAAATTTGTGCCTCAAATAACAACCTACGATATGATCTTTGACAAGAAAGCCGAATTAAACGTGCTCATCAACCTGGCTGCCAGCGACACTAATGTTGCTGCGCGGGAATCAAAGCTTATCCATACCATTGGTAACGCAAACGGCATTAGCAAGGAGGATATCGACGATGCTTAAGAAGTCCAAAGCCTATTGGTAACATTGATACGCTTACGGCCGATGAAAAGTTTGAACATCTCTACTACCTCATTCAACTTATGAAGATGGATGGTCAGGTTTTCCGCAGCGAAATTGTTTTTTGTGAACACATCGCGGAAAAGCTGGGCTTCAAAAAAGGAGTGGTTGCCGAGATCTCGCAACACGTCTATAGCGACCCGACAATTACAGCCGACCGTGACATGGTAAAAACCAAAGCGATGAAATTCCTCAAGTCCAAGAGTTAAACTGTCGTGAATAGGAAAATGTGGAAAGGCTGCCTTACTGGCAGCTTTTTCTTTAGTTTCGTATTCGTATCCACAAAGAGCAATATCGTACCCGACCCTGCTTTTCTAAACACTACTTTTCCACCTACAACCACTATAGACACCGCTGTATTTAACAATTCCGCTTCGGCCACTCGTCATTATATCCTTGTGAAAATATGGTAAAGTCTGCAAGCTTGCCCTTCGATAGAACCTTTTATATGTTCTTCAAATGCGCCAAACGCAGCGTCTATGGTGTATGATCTCAAGGCCTGGTCACGTGTCATCCTTTCTGCGGGTTCATATCCCTCATCTGGTTCGCCCTTTAGTGTTTTGCGTGTAACGGAGGCGTAAAATGAGGGAATAGGATTAACGGGTTCAACGGGAGCATCAGTGCCGTTCACGATCCTTGCGCCGGACTTTAATAAGGCTGCCACATGTAGGCGCCCTGTTTATGCGTTGCTCGCCCAGTCGCTCGATTGCCCACGGTCGATCAGACGACATGTGAATGGCCTGCATGGCGGGTATAACACCCAGGCTGCAAACCTGGATATCTAGGCGGGTGAAGGTGCTGAGCATGTTCAATTCGAAATCGATGATCTATTGCCGTCGTCCGAATTCCTTGAACGCCTGTTCATACCGGTCAAGTATTTCACGGTTCGCGCGGTCGCCTATGGCATGTGAGCATACCTGGAAGCCGTCTTTTAGCGCCTCGCGCGACGTTTTTAATACGGTGTCCATCGAAAATGTTGCCATACCATAAAAGTCCGGTCGGTCGGCATAAGGGTGCAGAAGCCACGCACCACGTGAACCCAGTGCACCATCACAATGGAGTTTTATGGATCGAATGGTAAGGAAGCCCAGAGCAATCAATTTCAGGTCCTTTTTTTATCCACTCATTGATCAATTTTCTGTCCCGACCGGTGATCATTACGTATAGTCGGACTCATAGAATTCCTCGTTGTTCTTAAATTGGTGAAAAAGGTCAATGTTTGTCACGAGACGCTCCGGCGTCGTGGAAAGCTCGTTATACCGTTTCTCAAGCATGTCTTAAGGGCCAGATCGAACGCCTGTCGTCAGTTTTGTCCGTGTTTTTGGAATTTGCTGGTCGATTAGATCCATGGCTCTTTCATTGAACAGTCCCGTTGGATTGCCAAGCGCATCCCGAACTATTTCTCCGCCTTCACTTTGTTCGTTGTTTATATTTTTCTATTGATAGCTGATTTACTCCAGCTACTTCCATTGCTTTGGCAGTTTGCAAATCCTGCATGGCCACTTGCGTGACGAAGGAATACAGGGTTATGAGGTGATATTTACTGAGCTCATTATGAATTGGGAATCCTTTTACCATCTTCTCGGGTTTAATTCACCATTTGATCCTGGTGACCACCCGCGTCCAACTATCCATTCTCCGGGTTGCGCCTTGCTCACCGCGTTCTTTTACTTTCTCAATCATTTCCTCATAACTTTTTACGTTGCGTGAGGTCGAGATTGAGCTCATTGTAACCGAGCGCCATAATATGTCCATGACCTTCAATAAAACCCGGCGTCAGATTTTTCCCTTGTAGGTCGATTACGTGGTTGTTGGTCTATTTAGAATGTTTGCAACGTCCACTTCTTGAACCTACGAAAAGTTATCTTGTCTCCCGTTACTGCTACCGCTTCTGCAACCGGTCGTTACCAGTAACGGTATAGTATTTTCCTCCTAGAATCACCGTCTCCGCTGGCTCGTTGCCTTTTGGTACGCACGCTGAAATCACCAAAAGACCAAAGCGAACAATATAAATAAATTTTTCGATGATCATTAGCATTTGTGTGCCTAATTTTAGCTGACATTATTAAGTTCACTCCTTATTATATTTGAACGCAAATTTAAAGGACATTTATTTAGACCTGATTTAAGGTCTTTAAACACGTCAATGAAATTCGAGCAGGAAATATATCGCAGGATATTTTGTCGAAGCGTTAAGACAAGGCATCACTCCGCGTAAACTTGCATTTACTTGCGCTGGCGGGCGTTGTATTGGCATCTTTCCTGTATTCGGCACTACTACATTGCTTTGTCTGGCGGGCCGCGTAATTCTTCGTTTAAACATACCAGTTATTCAATTGGTCAATTATTTGTTGCTCCACTCCAACTCCTTTTTATTATTCCTTTTTTAAGGCGGGACCATTTTATTTCATCTCAAGTCCATTTCCATTTACGTGCGGATCAATTGATAGAGCATGTTTCGGGATGACTTGTCTGGTTGTTAAAGGAGAAGGACGGGCGTTGCCTTTTAGGCTGTAGGTGTGTGGGCTATGTTTTCTATTCCCGTTTTTTTTTTATTACTTCTATCTACTTGCTTTTTGATTCTTTTCAGCCGGTGGCAAGGGATCTCCTCAGCGTGAGTTAAAGTCCCAGTAAAGCTTTTGCATATAGGCTTTTCCTTCTTCGAGATTTTCCGGTTGAAAGAGAACCTTTTTCCTGTTGAATGATGCGGTTTGCTATGTTGTCGTATACTAAAAGCCTGTCCTTCTTTACTATCCCGAAACCCGTTATTGTAGATATATACGGCAAAAGGCTTGTAGGATTACTTAGAATATCGTGACTAAATTAAAATTCATTGTGCGTCAAGCTTCAACTGGGCGAGAATCGTATTCGGAATATCGGATGACCTGCTACGGGTATGGATAGTTGTATCCTGCGTCTTAATGCTCCGCCCAACCAAAGCATCGGAATTTTAAATTTTCCGGGGTTTGAAACCCCGTGGTTGTTTGGATAAATATGGCCGTGATCGGCAGTAACGACGATCAGCGTATTATCCCACCACGTGCTGTTGTTTTGCTCTTTCATAAATTCACCAAAACATTTGTCGGTATAATAGGCGGAGTTCATAAACCGATGCATTTCGTCCTGCCCTGAATGGCGGTTTCCATTGGGACATCGAACGGCTCATGGCTGCTTTGCGTCATCATGATCTTGAAAGAACGGTGCTGTGACGCTGAGCTCTCCTGGAAAATTTCTGAAATACGTATTGATCATGAACACCCCATTTACTGGTATTTAGCTCCTGCGGAAAATCCAGCTGTGCGTAACATGGTCAAAGTCACCGTGCATCAGGTACGAGTTGAAGTTTGCATAGTTGATGTTATAACCGTAAGTGAATTCTGTCTGATATCCATTGGCCTTAAAGACCTTATTGAGATACGGAAGGTTTTGCGTTTTCTTCGGTTCTTTTACCATTGATGTTACCGGTTGTGAAGGATAACCATTAAGGACAGACACTATACCTTTGTCCGTGCGGTCACCGCTGGAATAGAAATTGTCGAATAGAATACCTTCCTTCACAGTGTGTTGAAGTCGGGGTGATTCCGGGCTCGACCCCCAAGTGGTTCTATCAAACCCGACGAATAACTTTCAAGCATGATGATTACTATATTCGGTTTTTTAACCCGAAGAAATGAGCGGTCGAGTCCGGACGTTGGAAACAATTGTTGAAAGTATTGCTCCGTTTCGCCTTATCAAAATAATTGTCATCCGATACTTTAATCTGTTCATCTTTCTGAACGGCATACAAAAAATTCCAAACCACATTGACGGCGGCATGATTGGCAAAAACATTTTGTTCGCATGAAAATAAACAAAACCGGAATTCATAGGAGCAACGCCGAAGCTTCCACGAATAGGGAGTAATAAAAAGCGCGTAGTAAACAATAGCACAGGCAATGATTTTCCAATCGCGGCAGGAATGGAGCAATTCTCTTCTTAAAATATTTATAAAACGAAAAGAGGCTGGCGCTAAAAATTACCAGCCAATAACAAATCAGAAAAATCGATTTGCCAAAAATCGCCAGATGATGCCGCTTCTTTACCCATGTACATGATCGGAGTTGCATCCAGCCGAAAACCCCAATGCTTGTACAGCTCAAAATCCAAGACGATGATAAAACTTGCTACAAACAAAATAATCGCATGATAGCCCAGCCAAAGTGGCCACAATTTTTTTCCGTTCAGAAAAAATCCAACGGCAAACAGTAATCCTGGCAGCAACGAAAAGTATCCTGCCATAGAAAAATCCATTCGTATACCGTGAACAAAGACCAAAATCATATCACGGTATGGATAAGTTCATTGATAAACTGCTTTGATATAACATGAACAAGCCCGCGCCAAGAGAAAGAATAAGTGTCCAGGCTACAAATCCGGAGAAAAGAAGAATGAGTCTTTGCTTCATGCGGAATCGTACGTTATTGTGTGTGCGACATGAAAATTATGATCGTTCTTGAAATCAACCATGGTATGTGACATCGCTTTCTTTATCTTAGGATAAACCAGAGTTAGTGCACGCTTCAAATGATTCTCATCATCGATTTCGCACCAGGCCAGGTCATCAATAACTTTTAACATGATCGATGTTCTGCCGATGCACCGACCAACGCATCTTCGTAATTCATCATTCGGTTGCCATTGTTAAAATGTGTCTCTGAAAAAGACACCATCTTTTCAACGTTGACGGTGACAATTTAGTATATTCCAACGAGTTCGCCACTGATATGCGCTAGCAGCTTACGGTCTTTGCTCATGTGTTGCAGATTGCTTTCCTGCCGAAGCCTGAATGTAGACTTCATCGCCGGATTGCGTCGCACCGCTGGCCAGTATTATATCTTCCAGATGGATTATCCTGAACGATATTTCAGCGCCACAGGATCGTAGAGCAAATCGCTTTCCAATAGAAGAAAAGGCTCCTTTATCAAGTTGCCGCACAACGTAAAGGGTGTACATACTTCCCGTGGTGCGTAGTCGACATTTCTGCAGTTGTCACTGGAAATTTTTCGTTTGAGTCGATCAAAATGCTCGTGAAGATAGCCCGTACCAATTATGATCTCTGGAAATACCTGCACGCATCAGGTTTTCGATTGACCGTTCGATCAGCGAATTCCATCAACTTCCAAAAAACCTTTCGGCTGGGCCTCTGTATGATCTTTTAGACGTGTACCAATTCCAGCGGCCAGTATCACGGCCGTGGTAACTTGTCATCTAACCGATGAATTTCAACAGCCGGTCTTTTACTTCAAATGGTTTTACTGTCGGCCTTCCAAGCTCCGGCGGTGAACCTTGTGATATTTTCAGGTGTATGAATGTAAGCTCACCATCTTTTTTCCATTGCTTGATGGCTTCCTCGAGTTCGTCAAGTGAATTGACTTTTAGCGCTACCGGATAACTTACCGATGCCGCCATCGCCGCAAAATCCACAATATGCGACACAGTGGCCTGTCCACCCGTAGAGTCATGCGCATTGTTGTCCAGCAGGATGTGAAGCAGATTCTTGGGTTGATAGTAGGCATTCGTTGCAAAGGAACCCATGCGCATCAATGCTGATCCGTCACCGTCAATGGCAATAACTTTTTTGTCAGGTCGTCGCCAACGCAAGGCCTAAGCCCAAGGGAACTTATACATCCCATCGAACCAACCATATATAGATTATTGGGTTTGTCCTCTACTTCAAAAAGTTCGCGGCCGGTTTTACCTGTGGTGGCTAAAAGGATGGTATCTTTATCGGCAAGGTCGGAAATGCTTTAATGCTTCTGTCCGAATCGGAAGGCTTGTTTAGCAGCGGATTTTTTAAGCTTGTTATTGGAAGCTTGTTTTAATGCCTGAGGATTTAGTTTAACATCTCCAAACGTTCCTTTCTTGACGACAAAGAAAAATGTACGTCCTGCTTCAATGTGCTCATTCGCTTCCTTCAGTTGTTTAGCTGACTTCCTTCTCATCTTCCGGAAGGTAAGCCCATTTTACTTCCATGAGGGCCAGCATCTTTTCGGTGATCTGCCCCATCAATTCATGCTGAGGCTCATCTTTTAGACCCGGTTCGCCGCGAAGGCTTACAAACCCAAGACAGGAAGTTTGAAAGTATAGTTCAGTGAGGTTAATGGTGAGGTTGCATTGGTAAGTCCTGAATTTTGCATCAGCACTACGGACTTCTTTCCTCCCAGCTTTGCACCCGACGCAATCGCAACGGCATCACCTTCATTGGCGGCCATTACGTAATCACATTCGTTGATCGCATAATTGATCAGCGATTTCAAAAAAGAGCAAGGAACTCCGGAATAGAAATCAAAGCCCATCGCCTTCAATTCATCCCCAAATGTTGTTGTGTTTATCATCTCAAAAATTAGAAATTATAGACGAAGTTTTCCTGCATTTTGAAAGTCAACCAACGTATCTACATCCAGCCATGCCCCACTGATGTATTTTACGGCGATGGTATGTTCTTTTGCCACCTCATTGAAGAGATCTGTACATGTCATCGATTTAAAGTCGGGAGACTTGCTCAGTTTTTCCAACGCTTTCACTACTTGAGTCAGCGCCGGTTTTATTCACTTTCCACAATCCAATAAATTCACCGAAAATTTCCTTTCTGGTCAAGGTCTGATCCCATTTTTTTGAATACCGAAGTTCCCAGGTAGTTCGTACGATCATATTTTTCAGAGGCCGAGACAAAATCCTTGTCCGTCCATTTTCATCACAGTCGGCATCAACTACAAGGGTAATGTTATTTTGATCGTTCAGTAGTTCATGCAATACATAACGTTTGAAAATGATATCGCCGTAGCTGATCAATGTATTTTCCTTGAATCTGATCTTTCGCCAGGAACAAGGAATAAAGTTCCTTTGTGGTCGCAAAATCGTCATTGTCTACGGTTTTTATGTTGCTAAGTTTTACTTTCTCTTTTTTGAAACCGCGCACGACTGTAACATCTTTAATTCCAAGCTGGTTGAATTCATCCACCTGGTGTTGAGCAATGATTTGCCATTAACTTCCAAGCAATGTTTTCGGAGTTTCTTTCGTCAGGTCACCAAGGGAACCCTGACTTGCCGCTAGCACGATGCATTTACTTTTTTTCCGGTTGTTGGCAAGTATTTATCTTCAGCAGCTTCCAGCTCATCGGCACCCTGCAGGCGGAAAATTTCGTTTACAGTTACAACTTTGCTTTCAACGTTGATCAGTGATTGCTCCTTAAATATTCTTGCAGAAGTTTCCTGCATCACTTTGATAGACGATCGCATGTTATGGTTTGCCCAAATGATGGTGCTGATACCATCTTTTCTAAAATGATCGGTGGGAACGGAATAGTATTTTGTGGGTACAATGATCACAGGACAACGATTACCCCATTCTTTCATGAACGCATCAATATCGGATGAATCCGCTTTCTTGCTATGACAAAGAATAGCATCAGCACCTGCTTTGTGATAAGCATCGGCTCTGCGCAGCGCTTCGTCCAAACCCCAGCCAGCGATAAATGCTTCCAATCTGCGCAACAACCATAAAGTCGCGGATCCAGTTGCGTGTCCTTTGCAGCTTTGATTTTTCCGCTGAATTCGTCGACGTCGGCCAATGGTTGATTTTCGCCACCGATGAAAGAGTTCGTTTTTGGGAAAAGTTTATCTTCAATGCAAACTGCGGCAATGTCACGCTGCTCCAGTTTTTTAACGAGCCGTCGCATGTTGTTAAAGTTGCCGTAGCCGGTATCACCATCCAGCAAGAATGGGAATGGTGGTGGCATCGCTCATAAATTCCAGCACATCCAGTACCTGCGTCCACGAAGCTTCATTGTTATCCCTTACACCAAGCGCCGCGGAAATGGAAAGTCCGCTTCCCCATATTCCTTTGAATCCTGCTTCTTCGACAATTTTGGCCGACAGTCCATTGTGCGCTTCCATTAGAAATGCCATTTCTGGCGCATTGACCATTGACTTTAGCTGTCGTTGTTTTCTTCATAGTAGAAAATGTCCTTTTAAAAAGGCGGCCAAAAATACAATCTTATCATAATATTTTGTTCATGTTCCCATAAAATAACGGCCGCAATCCGTCTCATTTTAAATTTTTATTTACTTTTTTTGCGGTGTGAAGAGTTCGTGATCAACGCTTAACAGATCATTTTTTACCTGCCTCATTCTTTACAACTATGAGACCATATCAATACCGGTGCAACGATTACTCTCTGCTTACACCCCCTTTTAAACGAATGGGTCATTACTCCCTTGATCAGATTGTTCCATGGGCAATTCCTGCGAATATCATCACGTTCATCTCGAATGGTATTGTTTACATCGGTTGTACCTCGCACTGAATCCGCAATTTTTGGGCAAGCTACACCTGTGTTTATTGCCGCGGATTAATTGCTTTATCTCATTGGCGACCACCTCGATGGAATGCAGGCAAAACGCACGGGGACAGGTTCTGCTCTGGGAGAGTTTTGCGATCACTACCTGGATGCTTTTAACAATGGCGTCGTGATGTTCACGATGATTGTTGTATTTGGTGTCACACACAAACCCGTTGTCGTAGGGGTGATGGTTATCTCCTATTGGGCACACATGGCGGTCTTCTACGAGCAGTTTAAAACCGGATGGCTAACGTTTGAACCTGTCGGATCGTTAGAAGGAGTTTTGCTTTCTGCGTTGCTGATCGCGCTTTCAGCATTTGGACCTGTTTACGGCATTCTTCACCTATCCAATTTTTGAGGACTACTCAATCATTGAAGGAACTTATGATTTTGTCATCTCTTGGGGCTTTGATTACATTTCTATAAAACGTGGAAACGTACACCTGATGTCAAATCAGGATTTTGGATATTCATATTTTTGTCGACGGTAGTTGGTATCTTGGCAATGCCTTTTTTCACCGGTTTTCAATTATTTGTTTTGCTTACGTTGTACTGCAGTCTTTACATCGGCAGACTCATGCATGGACATTTGATCGATGGCGTTGAACGCAGCACCGATGTGTTAACACCGGTACTTTTACTTCTTTTATATATCCCGGGATTTACCTATGCAGAGTATTGTTTGGCGTCGTGACCGTTTATTTATTGATATGCATTGCAATTCTCATTTTTAAAACTTTTTCAGTGCTGAAAATCTATTGGGTCTGGTTAAACTTACGCACCTAGGATGAAGCAAGTAACAAGAAAGATTTTATTGAACCCAGGACCTGCTACGACTACGGACAGCGTAAAGCAAGCCATGGTGGTTGAAGATATTTGTCCGCGTGAAAAAGAGTTTGGAAAACTCCTGGATACTATTAAAGAAGATCTCGTAAAGGTGGTTCATGGCGGAGATGATTATATCGCCGCCATTTTTACTGCAAGTGGCACCGGAGGTCTTGAAGCTGCGATCACGTCTGCCGTTCCAAAAGGAAAAAAAATACTTGTCGTCGACAACGGTGCCTATGGTGCACGGATGGCCAATATCGCTTCTACTTTCGGTATCGAAGTGGTGTTATACAAACTTGCTTACGGTGATTATCCTGATGTAAATCATATTGAAAAATTGTTGAAGGAAAATAAGGATGTCAGTCACCTGGCAGTTGTGCACCATGAAACCACAACAGGAATGTTGAACCCGGTTCAGGAAATTTGTGATCTGTCAAGAAAGTACGGCGTTGAAGTGATTGTAGATTGCATGAGTTCTTATGCTGGCATCCCGATCGATATTAAAAAATGGGACGCTGGATACCTCATTTCTTCCTCTAACAAATGCATTCAGGGAATGCCGGGAATGGTATTCGTTATTTTTAAAAAACAATTACTGGAAGAAATCAAAAATCACAAGCGGTCCTTTTACTTCGATTTATACAGCCAGTACGTTGGATTCGAAAAAACAGGACAAATGCAATTTACACCTCCGGTTCAGGTCGCCTATGCACTTGCGTCAAGCAATCGATGAATATTTTGCTGAAGGGGAATCTAACCGCTGGAACCGGTATGAGGAAAATTGGAAGACACTCTGCGCAGGGCTCAAAAAATTAGGCTTTGAATTTTTGCTTCCTGACCCGTATCAATCCAAGATCTTGCTGGCTATAAAGGAACCTTCCGGATCAACTTATAATTTCGATGCCATGCACGACTATCTGTTTCAAAGGGGATATACGATATATCCAGGCAAAGGAGCTAAGGAAGCAACATTCCGCTTGTCGGTGTTCGGCGATCTTTATAAAAAAGATATCGAAAACTTTTTATCGGAGCTGAAAGGTTATTTATTATCAGCACGCGTTATCTCGGCATGATGAGCAAGAACCAATACCAACCACGCCGAAAGTCCATCAATCTTGGATTTTCTCTCTTCTTGATTTTCGCGATCAAGCACATACTGCAAATGCGCAGGAGTTCGGAGTTATCATTTTCGTATTTTATCCCAAGAATGGATACTTCTCAACACCCATCAGCCCGTTTTCAATTCGTGGACTCGGGGTTGATCTTAATCGCTTCCTCGCACTCGAGACAGGCGCGTCACTCTATCGCATGTCTGGACTAAATGTGAAGGACCTTCCGTTTGAAACCAAAGATCCCGTTGGTCGGCCCCAACTTTACGATTCTTGTTCCTGCAGAAATTGTTTTCCAGTTCAAGGGATCCACTGTTGAATTTGATATCAAGGGTGGGTGTTTTTGGATTTTATGGTTTCGGACAGAAAATAAATTACGGAAACTTCGATAGGGCTATCCGGAAATATGAGGGATGGGAAGTTGCTAACAGCGATCTCACATATGAGAATAAGCCCGGCTGGGGATATCATGCCGGTGCTAGAACTCACCGTGTACGTAACCCAACAGGTTGGCATTTCGATTGAAACGAATTATCTGATGGGCGATTCGAAGTTTCCATTGAGGGAAGTTAAGCGGGGGAAATGACAACGCTCGAAACCAGGCAGGTGGAGTATGCAGACGCGAAAATTGACTTGACAGGATTGGAATTTTCTATCGGCGTTATCTTTAATTCCGGACAAGGCGGTGGCCAGCAAAAAAGAAGCGGAGGAAGAGAAAGTAACGAGTACAATTACGCGAGGTGATTAAGAGTAGGTGAATACAACCATCCTCGACCAGCATTTTGCAATTTTTAAACGTCTATGCGTAAGTAATTGGTATGGGAGATCGCAGCGCTGAAGATAAACTATTTTTAGTGGGAATGATGTTGAGCATGACCTGCTGGGGATTTAGCTGGACGTCAGGAAGAATCCTTTCATTCTATGGCGACCCCTTGACCATCTCATTTTTGAGATTTGCTGTGACTTTTATTTCTCTCCTGTTCATCCTGTTTATTTTTAAGGGAAAAGTTATTGATTAACAGCAAAGGGTTTTTCGATCTCCTCATGGCTTCGCTGCTGATAGCGGTTTACACCTATCTTTTTTTTAAGGGCCTCACCATGGGAAAAGCCGGCGCCGGTGGGGTTCTTGTTACCGTTTTAAATCCGATTATAACATACGCGGTCACATTGGCGATCGCACGAAGAAAACCCTCACGAAATGTAGGCTTATGGTCTAATACTGGGGCTGCTCGCTGGCATCGTATTGTTAAAGCTGGTCACAGAAGCTGGTGAAATATTCAAAGCTGGAAACCTTTCTATTTTCTGTAGCTTTCGCCTGGGCTTTTTTGAGCCGCTTCACCGCCAAGGCTACACGTTACGGTTCATCGCTATCGTTTAGTTTTTGGATGTATGGATTGGGTACTTGTATAATGGTCCTCTTCAGCGGAATTGATCCAGTGGTCACTACGGTTAGCAACGGTGATATTACGTTTCGGGCAACCTGTTTTTCAGCGCTACCATTACAACATCACTTGCAACCACCTTTTATTTCGTTGCCACGTCGAAAATTGGAGCAAGTAAAGCGAGCAGCTTTATCTTCATGGTTCCTTTTTCAGCCGCGCTGGGTTCCTGGATTTTTTTAGGAGAAGTTATAGAGGTACACACCATCATCGGAGGCATCTTAGGAATTGCCGCGGTTTATATCTTGAATAAAAAGGACATAGTAATACCTGAATTTGATTACGCCTCAAGCAAAAGACAAGGATAGCTATTACTTTGACGAAGCCTGAATCGTTGTGAAACCTTGCCTCGGCAGCCTCGTCATTTCACCAAACATTTTTATTAAACTTTTTAAACAACAACCTGGAGTCTTCTACAAAAACTTTGAAAGCCGCGTTGGATTCCGCGTCCTTAATGTACTTCCAGCTTTCTTTCTCAACCTGAGGAACGGGTAAAAGATAGTAATCCTTATTAGCGTCCGTCGTTCGATATACCCAACCCAAATAATAACCGGCACTGTCAATGGTAGTCACAGCGCTATCGGGTGTAACATTTATTTTTTGAAGTTCAAGGTATGCCATGGCGCCGCCGTCCGTATACCGCTTACGTTGTCCCGAAATATAATTGCCTAACGAATAAGCTACGAATTGATTTTTGTCTTTTCTCCATTCCATAGGCTGCAGCACGTGAGGATGTGCTCCGATAACCATCTGCGCTCCGTGCTTAAAACAAAACTCCGTGAGGTCTTTTTCTCTTTTAGCAGGAAGGCTTTGGTATTCCCCTCCCCAATGCGTAAAAACAATGATCACATCGGGTCTTGCTTCCTTCGCCTCCAACAGATCCTTTCGCATGATAGCCGTATCAAGATGATTCACAATGTTCGGCTTCGTCACTGGTATTCCATTGGTACCATAGGTGTAGTTCAGGATGGCAAGTTTGAAACCATTTTTTTCAACGATCAGTGGTGATTCGTTCACCCGCGCAACAGAATCCGCAAAGGTTCCTGTGTGGGCGATCTTAAAACTGTCGAGCATCATAATGGTCCGTTCCAACCCCTTGCGACCACGGTCAACGCAGTGGTTATTGGCGGTGACCAATACATCAAATCCTATGTCTTTTAGCGTGACACCAAGCTCATCGGGAGAGCCAAATTGAGGGTAGCCTTTATAAGGCGGTCCTGCCAATGTCAGCTCCAGATTGCCAATTGCCAGGTCAACGGAATCGACATACGGTTTCACAAACTTAAAACACGATGAATAATCGTACGTATTTTTAACCTTGTCATGGGCAGAAGCAATTTGGGAGTCATGGCCCATGATATCACCGGCAAAAAGCAATGAAAGGCGGGTGGTATCCTGTGCGAAAGATGAAATGACGAACTAGCTGAAAAAAAATGACAGGGTGAATTTCATAGTTTGGTTTTGGTTGGCTTATCGGTAAGCGTACCGCGCGTCGGATCCTCGATTACGTGTACATTCATCCATTAACCTCCACAATTTTATCATCGACAATAACAAACACTTTATCCTCCTTTTGGGGTCGGATTGGCAAGTCCTGTAAACATCCAAAGGCTGGCAGCAATCCCGAGCATGCTCCAAAATAAAAGCAAGGTAAGGTAATGGATTGCTTTCCTTTTCCGTGGAGGTTTACGCCAGGATGTATATGACCGGCGATATTATAGCATTGGGCCTCGACGTTTGGCAGTGGGTGGTGTGTAAAAATAAAGGGATCTATACGCAGGGT
>CAWEZB010000038.1:0-23030 GCA_963813425.1 uncultured Bacteroidota bacterium
TAGTTTCTAAACATAGTTGTAAGGAGGAAAAAAGTTATCGTTCTCGATCGTCGCTTGACGCCGGCGCAGTTGAGTAGTTACATTGTTAAAGTCGACTCGACATCATCCAGCATAAAATTATTGCCTTGTTATTCATCACGCAATGTATTCACTGGATTCATCGAGGCAACAGTAAAGACTTTGTATCCGATAACCGCGGAAACAATAAAGACCATCGCGATCGACACAATGAATGTTAGGGTTATCGACTGATAATACTTCCAGATGCTACCCATTCAAAATCGACGGCGAATAGCTCACCGTCGACCCAACATGGATGCGAGGAAAAGGATGATAACAAATTCGGTGTTGACGATTCGGGTAATATTGACAACCGAAGCACCCAACACTTTCCGCACGCCGATCTCCTTTGTTCGTCGGATGATGTTAAGCGACACCAGGGTAAAAAGTCCTGTCGCAGACAGCATCAGGGCAATGGCTCCCAGAAAAAGTGTACATTTTTGATGTTTACGTGTACGTCATCTGCTTCTTTAGTGCTCTCCACAAACATATAACCATTGTAAAGGCTGTTCGGAAATATCTCTTTCCATTTTCCTTCCATGTATTTATTCAAGGTAGGAACACTGGCGTGCTTTGTATTTACAACGATCTGGCTATATTTTTCAGGGCCGACGTATCGGATCATCATTGGCTCAAGAGCCCGCCACAGGCCCATCGTATGAACATCCTTTACAACGCCTACTACGTAGAGCTTTAGAGAATCCTTCCAAATGACCTCTTTACCTAAGGGTTTTTCCCATCCGAACATCGTCGCCATCTTCTGAGATATAATGATCGACTCTTTCTTGTCAGTCTCCGAATCTTGCACAAAATCCCGTCCTTCAAGCAATGCCAGATCCATGGTTTTCAAATAATGATCACCAACGTCGATGATATCTACTTCTACTTCCTTCGACTGATACTTTACCGGCTCGTGTGCACGGTTGGAGAAAATGCCGCTGGCAGCGCCAGCCATTGATATTATTTCAGGATTACCTTGCAAAGAATTGCGATACGTTTCAAATTCTTCCTGGCCCTCGACCCAGGCAATCACAGAACCTTTCGCGTCGAACCCAAGGTCATATTCGCGCTGGTACTTTGCGTTTTGTAAAAAAGCAATGGCGCTTACAATGGCAATGAGCGAGATAGCAAACTGAAGCCCCAGAAGTGTGCGCGTAAAATAATTTGTGCCTCCAAATTTCATTTTTCCTTTCAGGATACTGATCGGTTCAAAATTGCTGATATAAAAAGCCGGATATCCGCCGGCCAGCAAGCCAGTGAATACCAATATCGCCGCCACGAATGTCAGGAATTGAGGATTGTCCAGATAGTGTGGATTGACACGCATATAGGGCCACATGGCGTTCCAGCCCTCGGTCAGGAATTCAGCGAAGAATAATCCAAGGAGGAGCGAGAAAAAACAAATCAATGTTGTTTCTCCGATAAATTGGACGATCAATTGTTTCCGCAGTCCACCCATCACCTTTCGAATGCCAATCTCTTTTAATCTTCTTGACGAAATTGCAATCGCAGTATTGGTGAGATTAAAACAGGCGATGAGTAATATCAGGATGCCCATGGTACAAGATCCGATGATTGCAGCAGGTGGAGGTGCGTCCCACGTCCAGGAGCGCACAAAACCTGCACGATCGTGCAGCGCCATAGTAGGAAAATGATCGAGCGCTAATTCTTTCATGATAAAATCCTCGCGCACTTTGTTATTGTTTTCGATATAGGGCTGAAGTTGCCGGTGCACCTCACTCACTCTGCCCGGATCGTTTATCTGGAGAAAAAGAGTTGACTCCTGTGTCCAGTCATCGTCTGTTGCAGAAGTATGTTCGTCCTTGCAGTTTTCGAAATTCATAAAAGCTTCGCGGGGATAGAAACTTGAATTCTGAGGTTGTTCCTTAAAAACGCCTGCAATTTTTATTTCCTTTAGATGTCTTGCCATAGACCTGTGTTATCGTCTTTCCAAATGCTTCCTCTGCTGATCCAAACAGCCGAATGGCCATTTTATCGTTGATTACTACGCTGCTAACATCCTTCAAAGCTTTTGGATCACCTTTAATGAACTCGAAAGAAAACATCTCGAAAAATTCGGGATCGACATAACTCAGGTTAGATTGAAAAAGATCAGCCTCCCGTTTAAAATTAGACCAGGAAAAATGATAACGGGAAGACTTGTCGACGTCTTTGAAATTTTGACTCACAATGCCGCGCAATGGCATCGGGCCATATCCGTATCTCGTCGTCTGATGGTCGAATTCTCGTACGGAACTAACCCTGTAAATCTGTGCGCCATTCGCATGGTTTCCATCAAAAGTCGACTCATATTCGTAAGCAAAATAGGCGACTATACAGCAAGCAATTGCAACAGCCATACCGAATATATTGATGAAGATGAAGAGTTTGTTCTTCATCATATTTCGGAGCGTAATAAGAAGGAAATTTTTGAGCATACAAATGTGATTAGGGATAGGACTAAGACTCTAAATGTCGCTCCAGGGTTTCACCTGGATGTAAAATAATGTCACAGACCTGTAAAAATAATGTTAATACTCCTTCCCCAGTCAATAGCCACGCTGGTTCTGTGCATTGGTCTGGTTCATTTACAGAAAGCGTCGTCATGTGTTATTCATCGCGCAAAGTATTGACTGGGTTCAAGGAAGCTGCTGTAAACACCTTGTAACTGATGACCGCAGCGGAAATAACAAACATGATTGTGATCGATACAATGAATGTTTGCGTCGTCGCCGTTTGATAATATCGCCAAATGCGAGCCATTAAAAGGTCAGCAGCAAAATAACTCAGCATCGAACCAACAATCGAGGCAAGGGTAAGTATGACAAAAAATTCTGTGTTGATGATTCGCGTGATATTGGTCACGGAAGCACCCAAAACTTTTCGCACTCCGATTTCCTTTGTGCGACGAATGATGTTAAGCGAGACGAGTGTAAATAACCCGGTAGTCGAAAGCATCAAGGCAATGACTCCCAAAAAGCCATACATTTTTACCATATGTCCATTTACAACCTCGGCTCTGTCAGTGACCTCCCCTAACCTAAAGCCATTATAGAGTCTGTTTGGAAATATTTCTTTCCATTTTGCTTCCATGTATTTATTCAACGCCGGAACATCGGATGTATTTGTGTTCACCACGATCTGGCTATATCTTTCAGGCCCGATGTATCGGATCATTAACGGCTCTAGCGGATTCCACAATCCCATGGTATAAACATCTTTCACCACACCTACCACGTAAAGCTTGACAGAATCCTTCCAAATCACTTCTTTGCCCAGGGGCTTTTCCCATCCAAACATGGTTGCCATCTTATGAGAAATAATGATCGATTCCTTTTTATCGGTTTCTGAATCCTGAACAAAATCCCTCCCCTCAAGCAACTCAAGATTCATTGTTTTCAAATAGTGATCACCAACGTCGATAATATCTACCTCTACTTCCTTCGATTCATGTTTTACAGGCTCATGCACACGGTTCGAGAATATGCCGCTGGCGGCGCCAGCCATTGATTCTATTTCAGGATTTTCCTGCAATGAATTCCGGTAAGTGTCAAATTCTTCTTTGCTATTCACCCAGGCAATTACAGACCCCTTCGGATCGAATCCCAAATCATATGCTTCCTGATATTTTGCATTTTGTAAAAAAGCGATCGCACATACGATCGCGATAAGCGAAATGGCAAACTGGAGGCCCAACAGCGTGCGGGTAAAATAATTTGTACCCCCAAATTTTAGTTTCCCTTTCAGGATGCTGATGGGTTCAAATCTACTAATATAAAACGCGGGATATGCTCCGGCGAGCAAGCCAATGAAGACCAGGATCGCTGGTATCAAGGTTAGGAATTGGGGATTGTCCAGATAATGTGGATTGACAGGCGCGCGGAAAAACATGAAGTTCCATACTTCTGTTAACAATTCAGCAAAGAATAATCCCAACAGAAGCGCGAAAAAACAAATCAATGTTGTTTCTCCAATAAACTGCAGAATCAGTTGTTTTCGCACTCCACCCATGACTTTTCGAATGCCGATCTCTTTTAATCTCCTGGATGAAATTGCAATTGCGGTATTGGTAAGATTAAAACAAGCAACGAGTAAAATCAAGATGCCCATGGCCGCCGATCCGATGATCAGTGATGAAGGTGGTGCAGCCCACGTCCAGGAACGAACAGCATCGGCCACGTCGCGACGTGCCATCGTAGGAAAATGATCGAGCGCAAACTCTTTGATGAAAAAGTCTTCGCGTACTTTATTATTGTTTTCACTATAGGGCTGAAGTTGTTCGTGGATCATGGTCACTCGACCAGGATCATTTATCTGGAGAAATAGCGTTGATTCTTGAGCCCAATTGTCATCCGAAAGAGAACGATACTCATGTTTCCAGTTTTCGAAATTCATAAAAGCCTCACGGGGATGGAAACTTGAATTCTGGGGTTGCTCCTTAAAAACGCCGGCAATCTTTATTTCTTTTAGCGTGTTGCCATAGACTTGTGTTATGATCTTTCCAAATGCATCATCTGCTGATCCAAACAGGCGGATGGCCATTTTATCGTTGATGAATACGCTGCTAATATCTCTTAGCGCTTTTGGATCACCTTTAATAAACTCGAAAGAAAACATCTCGAAAAATTCGGGATCGACGTAACTCAGATTCGATTGAAAAAGATCTGCTTCTCGTTTAAAATTAGACCAGGAAAAATGATAACGTGAAGACTTATCGACGTCTTTGAAATTTTGGCTCACAATCCCTCGCAATGGTAGCGGCGCAAATCCGTATCTCGTCGTCTCATGGTTGAATTCCCGTACGGCGCTAACCCGATAAATATGCGCACCTTGGATATGGTTTTCATCGAACGTTGCTTCAAATTCGTAAGCAAAATAGGCGACAATACAACACGCAATGGCTATGGCCATACCGAACACATTGATGAAGATGAAGAGCTTGTTCTTCATCATACTTCGAAGGGTAATCAGGAGGAAATTTTTGAACATAACAGAGGTGATTAGAGATAGAAACTAGGACTCTAAATTACACTTCAATGTTGCGCGAGATTGTAAAATGATGTCATGGACCCGTAAAATGATGTCATAAAAAAACCTTCCTGATGTCTAGCGCCAGGAAGGTTCAGTTCACATGTCACCATGTGATCAGTGTATTAAATGTGGAATTGTTCTTTGATGTTTTCTGTTACAACTTTTCCGTCAAACAGGTTGATGATACGGTGAGCATAGTTAGCATCATAGGGAGAGTGAGTCACCATGATGATGGTTGTTCCTTCTTCGTTGAGTTGCGATAACAATTTCATTACTTCTTCACCGTTGGCAGAGTCAAGATTACCAGTGGGCTCATCGGCCAGAATCACTCTTGGTTTCGCTACGATAGCGCGTGATATAGCAACACGTTGCTGCTGACCACCCGACAATTGTTGCGGAAAGTGGTTTCTACGGTGCATGATATTCATCCGTTCCAGTACTTCTTCAACACGTGTTTTTCTTTCACCTGATGGAACCTTCATATATAATAACGGAAGCTCTACATTTTCAAATACTGTCAGTTCGTCAATCAGATTAAAACTTTGGAATACGAAACCAATGGAGCCTTTTCGAAGTTGTGCCCGTTGACGTTCAGAGTACTTTGCTACTTCATGCTCGCCAAAATGATATTCACCACCAGAAGGATTATCCAACAATCCGAGTATGTTTAACAAGGTTGACTTTCCGCAACCAGACGGACCCATTATAGCAACGAACTCGCCTTCCTTAATTTCAAGGTTGATGTTGTTTAAGGCGGTGGTCTCTACTTCTTCTGTCGTGTAGACTTTTTCAAGGTTTTTAAGTTTGATCATGGTGAGTTTATTTACAATTTGATGGTTGAAGGACTTATTTAGTTTTGAATTAGTACTTGTTTAATGTTCAATAGTTACAGCCTTAGACGATTTTATAAGGAAGATCGTTACAATATATCAATTCAGCAGCAAAACCTCGTTGGTTCCAAAGTTCTCGTAAGACGACGTAATCACTTTGTCGCCGGGTTGTAACCCTTCGAGTACTTCAAAATTTTCAGCTCCACTTTTCCGACCCAGTTTGATATCTCTTTTTACAGCTCGGCCGCCTTCTTCCAATACATACACCCAGTTTCCGCCGGTATCTTTATAAAATCCGCCAACTGGTAACAGCAATTCTTCTGACGATTGGCCTAATTCGATTCGTAAGTCGAAGAGACTGTCCTCTTCTTATTCCCGGAGGTACATCACCCACAAAATTCATATCAACTTCAAATCTTCCATTTGCTACACCAGGATAGATGTACTTAATCTCCAGTTCATAATCTTTATTGTTGAATGTTGTTGTCGCATGCAACCCTGTGGTAATACGCGGCAAATACAATTCGTCAATCGGCACTTTTACTTTATAGCTTCCAACAACATCGATCCAACCCATACGTTGGCCTGGGTTAATACTCTGGCCCGGATCCAATTGTGGGCGAGAAAGCTGTCCATCGATCGGAGCTCGGATTACCAGGTTATCAAGAATTCTTCTTACACCTTGCAAGTTTTGGCTCATTCGTACCTCCAATAAAGCGTTGCTCTCCAACTGCCTTTTTCTGTCAAGGGAGTCAATCCTATAAGCTTCATAGGTAAACTTCCTGCGTTCCAGATTATAGTTATAGTCGGCCTCTGTCTTTTCAAAGTCTTGCTTAGAGATCAACTTTTTTTCAAATAGTTGCTTCTGTCTCCTAAATTGAGGTTCCAAAACTGCCAAATGATTTTCGATCAGTGCCAGCTGGCTGCGCTGATCAAGATCATTTCTTGTTATAGCCAGGCGTGTTTCGCGGTTACGGTTAATACTTTCGCTTAAATGCAGCTTCCTGCTGTCAAGACTGCTAATTCCCGGTTAAGGTTGCTTAGCTCTAAAACAACATCACCAGCTTTTAGCATGGCACCGCTTTCCGCTACTACTTGTTTTATCGTACCACCTTCCACAGCATCGAGATACACCGTGCGGCTCGGTTCTATTGTACCGGTCTGCGGAATGAATTCCTGAAATACACCACGTTTCACTTCAGAGATTGTGATTTTATCTTTTTCAATTTTAAGCTTGGAACGCCGGTCTGCAAAAATGAATTGATAGCCTACAAAGATTACAAAGAGGGCAATTCCACCGTACGTAGCCACCTTTTTTACTGTCCACCTCTTCTTTTTTAACTGCTTATCCATTCAATGTCTTATTTTTTGTTGGTTGTCCACAATGCTATTGCCGCAGCAATACCGAAGCGTAACCCTCGATGCCAACAAGTGTGCCAAGTGACGGAATCGTTCAATTCATGATTATTTGAATTACATCTGGTTAGAATTCAGTTCACATCTGAACGTCGTTGTCCGCATTCGAACGGCATCGGATTATGCGCAAAAGTTGATTTCTGAACGAATTGACAGGGTGATGTGCTTTCGGTATGTACTTTGCCCATTAGCGGACAACCCTTTTAGATAACCTTATACAACCAAGCCTAAAACCCGATTTTTGAATGGAACAGAAAAGTGGAAAAATTCTTATCGTTGACGATAACGAAGATCTTCTTAAAGCCGCTAAGATGCACCTCAAACGGCACTTCTGCACAAGTAGATATTGAGAAAAATCCGGAAGCCATTCCAGCCTAATGAACAATGAGGATTACGATGTAATCCTGCTCGACATGAATTTTACGAAAGACGTCAGCAGCGGCAGCGAAGGTTATTATTGGCTGGAAAGAATTCTTCAACTCGATCCATCGGCGGTGGTGGTGCTCATCACGGCTTATGGTGATATTCAAATGGCCGTGAAGGCAATTAAGGCTGGTGCCACCGACTTTGTAGTAAAGCCCTGGGAAAACGAAAAGCTGCTCGCCACACTCTATTCTGCCATGCGTCTTCGCGAATCTCGCGACGTAATAGAGAACCTTAAAATAAAAAATCACGAGATCAATCAGGCGCTGAACGATCGATACAGCGAAATTATCGGACAGAGTTCGGCCATGCAAAAAATATTTCAAACGATCGACCGCGTGGCCAAGACAGATGCCAACGTTTTGATCCTGGGAGAAAATGGGACCGGAAAAGAACTTATCGCCCGGGCTATCCACAGGAATTCTTCCAGAAAGAATGAAAATTTTGCCAGCGTCGACCTTGGGTCAATCACCGAGACGTTGTTCGAAAGCGAGTTGTTTGGCCATAAGAAAGGATCATTCACCGACGCGAAGGAGGACCGCGCGGGACGATTTGAAATGGCGAATCATGGAACTCTGTTTCTGGATGAGATTGGGAATCTATCGATGCCGTTGCAAGCCAAATTGCTCACTGTTTTGCAAAATCGAAAGGTAAGCCGTGTCGGTTCAAATAAGGATACTCCGATTGACATCCGATTGATCTGCGCTACGAACATGCCGCTTTATGATATGGTGAAAGAAAATCGCTTCCGCCAGGATCTTTTATACCGGATCAATACCATCGAGATTGAAATCCCACCGCTACGCGAACGCTTCGAAGATATTCCATTGCTCGCGAATCATTTTCTGAAACATTATGCTGTGAAATATGATAAGCCCGTAACCAAAATCAGCGAAGGGGCAATGTCGAGGATGCACAAACATCCCTGGCCCGGGAACATACGCGAATTGCAACATGCGTTAGAGCGGGCTATTATTCTTAGTGGCACCAATGTATTACAACCTGAAGATTTCAACTTTACCCCTTCTTCGGGAAAAGAGGATGGCCAGCTGAGTCTTGATCAATACAACCTCGAGGAAGTTGAGAAACTGCTAATCCGCAAGGTCCTGAAAAAATATAATGGGAACATTACTCAGGCAGCTTCTGAATTAGGACTTACGCGATCGTCGCTTTATCGGAGGTTGGAGAAATATGGGCTGTGAGCTTAAAGCGGAAAGCTGAAGGCTAAAAGCTTGGGCGTGCATCCTTCCAGATTCGAAACCATCGTTGCAGACCGAAGCTATAGCTGATTGCTCACGTAAGCAATCAGTTGTCAGCTTACAGCTTACGTCGAAGACAACAGATCCCTTGATCGCCAATAGCTATCACATGGAATCAAGATCAAAACGTTCTCACAGCACGCCTTAGCTTTAAGCTTTAAGCTTTATGCTGTATGCCGACAGCTCGCAGTTGTTTTCCAACCAAGAATCGCAGAACTTTAAAACATTGAACTTTGAATCTTGAAATTAGGCTTTAATGACTTTCGGGCCCGTGTAATCATTCGGGTGGTTTTACTGGGACTGACCATGGCATTGTTTATCTATATGATTACAAGGCCAAACATGTTATTCGCGGCCATGCTCATGGGCATCATTATCATTGCTGAGTTAGTTGAAATTTTTAAATTCATCAGCCAGACCAACAGAAAACTCACACGTTTCCTAGAATCGGTCAGGTATTCGGATTTCATTTCCGGCTTTGCAGCCGATAACCGTTTGGGCAAAAGTTTCAAGGAATTGAACATCGCTTTTAATGAAGTTCTCGAAGCCTTTAGAAAAGCACGGTCAGAAAAAGAAGAGCACTGGCAGTATCTGAATTCTGTGGTTCAGCAGGTTCGAACGGGTATTCTATCCTTTGATGCTGAGGGTAATGTTCAACTGATGAATGCCAATGCAAAAAGATTCCTGGGTATCACCAGTATCAAAAATATTCGTGAACTGATCAACATCAACCCCAAGCTTTATCACGCCATCAACAGCGTGGAATTGGGAAAGAGTGAACTCTACAAAGGCACCAATGAAATCTACCTGACCATTCAGTCCACAGAACTTCGAATCCGGGGAACCGACGTGAAGCTGATCACCTTACAAAACATCCAGCCTGAGTTGCAAAAACAAGAACTTGAAGCGTGGCAAAATCTTACGAGGGTATTACGCCATGAAATCATGAACTCCATTACGCCCATTTCTTCACTAACGTCAACCTTGCGGGAAATATTAGATCATGACATGGAAAAACGGAATTCTCATTATGAGTTAAAGGAAGAAGGCGCCGACGATTTGAGGGAGGGGCTTAGCACTATTGAAAATCGCAGTCGTGGCCTTATCAAATTTATTGATGCCTACCGGGAATATACTTCCCTTCCGAAACCTAAAATGGCAACGGTAAGGCTAAAAGACTTGATTGATCATGTCGCTCAATTGATGCGCACGGAGTTAAAAAAAACACCGATCAATTTTCACTACGAGTGCAGTTCAGAATACTTAACGATTCAGGCAGACATTGAAATGATCGAACAGGTACTAATAAACCTGCTAAAGAATGCGATAGAAGCGTTATCAGAAACCGAAAATCCAAAACTTGAGCTTATCGGAAGCTATGATGAAATGGCGGTGAAAATTGAAATTATCGATAACGGTCCGGGCATAATTAAAGAAGCGTTGGAACATATTTTTGTTCCATTCTATACCACCAAGAGAACAGGTTCAGGCATCGGCCTAAGTCTTTCACGGCAAATCATGCAGATGCATAACGGGTCGATTACTGTGGAATCCGACCCAGACGTTAGGACGGCTTTTACAATGAGATTTTAGGTCGAATGTCGTCTGAACCTTGATTAGTAGGATTAGAGGATTGTCTTGATTATGCAGATGATCGAGAAGCACCTTGCTGAATCATGTTAATCCTTAAGTCAAGTGAATCAAGGTTCAACCTTTGCGGCCTTTGCGTGAAATGAATTATTTTCCTTCCTGCTCGATCGTTGTAGTCAGCGCGGGTAACGAAACAAAAAAAGTTGAACCCTTCCCGATCACAGTTTCGAACCAGATTTTGCCCTTCATCTGTTCGATCGCTTGTTTGCTGATCGCCAGGCCAAGCCCAGAACCTGAATGTTTGGTTGTAAAATATGGTGAAAATATTCTGTCCGCTTCGTCAGGTTGAATTCCCTTTCCATTGTCTTGAACGGCAACGATATAGTTGCCATCATCCCGCGACAAAACAACCTTCACTTGCATCGCTTTACCAGGTTGCGCAGACTGGAAGGCATTGAGAATAAGATTTGAGAACGTGCGGCCCAATAGCTGTTCATCCGCAAGGACAAGAGCTTCTTTGACCCCTGACGTGAAAATCAAATCCCCCGCATGCATGTGCAAATCGACGATTCTTTTCAACAATGGAACCAGCATCAACGGATTCATTACTGGTTCTGGCATTTTTGCAAACGAACTAAAAGAGGAAGCGATTTGATTTAAGGTCTCGACCTGCGTCAGCAACGACGCAACAGCTTTCGCTGTTTTTTCAGGCGTATGGTTGCCACCGTTCATAGCGCGTTCCAATTGCTGTAGCGTCAGCTTCATTGGCGTAAGCGGATTCTTGATTTCATGCGCCACCTGCTGCGCGATCTCTCTCCACGCACGCTCTCGTTGCGTATGTTCCAATTCCGCCATACTCTCGCCGAGCTTAAAAAGCATTTGATTATATTCTTTGACCATCAACCCAATTTCGTCATCTGCATTCCAGATGAGTGGTTGATTAATTTTGACCAACGACGTTCTCCGAAGCGATTGCGTGATGAATTTCAGTGGGAACGTCAGCCATTGTGAAACGAAGTACGAAAGAATTACAAGGCCGATAAAAATCAATGCAAAAATGCTGAGAATGTTTGCGAGAACAGAAATCTGTACCTGCTCTAACGAATATGCCGATTGAAAAAAAGGAATTCCCAAGATACCAATCAGTTTTCCTGTACGCGGGGCCTTCAATGCCGCATAGGATTCAAAGTACTCCAAACTGCCTACATTCTCTTTTTGAATAGCAAGGTTTTTACCTTTTAAAATTTCTTGACGCGCAGTAGGATTGATATATCCTGACACCAAATAATTTTCCACAATTAAGGGTTGACTGGATGCTAGTATTTCACCTGAGATATTATAGACGTTAGCGTCAAGATTCGTACGGTTTGCCAAATCAGTTAACTGGTTGTCAAAATTTATCGCATCATCTCCTCCCTCGATATAATCATTCAAATAGATGGAAAGTTGCGTGCCAAACGACTCAGCCTTATCAAGATATTCATTGTTGAGTTGAATCTGCGAGGAAATATTGGTCAAGTTCAGTGTTGTTATACTTACAATGATAAGCGGCAGAAAAAAAGCCGCATTCAGCAACAATTGGATCCGGGCTGAGAAAAATAACTTTTCTCCCTGCCAGTAATTTTCGATTCCAAGAAAGAATAATTGGATAAGGATTATTGCCAATCCCATCACCAGCCAAAAAGAAAAATTAGCCAACGTATAAAGGCGCGGCGATTCCGGTGAAGAGACCACAGCAATTCTTTCATTCTGGTCCTCCAAAGCGATGTGGTCAAATCCAGCCGCCGTAATTCCTTCGGTATGCAACGCAGGTATGCCCAACCACTCGCGTTTAAAGGTAAGATCATAATTAAAGTCTCCTGAACTGAATAACAAACTCGTGTCCGAGTACACAGCATAGCTGATATCCGGGGCTCCGTAAAAATCCTTCGACCGATTATCCACAAGAAGTTCCGGGTACACGCTCTCCGGAATAATTTTTTTCAGAGAAAACTCAAGCACCACATATCCAGCAATGGCGTTCATGCGGTTCATAGGGATCTTTACAAGATATTTTTGCGTAATGTCATTCGAAGGGCTGTTGATAAAGTATACACTTTCATAGGCCGTGCGGAAAGAATCGTTATCATACGATCCAATGATCTGAGAAAATGTGGCATTCGAACGGTTGTCTAACGGTTGGCCTGCTGCATTGAAAATGTAGATCTCGACATCATACTTATTAAAATAGCTGGGGATAAACACCTGCCTGATTTTTTGACGGACGGCATCAAGACTTAAAATTGGAGAGGCAATGCGTATCTGACTAAAAGCATCGTGTGAAATTTTTTCCGCGGTTTCCTGCAACAAATACTCTCCAAATGGATCTCTGTCAATCAAAAAGTTGGACGCAAATCTAAATTGATTTTCAATTTTTTCCTTGTGTCCAAAATGACTAATGGCGTAAGCTCCGTTCGTCGACAAAAAGAAGATTGCGACGAAGAGATAGACGAACGTAGCAAAGCTTAATTGCCGCAGACTGGTGTATAACTTCAAAAAGTAAACCAATAAAAAATACACAACTCCCAGCAGCAAAGACGATAAAAAGGATTGTTGGATTATGATGTTGATGACGGAGAACAGTATAGCACCGATAAAAAAAGTAATCAGAACGCGGGCCCGGGCACCATCGGCGATCAATAATCGTATAAAAGTGTGGGAGAACAAAAACGAACATATTCCGGAAAGCAAAACTGCAATCGTGGCGAACACACGAAGTTGATCGAACCTTAACGACTGAGAAAGGTCCAATATAATGGACGAGTTGTTGTATAATGTCTGAATAACAACAAACGGAAACAACACAGCATACAAGACGGACAATGCAGACACAACTGAAAGAACCCACGCCAAAGCATTTTTCCGATAAATAAACTTAAGACTGGTGAAAGATTTGTAATTCCTAAAAAGGTGTACGCATAAAATTAAAATTACAATTTCGTTTAACATGAGATCTCCGAGCGAAACGTTCAGGCGTGAAGATGCAAACACTTGTGGATTAAAGAGCTCGGAACGAACCAGGTCGGCGGGAAAGTTAAGGTTAACCATTCCGTATCGAACAACTAAGAAGGTAGCGTAAAAGGCTATTAATTGAATTTCAGGAGAAGGGATTTTTCTAATGTAACGATAGGCGATCACCATAAGCACGATGATTGAAAAGGAAATCAAAACTACCGCTGTGGCCTTCGTCCTACTATGTGTCGGCAGTTCGTTTTGCAAGAAACTAACACGAAAGACGCAGTCATCCCCGATGCATACTGGAAGTCCAAGGTTGGCGTCTGGTTCAAGGATATCAAAATTCGAGGATGGAAAAACGCGTTCATTCCAGGCAGTCTTCAGGTAGTCATTGGTGATCGAGTAATTCCGTATTAACGGCACAACGCCCACCAAAAAACGAGCGTCTTTTAACTTCCATTTTTTTGCGAGATAATTGCCATTGCCGGCTTTCAACAACTTCATGGAAAATGGTTCTGCGACGGACGCAGCGGTGGGCACAAAATCGTTGCTAGACCATTCAATCAAATGGGACGATTCAAACAAAAAAAAGGAATAGGCCGGCGAGGTTGGCGGTGTCCATGTTCTTCCATCTTCTAAATGGGAAAGTATGATGGCTGCCTGTTCGTCTAGCCTATGTAATTCACGCTGAAGATTTTTTGAGACATCTAAAGCGATGCGTTGAGGTAGGACCGGTTGGTCTGCGTAGTAAACAGCCACCATCCCTGCAGTAAACAAGCCAAGAAAAACGAACGCTAATTTTTTTGAATTCAACTGTCAATCAAAAATTGATGATTGATAAAGTTAACGAATTACTTTGGTTGCGACAGGTGAGGATTGAATTTGATGCCTCCAAAAAAATAAAGGTAAAGAATGCGAGAGTACCTGTAATTTAATGGAGCCAACAGAACCATTACACCTATTGTCATCGTGATATAAACCCAATCGGGCGGATTGCCCAGGATGTATAACAAGCCACCGATGATGACCAGGAAGGTTATCGTAAAAGCATAGCCCACGTACATCGCTCCCTGATAAAATCCAGGCTCAGGTTCAAGCAAAATACCGCAATGGGGACATGACTTGTTCATCACGTTAAATTTCGAGATTCGGCTAATTGGATGTGTAAAGATGTCTCCCGTGTGACAACGCGGGCATTTACCTAGCAGTAACGCTGTCTGATAATTTTTTGCTTGCATTCTTACTGGATTTATACCACAAATAGCCGATGACAATTATGGCGAGATAAGGCATGCTCAAGAGATATAAAATTCCCGTATTAATGCCTGCTGCAATTCCAGGGTCTCCGTTTGAGTAATTGTTCTCGATCGTAGACCTGCACATCGCGCATTGTGCAAAAATACTGTCAACGGAAGTAATCAGCAGGACCAATATAATCACCAATCGTCGTTTCATAGTTGTTCCCTTTAGGTATAATATGGGCTAATCATCAAATAAACGATCACGCCTGTTACCGCCACATACAGCCAAATCGGAAATGCAAATTTTGCTAATTGCCTATGACGTTTAAAGTCCTTTCTCCATGCGCGTAAAAACGTAAAAAGCACCAGAGGAATAACACCGACCGAGAGGAAAATGTGCGTGATAAGAATGAAAAAATACAAATTTTTTATCCAGCCGGTTCCGCCAAAGGAAGTTGGTTCGCTCGTCATATGATAGGCGACATACATCGCCAAAAACAACGCCGACAAGGCCATACATACCTTGATAAGGACTTCATGCAGTCGTCGTTTTTGGTTTTTTATTGCTGTGACTGCAACGATCAATAGCACGGCCGTTATGCCGTTAATCGTTGCATAAATCGGAGGCAAAAATGAAAAATCGTATCCTTTAATCTGAACTTTAAAAAGAATTGCCACCAATACCGGTACTACGATGGAAATAAGTAAAACCCATTTGTGCGCTGGATCCTTTTCTGTCCTCACCTTAATCGAAGAAGTCTCTTCCACCTTAATATTTTTTAAAAAGAATTGCCAACTCCATAAGCAGCCGGTCCACTTCTTCGCGATCGTCGGAAATGTACTGGCCACGAATTAATCCTGTACGATCCACCACTACGAGATCATAACGATCCTTCAGGAAAAAAACACATTCCTTTAATTGCCTGACAGAATCCGAAGCTTGGATCAGCTGCAATTTAATTGCTTTTCCGAACTCATTTGACACTCTTTCCAATTGCTTTTCAGAATCCGTACTCAATTCTCCAAAGTGAACGAGTATGAGGCTATCCTGAGAAAATAGAAGCGACGATTTCACGTCCTCTGGAATATGATAGGGAAGCGTGATTGATGCCCCACATTCTTTCATTCCGTCCGGAAACTCATCAGTATATAGCGGTGGTACTGCAAATTCATTTTTACCAAAGAATTTCAGGAAGACAAAAACGCAAGCCGGAAAAAGCAAGGCGAGGAAAAGCAGCACTGGTTTTTTCAAATTCATATCACATTTGCACCTGAACGATAAAAAAAAAGGCTTAAGTCATAACCTAAGCCTTTATTATGTAGGGAAATAAATTTAACGCACCGTTGAAATCGCCATGCCTTCATATACAAATGCCACCAGCATCCAAACCACAAAAATCATGGGTATTAGAATTGACCAGAACAATACTTTCACTTCGTATTTCAAGTGCATAAACTCCAATACGATGTATCCTGCTTTTACGATTGTCAAAGCAACGAAGATGAAAGTCTTTGTTGGGCCGTGAGGCATCGTAAAAGCAATTACGAATTCTACCGCTGTTACAATACCCAGTATCCCCGCTACTGTCCAAAGCTTTTTTATCTTTTCCTTATTAGGAGGAATAACGGTTACGTGCGCATTTTCATCCAGATGATCCATGTTCTATTTATTTACAATTAGAAATATCAATTTTTTTATTAAACCAAATAAAAGAAGGTAAACACAAATACCCAAACCAAATCCACAAAGTGCCAGTATAACCCAACTTTCTCTACCATTTCATAATGACCTCTGCGTTGATAAAGTCCTGTGACCGTATTAAAATAAATCAAGAAATTCAAACAGACACCGCTGAATACGTGGAAGCCGTGAAAGCCTGTGATGAAAAAGAAGAACGCGGCAAAATCCGGAGGGCCATATTGGTTGTGTACGAGATTGGCCCCAAAAAATGTCGTTCCTTCTGCAACAGCAGAACCCGCTTCTGATCCATGTATGAAGTGCATCCATTCCCAAGCCTGGCACGACAAGAAAGCAATGCCACCAAGGATCGTCCAAAGCATCCATTTCTCAACTGCCTTTCGATCCATTCGATGCCCTGCCTCAACAGCTAGCACCATCGTTACACTACTCATGATCAAGATGAAAGTCATGATACCCACGAATACCAGCGGCAATTCGACGCCATGCAAGAAAGGAACAGCTTCATAAACTCTTTCAGGTACTGGCCAGTAGTTTTGAGAAAAAACAAAATCCGACACATTTCCCGTAAAGGCCTTATGTGAAGAACGAACCAAACCATAAGTGATGAGTAGTGCTGAAAAAGTAAATGCATCGGACAACAAAAAGAACCACATCATGAGTTTGCCATAACTGACACCCATTGGTGAGGTCCCGCCATCCCACAAACCTTTTCCTGAAGCGACTGCTGACGTACTGCTTGCCATAATTTTATTATGCGTTAGATTTATCGGTTTAAGAGTAAAAAGACGAACAAATATAGCCAAAGTCCACCCAAAAAATGCCAATAGGTTGCGCACATTTCTATCCGCAAAAGGTTTTTAGAATGAATCTTAAGTTGAAATATAGACACCAGAACAACGATCAAAAAAACAACACCGCCCACAATGTGCAGTCCGTGCAATCCGGAAATTACATAGACAAATGAGCCCGACGGATTGCCCACCAGGTGGACGCTATTCTTGACCAGTTCGCCCCACGCCAGGTATTGCCCAACAAGAAAACTTATTCCCAATATGGTTGTGAGCGCGATGGCCAATTTAGCTGCGTCCAGATTATCTTTTTTAACGGAAAGGTAGGCCCAATGCATCGTGACACTGCTGGACAAGATCACTGCCGTCGTAACCAAAAATAAACGAGGCAGTTCAAATATCACCCAATTGCCATCCGCCTGCCGAACAATGTATGCACTCGTAAGGGCAGCAAAAATCATGATGACCGTGACAATAAAGAGCCACAATGCAAACTTTTTAGGATGCATCGATAATTGGCTCTTCGCTTCTTCTACAATCCTTATTTCAGTTGCCATAATTAATTAATTCCCCCTCAAACTTTATCCAACAAATATGCAATCTGTACAATCGGCAAATACAAAAACGATCCAAACATAATCTTCAACGCTGATTTCCGGTCGCCCGATTTCATCAGGGAAAACGTCTGCGCAAAGAAAAGCACGCCACATACGGTGACAACAATGGCCGAGTTAAGTCCAGTGATGCCAAACGTCGCGGGTAATAATCCCAGCGGGATCAAAAACATGGTGTAGATCATAATCTGCACCGCAGTATTCAAATCTTTTTTACCTCCTGAAGGAAGGAGCTTAAATCCTGCCCTCTTATAATCGTCATCCGACACCCATGCAATCGCCCAAAAATGTGGGAACTGCCAAATGAACTGAATACCAAAAATGATCAGTGCTTCATGCGATATGCTGCCCGTTGCGGCAACCCACCCTAACAGTGGCGGAAGCGCGCCCGGTATTGCTCCGACGAATACTGCAATTGGCCCTACTCGCTTTAATGGCGTGTAGACAAAACCATACAATATCATCGATACGACCGATAAGATGGTCGTTAAAACGTTGGTGTAAAACAATAAAATTGAGACGCCGGCCAGAAGACAAAATACAGCAACTGAAGTTGCCTCGTTTACCGAAACGCGATAGGTTGGCAAAGGACGATTCATGGTTCGTACCATGAGCCTGTCCAGATCTTTTTCAATGATTTGATTGATGATGACCGAGGATCCTGACAATAAAAATCCTCCTAAGAAAAGCATCGCCAATGTAGCCCAGTTCACTTCTGTGCGATGCGAGTACATATCCAAAGCCACAGGAGAATGCCACCAAAAAGGACAACCTGAATTTCAATAATTCCCAATAGGCACGAGCTTTGGCAGCAACGAATGCCGGTCCGGTCAAATCATTTATTTTCGCAACTATCATCTCAATATAGCAACTTCAGTCTTCCGGTTAAGCCGCAACAAAAACGCGAATTGCATTCCAAACGTCACGGTAGCCAACAACAAATGCACAGGCTGTAGAAACGCTGGTACAGCAAAATAGGCCATACCCATACCGGTCAAAATTGTCCCCAAAATTAGCAGGTTTAGGGTAAGTGCGAAAGATTTTAATCCCTCAGTTTTGTACAATCTCACCATTAATCCAACATGCAAAATAAGCACGATCCACGAGAATGAGCGGTGAATTATGAATTCGGAGCCCAGGTTACTAATCCAGGTGTCGCGCGACGCGCCAGCTACCTGGTCAATCGCTTCCCGCACTTGCGTTCCCATTAAAATCTGCACCAACAACACCGCTATACAGGCCGTAAGCCACCAAAAACCCAGCGATGAATTTATTTCCCGTTCAAAGCTGCTTTGATGTACCAGATAAATTAATAACGCAACAATGACCAGCGCCAGGAACATGTGAACTGTAATGGTCCAGGGCGTTAAGTTGGTAGAGACGACAAACGAGCCGATCCACCCCTGTATGCCGACAAGTAAAAAGGCAATGGCCGCAATAATAGTAATGTTTGCCTGGGTTTTTCGGAATTTCCAGGACACGAGTAGTACGGCAAAAATCAGGAATCCGATGATCACGCCGATTACCCTGTTGATGTATTCAATCCAAGTTTTAGTGGGATTAAAATCATTCTCATGAAGAACATTGGGATCGTTTAAGATTCTTTCACCCGTTTCCTTCATGCCAAAGGTGCTGAGATATTTGGCGAACCGAATATTCTTTTTTTGACGGTAAGCAGCGTATACCTCCTTGTAGTTTGAAGGCAATTCCGAAACGGACGAAGGTGGAATCCAACTCCCAAAACATTTTGGCCAATCCGGACAACCCATACCCGAGCCGGTGCTACGCACAACGCCACCAACAAGTATCAGGATGTAAACTGCTACCAGGGTTGATCTCGTAAGCCTCCGAAATGAACGCATATTTTTAAGGGGATATGCAGGGAACCAAATTGTAAGTAGAAAATAAAGGTTCAAAGCTTTGTGGCTTTGAACCTTTAACCTGGATCAGGTAAATATTAATGCTTGTTCCCTTCAACGATTATTGCTCCTTCGCCATTTGAAGTTTCGAGTTTGATCAACTCGTTTTCGTTTGGCAGGTTAGATTCCGGAGTTTCAGAGTAAGGAATATGTTGGGGAATATAGTCTTCCTTTGAACCTGGCTTGCTGTAGTCGTAGGGCCAGCGATATACCGACGGAATTTCACCGACCCAGTTACCGTGACCTGGGTTCCGCGGAGTCGTCCATTCAAGTGTCGTAGAATCCCACGGATTGGCTGAAGCCAGGCGACCGCGGAAGATGCTGTAGAAGAAATTAAAAAGGAATATAAACTGGGCAGCCAGTGTTATGATGGCAGCGATACTTACCAGCATGTTCAGGTCAGCAAATCCAGTAAATGTATCGAAGTTGGTCCATGAATAATATCTTCTTGGGAAACCCGCAATACCAATGTAGTGCATCGGGAAAAATACCATGTACACACCCACGAATGTTAACCAGAAGTGAATGGACCCCAAGGTGCCGTTCATCATTCTACCAAACATTTTAGGGAACCAATGATAAATACCCGCAAGCATGCCGAAGAATGATGCGCTACCCATTACCAGGTGAAAGTGCGCCACCACAAAATAGGTATCATGGAGTTGAATGTCAATCGCCGAATTACCCAGGAAGATACCTGTTATACCCCCCGTTAGGAAGAAAGACACCATACCAATGGAAAACAACATCCCTGGTGTAAACCGGATGTTTCCCTTCCACAGGGTAGTCACATAGTTAAATATTTTTACCGCTGAAGGAACAGCAATAATCAACGTCAGCAACATGAAGATTGAACCCAGGAATGGATTCATACCTGTGACAAACATGTGGTGCGCCCACACGATGAACGACAGAATTGCGATGAAAAGCATCGAGCCAATCATCGCCTTATATCCAAAGATTGGTTTACGCGAATTGGTAGCAATAATCTCAGAGGAAAGTCCCAACGCAGGTAGCAACACGATATATACTTCAGGGTGACCAAGGAACCAGAACAAATGCTGGAATAAAATCGGGCTACCGCCGTCGTGCGCTAATGCTTCACCGCCAATGTAGATATCCGATAAGATAAAAACTTGTTCCGAAGCTCCGATCAAAGATCAGCAACAATGCCGCTGCAAATAATACAGGGAACGAAAGTACTCCAATGATTGCCGTAAAGAAAAACGCCCAAATCGTGAGCGGCATTCTTGTAAACGACATCCCCTTCGTACGCAGGTTTATGATCGTTGTGATGTAGTTTATACCGCCCAGTAACGAGCTTACAATAAACAACGCCATGGCTACAAGCCACAAGGTCATCCCCACACCAGATCCTTTAATCGCCTGCGGCAAGGCACTCAATGGTGGATAAATTGTCCAGCCGCCCGAGGCAGGCCCGGTGGACAGAAAGAGAGAAGTAAACATGACCACACTAGACAAAAAGAAGAACCAGTAGGAAAGCATGTTTAGAAATCCGGATGCCATATCCCGGGCACCGATCTGCAAGGGAATTAGGAAGTTAGCGAACGTACCGCTCAATCCAGCGGTGAGAACGAAAAACACCATGATCGTTCCGTGCATCGTTACCAACGCCAGGTAAAATTCTGGGTCCAGTTTTCCCTCCGGCGTTATCCATTGCCCCAAAACTGGCCTAAGCCACTCCAGGCTTGCGTCCGGGAAACCCAAGCTGCAGTCGGAAGATTACGGAAAGTATACCACCGAGCAGGGCCCAGAAAATACCAGTGATCAAGAACTGCTTCGCAATTACTTTATGATCCTGGCTGAAAACGTAGCTCGTCCAAAAATTTCCTTCATGATGTTCATGTTCATGGTCATGATCATCGTGGTGGTGGACGTCGTGATGAGTGTGTATGTCAGTCGTTGCCATGTCGTGATAATCTTAAATTCTATTAATCATTTGCCTCCGCTACGGTTGATCCTGGATCTTTTTGCAATCCTGATTTGATCATTGCCGCCTCTTTCAACGCCTCGGGTACCTTCTTAAGATAGTCCGGATTTTGTTTTAACCATGCTTCCTGAGAAGCCTTCCATTTTTCGTATGATTCTTCGTCCTCTACGACAACAGCCATTTTCATAGAGAAGTGCCCACGCCCACAGATTTCAGCGCATGCTAACTCGTAGTTAAAATTCGGGTTGCCCAACTCGTCGCGCATTTGTTGTGTCGTTTTTGTGACTGTAAACTTGAACTGAGTGGGCATTCCAGGTACCGCATCCATTTTCACACGGAAGTGCGGCAGGAAGACGCTGTGCAAAACATCCTTCGCGCGAATCTTTAACAAGATTTCTTTATTGGCGGGAAGGTGAAGTTCCAGGGATTTGAAGTCATCAAATGAATTTTTGTCGGTGAGATCCAATCCAAATTCATTTATGTCATCGATGAGTTTATAGTTATTTTTTCCGAGTGTGTGGTCTTTCACGCCAGGGTAGCGCGCGGTCCAGGCAAATTGCTGGCCGATGAGTTCGACTACTTCAGCATCTTTCGAAGCCGGGCCGGTAATGTCGTTCCAGGCGCGCAATCCTGTGAAGATCAAAACCGCCAGCACGATTGCAGGAATAATAGTCCAGGCTAGCTCCAGGTAATGATTATCAGGATAATACCTAGCCTTTTGGCCCTCGCGATATTGGTATTGGTAAATGAAAACAAACATAATGACGCTGATGATCGTGAAGGCTACCACGGTAACCGCCATCGTAATCCAGAAAAGCGTATCAGTCCATTTTCCGTGATCGGACGCTACCGGTAAATTGTAATCTTCGAAGTAGGCAAAGGAATACCAAAAGAATCCGACAAAGCTCACAACCATGAAGACAATGAATAGGGCAGCATTTACTTTATTTTCCGTGCCACCTTTTTCATCACGCGGGCCCTTTGCTATGGTTATAAGGTTACTAACTCTGAAGATCATGTACAGGATCGCCAGAATCAGAATAACACCCAGAGAAATAATCAGACTCATCATATCGTTTTTTCAATAATTAAATGTGGTGATTCAAACTTTCCTGAAGCATGGGGTCATTTTTTCCAAACAGTGGCAACTTCGTAAGGTTGCTAAGTACCACGAGCAGGAATAATGAAATGAAAATCAGTCCAAGACCAATT